>NZ_CAWNHR010000011.1:254619-879837 GCF_963874485.1 Vibrio sp. V15_P4S5T153 | reverse complement strand
GAAAGAAACTGTGGGGTAATCATTTTTGGGCAAGGGGATACTTTGTTGACACAGTTGGTGTGAATGAAGAAATCATCAGGCGTTACGTAAGGCACCAAGACAAGAAAGATCAAGAATATGAGGCGCAGTTAGAGTTGAAGATAAACTAGCAGCGCAGGGATGCCCCCTTATAGGGGGCTATAAACCAAAGCCGCCTTCTAAGAAGGCGGATTTTTACAAGAATCAAGGTTAACCCTTTAAGGTTTTGGTATGGCTGTTCGCCATTGGCGCCATTCTGGTTTGGCTTCAGGATATAAGTAAAATGCTTGGCCTTGTTTAGCGATAGGCTGTAGCTGTTTTTGCTCTGGAGTGGCAAATGTAATTCCGCCTTTCATGATGCTATCTAACGTGCCTGCTTTTATATTTGCACCAGATAAACCGATGGATACATCGACGCCAGAAGTGTTCCAAAATACGCTATTGCTGCGAACCAGATAAGCGAACTCTTTTTGGATTTCAATGGTAAACATGACGCGGTCTGCAAAGTCTCCTAGAGCAACATGGGTTACTTTGCCTACTTCCATTTCACGGTAGAGAACAGGGCTGTCTTCAGCCACTGATCCTCGTGTTTCACTTTGTAAGGTGAATTCAATACCGAGTGCTTGTTGTGGCTGTTTTTCTAGTTCAAATTGATACTGCACATCGCCAAACCCGGGTTGGACCTCAATGCTGGAACTGAGTAAGTTTTGCAGATTTTCAACACCATTGAAGCCAATCTTAGTTTTCGCTACCCAAAAGTGAGAGCCATTTCTGGCAATGCCTAATGCGTAGCTAGGCTCAATTCTCGCTTGGAGTGTAACTTGGTTTGTCTTGAAATCGGGTGTTACAGAAACAACCTCTCCCACAGTGATATTGTTATATTTGATGGATGTTCCTAGCGTAATGCCAAAGGATGAATCGGCCGTTAAGATGATTTCTTGGCCCGCCTTGCGTGCTTGGTCGTAGTTGTCATAGAGCTTCCACAAATTCTGATCTTTGTTATCAATGCCTTGCAACGAATCAAATGCAATGCCTCCTTGAATTAAAGTTTTTAAAGGAGCGGCTTTGACTTTTACGCCTGCAAGTGTTGCATTAATTTCGATGCCAGAACGGTTCCAAAAAACAGTTTGATTCGTAATCAGATGGCGATATTGATTCTCTATTTTGACCTCGATTTTCACACCTTCTTTAGTAAGCTTAAAGCCAAAAACACTGCCTACTTGAAGGTTACGGTATAGGAGCGGGCTGCCCGGATTGATGGGAGGAAGCTCGTCGGCAAAAAGAGTCAGTGTCTGTGAGCCGCTTTGATTATATTTTGCAAGCTCAGCTAAGGATTTACTTTGATATAGCGGGTATTCATTACTCGCATTTTCAGCGCCTTCGCTGATGAAACTGATTGAGCCGGCGAGCAGTTGTTTGGCAGGAGGGATCGAAACATTAAGGCCTGATTCGGTGAGCTCCGCGGTGGCCGAGCCTGTAATGTAAAAACGATTCTGTGAGCGTATGAGTGATGAGTACTCTTCATCAATCAGCGTATTGAGCACAACACTGTCTTGCTGCAACTTTACGTCAATTACTGAACCTACCGCGATACCTCGATACAAAATCTGGCTGCCCACATCTAAGCCATATGAGCTTTCAGCTGTAAGTTTGATAGCAATCGATTTTGCTTGTGACTGATTAAATTCAAATTGGCGAATTGCAGTGAAACTTCTGGCCTTTTCGCCCTTACCAGGAATGAGTGTCAAGTAATTCCCTTTGATCAAATTACCGATGTTCTCAACTCCAGAGAGTGAGACTTTGGCCTCTTCCAACACAAAACGGCTTCCCGAATTGAGCATATCGCTAAAAGCCGGTTGGATAGCGGCAGAGGCGATGATCTGTTGGTGACTTTTACTGAGCTGCAATTCCGTGATTTGGCCGACTTCTATTCCTCGGTAAATGATGGGGGCACCAGTTTGGTTAATATTATGCTGATCGGGTAGGGTGATTTTCACAGGGATACCACGCCCTGCTGTTTTTAAATCGCGATAGAGACTAAATTGGGTATTTTGTTCAACAGGCTCTCCACCGTCCGGTGAATCGACGGCAATTGAACCACCGATTAATGCACTTAAACTTTCTAAGCGGACGTCAACACCTTCAAAGCCAATGCTTGCACCAACACCGCTGACATTCCAAAAACGGCTTTCATTGGTAATAATGTGGCGATACTCGTCTTTTATCGAGGCTTGAATGAGTACCGACTTTGCATCGTCATCGAGTTTGTAATTAAACACTTCACCAATCGGAATTTTTTTATAGACGATTTGTGAGCCAACAGAAATACCTCCGAGATCGCGAGCCTTTAGAGAAATGATAAGCCCTTGATTAGGCAGTAGATCAGAAGGTGCACCATCTAAAGCACTAAACACTTTATCGTGTTCAGCTGAACTATTTTCGTTACCCGGTTGAATCGCAATATAGTTTCCTGAAACCAACGCATCTAGACCTGAAACGCCAGATAAACTGGCCGTTGGCTTCACTAACCAAAATCGGGTATTGTCATTGAGTAACTGAGTAGCTTCTGGATAAATATCGGCTTCCACATAGATGTTTTCTAATCCTTCGGACAGTTTAATATCTCTTACCATGCCGACTTCGAGCCCTTGGTAGCGAATTGTTGTTCGCCCTGCGACTAAGCCTTGTGCGTCCGAAAAATAGATCTGGATTCGTTCGCCAGCATCGTGAATGGCTTTAACGACTAACCAACCTGCGAGCGCCATGGTGAGTATGGGCAGTATCCACAAAGGTGAGATGCCCCTGTTTCGCTTAACATCGGGAGTGTATGAGGGCTGGCTTGAAATTTGTTTACTCATGTGAAGGCTCGTTTTGGTCTGCGATTTCTGGGTAATTATCCCAGATGAGTCTTGGGTCCATACTTTCCGTGGCGAGCATGGTGAGTACAACCACCAAGCCAAAGGCAACGGCTCCATAACCGGGAGTGAAGTCGAGAATTTGACCGCGATCAACCAGTGTCAACATAATTGAGATGACAAACAGATCCATTACCGACCATTTGCCGATCCATTTAATCGCGAAATAAATGTTCATTCTCTGACGGTGGTAAACCGTTCGCTTAAATTTAATCGCCAGTAATAGATAGGTCAGGCCGAATATTTTTACAATAGGCACGATTATACTGGCCACAAAAATGATGATTGCAATTCCGACCATACCACTATTAATCAGTGACGCAACACCAGAGAAAATGGTGTCTTCTAATCGCTGTCCGTTGGTAATTAAAATCGATATTGGAATCAGGTTCGCGGGGAAAATAGCGACACTTGCTGCAATTAAATAGGCCCAAGTTCGTTGTATCGAGTTGGGTTTCCGGTGATATAATTTTTGCGCGCAACGCACGCAGTGCGTATTTTCTGGTTGTGAAAGATGGCAATGGTGGCAATGCACCTCTTTACGCTCGAAGGCATATTGATTCTCTGGCTGCCACGCTTGCCAATAGCGCCTTACGCTAACTCGAGTCGCTAGCAATACGGTTGCCAGTTGCAGCAAAACTAAACCATACAACCCCACACCGATAAAAATGTCGGAATAATCTTGAAGTTTAAAACAAGATACCGCCACGCTGACTAAAAAAACATCGAGCATTACCCATGCTTTTAATCGCTGAATAATGATCAGTGAGCCACGCAGTAGATGAAACCATCGATAACGCAAGGCGATATGAGCGGTCACTACGGAACCACACACTAAAAGTGGCGCAATAGAGCTGCAAAATAGCACCAATAAAGCGAGCGCTCCAAAGCCCTCTTCAGCCAGCGCAAAGACACCGGATGGCAAGGTGGCGGGGATCATCACCCCAACCAAGCGAATACTGATGAATTCAAAAAAATGAGAGGGGATAAACAGTAACAAGCAAGTGATGGCGACGGCTAAATCCCCAGATAAAGAGGGAGATCCACCGCGGTACAGTTGGGTACCGCAGCGTGGACAATAGGCACTTTTTCCATGCTCAACCTCGACGAGATCAACGGCCAATTCACAGCCGTGACACAACCTCACGCCGTTAGGTGATTGTGGATGTTGAATAAGCGCTGAATGTTGAGACAAACAATCATCCTAATTTATTGTTACCCAATCACTAAACGTACGATTGGAGATTTCCATAAAGGGTCTGATATAACCCATCTTGCTCGACTAATTCTCGATGCGTACCCATTTGGCTAACTTGACCATCTTCCAGCACGTAAATTATATCGGCTTGTTTCACTGCCGAAAGGCGGTGCGCAACAATTAAAGTAGTTCGACCTTTCAAAAATCCAGTCAGAGCATTGTGCAATGCCGCTTCAGTTACCGTATCTAACGCGGATGTTGCTTCATCCAAAATAACAAATTTAGGATTGCTCAGTACCATCCGAGCGATGGCTAAACGTTGACGTTGTCCGCCCGACAAGCGAATACCATTTCGGCCAACTAGCGTTTCTAAACCGTCACTGAGATTCGCAGTCACATCATCCAGTTGTGCAATATGCAGCGCTTGCCATAATTCCTCTTCTGCATATTGACCGCCGAGGGTCAAATTATGCCTTAAGGTGTCGTTGAATAGTATAGGTTGTTGTAATACCACGGCAATGTTATCGCGAATAATATCAAAACTTATCTCTTCAGTGGTCGCACCATTAAAACGGATCTGCCCGGAATTGGGTTGATACACACCAATTAACAGTTGGATCAACGTGGATTTCCCACCACCACTTGCGCCAACCAACGCAACTTTTTTACCCGCCGGAATCGTGAGCGAGAGATCGTTGAGCACACTCTTTTCACTATCGTAGGCAAAATTAACGTGAGAAACCTCAACATCGACCTGGCGGTTATCCGTGAATGGGTTAATTTTGCAAATAGGGCGAGGCTCTTCCTCCAGTGCAAGCAGATCATTAATGCGATGGAAGGCCGCCTTTGCACTGTACCAAGAAAATTGAATACTCAGCAGCTCTTGCACTGGGCCTAACATAAACCACAAATAACCGAAAACGGCGAAAATTTGCCCTATGGTCAAGTCGCTAAAGACCACCATCAGCATCGCGACCGCTCTAAATAGCTCAAAACCAAGTAAAAACAGGAGAAATGAGACGCGCCCTGCAGCCTCTGATTGCCATGCATATTTGTCTGCATTCTCTCGGACTTGGTTGGCTTGCTGTTTGAGTTCATTGAGAAACTCTCGCTCTTTATTAGCGGCACGCAATTGATAAATGCCATCTAATGTTTCGACTAGCCGATTTTGAAAGCGTTCATACGCTTGGTTTTCTCGCTTTTTCAGATGTTTGACTTTGCTTCCGAGTTTACGTGAAAAGTAAATTACAATCGGGTTGACCAATAAAATAAACAGCCCTAAACGCCACTCAAGCCAGAGTAGAACACCCGCTGTGCCTAACACGGTCAGTAGGCTGATGATAAATTTACTGAGTGTGCTACCTATGAATTGATCAATGGTTTCGATGTCGGTGATTAAGTGAGCATTAATACCACCACTGCCTTTGGTTTCGTACTGCCTGATACTGATCCGTCCTAATTTATCAATCATTTTGCAGCGCATTTGGTAAGTGATGGTTTTGGACACCAAAGTAAATTGACGGCTTTGAAGTATGTTGAGCGCTTGGCTGACGCTACGCATCAAGACCACTAGTAATAACGTGAGCGCAATATAGCCTGTTGGGTTTTGCATCGACGTCGGTAGAATAGTATTCATCATCGCCAAACCAGAAGCGGGTTTATTCAGCAGAACTTCGTCGACCATTAATGGCATTAATAGTGGAATAGGGACACTAACCAGCGTTGCAATAACCGCGATCGCATTGGCAAATAGAAGTGTAGGTCGATGTTTTTTTACTTGTTTTATTACCCAAGAGCGGCTAATAGTGTCATTGGAATTAGTCATTATGATGAGAATGCATCCTATTTATCGTGTGAGAAATTGTACGCTGTTCAAAAATAGATGTCTTCCGTTTTCAAAAGGTCGTTGAGTTTATATGAACATAGAAGAATACCGCCGTCTTACCAAGCAGGCGGTGGCACTGGTTGAATCTGAAACGGATTTAATCGCTAATCTTGCCAATTTGAGCGCCTTATTTAACATGGAGCTTGAAGATCTTAACTGGGTGGGTTTTTACCTAATAAAAGAAGAGCAACTGGTTCTCGGTCCCTTTCAAGGAAAACCAGCTTGTGTACGCATTCCCTTAGGAAAAGGTGTGTGTGGTACTGCGGCGGCGACTAACCGTATACAACGTGTTTATGATGTCCATGAGTTTGCTGGTCACATTGCTTGCGATGCTGCGAGCAATTCTGAGTTGGTGGTGCCATTTTCTATCAATGGTCAAGTGGTGGGAGTATTGGATATCGATAGCCCAACAATTGGCCGTTTTTCTGAAATTGATGAGAAAGGGATGGCAGAATTAATGATTGAGATAGAAAAGCTGCTCAATTCACACGCTAACAAGGCATAAATTGGTCATTGCCTGTGGTTTTTCGCATTTAGGTCACTATAATACCGAACATATTTATCTTAATGCCTCGCGGAAAGACCGCATAAACCAGGAATCCTCATGGAAAACACTGAAAAGTTAAAAAACAGCAAAGAAGTTATTGCGTACATTGCTGAATGTTTCCCTAAGTGCTTTACTTTAGAAGGTGAAGCAAAGCCTTTGAAAATTGGTATTTTTCAAGATCTTGCTGAACGCCTAAACGAAGACTCAAAAGTAAGTAAAACACAGCTGCGTGCTGCGTTAAGACAATACACGTCGTCATGGCGTTATCTACATGGTGTTAAACTAGGTGCAACTCGTGTTGACCTTGATGGCAACCCATGTGGAGAGTTAGAAGAAGAACATGTAGAGCACGCACAAGCCGCATTGGCAGAAAGTAAAGCTCGAGTACAGGCTCGTCGTAAAGAGCAAGGACAAAAAGCACGCGAAGAGGCAAAAGCGAAGCAGCCAAAAGCGAAAAAGCCTCAAGCACAAGCTCGTCGTCCTCAAGCGAAAGCGCCAAAATCTGAAAAACCTGTCGAGACGCGCGCTTTAAATGCTGATGAAATGATCACTGGTAAACAAGTGAACGTAAACATGGGTAAAGGAAACATGGCTGCGACCATTGTTGAAGTTAATAAGGAAGATGTGCGCGTTCAACTTGTCAACGGCCTACAAATGGTTGTGAAAGCGGAGCACTTGCGCGCATAAAGGAGAAATTCCTACGCATGAAATGCCGTTCAAAATTAACGTTGATCGCTGCTGGCCTATGGCTAGCAGCGTCATCCGTTCAGGCCTTAGAAGCCACTCTTAGCAAAGAAGATTTACCTCTTCTTGCCCCAGAAATGCAGCATGAAACGGCGAGTAAGCGTGTGACTTCCCGTTTTACTCGTTCTCATTACAAACACTTCAACTTGAATGACGATTTCTCGCAAGCTATCTTCCATCGTTATCTCGAACTGCTCGACTACAACCGCAATATCTTTACTCAGAGCGATATTGATTCCTTTGATACGTGGTCGACACAACTTGATGATCAACTCAAGGCTGGCAATAACCAAATTGCATTTGATGTTTATAACTTATCAATGCAAAAGCGCTTTGAGCGTTTTCAATATGCGCTTTCTCTGCTCGACAAAGAAATTACATTTGAAGCCGATGAATCGATGGAACTTGATCGCTCAAAAGCAGCTTGGCCGAAAGATAAAACCGAGCTCGATAAGTTATGGCAGCAACGTGTCAAATATGATGCACTGAACTTAAAGCTTACGGGTAAAGAGTGGCCGGAAATTAAAGAAACGCTAGGCAAGCGTTATAATAACGCGATCAAACGTCTGTCTCAGACCCACAGCGAAGATGTATTTCAGCTTTATATGAATGCTTTTGCGCGTGAAGTTGATCCGCATACTAGTTATCTCTCTCCACGTAATGCCGAGCAGTTCCAATCAGAAATGAATCTTTCATTGGAAGGGATTGGTGCTGTACTGCAAATGACCGACGACTACACCATCATTCGTTCGTTAGTTGCGGGTGGTCCTGCCTCAAATAGCAAGCAGTTGGGTGAAGGCGATCGTATCATTGGTGTGGGCCAAGATGGCAAAGAGATGGTTGATGTTATCGGCTGGCGTCTAGATGATGTCGTACAACTGATCAAAGGCCCGAAAGGCACTAAGGTGAAGTTGCAAGTTTTGCCGGAAGGTAAAGACGCTAAAAGTCACGTTGTCACTATTGTTCGAGACAAAATTCGTTTAGAAGATCGAGCGGTTAAATCAAAAATCATCGAGAAAAATGGCAAGAAAATCGGCGTGCTTGAAGTCCCTAGCTTCTATGTCGGTTTAGCGCAAGACACGGACAAATTGCTGACTGAACTGAAGCAGAAAAAAGTGGATGGCGTGATCGTCGATTTACGTAATAACGGTGGGGGTGCATTAACGGAAGCGACGGCATTATCCGGCTTATTTATTGAAAGCGGCCCGGTTGTGCAAGTTCGCGATAGCTATGGACGAGTAAACGTTAATAGTGACACGGATGGAAAAATCAGTTATCAGGGTCCTATGACGGTATTGGTGAATCGCTACAGCGCATCAGCCTCAGAAATTTTTGCAGCGGCAATGCAAGATTATGGACGAGCGATCATTGTTGGCGAAAACTCATTCGGTAAGGGAACGGTTCAACAGCATCGCTCGTTGAATCATATCTACGACTTGTTTGATAAAGAATTAGGCTACGTTCAATATACGATTCAGAAATTTTATCGTATTGATGGTGGTAGTACGCAGAATAAAGGTGTTGTGCCTGATATTGCGTTACCCACTGCGATTGAAGCAAAAGATACCGGTGAGAGCGTTGAACCTAATGCACTTCCTTGGGATCAAATTGAGCGAGCTAAATACGACAAGTTACAAGCTAATGAAAAACTGATTGCTAAGTTATCTGCGCAGCATCAAGCTCGTATTGCCAACGATATGGAGTTCGGCTTCATTAACGAGGATATTGCGAAGTATAAAGCGGAGAAAGATGACAACACAATTTCTCTCAATGAATCTGTGCGTAAGCAAGAAAGTGACAAGGCAGATGAATTGCGTTTGGCGCGGATTAACATGCGACAAGTCGCCAATGGTTTGAAGCCCTATAAAACCTTGCAAGATGTGCCTAAAGATTATGAAGCTCCAGATGTTTATTTAGAAGAAGCAGTGGCGATCACTGTTGATATGCTAAATTAGCAACCAGTAGCAATGAAAAGCGAGCCTTAGTGCTCGCTTTTTTGATCTTATTTAAACCAAATAAATAACGTGATATAGATCAAACATTTCGCTTTATCGTACAACCGGTTCTAAGCTTAAGAAAAAAGTGAGGAGCGTGTTATGAAATGGATAAGCATCATTTTTACCTGCATTGTTCTTATCAGCACCAGTGCGGCACAAAGTCAAAGTAGTGGTACGCAGACTCATCAAGACTTAACTCAGTTTGATCTCCCTTTTTTACTTGGTGATTGGTACCTACTTAACCCCAATCCTGACACTTCTTCCGATGATTTTCGTTCTATTAAACTGACCTTGGAATCGAATTATCGTTTCAAGATCGATATTCAAAAGAAAAATTATAATGTGGAGCACTGGGAAGGTGAATTTGACGCCAGCGATAACAGCTTGATTTTGGGGCTTAATTCATCGCAACCTCAAGTTTATCAATACCAAGTGAACCACAACATGCTCAACTTAAACGGCATTATGTTCACTAAAGCTTTACCAAATGCGTTGGCAGGGGTGTGGTCTAGCAAACGGATATTTGGTGAAGATGCGATAGCAACCGACATTAACCAACTTGATCTCGTTTTACAGCCGGATTTTGTATTTATGTTCAGAGTAAGTAGTGTTAATGGTAACGAATCGATCCATAAAGGAGTGTACTACACAGAAGGTGATCATTTGGTGCTCCTTTATGAAGACGGAGAACATGATACTCGCTATACGCTTGTTAGCGATATGTTAACTTTAGAAGTGGAGAATGGTTCCATGTCGGCTGTTTTAGCGCGAGTAAATCCGTAGTCTTGCAATCTTCTATCATAAGAAAGGCAATGAGTGAAATCTGTTGATATATGGGTAAATTGTCAGCGAAATAACGGGGTATTTGTCTTAAATGCCTCGTTTTTCGGTTTGAGGGGTTGTTATTAATGATAACAAGCCTTAGATCTATAGCCATCTTACTGAATGTTTATCAAAAACGTCACATTTCACTCCGTCAACAAGGATTCCGACATGGCTCATACACCCCAAGCCAAGTATCGCAAAGATTATCAATCTCCATCACATACCATTACGGATCTCGAATTAACATTCGATCTCTTTGATACCAACACCACAGTGACTGCCGTTTCTCACGTTAAGCAGCAAAAAGAGAATAACCAATTGGTGCTGGATGGTGAAAACCTTGAGCTGAAATCGCTCAAAGTGAATGGCACCGAATGGCAAGATTTTCAGCTGCTTGAAAGCGGGCTCTCGATCTCATCATTACCTCAAGAGTTTGAATTGGAGATCGTGACACTGATTAACCCTGAAGCGAATACCGCACTAGAAGGGTTATACAAATCGGGTGGTGCGTTCTGTACTCAGTGTGAAGCAGAAGGTTTCCGTCGCATTACTTACTTCCTCGATCGTCCAGACGTTCTTGCAAAATACACAACGACCGTGATTGCTGACAAAAAAGATTACCCATTTTTATTAAGTAACGGTAACCGTATCGAACATGGCGATCTTACAGAAGGGCGTCATTGGGTGAAGTGGCAAGATCCACATCCGAAACCTGCTTACTTATTTGCTCTCGTTGCGGGTGATTTTGACGTATTACGTGATCAATATAAAACCAAGGCCGGTCGCGATGTTGCCCTCGAGATTTTTGTTGATAAAGGTAACCTCGACCGCGCTTCTCATGCGATGACATCACTTATCAACGCAATGAAGTGGGACGAAGAACGCTTCGGCTTAGAGTATGATCTCGACATCTACATGATCGTTGCCGTTGACTTTTTCAACATGGGTGCGATGGAGAATAAAGGCCTCAATATTTTTAACTCTAAGTTTGTGCTAGCCAATGAAAAAACCGCTACCGATACTGATTATTTAGGTATTGAAGCGGTGATTGGCCACGAATATTTCCATAACTGGACTGGTAACCGCGTCACTTGTCGTGATTGGTTCCAATTAAGCTTAAAAGAAGGCCTAACGGTATTCCGTGACCAAGAATTTTCATCTGATTTAGGGTCGAGAGCCGTGAATCGCATTAATAATGTGCGCATTATTCGCGGGCCACAATTTGCTGAAGATGCCAGCCCAATGTCACACCCAATTCGTCCCGATAAAGTGATAGAAATGAATAACTTCTATACATTAACTGTCTATGAAAAGGGCAGTGAAGTGATTCGTATGATGCATACGTTATTGGGTGAAACGAATTTCCAAAAAGGGATGAAGCTCTATTTTGAGCGTCATGATGGCACTGCCGCTACCTGCGAAGATTTCGTGGCAGCGATGGAAGATGCTTCAGGCGTCGATCTTACCCAATTCCGTTTATGGTATAGCCAATCTGGTACACCGATTGTTTCAGTGAGCACTGAATATGACGCACAACAGAAAACCTATGCCTTAACCGTAGAGCAAACAACCGAACCAACGCACGAGCAAAAAGAGAAAGCAGCGCTGCATATTCCTTTTGATGTTGAGTTATACACCGCTCATGGTGATGTAATTGAGTTACAATGTAACGGAAAGCGAATCTCTAATGTACTGAACGTAACACAGGCCAAGCAGACCTTCGTGTTTGAAAATGTGCCAGAGAAACCGATCCCTTCCTTGTTGCGCGAATTTTCAGCACCAGTGAAACTGGAGTATGACTACAGTGATGATGAGCTTATCTTCTTGATGGTCAATGCTCGTAACGAATTTGCTCGCTGGGATGCAGGCCAAATGTTGTTAGCCAAATATATCCGTAGCAATGTGTTTGGAGTGCAGTCGGGTAAGGCGGCGGATTTGCCTGAATCGGTAGTTGATGCATTCCGTGGTGTGTTACTGAGTGAGGCTCTAGAGCCTGCTTTTATTGCGGAAATGCTCTCATTACCTAGCCATAATGAGGTTTCAGGTTGGTATAAACGTGTGGATGTTGATGCCATAGCGACCGTACTTAAAGCGATGAAAGTACAGCTTGCTAACGCATTACAAGACGAGCTCAATGCGGTTTACCACAGTTTAAAACAGACAACATACAGCATTGAACATAGTGCAATTGGTGAACGAGCATTACGCAATACTTGCCTTGCTTATTTAGCTTATACCGACCAAGGCAATGATTTGGTGCTGGCTCAGTATCACAGCGCCAACAACATGACTGACACCATCGCCGCTATGAGCGCTGCGAATAGTGCACAGCTTATGTGCCGTCAAGCACTGATGGATGATTACAGCAATAAATGGAAACACGATGGATTGGTGATGGATAAATGGTTTACATTGCAAGGGACTAACCCCGCGCCAAGTGTTTTGGATACCATTCAACAAACCATGAAACATGAAGCATTTAGCTTAAAAAATCCAAATCGTACTCGTAGTTTAATTGGTTCATTCCTCAGCGCAAACCCAGTTAATTTTCATGCAAAATCGGGTGAGGGATACCGTTTTGCAGGGCAGATACTGCGTGAACTCAATGATAGTAACCCCCAAGTTGCGTCGCGTTTAATTGATCCTTTACTTAAATTCAGGCTCTACGATGAAACTCGTCAAGCAATGATGAAATCGGAGTTGGAGACTTTGAAGTCAATGGATAATTTAGCTCGGGATCTCTTTGAAAAAGTAACAAAAGCGCTCGAATCTTAAGGATCTTAACTCTACTAAGAGCGAGGTGACAGATACGTCTCCTCGCTCTATTTTGGTTAACGGCTATGAAGCAATACTATTTTACTCTCAATATTTCTTATCAAACTTACTTAGCGCACTATTCTGGTGTAGCAAGCTCTGTACAAGTCTACACAGATCAAGGTTTACGCCTTCAGCTACCCGCATCTCGATTTCGTCCATTTCTTAGCCAAATTGGAGTAAAAGGTCGATTTCGGCTGACAACTGACCAAAATAACAAGTTTGTAAAGTTAGAAACTCTGTGAGCCGCTGATTTTCTAGATATTTAAATAGGAATCTTAATCACATTCTCAAACATTTCACCTCAGACCTGTCCTAAAACTGTTAACTATTTGTCAATAAAGCTTTTACAATAAAGCAAGCATTACCAATGGTAAGCGCTATGCTTACCGCATACCCTACAAAAATAATAATCTTGGAGTCTACTATGACTGCGCGTGAAACTTTAGTGCCAGTTCTGCTTGAAAAAGTGTACAAACTGATTCAAGACAAACTCGATCTTGCTCATCAACCGCTCGTGACCCAACTTGCTCAACATCTATTTAGTAACATTTCGAAAGATGATCTGACTGAACGTAATGAATCTGATTTATATGGTGCGATAGTTAGCCTATGGCATCATATTAACGAGAAAAACCCAGAGGAGCGTTCAGTACGGGTATTTAACCCGACAGTAAGCCGCCAAGGTTGGCAGTCAACGCACACGATTGTTGAAATAGTAATCCCTGATAGTCCGTTTCTTGTGGACTCCATTAAAATGGCGCTCAGCCGTTTGGATTTATCGTCACACCTTATGCTCAATGGGCCAACGCAAATCTCGCGCACCGATAACGGTGTTATTACTTCGGTAAACCAAGGTGAGGGTGTTCTGCAATCTCTTTTTCATATTGAAGTCGACCGCCTTAGCAGCAAAGAAGCGATGACACAGTTGAAAAATGAGTTGCTTAGTATTCTGAGCGATACAGCTTTAGTGGTGCAAGACTGGCAACCAATGTCAGAAAAACTGGTGCAAGTGATTGCGCAATTGGAGACACAAAAAGAGTTCATTCCTGTAGAAAGTGATCGTTACGAAGAAACCATCAAATTCTTAAAGTGGATGGGAAATCATAATTTCACTTTCATGGGATACAAAGAATACGACCTCGTGACGGTCGAAGGCGATACTGAACTGAGACCAACAGCAGAAAAAGGGTTGGGTTTATTTTCTGATTCAAAACGTGTGCGCAGCGTAAAATTATCTGACTTTCCTGATTCTGCGCGCCTTGAAGCCAAAAAACCTTTTTTATTGATTGTCACTAAAGGCAATACCCAATCACGTATCCACCGCCCAGCTTATACCGATTATATCGGCGTTAAAAAGTTCGACAAGGCAGGTAAAGTGATCGGTGAACATCGCTTCACTGGCTTGTATACCTCTGCTGTATATAACCAAAGCATCGAAACGATTCCGCTGATCCGCGAAAAAGTAGAACGTATCCTAAAAGCCAGCGGTTATCGTGCAGGCTCGTATTCCTATAAAGCGCTGCACAATATTCTAGAAAACTATCCTCGTGATGAGTTACTGCAAGCACGTGAAGAAGAGATGTTAGAAGTTGGGATGGGCGTAGTGCAAATGCAAGATAGGGATTTGCTGCGTCTGTTTGTTCGTAAAGACCCGTTTGGTCGTTTCTTCAGCTGCATGGTCTATGTGACCAAAGAGCGCTATAACACCGAGCTTCGCCGCCAAACGCAACGAATTTTCAAGCAGTACTTTGGTTGTGAGCAAGATGTTGAGTTCACCACTTATTTTTCAGAAAGCCCATTGGCAAGAACACACTACATCGTACGTGTTGATAATAACAATATGGATGTCGATGTAAAAACGGTAGAGCAGAATTTAATGGAAGCATCATCAACTTGGGATGATCGTTTATCAGATGCGATCGTAGCAAACTTTGGAGAGAGTAAAGGATTGCCATTATCGAAAGAATACATGCGTGCATTCCCTCGTTCTTACAAAGAAGACATGATGCCGGGTTCAGCGGTGGATGATATCCAGCGATTGGAAGCCTTAGATGAAGAGCACAAACTCGGCATGTTGTTCTATCGTCCACAAGAAGAAGCGGCCGATTCAAAAGCGGTGCGCTTAAAACTCTATCACCGTGACGAGCCAATCCATCTTTCTGATGTGATGCCGATGTTGGAAAACTTAGGGCTGAGGGTGATCGGAGAGTCACCTTATGAAGTACGCAAGTTAAATGGACAAACGTATTGGATCTTAGATTTCTCAATGCTGCATAAGAGCGATAAGAGTGTCGATCTTCGAGAAGCGAGAGATCGTTTTCAACAAGCATTTGCGGCTATTTGGGCTGGTGAATTAGAGAGTGATGGCTTCAACCGACTAGTACTCGGTGCTTCATTAACTGGGCGCGAAGTATCGATTCTTCGTGCTTATGCGCGTTACATGCGCCAAGTGGGTTTCCCATTCAGTCAACAATATATTGAAGATACGCTCAGCCATTATCCAGATGTAGCAAAAGGGCTGGTGGAACTATTCTTAAAGCGGTTTGATCCTAAACACAAAGGGGCTCAAAAAGGGCAAACGGATCTTATCAACGCTATTACTGAAGAGTTAGATCGTGTTGATAGCTTGGATGATGATCGTATTATTCGTCGTTATATGGAGATGATCAGTGCGACGATCCGTACTAACTACTTCCAGCTGGATGAAAACAATCAGATCAAACCTTGGCTTTCTTTAAAAATGAAACCGAAAGAGATTTCTGAAATTCCAGCTCCTGTGCCAGCTTTCGAAATCTTCGTTTATGCGCCTGATATTGAAGGTGTTCATTTACGTGGTGGTAAAGTAGCACGTGGCGGATTACGTTGGTCTGATCGCCAAGAAGATTTCCGTACCGAGATTCTAGGGTTAGTGAAAGCGCAACAGGTAAAAAATACTGTTATTGTTCCTGTGGGAGCAAAAGGTGGTTTTGTGTGTAAGAAACAGCACATGTTTACCACGCGTGATGAGATCTTTGCCGAGGGACAACGCTGCTATAAACGTTTTATTCGTGCATTACTCGATGTTTCCGACAATATTATTGAAGGTGAAGTCGTTCCACCTAAGAATGTCGTTCGTCATGATGAAGATGACCCTTACTTAGTTGTAGCCGCGGATAAAGGGACAGCAACATTTTCCGATTTGGCTAACTCAGTGTCAGCAGAATACAATTTCTGGCTAGGTGACGCTTTTGCTTCTGGTGGTTCAAATGGTTACGACCATAAAGCCATGGGGATTACAGCAAAAGGGGGATGGGAGTCAGTCAAGCGCCACTTCCGTGAGATGGGCATTAACTGCCAAACCACAGATTTCACAGCGATTGGCATCGGCGATATGGCTGGAGATGTGTTCGGTAATGGTATGCTGCTGTCTAAACACATCTGTTTGCAAGCAGCGTTTAACCATTTGCATATTTTCATCGATCCAACACCAAATTCAGCAAAAAGTTGGGAAGAGCGCAATCGCTTATTCAACACGCCACGATCTAGCTGGGAAGATTACAACGCAAAGTTGATCTCAAAAGGTGGTGGTATCTTCTCTCGCAAAGCGAAATCGATCACCTTAACGCCTGAAATTCAAAAAATGATCGGCACTAAGAAGGCTTCTGTTGCGCCTAATGAGCTGATTAAGATGATCTTGAAAATGGAAGTGGATCTTCTGTGGAACGGAGGCATCGGCACCTATGTTAAATCATCGAAAGAGAGCCATTCTGATGTAGGTGACCGTGCTAACGATGCTTTAAGAATTGATGGACGCGATCTTCGTACAAAAGTGATCGGTGAAGGTGGTAACTTAGGTATGACTCAACTTGGACGTGTTGAGTATGCATTAACTGGTGGTCGTGTTAATACCGACTTTG
This sequence comes from Vibrio sp. V15_P4S5T153, assembly GCF_963874485.1. Lineage (NCBI taxonomy): Bacteria > Pseudomonadati > Pseudomonadota > Gammaproteobacteria > Vibrionales > Vibrionaceae > Vibrio > Vibrio sp. V15_P4S5T153. Next base: position 862,995 of record NZ_CAWNHR010000011.1, on the reverse strand, counting down.
TTGATAACGTTGGCGGCGTCGATTGCTCGGATAATGAAGTTAATATTAAGATCTTCTTGAATGGCTTGGTGGCGAATGGTGATCTTACCGTCAAACAACGTAATCAGATCTTAGAGTCGATGGAAGACGAAGTAGGAGGCATCGTTATTGAAGATGCTTACGCTCAATCTGAAGCTATTTCTGTCACTGAGCAACAGGGTGTATCGTTAGTTAAAGAGCAGATTCGTTTCATCCATGCTATGGAAAAAGCAGGGCACCTTGACCGAGCATTGGAATACATTCCAGATGATGAAACTTTGCTTGAGCGTGAGAAGCAGGGATTTGCATTAACCCGTCCGGAGCTATCTGTATTAGTGGCATACGGCAAAATGGTGTTGAAAGAGGAATTGGCTTGTGAAGAGATTTCACACGATGAATTCCATTCGCAGCAGTTGATCAACTATTTCCCTACGGAGTTACGTCGTAACTATTCTCAGCACATGCAACAGCATCCACTTCGTGCAGAGATCATTGCTACGGCTCTGGCCAATCAGATGGTGAACGAAATGGGATGTAATTTCGTGACCCGTCTTCAAGAAGAGACTGGTGCGAATGTTGTCGATATTGCCAATGCTTACACTGCAGCAAGAGAAATCTATGGTTTAGGCCGTGTTCTTGAGCAGGTTCGTTTACTCGACAATAAAGCAGAAGCCGATGCACAGTACGATGTGATTTTCTTAGTACGCCGAACCTTACGCCGCTTATCTCGTTGGTTGCTGCGTAATCGTTCAGGCAAACAATCGGTCAAAGATTTGATTGCGCTTTATCAAACTGACGTCAATGCCGTTTCCGCTGAACTAGATAATATGCTCGTTGCTGAAGAGGTTGCAGAGCATAATGCCATGGCTCAAGTCTGGATTGATAAAGGCATTAACTCAGAACTGGCGAATTACGTTGCTCGTTTATCAAGCCTGTACTCAGCACTGGATATATCTACAGTGGCACGTGATAAAGGTAAGACCGTTGCTCAGACAGCTAAGCTTTACTTTAACTTAGGTGATCGTTTATCACTGCACTGGTTCTTAAAACAGATTAACGGTCAAGCGGTGGATAACAACTGGCAAGCACTAGCTCGCGCTGCATTCCGTGAAGATTTAGACTGGCAGCAGCGTCAACTCACTGCGCAAGTATTGAATTGTACTTGTGCGCCAGAAGAACTCGATGTAATGAAAGCACTGGATGAATGGATTGCTAGTAATGAAGTGTCCTTAATGCGCTGGGAGAGTATCCTCAACGAATTTAAAGTTGGTGCAGTACATGAATTTGCAAAATTCTCAGTAGCATTAAGAGAATTAGTACTTTTAAATTTGAATTGTGCGGCAAATGAGTAAATAATAACGCCCCGTTTATACGGGGCTTTTTATTTCGGAGGCACAATGCTCTACCGCTTAGCCAGGACTGGCTTTTTTCAACTTGATGCCGAAAAGGCACATGATCTCGCCATTGAAAACTTTAAACGTTTCACAGGCACTCCTCTTGATCTCTTCTATCGTCAACACTTACCCAATCGCCCAGTCGAATGCATGGGTTTAACTTTTAAAAACCCTGTAGGTTTGGCCGCTGGCCTAGATAAAAATGGGGAATGCATAGAAGCTTTTGGTGCAATGGGATTTGGTTTTGTCGAAGTTGGTACCGTGACTCCACGTCCTCAATCTGGTAACGATAAACCGCGTTTATTCCGTTTGATCCAAGCGGAAGGTATTATCAATCGAATGGGCTTTAACAACTTAGGTGTCGACAACCTGGTTGAGAACGTTAAGAAAGCTAAATATGACGGCATTATCGGTATCAACATTGGAAAGAATAAAGATACACCGATTGAAAATGGGGCAGATGACTATCTTATTTGTATGGAGAAAGTCTACCCATATGCTGGTTATATAGCAGTGAACATTTCATCCCCCAACACTCCTGGGTTACGAACGTTACAATATGGTGAGGCATTGGATGATTTGCTTGCCGTACTGAAAGCGAAGCAATCTGAATTGGCTAAGCTGCATAATAAATACGTTCCGCTAACATTAAAGATCGCTCCCGATCTTTCTGATGACGAACTTAAACAAATTTGCCAATCGTTACTCAAGCATAGTATTGATGGCGTTATCGCGACTAATACCACATTGGATCGGTCGCTGGTGGAAGGTATGAAATTCGCGAATGAAGCGGGTGGGTTAAGTGGCCGTCCTGTTCAATCAAGAAGTACTGAAGTGATTAAGTGCTTGTACCAAGAGTTGGGTGATAAGCTGCCCATTATTGGAGTGGGTGGTATTGATTCTTGCATCGCTGCAAAAGAAAAAATGTTGGCGGGCGCGAAACTAGTACAAGTCTATTCAGGATTCATTTACCACGGCCCAGGTTTAGTGAGAGATATTGTCAAGAACCTGTAAATAAGTGCGATTTAAAGGTATTTACTCAGAAAAATAAAAAGTGACTGGGTCAAAGTAAGAGGGAATGAGTTATTCATTTCCTCTTTTTTTTTATATTTCTGTTCTTAAAATTACATTCACTAGCTGGCAAAGGTAATTAAGCGTTTTACCTAATAGTTTGATAATTCATTAAAATTAGAGAGTGGAACGATGCTTAAACCAAGTGACAAATGGAGTTGGTATTATTCAGATAGCGAAAGCTGCCTGATGTTGTACCTTGGTGATGAGATGGTTTTTAAGACCAATCTTTACCGTAATCTGCTCGTCGATTGTGCTTTTGCTGAGAATCATTTTTCAGTCGATGATGCGAGTGCTTTCCAAACCTACAAAGAGCAAATTGCCTATTTAGGTTTAAGTGAGCCAAGACAAGCCGAATTAGCACTCTATTGTGTTGCCGCTAAGCGTTTTCATAAACCTGTCCAGCCTAAAAGTTGGTTTTTTGATCATCAAGGCTACGGTTTTGAACCGAGTGAAGGTGACATTGTTCGGTTGGTCAACGGCTACAGCCAAGGTTATTTCATCGTACTTGAGGTAGGGGACTGCGCTAGTCTTTGCGCCTTAGTCGATTTGGATGCGTTCATACTGAATGGTTCCAAACAGCTGGAATTCGGACAGGTCATTAAGGTTATGCATGACCGTATGGCTTGCGCCAATCATATTTTGCTCGAAGAGCACGTTGCTCTTGTGAGTTAACTTTTCCCTAATAGCACAACGTTTCGTTCCTTTGTTTCATTTCCCATCGGCTTAATAGCCGATTTTTTTTGCCTAGAGCTTTTCCCCAACTCAATCCTATCCGTCTGAATTCGATCTTAAATGTGAGATTTGTTCAGGATTCTGATGTTTTTTTCTTCAAAAGTGACGTTATAAACAGTGTCTACATTGCTAGAAATGGCCGACACATTCCCATTTTTAGCTCATTTGTAATTAATTTACACCACAAAAATCAATCTGGTATAGTCCAATTATGCAGTGAATAAATACTCACTTATCCCGTAGGTCTTGCTATATCTAGTGAGATGTTTTTGCAATGCTCGAAGCTTGTCTATTTGTAAAATTGGCGAGTAGTTAAGCAATTGAATGGTTGAGAAGGTGAAAGAGACACTTTGTTTTACTCAAGCGTGGGATTGTCAGGTATAATGCGTGGTCATTTTTATCAGTAAAAGAGCAGTATGAATCAATATCTAGCGGTTACCTCAAACGGTCTTGAGAACCTATTAGTTGAAGAACTAACCAAATTAGGGATTACGGACGCAAAACCCGTGCAGGCCGGGGTAAAATTTAAAGCGTCGAAAGAGCAGATTTATCGCTGTTGTTTGTGGAGCCGTCTAGCATCAAGATTTGTTCGCGTCCTCTCTGAATTTACCTGCCAAAATGATATGGATCTTTACTTGTCAGCAAGTTCAGTGAACTGGGTTAATCATTTTCATAGTTCGAAAAAGTTTGTTGTCGACTTCAACGGCACAAATAACGAAATCCGCAACAGTCAGTACGGCGCGATGAAAGTAAAGGATGCGGTTGTCGACTGTTTCACCAAAAAGAACTTACCGCGCCCTTCGATCGATAAAGATCATGCAGATCTTCGTGTCCATGTACGCTTGCATAAAGATAAAGCCATTTTAGGGATTGATATGGTGGGCGGTGGTTTACATCAGCGCGGTTACCGTACCGAAGCGGGGCGAGCACCACTTCGTGAAACATTAGCAGCGGCTATTATTTTGCGTAGTGGATGGAGTGAAGCGAAGCCACTGCTCGACCCAATGTGTGGTTCTGGTACTTTGCTCATTGAGGCGGCCATGATAGCTGCTGGTATGGCCCCCAGTCTCAAGCGTCCAAAGTGGAGTTTCGAAGCTTTAGAGGATTTTGATGCAGAACTGTGGGCGCAAATAAAATCAGAGGCCAATGTTCAAGCAAGACGTGGTGTCAAGAAAGTTGACTGTAAGTTCTTTGGTTTTGATAACGATGCACGAGTGCTGCAAACCGCGAAAGATAACGCTCGCCGCGCAGGGGTTGAAGAACTGATTACCTTCCAGCTAGGTGATGCGGCACTGATCAAACGTCCTGAAGGGTTTGAGGATGGTGTAGTTATCTGTAATCCACCCTATGGTGAACGTTTAGGTACACATCCTGGTTTGATTGCTTTATACACGGCATTTGGTGGGCAATTAAAGGCTGAATTTGGCGGTTGCCAAGCGTCGATTTTCTCAAGCTCTGACGAATTACTCAGTTGTTTGCGTATGCGCGCTGAAAAGCAGTTTAAGTTAAATAACGGTGCGTTACCTTGTCACCAAAAGAACTACTCAATTTCATTGCGCACGGTAGAGCCGGGAGCGTCTATTTCTCAAGAATCGGTGATTGCTCCTGATTTTTCGAATCGTTTAAAGAAAAATATTGCGAAAATTGGTAAGTGGGCGAAACGTGAATCACTCGATTGCTATCGTATTTATGACGCTGATTTGCCTGAATACAATGTTGCGATCGATGTTTATCTCGACCACCTAGTGATCCAAGAATACGCCGCACCTAAGGATATTCCAGAAGAAAAGGCGAAACGCCGTTTAACAGATATCATTCGTGCCGCGATTCAAGTCACCGGAACAGAAGCAAATAAAGTGGTACTCAAAGTTCGTGAAAAACAGAAAGGGCGCTCTCAATATCAAAAATTAGGGCAAATTTCTGAGACAATGGAAGTGAACGAGTATGGCGTTAAACTGATTGTCAATTTACATGATTATCTCGATACGGGTTTATTCCTTGATCATAAATTGACGCGTCGTCGCTTAGGGCAAATGGCAAAGGGTAAAGACTTCCTCAATCTATTTGCTTACACTGGCTCTGCAACCGTGCATGCCGCTTGCGGTGGAGCAAAATCAACCATGACGGTTGATATGTCTAAAACCTATTTAGAATGGGCTAAAGACAACTTAAAGCTCAACGATCAAGTTGGACACCAGCATCGCTTTGAACAAGCTGACTGTGTGCAATGGCTAGAGACTGCAAAAGAACAATTTGATTTGATATTTATCGATCCGCCGACATTCTCAAATTCCAAACGTATGGAACACACATTTGATGTACAACGCGATCATATTAAGTTGATGGAAAATTTAAAACGTATCCTACGTCCAGAAGGTACGATTGTGTTTTCAAACAATAAACGACATTTTAAAATGGATTTAGAAGCGTTAGCTGAGCTTGGTTTAGTTGCTCAAAATATTTCAGCGCAAACATTGCCACTGGATTTTGAACGCAATAAGCAGATCCACAACTGCTGGACCATTTCCCATGCACGCAGTGAATAGGGAATGAAGTTGTTCACGCTTTACAGTACTGAAGGATGCCATCTCTGTGAGATGGCATTTCAGCTTGTTCAGCAGGCAAACATTGCTGAACAAGTACAACTTGTTGATATTGCATTTGATGATGCGCTCTTCTCTCGTTACGGGGTCACCATTCCGGTTCTTAAATACCAAGAATCCGAACTGAGCTGGCCCTTTGACCAACAAACATTACTTCATTGGTTAGAAAATAATGGCATTAATTACCATCCATAACGGTCAATTAGCATTTGGTGACCACCCATTACTCGATCATGCAGATTTCGCATTACAAGAAAATGAACGAGTTTGTCTCGTCGGCCGAAACGGTGCAGGCAAGTCGACTATGATGAAAGTTCTTTCGAGAGAAATCATCATGGACGACGGAAAAATGCAGATAGAACAAGATGTTGTTGTTTCTCGATTAGAACAAGATCCGCCTAGAGATGAAGCTGGCACCGTTTTTGATTATGTTGCTGGTGGATTAGCGGAAGTTGGTGAGTATCTAAAGATCTATCAAGATCTTTTAGATCTCATCGTTATCGATCCAAGTGAAAGTAATATCAATAAGTTATCTCGTATTCAAGAGCAGCTAGAGCATACAGGGGCATGGCGTTTTGAAGAACGTATCCAAAATGTTCTGGCGGCGTTGAAACTGGATGGTCACACCAAACTAACGGATTTATCCGGTGGATGGCAGCGTAAAGCGGCTCTTGCAAGAGCACTAGTGTGTGATCCTGATGTCCTTTTGCTTGATGAACCGACTAACCACCTTGATGTAACCACCATCGAATGGCTCGAAGGCTTTTTGAAAGATTTTAGAGGCTCGATCATCTTTGTATCGCATGACCGGACGTTCATCCACTCAATGGCGACACGCATTGTTGATCTTGACCGCGGTAAACTCAGCTCGTTTCCTGGTGATTATGATCAGTACCTTGTCGCCAAGGAAGAAGCCTTGCGCGTAGAAGAGATGCAAAATGCCGAGTTTGATAAGAAATTGGCCCAAGAAGAAGTTTGGATTCGCCAAGGCATCAAAGCGCGTCGTACTCGTAACGAAGGGCGCGTAAGAGCACTCAAGAAGCTAAGAGAAGAGCGTAATGATCGCCGTGAGGTACAGGGCAAAGCAAACTTGCAAATCGATGACGCTGCGCGTTCAGGAAAAATTGTCTTCGAAGCGAAGGATATTAGCTATAGCATTGATGGCAAAAACATTGTCTCGAACTTCAGTTTCAATATCATGCGTGGTGATCGCATTGCACTTATTGGCCCTAACGGATGCGGTAAAAGTACGCTGCTGAAACTGCTGTTGGGTGATTTACAACCTCAGAGTGGCAAATTACATTGCGGTACCAAACTTGAAGTTGCTTATTTTGATCAGTACCGTGAGATCCTCGATCCTGAGAAGTCGGTAATTGACAACTTAGCTGACGGAAAACAAGAAGTGATGGTGGCTGGGCGCCCACGGCACGCATTAAGCTACTTACAAGATTTTTTGTTTGCCCCTAAACGTGCGAGAACGCCAGTAAAAGCGCTATCTGGTGGTGAGAAAAACAGACTGTTGCTTGCTCGTATTTTCCTCAAACCGAATAATTTATTGATTTTAGATGAACCAACCAACGATTTAGATATCGAAACTTTGGAACTTTTAGAAGATTTGCTTGCCAACTACCAAGGCACGTTGCTGCTTGTCAGCCACGATCGTCAATTTGTTGATAATACTGTAACAACGAGTTGGATTTTTGAAGGTGATGGCAAAATTGAAGAATTTGTTGGAGGCTATCACGATGCTCAGCAACAAAGAGCTCAAGTTTTGCAGTCACGAGTTGCTGAAAATGTCAGCAATAAAGAAAAAGTGGTTGAGGAAACTCTCAAAACAGCGCCAATTAAGACAAAACCTAAAAAGTTATCTTATAAACTGCAGCGAGAAATGGATGAGTTGCCCGCAATGTTAGAGCAACTTGAGAATGATATTGAAATGCTTCAACAGCAAGTGAACGATCCTGAGTTTTTCATGCAATCAGCAGACAAAACACAGCCCGTTTTAGATAAGTTAACTGCGAAAGAGCAGGAGCTTGAAATTGCTTTCGAGCGCTGGGAAGAGCTCGAAGCAATGCAACAGGAAAGTTAGAGATTATTAATGAGTAGTAAAACATTTAAAATCACCGTAATTGCGGCCAGCATTCTGGCTGCCACTCAAGCTCATGCTGCACTTTACCAAATTGTAGAAGTGACACCCGGTAACTTAGTCGCTAATGAATATTATGGAAGGGCAATACAAAAAGATAACCTTTCAGCAAATCCTCTTGGATGTTTTACGGCCGGAAATAGCTGTAATACTTTTGCGTTTGGTGGCGATACGCTCAATGGTTCTGATGGCATTTCCTATCATGATGAAGTGCCATTCAAAATGGATAATCGTTTTGTTTATCAGGATATTGATGATCTCAAAAACTATTGCTCTAACGAACTCGGTTATTCTACTTGTGAGGCATGGGCTGATAAGCAATGGCATGGTTTTGAGTACAACAATGTTGAAACTGGCGGTTTGAAACGTGAGCGTGATGCTTGGGATAATGGTAGTTATCTACAAAATGCAGCGGCCTTTGTTAATTCATCGCAAGTTGTTTTGACTTTTGGCTCTATTGCAAATACTCAGAATACCGTTTTAACTGGGTTAGACGGTACTTCTGCTTTTGGTATTACGAGCAGCGGTTACACCCAGTCTGGGAGTAATTACGCTCTAGGCTACCGTCAACGTGGTTTTTATCATGGCAATATTTTAAATCCACCAACAGACACCACAATTGTCAAAGACACAAATAATAAAATTGTTGAAAAAATGGGCCGGACGTTCGCTTATGATGTATTCAGTGACGGTACCCATAAGTTTGTGGTTGGTAGTGCATCAGTTAGCCCTTATTTAACGGGTAATGGTGATGATGATAACAAAGACTACAATGGCGATGTTAACACTTGTGTGAGTGATGGTCTCGATCCACAGTTAACTCGTCAGTGTCAAAATTTTGCATTTGCAACGCAAGCTTATATGTGGGATACAGCATCTATCTCGACGGGTTACCGTGTAACAGGGTGGGTCGGTGATGTTGAAGCAAACCGTAGCGGATACTCTGCACAAGCAAGTGTAAGAAGCGCAGCTGTTCCTACATCTGGCAGTTACGCTAACAAGCCAGTTATGGCTGGTTTTAATACCTATCGCGATGATAATGTGTTTAGAATGCAAGCAACAGTATTCTATCCTAATGCAAGTTACGACGTAACAACTCCTAAGCATGATATGTGGAGTAGTAAGGTTATTACTGGCACAGAACTGAAAGTGGATGGAGATGTGATTTACTCCAACTCATTAGCGACAGATATTAATAACCATTTAATCGTGATCGGTGAAACAAAACGTCGAGGCGATAAACCTGAAAGCGGCGCAGCAGCAAACCGTATTTTTGTGTCGGATGCCAATAGCGGAACGCCTGTAGCTAACTATCTATCAGGTGGAATTTTCTTTACTGGTGCTGGCGGTGAAGCGAAAGCGATCAACAATTTCAATGAAATTGTCGGTCAAATCGATGCAGAAAAAGGTCGTGAAGATGGAGGCAAACAACGTCGTCATCGTGGCTTTATCTATCCTTTCAACGGTACAGGGAGTAATGCAGCAAGAATGGCGTTGTTCCAGAACCAAGGTTGGTGGTTAGATGATCTAACCAATGGTGGGGCTTACTCACAACATAATAACCAGTTCCGTATTTTTGAAGCCTCAGATATCAATGATGATGGTGTGATTGCAGCAAGTGCATTTAAATGCACTGGTGGCTATGACGATTTCTCCCATAACTCATACTGTACTTCTGGAAGTGAAAGCGTTGTCGCGATTAAACTGATCCCGATTGCTGGCGCGGCGGCTAGCGATATTGAAGTCCGCAGCACGGCACTTCCACCCGTTGAACGTAAAGGCGGTAGTATGGGGTGGATTACTCTGACACTACTTGCTCTCTTTGGGTTCCGCAGAAAATAATTAAATAGTGTAAAGAATGGCGCAAGTTCACAATTTAGAATCTGCGCCTTTTTTGTAACTTGAGAAAGTCGAATTTTTGAGCAATTCTTAATTGTGGCGTAACAGATATGCCATGTAGATTTAATAGTTGTATGTAAGACACAAGTTACTGTATGAGGACTACACTATGATGAAGAGACAAAAGCGTGATCGCCTTGAAAGAGCACAGTCTCATGGGTATAAAGCTGGCTTAAACGGACGTTCCGTAGAGGCTTGCCCTTATCAACAAACGGACGCTCGTTCATATTGGCTAGGTGGTTGGCGCGATGCCAGAGATGACAAACAAGCTGGTCTCTACAAATAAACTCCCACATACATGCAAAAGGATTTAAGCCCCGGAAGGGGCTTTTTAGTATTTAAGCCACTCTAAAGCACTATAACTAAGTATTTTGATGAGAAAAAAGCGACTCATAGAGTCGCTTATGAATAGTTTAACGTCATTAAAAAGCAGAAGTATCTTGGAAAAGACCTACTTTTAAATCCTTTGCAACGTAAATCTCTTTGCCATCGACAAGAACGCGACCATCAGCTAGGCCCATTACAAGTTTACGGTTAACAACCCGTTTCATCGTGATTTCGTAAGTTACTTTTTTTGCTGTTGGTAGGATCTGACCTGTGAACTTAACTTCACCAACACCTAATGCTCGGCCTTTTCCTTTGCCACCAACCCAGCCAAGGAAGAAACCAACCAATTGCCACATCGCATCTAAACCTAAACAGCCAGGCATTACAGGATCGCCAGGGAAATGGCAATCGAAGAACCATAGATCAGGAGTAATATCTAACTCAGCAAGAATAAGGCCTTTACCATACTCGCCCTCGGTTTCTGACATTTTGGTGATGCGGTCCATCATCAACATATTTGGCGCTGGCAATTGAGGGTAGCCAGGCCCAAAAAGCTCACCTTGGCTAGAGGCTAGCAAGTCTTCACGATTATATGAATCTCGTTTATTCTGCATTATCAGTTACTCCAATTTTTGATAGGGTGCATATTAGGGAACACGTGTACGCTAAACAACTCCGATCAGTGCTACACAAACCAGTTTTTAATGCGCTCTGCAATACTGTGTGATTGGTCATGCCTTTCAAAGTTTTCAATACGTTGAGCAATTTTATTAATGATGCTTTCTTCGTCATCGCCTCTGAATGACGCACCCATAAGGATCGGTACGGCTTCATCAACTGTAGCGACTGGCCAAATATGAAATTCATCATTTTTAATGCTATTGACTACATCTTTATGAAGCGCAAGATGTTTTAGATTTGTTCTTGGTAGAATGACGCCTTGTCCACCCGTGAATCCCTGATGCTTACACACATGGTAGAAGCCTTCAATTTTTTCGTTTAGCCCGCCAACAGCTTGGACTCGCCCGAATTGATCAACCGCACCTGTCACAGCGATTTGTTGGTTAATGGGATGTTCAGATAAAGCGCTTACTAAAGAACATAACTCGGCTAGTGATGCACTGTCGCCATCCACTTCGCTGTATGATTGTTCGAAGACAACTGAAGCAGAATAGGGAAGCGGTGCGTCAAGGTTCATTGAACTGCTTACAAAGGCTTGCATTATCATCATGCCTTTTGCATGCAAATTACCACCGAGCTCGGCTTTGCGTTCGACATCGGTAATATCACCGTCACCAAAGTGCACAACGCATGAGATACGAGCTGGTTCACCATAGGAAAGAGGATGGCCAGCAACATCGATCACCGTTAATCCATTAACTTGGCCGACTTGTTCGCCTTGAGTTTCAATAATGACTTGTCCATCAAGTATGTCGTCGAGTGCTCGTTGCTGCAGATAAGACTCTCGATAATAGCGTTTGTCTAAGGCGCTTTCGATATGAGATTTAGTAATCGGATACTGATTTGACTCTAAGGCCGCTTCTTCTATGAGTGTTCTGTGCCATATTACACATAACGGTGTGTAATGTTGATCTTCCGTGAAACGGGCACCTGCGGTCATAAGAGCAGGAATGGCATCTTCAGTCAGTGTAGGGAGTTGGTATTCTTCAGATATCCAACGCAAATAAGCGAGGTAGGTCAATATCGATTGTTCATCAATTTTCAGGTCCAACTCTAATTCGGTGTAGAAACAAAAGCTTGAGCGGACGTCTGCATCCAAATAGTCGACATCGGCTAACTGGTTCCTATCACCTAAAATGATCAGTTTAACCTCATATCTTTTAGAGATTGGTGAGGGGTGTGGTGATTTAGCATCACAATTAATGGGGCTTACATCTTCGCCTAATACTGCCGCTTTTAATAATGGCCACATTTTAGGATTAGCCAACAGCATATTAGCGGAGATCAGAAGATAACCACCATTGGCTTTATCCAATAAACCAGGAATTTCGCTGGTGATAAGCCCATTTTCAGCGCGGTATTGGCCAAAGATAGTCCCCATATCGAGGGACTCCGTACAAATAACGTGCGATTTTGGCTTTATTACTTGAAGTTTTTGACTGACTAATTGACGATAAATTGAGTTATCTGGCGCGTTGATCAACATCACTCGTGTAAAACCTTTCAATTGAACAAACTGCTGAATAGCGGTTGCTAGTCTGGGCTGTGTGTCGAGTAATGTTACCGGAGATAGACTAGGGTACTGAGCTAGTTGCGAGTGGAATTGATCATACTGAGGTGTGACTGAACGCCAAATATTTTGAGTCATTGAAATCTAGTGTTTATTAAAAGAAGCCAGATTATATAGAAAAATAGCAATGTCTAACAGCTCCATTATTATGCTTGATCTTGTTCGCTTTTTTGAATCCAAAAATTGAACTCTGAACGATGGTGGGTTACGCTGTCACCCTAACTTGGCATGGATTTTACGTTATGAAATATCAACAGCTTGAAAATTTGGAATCGGGTTGGAAGTGGCAATACTTAATTAATAAGTGGAAGGATGGCGAAACAATCACTCGTTATGTAGACAAAAGTGAAGCTCTAGCTGCAATTGAACAGTTAAAAAAAATAGAGCATGAACCCAATCTGGTTCTTGGGTGGATTGATCAGCACATGTCACTTGAACTGAGTAATAAACTCAAGCAAGCAATTAGAGCCAAACGCAAACGCCACTTTAATGCCGAGCAACTACACACCAGAAAGAAATCTATCGATCTCGATTATCGAGTGTGGGAAAAACTATCATATCGAGCCAATGAGCTTGGTTGCACTTTGTCTGACGCGATTGAATACCTGTTAAGTGAAGCATCTCGTAGCGAAAAAGCGAGTAGAACCGTCTCAAGTTTAAAAGAAGATTTAAGTAAATTACTGTCTGAATAAGAAAGGAGATAAAAATGTTGTATGTCATTCTGGCTGCTGCTGCAGTTATCTTTTGGTTAGTCGCTGTTGATCGGCCTATATTGAGAGTTAAATTCAAAGATGGTGTCGTAGCACAAGTTAAAGGTCATTTCCCTCCAAGTTTTAAACATAATGTGACTGAGATTGCTGAAAAGACAGATTTGAGCGGCGAACTAAAAGTTTACCAGCAGAGAACGGGTGTTAAGTTGGTTTTTTCTAAAGACGTACCTAAAAAAATTCAACAGCGTATTCGCAATGTTTTTCCTCATCAGGGATTTCATACAAAAGAGCAACGAACCAAGAAGTCACATTGAGTCTGCCATTCTTAAGTTACAGATTGTTTTCATTAAAAAACGAACATCGTCGAAACGATTAACTTTACACATCGTCCATTTATAACTCGCTGATATCATGATGGAAATCTCTGTAAAGGTTCTCGACGATGAAAAAAATCTGTGTAGTTATCATTTCGTTAGTGATAGTAGTTTTCTGTTCAAAGGGTTATGCCGACGATTCAGAAAGTAATCCTGTCGCGAAATCAATAAAACAGCAAACGCTTAAAGCTCTTAAAAAATATAGATCTAAGCTTGATGGATATTGTGACGTGATGATCGAAATGAAGCATGTTCAAAGTTATGCAGAAATTGTAGGCGTTGGGACAAACGGTGATTACCAAATCTGCGCGAAAGCAAAATCTAAAATTAAGATAGGCAAAAAATTTAAATATAAAGTTCCAGAGAAATACATACGGATACAAATCAATGCAGCAGAGTTATGAGTAAGGTGTGATTTCACTGTGAAATGAAAATTTGGATGTATGGTTTCAATTGCTATGATGGTTTATAAATCAAAGTGCGTATTATTTGCGGTTATGGTTAATACAGTTGCATACGCATTAATTATAATATCTCTCGTTTCTGAGAGATATCACCATGAAGTATCACGAAATGACCAAAAACTTTGTTTTTCGTGAATTTGAGTGCAAATTAAGTGAAGAAGAGACCGCAAAACTTTGTTTTAAAAGTGTGACCGTGGTCAAGGGGTGGGATAAAGGAAAAGAGATACCAAGGGAGTGTAAGCGACTAATGAGGATGGCGAAAGGACGCGAACTCAGTTCATGCACAACCTGGGAGCAATTCAAAATGCACTATAACAGAATGGAATTGCCGACAGGGCAGCTTGTAACACCCCAAGAAATTTTAGCAGGTATAGCATTGTTAGAAATTGAGGCGGTCAACGATGTGAAAACACTATCTAAGCTGCTTAAATTTGCGAGAGCAATCAGCAAAATAAAGGAATAAATTAGCCCCGTAAGGGGCTTTATCTCAGCGTTTTTTCACAAAGAACTTGTCATAACACCGATGTAAAAATAAGCCCAAACCTACAGCTATAATCGGGTAAAAAGACCATTCACCCAAAAAATAGAAATAAGCATACGCGCTCAACGCACAAAGCAAACCGACGAGAAGCAGCAAGGCTTTATCTTTAAACCATCCCATAATTTAATTGCTCCGTAAAATTTGCGGAAAGTTATTAACAGCCTCATCAATCCAACCACCATAGAGCCCGAGCTGTTTCGCAGCTTGAATCAACTGCTTCTTATCACAGCGAGTCGCTCTATTGGCGGCCATAACCGCAGAACCTAGCACCGCACCAGCATAAAAAACAGATAACCCGACGGCGATGTTAGCCGGAGGCTTCCCACCAAAATGCAAAGCATGGTCAAGAGCCGAGTACGCTGCTATCGAAGAAGTAGCAGCACCAAAAGCCGAATCCATAACCGGAAGGCCCATAGAAGAAAGATTAGAATCAACATTGTAGGCAAATGTTTCAAAATTGAATCTACATAAATCAGACATGTTATACACCTATAGAAATCAACATTTTGACACTTATAACGCCTAAAATAGAAAAAGCAACTAATTGCCTATTCATACATGGCACGGTTCACTTTTTGAAAGGCTAGAAGCAAAGTGACCGCGATCCCTTATGGATTGCTGGAAAGTACCCCCGTAGGATTGTATTTAAATGTAAGCTAAATTACACAATGTCAAGTATCTCTGGCCAAATGAAATATGGACCGAATCGCTTGCTGTGCTTGAACTCGCCTCCTTGCTCTTTGCCAGAATCAGTCAAAATATGCTTCCCATTATCTAAAGCCAGATAGCCCTTAACCACGCACAGATTGAGAAAATCATCAGTTTTAAGTTTATATTTTTTAGCCAGTTTTGAAGAGGTAACTTTAGTTTGTTCATTTGAAGTAGCAAGTTCTTCATCATCTTCGGATTCTGATGAGATAGCTGAAACTTTTTCAAGAGAGATTCTCACTTCATCACTTATGCGAATGATACGTTGTGCTTCGTCATATGAATCTTTATAGAGCTCCGGATCCAATTCACGATTAATAAAAATACCCATTTCGTTGTTATTCACTTGGCTGAACTCGTACAGGTTTAAGCTTGTAATGATGCAAGAACTCTCATTTATATAGCATTTGGCGTGTAGATTCTTACAAAAGCTAGTGCGCACGAAAGATAGCCCTTTAAGCCAATTTATTTCATCGGGTTGTAACTCACTTTTACCATACACGATTCTTATATCAATTTTTAACCGGTCTTTATCTTCGAGGAGCTCCCTTATTCGATCATTCAATTTGAGAAACGGACTAATAAGAATAAGCCTCTCTGATGCGTTCTTAATCAGTTCTTCGAGATAGTAATTTGTAGCACTTGTATTTAAAAACTTAGCCATTTCAGATCCTTGACATATAAAACCTAGCACATAGAGGCTACGACCAATAGATTTTCAAATCAAGCTTTCTGATTCAGAAAGTAAACGCAATACATAGTTATTAACTGGGTGAGACTTTCACCCCGTATTACTATACGGGGTGCGCCTTGCGGCTCCACACAAAGGGCATTGCTCGACACTCGCAAAGCCCACACGCTTTAAATCCAATGTCTACGACTATAACCAACGCCTAACACGAAACAAAGCAGAAAGAGCGGCCTAGGAGGGCGAGATGTGGCGGCATGTCGAGAAGCATTGGCAGATACTAACCGCGCCGATTGAATCAAGAGAACCAATGAGCAGAGGCGAGCGGCTTGGTGCAGCGCTTGCACTACGTGCATTGCTTATATCTGCGATGCTCAGAACAGTGAGCGCTTGAATAATGCAAAAGCGCCTAAAGGGCGCAATGAATATTTTAGGCGTAAATGTTAAATAATTAATGTGCGCAATTTTAAGAGCGATAATTAAGACCCTTTATATTAGTAAAGGTATTTAATAAAATAGCTTAAAATAAAGCACAGGAACGAACATAAAATGCAAGATGTAATTACATGTAATTAATAATTTATTATTGCAATTCAAATCACAACATTAAAATGTCAAGACTTGTAATTATATTATTTTTAATTACTTGAAATAATATATAAACGCCATATTCCGTCCTCCTCCTCCTTAGTCTTCGTCGTCGTGCGTCCGTCATATTTGGCTATAAGCTAAAATAATGAATTTAACTTTACCTCAGCTCGCTCAATATTTGGAGCATCTAATGCGCGCGGTTTGCAAAATACGTTTAGATTCATGTTGTCTTTTGTCAGCTTGAGCAAGCAATCATCATAGTGAGCATATTTGATATCGTTGGCCGCGAGAAACGTATCATCAAAATAATACGTTCCCTCGGGTGTTTTGGCTTCCAACGTAATAAAGAACTTGAAACCGTTTGGCCCTCTCTTTGTTGTATGCCCCGTGTAGTACAAGTTTTGAATATCATACAAGCCAAGCATCGAACGCAAACCATCTAAACGCCCAGAAACAAGTGAATTATTGGAACCACCAGCAGCCTTATCGCTATCCCCACTGCGAGATACAGAAGAATTAGACGAAGAATCCGCTTTATTGCTGACACTGGACGATTGAGAAACGCTAGATTGAGTCGAGTTCGCTTGCGCGTCCTGAATCTCCGAAGAAGAACCAAAAACCAGACCGGATAAACCATAAATAAACCACCCCACACAAATTAAACCAAGCAACAAAGATAAAAATACTTTCGGGTTATATAACAAGAGATTCAAAGCACCAGCGCCGCGAGCAATACCAGTAGCCGTGGACTTATAAAGTAGAAACGCATCAATCGGGATTTTTTTATTAATTAGATTAGGGTCTTTGGCCTTAGGAACGACGGGAGTAGATGAGTTTTTAGGATGTTTATAAATGAGCGGGTTACGCTTTGCCCAAAAGAATTGATCACGTCCTTTATGTAGAAAACATTGTTCAGAACATGCGCGGATAGCAGTATCTATTTGACCCCAGTCAGGCGATAACAACTCAATATCCCAGTTGTATTTACGATGGCGCATAAAGCCCTCGTTAAACGAGAATGGGTAAATGATACGGCCTTGGTCGTCATATTCCGCTTGGCCTCGGTCGTCAACCTCAGCCGCGTCAAGTTGACTCATATCGGCCGGAGTATAACGAGAGTAAAAAAATGATTCGTAATCTTTAGGTAAATTAGGGAGAAACTCAGATAAAGGTCGATAGAAAACTTTATCCATCCTGAACCCAATGTTTTTAGAGAAAATATCCTGACACTCATCAATAACAATCAGTGCGCCAAGAGGACACCAGCAGAAAAAATGTTGCCAGAGTTCAATCCCTTTTGCATCCCTTGAGAAGATACGGATAAGACGAGTAGTAGACGGAAACTCAATATTAAGGCGCTTTTGAATAACATCGAGCGGTTGCATCCCTTCAATGTTAGTGACAACAACGCGCCCCGCCTTTAAGGCTTCAAAGATAACAAAATAGACAGTATAAGCGGATTTATAAGAGCCATTCGGGCCAGTTCTAATCGTGATAGCCATCGTTAAAACCTCGACACTGAAATAACAAACGCAGTGGTAAAGCCTGTAAATATGATGTTTATCGCCTGTGGTATCTTGAAAAGGAAAGCATAAAAGCGCAACTCGTCGGGCAAAGCATTAAACGTTAATATGATTATTTGAGTGAAGCCAATATCATTTAATAAATATGAGGCGGTTTTATAGGCAAAGACCAAAGAATAAACCATCCATTTCAACTTCAACTTAATATAATAAGCATTAATAAAAATGGTTAGTTGTTCGAAGTAATCTGGAATATTCAAAAAGAAATCAATGATAGTCTGAAAGAAATCACCGATTGATTGAACGATTAATAATAATGATTCCATTATTTACGACTCCCTAGAATTGCTTTGACTGCAATAACTGATGCAATAAACAAGATTACAGCAGCAATTAAATTAGCTTGGTCAATAAAAGCAGGCAATACGCCGGACTTTAAATTTAATTGTTTTCCGTTGGGTAATACAAAGTCTAATGAATGCTCTTTATATTGACCGCTGTTTAATTGCGATACATCAAAGCTAAATATCTTTTTAAACTCATCAATTTGTTGCTCATATTGCTGTTTTAACTCTTCAGTATCAGCAAGAACGGACTCAAGCAAATCAGGCTTATAAAGGCCAACAGTATCGAAGTCGACTTTTCCTTTGAACTCACGACTAACATAAGAGCCAGTGGAGAGCGCATCGTTAAGGCTGTCAATACCTTGACTAAGAGAGTTTAAACCACCTTTAAGCTCAGTAGTTTGATTGTTAAGCGCATTGATTACACCAGAATTATCACCACCACCATCACCATCACCATCACCACCGCCAGAACTACCAACAGCCGAGATTAGTTCGTCCATTTTTCTAGCAAAGAAATTAGTTTGTGAATTGTGGTTATTATCTAACGAGTTTTTTATATTATCCAATCGACCCGTCATTGTTTGAATATTGTTATTTAATATATAAGAGTTTGGAACCAATGAATTATCAATAGAATTTTTTATCGCTGTAACATCAACAGAACCACCGCCACCTGTACCGCCACCAGAATCAATACCATCAACAGCCTGTTTTACCTCTTGCATTTTAGAATATAATCCATCAACTTTTGTGTTCGTGGCATTGAGCTTGTTCTCTATATGTAAAAAACCAGAATCAATAATTCGAGTATTAGAAGAGACCGTATGAGAAGCGTTATTTAAATTACGATTGGTTACATTAAGAAACTCTTTAAATCTCTCAAGGTCAGCGCTAACAGTATCAACACCATCAGCAAAGTAATTTAATTTATATAAGTTTTGAGCAGTAAATACAGATGCGGAATCCGGATTAGTATTAGTAAACTTAGGGATTAATTCGGCAACTGGAGGCTCAGGAATATCGGGATACTCACCGCCGGAAACCATTCCGTTTGAATCGGGACACGCAGAACCATCAGTAATAAAATCAGACGAACATGAATCGGCGTCGGGCAAGCAAAGAACAAGAGAATCAGGAACAGACTTACAATTAGAAGAGCAAACGTAAGGGCGATTACCATATTTTGACCAAACCCAACTGACAGAAGTGTTAACAATACCGATAGGACAATCAGCAGCATGAGACGCGACGGAGGTCAGGAACGCGAGCAGTAAGAAGAGAATGAAAAGAGCGGTATTGATTGCGCTACGCATGTAACCCCCCAGAATTAAGAAAAACGCCCCCAATCAGGAGGCGTTGATACCAGTGTAGACCCCGTAAACGAACGCCCCACCAGTAGACAAAGCAATAAGAACAGTGATGACGTCCGAAACAAGCTCTAGCATGATTAGCCGTTCATGACGCGGATAATCGCACGAAGACCAAAGCCAATAGCAGCGAGTGCAATTAGCCCAACAACTACGATGGTATAGTTAGCTTGACCAGCAGTGATTGCTGCATTGATTGTATCTGTTACTGTAGTAGCCATAATATTTACTCACTTATTAAGTTAATGTTTAGCCTCTTCCGAGACTCTTTAAGATTCGACCCAAAATATGACCAGACACAAAAGACAACAATAAATAACCTGTTACGTCTGCATATAATTGAGGGTCGATAGTTAACGAACCTAGCGAATTGCTTTGTAATTGTTCCAACTCACTAGGCGTTAATATGACGTAAGTACAATCAAACCCTTGTGGGGCAAGCATTAAATAGCCGTTGTATTGTATTACGCAGTTAGACATAAATAAAAAACCTAAGCGTGAGGCTTAATATCGACAACAATATTACGCTGAGGATTGGACGGGTCAGCATCAAGCATTAAATCGCAAGTTAGCGGAAATTTACCCTGAAGTTTTTGAAACTCAGCAAGCAAACTGGGTTGAGGATTCATTGCAATTTGTTGTTGCGTTAAACCAAAAGCAAGACAAGAACCTTTATCAGAACTCCAACCCTCATTTGGTTTTAAATAATTAACCTGAGCGAAATCATAAGGCTTATTGGTTGCCTTAGCTAAACCCTTGGAATGTTCACAACCAATTACGACTACTGTTAATTTACCCATGTTATATATCTCCAGTTGATTCCGACCATAGCGGAATTTTTAAACGGTCGGGAATGTCAGTTATTAAGAATCCGTCAGTCATTAATTTAATAACGTGCTCAGAATCTTGATGCATTAAATTTAAAAAGTTAATAAATTTGCCGTACTGTTTTTTTGCGATTTCTGTATAGCGATGTATTTGCGCGTTAGCGATTACACGAGCAATTGGAATACGCTTAGGCTCAACATTTTCAAGAACGGAAGCTAGAGCAGGGTACGCACCCGTAAAATAAGCATCACTATCAATTAAAATATCAAGCGGAATAACGCGAGACTTATTGCCTATTTGAACCTCCAAGCGTACCCAATCAGGATACTCAATGGATTTCATTTGTTTGCCTTTCTCATAGCCGCGAAATAACTTGCCGTTTTGACGTTGGCCAACATAAAGCGTTCGGCCCTTATCGGGAACCACACCGTATTTTTTTGACTCATCGCGAGTAACCAAAGAACCCGACTCAAAATAGCTGTAACTAGGAGGAGCGCCACGAGTGATAAACTCACCGTTTTCGTATTGTTCGCGTAAGTAAGGGACCGTGATAGCACCCTGCAAATCATCATAAGCCACGTCAACACGTGTCAGCTTTACATAAGGCATTTGCTTTAATGCTTTATGTAAAACATCCATTTTGATTGCAGAGCAACCAGAGCCAGAGAACGAGACATAGAAACCAAAGTTAGCCGCGCCCCAAGCAACTAAACCCGCTTGAGAGCCGTTACAAAGCAATAGCGCACTGTGAGAATAACCAGAGAAACCGCCGCGACGCTCAAGCGTCCAATGGTTGTCTTTATAAGTGATCTCTTCATTAAGTAGCTCAACAAATGACTCAACTTCAAAGTGACAAAGCACGTCTAACATATCAATGCCAATGTTAGAAATGAGCTGTTGATAGCACTCATTAAAAGTACAATCCGTTGCGATTTCCATATCACACTCAACCAGCTTTTTATCCAGTGAGGCATAGTACAAATCACGATTAGCGAAGTTTTCCATTTCATTGCAACCAAGCACTTGAGCCAAGTTTTCAGCAAAGTAACGAATCTTTGTATTCTCACGACTAGCGACAGCTACAGTAGTTTGAGACTCAAACACGTTAGGCGCTTGAGATAGCGTAAAACGCTGCTTTGCCATTTCTTTACAACGCTCAAGAAGAAGCGGAGAGCCAGAGAAACTCAAATAGTCAATGATTGTCTTATTCATAATTAGGCTCAAAAGCACCAGAGGCGCGCAAAGTTCTTTCATTCTCATGAGTGATTTCAATGAGTTCACGAGATTCGTTACAAGCAAACATGTACATTTCGTGTTTGTTCTTAAAATACTCAGGAATACCGTCGACCGAGCACCAATAGCCCTCTTGGTGATGCTCAAAGTACACAGGGCGTTTTTTAAGTGGTTTGATTTGGATTGGCATGATTAACGAACCTCATAAGAGATTTGAGCTAGAGGAAATTCACGCTTAACTTGATGCAAAACAGAGTTAGCAGTAACAAGAGGAAGCTTAACGGCGTTAAGGCGACATGGAGTGATAGCAAAACGATTGGAGCCATAAGAGCCGTTTGAAGAAAGAAAGTGATTTGAAGTTAACTGAATAATCACAAACGGATTCATTGAGTTTGATAACTTAGCTTTCTTAACTGAAATTGCCATAACAACCACCTTGACTGATTGAGGGATTGACCACCAAGGGCGAGAGCGTCAAGAGCAAGCGCCCAAGGCAGTCAAATATCGATTTATCAGGATTGTAATATCGATTAATCAGGATTATCAATAGCGAAAAATCAGGATTAAACAGCTAGAATGAAGAAAAGAAAGGAGGTGCTCATGTATGCCAATGAACTGTTAGACGCTTATAAAAAGGCTAAAAACTACATACAAGACAAGCAAATTGCTCACGATTTGAATCTGTCACCACAGAAGATAAGCAATATAAGAAAAGGCATTCGCTATGTTACTGATGAAGAAGCGGTTTTTCTCGCAGAAAACGCAGGAATAGAGCCAGAACTGGCACTACTAGGATGTCACTCAGACCGCAACGAAAACCCAAGAATAAAACAGCTATGGGAACACATAGCAAAAAAGCACAACGGGCTAGGATTAAGAACAATATCAATGGGTTGCGGAGCATTGGCGCTAATGGTTAGCACCAAAACAGAAGCCATATCACAGTACGCATTATGCATATTATGTTAAATTACAAATGATCATATTTTAGTTCCTCTTTTCTATCTATCCTCATGACATTAAACATAAATCAGTATTTACCATAAAATACCTAATAACTAGTCTGATAATCGAAGATTTCATTCTAGTTATTATTTATGCTGATCAATCCAAGAACCAGATTGGGTTCATGTTTTATTTTTGTAAGAGTTTATATCGAGGATCTTTTTCCAATTATCTTGAAAGTTATAGGTTTATTGGGTGAATTTGGTTGGATTATCCAGTGGTCGGAATGTTGAATAAGTGTTCCATTTGTATGTATTTTTAGTTCAGGAATTCGTGGCCCAATTATGTATTGATTTGGGTTTTTATCATCTTTAATCACTATAATTTCCTGTTCATTTACAAATACAGAACAATTTGGTGTTGGAGTGCAGCTTGTCATGTCGACGTTTTGATAAGAAAAAGTCCTCCAGAAAAAAGCGACCAAAAGAATGAGTAATGTGATTAGTATTTGAGCAAACCTGTGTTTTGTAAGCTTTTCTGAAGCCATGATGCTTCCTTCCTCGTGTAACAAACTTCAAAGTTTTGAAATAAAAGGCCAAATCCTGAACAACTGTAAGGTTACTACTCTGTCATTGAATTGTTAATTGCAGTATAGTTGACGGTTGAAAATGCCACTTTTTTTAAAGTCAGCAATAGATAGTAACGTTCTGATAAAGCAGTATTTCTATTGTGGATTTGGGGGGCATTACGACATGTGTCGTGTTGGAAGTAAAGTGTAGTTAATTAGAAATTGGAAGCATGCAAATGAGCCAAGAAAAGCAGCTTGAACAAAACTACAACTATACAGTTGTTCGGCAATTTACCTTAGTGACTATTCTCTGGGGTATTGTTGGTATGGCTGTAGGTGTTTTGATTGCCGCTCAATTAGTTTGGCCACAGCTAAACTTTGATACGCCGTGGTTGACGTACAGTCGCTTACGTCCTCTGCATACTAATGCGGTTATTTTTGCGTTTGGTACAAGTGCCCTCTTTGCAACATCTTATTATGTTGTTCAGCGTACTTGTCAAACTCGTCTATTTGGTGGTCCTCTTGTGCCCTTCACCTTTTGGGGATGGCAAGCCATTATTTTATCTGCAGCAATAACTTTACCTTTGGGTTATACCTCCGGTAAAGAATACGCGGAATTAGAATGGCCAATTGATATCGCCATTGCTCTTGTATGGGTATCTTATGCGATAGTGTTTTTTGGAACACTCGTCAAACGTAAGACGGCACATATCTATGTGGCAAACTGGTTCTTCGGAGCTTTTATCCTTACTGTTGCTGTATTACATATTGTAAATAGCATGGCAATCCCTGTTTCTATGGGTAAATCGTATTCAGTTTACGCTGGGGCGGTGGATGCTATGGTTCAGTGGTGGTATGGTCATAATGCGGTGGGTTTCCTGCTTACTGCCGGCTTCCTTGGTATGATGTATTACTTTGTACCAAAACAAGCTGAACGCCCTGTTTATTCATACCGTTTATCGATTGTTCACTTTTGGGCTTTGATCTCTCTTTACATTTGGGCTGGTCCGCACCATTTACACTACACTGCTCTGCCTGACTGGACTCAGTCACTTGGCATGGTGATGTCGTTGGTGTTGTTTGCTCCTTCATGGGGCGGGATGATTAACGGGATTATGACGTTATCTGGTGCTTGGCATAAACTGCGCTATGACCCAATCTTACGATTCCTCATCGTTTCATTGTCATTCTACGGAATGTCTACGTTTGAAGGACCAATGATGTCGATTAAGACAGTTAACGCACTGTCACACTACACCGACTGGACTATTGGTCACGTGCATTCTGGAGCTCTAGGTTGGGTGGCAATGGTGTCGATTGGTTCGGTATACCATTTAATCCCTCGCCTATTTAACCAAGAGCGTATGTACTCTGTTGGTCTAATCAATGCTCACTTCTGGTTAGCGACTATTGGTACGGTGCTCTACATCGTTGCGATGTGGATTTCAGGTGTTATGCAGGGCCTGATGTGGCGTGCTGTTAACTCTGACGGTACGTTAACGTACAGTTTTGTTGAGTCTGTCCAAGCCTCTTACCCATTCTATACCGTTCGATTCATTGGTGGATTTATCTTCTTAGCAGGTATGTTCCTGATGGCTTACAACACGTATAAAACGGTTTTTGCACCAGATAATAGCTTAAAAGCTATTCCTCAACCGGCATAAGGAGATGAAAGAATGAGTTCTAATAATCGCCATGAAATCATCGAACGTAATGTCGGTTTACTGGCTATTTTCATTATTTTTGCCATCAGTTGGGGAGCCTTGGTTGAAATCACGCCATTGATTTTCCAAAAGCAAACTACTGAGCCTGTTGAAAATCTTAAGCCCTACACTGCGCTGCAACTTGAAGGCCGTGATATCTATATTCGCGAAGGTTGTAACGTTTGCCATAGCCAAATGATTCGCCCATTCCGTTCCGAAACGGAGCGTTATGGTCATTATTCGGTGGCTGGTGAAAGTGTTTGGGAGCATCCATTTGTGTGGGGTTCGAAGCGGACTGGGCCTGATTTGGCTCGTGTTGGTGGTCGTTATTCTGATGAATGGCATCGAGTTCACTTGACTAATCCTCGCGAACTGGTTCCTGAATCAAACATGCCCGGTTTTCCTTGGCTAGCAAAAAATGTGTTGGACGGCAAGCTTACGCAAAGCAAACTTGAATTATTCCGTAATCAGTTTGGTGTGCCGTATACCGATGAACAAATCGCGAATGCAGCAAAAGATGTCGAAGGGAAATCAGAAATGGATGCAATCATTTCTTATCTTCAATCTCTTGGTCACGCAATGAAGTAAGGGGTAGTTATGGATATCGGTACTATTCACAGTATTTGGACCATAGTGCTGTTCGTCTGTTTTATAGGCGTAGTGTGGTGGGCCTATGGCAAAAACCGTAAAGCTCGTTTCGATGAAGCGGCTAACCTCATTTTTGCCGATGAACAGCCCAAATCCTCTAAGGAACAAGGAGTGACTAAACAATGACGACATTTTGGAGTCTATGGGTCATCATCATTACGGTGGGAACTTTGCTGGGCTGTGCGATTCTGCTCGTTTGGTGTTTAAAAGACAAAATGGGAGTGGAAGAAGGCTCGGATATGGGCCATGAATACGATGGTATTCGTGAGCTCAACAACCCTCTGCCTAAATGGTGGACCTATCTTTTTATTAGTACGTTTATTTTTGCCGCTATCTATCTGACCCTCTATCCTGGGTTAGGTAGTTTTAAGGGCGTACTTGGTTGGCAAAGTTCAGATCAAACCATTCGCTCTCTTGATGAGTCCAAAGCCTCGATTGCAAATGCGCAAAACAATAAAGTGTTAGTACAGTATGCAAAAGAGTTAGATGACGCAAACACCTACTTTGGTGAAGCATTTAAACGCTTAGCTTATACTGGCGGCGGTTCGGATTTACGCCCTATTCCTGAAATTGCAGCAGATTCTGATGCATTGAAGGTTGGTCAGCGTTTATTCTTACAAAACTGCTCTCAGTGTCATGGTTCTGACGCTCGTGGTCAAAAAGGCTTTCCGAATCTAACCGATAATGCTTGGTTATATGGTGGTGAACCAGAAGCGATTGTGACCACTATCCGACATGGTCGTATTGGACAAATGCCAGCTTGGAAAGATGTCCTCGGTGAGCAAGGTGTGAAGGAAGTGGTGAGTTATACCCTAAGCCTTTCTGGGCGTTCTGTGAACGTTCGAGAAGCGGAAGCAGGTAAAGCTCGCTTCGTCGTTTGCGCCGCTTGTCATGGTACGGATGGTAAAGGTAACCCTGCGTTTGGAGCACCTGATCTTACTGATAACGATTGGTTATTTGGTGACTCAAGAGCCGATGTTACTCAAACGGTCATACATGGCCGATCAGGTGTTATGCCTGCTTGGAATGACATTCTCGGTGAAGATAAAGTTCAATTGGTTGCTGCTTACGTGTGGAGTTTAAGCAATACAGAGAACTAATTGCACAACAAAGGCAGCTCTTTATTAGGGCTGTCTTTCTTCTCTTTTTAATAAGCCTTCTTTATTTTGTTGTTGAGAACTTTTTTATGGTAACTCCTTGGTATAAACAATTCTGGCCGTGGTTTCTGATCATCTTACCGTTAACTGTGGTGATATGGACGATTGCAACGGTTATCGTCTTTTCTCAGAATTCAGTGTCATTGGTGACAGAGGATTACTACAAAAAAGGCAAAGGCATTAATATTGACCTATCAAAAATTAACGAAGCGAAAGCATTAAAGCTCAGCTCGAAAGTCTACTCTGAGGGTAATGATATTATCTTCAAATTTAATAAAGGTGAGCTTGAACACTACCCCGCGATTAAAATGATGTTTGCTCATCGGACACTGCCAGACCGTGATTTCACACAACTTGTCGCATCGGATGCACAAGGTATATATCGCATTACCCTGCCTGCCCCGTTACAAGGCCCTTGGTTCATCGAACTCACTCCTCACAATGAGGAGTGGTTAATCCAAGGTCGTGTAACGTTTCCAATGCCAACTTCTACTCAATTAATGAATTAAACTATGTGCAAAGCGTGTTACCACTGTGGTGAAGATGTACCAGCCAACACGGATTATAAAGTTGATATTCTAGGTGAAAGCAGAGATATGTGCTGTCCCGGTTGTGAAACCGTGGCTAAAACCATTGTAGAGAGTGGCCTAGTATCTTATTACCAATACCGAACGACCACTGCAGATAAAGTGGAGCTTGTGCCAGAGCAGCTCAAAGCACTCATTCATTATGATAATGACGATGTACAAGCAGAGTTCGTTCGTAACGACAACGAAACGTCCGAAGTAACGTTATCGTTAGAAGGTGTTTCCTGTGCGGCTTGTGCTTGGTTAATTGAAAAACAACTCTCTCATAAAAATGGGGTAATTTCGATAAGGGTCAATACCACTACCAACCGTGCTTTACTCAGTTGGGATAAGACACAAACACGACTCAGTGAATTACTCTCCACTATTCATAAATTAGGTTATAAGGCTGCCCCTTTTGAAGCAGACGCACATGAGGCAGCCTACCATCAATCAATGAAGCAATATCTTTATCGCTTGGGTATTGCAGGCCTAGCCACCATGCAAGTGATGATGCTTGCTGTGGCGCTCTATCTTGAGGTCTTCGGTGATCTTGATTCTGAGTTTCGCAATTATTTTCGTTGGGTTAGCTTGATCTTTGCAACCCCCGTACTTTTATACTCTGCCCTTCCCTTTTACCTCAATGCTTGGCGAAGCATTAGAGGCAGAACATTAGGTATGGATGTCCCTGTTTCTATTGCTCTTATTTTTGCGTACGTTGCGAGTCTGATAGCGACAGTGACTGAACAAGGCGAAGTCTTTTTTGAATCCATTTCAATGTTTACCTTTTTCTTATTGGTTGGACGATTTTTAGAGATGCGGGCGCGTAGAAAAGCCGCGGCGGCTAGCGGCAATTTACTGAAATTGATCCCTGCGGTTGCAACTACGTTGGATGGCCGTCAAGTGCCTGTAAAAACTCTAGCTCTTGGTGATCGAATTCGCGTGTTGCCTGGAGAACACGTCCCTGCTGATGGTCGAGTGTTGAATGGGCGTATTCATATTAATGAATCAATGTTGACCGGTGAATCAGTACCAGTTGTCAAAACAGTCGGTGATGCTGTTTTTGCTGGTACATTAAATGGCGATGAATCTTTCGAGTTGGAAGTCACTGCATCTAAAGCGGATTCCGTTATTTCCAATATTGTTAGACTGCAAGATGAAGCTCAAATGTCTAAGCCTAAGATTGCAGAAATTGCTGATATTGTCGCGAGATATTTTGTGGCTGTAATTTTGATTATTGCAGCAGCCACTTGGTTTTATTGGCACCAGACAAAACCTGAAGATGCATTTTGGATCATGTTAGCGGTCTTAGTGGCAACCTGCCCGTGCGCGCTTTCTCTTGCCACCCCCACAGCCATCACTTGCGCTACATCACGAATGGGTGACTTTGGTATTTTATTGAGAAAAAACCATGTCTTTGAAACACTTTGCAAAGTTAACCATTTGATTATTGATAAAACGGGAACGTTGACCCGTGGTGATATCGAAATTAGTGACGTTGAGTTGCATGGTGATATAGACGAAAACCATTGTTTGGCGCTAGCCGCTGCTTTGGAGCATCATGCCAATCACCCCATTGCCAGAGCGTTTGCGCAATATCGTAATGACGAGTTTCGTGTTGAGCATGTGCAGAATATGATTGGGTCTGGTATTCAAGGTAAATATTTAGGCGGCGATGTTCGTATCGGCAGCGCCGAATTTGTTTTGAACGACATCAGTGACGATCGAGCAAATCGTATTTATCTGTCGCTCAACGGGCAACACATTGCGACCTTCACGTACCGCGATCCTATCCGTAGTGAAGCGAAACAATTTATCGATCGTTTCCATCAGGAAGGAATTAAGATCACGCTATTAACGGGGGATTCTCAAGTCAATGCCCAAAGTGTGGCCGCTGAAATGGATATCGATATTGTCGTATCGAATGCCAAACCAGAAGATAAACTGAGTTACTTAAAGTCGTTACCAGATGATGATATCACCATGATGATTGGCGATGGCATTAATGATGCGCCAACGCTTGCTGGTGCGCACTTATCAGTCGCTATGGGTGGTGGAACCGATGTCGCAAAAGCATCCGCTGATATGGTTTTACTTGGTGATAAACTCGACAGATTATTGGAAGCCAGAAGCTTAGCGTTAAAAGCTCGCAAAATCATTCGGGAAAATTTAGCGTGGTCACTTGGATACAATATTATTGTTTTGCCACTCGCCGTTGCGGGGCTGGTTGCTCCTTACATTGCCGTTGTGGGCATGTCGGCGAGTTCGATTATTGTGGTATCTAATTCTCTTCGACTACTCAAAAAGAGGGATAAGTAGATGGAAAGTCTTTATATATTGATCCCCATAGCGATCGTTTTGGTTACGATCGCCGTCATCATCTTTTTATGGGCAGTAAAAAGCGAACAGTTTGAAGATTTAGAACGCCAAGGACACAATATTTTGTTTGATGAAGATGAACTTACCTCATCAAAAGAAGAGAAAAAATGACCGCAGATTGGATTGGTGCTTTCTTTATCGGTTTACTTGGAGCTGGCCACTGTATGGGAATGTGTGGCGGAATTGCTTCTCTTTTGACCTTAGGTGAAAAGCGCAGTGATCGACTCCCAATACTGCTTGTTTTTTACAACCTTGGGCGTATTGCCAGCTATATGCTGTTTGGCGGTTTATTAGGAGGCCTCGCCGCCTCGCTATCCGAATTCTCTACACTTAATCATGCGTTGATTTGGTTGAGGCTCATTGCGGCAGGCCTAATGATTGTACTTGGATTATATGTTGGGCGTTGGTGGTTTGGTCTGTTGAAGCTGGAGAAGGTTGGGCAAAAAATCTGGAGTTTTATTTCGCCTTTTGGGCAATCATTGCTCCCGCTTAGGAAAACGTGGTTCGCTCTCCCTTTTGGGTTTATCTGGGGATGGTTACCTTGTGGGCTAGTTTACTCGGTACTGACTTGGTCTGTGGTGTCCGGTAGTGCGCTGTCTGGGGCACTGGTTATGGCCTCTTTTGGTTTGGGAACCTTACCTGCGATGCTTCTTGTTGGTTACGGAGCGACCCGTTTGAAGAACATTCAACAATCATTCATATTTCGTCATTTTGCTGCGATTTTTATCATACTCTATGGTCTATACACGGGTTATGGAGCAGTGAGTATTTTATCATCTACGTGGTAGCTGTCTGATTTATGGCATCTTTTTTCGCTATCCTTTAGGGGTAATGGGTGCTAAAATATTGATGTACATCAAAAAGTGAAAGGTTGTTATGATTTCTGATAAGCCAGCGGCAAAGCGCATTCAATCTGGTGGTTGTGCAATTCACTGTCAAGATTGCAGCATTAGCCAGCTTTGTATTCCTTTTACTCTCAATGAATCTGAACTTGATCAACTTGATCAAATTATTGAGCGTAAAAAACCTATCCAAAAGGGCCAAGAGCTATTTAAAGCTGGTGACGACCTTAAGTCTCTCTACGCTATTCGCTCAGGTACAATTAAAAGTTATACCATTACTGAGCAAGGTGATGAACAAATCACTGCGTTTCATTTAGCGGGTGATTTAGTTGGTTTTGACGCGATCACTGATGATTCTCATCCTAGCTTTGCTCAGGCTCTAGAAACATCAATGGTATGCGAAATACCCTACGAAATTCTTGATGATCTTTCGGGTAAAATGCCTAAGTTACGTCAGCAAATTATGCGCTTGATGAGTAATGAAATTAAGGGTGACCAAGAGATGATTCTTCTGCTATCTAAAAAGAATGCAGAAGAAAGATTGGCGGCTTTTCTTTATAACTTGTCGACTCGTTTCTCTCAGCGCGGCTTTAGCCCTAGAGAGTTTCGTCTGACAATGACTCGTGGTGATATCGGTAATTACCTTGGTCTCACTGTTGAAACGATCAGTCGTCTACTCGGCCGTTTTCAGAAGTCTGAAATCCTTAGCGTTAAAGGCAAATACATCACAATCCTTGACCATGACCAACTGATGGAACTGGCAGGCGTATCTAAAGAAACTAAGTAACTTCAATGAGGTAGCTCTTAAATGAGCTACGTCATACTTCTGTTAAAAACTCTCTTTTTTTCTAAAATTCTCGCTGGTTATGAGCTAAAGTAACTCTAACGCCCTCCTCCATAATTAAGGAGTCGATATGAGTATTTATAGCAAGATTCTGGTGGTTGCTGACATCAACCACGATGAACAACCCGCCCTTGCCAGAGCCATACAGTTAGCGCAGCAAAGCACGTCTTCTAGCCACATTACATTTTTTCTATCTATTTATGATTTCTCTTATGACATGACGTCGATGCTCTCTGTTGATGAACGTGATGCTATGCGACGTGGTGTTATCCATCAGCGCGAGCAATGGATGAGGAAAGTAGCTGAATCGTATATTGATAGTTCGATTCAATTTGAAGTAAAAGTGGTGTGGCATAACCGCCCTTATGAAGCGATTATTGCTGAGATATTTTACGGAGAACATGACATTCTGATCAAAGGGACGCGCAAGCATGATGTCCTGGAATCCGTTATTTTTACACCGACAGATTGGCACTTATTGCGTAAATGCCCAACTCCAGTGCTATTGGTTAAAAATTCAGATTGGCCACAGAATGCGAATATAATCGCTTCGGTACATGTGGGGTCAGAAAATCCGGCTCATATTGATTTAAATGATTGCATGGTTGAACAACTAAAAAGCCTCACCACTCGTTTAGGTGCGACGCCTTATCTTGTGAATTCATACCCTATTACGCCTGCGAATATTACCATTGAGCTGCCCGAGTTTGATCCAATGACCTACACTGATGCTGTTCGTGGTCACCATTTGATGGCAATGAAAGCATTGCGACAAAAGCATGGTATAGATGAATCTCAAACACTTGTAGAACAAGGCTTGCCTGAAGACGTCATTCCTCAAGCAGCTGAAAAGCTCAATGCGGCGATGGTTATTCTTGGTACGACGGGGCGTACAGGGTTATCGGCAGTATTTATTGGCAACACGGCAGAACAAGTCATTGATAAAATTAACTGTGATGTTTTAGCATTAAAGCCGCATGGCTACGTGAGCCCTTTAGATCCTAAAACCTCTATTTAAAATGGCCCGATCTATCATCGATCCCCCTTGTCATAGACGAGGGGGATTTTTTATCTTCCTTACTTGTTAGATCTGGCATCTGCGCTATTTATCCGTATCATACGCACTCTATTTTGTTTTAAAGATTAAAGACCAGACACTGATGACTGAGCAAATTCAAGAGCGCACCAAAGCTCAACAATATAATTTCAATAAACTTCAGAAGCGTATCCGTCGTAATACGGGTCAAGCCATTGCTGACTTTAATATGATTGAAGATGGCGACCGTATTATGGTATGTCTTTCTGGCGGTAAAGATAGCTTTACCATGCTGGATATTCTAATGAGCCTTCAGAAAAGTGCCCCTGTTAGCTTTGAGCTTATTGCCGTGAATCTTGATCAAAAACAGCCCGGATTCCCTGAACACATTCTGCCGCAGTACTTAGAGCAGCTAGGCGTTGAATATAAAATTGTCGAAGAAGACACGTATTCTATTGTTCAAGATAAGATCCCTGAAGGGAAAACCACCTGCTCACTTTGTTCACGCTTACGCCGCGGTATTTTGTACCGTACAGCCAAAGAACTCGGTGCGACGAAAATTGCGTTAGGCCATCACCGTGACGACATTCTAGAAACGCTATTTTTGAACATGTTTTATGGTGGAAAGATCAAAGGAATGCCACCTAAACTTGTGTCTGATAACGGTGAACATGTGGTAATTCGCCCTCTAGCCTACTGTCGTGAAAAAGACATTATCAAATATGCGAACATGCGAGAGTATCCGATTATTCCATGTAATCTATGTGGCTCTCAGCCAAACATGCAACGTCAAAACATTAAGCAAATGCTAAATGGCTGGGATAAACAGTTCCCTGGGCGCATCGAGACCATGTTTAGTGCAATGCAAAATGTAGTGCCTAGCCATTTGGCTGATTTCAAGTTGTTTGACTTTAAGTCGATTAACCGTGATTCAGGCGTTATTAATGGCGGCGACATTGGTTTTGATAAAGAAGAGATGCCAATCCTAGCGCTCGAAGATGAGGATAGCGTGATGGAGTTTGATCCTAGTTTGAAGTTGGATGTCACCAATCTTTGATATTCCTACAAAGATAAAACGAGTAAGGGCTGCGAATGCAGCCCTATTGATATTAGCCCAACATGTCTAATGTTTCGCTTTGGGAAGATAAGGTAACACGCGAACCGTTTCTTGTGGTAACTGCATCGATCCACCTTCACCCAGTTGACTGAGATCCACTTGGGCTTTGCCATTTTCTATGTTAATGGTTTCGCCGTTACTCAACTGAATGATCGAATTCAAATTATTGGCAAATTCGAGTGTGACACCAGAAACATCGGGTGTGAACCAACTCGCAAACATCCCGCCGAGCTCTTCCAGTAATTTTTGCATCTGAGGTAATAAGATGGCGACCTGCTGGTAAGATATTTCTCCTTTGAACTGCTCTTTTGCCATAACAACAGTCGAAAAGTCACAACGCATATCTTGAGGAGTATCGACAAACACTAACGGATTCGCTTGCCGTAAATGATCGTCTAAAGGAAGTAGTAGCTCGTGGTTGCTACTGACTTTCAACGCTTCATAGTGCTTTTCTTTTTCCATCCAAGCCTTCTCTATTGGGCAGAGCTGCTTGGTATTGGCATTAAGGAAATAATAAGCGACTTTGACATTGGGGTACTCTTCTTTCACGTTATTTTTCATTGCTGAAAACAACTTGGAGTATGTAAACATATACTCTTGAGCGTTAACGGGAAATGCGTTAGCAAAGCATAACGTTGTCAGTAATAAGGTAAGCGTTCTTTTTTTCATTATTATTCTGTCCAGAAAGGCTGATTGTGACGCATCATAGATTGAAGATCTTGCACATAAGCTTCTCCGCGCTCTGAGTATTTCAGTAAGCCATTGGTCATCTCCATGGCACTGTCAGCACTCAATAAATCGGCATTATTTTTTCTTAATCGAAAACGAATCTCTCGTAAATCATGATAAGCGGAGTTGCGGTTAACATTCATGAAGTAACCGTGGATTGACTCTTGAACAGAACCAAAACTCGCCACTTCGTGAGTCATACCTTCCACTCGTTGCAAAGGTACCAACCCACACCCTACACTGTAACACCATTGACCGAAATAGTTGTTTCCTTCAGTTGCAAAGCGAGAGGTTCCCCAAGCCGATTCATTCGCTGCCTGGGTCAAGACTAACGCTTCGGGTAAAATGTCAACTCGATGCAGCATGTTTTCTAGCCATGCGCTAGTGATGCCTTCTGCAGGAATCGGTACTTCATATCGCTTAGAGAGTTTTTGCGCCTCACTATAGTCACTTTTGGCTATCTGATTGCTTAGATGATGTTGTGCAATCCTCTCTAATATTTCACGCTCTCGCAAAACACGTAAATTTTCCCAAGCTATCCCTGGTTTTAAGAAAGAAAAAAAAGCATGCTTTTTCTCATTCACATCATCGATGGCTGAGAAGTCAGGCGCTTTTCCAACAGCTCTAGCACCTTGCAAAGATGGAATGTCGCTTTTGTAAGTCGTCTCAGTTGAGGTTTGCTTGACGTAATAAACGCTGCAGCTCACAACCACGAGCGAGATGGCGGTAAGTAAGATTATTTTACGCATTGAACACCTGAGAATTTGGATTATTGTCGGATTGATTAGTCGCTATGATCTTTAGTTTGATGCCAAACATATTGCGATAAATAATCCCTTTAGCATGAAAGAAGAAAGGTAATACAAAAATGAAACCTATCCCATAAAAGAGCGCGGCGGCAACGAACATCAGCATGATCACGGAATAAATCACGGCAATAGGAACGATTTTTTTATTTACTGCGCGTAAGGATAATAGCAGTGATTGCATAGGTGGAACCCGTTTTTCGCAGATCAATAAGATGGATTGGCTAAACGCAATACTCAAATACATTGATAGCAATGGGAAAATCATTCCTGCTACACCTTGCAGTAATAAGCTGAATAGCGTTGCTAAAATCACTGGGATGGTGAACTGTAATCCCTTACCTATATGTCTTGGCTGTGTTCTTAACCCAGCGACATGACTCATCGCCATTAAGCTCACGCCAGCATAAATAGGTGCACTAACGACCTCATAGCTAAAATTAGCCACAAAAATAGCTTGTACAATATTGCCTGTGAAAGCTTCTGGTGTTTCTAACGCATCCAAGATTAGTGATGGATCACCCAGTTGCAATTTTAAAGCAATATAGAAGATCGCAAGCTGCACAAATAAAAGAATCACGATGGAAGGAGAAAAGGAGATAAATTGCTTGATCGTACAATCCCATGCCTCTTTGAGCACGGCGTTGACTTTTAGCTCGTAATCTCCCTTGAGCGCATGCTCTACACTACCGCCTAAATTGAAATCTTTTTCAATATCATTATTCATAAAATGTCCTAGGCAACGGAAAAGCAAGTTGCCTGTATTTGGGTCACAAAGTTATTGTCATTATACTGCAATACACTCTAGTCCAAAATCAGAAGCCTAAACTGATCTTGCATTATTATGTGTTTGGTTGATAATTAACCACTTGAAAGCATTGAACAGTTAGTTAGTTCTGTATGGTAATCAATCTTTACTGCTACCTACAAAACTTTTTCTGTATCAATATAAGAAAACGCTTTGAATTCACTCTTTTGGTGATTATGATGCGCGCCTCAATTGTGTATAGCGACAGGTCGTAAGATAGGCATCCCTATAGACCAAGGTGGGAGAAAAACAGACGTTGAACGTAAAAAAATCAGTAGGAAAACCAGTAGTTCGTCTTTCTGGTATCAGTAAAAGTTTCGATGGTAAGGAAATCATTGGCAACCTAAACCTTGATGTTAATCATGGCGAATTCTTAACGATACTTGGTCCTTCTGGCTGTGGTAAAACAACAGTACTAAGAATGATTGCAGGTTTTGAAACCGCAGATCAAGGTTCAATTACTCTTGATAATCAAGATGTTACGAAAGTTCCTGCTGAACAGAGACACGTTAACACCGTCTTTCAAAGCTATGCACTTTTCCCACATATGACAGTATTTGAAAATGTCGCGTTTGGTTTGCGTATGCAAAAAGTGCCAACGGCGGACATTGAACCCCGTGTGATGGAAGCACTGCGGATGGTACGTCTCGACGCGATGGCCCAGCGTAAACCAAGTCAACTTTCTGGTGGTCAACAACAACGTATCGCCATCGCGCGTGCCGTTGTTAATAAACCTAAGGTTCTGTTGCTAGACGAATCTTTATCCGCGCTTGACTATAAACTGCGTAAGCAGATGCAAATGGAGCTTAAGCAGCTTCAACGTCAGCTTGGGATCACCTTTATCTTCGTTACGCACGATCAAGAAGAAGCCTTATCAATGTCGGATCGCATTATTGTTATGCGTGAAGGGAAAATTGAGCAAGATGGCTCTCCACGTGAAATTTACGAAGACCCTAAAAACCTATTTGTTGCTCGCTTCATCGGTGAGATCAACGTATTTAATGCTGAAACGATTGAACGAATTGATGATAAGCGTATTCGTGCACATATCGAAGGTGTTGAAGCGGTGGTTTACCACGATCAAAATGTACAACCCGGACACAAACTACAAGTTTTGCTGCGTCCTGAAGATCTTCGCATCGAAGAGATTAAAGAGTCAGAAGAAAAAGGCATTGTTGGACACGTGACAGAACGTACCTACAAAGGCATGACTCTAGAATCTGTAGTCGAATTGGAAGAATCAGGCATGCGCGTGACGGTTAGCGAATTCTTTAACGAAGATGATCCTGATGTGGACCATTCTCTCGGCCAGAAAGTCGCTATCACTTGGGTTGAAAGCTGGGAGGTAGTACTCGATGATGAGCAAGAAGCTTAATCTTCAAAATGCTATTATCACATTGATTGTTGGGTGGTTAGTGCTGTTTGTGCTAATCCCTAACGTTATGATCATTGGTACTAGCTTTTTGACTCGCGATGAAGCCAACTTAATTGAAATGACCTTCACGTTTGATAACTATACACGCCTATTGGATCCACTTTACGCCAAAGTGCTCATGCACTCTTTCTATATGGCAATTGTGGCTACCCTTCTCTGCTTGGTTATTGGTTATCCATTTGCCTACATTGTCGCAAAAATGCCTCAAAAATGGCGTCCAATTATGCTGTTTTTGGTGATTGTTCCTTTTTGGACGAACTCTCTTATCCGTACCTACGGATTAAAAATAGTGCTGGGTACGCAAGGCATCCTAAACCAAGCTTTAATGGCTTTAGACATCATAGACAAACCACTGCGTATTATGTACACCGAGACAGCGGTAATGATTGGCTTGGTTTACATCTTGCTGCCTTTTATGATTCTTCCGCTCTATTCTGCTATTGAAAAATTGGACGATACCTACATTGAAGCCGCGCGAGATCTAGGGGCAAATAAGCTTCAAACTTTGCTGAAGGTAGTATTGCCATTGACCATGCCGGGTATCATCGGGGGCTGCTTATTGGTGTTACTGCCAGCATTAGGTATGTTCTACATTGCTGACTTACTCGGTGGCGCGAAAAACCTGCTGATTGGTAACGTGATTAAGAGTCAAGTATTGAATGCTCGTGATTGGCCATTTGGCGCCGCGACCAGCATTGCCTTGACTCTGGCGATGGCTGTAATGCTTTATGCATACTATCGTGCTGGTAAGTTATTGAATAAGAAAGTGGAGCTAGACTAATGGGCAAAACAGTTAGATTTAGCTTTATGAGTTTAGTGTATGTATTTCTATACCTACCGATCATAGTGCTGATTGTAAACTCATTTAATGACAACAAATTTGGTATTAAATGGGGCGGTTTCACTACGAAGTGGTACCACGCTCTAGTTGCAAACGACAGCTTAGTTCAGGCCGCATGGCACTCGCTGAATGTAGCGGTTTTTTCAGCCACAGCAGCGACGCTGATTGGCAGTTTAACTGCTGTAGCCCTTTTTCGTTATCAATTTAAAGGTAAACGTGCAGTTAATGGTATGTTGTTTGTTGTGATGATGTCCCCAGATATTGTCATGGCAATTTCGCTACTTGCGCTATTCTTAGTGTTAGGTGCTCAGCTAGGTTTTCTTACTTTGTTGATTGCACACATTACATTCTGCTTACCTTTCGTTGTTGTGACTGTTTACAGTCGCCTCAACGGATTTGATGTAAAGATGCTCGAAGCTGCCAAAGATCTCGGTGCTGGCGAATGGGTTATTTTGACCAAAATCATTTTGCCATTAGCGAAACCGGCGGTTGCGGCTGGTTGGTTGCTGAGTTTCACACTGTCATTAGATGATGTGATCATTAGCTCGTTTGTAACTGGCCCTACTTACGAAATTTTACCATTGAAGATTTATTCTATGGTTAAAGTTGGGATTTCCCCAGAAGTTAACGCTCTGGCGACCGTGATGTTAGTTGTTTCTTTAGCTCTAGTAATCACATCACAGTTGTTAGCAAGGGAAAAAGTGAAGTAGAATCGACATCTTGTAATACATTACGCGAAACAGAATGACAAATCGTCATTCTGTTTTTCTATCTAACGCCTAAAAATAGGCAACGTTTGGTTTGGAGCTAACGTCAATGAAAAAATGGGCTACTCTATTAGCTGGTAGTGCATGTGCGCTTTCTTTGTTCTCTGGAGCAGTAACAGCGGACGAAAACAAGGAACTAGTATTCATGAACTGGGGGCCGTACATTAACAGTGGTCTTCTAGAGCAGTTTACTAAAGAGACCGGCATCAAAGTGATTTATTCAACTTATGAGTCGAATGAAACTTTGTATGCAAAGCTAAAAACACACAACCAAGGTTATGATCTTGTTGTTCCATCCACCTACTTCGTTTCTAAAATGCGCGATGAAGGTATGTTACAAAAGATTGATAAGTCTAAATTAAGCAACTTTAAAAACCTTGATAACAACTATTTGAATAAACCTTACGATCCAAATAATGATTATTCAATTCCACATGTGGTTGCTATCACTGGGCTTGCGGTTAATACCGATATGTACGATCCCAATGATTTCCAAAGCTGGGGTGACCTATGGAACCCAGAGTTGAAAGGCCAGCTAATGTTGATGGATGATACTCGTGAGGTATTCCACATTGCCCTTCGTAAGTTAGGTTACTCAGGTAACACTACGGATGAAAAGCAAATTGATGAGGCCTACGCTGAGCTGCAAAAACTAATGCCTAATGTATTGGTTTTTAACTCAGATAACCCTGCCGCTCCTTACCTCTCTGGTGAAGTTGGCTTAGGTATGCTGTGGAATGGCTCTGCAGCAGCGGCGCAAAAAGAAGGTTTGCCAATTAAGCTTGTTTTCCCTAAAGAAGGCGGTATCGGTTGGGTTGACAACTTTG
Source organism: Vibrio sp. V15_P4S5T153 (assembly GCF_963874485.1). NCBI lineage: Bacteria > Pseudomonadati > Pseudomonadota > Gammaproteobacteria > Vibrionales > Vibrionaceae > Vibrio > Vibrio sp. V15_P4S5T153. The sequence continues at coordinate 823,159 of NZ_CAWNHR010000011.1, read as the reverse complement.
CTATCAGTTCTGGTGCCAAAAACGTAGAAGCCGCACATAAGATGATCGACTTCTTGCTACGTCCAGAAATTGCAGAACAAATTTCTCGCGACACGGGTTATTTAACCGGCGTGAAAGCGTCTAATGAGAAATTTAAAGACAGCCCTGCTCTTTTCCCATCTCAAGACGATTTAGATCGTGTTGAATGGCAATCTGCCGTTGGTGAAAAAACCGTGCAATATGAAGATTACTTTATGAAGTTAAAAGCGGGTCAATAATTCCGCAAAAAGTATGAAATAGGCAGCACTAGCTGCCTATTTTCGTTAAAACTGGTATACTTTGCACTTTCGTATCACGCACCCTTGCCTAGTTAAGCTTTGGCACCGACTAAAATGGAAACGTAATGAAAAGCACACTGTATGCTGGCGCTATTTGCGCAGCAACTCTATTCACTACGCCTGCAATGGCTGCAGATCAAGAGCTTTATTTTTATAACTGGTCTGAATATATCCCCCACGACGTTCTCGAAGATTTCACCAAAGAGACAGGAATTAAAGTCATTTACTCAACCTATGAGTCTAATGAAAGCATGTATGCCAAGTTAAAGACTCAAGGTTCCGGCTACGATCTTGTCGTGCCATCCACCTACTTTGTTTCTAAAATGCGTAAAGAAGGCATGTTGCAGGAGATTGACCACGCTAAGCTTTCTCATTTTGCTGATCTTGATTCTAACTATCTCAATAAATCGTTCGACCCAAACAACAAATTTTCTATCCCTTATATCTGGGGCGCCACGGGGATTGGTATTAATACCGATATGCTTGATAAATCACTGATCAAAAACTGGGGCGACTTATGGGATGCCAAATGGGAAGGTCAGTTGATGATGATGGACGATGCTCGTGAGGTGTTCCATATTGCACTGAGTAAGCTTGGTTACTCACCTAATACGACGGATCCTGACGAAATTAAAGCGGCCTATGAAGAGCTTAAAAAACTGATTCCAAACGTGTTAGTGTTCAACTCCGACTTTCCCGCAAACCCTTTTTTAGCGGGTGAAGTTTCTTTAGGTATGTTATGGAATGGCTCGGCGTATATGGCCCGCCAAGAAGGCGCTTCAATTGACATTATTTGGCCAGAAAAAGGCGCGATTTTCTGGATGGATAGCATATCCATTCCGGCCGGGGCCAAAAACGTTGATGCGGCTCATAAGATGATTGATTTCTTATTGCGCCCTGAGAATGCAGCAAAAATCGCATTAGAAATTGGTTACCCAACTCCCGTTAAAACAGCCTATTCACTGTTACCCAAATCTTTCGCCAATGATCCTAATATCTTCCCTCCACAATCTGTTATGGACAGCGGGTTTTGGCAAGATGAGGTGGGAGAAGCGAATGTGTTGTACGACGAATACTTCCAGAAGCTCAAAGTAAATAATTGATCATATTCAATGTTTAGATAACACGCCTACTCTAGGCGTGTTTCTTTTTTGGCATTTCTAACCCTAATATCTCTTCCACTAACCGCGGAACTTCAATACTGGCTTTACCGTAGCGTTTTTCCTCAAACTCACTTTCAACGGCACTCGGTTCTAAGTTGATCTCAATGGTGTGCGCACCATGCATTCTGGCATCATGAACAAAGCCTGCAGCAGGATAAACAACGCCCGATGTACCGATAGAGATAAAAAGATCAGCCGTCTCGAGTGCTGAATAAATATCGCCCATGCGCAGTGGCATTTCGCCAAACCAAACAATATGAGGTCGCATTTGAGCTGGAATTTGACAGCAATGGCAAAGCTCTCCGCTCAGAATGTCGTCTTTATGCTCTATTACTTGGTTAGAAACGCTGCAGCGTGCTTTAAGCAGCTCACCGTGCATATGAATCACCTGTTTGCTACCACCCCGTTCATGAAGGTTATCGATATTCTGCGTAATAATCGTTACGTTTCCCTCTAGCTCTTGCTCTAATTTACCAAGCGCGATGTGGGCGGCATTAGGTTGTATTGATTCAGATTGGAGTTTTCGACGACGCTGATTATAGAAATCCTGTACGAGATCGGGATCACGTGCGAAACCTTCAGGGGTCGCGACATCCTCTATTTTATGGTTTTCCCATAACCCATCTTGGGCACGAAATGTTTTAATGCCTGATTCCGCTGAAATGCCTGCTCCCGTGAGGATCACGATATTCTTGTAAGGGAAATTCATACTATGTCCTTATTGCACGCTTTTTTGCTAGCTTAGCACCGATGCAATAACAACAGTAGTTTTGAGGGTTAGACCATAGTATAAAATGGCCATTGATTGCTTATTTTCTGTGACATAAACCGAGCTATGAAATGGACCGAAGTACCCCGCGACTTCGGTCTATATGTAATCAATCTTCGTTAATGGCGGAGATTTTATGGATAGCCAAATCCGCGCCGTTAAATTCGTCTTCTTCAGATAAACGCAATCCAGTCAATACATTGAGAGAGCCATAAACGATTGCAGCGCCTAATACTGCCACTGAAATACCCAATAAGGTTCCTAGTAGTTGAACGGCGAGGCTGACACCACCTAGGCCGCCGAGTGATGATTGGCCAAAAATCCCAGCGGCAATCCCGCCCCATGCACCACAAACACCATGTAATGGCCATACACCTAATACATCGTCTATTCTCGTTCGGTTTTGCAGTTGAGTGAACAACCAAACAAATAAAGCACCCGCAACTACTCCCGTCACTAAGGCACCCAGTGGGTGCATCAAGTCCGATCCTGCACACACCGCGACTAATCCTGCTAGAGGACCATTGTGGATAAAGCCAGGGTCATTTTTTCCGACAATTAACGCTGCTAAAATACCACCAGTCATGGCCATTAAAGAGTTCATCGCGACTAATCCACTAATTCCATTTAATGTTTGCGCTGACATGACGTTAAAACCAAACCAGCCCACACAAAGGATCCACGCGCCCAGTGCTAGGAACGGAATGTTGGATGGAGCAAAGTTGGTGTGCTTTCCTGCACGTACTCTTCCCTTACGCATTCCTAGAAACATGACAGCGATGAGTGCAATCCATCCGCCGACCGCATGCACGACCACCGAACCAGCGAAATCGTGAAAAGCAGCACCGAATTGAGCTTCAAACCAGCTTTGCACGCCATAATTGCCATTCCAAATCATTCCCTCAAACAGCGGATAAACAAACCCGACGGTGAAAAAAGTAGCAATGAGAATGGGGTAAAACCGAGCGCGCTCGGCAATGCCTCCAGAAACGATAGCAGGAATAGCGGCGGCAAACGTCAATAGGAAAAAAAACTTAACTAGATGATAGCCGTTCCCTTGGGCAAGGGTTTGGGCATCAGCAAAGAAATGAGCGCCGTAGGCTATCCAGTAACCGATAAAAAAATAGGCGATCGTAGAAATACCGAAATCGGCGAGAATTTTTACCAGCGCGTTCACTTGGTTCTTTTTACGCACTGTCCCCACCTCAAGAAAGGCAAATCCAGCGTGCATTAAAAACACCATGATTGCACCGAGCAGCAAAAATAGCGTATCAGAACTTTGAGTCAGGGCTTGTACGGCACCTTGAACCTGACTTACGGTTTGAGTCATCTTAGTGATTCTCCATTGAAATGTTGTGCACCAATCCTGTGCTACTTGATTGTTTTCTCACCAATATAGTGAGTTATTGGTATTGAACAGCCTTAAAGCAAAATACATTCCAAAATAAACAAATGAATCAATAACTTTTCAATATCAAATAACTTATTGAAATAGAGTGAATTATATAAATATCAAGGGAGTTGTTGCATGATGGAAGAATAAACGTATTCATAAAAAGCGCACCAAATTGGAACGTGCGCTCCATTTTAATGCACTCTATTTTTTGGCTCGTTCCAGATTGCAGGCATTAAAAAGGCCTCCCGCAGGAAGCCTTTTCTTAAGAGTAAACTGTGGATTAGTTTACGCCACGAGATTTCAAGAATTCAGCATAAGTGCCTTTGAAATCGGTCAGTTTGTTATCACGGATTTCAATGATGCGCGTTGCCAGTGAGTCCACAAATACGCGGTCGTGAGATACGAAGAACAGAGTCCCTTTGTAGTTCTCCAAAGCCGTGTTGAGTGATTCGATCGATTCCATGTCCATGTGGTTGGTTGGCTCATCCATCAACAGCATGTTTGGCTTATGCATCATTAGTTTACCAAGCAACATACGACCTTGTTCACCACCAGAGATGACCTTAACGGATTTCTTGATGTCATCTTGGCCAAACAACATGCGCCCTAAGAAGCTGCGGATCACTTGCTCGTCATCCCCTTCTTGACGCCATTGGCTCATCCAGTCAAACAGGTTCATATCTTCGGCAAAATCGTGCGCGTGATCTTGAGCGTAGTAACCAATGTTCGCGTTTTCAGACCATTTATAGCTGCCGCTACGAGGCTCAAGTACACCCGCTAAGGTGTTAAGCAGTGTTGTTTTACCGACGCCGTTTTCACCAATGATCGCTACGCGTTCACCCACTTCAAAAATGGCGTTGAAGTTACTGAACAGATCGTTTTCAAAACCTTGGCTAAGGTTTTCAACTTCTAACGCGTTACGGAACAACTCTTTCGATTGTTCAAAACGAATGAAAGGGTTTTGGCGGCTAGACGCTTTAACTTCGTCCAATTGGATCTTGTCAATCTGCTTAGCTCGTGACGTCGCCTGCTTCGCTTTAGATGCGTTCGCAGAAAAGCGTGCAACGAAAGTTTGCAGTTCAGCAATCTGTGCTTTCTTCTTGGCATTATCAGAGAGCAGACGCGCACGCGCTTGCGATGCCGCTGTCATGTACTCGTCATAGTTACCCGCGTACAGACGCAGTTCACCGTAATCCAAGTCAGCCATATGTGTACATACGCTGTTTAAGAAGTGACGGTCGTGCGAGATGATGATCATGGTGCAGTTACGTTGGTTTAGCGTATCTTCTAGCCAGCGAATGGTATCCATATCCAAGTTGTTGGTTGGTTCGTCAAGCAGCATGATGTGTGGTTCAGCAAACAAAACTTGCGCCAGTAGCACACGCAGTTTCCAACCTGGTGCCACTTCGCTCATCAAACCAAAGTGCTGTTCAAGAGGAATGCCTACCGCAAGCAACAATTCACCGGCTTTAGACTCGGCCATGTAGCCGTCCATTTCCGCGAATTCAGTTTCGAGATCCGCAACCTTCATGCCATCTTCTTCGGTCATTTCAGGCAGAGAATAGATACGGTCACGTTCTTGTTTAACTTTCCACAACTCTTTGTGGCCCATGATTACCGTGTCGATAACCGTGAACTCTTCGTAAGCGAATTGATCCTGATTCAGTTTCGCCACACGTTCGTTAGGATCATAGCTAACGTTACCACTCGAAGGTTCAAGCTCTCCGCTTAGAATCTTCATAAATGTTGACTTACCACAACCGTTAGCGCCAATCAGGCCATAGCGATTACCTTCGCCAAACTTAACGGAAATGTTTTCAAACAGAGGCTTTGCGCCAAATTGTTGAGTGATATTCGCGGTGGAGATCAAAACCAGTACCTTAATAAATGTGAATTGTATAAAAAACTGCGCAACGTTACTTGTTCAAGGCTCGAACTGCAAGCGATGTTTTTGTTTCACTGCCCTCGTAGTGCGAGTAACTCGCTCATTTAATGCCTACCTGCCACTGATCATAAGTTTCGAGAGAGCAATCACATCCCCTGCGCTGGTTTTTGATACTTATTGATACATCTGCGACTATCACTGCAAACCTATAGGATACCCGTATGATTTCAGTTGCTTTGGTGGATGACCACCTCATGGTTCGCTCTGGTTTTGCACAACTGTTATCGGTTGAACCAGACATTCATGTCCACAGTGAGTATGGTAGCGCGCGCGAAGCATTTCGTGCGCTGGTGAACGCTTCTATCGATGTGGCAGTTATCGACATTTCAATGCCCGACGAAAGTGGGCTTGTGTTGTTAGAGAAACTGCGCCGCGCTCAGCCGGACTTTAAAGCCATCATTCTCTCTATTTATGATTCAGCGTCCTTTGTCAGTAAAGCGCTAGAAGCTGGCGCTTGTGGTTATTTATCAAAACGTTGTGGGCCTGGGGAGTTAGTGAGCGCCATTCGTACCGTGGCTAATGGTGATCGCTATTTGTGTGCCGATGCCTTAATTAACCTAAGCAATGCTTCAGGTACGCCATCTGTCCTTGAAGGGTTAACTAAACGCGAAAGAGAGGTGTTTGATCACCTGATTTTAGGCAAAGACGTCAAAGAGATTGGTTACGATTTATCAATTAGCCACAAAACGATTCACGTGCATCGGGCAAATATTTTAAGCAAACTGGGGCTTACCAACAATGTGGATCTCATCCGCTTTGCTATTACTCACCAACTGTTGGTTAACGAGACGTTATAGAAGCGACTATGCATTTTCATCACCGATTTTCTGAAGCTTTACCTCGGTTGTCTCTCTCCTCTGGCTTTAGCTATGCATTTGCATGCGTTTTGTATTCAATTGGTTGGTTTTGTTTATGGAACATCAGCCGCTACTTAACTCCTGATTTATTGCTGGCTGGTCTGTTTTTGCCCACAGGCTTAAAGCTGGCCACACTCGCTCTTGCACCGCGTCGTTTTTGGCTTGGGATCACTTTATGCGAAATGGCTATAGTGGCGTTGCTCGGGCATGTGTTGGCTATCGCTGCTCATGAATATCTATTACTGCTGTTTGCATTGATCGCTTATTGGCTGGCGATTGCCTTTCAATCTCTCTGGACATCACTGCACGTTTATTGGAAAAAACTGTTGGCGCTTACCGGGTTGACGGTCGTTTACGGCATCTTATGTGGGAGCTCGGTTTTGCTGTTGGTCAAACCACTCAACCTCGAACTGCATTACGTGGCACAAGCGACCGTTTCAGCTCTGACCGGCGGTATACTGCTCACTCCGTTCTTATTTCTCCTGTACGATTACCTACATCAGCAGATCTGGAGACCACTGTCACCCGATCTTATTCATCAGGACGTAACACTTCGCCCCTCTGCGTTGCTGTGGTGTTTGCTTTTTTTTAGTGGCGGATTGATCGCGGAGTTAACCTTGCTAGAGCAGCTCAAACCGATCGCCCTGCTCATTTTCCTGCTTCCCAATATTTTTATGGCTTATAAATACGGTTGGCAAGGCGGCGTATTGGCTAGTCTAATGAACAGTATTTTGCTTGCTACGGCACGGCAAATGACAGGTTCATTTGAATCCGATATTGAACTACAAAGTTTTATAGCGACGCAGGCTTTTGTTGGTTTAGGGCTTGGTATTGCGATTAGCCGTCAATATTTCTTGGCGCAACGCTTAGCTAAAATTAACCAAAAGCTGGCAATCGAACTCGCGAACAAACAGCAACTGGCTCGGCAATTAGTCAAGGTTGAAGAGCAAATCCGAAAATCAGTTGCACGCGAACTGCATGATGAAATTGGCCAAAATATCACCGCGATACAGATCCAATCCATGCTCGCTAGTCGCTTGGCACAAAATGAAAAACAAACCAACATCGCTGAGACGATCAACACGCTCGCGCTACGAATTCACTCATCGACACGTCAATTATTAACCGATCTTCGCCCTCATGCGCTTGATGAGTTGGGGCTTGAGAGCGCAATTCGGCAGCTTGCAAGTGAAATGAAATTTGCGGAACGACACGTCGATTTTCGTCTGAATTTCGGAATTTTTGCAGAGCGTTTAGATGACATTACGGCCGTTACACTGTATCGAATTATTCAAGAGCTGCTTAATAACGTGTGCAAACATGCACAAGCATCAGCCGTGCAATTAAGCCTTGTTCCCGGTGACATGTTCAGTGTCGAGCTGCGTGATAATGGCATTGGTTTAGCTTCCGATTGGCGCAGCAAAGGCCAAGGCTTACTCGGCATCGAAGAACGCGTCAGCGCACTGGGTGGCACATTTTTAATTGAATCGCAGCGTAACCAAATACCGCTTGGGACGCGCATAACTGTTAACTTGCCCACAAAACCGCTCACAATATCAACAAACTAGGAAAATCTCCTAGTCACTTATAACTTTGTCTCATTCATTTGGTGAATCACTCCGATACCATCTCTTAGCACTAGGGAGAAACATAGCATGCTGGGTTTTCTGATTTCAAAACCGACATCAGCACCTATAGAACCACAGGACATTGATGCAACCTATCGTTACTGGCGCTTGCATTTAATGTTATCGATGTACGTCGGCTATGGGGTGTTTTATTTCACGCGCAAAAGTCTCAATTTTGCCATGCCTGCGATGCTCACTGATCTCGGGCTTGAACATTCCGATGTGGGTCTGCTTGGTACGCTCTTTTACATGACCTACGGTTTGTCAAAGTTTGTTTCTGGCATGGTCAGCGACCAATCAAAACCGAGTTACTTCATGGGTTTGGGGTTGGTTGCAACGGGTGTGATTAATGTGCTGTTTGGTTTGAGCTCTTCCCTAGCCGCATTTACCGTGCTTTGGACATTGAACGCTTTTTTCCAAGGTTGGGGATGGCCGCCGTGCGCTAAATTGCTCACCACTTGGTATTCCCGATCTGAACGTGGGTTTTGGTGGTCTATCTGGAACACTTGCCACAATTTAAGTGGCGCACTCATTCCGATCAGCATTGGTTTTATCGCTGTGACTTTTGGTTGGCGGTACGGATTTATTGCACCGGGTTGCTTGGCGATCATCGTTGGTTTAGTGCTCTGCTTTCGCATGCAAGATAAGCCCACAACGTTAGGGTTACCCCCAGTGGGTGAGTGGCGTAACGATGAATTAGAAAAGCGCCATGAGTCTGAAGGTAAAGGGCTGCCATTTCGCCAAATTTTACGTCGTTACGTCCTAGGGAATAAGTACATTTGGCTGTTATGTAGCTCCTATCTACTGGTGTATGTGGTGCGTATCGCGCTAAATGATTGGGGTAATTTATACCTCACTGAACGGCATGGTTATGAGCTTTTTTCGGCCAACGCTGCCGTATCAATGTTTGAAGTCGGAGGATTCTTAGGATCGCTATTTGGTGGTTGGGGCTCGGACAAATTTTTTAAAGGCAATCGAGCGCCGATGAACTTGATTTTTGCGCTAGGCATTTTCATTTCAGTGGCCGCGTTATGGCTAACACCGATTGACAACTTTGTGGTGTTGTCGGGCTGCTTCTTTTCCATCGGATTTTTTATTTTTGGTCCGCAAATGATGATAGGAATGGCCGCCGCTGAATGTTCGCACAAGGATGCGGCTGGAACCGCGACCGGTTTTGTCGGCTTATTTGGCTATCTTGGTGCAGCGTTAGCCAGTTACCCATTGGCTGTCATTATTGAACAATTTAGTTGGGAAGGATTTTTCAGTGTCATTACCCTCTCAGCCGCACTGATTGGATTACTGATTTTGCCCTTTTTAAAAGCACAACAGCGTGCAGGGAATGCCGTCACTATGTCATAACCTTTCCTCACGTTGTTTTCTGATTTCGCTGTGTCATGCAGCAAAAACGAAATCACAGGAATGTGATGAAACTTAACGCTGCCCTACGTCTACGTTAAGTAATGAAAATAACAAGAGGAAACAGACATGAAAGATAGATTACCTCGCAGTGTACTTGCTACCTGCATTCTCGGTGCTTCGCTTGCCGCGCCTCAAGCATTTGCTGAAGGCCGACTCGTGGTTTATTGCAGTGCCACTAACGCCATGTGCGAGACAGCGACTAAAGCCTTTTCTGATAAATATGACGTAAAAACCTCTTTTGTTCGCAATGGCTCGGGCAGCACGCTGGCCAAAATCGAAGCAGAGAAGAAGAACCCACGCGCGGATGTTTGGTATGGCGGCACGTTGGATCCTCAATCACAGGCGGGTGAAATGGATCTCTTACACGCTTACCAATCCCCGCAGCTTGAATTCATTATGGATGGATTTAAAGATCCAGCGAAACGCAAAGGGAACTACTCTTCGGCCGTTTATATGGGTATTTTAGGTTTTGGGGTGAACACTCAACGTTTGGCTGAAAAAGGATTACCGATCCCGCGCTGCTGGAATGATTTAACCAAACCTGAATACAAAGGAGAGATTCAAATCTCTGACCCACAAAGTTCAGGAACAGCCTACACCGCATTAGCCACCTTCATTCAACTTTGGGATGAAGATAAAGCCTTTGATTATTTCAAAGCACTCGACAAAAACGTCTCTCAATACACCAAATCAGGTGTTACCCCTTCACGTAACTCAGCGCGTGGTGAAATTGCGATTGGTATTGGTTTTTTGCATGACTACTCACTCGAACAATCGAAAGGAGCACCGTTGGAGCTGATTTCGCCTTGTGAAGGTACAGGTTATGAAATTGGTGGTGTGAGCATTATCAAAGGGTCGCGTAACCTTGATAACGCGAAACGGTTTGTTGACTGGGTCATGTCAAAAGAAGGACAAGAGCTGGCATGGAAAGAAGGTCAATCTTTCCAAATTTTAACTAACACTCAAGCGGAACAATCCCCCAACGCCCTCGACCCTAAAAAGTTAACCTTGATCGATTATGACATGGATACCTATGGATCATCTGATGAACGTAAGCGATTGATTAATAAGTGGGTTAATGTTGTAAAAATGGGCGAATAGCCAGCGCATTCCCTTGTCTTAGCCTCGATGGGCAGTGCCTACTGCCCTTTTTATAAAGCCAATACCAGGCTTATCACCGTGTGGCTACAAATAACTTTGGTACAGAAAAATGAATGAATTTACAGCAGGCACTGCACCACATCGGCCGCTAAAAACCTCGCATAGGGACCCGATTTTTTATTGGATCCTGACGTTATTGTGTGCGTTTGTGCTGTTGCCCTCTTTTGCACTTGATTACGGAGTGTTTGATTCAACATCGCAAGAGTTTTATGCCGCTATGGGTTGGAGCCGTGCCAATATTTCTTGGTTATGGTTTGCACTTCCGGGTGTACTTCTCATTCGCCCTTGCTATGCAGGTAATAAGTACGCCAAACACCGTCACTATTTTGATATCGGTTATTCAGCGGCATGCATGTTTTTCGTGTTGGTCAGCTCTTGGTATACCCAGCAAGGTTTAGGTTATTCAACCATTGCACTATTTATTGCCTTAAGTGCTGTCATGACATTGGCATTGGCTCGTCTTGAGTTTTTGGGCGGTGACAGCTTCGTGATTGGTGCTCTGATCTCGATTATTCTCTTGATCACGATTTTTATTATCTTTCCGAGTATCGCCATCTTTGTACCGATGTTCCAAGATGAAATGGGGAACTTTGTTGCGTGGCAATTCATTGAAATTTTGAGCCGAGCGCAGATCATACAAATTGTTTGGAACTCCGTACTGCTTGGCGTATCTGTGGGTATAGGTGCCACTTTCTTTGGTTTGATCTTTGCTATCTATACCACACGCATTGCCACTCGCTCCGCTTTCATTGCGCGAATTTTTTCTATTCTTCCCATTGTGACTCCCCCTTTTGTCGTTGGGCTTGGGGTGACTTTAATGCTTGGGCGCTCCGGTTATATCACCGAACTCATGGTGGATTGGTTTGGGTTGCAACAGACAAACTGGTTGTATGGTTTTACAGGCATTTGGATGGCACAAGTGCTCGCCTTTGCACCTATGTCATTCATGATTTTAGATGGCGCGATGAAATCCCTACATCCATCACTGGAAGAGGCGTCCTACACGCTGCGTGCCAATCGTTATCAAACTTTTTTTAAAATTGTCATGCCATTGCTAAAACCTGCTTTGGCCAACAGTTTCTTAATCATCTTTGTCCAATCACTGGCCGACTTCAGTAACCCGCTTGTACTTGGGGGCAGTTTCGATGTGTTAGCCACTCAGATTTACTTCTACATCGCAGGAGCTCAATTAGATTACGCTTCCGCCAGCACACTTGGGGCCGTCTTGCTGCTATTTTCGTTGGCGATCTTTGTTGTCCAATATCTGTGGATAGGAAAGCGTTCATACGTCACCATTTCCGGCAAATCATATCGTGGCGATGTGCAAGCGCTGCCTACCTTACTTAAACATACGGTTTCGGCACTGCTCTATTTTTGGATGGCATTTAACATCTTGCTTTATGGCAGCATCATCTTCGGCAGCTTCACCGTGAACTGGGGTGTAGATTACAGTTTAACGCTTAAAAACTATATTCATCTGTTTGGCATGGGAATGAGTGAAGGTGCTTGGCCATCACTTATCACGACGATGATTTATGCCGGCGTTGCAGCGCCATTAACCGCCTTCTTTGGTCTGTTGATTGCGTATATCGTTGTCCGTCAGCAATTTTACGGTAAGAAAGTGATTGAGTTTGCAACCATGCTTTGCTTCGCCGTTCCGGGTACCGTGGCGGGGGTATCTTACATTCTTGCATTTAATGATGCGCCTATTTACCTCACCGGTACCGCGGCCATTGTTGTGATTTCCATGGTGATGCGTAACGTGCCAGTAGGCATTCGCGCAGGTATTGCAGGGCTAGGCCAGCTTGATAAATCGCTCGATGAAGCGTCACTTAGTTTGCGGGCTAACTCCTTTAAAACCATTACTCATATTCTGTTGCCGTTATTACGACCAGCAATTCTCTCAACACTGATTTACAGCTTTGTTCGAGCAATGACGACCGTCAGCGCCATTATTTTCTTGGTGACGCCAGAAACACGGGTGGCAACGTCTTACATCCTGAATCGTGTAGAAGATGGTGAGTATGGCGTTGCGATCGCATATGGCTCGATTTTGATTGTTGTGATGTTGGCTATTATTTTAATTTTTGATTTTATCGTTGGCGAGGCACGTGTTTCTCGTTCTAAAGCCAATAACCAAGAATAACCGTTGGAGATATCACCATGGAAAATGAAAACTTTGTTGTTTTAAAGAATGTCTGCAAGCGTTTTGGCGATAAAACCGTCATTGGTAATTTGGATTTAGAAATCAAAAAAGGCAGCCTTGTAACACTGCTCGGCCCTTCAGGATGTGGAAAAACGACCGTGCTGCGTTTGGTCGCAGGGCTCGAAAAACCAACCAGCGGCCAAATTTTTATTGATGGTGAAGATGTCACGAGTACCTCCATCCAGCAACGTGACATCTGCATGGTGTTTCAATCTTACGCTCTGTTTCCTCACCTTTCTTTACATGACAACGTAGGTTATGGCCTAAGAATGATTGGCTTGAGTAAAGATGAAGTGAAACAGCGAGTGGATGAAGCCTTGAAATTGGTTGATTTAGAAGGCTTTGGGGAACGTTACGTTGACCAAATTTCCGGAGGTCAGCAACAGCGAGTAGCACTCGCTCGCGCGTTGGTGCTTAAGCCTAAGGTATTGCTATTCGATGAGCCGCTCAGTAACTTGGACGCCAATTTAAGACGCAGCATGCGTGAAACTATTCGAGAGTTGCAACAGCGTTTTAATATCACCTCTTTGTATGTGACGCACGATCAGGCTGAGGCCTTTGCCGTTTCTGATACTGTGATTGTGATGAAAGATGGCGACATCATGCAGCAGGGCTCACCAACTCAACTGTATAAGCACCCAACCTCGATGTTCATGGCCAACTTCATGGGCGAAGCCAATATTTTTGAGGGTCAATATGATGGTGAATACCTGATCATCAATGGCTATAAGATCCCCGCTAATGATGACAGTGTCACGGCTTTGCCTGCGGGGAATTATCAAATTGGTGTTCGACCAGAAGCTATTTTGCTCTGCGCGGACGGTGATGCCTGCCAACAGTGTCAAATTACCAGTATTGCTTACATGGGGTCGATGTATGAAGTGTTGGTTAAATGGCACAACAAAGAGCTGTTACTGCAACTCAACTCGTCACAATTTGACCCCAGTTACGCTGATCACCCTTACCTGACGATCAACCCCGTGGGGTTATTCCTACTACCTGAAGATGCATAATACTGCCTAGCTTGACCAAACGCCTCCAAACTAATGGAGGCGTTTGTGTCTTAGTGAGAGCAATGAACAACTTAACGAGAGCAATGAAAAAGATCCACCCGCGCAAGTGAGATTGGTTATAATCATCAGCCAGTTAGCACCAAGGCATGAGTTGGGTTATCATCCTTACCTTGGTTTGTCGCCACTAAAAATGGGCGAGTGATGCTCAATCAATGAGTTTAACTTGTCTGTACGGCGCTCTTCTCATCGCACAATTAAGAGACATTTCATGTTACTTCCCACACAAACAAGTTGGGTTATTTTAGCGGGTGGGCAAGCCAGCCGTATGGGTGGACAAGACAAAGGGCTGATTGAACTCAATGGCCAACCTTTGATTCAACATGTCATGAATAAGCTTAAGCCGCAATCTACTAGCCTGACGATTAACGCTAATCGTAACCATGCACAGTATCGTCAGTTTGCGCCTGTCATTTCCGATACCATGGCTGATTACCCTGGGCCACTCGCTGGAATTCAGGCAGGGTTAACCCATGCACAAACCGATTGGGTCGGATTTGTCCCTTGCGATTGCCCGTTGATCAATGACGATCTTGTTGCGCGTTTTTGTCATGCTGCTCTAGACTCGCATGATATTTTAGTCGCCCATGATGGTCACTTCGCTCAACCCGTATTCACCCTTATTCACCAACGTGTGCTGCCAACACTGACTGCATTTTTAGAACGTGGCGAGAGAAAAATCACCCGTCTTTATCAAGAATGCCACACAGATTACGTTGACTTTAGCGACTCGCCAAACTGCTTTTTGAACCTCAACACGCCTCAAGATCTGGCACAATTTGGAACTTTGACATCATGAAATATCAAGCGCCTTCATGCCCTTTACTTGGTTTTGCGGCCTACTCTGGCACAGGAAAAACGACCCTGCTTGAAGCCTTATTGCCCAAGTTAAGGGCAGCAGGCCTAACATTAGGCGTACTTAAGCACGCGCACCACGATTTTGATATTGATAAACCAGGTAAAGATAGCCATCGGCTGCGTAAAGCGGGGGCAAGCCAGATGTTAGTTGCATCGCGCTATCGTCATGCCATGATGACTGAGACGCCAGAAGCCGAACCCGATTTCGAATATCTTTTGTCTCGCTTTGATTGCGATAAACTCGACGTAATTTTAATTGAAGGGTGTAAAAACCTCACCTTTCCAAAAATTGAATTGCACCGTGCTGAAGTGGGTAAACCTTGGCTATATCCAAATGATGAAAATATCATCGCTATCGCCGCGGATGAAGTTGTGAAAAGTGCTTTACCACAGATGAACATCAATGATCTCGATGCAATAACGGCGTTTGTGATTGAATATGTACAGCGTTGTAAATGAAATATCCTGCGCTATTTCGGTGGTGAAAGCGTGACAATTATCCCACTTAAAGGCAAAATCTAGCTCATTACATGTTGGTTAGTCATGTTTCAGCGCTGCCAACGCCCCCATTTTCAATTGGTTGATAGTAAGCGATCAGCCTTTGTTTATTTTCCCGAAATTGGGAATGACGATTTTAGAGAGATGATCATGGCTCGCACCATTTTGTACACTTACAAAAATGAAGATAAAACGCTGACTTTTTCTTACGAAAAGCATCACAACATTCAAGAAGCAGTAGCTGAAGCAGAAGGTATTGATATTACAGATTTTTTAAAAATGGAACAGCAGCTGGAAATGATTTCTGACGCAAAAGCGGTACGCAATTACCGCGATAACCACTTTAAAAAGTTAGGTTTTAGCAAGCTAACACTGCAACAAAAAGAAAACGTAGGTGTGGGTAAAAAAGGCGCTAACACCAAATAAACAGAACTTAGGTTAAAGAGTTAACTTTTGACTGATATAAAAAGGGCCCGTTTGATTATAGGCCCTTTTTGTTGATTTTATGATTTGATATTAAGGAAAGCCGCACCACGTACGCCGCCTGAATCACCATGTTTTGCTTTGATGATCTTCGGACATTTCGCGACAGAAAGCAGGTATTTCGGTACGCGTTTAGGCATCTCTTGGTAGATCAATTCAAAGTTTGATAAACCGCCACCGAGTGCAACAACGTGTGGGTCATTGGCTGTGAAAATGTTGGCAAAACAGATGGCAAGTAGTTCCATAAAGCGCTCAACATGCTCAACGGCTTTCGCTTCACCTGCTTCATTGGCGTGAATGATATCAATCGCTTTTTTGTGCTCGCCATAATAGTGCTCGTACAATAGCTCAAAACCGCGGCCAGAGAGATAACTGTCTAAGCATCCTTTCTTGCCACAACCACAGCCGAGCATCGGCGCGTTATCACCAAGATGTAACCATGCATCAAGAGGCAGACGCATATGACCAAACTCCCCTGCGACGTGGTTACGACCAGAGAACACTTTCCCTTCATAGATAAGGCCGCCACCAAAACCTGTGCCGAGAATTAGGCCCATAACCGAAGGCTCATTTTTCAGCTCATCGTCCCATGCTTCAGAAAGCGCAAAGCAGTTTGCATCGTTTTCAATCTTCACGCTGCGGCCAATTTTTGCTTCTAAATCAGCGCGTAATGGTTTGCCTTTTGCAGCAGGAACGTTGACGGTTAATACCGTAGCATCATCAGCGTCTTCCATACCTGGTAAGCCAAGTCCTATTTTACCTTCCACACCCAATTGCGCGTCATATTTACTCACCAATTGCGCAATGGTTTCAACTAGCAGATTGTAGTCGTTTGTTGGGGTAGGAACGCGCTCCGTTGCTACGCGTTCTAATTTCTCATTAAACGCACCAAACTCAATTTTAGTGCCACCGACATCAAAGCCGTAGTACATGCAATCTCTCCTAAAATTTGCTCATCAATGAGCTAAAAATAAAACTTTGGGCATTATCCACAGAGCTCAGCCTACAATCCGTGACCGAGTACCAATTTATCTGGTCTATAGGTTCGATTGAGCAATTACTCATCACCGAATCGATCAACTTTGGAGTCACGTCTCGCTTTGCTGCTGGTCGATGAAACGTTTCAAGACTGGCCTGCTCAAATCATGCTTTAGGCGGGTTTTACTCAGCAAGTAACTTTCTCGAAACACTTCAAACCATTGGCTTAATAGCAGAGAGGCTTGATGCTCACCCACTTCAGCCAATACAAATGACGCCACTTCAGCCGTTGATAAATGCTGCTCATTATCAGATTTACGCATCATATATTGCGATACGCTTTTAGGTGCGATAGACATCACCGGAAGCGCATCCAAATAAAGTGATTTGCGAAACATTCGTCTTGCCTCGCGCCAGCTTCCATCAAGCAATATCAACAGTGGTTTGCGTTTATCGTGCGCGCTAGGAGGGCTTTGCATTACTCGAGGCTTTTCATCCACATACTCTTCGGGAAAAATGACGACTGGTTGATAGGCGGGGTTATTCAACAGTGCTAGCATTTCCGTGTGAGGTTCGGTGCGATTCCACTGATAAACGTAAGTTTCTTTAATCACATCGGCAATTAGTCGACCAGTATTACTGGGTTTAAATACTTCATTTTCAGAAACCAGCAGTAATACTGCGATATCCGTATCCATATCCGGTTGATGGCTGCATAAGCAGTATTGCGTGGCGACCTGACAATAGGCGCAACGTTCAACTTTCGCACCACGAGCTTGAAAAGGTTTGGTCGATAACGCTAAGCGATGTTGGAACAAATGGTTAAATGCGTGGATTCTCATAAATCAGGGCGGCAAGCTGGAAAGTGCTGCCGATTGTACTTACAGTACAAGCAGATTCCTAGTACAAGACCATTGAATATGAGCCATTAAGCATGAACCTGAACCCTGAATTGATCCGTTTGAGCGTATTTTTCGCTGTATTTATGCTTTGTGCGCTGTGGGAATGGTCTTGCCCACGTAAAACACTCACCCAAAGTAAAGCCACTCGCTGGCTGAATAATTTAGGTTTGGTTGGTTTAAATAGTGTGTGCTTATCGCTATTGATGCCAGTGTTAGCCATTGAAGCGGCTTATTGGGCGCAGCAAGACTCGGTTGGCCTTTTTAATTGGGTGGATTTACCACAAGTGGCTGAAATTACACTGTCAGTTATTATTCTTGATGGCGTGATTTACGCCCAGCATGTGCTTTTTCACTTCTCTCCTTGGTTATGGCGTTTACATCGCATGCACCACGCTGACCAAGATATTGATGTGACCACTGGCTCGCGCTTTCACCCACTTGAGATGATCCTCTCTTTGTGGATCAAAATCACTTGCGTGATCATTTTGGGTGTCAGCCCATTCGCGGTATTGATATTTGAGGTTGTGCTCAATGCGAGCGCGATGTTTAACCACAGTAACGCAAAATTACCGTTGAAAATGGACCGTTGGCTTCGCTGGTTGGTGGTGACACCTGACATGCATCGGGTACATCATTCAGTCATTGTGCGAGAAACTCACTCCAATTTTGGTTTTTTCTTGTCATGTTGGGATCGGCTATTTCGTACTTATCGTGCGCAGCCAGAATTGGGCCATAAGCAGGTCATTATCGGCCTACCACTCTTTCGAGAGAAGCGTGAGCAGTGGTTGGATAAAATGCTTACCCAACCATTTAGAAAAAAGTGACAACGTCATGAAAATACAGAAATTCGCACTGGATAAGCTAGTTGAGCGTATATTTATGCAACATAGCCTGCTGTTCACCCGCAACTTCAGCCACCTGCTCTGAACTTTCGACCATGGCTTCAAGCTGTAATTTGGTTTGCTCGCCTTGCGATGAAACTTGGCTGATAGATTGACTTACATCGGCCGTCGCTCGTTCTTGTTCTTCTGTTGCAACGCTTATCTGCTCAACTCGAGCACGAATCTGTTCCACTGCTTTTTCTATCTGCTCAAATGTTGTTTTGACTTCTTGACTCGATTGCAGCGCATTACTCATCTCTTGCCGCGAATCCGATACCGCTTGACGAGAGCGCTGCGTTGCATTGGTGAGTTCATTCATCATGTCTCGGATATTGGTGGTTTGCTGTGATGTATCGCTGGCCAATTTGCGTACTTCATCGGCTACAACCGCAAAACCACGCCCTTGTTCGCCAGCTCTTGCTGCTTCAATCGCGGCGTTCAACGCCAGTAAGTTGGTGCTGTCAGCAATACCGCTGATCATATCCACCATCTCGCGAATTTTCTTCACGCGCTGGTCAAGCTCGTGCATTGCTTCATCGTTTAAATGCAGTGTATTTTCAAGAGATTCCAAGCGAACACGGTTTTGTTCCACCACTTTCACCCCTTGCGTAGAAAACTGGCTGGCAGCCACTGATTCTTCATAAGATTCACTGGTCACAAGCGTGATATTCCGAATCGCCGATTCCAACTCACTCACGGTGGAAACCATGTTAACCAACGAATCATTTTGTGCGGCTAAACTGCGGTTGGATTTATCGGCTGCATCGTGACTGGTTTCGGCATTTTGGTAGAGCATTTCACAATTGCGCGTTACGGTAGAAATTGAATATTTTGTTGATTCAATAACTTGGTTTAGTTGTAGAGCAACTTCTTTAAATTCACTCGGGCCAATCAAGCGAGCGGGTTGAGAAAAATCGTGTTGAGTTAATAATGCAAGCTTGGCCAATAAGTTATTCAGCCCCAGCTTTAGCCAGTGGCGTAACCCTAGCCATGCAAGTAAAACCAAAGCGACCAGAATAATGCCGCCAGTATATTGTACTTGCTTAACCATTAGCATTGCGTCATGAACCACGTTCTCACTGTGTTTGATCAACTCACTTGCAGTGGCAGAAATCGTATTTAGCAGTGCTACCGTGTCTTTGGCTAGCTGCGCAGCTTGTGCCATTTCTTGTCGCTGCTGCTGTGCTTGCCCAATTTTATTTAAGATCAGTGCCAAAATGCCATGCTCAACAAAACCCGCTTTAACCATTTCATAAGGTGCCGTCAGGCTCGCAAACTCCATAACATCAGGATGCCACTCTTTGAAATCATCAAAGGCTAGCTCAATTCCCGCCATGCGATTACGGATTTCTTTAAATTGCACTTTGGCCTGTTCAGGATCGTTTTGCATCATTAACAGTAAGAAGGTACTTTCCATCGAACTTGCACTGGCAATAAAGCGGTTAGCCGCATCCATCGATTCCGGGTTATCTAATGCGAGAAATGAACTGATCCGGTTCATCTCCGGTCCAATGGAGCTTAATCCGTAACGAAACGCGGTGGCGGCGTTATCGATAGCATTCTGCTGTTCAAGCAAAGAGGCCTGCGTTGATAAAATAGAATAGGTGAGCTGCTGAAATGCCGCACTTTTGCTGCGTAACGACACTTGATGATCTTGAGTAATCGCGTTACCGATACGAGTAGCGATGGAGAAAAGCTGGTCAGTAAGTTGGTCAGTCTGCTGGTTTAAGTGGCTTAATTGCTGGTTTACCGCTTCTAATTCTGCCGATTCCGCTGTGCGAATGCCATCTCCGAGAGATTGTACTTGTTCTAATATATTTTGCGTCAACCTTGCATTATTTAATGCCAAAGGTAGTGTTTGTTCAGACAATCCAGAAAACTGTAGCCCTACCTTATCGATGCTTTTTAAACTGGTGATGGATAAAAGGACCACCAGTAACGTCATCGTGATGAAAATGGCACTGATGGTTTGAATCAACGACAGTGAATGTCGATTATTGATTGAGGAATTCATGATAAATGCAACTAAGTGATTAGAGAATGTGTTAAGGCTCAACCATAGTAGGAATGCAATATTTCAAAAATGTTTCAGTTACATTTCATTAGGATGATAAATGATTAAAAGTCCAATACTCTTCGCATTATCAATAACTAGTGTGCTAACGGGTTGCGTAGGATCGCCTATTTCGTCCAATTCTGGCCCTACTTATGTTACTCAAGAAGAGATTCTGTCAATTGTCCAAGATAAAGACGATGGGTTAGGCACGGTTTTTCAGCGCTGGCAAGGAGTGCCGTACCGATTAGGTGGTGAAACGTTGAACGGAGTCGACTGCTCAGCATTTGTGCAAATAGCGTTTAAAGATGTATGGCAGATCCCTCTACCACGAACCACACGCTCACAGAGTCAAACGGGTTTTGAGGTAAATTATCAAAATGCGCAGCGCGGGGATTTGGTCTTTTTTAGAACATCAAGGACGAGCAATCATGTTGGAGTCTATCTAGGAGACAAAAAATTCATGCACGCCTCTACGTCTAAAGGTGTGATGATCTCAAGAATCGATAACCCCTATTGGGCTTCTAAATTCTGGCAATTTAGGCGGATTATAAGCCCGCCTAACTCTGATTAGTCATACTTCAATTAGTCGTACTTCGCAACGGCAGTATCGAACAGATTCTTCACTAAGGCTATGTATTCATCAAGAAAAAGGATCTGTTCATTGGTCGCAGGTTTACTCCAAACACCCGCCAATACTTCACCAAGATCTTCCACTACAGAATCGGCTTCTTTGAGCAACTGGAATCGAACACTGGAATGTAGCTCAGGGTTTTGTTCAAAAATAGCCATGATGTTGCTTGAAACCATGTCGGTCACAACATCTTCTACACTTTCAGCGCCAATATCTCCGCCTGATGTGAACACATCCATATTAAAAGAGAGATGCTCTATCAGAGCCAAATAACCATCGGTTTCTACAACCACTTTAATTCTCCGCTTTACCGCTAAATTGCTAGTAATCACTGTACCTTCAATAATACTAAGCCATGTCAGCCCATTTTCACAGATTTGATAGTTTAGACGTTCAAATTTCCCGCGATTTCTTGATAAGCATCTATTTCACGAGCATTTATTTTCCCCAAAGTAGGATACGCCATCCTATAAATTGGGTTACTAGCACCTAAGCAAGATCAACTTATGGAAAATATAGCGTTATTTTTAATACTATTTCTGTATTCGCATCTGCAAATTCTTGCACTTAATCACATTTATGAGCATTGGTGCTCCCTCAAAAGGAAAGTGGCTAAATTATGTGTCACGCACTTCTGAAATATTCGTAACCATGACCTAAACTACGAATTATTAAGTAAATCAAGGCAGAGGTCGTTATGTGGCAAACTCTCATTCAGCAGTTATCCGATACGCTCATGTTTGAATTTAACCCTGTTGAAAAAGAAAAAGTCAGCGGTGGTGACATTAGTGATTGCTACATGATCAGCGATGGTGAGCAACGCTATTTTGTTAAAGTGAACACACGAGACTTTTTAGCTAAGTTTGAGATTGAGGGTGAAAACCTACGTTCGCTTCGTGAAACGTCAACAGTACAGGTTCCCGAGCTAGTGATGATTGGAACCAGTAAAAATCATGCTTTCATTGTTCTAAACTATCTACCAACCAAACCCCTAGATAACGCGACGAACAGCTATGAGTTCGGTGTACAACTGGCCAAACTGCATCAATGGGGAGAACAAAAAGAGTATGGGTTTGATGCAGACAATTATATTGGTTCCACTTTGCAGCCAAATCCGTGGGACAAAAAATGGGGTCGTTTTTTTGCGGAACAACGTATCGGCTGGCAATTGCAATTGTTGCGTGAAAAAGGAATTGAGTTGTTCAATATCAGCGAGTTGGTCGACGTTGTCCAATCTCGCTTAGCTAACCATAGCCCTCGCCCATCTCTGCTGCATGGAGATTTGTGGCATGGGAATGTGGCAAACTCTGTATTTGGTCCAATTTGCTACGATCCTGCCTGTTATTGGGGTGATCGTGAATGCGATATCGCAATGACAGAATTATTTGAAGGTTTTCAACCTGAGTTTTACCAAGGCTATGAGAGCATCTTACCTTTGAGTTTGGACTATGTGGAACGTAAAAATATTTATAACCTCTATCATGTCCTCAATCACTACAATCAATTTGGTGGCCACTATCTGGTCGAAGCGGAAAGTTTGATCAAGAAAATCCTCTCCTTTTAACGGTGTAAATAACCGAGCTGTATAGACAACAAATGAGCCTTAATAAATGGCTCTTTTGTTGTTTTATGGGCCAATTCAAAGTTTGAACTTAATTTGCCGCTTAAAGGAACTTAGCGACTTAGTATTAAGGTATCTCCAAGGATGTAAGGAAAGAGATATGAAAAATTATACGGAAAGAATGGTCAACTGCCCTCACTGCGGTCATTCCATTAGGATAACCCTAGATGCATCAAATGGTAGCCAAGAGTTTTATGACGATTGCCCCGCCTGTTGCCATGCGATTCATCTCAATATGATGGTCGATGAACGTTTAGACAAAATAGAGTTGTTTGTTGATGCCGATGATGAACAAATCTTTTAAAAAGTGAGCGCTTGGCAAGCGCTCTTCTTAATGGTTACGTGCAACACGCCAAGCCCCCCTATCTAGCCTAATCAAGCTTTGTCTGAAATAGATTTCACCGCATATAGCGCGACGAGCAACCTTCCAAATAAACATTAGGTAATTTCATCAGTTTTTCATGGAGCTTAGTGTGACATTTCTTTATCATCCATGCCTACGCGATAAGTTGATTATTGGTCGCGATTTTTGCTTGTCCTTCCTCTGGAGATATTTGTGCATCGTTATAAACAAGAAGCTTCAAATTTAATCAAATTGGCAACACCTGTGTTGATTGCCTCTATTGCTCAAACTGGAATGGGCTTTGTAGATACCGTCATGGCAGGTGGTGTGAGTGCGATTGATATGGCTGCGGTATCGATCGCGGCAAGTATTTGGCTACCTTCGATTCTGTTTGGTGTTGGGTTGTTAATGGCGTTGGTTCCTGTGGTAGCGCAACTCAACGGATCAGGGCGGCAAAAGAAAATTCCTTTTGAAATACAGCAAGGCGCAGCGCTAGCGTTGTTTGTCTCTATTCCCATTATTGGTGTTCTTTTTCAAACTCAATGGATTTTGGGGTGGATGGATATTGAGCCGTTGATGGCTGAAAAAACTAACGGGTACATGTACGCCGTGATGTTTGCCGTACCTTCTTATTTACTATTTCAAGCATTGCGCAGTTTCACGGATGGTATCTCACTGACGAAACCCGCTATGGTGATCGGTTTCGCGGGCTTATTAGTTAACATTCCACTTAACTGGATTTTCGTATACGGAAAATTTGGCGCACCAGAGCTAGGCGGTGTGGGTTGTGGTGTGGCGACGGCAATTGTCTATTGGTTGATGTTTTTTATGCTGCTGTTTTATGTCGTCACTTCTAAACGCATGGCGCACATTAATATCTTTGGTGAATTCCATAAACCACAATTGAAGGCGCAAATTCGCTTATTTAAGCTTGGTTTTCCTGTGGCGGCAGCGATATTTTTTGAAGTTACTCTATTTGCTGTGGTCGCATTGTTGGTCGCTCCACTCGGTTCATTGGTGGTGGCGGCTCACCAAGTCGCTTTGAATTTCTCATCATTAATTTTTATGTTACCGATGAGTATCGGCGCTGCAGTGAGCATCCGTGTTGGCCATAAGCTGGGCGAAAAAAATATTGAAGGGGCAACCATCGCTTCGCAGGTTGGCTTGTTAGTCGGTTTATCTACTGCAATTATCACAGCGACGTTAACGGTCCTATTTCGTGAATATGTGGCTTTGCTTTATACGGAAAACCAAGCCGTTGTAGCCATGGCGATGCAGTTGCTTATTTTTGCGGCTATTTATCAATGTATGGATGCGATTCAAGTCGTTGCAGCAGGAGCGCTACGTGGTTATAAAGACATGACGGCTATTTTTAATCGTACCTTTATCGCTTATTGGATGATTGGCTTGCCAACCGGCTATGTATTAGCAATGACAGATTTCATTGTCGAACCTATGGGTGCCAGTGGGTTCTGGATAGGATTTATCGTTGGCTTATCCTCTGCTGCTTTAATGCTGGGTATCCGCTTACACTGGATGCATCAACAAGCCGATAGCGTGCAACTCGATTTTGCATCGAAATAACGGCTTGATTCTCTGAATTTCAACGTGGCGAAAAGGCGTTGCGATGAAATAATAAGGTCAGACATTGTCTGGCCTTATTTATATTGCTGGCCTTTCTCTCATAAAACGTGCAAATCTTGGTTTTCCTTCTGCAGTGAGATCATTAAAACGAAAAGTAATAATGGATCCGATCTTTGGCGGATTATTTCTGATCTCATCAGAAAAACCGCTGCCGATATAGAACTCACCACCGTTTTCTAAGCGCACTAGCACTGATCCCATCATACCTTGGTACTTGCCAGACCCCAGTTTATAACCAATGACCGTAGCTTCAGCATCTTGGTGTTTTTTAAGCTTAAGTAAATCGTTACTGCGGCCGGCTTGGTAATGGGCATTAATTTTTCGCAGCATCACCCCTTCACCCTGCCCATCACTTACGTTGTCTAAATACCCAAGCAGCTCTTTTTCTGAGTGAATTGATGAATGTTCAATATAGGTAATGTGCGGAGCATTCATGAGTGAGGATAAGTGGATAAGATTGCGGTATCGCTTTTGGTAGTCACCGATCGCTTCGGGCATATCAAACAGCATAAAGCGGATGCTTTGCCACGCTTCATCGGTTGGTATGGTATCCAATACCGTTTGTTGAACGTGATGAAACTGACCTCGTCCAGCCCAAAGCTCTCCTTCTAATGCTTTATTAGGTAATGGTGCAGTAAACCAAGCAGGCGCATTGATCTTATTACCATTACGCGTATGAAGATATTGTCCATTCCAGACGGCGCGAATTCCATCCAGTTTTTCACTTTTCCAGTACTCAGCAACATCAATGCCATGTTGGTAACTATTGGCTGCTGTGACCGGAATAAACATCTGAGAGTTTTCCGTTGCAGTGACAGGAATTGTGTTCAATAAAGCGATGGAGAGTAGCGATAGTTTCAGTTGCATGCCATCAGGCTCGATCAATCAAAATGTGGTACATACTTAACACGTGCCACTCATATGAAAACCATAAACAAGATAAATTGCGATGAAATTCATACTCAATCATCTCTAAAAAACAGCTTATTACATAGACAGCTACGACATGTAGATAGTGTTTTATCAGCCTTTTGAACCTAAGCGTTTTTAGGCTGCACGTGTGTATTCAAGCCACTCCAAATGATTTTGCCCTGCTTTTAAGCCCATGTCATAGCCTATGTTGAGCAACGGTAACTTCATCGTCAATCTCTTAACGGGAAACCCTTCAGGTGGCGCGATTACTCGAATGATGGCATCAGAAGGTGGATTGCGAATAAATTCAAGTGATTGGTTGTAATGTTTCGCACGAAATAGCATTGATTTAGCCATATTTGGATGGCGTGAAAAGAGTTTTTTCATCATCCACTTACTTTTAGGGGGCGACATGATATAGCTAAGTGGATGTGATAAAACAACCGTAATATCTCGTGCTCCACGGCGATACGCTTCTTTAACAGGGATCGAGTCAGCAACACCTCCATCAGTGTAGCAACCACCATGGAAACAAGGCGTGTGCTTATAAACTATCGGTAGAGCGGATGTGGCTTCAATGGCCGTGCTCAAGTTTTCTTGAGTCACTCGATAATAATCGGCTTTACCCGTTTCGATATTGGTTGCAACGGCAAAGAAAGGGACTGAGTTAAACAGTTTGTCTTCATCAATCGGATAACGTCGGTTGGACTCATCGATTAGCCAACGCACATCGACGAGATTTCCCCCCTTAATAAAGCGAATTGGGTTAAAAAAAAGACGGTCGGTGGCAAGCTGAGTTACAACGTGATAACTGCGTCTCGGTTGCTTCGCAAGGTAGCCGATTAAGTTTGAAGCTCCAGCTGAAACACCTAATACAAAATCAAATGGGTTGTGCTGATGTTGTAAAAAACTATCCAAGACTCCACTGGCAAAAATGCCGCGCATCGCACCACCTTCAACCACTAACGCTTTCATCATGACTCTCTCTCTGTACTTCATCGTTAAACGTTATGGTACGGAAAAAATCAGAAAGACAATAATAGGTTCTCTTTATCACTAAGATAGGCAAAACCGAACCAATGTCAGTCTTGATAATGACGATTCAAAAATCGTAAAAGGTCAGACGCCTCATCATCGGGCAGATGAGGCGCTATGATCAGATATTAGCCGTTTGCGCTTGCTGAACTTTTTGTAAACGAGAAAGGAATTTGATCCATCCTTTGGCATGGCTTGATGGGTTTAGGTTTTCAGCTTGCTTGGCTTGGTATAGAGCATTATCGAGTTGATTGAGTTTGTACAGCGCATGAACTCGCGCTAACGCGACATCTGCTTTTTTCTCGCGCGTGGTGACTTTATCCAACGCCTGTAACGCTTCTTTAAATTGCCCTTGCTGGTTGTACAGCAGCGCCACTTGCCAATAATATTGCTCATCCTGTTCAGCTGCTTTTGTCCACGTTCTGATCGCGGCTTGCCACTCTTTGGCTTGCTGCCAGTAAGTGGCTTGCTCTTTCAGTAAAGTTAAGTCTTGATCAGCATCAGATTCAGATAATGTTTGCAGAACTTGCGCCGCACGTTCTGGAATGCCATTTTGCGCATACAACTGCGCGAGCAAGTGTTTATCCTTATCGGTTAATTCCACACCTTGTAATTTGGCTAACGCTAGACTGTTTAATGCTTGACGACGCTGATCTAAACGCAGATGTAAACCGACTAACTGTCGCCACCAACTGGCTTGGTCAGGCTCCAGCATGATCAGTTTTTCTAAAGTTGGAATGGCCGCCTTCCATTGTTCTAGCTGAAGCTGCGCACCTAATTTAAGTGATAATGGATTTTTAGTATTGAGTGGCGTCACGGTTTGGTATTTATCCAACGCATGCAGCACTTTTTTCCATTGTGCGATTTGGTAGTGAGTCTGTGCGATACGCAACCACAGATCGTCTACTTTTTGTGAAGCCGGAACGGATTTCAATAATTGATAATAGTGCGGTAACGCCTGTTCAAATTGTTGTTCATTGACATACAGATCAGCCAGCATACGTTCGGTGGTCCATGCCTGCTCATCTTGCAGCTCTCCACTCTCTACAGCGTGCTTGATCTGTTTGATAGCCGCTTTGGGCTGACCACTTTGCCAATAAAACACACCAAGCATCCGGGCGACAAATGCTTTATCGTAAAGACGTGACGTTTCAACACTGCTCAGTACCTCAATGGCTTGAGTGAGGTTCTCTTCTAATGCAAATTGCTGTGCTTTTTGCACTTTCAGGACTGTTGTCGCACTTAATTCGCTCGCATTTAGAGAGAGCGAGCCGATAACAAGTGATAAGCCAATCAATATACGTTTCATCATTTGGCAATTTTAAACTCCACAGTCACGGTTTGTCCCGGCTGCTCAATGGCTTTGCCGTCAACAATCTGAGGTTGATACTTCCATTTTTTCAGCGCTTGCATCGCTTCACGCTCAAACATACGTTTAGGATTGGCATCGACGACATTGATGTCGACGGCTTTTCCTGTTGTATCAATGGTAAAGCTTAATGTAACGAAACCTTCTACGCCTCGCTTTAGAGCTCGGCTTGGATAAACTGGCTCGACACGATATAACGGCATTGCTTGCTGGTTTGAGCCAAAATCACCAAAAGTTGGTGCGCTAATCGCCACCCCATTAAGCGCGGTATCCAAACCCAAAGCAGGTAAACTAGTGAGTGATGTAGCGGCCGTAGCGGTAGTTTGTGACTGTGTCACTTGTGCTTGCGGTGGCGGCTCAGGCAACTTTAAAGGTTCCGGAACGCTACGTTGGCGACGCTGTAAATCGTGTTCTTGTTCCATCATCACCATGTTAAATCGCAGTGCTTGAGTTGGTTTTACAGCGCGTTGGTTACCGTTATCCACCATCCACGCCATAAAACTGAACAACGCCAGCGAAATCGCTCCTGCAATTGGCAAAGCAAGCAGTAAACGTCCCATTAACGCTTCTCCGCCGCCAATGCGATATTTTTCACTCCGGCCCCTTTGGCCGCATCCATCACTTTAACAACCGTACCGTTATAAGCATGTTCATCCGCCTGAATCACTAACGCCGCGTCTGGTTGTTCGAGCAACAGATGTTCTAGGGTGGCCTCTACACGTTCAACATCAATCAAGCGTTTGTCGATGTAAATATCATTGGATGCATTGATAGCGACAAAAATACCCGCATCTTTCTGACTCACCGCGTGAGAAGCTTGAGGACGGTTAACCTCAACACCTGATTCACGAACAAATGAGCTGGTAACAATGAAAAAAATCAGCATGATAAAGACGATGTCGAGCATCGATGTTAAGTCTATCTGCGCCTCATCATTTCTTGGTTGGCGTCTGCCTAATCTCATCGCAAACTCCTTAACGATTTTTCTAATTTTAATTCAAGTAGATGACACTTTTTTGCAAGACGAGCATGCACAAACATGCCCGCAAGGGCCGCGACCATTCCGGCCATTGTCGGTAATGTGGCCAATGAAATGCCAGATGCCATCAATTTAGGATCGCTACTGCCTTGATTTGCCATCACATCAAACACAGAGATCATTCCGGTGACTGTGCCGAGCAGCCCTAACATTGGGCAAAGTGTGACGAGCAGTTTGATCATGTTAAGGTTGTGGCGCAGCATCTGCTGTGCTTCACCAAGCCAACCCTCGCGAATGGCATGGGCATACCATGAATGGTGTTCCGCGCGTTGATGCCATTGCTCTAACCACCCTTTTCGATATTTAGGAAAGCTCAATACCACAAACAGTACGCGTTCGATGATCAACAACCAATAAAGCGCCACCACCCCAGCTAGCCACCATAAGACGATACCCCCTTGCTGCATAAACTGCTGCAAGGTTGTTAGCCAGTCATTGCTGAGCAGTGCGCTTGGCAATACGCTGTTCATTACGCCGCATTCCTCATTGAAGCTTGGCATTCTTGTTCTGCTTGCGCAGCAACGAGGCCAATCCCCTGTTTTTCTAAAATAGAGCGAATATTTTCGGCTTGAGAGCTTAAGATATTATGAGCTAATAATAGTGGAATCGCAGAGACTAAACCCAGAACGGTAGTCACCAAGGCCATTGAAATACCGCCCGCCATTACTTTTGGATCACCGTTACCAAATTGTGTGATCACTTGGAAGGTTTCAATCATGCCAGTCACCGTACCCAATAGCCCAAGCATCGGCGCAATCGCAGCTAATAACTTCAGCATCGATAAACCTTTTTCCAAATGCGCTTGTTCATCGACCACCGCTTCCAGCAAGCGCAGCTCCAACGCTTCTACGCTGCGATTTTGCTCTTTGTTATAGACGCTGAGTACACGCCCCAATGGGTTATTACCAATTTTCTGTACATCTTTAAGCTGCGCTTTGATCTTGTGGTGAGTCATCACCAATGCGAAGCCGCGATAGAAAGCAATGATTAAACCAATACCAAGCAGTACCAAAATGATGTTACCAACCGCACCACCCATTTGTAGCCGTTCGGCTAACGTTGGCGTAAGGGCTAGCTGTTCAAGCATGATGCCACGCGAAGGATCGACCACTAAGCTTTCGATTTCTCCCGTATTTAGGCCAGAGAAAATAGGCCCATTGTCCGGTTGTTTCAAATAAGCGGTGGCGGCTTGTTTATCCCCGTTCCATTTGACATAACCTTGCTCTGTCACCAAACCAAAGGTTCCAATACGATAAGCGGCCACATTTTTCGTGACACCGTCACCATTGATAAATGCGATCTGAACGCGGCTTAGCTCACCACTGGCGATGATCTGTTCAACATAGCTGTGCCATAACCCCGTCAGCTGCGGCATCGAGGGTAAAGATTTTGCGGCGACAATTTCTTGTACCCGCGATGTATACTGATGGCGATCAACCGCAGTGATGGAAGATTCCAATTCACTGCTTAATGCTTTGGCATTTTGGCGTACCACACCAAACAGCTCTCCAAGGCTTCCTGTTTCTAAGCGAAGCTGCTCTTCTAAACGTGCTAGTCGGTTTTCATTATTACTGAATTGTGTGCTTAGCTTATCCGCTTGCGCTTGTAAATCTTGGCGCTGAGCTTCTAGCTCTGCTTTGGCGCGGCGTAGCTGCTGTTCGGTTTGTTTAAAACCCGCTTCGCGTTCGATATTGTGCTGCTGTTGCTGTTTGTTTTCCACTTTGGCGTTGCTGACTAATTCCGTAGAAGCAAAGCTGTTGAAAGCCAATAGTGTTAAACAGAGTGATGAGAGAGAGAAAACCATCTTCATTTGCTTTGCTCCTCTACTAACTCAAGTGAAACAGGAATCGTCATTAAGTTTGGTGTAATTAAATTGTTGGCCATTTTGAAAGCGGTATCTAAATCGGCATATAGCCCACTATCGACATCGGTCCATTGGTGCGAGTTTTGGCTCCAGCTCCAATACTGTTTGCCATTTAAGCTACGAGCCACCAGCGATAAACGGCCAACGTATAAAATGTCAGCTTCAATGGTTTTGTTTTCATTGAGCACCACTGCGCCTTGATAAACACCCAGTTTAGTGCCGTAGTCAATTTCGATTTGGTACGCTTCAAGAATACGGCGGTATTTTTCAGCATCGCTGACATCCGATCGCACCATCATCGATTCCAGCTTTTCTAAACGCTCTAAACGCGTTTCGCGCTTTAATGGTTTGTCGTTTTCGATTAGGGTACGTAGCCCGTCGATCATCTGATACATCAAAGGAACGATGCCTTGGCGAGTCAGTTTTATCTCATCAATTTGTGACGATAGACTTTGCGCTTCCTGATTCTGGTTTTCCACCAGCGATGCCAAGTGATTACGATAAATAGTGAGATTTTTCACTTCTTCTTTTAACTGATCGATGTCAGCTTGCATCAGCAACGCTGATTGAGAACTGTGATTGATGTTCTGTTGGCTGGCGACTGAAGCCGAATTGGTTTTATTTTGGATGGCATTCGCGTCACTGAGTGTAGAAGCATTTACTGCGAACAAACTGGTAGTCGCCACCAAGGACAAGCTGATTTTTAAAAGATTCATAGACGTTATTCATTACCTTCAACGAAGTGTTATCATCTTGTTGATAAAAGCTCTCATTATCATCAAGGATCGCATTCTAACGATTTTTTCCGGTGCAAACAACCACAGTATGCGGCGAACACTCTTTGCTGATGAGTTTTAAAGCCACCTACCCTTTATTTACCTTTGCTGACCCCAAATTGCCAAACAGACTTCATTAAACTTTTGACTTTTATTTTGACCACTCGCCAATGTGTAATGGGCCGTATAGGTGCGGTATTTAGCAGGTGTTGGTAGGTTTTTTCGCTCAAACGCCCCTCTTTGCCGTGTGCAAGAAGCAGTGTTTCAGGGTTGAGCTTGAAGATCCGTTCAAGTGACTGGCGATATTGATTGGGATGGAAAATAGGAAAAGGGGCAATCAACTGCTTTTTCACTTCAACCATTAAATCAGCAACATACACAATGCCTTGCTGTGCATGGTAGACAGACAAATCTCGGTCGGTATGCCCTGGAGTTTCTAAGATTTGCCATTCGTTAAAATGAGGAATAGTGTCGCCATCGTTGAGCTTAATGTCAGGCTTTAAGACACGTGAATACCATAAATTCTGCCGCGGGCGGCCTAGGCGATTCGCCATCCAACGCGCAAGCGCAAGATCGGCTAAATGCATACAAAATCCGTCCAAACCACAATACCAATCATGATCTTTATTGGCAGAGATAATTTTACAACCCGTTAATGCACGCAATTGATGAGCCGCCCCAGCGTGATCTGGATGCATGTGAGTTACCACAACGGTATGAAGATGAGAAAAAGGACGGTTCAGTTCATTCTCAATGAAGTGCTGCAACGTAGGTATGTCTGCTCGACTTGCACCGTCTAGCAGTAATAATCGTTCTGGATATTCAGCCAGATACATATTCTGAATATAGCCTTTGATCGTATGTAGCTTCACCGTTATCCCTACTTGACAGATCAGACCTCCTGCCTGATGTTGGATAAGCATAGCATTAGCGAAAGTGATGTCCAAAGCGTGTCGTCTCTCATTTCCATCAATTTGAAGACAAAATAGAAGGCGCGCGCTATGCTGAGCCGGTTTTAATTGTGTGGAGATAACGCTATGAAGCCTATGATTATTGGCCACCGCGGAGTGGCCGGCCATTACCCTGAAAATACGCAAGTGAGTGTGCAAGCCGCTATTGATTTAGGCCTAAAGTGGGTTGAAGTGGATGTGCAACCGACTCAAGATCACATATTGGTTGTTTGCCACGATCACACCATTGATCGTTGCAGTAATGGTAAAGGGCGCATTGATTCTTATACGCTTGAGCAATTACAACAGTTCGATTTTGGCGGTTGGTTTGATCCTCAATTTGCAGGCGAACCCATCATGACATTAGAGACGTTGCTGACACTCGCAAAGCAGCACAGCCTTGGTTTAAACATTGAAGTCAAAGTGGATAAACACGATGTTGCTCAAGTCGCTGCTCAGCTTAAAGCGCAACTGGATCAATGTGGATTACCAAATGAACAGATTGTTCTCTCCAGTTTTAGCCACGCTATCATGCGCGAGCTTTATCAGCATTGTCCGGGTTATAAATTGGCGGTTTTGAGCGAGCGATTAACGCGTAAAGATAAGCAAGTGTTAGCCGAAATTGACGCCTTTGGCTGTAACCTTAACTATCAATGGATCAGTGCAAAGCACATTGCCGAGTTACATCAAGCGGGTTACCAAATTTGGTGCTACACGGTGAATAATCCGAAAAAGTTCAAACATCTCAACTCAGTTGACGCCATTTTTAGTGACGATCCACAGTGCTTTTTGTAAGCCTGCAAGCGTTTAGCTGACTGGTAGAATCTCTTTATTGAGAATGATTCTTCATAATGCGCCACTCTTCCACTCTTCCACTCTGTCATCACTCAATAATATGGATGATTTCCTAAGGTACTCTCTATGATACTTGACTCATCGTTATGGATTTGGATCCCGCTGCTTTTTGCCGTTATCTTCAGTTTTCAAAAGCAGTTACGTCCAGCATTCACCTTGCTAGCACTGTCGTTAGTGGGCGGATGGTTCACAGACCGATTATCGGTAATGGCCCTGCTGTATGTCGCCATTGGATTATGTGGTGCTTATTACATCCCACAACTGAAAGGCCGCTGGAAATGGTTTGCTCATGGTGCGTTGCTATTATGGGCAATTGCACTGCTGCTGCATGCTATTCCTGGTTTTAATAACCCTAAAGTGCTGGATAATGTGGTTGCTGGTGCCAATAGTGCCCCCTTTCGTCTCTACTTGAACCTAGATAAACCTATGGTATTTTTTGCTTTGCTACTCGCTTGGCCGCCACTCCTTGGCAACCATCAAACCATTTGTTGGGCCGCGATCGGTAAAGTGTCGATTCCTCTTTTTGCTTTGCTTTTTGTCGCATGGGCGCTTGGGGCGATTAAGCCCGAGTTATCTTTACCGACTTGGTGGTGGCTCTTTGCTCTCAATAATTTGCTTTTAACCTGTGTGGTGGAAGAAGCATTTTTCCGGGGCTATTTACAAAAAGCCGTTAGTGAAAAATTCGGTCTATGGCTAGGTATTGCGCTCGCTAGTATCCTATTTGGTCTTGCGCATTTTTCTGGCGGCGTGACTTTGGCGCTATTTGCCACATTAGCTGGTATTGGCTACGGCGCGATCTATCATCTAAGCGGGCGTTTATGGACGGCTGTACTCTTCCACTTTCTCTTTAATTTTTCCCACCTTATTTTCTTCACTTATCCAGTATGGGTACAGCGTTAAAACCTTTAAGCCAGCTGAAGTTTTCGCTGGCTTTTTTCTTTTTTCAGTCGATGAAATACCTTATTGATAGTTTAGTGACAACCGTTATGAACAACTGAGTATAAAACGAATTGTTCTCATTATTCCTATTTTTGGCCTAGGGTTTATGGTCAACGTCATGTTGATAATAATACTCCAGGGAGGAGAGAATGAACCAGAAACAAACGTTATTGGCGATTGCGCTAGCAGGCTGTTTCAGTACCGCTTATGCAGAAGAAAAGGTGTGGATTTCCATTGGTGGTGACGCGACGCAAACGGCGCTTCGCTCTGGAGCCCAAAGCCTATTACCTGAAAATCTTATCAATCAAACATCAGTATGGGTTGGGCAAGTACCAGTAAGCGAGTTGGCGACGCTTTCACATGAAATGCACGAAAATCATCAGCGATGTGGTGGTTATATGGTGCACCCTTCTGCACAAAGTGCGATGAGTGTCAGCGCAATGCCGCTGAATCTAAACGCTTTCAGTGCACCGGAGATCACTCAGCAAACCACCGTTAATGCTTGGTTGCCATCAGTATCAGCGCAACAAATCACCAGTACCATCACCACCTTAACCCAGTTTAAAAATCGCTTTTATACTACCTCGACTGGTGCTCAAGCATCGAATTGGATTGCAGATCATTGGCGCTCACTCTCTGCGTCACTGCCCGCAAGCAAAGTAGAACAAATCACACATTCAGGCTACAACCAGAAATCGGTAATGCTCACAATTACAGGCTCTGAAAAACCTGACGAATGGGTGGTGATTGGCGGGCATTTAGACTCGACACTTGGCTCTCGAACCAACGAAAGCAGCATTGCGCCGGGTGCGGATGACGATGCATCAGGTATCGCGGGCGTGACAGAAATCATTCGTTTGTTGTCTGAGCAAAATTTTCGTCCTAAACGCAGCATCGCTTTTATGGCTTACGCTGCCGAAGAAGTGGGCCTTCGAGGTTCACAAGACTTAGCCAATCGTTTTAAAGCCGAAGGTAAAAAAGTAATGTCTGTGATGCAGTTAGACATGACTAACTACCAAGGTTCACGCGAAGATATTGTCTTCATAACCGATTACACTGACAGTAATTTTACCCAGTATTTGACACAACTATTGGATGAATATTTACCGTCATTAACCTATGGATTTGATACCTGTGGCTATGCCTGCTCTGATCATGCCTCTTGGCATGCGGTTGGTTACCCAGCTGCGATGCCTTTTGAATCCAAATTTAATGATTACAACCCTAATATTCATAGCCCGCAAGACACTCTGCAAAATTCCGACCCAACAGGATTTCATGCGGTGAAATTTACTAAACTTGGATTGGCTTATGTGGTTGAAATGGGTAACGCCTCAACACCGCCTACACCAAGCAATCAACTGAAAAATGGCGTACCTGTGAACGGTTTATCGGCCAGCAGAAATAGCAAAACCTGGTACCAATTCGAACTGCAGGAAGCGGGCAACTTGAGTATTGTATTGTCAGGGGGAAGCGGCGATGCCGATTTATACGTTAAGTATCAAACTGATGCCGATCTACAGCAATACGACTGCCGTCCTTATCGCAGTGGCAATAATGAAACGTGTCAGTTCTCCAATGCTCAACCGGGCCGCTATTCTATTTTGCTGCATGGATACAACAATTACAGCAATGCAAGTTTAGTGGCAAATGCTCAATAAACAGCGCAAAGAAAAGCCAGCCGCAAGGCTGGCTAATCGATTAACTCTCAGCATCGGGCTGGTTTTCTGGTGCGGCGGCAATAAACGCAGGATGAGCACGAAGCTCAGCAACGATTCGTTTGATGATCGGAAACTGCGCCATATCAAGATTAAAGCGCTCCGCGTTATACACTTGTGGTACTAAACAAACATCCACTAAGCTCAGTTGATCACCAACACAGTATTCTCCTGATACTGTGGCCAATTTCTTTTCCAAGGCATGAAACCCCGTGGCTATCCAATGCCGATACCAGTCTCCTTTTTGACTTTCATCCACGGCCAGTTCACGCGTTAAATATTGTAAAACTCGGAGATTGTTCAGTGGATGAATATCAATAGCAATGTCTTGCGCCAGTGCTTTAATCTGATATTTCTCTTTACCTGATAGCGGAACCAAACGTACTTGGGGATACTGGTCATCCAAATATTCGATGATGGTTAACGACTGAGTAATGCAATGCCCGTTATCTTCTAGTACCGGAATTAA
The DNA here is from genome assembly GCF_963874485.1 of Vibrio sp. V15_P4S5T153. Taxonomy (NCBI): domain Bacteria; kingdom Pseudomonadati; phylum Pseudomonadota; class Gammaproteobacteria; order Vibrionales; family Vibrionaceae; genus Vibrio; species Vibrio sp. V15_P4S5T153. Next base: position 786,407 of record NZ_CAWNHR010000011.1, on the reverse strand, counting down.
CTCACTCGGGTTGAGAGCGCTAAACTCGGCTGAATGTTGCACTCCGCCCTCCTTAACTAAATGGATAGCAATCGACTGGTAATCGAGCGCCTTGAGGTGAAGTGCGATGCGTACTCGGTAAGCGGCTGAAGAGCGCCAATACCCATATAACTTGAGGCTACTCATGACCCTTTCACCACGCGTTGATCGATTAAACCAAACAGGCTGTTCCCTTTATCATCACGCATTTCTAACGTTATCCTGTCACCAAATTTCATAAATTCGGTGCTTGGTTTACCGTCCCGAATGGTTTCAATCATCCGCACTTCTGCAATGCATGAATAGCCGACTCCCCCTTCAGCAATCGCACTGCCAAAATCGGTTCCCTGTTTATTGGAAACTGTACCAGAGCCAATAATAGTGCCCGCGCACAAGGGGCGCGTTTTTGCTGCGTGAGCAATTAACTGTGGAAATTCAAACGTCATGTCCACGCCAGCATTGGGGCAACCAAATGGTTTATTGTTATAGGTTGATAGCAATGGCAGGTTGAGTTTTCCGCCGTCCCAATGGCAGCCTAGCTCATCGGGTGTCACAGCGACAGGAGAGAATGCTGAAGACGGTTTGGATTGAAAAAACCCAAATCCTTTAGCAAGCTCTTGAGGGATCAAACCACGCAGCGACACATCGTTAACCAACATCACCAATCGAATCGCTTGCGCAGTTTCACTTGGGGTTGCACCCATTCTGACATCATCGGTGATCACGGCCACTTCGGCTTCAAAATCAATTCCCCATGCTTCATCTTGCATTTGAATATCATCACGCGGTCCAAGAAAAGCATCCGAACCACCTTGATATATTAACGGATCACTCCAGAAGCTTTCAGGGATCTCCGCACCTCGTGCTTTTCGTACTAACTCGACATGGTTGACGTAAGCAGAACCGTCGGCCCATTGATACGCTCTAGGCAGCGGCGAATGACACAAGGTTTGATCAAACTGCATCTCTTGCAGCAATTCGCCTTCATTAAGCGCCGTGTAAATTTCGCTGAGCATCGGTGCGGTTTCCTGCCAACGGTCTAAGGCTTGCTGTAAATGCTCGGCAATCTCAGGCACAGCAACGCATTTTGATAAGTCATGGCTGACCACTACCAATAAACCATCTCTTGTGCCGTTTTTTAGCGTAGCTAACTTCATGTCACTTCCTTATTCTTATTCGTTTATTCGCTCTTCCAACTGTAGACGTACTGTTGATTTTCAACCTGCTGCGCCGCCTCACTAAAGTGTAATGCATGCCGCGTATCAATCATCACAGCCACTTCATCGGTAAATTTTTTCTTATACTCTTGCCCAGCTTGGAACGCTTTCGGATGTGGGCCATGGGTAAACCCGGCAGGATGAAAAGTGACCATGCCAGCTTCAATATTATCGCGGCTAAAGAAATCACCCGCATGGTAGAAGAGCACTTCATCGTAATCATCATTGTTATGATAAAACGGAACCTTTAAAGCGCCGGGGTCACTCTCAATCGGCCGAGGCACAAAGGTGCAGACCACAAAACCTTGGCCAACAAACGTTGTGTGAGCGGAGGGCGGCAAATGATAGCGATGCGACATCAACGGCCGAATGTCTCGCCAGTTGAGTTTCACCACGGAAAGATCACCGTGCCAACCTACTGCATCCAATGGGTTAAATGGATAAGTAATGACGCTGATTTTCTCATGACGTTTTAAATGAACTTGGGTGGTCTTTTCTGAATACTGCGCTTTAAACTCTGGATTAATCGACGGGACTTGCAAAACCGCAGGATCGAATATGGCGTGGTTCCCTACTAGCCCTTTTTCTGGCAAAGCATACGCCGCATCCGTATTCTCTATCATTAGAATGAACATCGGCTCACTTGGCTCAAATCGCCAATTGGTTGAGCGCGGGATCAACACATAATCCCCTTGTGAAACGCTCAAGTGTCCGTAATCGCAATAAAAATCAGCGCTTCCTTGATGAATAAAAAGTAACTCATCACCATCGGCGTTACGCACTAAATGATCCATCGCTTGAGCCAGCTTCCATACTCGTACTTTACATTGTGCATTATGCAATAGGTGCGGCACGCTCCACGGTGAACTTTGTTTGGCTTGCTCGATCAAATTAAAATTAAAGGCTCTCGGCCTTAACTCACCTTGCCATTCACTCCACCCAGTCGGTGCATGTTGGTGATGGAAATGGGCCGCAGGGCCAAAAAAGCCACTGCGTCCTGCTTCTCTTTCATAGATGGCCTCTTGCGGGAAGTCGGCATGAGCTTGGTTTGAACATACCCCTTCTCGATGAGGAAATGTGATCCATTTATGCATCGCTGAGTACTCCTCGTCGAATTTGATCTTCTTCAATCGACTCAAATAACGCTTTGAAATTACCTTCCCCGAACCCTTCATTGCCTTTGCGTTGAATGATCTCAAAAAAGACTGGGCCAATGACGGTTTGAGTAAATATTTGCAGCAAAATTCCATCTTTCATCGGTGCACCATCAATCAGGATCCGCAGCGCTTTTAACTGATCAACATCTTCTTGATGCCCTTCAACTCGATCACTGACTTTTTCGTAGTAAGTATCCGGTGTCGGCATGAAATCCATCCCTCGCTCGCGCAGAGTACGTACCGTCTGGTAGATATCATCAGTGGATAAAGCGATGTGTTGGATCCCCTCACCATTGTATTCACGAATAAACTCTTCTATTTGTGATTTATCGTCAGACGATTCATTGATTGGGATGCGAATTTTGCCGCAAGGCGCTGTCATTGCGCGGCTAACTAACCCCGTTAGCTTCCCTTCAATATCAAAATAGCGAATTTCACGGAAGTTACCAATCCGCTCATAAAAGCCAGACCAAATGTCCATGTGGCCTTGTTTGACGTTATGCGTTAAGTGGTCAATTTCGAACAAGCCAACATTGGCGTCGGTCATTCGTTGATTAGCATCGGCATAGAACTTGAAATCCACATCATAAATGCTCTGGCTACCATAACGATCGACAAAATAAAGCAAGCTATCGCCAATTCCATAAATCGCAGGAATGCTCAGTTCCATTGGGCCAATTTGTGTTTTGTATTCTCGCCCGCCATTTGCCTGCACATGCTGCATGGCGACAGATGCATCATGAACGCGAAACGCCATCCCACACACTGAAGGTCCATGCACTTTGGCAAACGCTGCAGCTTGGCTATGGGGTTGAGAGTTAACGATAAAATTGATATCCCCTTGACGATATAACCACGCCTCTTTTGAGCGATGTTTGGCTATCTCAGCAAAGCCAAGAGAAGTAAACAGCTCTTTTAACTGCGCGATTCCAGCGGGATCAGCCGCGGTGTACTCCACAAATTCAAAACCGTCTGTTCCCAATGGGTTAAATGTTGAGGTCATCTCACGCTCCTTTTTTGTTAACGCTTGTGTTGAGTATTGCGAACATGGCGTAATTTTCAGCAAAAATGAACCCTATAACAAAAAACGGTTTAGCGGAGAACAAATAGTGTCAATGTAATTAAAATGTTACACAAATCTATTAATGAGCAGTAGGATAGTAAATTAGCGAATTTCACAGAGATTATTTGTTTTTATTTGACTGAATACTAAGCACTTTTACTTAATTGGCCACGTTAATCACAAGTCAATCATAACCAGTTGCTCAGTAAGATAAATAGCACGGCGTAACATTTTAGCTACATTTATCAAAAGCCGACACTGCCTCCGGCAAAAAACACACAATCGGGCGAGGTGTTAGGCGCACATGATTTTTATATGTCGAGCTACACGAACAAAACATTAGGCCAACACAAGTGAATCATTAAGTTAAAAACAATAGCCATTGGCTATATATAAGCGAAAAATTCGGTTGTTTTGTCGTGCTTCTTTGATTTATCGCAGAACATCGCGTCATCCACACGCGATATGGTATGGCTTCTGTTTCCTACGAGATAACAAAATGACCATGATAAATGAACAGCGCTTGGTTGAGCACTTTCTACAACTAATTCAAATTGACAGCGAATCGGGTAACGAAAAACAGATTGCAGAAACGCTGTCTGAACAATTGGGTGAGCTTGGTTTTTCAGTCCAAAAACTGCCCGTACCTGAACATGTTTCCAATGGCTTTAACCTTTATGCTCGCCTAGCAGGACAACTCGATGACAGTGTCGTACTGAGCTGTCACATGGATACCGTCAAACCGGGGATTGGCATTACACCCGTCATTGAAAATGGCGTCATTCGCTCTAACGGTGAAACTATTTTAGGCGGCGATGACAAATCGGGTATTGCGGCCATTATGGAGGCGATCCGAACGATTAAAGCGCAAAAACAACCTCATAAAACCATTGAAATTGCATTCACCGTCCATGAAGAAGGCGGGCTACAAGGCTCCAAACACTTTGATATGTCTCATATTCAATCGGCTAAGGCGATTGTACTCGACACTGGTGGTCCAATAGGAACCATCGTTAAAGCCGCCCCAGGGCAGCAAAAAATCATCGTTAATATCAAAGGCAAACCCGCACACGCAGGCCTTGCTCCTGAAGAAGGTATTAGCGCTATCGCCGTCGCAGCCGATGCGATTACCCAAATGAAATTGCTGCGTATTGATGAGGAAACCACGGCGAATATCGGCCTTGTTCATGGCGGTGGCGCAACGAATATCGTCATGCCTGATCTTAGAATTGTCGCTGAAGCCCGCTCATTGAATGATGATAAGTTGAGCCTACAAGTTGAACATATGGTGTCAACCTTTCAGGCCGCGGCGCACAAGCATGGCGCGCAGGTTGAGATTGAATCTACTCGTGCTTACAACGCCTTTGTATTGGATGAAGAGCATCCGCATATCGCTGCGATCAAAAAGAGCTTTGAATCGGTTGGGATTGCACCAAAAACCAAACGTACTGGTGGAGGCAGTGATGCAAACAACTTTAACGAAAAAGGATTAGTGACCGTCAATTTGTCAACGGGTATGGCGAAAGTTCACACCACCGAAGAGTATATTGCGATCAGTGATATGGTGAAGATTGCAGAATTCCTAACAACGTATTTGACCGAATAAGCCTTACGATAAAACAGGCCTCATTTTCGCGAGGCCTGCTAAAGAAACATTGGTGGGATTTATATAAATTATAAGCCTATATTTTCCGTTAACGCTTTGATTTGTTCTAAATCCATGCGGTGAACTTGGATCATCTGATCGATTTGGCTAATTCTTGAATTCGCTTCATCTTGCTTATCACATGCGTCTGATTTTGCATCCCACGACTTACCTTCTAGGTAGACATCACAATCGGTTTTGAGCGTTTTGAGCTTCGGTACTAAACTTTCTTTCTCTTTTTGCAGCGCTTCTAACTCTTGCTTAATTTTCAATTCACGTTGGAACAGTTCGCGTGAACGTTCAAAAATCGTTGCCTGCATATCGGCTTGCCGATTTAATTTAGAATTTTTGTTCTCAACTTGCGCTAGTGCATTTTCCTGTGTATTAAGTTTCGCTTGCAGCGCTTTATTTTCTGCCATTAATGCTTGGTATTGGCTTTGCGCTTGATCCAGCTCTTGTTGATACTGCTTTTGTTGCTCTTCTAATGCTTGTTGAAGTTTATTTGCTACTTCAGCGTCGACACTGGCGACTTTTAATTGCACTTTTTCAGCTAATTGGCTTTTATCTTGGGTGAGCTGTTCATATTTTTCTTCTAGCTGATGGTATGTTTTTTGCCAGTTATTCGTGGTGATACTTGAACCGATTAAGCCACCTAATGCTAACCCCAACACCCCTGCTAACGCGATGTAGACGTAGGTGCGCTTGTCTCGTTCTTCAATCACTACGACATCGTCTTGTGCATCAATGTCCGTCTGTTTGTTCACTCTTTCGCTCCTATCTATCTCAGCGAGTTAATTCAGTAATCACAATTGAGGCAGCATAAATGACAAAAGCAGTGAGTAAAGAAACCACCACACCTTTTTGCAACTTTTCGTTGGTACGATAACGAATAAAAATAAAAGCAATGGCGATCAATAAAATAATGGTGATGAGTCGTGTCATAAGCCTATCCTCCAACGTAGTGTATATCATTTATAACATGCGATAAGTCAGAAAAAAGTAGAACAATCGACAACAAGCGTAAAGTTTTCACCGCTCATCCTACATTTACGTCCAACAGTGGTTAACAAACCATCAAACGGCAGTAAATTGAGATCAAAAGCACAATTTTCCTTGTCTTGAAAAACGCTTTATGTAACATATCTCGCCTTGATGGTAAGCACACTTACCATCAGTTCCGATGAAGACTGCAGGAGAGTAGCCTTAGTTTATTCAAAGTATGAGTAAACAGGCTCGCCGAAGAAGTAAATCTTTCAGGTGCTAATGCTCTCTCTTATGAGAGCTGGCGAGGACTGTAGTTGGAGGAACCTCTGGAGAGAACCGTTTAATCGGTCGCCGAAGGAGCAAACCCTATTTGGGGTGAAACTCTCAGGCAAAAGGACAGAGGAGTGGAAAGTTACAATCATAAATAGGTGTGGTTTCTTCACCACTGGCCTGCTGTGATCTTTTTGTGGGATCTTTTCAGATTACTGCCCTTTCCCTCTTCTCCTTAACTGTCGTTTTATTAAGGGGAACAAATGAACAACCTGCAATCTATTCTTGAATCTATAGACAACTTTGTCTGGGGACCACCACTTTTAATTTTATTGGTCGGTACAGGCATCTATTTTACGTTGCGTCTCGGTCTTATCCAATTTCGACATTTACCTACCGCACTTAAGATGGTGTTTAGTAAAGACAAAGACGCCGGTAAACAAGGCGATGTATCAAGCTTTGCCGCCTTATGTACCGCACTTTCCGCGACGATTGGAACCGGTAATATCGTTGGCGTAGCGACAGCGATTAAGCTCGGTGGGCCAGGCGCGCTATTTTGGATGTGGTTAGCCGCGCTGTTTGGTATGGCGACCAAATACGCTGAATGTTTACTGGCAGTAAAGTATCGTCAAGTGGATGACAAAGGCCAAATGGTTGGTGGCCCGATGTATTACCTGCAATATGGCGTGGGCTCGCGAACTTTGGCGGTTTTATTCGCCCTATTTGCCATCGGTGTCGCTTGTTTCGGCATCGGTACATTCCCACAAGTCAACGCGATTTTAGATGCTACTGAAATCTCTTTTGGTGTGTCACGCGAAATATCAGCAGTGGTTTTAACGCTGTTAGTCGCATTTGTCACGGTCGGTGGTATTCAATCAATTGCTAAAGTGGCTGGGAAAGTGGTACCTGCCATGGCCCTTTTTTACATCCTTGCGTGTTTGAGTGTGATCATCAGCAACAGCGATCAATTACTCACGGCCATCAGTTTAGTTACCACTTCTGCTTTCACTTCCACAGCCGCTACTGGTGGTTTCTTAGGAGCGAGCATCATGCTGGCGATTCAATCAGGGATTGCGCGCGGTGTATTTTCTAATGAATCTGGTCTTGGCAGCGCGCCAATGGCCGCGGCGGCAGCGAAAACTGACTCTTGCGTAAAACAAGGGTTGATTTCAATGACTGGTACTTTCTTTGACACCATCATTATTTGCACCATGACCGGGCTTGCGCTGATCTTAACTGGCGCATGGCAAAGTGATTTTTCTGGTGCCGCTATGACAACCTATGCATTTGCCGTGGGCTTAAATGCGGAAACCTTGGGCCCGATGATGGTCTCCATTGGTTTGATGTTTTTTGCCTTTACGACGATTTTAGGCTGGAACTATTACGGTGAGCGCTGCGTGGTATTTTTGTTTGGTACCAAAGCAGTAATGCCTTATAAGCTGATTTTTATCGGTTTGGTGGCATCAGGTGCGTTCTTGCACCTTGATATGATTTGGATTATTGCTGATATCGTTAACGGTTTAATGGCTATCCCTAATCTGATCGGATTAATCGCATTACGTCATATTGTGCTTGAAGAGACCAAGCTATTTTTTGAAAAACAGTCAGCGCCTTTTACCCGTGGTGCTCAAACCCAACATTAATCGTTTGCCAGCCGATAAGCATGTGGCAATGCTTATCGGCAACTTTAGGCGACTAAAGAGCAACTTCTTAAGCCGCTTCATCTTCTAGTAGCAATTTCACCCCAAGCGCGACTAGCACAACGCCTGTTGTCCCTTCCATCCATTTCATAAACGACGCATTTTTGAGTAAGTTTTTTGCAAAACTCAATGCGCCCGCTAAACCGCACTGCCAGCACATAGCGATAACAAAATGAATGGCAGCCATCAAAAGCGATTGCAACAACGGAGAATATTCTGGGTTAATAAATTGCGGCAAAAATGCGAGATAAAATACTGCCGTTTTAGGGTTCAACACATTGGAAAGAAAGCCTTCACGCAATGACCGCTTCAGCGTAAATTCACTGTGTGAAATCGCCGTAACCTGCATACCTTGGCTATTTTTCAGCAACGCTTTTAAGCTGGATAGTCCCAGCCAAATTAAATACGCCGCACCAATCATTTTAACCACATGAAACAGCTCGGCCGATTGTGCCAAAATCGCCGAAATACCAACGGCGGAAAAGGTCGCATGCACAAATAGCCCCATGCAAATACCCAAACTTGTTATGCTGCCGTCAGTGAACCCAGCTCGTGATGTGTTACGAATCACCAGCGCCGTATCTAGCCCTGGAGTTAGCGTTAATATAGTAATTGCGATCAGAAAGGCTTCAACGTTTTGGATATACATACCCGTCCTTGTATAAAAGAAATGTCATCGTTTGCCTTTTTATACCTGAGCTCTTTTATAAAGTCTTTAACAGTTTTCACTGGATAAGAAAATAATGAAATACTCATAGCCTTGTCGGTTTGGGTCACGCTCTTTCACCTTAATTGACTTTGATGGCCTTGGTTAGACACTTAATGGTTGCTACACTAACTCTTCTTTTACGTCACGGAAGGCTAATTCCATGGATGCATTCAATCAATTAGTTCAACACTCTAAGAAAATTTCACATTTCAATCATTTAGCGGCTATTTGTGGCTGGGATCAAGCCGCAGTAATGCCTGCTGGCGGCGCTCAAGCTCGCTCGGAAGCGATGGCGCAATTGTCCGTTCATATTCATAGTTTACATACTCAACCTCAATTAGCTGAATGGTTCGATAAAGCACAAAATGAGTCATTGGACGATGAGCAAAAAGCAACTCTGCGTGAACTTAAACGCCACTGGCAGCAGGCAAACATACTGCCTGAAGCTTTGGTGCAAGCGAAATCTCTTGCTGGTTCAAAGTGTGAACATGCTTGGCGTACCCAACGCAAAAACAATGATTGGGTCGGTTTTGAGAAAAACTGGGCTGAGGTGGTCACACTCTCACAGCAAGAAGCGCAGATCCGCGCTGATGCTACAGGTTTAACGCCTTATGATGCGATGCTCGACCTTTACGAACCGGGTACAACCACTCAATCATTGGACGCTGTTTTCAGCGATGTTAAAACTTGGCTGCCAACGTTAATCGATCAAGTCATAGAGAAGCAGCGCGCCGAAGAGATCATCATGCCAACTGGGTATTACCCTGCTGAAAAGCAAAAGGCGCTAGGCTTAGAAGTCATGAAACTGCTTCAGTTTGATTTTGAACACGGTCGCCTTGATGAAAGCGTTCACCCTTTTTGCGGCGGTGTTCCAACCGATGTTCGGATCACCACTCGTTATAATGAGTCGGAGTTTATTCAGTCTCTAATGGGCATTGTCCATGAAACGGGCCACGCACGTTACGAGCAAGGCTTGCCTAAACATCTTGCTGGTACACCAGCAGGAGAAGCGCGTTCGATGGGTATTCATGAATCTCAATCGCTCTTCTTTGAAATGCAGATGGGGCGCAGTGAACCCTTTATTGAGCACTTAGCCACCCTAGCCGCCCGCTATTTTTCAGGTAGTGAAGATAAAGTATTTGCACAAGCGAATTTCCAGAAGATCTACACTCGCGCTGAAAAAGGCTTTATTCGTGTCGATGCCGACGAGCTGACTTATCCAGCGCATGTCATTTTACGTTATGAAATTGAACGTGATTTGATCAATGGTCATATCAAACATACCGATGTGCCTGAGCTATGGGATCAAAAAATGCAGGCTTACCTCGGCCTTTCTACCCAAGGAAATAACCAAAACGGCTGTATGCAAGACATCCACTGGACAGATGGAAGCTTTGGCTACTTCCCTAGTTACACGCTGGGTGCTATGTATGCGGCCCAGTTTATGGCAGCGATGAAGAAAACGGTGGATGTTGATGCCGCCATTCGCAGTGGTGATTTATCACCAATATTTACTTGGCTTGCCGATAATATTTGGCGGAAAGGTAGCTTATTAACAACCGATGAATTGGTGAAACAAGCGACTGGGGATGTGCTTAACGCTCAATATTTCCAAGACCACCTAAAGCATAGATACCTTTAGCGCTAAACTTAAAAAGCAGCTTAAATCGCTGCTTTTTTACACTTAGTTAACGCTCAATAACACGCAGGAATTCATGATGAACTTTTCATCAATGCATCTTTACGCAAGCGCCATACTGTCAGTAACATCGCCAGTAACGCTAGTACGCTCATGCCAATATAAACCAAGCTAAAACCTTGTGATAATACCTGTGTGGAAACGCCAGCCTGCTCGGCACCGTGTTCAGCAACCATGACTTCGCTCGGCACTCTCAGATAAAAGAGCGCGGAACAGAACGCAACACCGAGTGCACCGCCGAGTTCTCGTCCAAAATTAAACAGTGACATGCCAATGCCGCGATCGCGTGCGGGTAAGACACTTTGTACAACAACGCCTAAGGCCGGTAAGGTTAAACCAATACCTATACCCGCAAAACCCAATGCAAATTTCACCCACATATCGTAGTGAACTTGCCACAATGCAGCCATAGCCAAAGCAAAACCGACGATCACTAACATCTTATAACGACCAAACTTCGCGATGAGCTTCCCACCCACATAAGCGCCAGAGGTAATACAGACCATGAAGATCACCATAATGGCACCGCTTTCTGACGGAGTGAGTCCTTTTTGCCACTGAAACTGCAGTGGTAAATAGACCAAAAGCGCAAACATCAGCATTTGCGATCCCATAATAAGAACAATCGCGGTCAGATAATTCGGAAGACGTGCTAAACGCGCCGGTAAAATAGGATCACTCACTCTGCGTTCAACAACCACCAAAGCAACTAAACACGCCAGTAATGCAAACGCGCCCCAGCCAGTAGGGATAAATGAATGTGAAGAAAGTAATAACAGCAGCAAAGTCGTCGCACTCATGAGTAACGCTGCTCCCACCCAATCAAAGCGACTATCTCTGCGTTTATTGAGATGCTTCAAATAGCGGTTAACCATGTAAAGTGCCACCAACCCTAGCGGTAAATTAATACCGAATACCCACCGCCAACTGAGGTAGTCAGCAAAATAGCCGCCAAGTAGTGGCCCTGCAATACTGGACACCGCATAAACCGCTGAAATATAACCTTGGTACTTGCCCACTTCGCGCGCAGGAATTGAATCGGCGATAACGGTAAATGCCAGAGCTATTAAGCCTCCACCGCCAATCCCTTGAATCACACGAGCACCAATTAAACTGGGTAGATCAAAAGCAAAGGTACACAGCGCGGAACCCAACATAAAGATCACGATACTGACATTTAGCATCCGAACTCGTCCGAACAAGTCGCTCAGTTTACCGTAGACGGGTAATACAGCGGTCGATGCTAATAGATAAGCAGTAATCACCCATGTTAATGCTTGTCCTGCCGAGAGATCTTGCCCAATAAGAGCCAATGGAGTGGTAACGATGCTTTTTTCAAGCGAGCCTAAAGCGATGACTAAAGCAACGCTGGCAAAAATAATTTTCGGATTAGCCGAATAAGTTGAATCGGTAGGCATGTGCCCCTCATATGAACTTGATTAGAATGCGCGACCGACACGATAACGTAATAGTGCACATCCTAAAATAGGATAGAATGGGATGGCTTATTGCATAAATGGGATTAATGATGAAACTTGATGATTTATCACTCTTTTTAACGGTAGTGAAATGTGGCAATTTTACGCTGGCAGCAAAACAAAAAGCCTTGTCCACCAGCACGTTGAGCCGCAGAATTCAGCAGTTGGAGCAAGATATTGGCAGCATTCTACTGATCAGAAACAGTAAAGAAGTGGTACTAACGAAAGAAGGCGAGCATTTGTTTGAAACCTATGCCAACCTATTTAGCCAAATAGAAGATAAACAAGCACAAGCTCTAAAAGCCAAACAAGAGTTTAGAGGCGAGATCGTCATTAACGCGCCAATCCTACCCATTCGGCATCAGCTAAGTCCATTAGCACTGGAATTTTGTCAGCAACATCCTAAAGTCAACATTCGTATTCAAGTCGGTGCGGGGCTGGATTATCATACCCAGCACGACCTTGATATAGCGCTACGTTTTGGTCCACAACCGCAATCCGATTGGGTTGCGCGCAAACTAGCTAATAACCCTTCCGTGTTGTGCACAAGCCCTGACTACTCGGCCTCTTTGCTGCTAAAACATCCAGAGCAATTACTTTCTCTGCCACTACTCACTTTAAATACCAAACAAGCGTGGATATTTGAACATCAGCAAAGCAAAGAACGTTTTCAATTTATCCCTCAGGCACGTATTAGCTCTGAGGAAATTGATACGATTTTGCAAGCCACATTCATGAATATGGGTATTGCAAGGTTACCTAAAGGATTAATTGATAAGGAGTTAGAGGAGAAACGATTAGTGCCATTATTGCCTAACTGGCAGATTGAAGGAGCGGATGTTTATTTGCTGCACCCTCAGAGACGTTTTCTTCCTGAGCGAACTCAGGCATTTATTGACTACATCATCAATCACTGGTCACGCTTTGCTTTCAGTTACTGGCGTACTTGAGAATGTACACCACACTATACTGCTCAAATAAAAAACCACTTCTTGCTACTAACGAGCAAGAAGTGGTTGAAAGCGATTGAGTGACTAGATTAAAGAAAGTGGAAGGTCGCGTTGAATGAAACCGTACCAATATCGTCATCGCCCAAAGTGTAATTCATGTAACTTGCACCAACTGAAATTGGCCCCATCAGGAAGTATTCAGCGCCTACACCGTACATGATGTCAAAACCATCATCTATTTTATTGCTGTTTAATTTTTTATCCCAAGAATGCAAACCACCCTTGGCATACACATGCAGAGGGCCAAAATCAATGCTTGGCTTTACCGCAAAATAAACAGAAGAGGCCGCGATTTCATTCGTGGCACTGACTTCAAATTTGCCATGGTCGGTGTAACCCGCTTCGAGGCCAATCAGAGGAAGAATACCAGTACCGGCATGAATGTTGTACGAAGTACCGCTTTTACCATTCAAATCCGATTGGCCTACTGATGCGCCGCCATAAATCCAAGAGTCAGCAAACGCCATTGAAGATGTACTGATCAGCGCCAGTGCGATTAAAGTCTTTTTCATGATGAACCTTCTTTATTTAATTTGGCAGTGGCCTCAAAACGGCGACCGATTGCCACATAGCGTCAAATTATAGTGAACTGTTGGTTAGATGCAAATCTTATACCTAACAAGCATCAATCGCATTTTTTATACGTTTATCTGAAACTGGATAAGGAGTGCCAAGTTGCTGAGCAAATAAACTCACGCGAAGCTCTTCAATCATCCAACGGATCTCTTTAACATTTTCAGGTACTTCTGCACCGCGAGGTATCTTGTTTAGTAGCGCTTTGTAATCATTGGTTACCGCTTCAATTTTCAACATGTGCAAACGATCCTTATTTGGCTCAATGGGTAACTTCTCCATCCGACGTTCAATCGCGCGCATGTAACGCAGAATATCCGGCAAACGCTTCCAGCCGCACTCGGTGGCAAAGCCTTTAAAGATCAAACCTTCGATCTGCGCTTTGATATCCGATAACGCAAAAGCCATCGTAAAATCGATTTTCCCTTTCAGCTTTTTATTAATGTTGAATGCCGTGGTAAGAATCGTCTCCACTTGTTGGGCGATATCGACCACAGTATCGCCCAATTCAGCGCGCACAAACTCTTTCAGTGCCTCAAACTGCTCCGGCTCCCACACTAAACCGCCTTGCTGCTCAATTAACTTATCAATCCCACAAGCAATACAGTCATCAATCAGGTCCAATACTTTGCCATACGGGTTAAAGTAGAGCCCCAATTTTGACTTGTTCGGTAAATTGGTGTGCAGATATTTAATCGGTGAAGGAACGTTCAGCAAAATCAGACGCCTTTGCCCTGCTTTCATTGCATTGAGTTGTTCTTGCTCAGTCTCAAAAAGCTTAATTTCAACACTTTCTTTACTATCCACTAACGCTGGATAGGCTTTAACCTCGAAACCGCCGCGCTTTTGTTGGTACACTTTCGGTAATTCACCAAAGCTCCACGTATGCAAACCTTGCTGTTCAATATCATCGTCTGCCACTTGAGAGAGTGTTTCTTGTACTTTCTCTTTCAAACTCTCTTTCAGCTGATATAAATCTTTATGCTCATTGAGTTTGCGATTTTTATGATCCACCGCGCGAAAAGTGATTTTTAAATGATCCGGAACTTGCTCTAACTTCCAATCTTCACGCTTCACCTCGACGCCCGTCATGCGTCTTAACTCTTTTTCCATCGCATCCAATAAAGGCAATTCCATCGGTGTGACACGAGCTAAAAACGCATCCGCATAGTTAGGTGCCGGTACAAAGTTTTTGCGCAGTGTTTTAGGCAACGACTTGATCAGGCTAACAACCAATTCATGACGTAACCCGGGGATCTGCCAATCAAACCCTGTCGGTTCAATTTGATTTAGAATCGGCAATGGCAAATGTACCGTGACACCGTCACTATCTACTCCAGGTTCAAATTGATAGCTGAGCTTCAGTTTAATACCGTTTTGGTGCCAAAAGTTGGGATAATCTAAATCAGTGATGTGGCTAGCATCACCTTTAAATAGCATCTCTTTTTCAAAGTTGAGTAGATCTGGGGTGGCTTTGCTGGCTTTTCGCCACCACGCATCAAAATGACGCCCAGAGACCACATCCGTTGCTACTCGCTGATCGTAGAACTCAAAAAGCTGTTCATCATCAATCAAAATATCGCGGCGGCGAGATTTATGCTCAAGCTCCTCGACTTCAAGTAATAAGCGACGGTTTTGCTTGAAAAACGCATGTTTGGTTTCCCAATCACCTTCAACTAATGCGCTGCGAATGAAAATCTCACGACATAGTGGCTCGTCAATGGTGCTGTAGTTAATCAAACGTTTAGGCACAATAGGAATGCCATATAACATCACTTTTTCATAGGCCATGACGGCGGCTTGTTTTTTTGACCAATGCGGTTCGCTGTAGCTACGCTTAATCAAATGCTGTGCCAGCGGTTCCACCCATTCAGGCTGGATTTTAGCTGCAATACGCCCCCACAGTTTAGAGGTTTCCACCAATTCGGCGACCATCACCCACTTGGGCTGCTTTTTAAACAGACCAGAAGCGGGAAAAATATTAAAGCGGGCGTTACGAGCCCCTTGGTATTCATTTTTCTCTTGGTCTTTGATACCGATGTGCGACAGTAAACCAACCAAAATTGCACTGTGGATACTTTGGTAATTGCCCGGTTCGTCGTTCAATTTGCAATCCATTTCACGCATCGACTGGTGAATTTGGAAGTAGACATCCTGCCATTCGCGTACCCGCAAATAATTGAGGTAATCTTGTTTACACTGCTTACGAAATTGGCTGCTGCTTAACGCTTTTTGCTCAGTTTGAATGTGGTTCCACAAATTCACTAGGCTCAGGAAATCGGACTCTTCATCAAAAAATCGGCGATGTTTCTCATCTGAGGCTTGTTGCTTATCTGATGGGCGTTCACGTGGGTCTTGAATCGAAAGTGCAGCGGCAATCACCATCAGCTCTTTTACGCAGCCAAGCTTTGGCGCTTCGAGCACCATACGCGCCAAACGGGGATCAATCGGCAAGCGTGCTAATTTGCGCCCCATATCCGTCAACTGCTTTTTGCTGTCGTGACCATTTTTATTGGTATCAGGAACAATCGCACCAAGCTCTTCAAGCAAACGCACACCATCTTGAATGTTGCGTTTATCCGGCGCTTCCACAAACGGGAATGCTTCAATATCACCCAGCCCAAGTGCGGTCATTTGTAAAATAACCGAGGCTAAGTTGGTACGCAGTATTTCCGGATCGGTAAATTCTGGGCGTGAAAGAAAATCCTCTTCGGAATAGAGGCGTATGCAGATCCCTTCTTCAACACGGCCACAACGTCCTTTACGCTGATTTGCACTCGCTTGAGAAATTGGTTCAATCGGCAAACGTTGGACTTTGGTGCGGTAGCTATAACGGCTGATACGCGCCGTACCTGGGTCAATGACATATTTGATACCCGGAACGGTAAGGGATGTTTCTGCCACGTTGGTGGCTAAAACAATGCGCCGCCCTATATGGGGCTGAAAGATTTTATTCTGCTCTCCGGCGGATAATCGTGCATAAAGCGGCACAATTTCAGTATCACGTAAGTTACGTTTACTGAGCGCATCGGCCGTATCACGAATTTCTCGTTCACCATTCATGAAGATCAGAATATCGCCAAGCCCTTCAGCACAGAGTTCATCGACGGCTTCAAAAATACCTTCAAGTTGATCGCGGTCTGCTTCCTCTTCACCAAGCAGTGGTCGATAACGCGTATCGACCGGATAAGTACGACCCGACACTTCAATGATAGGCGCACCACTAAAATGGTTAGAGAAGCGTTCAGGATCGATGGTGGCCGAAGTAATGATGACTTTGAGATCCGGACGACGCGGCAGCAGTTCTTTCAAATAACCTAAGATAAAATCGATATTTAAGCTGCGCTCATGCGCTTCATCGATAATGATGGTGTCGTACTGATTGAGAAAACGATCATGCTGTATTTCGGCCAACAATATCCCGTCAGTCATCAATTTGATCTGAGTCTGCTCGGAAATTTGATCGTTAAAACGAACTTTATAGCCAACAAAGCCACCCAGTTCTGTTTCCATCTCTTGCGCTATTCGGCTCGCGACCGAACGCGCAGCAAGACGACGTGGTTGCGTATGGCCAATCAGGCCATATTTACCGCGCCCAAGTTCTGCGCAAATTTTGGGTAACTGAGTCGTTTTTCCTGAGCCTGTTTCACCCGCCACAATTACCACTTGGTTTTCAGCAATCGCTTTGGCGATATCATCGCGTTTTTGGCTTACGGGCAATAAATCAGGGTAGTCGATGGTAACGCGGCTGTTGAGACGCTGCTGCGCCACCATCATTGACTGAGCAATATCGAGCGCAATTTGATCAAAAACGGCATGTTTGGCTTGCTCATTTTTTATTTTGCTCGCACCAGAGATGCGTTTACTCAGACGAAAACGATCACGCATCATGCATTCTTTCAATGCATTGCGCAGAGATGCCGCACTGTTGCTGCTAGCGTTCATTGACTTGTGTTGATTGGGCTGTGACGAGGTCAAAGCATTTCCTATTCATTTCATTACATAAAACTGAGCGGATTGTAGCATAATCAACGCTCCTGCAATCAGTTATCCTTTCACAAACGGCGAGCATTTATTCGCTTCCTCCTCGATTCCGGTATGTTTTGCCATCGTTCGTATAATTAAGCGATTTAAAATTGGGCAATCGGATCAGGATTTCTTATGTTTATAAGAAAATCGCCGCTACAATAGCGACATGATTACTGAAACGATAAAACTGTGAAAGCATCTGAACTGAAACACATACTCGATTCACTACCCGATAACACCGATCCAGAATTGGTGATGGGTGAGGCTTGGTTGCCTGAACGTCTTATTGACACACAATTGGACGGCCATTTTCTGTTTCTGGAGTTTGATAATGCGCCCGAAGAAGGTGAAGGAGAGGAAGAAGGTCGCGGTTTTGTTGAACATGAGATTGCCATGATACGGCGACGCTTTGAAGAAATTTTGCTAGAAAAAGCGGACAATAAATCCAAAGCCGATGCCATGTTAGCGCTTTTCCTGATGGGGCATGAATACTCAAGTTCAGAAGTCATTGAAATACTAGAAGACCCTAGCGTTCCTCAAGATCCGAATGATTTTTATCACGAGAACGATGAAGATGAATCTCTTGATATTTAGAATCTCACTTTATTCTGACTTGTGTTTTGCTCAATACGTCACTATTTAAACAATAATGACTCGAAATTTTCAGTAGGTTTTTTTATGTTTAATGCCATTACATCGCTATTCAAGCAACTCTTGGACGGAGAAGATTTAGGCCAGCGTTCCAACACTAACCCCAACCTAGCGATTGCTTGTTTGCTCAGAGAAGTGGCAGGAGCCGATCATCAAATTGACACACGAGAAAATGACGCTAAGTTTCAATTAGTTAAACGACTATTAGCGTTAGATGATACAGAAACCACGGAACTGCTCATTCGGGCAGAACAAAGCGTCAAACAATCAGCTTCATTGTATGATTTCACTTCACAATTACGCGAGCTCTCGCAAGATACGCGATATGAACTTATCAAGGCGATGTGGCAAGTGGCGCACGCGGACGGTGAGATAGACCCACTCGAAGAGGCGGTGATCCGCAAAGCGGCAGAATTATTGTATGTCGACCACAGTGAATTTATCCGCGCTAAACTTTCCGCTCAAAAATAGAGCGGATTACAACATCGTTAACGCCAATTTCGCAAGGTTGTAGGCATCAACATAAGCGGAGTGCTGTCGCCCTTCCCACTCAATACCTTGCGCTTCTTGTGCGGCGCGGTGACCAATACGTTTTTCTTTCATTCTCTGCTGAATACGGTAGAGCGTTGCTAGGTTGATGAACTCGCTAAAAGGCATAACGATCCCCTTCTGCTCACACTCTTTAGCTAAAATTTGGTCATCACGCCCCCACGAAACATAAATCTTGTTTGGGCCGCCAAAATTTTTGACCATTGATTGAACGACACCTGCAAGTGGTCGCCCCTGTTTTTCAATCTTACGCGGAGTTATCCCGGTTAACTCACTACAAAACAGCGAAATTTCGTCTTGCTCTGGCCTGACATAATATTGAGCACGCTTCACAATCGTGCCCAACTGTACATCAATTTCAGCTAAACCCACTTCAATGATTTCACCCGTTGTCCCAACCCCATTTTCATTCCAGCAGCACATTTCTAAATCGAAGCAGACAACTCGGTTATAGTTCATTGTTCAGGCGTATCCTTTAAATATAAGTGGTCAAAGAACGCTATCTTACTCGACTCCTCTCAAAAACTCGACTCTCGCCCTTTCGTTCGGACAGTTATTGGGTGATTGAAACTCGGTTGCGACCATTTTCTTTGCTTTCGTATAACTTGCTGTCTGCCAAATGTAATAAAGACTCTTGATCATAAGTATGATTGATCGCCGCCCCAATACTGAGCGTGCAATACAGCACCTCATCCATGAACTCATATCCGGTTGATTCAACAGCCGCTCGTAACGTTTCTAAATAACACTGCAAAGGTTGAAGTTCTGACAATTCACAAATAATGCAAAATTCGTCCCCACCTAACCGAGCTAAAACATCATTATTTCCCATATGACGTGAAATAACCGTTGCGATATGTATTAGCATCTCATCGCCTGCAATGTGGCTATGCTTGTCATTAATCAGTTTAAAATCATCGACATCAAACATTACCAACGAAAAAGCTTTTTTCTGTAAGACGTTCTCTTGCAGTAAACGTCCGAATGCACGTCGGTTATACAACCCAGTCAAACTATCGTGGTCCGCTAAAAAGCGCAGTTCTTCAGTACGTTCTTCTAGCATCTCGCTAAGATGAAGTTTTTCTCTCATCAACAAATAGACAACATAACCTAACAAGATCGAAATAATTAAACCACCGACGCTGAGCGCCACTAAAATCCACTGTATGTTGCTCGCTATTGGTTCTGAGAACTTAAAATCAATTTTCCAATCACGGTTAGGCAGAGATAAGCGTTTCTCTATTTCTATGCCTTTGATTGAATCCCAATCTGGGCTTTGAAATAGAATCGGATCATCTTCGGCATCAAATCCGAGATCGGTTACTTTCATATACAATCGATGATCGGATGCCGTGCGGCTCACCAATCCATCAAAATAAGTAGAGAGTCGAATAACACCCACTACCACACCAATCATTTCCTGTTTGTTGTAGTTAAAAACAGGATGATATACCAATAATCCATCCTTTTTGTGGTGTGCTTCTATGCCATCTTGCAATAGGCGGACCTTATCGGATATAGCAGGTAGCCCCGTTCTCTCAATATGTGCAGCAATTCTTTGAAAGCGAGGGCGTAGCGAATAGAAGCCGAGCAATTCAAGGTTACTTTTGGTTTGAGGATAAATATCACTCAGAACATAAACGGGTTGTTCATTCTCTTCAGAAAATCCAATCACCTTTTGACCCGCTTTAGGTACTGTAAATAACTCAAATTGAGGCAAACGATCCCTCATTAATGTTACAAAT
Source organism: Vibrio sp. V15_P4S5T153 (assembly GCF_963874485.1). Taxonomy (NCBI): domain Bacteria; kingdom Pseudomonadati; phylum Pseudomonadota; class Gammaproteobacteria; order Vibrionales; family Vibrionaceae; genus Vibrio; species Vibrio sp. V15_P4S5T153. The sequence goes on along the minus strand of NZ_CAWNHR010000011.1, from coordinate 765,910 downwards.
TCGTCAGCATCATCTTTCGTTACTTTCGCTAACCATTGCAAACCGATAAGGCTGTAGGATGTTGACATAACACCATGAGCAAAAACGTCAAATCCTTGCACATTACCCCCCTCGGTAGCATGCAAAAAATTGGCAGCCGAACCAATAAAACTGACATCATTTCCAACCAACGTGTCTAATATGCTTGCTTGATGTTCAGCGTGGCTATCAAACAACATGACAATATGATTCTTTTGATTAATGTAGAGTAATGAGATGACTGACGCTGTCATCATTAAGGTAATAATTGAAATACATAAAGGGTAGATCACCTTTTTGTCGCTCTCTAACATAACAGCCTCTCCGTGGCTCAGGACTCAGGACTCAGGACTCAAATTACTCTTATAAAAGTAGGTAAATCAATAGCCAGTCACCAATTTATTAACCAATTAATCTTAAAGTTGAACCAGAATAGAGAATTAATGATTGATACTGCTCAAAACGCAAGCAATCACTTTAGCTTAAACGTGATGATGCGGACTTTCTATCCTGTATTCGCCTTGAATATGGTAAGCTGCGCCCCTATTTTTAAGTCTATTCACCGTAGGCTCACGAGAATTCCCACGCCTACTTCATTGTGTAAAGAGAATTGTGATGAACTTCGATTTAAATATGATCCCTACCACCTTTGATATGCTGCATGCTGGGCTCAGTGCATCAAGCCTTTTGCTACTTCTCATTGTGGTATCACGCAAATCAAAAGTCGTTGAGAAAGTTGTTGAAAAACCTGTCGAGAAAATTGTCGAAGTCGAAAAGCCGGTTGAAACGATTGTTGAAGTCGAAAAAATCGTAGAAGTAGAAAAAGTGATTGAGCGCGTAGTTGAAGTCGAATCTAAATTAGCGACAGCGCCAACCGATTCCGCCCTACAACTTTTGTCGTTAATGCAGCAAGAAGCTCGTCTGATTGACTTCTTAAATGAAGATGTCACCGCTTTTTCAGATGAGGAAGTTGGAGCCGCGGCGCGCGTGATCCACGCAGGTGGCAAAAAAGTCCTACAAGATTACATTCAGCTCACGCCCATTCGCGGCGAAGATGAAGAAAGCCGAATTACCATTGAAGCTGGTTTCAACCCGCAAGAAGTTCGCTTAACGGGTAATGTGACAGGTTCAGCACCCTTTAATGGCACCTTAGTCCATAAAGGCTGGAAAGCAACAGCTATCACTTTGCCTAAATTGGTTGAACAGTATGATGCTTCAATTATCGCACCTGCCGAGGTTGAATTGTAATGGAACAGACAGCGCCAAAATTTAGTATTGGTATTGACTTAGGCACAACACATTGCGTGCTCTCTTATGTTGATACACAGGATGAAAACGCTCGCGTTTCAGTAATGAGCATCCCTCAACTTACCGCGCCCGGTACGGTTGAAAGCCGTCATCAATTAGGCTCGTTTTTATACCAGCCTCATGAACATGAGATGAGCCCTGCCGCACGCGTTTTGCCTTGGTCGGCCGAGCCAAAAGCTTTAGTCGGTGCCATTGCGCGCAACCTTGGCAGTAAGACACCGATTCGTTTAGTCGCCAGTGCCAAATCATGGCTATGTCATGGTGGCGTCAATCGACGTGATGCATTTTTACCCGTGGGTAGCAGCGATGAAGTGGAAAAGATCTCCCCATTAAAAGCCACTGAGTGCTATCTAGAGCATTTAAAAAGTGCTTGGGATCACGCTCACCCTGACTTCCCCTTAGCTACACAAGATGTCACGTTAACAGTACCCGCTTCATTTGATCCAGCCGCCCGAGATTTAACCGCTGAAGCAGCACGCAACGTCGGTTTTGAGCAATTAACGCTGCTTGAAGAGCCACAAGCGGCTTTATACAGTTGGATAGATAATAGCCACGATGCGTGGCGCGATGAAGTCAAAGTGGGTGACATTGTTCTCGTGGTTGATATTGGTGGGGGAACCACTGATTTATCCTTAGTGGAAGTGACTGAAGACGCTGGTAACTTAACGCTCAATCGGATTGCGGTTGGTGAGCACATTTTGCTCGGCGGCGACAACATGGACCTTGCCCTTGCTTACCGTTTAAAAATGAAATTGGTGCAAGAAGGTAAAGAATTAGCCCCTTGGCAAGTGCAAGCAATGACGCACGCTTGCCGAGATGCCAAAGAGGCGCTTCTTAATGACAGTGCCCTAAATTCCGTACCGATTGTGGTACCAAGTCGCGGTTCAAAACTACTCGGTACAACGCTTAAAACCGAATTGACTCAACAAGAAGTGCAACAAACCTTGGTCGATGGTTTTTTCCCACAAGTGAATATCACTGATCATCCCGTACAAAAAGCACGTGGCGCATTAACGCAAATGGGCCTTCCCTACGCGCAAGACGCTGGAATTACCCGCCATATCGCCGCGTTCTTGGCAAAACAAGCCCATGCAATGGGTGGTGAAATATCCGCTCTAGAAAAATCCGCTCTGAATGATAACCCATTTGCTGGCATGCCCGGTATGGGCGAAGCTCCGGAGATGGATTTTATCAAACCGACCGCCATCTTACTAAACGGTGGCGTGTTAAAATCCGATTTATTAGCAAACCGTCTTCTCAGCACTATTAATGCTTGGTTGAGCACTGTGGGAGCACCACAGATGAAGCGCTTAACAGGCTTAGACCTTGATTTAGCCGTCGCATGTGGCGCAGCGTATTACGGCGCAGTTCGTCGTGGACAAGGTGTGCGTATTCGCGGGGGCATTGCCTCGAGTTATTACGTCGGTATTGAAAGTGCTATGCCTGCCATTCCGGGGATCACACCGCCGATGGAAGCCTTGTGCGTCGCCCCATTTGGCATGGAAGAAGGAACCAGTGTCCGCGTACCAAGCCAAGAGTTTGGATTGGTCATTGGTGAGCCTGTACATTTTCAATTCTTTGGTTCAACAATACGCCGCGATGACGAAGCTGGCATGCACTTAGATTATTGGGCTCCAGAAGAACTTGTAGAGCTGCCCGAGATCCACGTCACCTTGCCTGTTTCTGAAGGACGTCGACAAGGCGAAGTCGTTCCGGTTCACTTAGCCTCAACGATCACAGAACTCGGGACACTTCACTTAGAAGCCATTGCGACCGACAACGGCCAAACATGGCACGTTGAGTTCGATGTGCGTGAAGATCCTCAAGTCACTCAATAATCCCCACACGGCATCTTCGGATGCCGTTTTTGAAATTCAGGAGCCTCCATGTCTTCTCCTCGCTTTCTCGTCGGTATCGATTTAGGCACCACCAATACTGTGGTGGCATTTTGTGAAATCACCGAATCGTTAGAAGACTCACCCGTGCATCTTTTTGAGGTCGACCAATTAATTGGCCCAGGTGAAGTGGTTCGAAAACCACTCCTTCCATCATTTCGTTATCACCCAGCCGACGGGCAGATCGCACCTGATGCCCTATCGCTCCCTTGGCAAATTGAACCGGTTATGGGCGATAGCAAAGAGGTAATTATTGGCCAATGGGCAAGAGATTTAGGTGCAAAAGTAGAAGGGCGACAAGTATCCAGCGCGAAAAGTTGGCTCTCACACCAAGGGGTTGATCGCAAGCAAGCCATCTTACCGTGGGCAGGCGCTCACGATGTAGCGAAAGTTTCCCCTGTGATTGCCAGCGCCAGTTATCTCAATCACATCCGGCAAGCATGGAACTACCGTCATCCAAGTCATCGACTTGAAGATCAAAATGTCATTATCACCGTACCGGCATCATTTGATGAAACGGCTCGTAAGCTCACCATCGAAGCTGCAACGCTGGCTGGCTTAAGCTCAATTGTACTACTTGAAGAGCCACAAGCCGTTTGCTATGACTGGTACGCACGTCACCGCCATTGTGCCTCACAGCAACTACAGTCACTCCCTTTGATCTTGGTTTGTGATGTGGGCGGAGGTACGACAGACCTCAGTTTAATTGAAGCGAAACACAGCGCAGACAGCCAACTTTCTCTTGACCGAATTGGCGTGGGCGAGCACTTAATGCTCGGAGGTGACAACCTTGATTTAGCATTAGCTCATCTAGCTGAGCAACGCTTTGACGGTTCGAAAAAATTAACCGCCGCCAGTTTGAGCAAACTAATTCAGCAAACTCGCCAAGTCAAAGAGCAACTCTTATCAAACCAAGCCCCAGAGCAGCTAAAAATTACGCTCCTTGGCAGTGGTTCAAAGCTATTAGGCGCAGCAAAAAGCATTTCCCTGACGAAACAAGAGGTGCATGACATTGCACTGGAAGGCTTTTTCCCACTTTGCTCGGTACAAGAACGTCCAACTAAACGCCGCAGTGCTGTGGTGGAATTCGGTTTGCCCTACGCAGCCGACCCTGCCGTGAGTAAACACATTGCTGAATTTTTAGCTGAACACCAAGCCGTTTCTCGTCTTGCGCTCAAGCAAGAGTCAAACGCAACGGCAATTCCCGCTGGGTTGCTGCTCAATGGCGGCGTATTTAATAGTGAGCTTATCACAAAGCGCATCACTCAATTATTGACCGATTGGCGAGGTTCGCCGATCACCCTGCTTGATAATCCTCACCCTGATTGGGCAGTCGCACTCGGTGCTGTTGCCTATGGTAAAGCTCGCCAAGGTGCACAGCTTAAAATCGGCGGCGGATCGGCACGCTCTTATTTTTTACACCTGCCTGAAAAAAACAGTGCGGGACATGCTCTGTGTGTCTTGGCTAAAGGCACCGAAGAAGGACAAGAGATACGCTTAACCAGCCGTCGATTTTCACTGACGTTAGGTGAACCAGTACGCTTCAACATCCTGACCTCGACTCACGATATGTTTGCTGATCGCCGCGTTCAAAATGGTCTGTTATTGGCTGTTGAACATGAGCTTTTTACGCCACTGCCTCCTTATATAACGGCGTTAAAAGGAAATGATGATGCTCTATTGCACGCTAACCAAAAGCAACGAGTGGAAGTTCAACTGGCTTGTCAATTAACTGAAGTCGGCACGCTTAAGATTGAATGTGTCAGTGTTGAGGACGAAAAAAACCGATGGCAACTTGAGTTTGAAGTTCGCAAGCACAGTGAGTCAGACAGTGAAATCCAACGTCATCCTCGCTTGTCAGAGGCGATTTCGCTCATCACACACCTTTATAGTGGCAATAAAAAAGCCTCTGATAACCAAGCCATAAAAACGCTTGGCAAAGATTTAGATAAGCTTTTAGGGCCACGTGATGAATGGGATTTCACCACGCTACGACCGCTCTTTGATGCATTTTCTCAAGGCCGTAAACGTCGACGTCGCTCAGAGCAACACGAGAAAAACTGGTTGCGTCTGGCTGGGTTTGCCCTGCGACCAGGATTTGGCGACCCAACTGATCCTTGGCGTATGGAACAGATGTGGAATCTGTATCAACAAGGTATTCAATTCCAAAATCATCAAGGCTGGAGCGATTGGTGGGTATTTTGGCGGCGTATTGCTGGCGGACTGAGGCAGGAACAACAAGAAACGATTCTGGCAGATATCGCTAAGTATCTTCACCCTAGCGCAATCAAAAATCCAAAATCAGCTCAAGAAGCGCACGACAAAGGGTACGAAGCAATGGTGCGGCTTGCCGCTTCGCTGGAACATCTAGAAGTGGAAGATAAAGTATTACTTGCCACGTGGTTTTTGAACAAAGCTATTAATCAAACTCAATGTGAACAAGCACACTGGTGGGCCCTTGGGCGGTTAGCCTCTCGGACGCTACTGTATGGTAGTCAACATTCAGTCATCCCAAGAGCGCAAGTGGAACAATGGTTACCGAAGTTGCTTGATCAAAACTGGCAAAAAGAACCGATGATTGCCTTTGCCTCGGTAATGATGTGTCGCAAGACAGGAGATCGTCTTTTTGATATTAGCGATGATGTTCGTCAGCTCGTTTTAGCCAAGATAAAGCAGAGTAAGGTTCCAGAAACTTGGTTTACTTTGGTTAATGAAGTGCATGACCTGTCTGACACAGAATCCAAACGTGTCTTCGGTGATACTCTGCCAAGTGGGTTGATACTGCTTAAAAAATGAATCGACCTAATTTGACCACTCTCGTTGCTATGATGACGAGAGCGGTCAAAGATAACGCTGAATGTAGATTACAATTTCCTAAAAATCGCTTCGCAATCCGTTTGCTGCATGTATTTTGGCGCAGGATAATTCCAAAACGCTTCACGAAAAGCTTGTTTGGCCAATTCTGGAATATGCTCTGGCATGACCCCCTGTAACTGTTTAGGGATATGCAGTGTGTGATTGAGCTCTTTCACATACCCAATGAAGGCGTCCGCTTTCATTGAATCGGTCAAATGTGGATCGGTTATTTTGAGTACGTCAGCCAGTTTAGCCAGCTTATCTTTCGCCGCCTCTTTGGAGTATTCCAATACATGTGGCAACACAACTGCATTCGCTAAGCCGTGCGGGAAATGGTATTTCGCCCCAACCGCATGGGCGATGGCATGTGTATACCCTAAACTGGCTTTGGTAAAAGCAAGTCCAGCGTAATAAGAGGCCAGAGCCATGTTTTGTCTCGCCGTCAAATTTTGGCCAAAGAACGCCGCTTTTTCCAAGTTATCGTGGATCAGTTTAACCGCAGCGATGGCATAGCGATCAGTCTCTGGCGTGGCATTACGTGATATAAAGGCTTCCACTGCATGCGTGAGTGCATCCAACCCCGTTTGCGCAGTAATATGAGTAGGCAAGGCCATCATCAGCATCGGATCTAACGCTGCAATAAGTGGCACAAGTTTCGGGTCAGTAATCGGTGTTTTTTGCTGAGTTTGAGGGTCAGAAACCACCGCAATGACGGTCACTTCAGAGCCCGTTCCTGCCGTGGTTGGGATCACAAACAGCGGCGCAGGTGTTTTCCATACTTTTAACAACCCCACTAAACGTTTGATCGACTTGCGGTTAGTAGCACAAGCGGCGATCACTTTTGCACAATCGATTGAAGAGCCGCCACCAATAGCGACAACGCCTTGGCACTTCTCCAATCGGTACTGATGGAGGCCGGCTTCAACTTGATCATAAGTAGGATCAGGCAATACATGGTTAAACACCACACAACTGACACCAACGCGCTCAAACTCAAAGGTTAGTTTTTTTACATAACCAAGCTTTTCAATGCCTTGGTCTGTTACGACAAGCACGCGTTCAATACCCATCAAAGAAACCGAATAACAGAGTTGCTTGAGCGATTCTTTACCAATAAACAAGGTTGGCTTGGAGATGGGCAGAATCGCTGCGGCCAATTTGAGCACTTTCATGTATAGCTTATGCTGCCACTGCTGGTACTTGATCTCCATGATTGGTCTCGAGTTGTGAAGTTCTATTAACTAGACTAGGCAATACAACGAGTTATCTCTACCTAGAAAGTCAAATTTTGCAAGATAAGGCAAATAATCGCTGATCATTATTAGATTTAACGCCAACTTAAGCTCGCATTTTAATGCAAACCTTGTAAAATCCACCTCGCTCACTTTTTATACTTATAATTGAAATCATTAGCTGAGTACTCTGCACATAATTTTATGTGTCATAAAATAATCGACACGTCGTTTGGCTTTCGTCTTTGAGGTGCATTCCCTGCACTCAAATGGCATTCAAAAATTGTATTTTATTCAACCAATTACTGTAGAAGTCATGAACGAAGATAAGTTTACCAATGTCTATCGCTTGCCTGGTTCATTGCAAATTCGCATAGCCACATGGCAGCAAACCTTTAAAGGCACTTCTGATTTAGTGCTTCATCAAGTATTAACCGCTAGAAATAATCAGTATAAACAGGCTGACTTTTGGCCTAAGGGTTGGTGTGTGAATCTGTTTGATGAGAGCGATATTTCCATTACGCAGCACGGTACCTACATTCAAACCAGTATGCGAACGATGATTGATCGCAAAATCTCGTATAAGCGTGTTTATCTCTCTCGACTACCTTTAGAAAAAGCCGAGCCCGCCTTGCTTCGCTTTAAGAAAGAGTGGATCCGCAACTACAATAATGTCGCCCAAGAGTATAACAAGAGGAAAAAGAAAGAGTTTATGGCCTTTGCCAGAGAAGAGGTCGAAACACTTTATCCTGCCATTCCTAAAGAACCTTTTGATAAAGCGCTATGGAACCGTTTAGTGGTTTCGATTGTTGGTCACGCCAATAAATTCAACAATCCTTACTTTGTTAAACATGCTGATTTTTAACGTAATAAAATTTAGCGTAATAAAAAAGCCAGAGTGGTTTCACTCCGGCTTTTTTGTCAGACATCGCAAATGAAAAGCACTAGCTGAATAACGTAGAATAGAAGAGCAATTAAGCGTAATTGGCATCCACTAATTCACCAGCAACAACTTTGCTTACTTCAGCACGATTTTCTAACCATTTTACAACCAACGCTTTATCTTCTTCTGTTGCTGAACGGTAGCGATCGGCTGCGCATACAAAGCCGTCAAAGATCTCTAATCCACCACCACCGAAACAAAGACCGATGTTATCAACGTAATCAATAAACTCATCAACGAAGAGATCGTATTGTTCAAAGTCTTTGATAGACGTTGTACAGCTAACTTCAAAACCGAGGATCGCAAATTCACCTAAAAACAGTTTCTTACGGATACGGCGGTTTTTATTTTCTAGCTTGTCGATTTTCATCATATTTTCTCTCTCTGTTTGAATGCGGCATTTATACACCTTTCAGCACCATTTCCAAAATGATTCTTTATATAAACCGCCACAAGCGGACACTTTCACAACAAATTGTTTCAAGATGTGCCAAGGCAAAACAAGTTAAAACAAGCCGCTCGTCAAGCTTAGTGACGTCAAATTAAAGTCAAGAAAATCATAATTATTGACTGCTTCGCAACTTAATCTAAAAACTTCGCACAACTTTTGAGCCTGCCACCCATGCACATTTTTATTTCATAGTGCATGGTTAAATCAGCTCATTTAGCCCTTGTAAATCGTATTTTTTGAGGTGGATTTATGTTTGATTTAAACGGTGAATGGCGATTGAGCTCACCCGAATATCCCGATATCCAAATCGCGATGACACTGCCCGGCGACCAGTATCATGCATTACTGCAAGCGGGTTTGATCCCTCATCCCTATTATGCATCCAATGAGTCTCAGGTTCAGTGGGCTGGTTTATGTCATTGGGTATTAACAAAAGCGATCACTTTAAATGCGGCAGATCTTCAGTGCCCAAACCACTTACTGGAGCTGAATAAGGTCGATACGTTTGCTGATCTATGGATCAACGGACAGAAGGTTTTACAGTGCCATAATGCTTTTCAAACCTATACCGTTAATATTCGCCCTTATCTGCAAATTGGTGTAAATCATTTTGAATGGCGATTTGAACCTGCCGCTTCGGTAGCCAAGCAAAGAGCCGATGAGCTGCCCTTTCCCATTCCGTGGGCGCAAGGGAATAATCAACTTCCTCACATGAACACCGTGCGAAAACCTCAATGCCACAGTGGTTGGGATTGGGGTATATGCCTTGCTGTTTGTGGTATTTTTGCACCAATGCAATTAAAAACGGTACAAGAATATTCACTGCTGGGTGTAGATATTGAACAAGTTTGGCATGCTTTAACACACGTTACGCTGCACGTGAGAATACGGCATAGCGAATCGCTCTCCACACCCATCACACTTACTTTTGGCGATCAAACTATTACGATCGATAGTGAGGCATTTTGCAACCAAAGCAGTGTGGATATTGATGTTCACCATCCGCATCTCTGGTGGCCAAACGGTTACGGTGACCCTTATTTATACACACTGTCTATTGCCATGGCACAGCAGCAGATCAACCGCCAAGTTGGCTTAAGACGTCTCACGTTGCGCACTGAGCAAGATTCCATCGGCAGTGAAATGACCTTTATCGTGAATGAGGTCTCGATATCAGTGAAGGGCGCGAATTGGATACCAATGGACGCCATGCCAAGCAAAGTCAATTTTTCCCGTTATCAACAGCTGCTACGAGCCGCACAAGAAGCTCACATGAATATGATTCGTGTGTGGGGAGGAGGTGATTATGAACACGATCATTTTTATCAACTTTGCGACCAACTCGGATTATTAGTCTGGCAAGATCTGATGTTTTCCTGCGCACAATACCCTTCAACACCGAGTTTCTTAGAAGAGGTAAAGCAAGAAGTCACACAACAAATACAACGTTTGAAGCACCATGCTTGCCTTGCCATTTGGTGTGGTGATAATGAGGTGATTGGTTCATTAACTTGGTATCCAGAATCTCGAGAAAACCGTGAAAAATACCTAGTCAATTACGACCGACTCAATCGTTTTTTAGAGATCCTCGTCAATGAACAAGATCCAAGTCGCCGTTTTTGGGCAAGCTCACCTTGCAATGGTGAATTAGATTTTGGTGACGCTTGGCATGATGATAATAAAGGTGACATGCATTTTTGGGATGTGTGGCATTCAGGTAAATCCTTTGACGCTTACCATTCAATATCCCCACGATTTTGTTCAGAATTCGGTTATCAGTCTTGGCCTTCATTTAGTGAAGTGAAGCAGATTATCCCAGAAAGCGACTGGAATATCAGTGCGCCTCATTTTGAACATCACCAAAAGAATGCTCGTGGTAATAGCATCATCACCGAAATGTTTACTCGCTATTTCCGTTTCCCGAATGGCTTCCAGCAGATGCTTTATTTGAGCCAAGTTCAGCAAGCCATGGCGATTAAAACGGCTGTCGAAGCGTGGCGGGCAACCTCACCGATTTGCCGTGGCATATTATATTGGCAACTCAATGACAACTGGCCCGTCGCGTCTTGGTCAAGCATTGAGTATTCTGGACGCTGGAAGCAATTACATTATCACGCCAAACGGTTTTATAACCCGCTTTTGGCCTGTTTTTCTGAAGATGAGAAATACCTATCATTGAGAGCCATTAATGATGCACCCAGTGAGCAATACCTTGTGGGTGACATATATTGGTTTGGATGGGAAGGAGAATTGCGAAAGCATTGGTCAATCAATGAACGACTGCCCCAAGAGAGTAACCAAATCGTGTGGCAACACACAATAAAGGATTTCACACCAGAAAAAGGCGCGATCTACTTTGTCAGTACAGATGGCCAACGGGATAATTTTTGGCTGCCGGATGTACCCAAACGCTTGCCCTTAAAATCGGCTCGCATATTGAGTGAATATCGTGCGGGCAGTCTCTGTTTGACTACTGACCGACCTGCACTTTACGTTCACCTAGAACATGACAACGTACTACAATTTTCTGATTCCAGCTTCTTTTTGCTCCCCAACCAAATGCGGACAATCGCCTTTAGCTCAGACGATAAATCTCACTTAAACTGTACTATTTATCAACTTGCTGAATGAAGACAAACGCTCAGCCTTAAGGAAGGAAACGAAAAAGAGCTGCGTATCAAGCAGCTCTTTGCAAGCTAAACCATTTTTGCTAATGCATGTTCAACATTGGCTCATGTCAAACACTGACTAATGTTGAACACCAGATGGATTTTCACCAAATTCAGTCTGTTGATAAATATCCGCAAGGGTTTTTGCACGTTTTGCTGCCTTGCGTCGTTTCGTTGGTTCAAAGTATTGCTCGACCTGCTTCAATGTCTCTTCATGGTCTTGCGCGGATTGGACAAAGTCTGGGTTGGCTAACGCTTCTTGGCGAAGGCGGTTAACTCGTTCTAGCGTTTCCCACAACATATTTCACCTCCAACTTCACTGTGCATACATACAGCTTAGTAAAGAGTGACATAATGTCAAGCAATTAACTGTGGATTTATACAGTTAATTAAAATAAATGCTCATTATTTCAATGAGTCATTAATCTACGAGGCCTCTTAAGGTGCACACGTTGATTCTCGAAGCACCAGCTTACCTAGATAGCGATGTATCTTGGCATCATCCGAGCTCTTCCCTTCAGCCAATTGTAGGGCCAAGGCTACTGCGTCCTTCGTCAGTTGCTCAATGGGAAGCGATATTGTTGAGAGATTGGGCACCGAATACGCAGCAGCAGGCTCATCATCAATCCCCATCACAGAGACCTGATTGGGTACCAAAATGGCATGTTCGTAAAGTGCGCGCATTGCTCCTAGTGCCATATCATCGTTACAGGCAAAAATAGCGCTGAACTCACTCTGTTGTTCTAATAACCGTTGAACCGCGACATAACCCGCCAGCATAGAATTATCACCTTCAACAACGAGCGTGTGATTGAGCTCAATACAAGCCTGCTGTAAGCCTGACTGGTAAGCAGCAAATCGCTGTTGTCCTGTATCACTGTCCAAAGGGCTAGTGATGCAAGCAATGCGACGATGGCCAAGTTCAAGCAAGTGATTAATCGCTAAAGAAGCGGCTTGATGCTGCTCAAAACCAAAACTATGCAAACCGACTTCTTCCAAGGTTCGATTGAGTACAATCAGTGGCACTGAAACATCAGATTGCAATGATGCCAGCTCATGATTCGACAAATGGCGGCTGTAAAGCATGATGGCGTCACAACGCTGAGTGAGCAATGAGCGCACTGCTGCTAATTCGCCTGCCGCGTTATCGTGACTGTCCATGACAAGTAAGGTCTTACGTGCTTGCTCGGCACCTTGTGCTGCTTGATGCAACAAGCTGCCAAAATAACTCCCTTGAAACTGAGGAAGTATCAGCCCAATCGCATTTGCACTGTTTGTGGCTAATGCTTGCGCCAACACATTAGGCTGATAACCCAAGGTGGACATGGCTTGTAAAACGGCTTCTCGCGTACTTGCTTTTACTTGGCCAGTTTGATTGAGTACGCGCGATACGGTGGCTTTAGACACGCCCGCTGCTTTACAAACGTCATTGATTGTCGCCATGGTGACTCCTAATAAAAACCCCCGACTCTTGGAAGCCGAGGGAGTTTACCTAATTTCCTAAGCTGGATGAACGCTCTCAATCAACAATTATTATCGTTATTCTACGTTTATAATTGTTCGCCATTGGTTTTGATCACGGACTGATACCAGTAAAAGCTTTTCTTTTTACTGCGAGCCATTGAACCAGAACCATCATCGTGTTTGTCTACATAGATGAAACCGTAACGTTTTTTATATTCACCAGTGGTGAACGACACACAATCGATGCAGCCCCAAGGGGTGTAGCCCATGACATCAACGCCGTCTATAGCAATGGCCTTCTTCACTTCTCGTATATGTGCTTGTAAATACTCAATCCGATAATCGTCTTGCACTTGGCCTTGTTCATCGACTTCATCGATCGCCCCAAAACCATTTTCGACAATAAAAATCGGTTTCTGGTAGCGTTCATACAATTCAGAAAGCGCGTAGCGAAGCCCTACCGGGTCAATTTGCCATCCCCAATCAGACGCTGTGAGATAAGGGTTTAAGCGACTTTGTTTAAATAAACTGGTTGTTTCACCTTCAGCGTTGCGATCATCAGAGACAATATTCGTCATGTAATAGCTGATCGCAAGGTAGTCGGCACAACCCTTACGCAGTATCGCTTCATCGCCATCGAGCATATCAACGGTTATCGATTTTCGCTCCCATTCACGCCAAATATAGCTTGGGTAATAGCCACGAACTTGCACATCGCTGAACAAGTACTTCTCTCTCATCATTTCTTGAGAGCGGATCATATCTTCTGGACGACACGACGCGGGATAAAGCGGCATCATATGAATCATGCTACCCATTTGAAATTGAGGGTTGATCTTATGACCGAGATCGACCACTAAAGCACTGGCAATAAATTGGTGATGCATGACTTGGTACATCACCTGCTCTGGGTTGTCATGTTCAGTGAAGATCACCCCTGAGTTACAGTAGCCAAACAGTGGGAATTCCCAATTTCGCTGGTTATTGATCTCATTGAAGGTAATCCAGTATTTCACTTTCTGTTTATAACGCTCCATCACCACTTGGCTAAAGTTAACGAAGAAATCCACAAGCTTGCGATTTGCCCATCCCCCGTATTGTTGTACAAGGTGGAATGGCATCTCAAAATGCGAAAGCGTAATAACTGGCTCAATGCCGTATTTCAGCAATTCATCAAAAAGATCATCATAAAATTGTAGCCCTGCTTCATTGGGCGAGACTTCGTCACCTTGTGGAAAAATACGAGTCCAAGCAATTGAGGTTCTAAAACATTTAAAACCCATCTCAGCAAAAAGTGCAATGTCACCTTTGTAATGACTATAAAAATCAACGGCTTCATGATTAGGATAGAAATAATTTGCATCCACACCGGAGGTCATCACCCTAGGTACTTCATGCGCTCCTTTTGAGAGCACATCGACAATGCTGACTCCTTTTCCACCTTGGTTCCATCCACCTTCAACTTGATGTGCTGCTACAGCCCCACCCCATAAAAAATCTTTTGGAAAACCATTCGTTGCCATCGTCATCTACCTCGTCTTCATTTGCTGACTCAATGTACCCTTATGTCGATCTAATATGCTATTTCACGCCATGTGGACACGTTGTATAGAAATACATCATCGCTTTGCTACTTTGCGTGACATCATAAACGATTATCGTAAAAATGTAACCGGTTTCGGAAACCGGTTACATTGAAATTAATAATTCTAATGTTCTCGGAAGAAAATACGCACTATTTGTTACTGACAAGTGGCAAACAGAGACATTCCGTAGCACTTTTGCTGTGACTACTGTATGCTTGCGCCTTTCCGCAACGTGATGCGGATCACTTCCTTATTTACATATCGAGACATTTTAATGAGTTTTGCCTCTCTGGGTTTATCCCATGCCATCCTGAAAGCCGTTGCTTCTCAAGGTTACGAAACACCATCGCCAATTCAGGCGCAAGCTATTCCAGCCGTTCTTGAAGGCAAAGATGTGATGGCAGCGGCCCAGACAGGTACCGGGAAAACAGCAGGATTTACCCTGCCCATTTTGGATCTATTAGTTAAAGGCCCAAAAGTAGGCCCCAACCAAGTGCGTGCATTAATTCTGACGCCGACACGTGAATTAGCCGCGCAAGTTGCCGACAACGTGGCAACTTACGGACAAAACCTTCCACTACGCTCTGAAGTTATTTTCGGCGGTGTGAAAGTTAACCCACAGATGATGAAAATGCGTCGTGGGGTAGATATTTTAGTCGCGACACCGGGTCGACTGTTGGATTTATACAACCAAAATGCGATTAAATTTAACCAATTAGAAATTTTGGTCTTAGACGAAGCGGATCGCATGTTAGACATGGGCTTCATTCGTGACATTAAAAAGATCCTTGCACTGCTGCCAGCAAAACGTCAAAACCTACTCTTTTCGGCCACTTTCTCTGATGAAATTCGCCAACTTGCGAAAGGGTTAGTTAACAACCCAGTCGAGATTTCGGTTACGCCACGCAATAGTACCGCCAAAACTGTCAAACAGTGGGTACATCCTGTAGATAAAGCGAAAAAACCAGCACTATTGATTCAACTAATCAAAGAAAATAATTGGCAACAAGCGTTGGTATTTACACGAACTAAACACGGCGCTAATCGCTTAACCGCACAACTTGAAGGCAGTGGCATCAGCGCCGCCGCTATTCATGGCAATAAAAGTCAAGGCGCACGTACTAAGGCATTGGCCAATTTTAAAAGTGGTGAGATCCGCATTTTAGTAGCAACGGATATTGCCGCTCGCGGCATTGATATTGACCAATTACCACAAGTGGTAAACTTTGAATTGCCTAACGTCCCTGAAGATTATGTTCACCGAATTGGCCGTACAGGCCGTGCAGGCGCTGAAGGAAATGCGATCTCTTTGGTCTGCGCCGATGAAGCAAAAGACATGTTTGCCATTGAGCGCCTTACCCAAAATTTACTAGAACGAATTGAGGTTGAAGGCTTTGCGCCAGTGAACAAATTACCGGCATCTCCTTCGCTACAACCGATTAAAGCGAAAAAGCCGAAAAAGAACAAACCAGAACATAATGACGGACAGCGCTCTGGTGATGTAGCAAAAGGTCACAGCATAAGCGCAAATACCAAAACTAACGACAGAAAGCCGAAAGCGGCCAATTCCACTCGTTCAAACAGCAACAAACCAAGTGCAAACCAACCCACGAGAAGCGGATCGGCTGGACAAAATAGACCTCGTAGAGCAAAAAAAATCGCGGCGAGCTGATATTACTCACTGACTACGACTCTCTGATTAAAAAGTAAAGGCCACTCTCATCTAGTGGCCTTTTTGCTTTTACGCGCCTTTGGGCGGTGTGAATGCAGTTAGAGGAAGTGGCTCTCCTACATATTTCTCTATTTTCACAATTGAAGAGTTACCAGCACAGCCATTGGCTAACCTTGAAGTAGGTATGTCAGCGGTCAGTACGTTGCATCCTCCGTTTTTACATAAACCATGAGGTTTATCAAAATCAGGCCATGCCCCTTCATGAATACAGACCGAACCTTGCTTAATTCCATCCGTGATCAGCGCGCCAACTAAGACTTGGCCACGTTGATTATAAGCACGAACAAGATCGCCATCTTTGATCCCTCGAACTTTTGCATCTTCTGGATGAATCCAGATCGGTTCACGGTTTGCTATCGCATATTGCTCGCGTAGTGCCGCGTAGTTTAACTGGCTATGGAGACGATGAGCCGCATGCGATGTCATCAATTGCAGTTCATCGGCTTGAGCATTCCCTACCCACTCCGTTGGCGGCATCCACATAGGATGTGGCGGGCAATCGCTATATTTGAAGCCTTCGATGGTTTTGGAGAAGATCTCAATCTTGCCACTTGGTGTACCAAGAGGGTTCAGGATAGGATCCTCTCTGAAAGAGGAATAACGAACAAACTTCGCGTTCGCTTCGTTCCATTTCATCTCAATGAGCTGATTTTGTTTCCAAAAATAGCTGAAGTTAGGCATTGCAATCCGATTCTGGCGACCGATAGCTTGAGCTCCTTTATAGAAACCAGCCAACCATTCCATTTCGGATTTATTTTCCGTATACACTGCACGTCCGCCCGGTTTTAACAGCTCCGCCATATCAGCAAATACATCAAAATCATTTCGCGCTTCAAATTGAGGCTCAATTGCTTGTTTCATCGGCACTAAATGTTGATTGCTATAATCCCCTGTCATGGTGAGATCATTACGCTCAAATGACGTCGTGATGGGCAGTACAATATCAGCGTGTTTTGCGGCCGCAGTCCAATAAGGCTCAGAGATAACGATGAGTTCCGGCTTTTGCCACGCTTTAATCAAACGGTTGGTATCTTGGTGATGAGTAAAGTTTGCACCGCCTGCCCACCAGATCATTTTGATGTTAGGAAATGTTTTCTCATGCCCGTTGTGTTGATATTGACCGGATGGGTTTTCCAACGCTTCAACAATACGAGCCACAGGAAAACTATTTACTGCTCCAGAAACGGCCCAATCATTACCCGCAGATGAACCACCATCAATAGCCGCTGATATAGCAGGTAAAACACCCGCAGTTCGCGTTGGGTTACCGCCATTGGAATAGTGATATGAAAAACCAAACCCACCACCGGGTAAACCGATCTGCCCTAGCATTGCAGCCAGAGTGACAAGCATCCAGTGTTTTTGTTCACCATATTGCTGACGTTGGATTCCCCAACCAGCCATGATCATGGTTCTATTTTTGCTAAAAATATCAGCCAATAGCTCTAGTTGTTTGGCAGGAACGCCACAAATTGCCTCAGCCCATTGTGCTGTCTTTGGCGTGCCATCAGAATGACCTAGCAGATAAGCTTCAAACTTGTCGTAACCAGCGGTGTATTTATTCAAAAATTCGAGGTTATGTTGGCCCTTTTCAACTAGTGAGTGGGCGATCCCCAACATCATCGCAACGTCAGTACCAGGATGCGGTGCAATCCACTGAGCGTTTTCACCAAAAAATTCGATGGTTTCCGAACGCATAGGATCGATAGCGATAATGGTTTTTTTAGAATGTTTGAGTTGATTAAAAAACTCAAGCCCCGCGCCGTCGGTACTGCTCCATGCTATTTTCAGTGTATTAATAGGGTTGAGCCCCCAAAGCACCACAACATCACTACTTTCAAGTACAACAGGGTAAGTTGTTTGTTGTTCATACACTTCTATTGAGCCTACAACGTAAGGCATGATGACTTGCGCAGCCCCCGTAGAATAATCACCTAAATGACCCGAATAGCCTCCCGCCATACTCATATAGCGTTGCAGTAGGGTTTGGGCTTTATGTAAAATTCCACTGGATCGCCAGCCGTAAGAGCCCGCAAAAATTGACTCGGCTCCATAAGCAGTGCGAATACGAGCATGCTGTTGGTGGATTAATTGCAGCGCTTTTTCCCAACTAACGCGGACGAACTCATCGTCTCCTCGTTTACCATCTGGCATATGGGGATTGGCTAGAAAACCTTTACGCACCATCGGGTATTTGACCCGAGCTTGAGTATGCACTTGATCTGGCGCTGAGGTTTGTAGACTATTGGGTACGGTTTGCGGCAATGCATTCTTTGAGGAAATAATTTTCCCATCCTTAACTTCAACCAGCATAGCGCCCCAACGCCCAGCAGTCAGTACACCAGCTCCTCGCGGTGCGGAAGCGAGAACTGGCATGGGTTTAACCGAAAAAATAGCGACCGCACCTGCAGTTGCACCAGCGCTTTTTAGAAAACTTCGACGTGTGAGAGTAGTCATCACTGAATCCTTATTTCATTTTTTATTGGGCAACAACATCTTTCGCATTGTATTGGAAATATTTCGTGAGGATTTCTAGATCCTCTGCGGAAATAGAGGTACGGTCCCCCATACTTTTTGCCACAGAAGGCCACGCGTTAACCGTAAAATGGTTACTCGGAATTTTGGCATGACATGTTGAACAGTAAACATTGTCCAATTGCTCAGCGTATGCCCAAAGCGAATCCATTTTACCCAACACTGGCGTGTCGATGTCCCCGGCAAGTGTTACTTGACGCCACTGATTTCCGTAGGCATCTTCGTTATACTCTTTTACGCTCAATGCTTTTTGCCCTGCTTCAGTTAACATAGCAATCACAGCACGCTTACCTTCACCCATATACAAGACTTGTTCTGCACCTTGCATCTGATAACCACTCAATTCAACGGTGCGTTTGCCATCGCTTTCATTCAATACTTTCAACGGCGTCGCTGGATTGATCGTTCCGAAATCAGAAATGGGCGTAGATTGCATCGCATAAACAATAGAAGTGCCCACAGGGGTTAACTTAGCCTCTTCGACTAAATGGGCTAATGCTTGGCTGTCCATTTTGACTTCAGGAAGCATGTGCGCCACACCTTTATGGCAATCAATACAGGTTTGATTATTGTCGATACCGTACTGATGCATTTTTTGTGCTTGCACCGTTTGGTCGTAAATCTCCATCGCATCTTCACTGTGACATGAACGACAGGTCGCAGAATCGTTCGCTTTTAATTGCGCCCAGACAGTTTCAGCCATCTCGGCTCGATGCGCTTCATACTTTTCAGGTGTGCTGATCTTCTTGGTAATGAACTCATGATAGATATCTTTGGACGCCCTGATTTTAGTGACTAAATAATCCATAGTATCAGTGGGGATATGGCAATCAGCACATTCTGCGCGGATGCCTTTGGCATTGCTGAAGTGTACCGAGCCTTGATACTCCTGAAAGGGTGCTTGCATAGTATGACAAGAGAGACAAAATTCCGTACTCGACGTTTTTTCTAAGATGACATGAGTCCCTCCAAGGCTTAACCAACCGAGCAGCACCCCAATAGCAAGAACTCCCACTATCATTCTTTTTTTAATATTCATTATTCCTCACAAATCTCAACGGATGTGGTTTTGACAGAACACGTTGCATTTATGTGATGCGCATCGTATTCCATAAGGAAATCATACCCCCAAAGAGGGATGTCAACTTGACAGTAGTCAATTTAGACAAGGAACAGGCGTGACCTATGTCACCTTTCCTATAAATTGATAAAATAGAAAATAAATAGCCACACAAATTATAGAAATTAAAAACACATGAAACATAACTGATTGATATTAAAAATAAAAGACAAAAACCCCAAAGATAGGCAGAGCCTTATCACTGATAATGTTGACTAAAAATGGTTTGAAAAGTAACAAAAATCACGAATAACCTGCTCAGATTCCTAATGCTCAATTATTTTAAAATAAATGCTTTACTTTGATTGAGGACCATGCGATTATGTGTCCGCTCTGTTGAACAGGGTTATTAATGTAACAAGTAAGCCAAAGTTCCCTTTCAGATTCAATTCAAAGTGTCCTCTAGTTTCATGGTCTCATTTAAATAATTCGTCTCAAAGCAACACCTGTATTTTAAAATTTTTTATTTTTATAAGGGACATAACATGTCTAACACTACTACTGGCACTGTAAAATGGTTCAACGAAACTAAAGGTTTTGGTTTCATTTCTCAAAGCAACGGCGGTCCAGATGTATTCGTACACTTCCGCGCTATCGCTTCTGAAGGTTTCAAAACTTTAGCAGAAGGCCAAAAAGTATCTTTTGTTGTAGAACAAGGTGCTAAAGGTCCTCAAGCTGCTAACGTACGTGCTGAATAATTTCGCATGAATGTGTGAGCGTTGGCACCACGCCAGCGCTCTTATTTTTACCTAGATTATAAATTATAGTTATCAACGTTATCGCTCAAACTTCTGCTCCGTTCCCTCTGCTTATCCCGTTCGAACATTCAGCCATTTTTGCATAAACCGTTTTGACAATCCTATTTCTATCTATGTAATATTTTCATTTTTACAAAGGAGATCTACTATGTCTCGTACAACTGGTAGAAAGCGTTTTTGGTTTGCTAAATCTAAAGCAACACAAAAATTACGCTCACTATGAATATTCATTTTAATATTAAACATTGCTCTTGGAATGCGACTATTCATCAACTTAATAGTGACATATTGACACGTCATATATTAAGTCAGATAAATTGCAATTTAGACACTCTTCATCTCAATTTTATTTATGATGAAGAATCTTCTCAAGGACAAATATTGAATGCTGATGACAAGCTTATTGGCCATTTTAATATCATCGATTAATACCCAAACACTTTAATAGCCGCCGTTAAAGTTATTTGGGCATTATTCACTTATCTCAGTTTTGCTAGCACTATTTTCTGATCTAATTCGTTGTGATAGTCTTTATAATCTAAACCTACTTCAAAGATGAATTCTGTCACTAAAGTGCGAACACAATCTACCAGCTCTTTCGCATTCCATGGTTTCTCAAAATACCTATTTACACCTGCAGTGTTAATCGCATTGATCGTATCTGTGTGTGTTGCTTGCCCTGTTAACAGAATTTTCTTTGTTTTCTTAAATCTGGAATCTGCTGCGACCTCGGTTAATAATTCGACTCCTGTCTTTCCTGGCATCACATGATCTGACATCAGCAGCGCAATATGCTCACCTTGTTCGTCAAACTCATCCATTAGATCCAATACTTCATAAGCCGATTCACAATCTTCAATATTCAGCCAAGAAGTGAGTGGTTGAAGATCTTGCAGTATCGCACTTAATACTTCCCTTTGATCATCGACACAAATGATATTAAGCTTCTCCATAATCGCTCTCCGTGGGTAATTTAATTCTAAATATTGTTCTTTCATTGTCACTTTTGAGTACGACATTTCCACCATACCCAGAAACAATGCGTTTCACTATTGATAACCCTAGTCCCAAACCAAACGACAACCCTCCTTTTTTGGTGGTGAAGCTTGGTTGGAATATTTTCCGTCTAGTGGCTTCGTTAATTTCAGGACCGTTATTAGCAATGGTTACCAATATACGTTGTTTACTTAATTTGGTTTGTATCTCTATCATTGGCTCTGCTATGTTAGCCATCGCATCACAGGCATTTTTGATGATGTTTACCCAAATTTGTACCAGCTCTGTCTGAGATCCTTTAAATAAGGGTAATGCAGCAGGCCTAATACGGACACTGACACGTCGTAAATCACTCTGTAATAGTGCCAATGCTCGATTGATCGTATCGTTAATATCGAACTCTTCATCTTGAGTAATTTCAGTTCGGCCCAGTTGTTTTACTGATTTAACAATGCCAACAGTATGTTTAGAGGCCAAACGTAAATCATGCAAGTCACGGCCCATTTGCCAATAACGGATAGCTAAATGTGGATTTTTCAGCCAGTGCGAAGATAAGTAGTCTTCTGGAACCGCTTTTGCTAAATCTCTTGCCACATTTTTAGGCAGGGCGTATTGCTTTTCGAAAAGAGCACCTCGCCTTCTAGCTTCGTTTGACGATACTTTCTGACCATACATCAAGCCAAAATCGAAAAAGAGGCTCGCTTCAGGATGAACCTCTTCGAGCAGCTCCATAAACAGTACTTCTAATCGCTCAGATTTGCTACTCACTACCCCGATGGCATTGTTCAATTCATGGGCAATGCCCGCCGCTAACTGGCCCAAGGTCGTCATTTGCTCAGCCGAATATAACCTTTCTAATGCTTTTTCTTTTGCCACTGATTCTTGAGTTGCGCGTCGTTGACGGCGGGATAATTCATTCACAATAACGGGGGTAAACTGGGCGGTTAAAGGTCCATATTGATCTTCTTCTAAGACGGCCGTAGTTCGGTCGATCCAGGCAAGCTCTACCGTAGATTCAGCCACCACTGTTGAAGAAGCTATCCATTCACCAGAAAAAAAACTGTGTACGCCAATAAAAGCACCCGCACCGGCTGAAAAAACTTTTATCGGTTTATCGCCTTTTTCATTGTAATAGCCACTCAATTCTCCCGACCATACGAAATAGAGTCGATCATTATAACCTTCTTGCTCAATGACAATACTTCCCGAAGGCAGTTTCACCATCCGTTCAGGATGGCGAAAATAACGATCAATGAGTGCAACAAGTCTTTTATCCGACATAATGCTACCTAACCGATATGACCAACCGCATGAAGTAACCAAACCATAACAAAACTGAGCAGCACCCCAATCACACCGAGGACAACCCCTACTTTAGCCATTTGGTTACTTTGAACGTGCCCGGTAGCATGCGCCAACGCATTAGGTGGTGTACTGATAGGTAATGACATACCAAGTGATGCAGCAAAGGTAACCACGAGAATCAACGTAATTTCTCCACCTAATGGAGTAAGCGAAGTCATTGAAGCGCCAAGCGCGGCCATAATCGGCATTAATAAGTTCGCGGTGGCGGTATGTGACATAAAATTGGCCATAATGAGGCACAAAAATGCCGCACCAAATAAAACAACGTAAGGTGAATACTGTGCAAAAGGAATGCTGTTCACCACTAGTTGCGCTAACCCCGTTTTGTCTAATGCAAGTCCTAGCGCAATACCACCAGACACTAACCACAGCACATCCCAAGAAATTTTCTTTAGATCTTCTTTGTTGATGATGCCAGTAAGAGAAAAGACAGCCACAGGTATCAGTGCAACAGTATAAGAGTTCATACCATGGGTTGAGCCCATCAACCAAAGAAGAATGGTCAGAGCAAAGGTGACATACACAATAATGGCTTTTGGTGTTTTTAAAAATTTACCTTTAATGGTCAATTCAATTTTTTGTTGCTCTGCTTTAAACATGGCGCTAATCAATACCCATGCGAGTGCCATCATTATGATCACAAACGGCACCCCAAAGGCCATCCATTCACCAAAGGTAATTAAATTTTCACCGACCAGATATTTCAATGCGATCGCATTGGGAGGAGTACCTATTGGCGTACCTATACCGCCAATATTAGCGGCGACCGGAATACACAAAGCAAAAGCAATTCGCCCTGGATCTTTTGGGCCAAACACTGCGATGACTGGCGTTAAGATGGAAAGCATCATCGCTGTTGTTGCGGTATTGGACATAAACATCGAGAAGATACCAGTAATTAACATCAAGCCTAACATGACATACTTGGGATTCTGGCCAAATGGTTTGAGCAGCACTCGTGCAAGGTTGACATCCAAGCGATACTTAGTGGCGGCCATGGCTAAGAAAAAGCCACCCAAAAACAACATAATAATTGGGCTGGCAAACGTCGCCATGATATCAGTATGTTTTAGCAAGCCACCAAAATGAGCTTCTCCCTCAGCAAGCCTCATAAACCAGATACCTTTATCCGATACCATTAGGAGCTCTAGCACGATCACGACTACCGATGTGGCATAGATTGGGATCGGTTCAAATACCCAACAAAGAGCGGCGAGCAAAAAGATGGCAATCACTCGCTGCTGTATTACGGTCATCCCTTCAAAAGGGAAAGCGGTCATAGGCAACAATAAAATAAGTAATGGAACTAAAATAGGGATGATAAATTTTAAGTAAGGACGCACCATATAAACTCTTCCTGAGTACTCATAGAAACGATAATTAGAGGTGTACTTGAATCTCGAACAACGTTGCCATTATGTTACAGTTACTCAGCAAAAAGTTTGGTGTTAGATCAATGAACAACGATTACCACTAAGGCAAATACTCAGAATGAGGGGTCGCTTGCAAATCCTCTCACCACTCTTAGGTGTTAAACCAATAATCAACCACCCTCACATCATTAAAATTAATCAATCGTTTTATCTTTGCACAATCAAACATCTGCTACTTTAATAGTATAGGTATCGTCAATTTATAGATAACATGATAATATCCGCGACCAATTAGGATGTAGATCACATTGTCGGTAAATGGATGTTGTTCGCTCAAGCGACTTTTGACAAAAACAATCAAAGGTAACTCATTCATGTTTTTAAAAAATCTATCCATCAGACAGAAAATTGCAGGCTCATTTAGCCTCATCGCTTTAATCAACATCCTCTTCGCTTGGTTTTTATATAGCGAACTCCAAGAAGTCAAAAGTCAGTTGGTGAATTTTGCCGACGATACACTGCCTGCACTACAACACGTAGATTCAATGGGAGATAAACTCTCCTATTGGCGTCGTACGCAGTTTGCTTCCTTGCTCACCGATGATATAAACGAAGTGAAACAACGCCTAGTGACTAGCCGTCAATTACAACAAGAGGTTGATGCAGGTTTAAAACAGTATGGAAAAAGTGTTTGGCCAGGAGAAGAGGAGCAAACATTCAAGAGTTTGATGGCTAATTGGGATAGTTACACAACGATCATGACTCAGTTTAATCAGGCTTTAGCGAACAATGACAAAAATAGTGCGCATAAACTGCTAAACCAATCTCTCGATAATTTTCGTCATATTGAAGCCGACATAAAAACGCTGATTGGCATCTTGCAAAAAGCAATGGATGGCAACAAAAGCTATATTCTTAAAGCAGTTGACACACTGAACACTTCATCAAGTATCAGTAATGTTTCCATTATCGTCGTCATGGTCATTATCACCCTCTTCTTGACTCGCATAATTTGTGGACCTTTACGATTAGTTGTTGACCAAGCAAACGCGATTGCAGAAGGTAACTTAGCAAAACAGATCGATCGTAATGCTATTGGCAATGACGAATTAGGTGAACTTGCCGATGCCTCACAAAAGATGCAGAACAATTTACGTCAACTGATCGAAGAGATCATCTCCGCTGTAACACAACTAAGCAGTGCTGTGGAAGAGATGAGTCAAATCTCCAATATCTCAGCTCAAGGTATGAAAGAGCAGCAATATCAGATCACACAAGTCGCAACAGCGATGACGCAAATGAAAGCCGCAGTGGCCGATGTAGCACGCAACACGGAAGACTCAGCATCACAAGCAAGTAGTGCCAACACTAAAGCCAAAGAGGGTGCGACAGACAATGCCGCGATGGTGAGCTCCATTCAACAAGTGGCTACAATTATTGGTCAGGCTGGCGAAACCGTTGCAAATTTAGAACAACAATCCACACAAATTAACGTGGTACTTGACGTTATTCGTAACATCGCTGAGCAAACAAACCTATTGGCACTGAACGCTGCGATTGAAGCAGCCCGCGCTGGTGAATCTGGTCGAGGCTTTGCTGTTGTTGCCGATGAAGTGCGCACCCTTGCGGGAAGAACTCAAGCTTCAACTGGTGAAATCACAACCATTATTGAAAAATTACAAACCATGGCAGGCGAAGCAAAAGAAGCAACCGAACGTTCGCGCGTCAGCATTGACTCTTGCGTCGTTCAAGGAACTCACTCGCAGCAATTGATGGTTTCAATTGAAAACTCAGTAGCTCAAATTGCGGATATGGGAACACAAATCGCCAGTGCTTGTAGTGAACAAGATTCCGTTGCCGATGAACTAAGCCGCAACATTGAAAATATCCATACGGCTTCACAAGAAGTCGCGCAGGGTTCAGAACAAACGGCGCAAGCTTGCCACGAACTCAGTCAATTATCGGTCACATTGCAAGACGCAATGGGGCGTTTCAAACTTAACTAAAATAGAGTCAGCCCCTAACGGGGCTTTCTTGTTTTTACTTACCTAGGAGATAGAATGAATTTCAAAGCCTCTTTTCTTACACTGTCAATTGCCATGGCTTTACCCTCTTTTTCAGCGACTTCTGCACCTTTAAGCCTTAACGTCAGTGAGCCTTCTATACAAGAAATTCAGCAATCCAATACTTGGCTTGAGATCGATCTTGGCCAATTCAAACAAAATATTGAGCAGTTTAAGAGCCACATCAACAGCCAAACTAAAATTTGCGCCGTGATGAAGGCAGATGCTTACGGCAACGGTATTCGCGGTTTAATGCCAACTATTCTCGCGCAAGGGATCCCTTGTATCGCAATTACCAGTAATGCAGAGGCTAGAGCCGTACGTGAGAGCGGGTTTAAAGGCCAATTGATGCGTGTTCGCTCTGCGAGCATTGATGAAATCGCACAAAGTGTCGAGTTAGATATCGAAGAGCTCATCGGTAGTAAAATACAAGCTGAGCAACTCGCTCAGCTAAACCAGCAAAAAGGTAAAACGATAAGAGTACATTTGGCATTAAATGATGGCGGTATGGGACGCAATGGTATCGATATGTCAACCGATGCAGGAAAACAAGAATCGATTGCGATTGCTACTCAAAGTGGCATACAAATTGTTGGGATAATGACGCATTTCCCCAATTACAACCCAGACGAAATCCGCAGCAAGTTGGCCAGTTTTAATACCAATTCAGCTTGGTTGATTCAGCAAGCAAACCTAAAACGCGATGAACTGATTTTGCATGTTGCCAACTCCTACACTGCTCTCAATGTACCGGAAGCACAACTTGATATGGTACGTCCTGGCGGCGTCCTATATGGCGACTTACCAACTAACCCGGAATATCCGTCAATCGTCTCATTCAAAACACGTATTGCGTCATTGCATCATCTTCCTAAAGGAAGCACCGTTGGCTATGACAGTACATACCGCGTAACCAAAGAGAGTGTTTTGGCAAATCTGCCTGTTGGCTATTCAGATGGTTACCCAAGAAAAATGGGCAATCGCGGTGACGTATTGATTAACGGTCAACGAGCAAAGGTGGTTGGAGTAACTTCAATGAACACCACATTGGTTGACGTAACCGATGTGAAAGGCGTCCTTCCTAATCAGGAAGTCACCTTGTTTGGCGCGCAAAAGCAAGGCCGAATCACTGTCAGTGAGCTGGAAGAAAATGCAGAGCTCATATTCCCTGAACTGTATACGATTTGGGGAACGGCAAACCCTCGTTTCTACATCCACTAAGCCAAGCCCACTTATTTATCTTTTGGTCCGTGAGTGTTTTGCACTCACGGTATCCCCTTTTAATTCACCGCTCGTTGTTCCTATTAACCCCTTTATTTTTCAGGCATAATCGGCCCGTTCCTCTTATTTCATATGGATGCGCATGCGACCGATTAAATCCCCTATATTCTTGGCTGTGTTAACTCTACTCTTGGCCATGACCACCATTCAATCTGGCGCGTCACTAGCCAAGCAGCTATTTCCTATTGTTGGTCCAGGTGGAACAATTGCACTGCGCGTTGGTCTCTCTGCATTAATACTGTTAATGATTTTTCGCCCATGGCAGTTACGACTTTCTCTTTCACAATGGCGCTCAATGATCATTTACGGAGCAAGCCTAGGTGGCATGCAACTGATGTTCTATTTTGCTATTGAACGAATTCCTCTTGGTATTGGGGTTGCGTTGGAGTTTTCTGGGCCATTACTCATTGCATTTCTCTCATCTAAACGCAAAAAAGATCTGATTTGGGTTGCGCTTGCTATTTTGGGCATTGTTTTTTTATTGCCCGATCTAACGGGTGTCGATGCACTTGATCCGATTGGCGTTGCACTGGCTTTAGCGGCCGGCGGATGCTGGGCAGCCTACATATGGTTTGGTCAAAGGGCGGGGAGTGTCGGTTCTGGAGGCGCAACCGTTGCGATAGGGATGACGATTGCGGCCCTGTTTGCGTTTCCAATCGGCGTTGTATTATCAGAGGCGTCTATTTTTACGTGGTCAATACTGCCTATGGCGTTATCTGTCGCGATTCTTTCAAGCGCGGTACCTTATTGCCTAGAAATGTCGGCTTTAAAGCGTTTGTCTACGCAACACTTTAGTGTGTTAATGAGCTTAGAGCCCGCCATCGCCGCATTAGCTGGATTAATTATTCTTCAAGAACAATTAAGCTTAATGCAATGGATCGCCATTACGATGATCATCACGGCCTCAATGGGTAGCACGCTATCGGCGAAGAAATAAGGTGAACCGTTCAAAATAGTTCGGCACTACTATCCCCCTCTTCGTTTTCAATGAATACACCACTACGCAACAAGTCTTCATAACATTGTACTTGATTGCGGCCGTGGTTTTTGGCGAAGTAGAGTGCTTTGTCTGCTCTATCTAAAATCGTTGAGAGATATTCTCTTGGAGAGATAGAGCAGATACCAATGCTAAGCGTGATATGTTGAACCTGAGGAAAACGAAACTGCTCGATGTGCTGTCTAAACCTCTCGGTTCTGTTTAGCACCACCTCATACTCACTGGCAGGAAAAATAATGACGAACTCTTCTCCTCCAAACCGAAACAGTTGTTCTTGATTAAGAAAAAAATTCTGCATTTGCTGAGCCACCAAGAGCAAAACTTCATCGCCAATCAGATGGCCAAAATTATCATTGATCCGTTTAAAATGGTCGAGATCAATGATGGCAACCCAAGGCATCACTGAGCCTACTGTCGTCGTTTCAGGAAGCACATCAAAGCTAAGGCGCAACCTATCCTCTAACGTCCTTCGATTCAACAACCCTGTCAGCTTGTCACGCTCATTTTCATGCAATAATAAAACGTAATTTTGGTAAATTTTAACAAAGCCTTCAATAAGCATTCGATATTGTTTGGGCGGAACTTTTAGAATCAGAGACAACCTAGCAGAAAAACTATCGTTGATCGCAATAGGGTAAATGCAATGGTATCCGTTTGTACCTAAATCTTCTATTTTGGGCTCGATATCAGAATGGTTATGTTCATAACTTGGAACCGTCTCGCCCTCATATTCCCAGTTAATTTCAAATTTTCCAGGTATACGGCTACAGATAGTAGCTTTTGCAATGACATAGGAATGAGGTCCAATATAATGTTCTAAGCAGGCCGATTTCAGAGGCAACATCTCGACTAGAGCGCTGATGACACAATAACCCAATGACACCGCATTTTTCTGCCCCGTAATTTCAACAACAGATTGGAGAATTTTATCGTCCATGCGCCCTCCCGAACATCTCTTATGATCAGTATAGGAAAGAATGGATAGCGTGATGTTATAAAGTTTGTATCAATTAAATAACTCTCGAGTACTGTAGAACGAATAAAAAGCAGCCTAAGCTGCTTTTTATTCGTTTATTCGTTACTTTCTATTACCCAATTTGACTTTGCCATTTGAACCAAACCATAACGCTTGAGCACGGCGACGCCCCAATAAGATTGGTCCATCATCGTAAAATAAGAAATTTTTCCAGTATTTTTTAAATACCGACCATTGGGTTTCGATAATATTGTACTTTTCATAACAAAAATAAACGGTCACGTCATTTTGCCAATCAATATGGGCCAAAATATCAACGGGTAATGATTCATCGTCACTTTCCCATTCTTTCATCCAACTGATTTCATTGATCCAACTGCCTGCTTTACGAGGCCAATCTTGAGAACTTAACCTCTCTGAATCTGGGCTTTGAGCACTGATATTTTCCAGCCAAAACTGAGCCGCTCTGGCTTGAGACATGGGTTTAATATGCACCAGATCTTGCTCAGGAACTGGCATTGATTGGTGAGTGAAAATCCATTTTCTTTGGTATTGATCCAAAGGCAAATACGACATTGAATTTCCTTAATGTTTTAGCTGACTTGTGAATATAGCCGCTTTACTTTTAAAACGATAACCCATTAGCTTGGGCGCCAATCAGCATTAACCAATGCTGTTAGGTTGTGATCTTCCCATTGGCCATCAATGAGCAAATAATTTTTAGCGTGACCTTCGGCCTGAAAGCCCATTTTCATCAACACCGCTTCACTGCGTTTGTTGATTGGCATATAACCAGCCATGATACGGTGTAGGTTTTGTACCTTAAACATGTAGTGGCACGCCATTTTTAATGCACGGCCCATGATGCCTTTACCTTGTGCATTCTTCGCTAACGAATAGCCGAGATTACAAGCATAAAATGGAAAGCGTGAGAGGTTACTAAACGAAATGGTGCCAAGCATGTCACCACTGTTAATATCGATGATGAGCAAATAATAGCCTAATTGCATTTTATGCAGCTCACCAAGTTTAATCAGCCGCTGTGCCCAACCGTGAGCCTCAAAAAACGCCGCTTCTCGCTTAGGTTCCCAAGGCCGTAAATGTTCACGATTACTCGTAAAATAGGCGGCGATCATCTCCGCATCTTCAAGTTTTGCGGTTCGCACTAAAATATCATTGTCCACTTCATACACTTGGGACAAGGTGCTGCATGACTGCATCAATTTTTCCTAATTCCGTAGTCGCGTAGCTTATTGGCGATAGAGGTGTGTGATACGTTTAAACGCTTAGCCAACTTACGGCTTGAAGGGAAAGACTGATATAAACGTTCCAAAATTTGAGATTCATACTCTTTCATGATGTCATCTAATGAGCCATCAAGATTGACATGGGTATTGCCAGTATGAACGGTTTCAAGCTGCGGCAGATGGAAGAGGTCCACTGTTAACTGATTATCAGACATCTCCGTTAGCGCCCTGAGCACCATGTTGTCCAACTGTCGTACGTTGCCTGGCCATTGGTAATGAGAGAGCTGATCCGCCAAATCTTCCGCTAGTAGTGGTTTGACCATACCCATTTTCTTAATGTGTTTCGCCACGAACAGCTCAAGCAATGGCTGAATGTCGTTAGACCGCTCACGCAAAGTAGGAATACGGAGAGTTAACACATTCAGACGATAAAAAAGATCTTCACGAAATGCGCCTGATTCGGCTAAATCTGCCAACTTGTGACGCGTCGAGGCAATCACACGAACATTAACATGAACTTCATGCTCCTCACCAACGCGGCGGAATGTACCATCTTGCAAGAAGCGCAGTAGTTTAATTTGTAAATGAGGGCTCATCTCCCCGATTTCATCGAGAAAAACGGTGCCGCCATTCGCCTGTTCAAAAATACCTTTATGGCCTTGTTGATGATTAAATGACCCTGGCGCATGACCAAACAACTCCGTTTCCGCAACATCATCCGGCATTGAAGCACAACTCAGAACTAAGAAAGGAAAGGAGGCACGGTGAGAGCGATTATGACAAGCCTTGGCCAACATCTCTTTACCCGTTCCGGTTTCGCCTTCTATAAGCAAAGGTTGATCAAGCATTGACAGCTTCTTAGCTTGGCTAATGAGCGCTTTATGGCGGTTAGAAACTCCGACAAAATGTTCAAAACCAAGGTTATTGTGTAAGGGCAAAGCATCATCGACGACGCCGCTAGGGCTTTTAGAACGAATCATCATCATGGTACTCGCCAAGGTGGATTCTTTCGACTCACCCGTAATATAAACAGGCATCATCTCCATCAGATAATCGAGACCATCGTGCACGATCTCCTCACGTTGTCGTGCTTTGTTGCCTTCAAGCCAGCGTGATAGGTTAAAGAAAGGTAATAATGCAGAAATCGGCTGCCCTATCACCTCTTTCTCTGTTTTGTTAAACAGCGATAACGCTGAATAGTTTGCCATATCAACAAACCCTTTCAGATCAATCGCCAGCACCGCATCAGGCACGTTGTTGAGTAATGAAATTAACTCGGTGTTATGCCGCTCCATGGGCATGAATTGAATTTTCCGAACATCTTTTACGCCAGAAATTCGGCGAATTTCAGCCATCAATTCACTGAATGTTTCAAAATCAATGTCAGGGCAGTTGAGGTAAATAATGCCGATGACATCGATTTCAATCCCACGTAAATCAATGTTTCTCGATGCAAGAATATCGAGCAGTTCTCGGGTTAGGCCGAGTCTATCTTCACAAGAGACTTCAAGACGCACTTAAAAATCCTAATAAAAAGTGTCAGGAAAAGTTGACAGTAGTTTCTATCAAGCCTTGTATGGCGTCAAGTTATCTCATGTTTTGAGGTTCACATTCGGGCATATTATTTGATAAATGTTGCTTATTTCACCGTAAGCGCGGCGATTCTTGCGACGATCTGTTTGCGAATCGCCCCTAATTTTACTTTTCTGTCTGGCTGCCATGTCATCGGCCTGAGCAGTGCCATGGCTTTCAAACCAAGACGAGCGGTCAATATTCCCACTCCTAAACCTTGCCCTGCCCGCGCGGATACTTTTCCGGCTAAATCCATAGACAGGAGATCCATGCTGGCGTCGATGGCGAGTTCGCTGGCACCTGCCGCAGCCATATTAATCAATACGGACTTAAATAAAGAGAGACGAGACCAGTAACCCAATGGCACTCCATACAGTTTTGCCAGTTGATCAATCATAGTGAAATTACGCCATGCCACTAACAACATATCTGCGATGGCTAAAGGGCTAATTGCCACTAGTGCTGCCGCTTCTGTTGAATATTGTGAGACGATTTTGGTTGCTTGTTTATCTTGTTCACTCACCACCATAGCATCGTACATATCGAGTATTTCAGCATCGCTGTGTGAAGCATTAACGCTGTTTAACCAACGATCATAGGCTGGGCTTTCGGTTTTTATGCCACTTTGTTTAGCTAGAGCTTGGCAGAACGCGAGCCCATGGCCAACGCTGTCGGTTTGCATAAGCTGTTCGCTTTGCTCTTGAATACTAAAATGATGGCGAAGTGCTCGTAACTTCCACAACTCTTTGATTAAGGTACTTAAGCCTAACGATGCCAAACCAGCAATAAATCCCGCCCAGCCTAATGCTAACCAGTCCGCTGATTGAATCGCCGTGATAACTGAATCGATAGCTTGCCAACCGATTAAACCTGCAAAGCTTATAACTAATGCCGCAGCTCGCCATTTCCGACCTTGTGGTGGGCGAATAATTTGCTCTAACTCTTTTTCCGCAGCACTCTCTTCATTGCTGATCGGCATTGGAATGAAGGCTTCATTATTTTGAAACTGCTGTTGAGCCGTAAGCTCTGGCGTACTCTTCTGTTGTGGTTCTAATCTTTGATTAAAGATTTGCTTGGTTTTTAAATCACTCATTTCAGCTTATCTCCAATTAAATATTCCAACGCTTTATCTAAACGGATATGAGGGCAAGGTTCATCACAGCTAAATGCTCTTGGTTTAAAACTGGTGAATTCAAACCCTTGATGCTGCCAATACTCTTTGTTAGGTAACTTTTTCGGCACATCGCCGGGAAAAATGGTCAAAGTTTCGCCATCGAGAGTCACGCCTTGTAAGGCTGGAATGGTGCGCTCACCGCTATCAATAAAACCCGCTTGTGTGGCCTGTATCGATGCCATACTGATGCAACTCATCTCAATATTCTCATAGGCGGCGCTTTGCCAAGCAGGATGAACCATCTGCTGCAGTAACGACACCAAATGCGGGTGTTGTTCAGGGGTGACATGATCCGCTTTGGTTGCGGCAAACAGCACTTTGTCTATCTTGGGTGCAAA
Organism: Vibrio sp. V15_P4S5T153; assembly: GCF_963874485.1. NCBI lineage: Bacteria > Pseudomonadati > Pseudomonadota > Gammaproteobacteria > Vibrionales > Vibrionaceae > Vibrio > Vibrio sp. V15_P4S5T153. Next base: position 731,961 of record NZ_CAWNHR010000011.1, on the reverse strand, counting down.
CAGACGCTTGAGTAAGCCATTACGACCATAACGAAAGCTATGCATAATCTGCTCAAGCGCACGACGCATATCCAAAAAGGAGCCGTAGCCATCATTGAGTGGAGATAAGCAATCGACTAACACAATCTGCCGATCAAACGTGGCAAAATAATTTTTGTAAAAAGCTTTCACAACCTTGTTTTGGTATTCTTCATAGCGTGCTTTTAACATGCTGTAATTACTATTGGGAGCCGGCTTCTCTTCACCGTACGGATTACGGCATGGAAAAAACTGCAGTACAGGCGCACCTTCTAGCTCTCCCGGCAACACAAAACGCCCCGGTTGCACCCAATGCAAACCGGCATTTTTACACGCGTGCAAATACTCCGTAAACAGCATCGACAGTGAAGCTAGCTTTTGCTCATTGGCGTCTTGTGTTACATCGAGTTTAGCTAACCCCTCAAGCCACGGCTCGGCTAATGAGGAACGTAGTTCACTTAGCGCTGAAAACTGCTGTTCTGACCACTGTTCATAGGTCATTTCGAGCAGAGGCAGATCCAACAGCCATTCCCCCGGATAATCGATGATATCGAGATAAAGTGTGGCCGTGTGACCAAATAATTTTTTACTGCGCTTTTTAGGTTTGTATTTGATCGCTAGGCGAATCTCGCTGACGTCACGAGTGGGCACAGGCCAATGTGGCGGTTCGCTGTGTAACTGTGACATCGCTTCATCGTAAGCAAAGCGTGGAACCATTAAGTTAGTTTGAGGGACACGTTTTGCACCCACAATACGTCGGTCACGCGTTGCGGAAAATAGCGGTAAATTATCATGGGTAGAGGTGTGCAGTAATTGGTTCACTAAGGAGGTAATAAAAGCCGTTTTCCCCGCTCGCGATAGCCCCGTGACAGCAATTCGAACGTGCGAATCTAATCCACGGTTAATTAAATCAGTCATTTCTCGACGAATGTGCTTCATTCACTCACTCCACTTCATTTGATGACGCTACTTTATGTGTATTCACCTTAATCAGAGATGAACAAAAAGCCCCTGACAAGAATCAGAGGCTTAGGCTTTTTTGGCCAAAAAATTCGCTGTTCTGTGTTGAGCCGCTCACATCGGCTCAATCATCTTCTATTAATTTATAAATCACAAACAATGCAGCCTCAAGCATCACCCATAACACGCAGGTGATTGTGACGTACTTATCATCGAAGATACTGATGCCATGTAGAATAAGGTCATAGCCGAGGAAAACCCCAACCACAATAGCGATAATAATTTGTAATATTTTAATAAAACGAGGCATCTACCCTCCTAGTTTTGCAAATGAGCATTTCAATTATCTACTGATTTATAGACGATAACTGCAGCCTAAGCTGCAGTTATCGTGAGAACGCGATGAGATCAGATTAAGCTTTCTTTTGAGCTTCGGCAATCTTCACTTTCCATGTGTCCGGGCCTATTTGGTGAGCATTCGCGCCACGCGAGTCCACCGCAACCGTGACTGGCATGTCTTCAACTTCGAATTCATAAATGGCTTCCATACCTAAATCTTCGAATGCCACCACGCGTGCTTTCTTAATCGCTTTCGCCACTAAGTAAGCCGCGCCACCCACCGCCATCAAGTAGACCGCTTTGTGGTTTTTGATTGACTCCACCGTCGCAGGGCCACGCTCTGCTTTGCCTATCATCCCCATAATGCCCGTTTCATCAAGCATCATGTCGGTAAATTTGTCCATGCGAGTCGATGTGGTCGGGCCTGCTGGACCAACAACTTCATCACCCACCGCATCAACGGGGCCAACGTAATAGATAAATTTACCTTTAAGATCGACACCTTTAGGCAGCCCTTCGCCATTTTGCAACATTGCTTGGAGTCGTTTATGTGCGGCATCGCGGCCGGTTAAAATCTTACCGGAAAGAAGAAGTGTTTCACCGGTTTTCCACTCTTGAACCTCTTCTTTAGTGACCGCATCAAGGTTGACGCGGCGCGCGCTTGCTCCTGCGTCCCACACAATTTGTGGCCAATCTTCTAGCTTTGGTGGTGTAAGTTCAGCAGGGCCCGTGCCGTCTAGCGTAAAGTGAACATGGCGGGTTGCCGCGCAGTTAGGGATCATACAAACAGGTTTAGACGCGGCGTGAGTCGGCGCTGTTTTGATTTTTACATCCACAACGGTGGTTAAGCCACCAAGCCCTTGCGCACCAATGCCTAAACGATTCACGCGGTTAAAAATATCTAAACGCAGTTCTTCTTCCGCATTTTGTGGACCACGATCAATCAGTTCTTGAATATCGATATGCTCCATCAGTGATTCTTTAGCAAGCACAGCCGCCTTTTCCGCGGTGCCGCCAATACCAATGCCGAGCATACCCGGAGGACACCAACCCGCCCCCATCAAGGGTACGGTTTTTTCTACCCATTCAGCAATGTCATCGGAAGGATTGAGCATTACCATCTTGGTTTTGTTCTCACTGCCGCCGCCTTTGGCTGCGATTTGAATGTCGACTTTATTTCCTGGCACCATATTGATATGAACGACAGCAGGCGTATTGTCTTTAGTATTAATACGCTTACCAGCAGGATCCATTAATATAGAAGCGCGCAATGGGTTATCTGGATTGGTGTACGCTTGACGAACTCCTTCATCAATCATTTCTTGCACCGTGAGATCAGACTCCCATTGCACATTCATACCAATGTTGACAAAACAGGTTACGATGCCGGTATCTTGGCAAATGGGTCGATGCCCTTCTGCTGACATGCGCGAGTTAATGAGAATTTGTGCGATCGCATCTTTCGCAGCTTGACTCTCTTCTCGATGATAAGCCTTTTCTAGCGCTTGAATGAAATCTAGAGGGTGGTAGTAAGAGATATATTGAAGAGCGTCAGCGACACTGCTGATCACATCCTGCTTGCGAATTACCGTCATTGCGTGCCTCGTTATTGTTATGCTTCCCTTGACTGTTGCGTGTTCCTCATTCAATAAGCGGTAAGCTTCTCAGCAAAAAATCAACTTATTGATGTGATTCAATCAAGTAGCAGCTTTTAATTTGCATTTTATGATACTCTTGCTTTACTCAACACGCCATGCAGTGATCGGTCTCTTTGTCACAAATTACGCAAATGAACAACAACGAATTCAATCATATCCAAGTTAACGCACTGACTTACCATGTCGATCTCGCTCACCAATTGTTTTCTAAAATCGAAGACTGCCCGTGGGCTATGCTGCTGCGCTCCGCCTCTAAGACGCATATCGATAGCCGTTTTGATATTTTAGTCGCTGAACCACTGGTCACCTTAGTGACACAAGGGGATAAAACGACGGTATGCGAACCGCAGTCTCGTTATGATTCTCAGTTAGACCCATTCCAACTGCTCAAACAGTTGCAGCAGCAGTATTTACCCGATGTTCAAAGCGATATAGACCTTCCTTTCGTGGGCGGTGCACTCGGTTATTTTGCCTATGACTTAGGGCGGCAGATAGAACGAATTCCAACGCTCGCTGAGCACGATCTATCCACACCTGATATGGCGATTGGTCTCTATCAATGGGCTGTGGTCGTTGATCATTTGCACCAAGCCGCCTATGTGGTGGGCAATCATATTGATGAGGCATGGCAATGGCTCAACACTCAGAACCCCAAAAACAACGGCCATTTTGCATTACGCTCTGATTGGCAATCCAACATGAGTAAAGAGAGCTACCAACGGAAATTTGAGCAAATCCAGCACTATTTGCTCAATGGTGATTGTTATCAAATCAACCTTGCACAGCGTTTTCAAGCGCATTATGAAGGCAGTGAATGGCAAGCTTATCAAAAACTGGAAGCGTTTAATTGCGCACCATTTTCGGCTTTTATTCGCTTAGAGGAGTCAGCGATTTTGAGTGTCTCCCCCGAGCGTTTTATGCAGGTCAAACACAACATCATCGAAACTAAGCCGATAAAAGGCACCCGACCAAGAAGCGATAACCCCAGCATTGACGCCGCTAACGCGGCAGACCTTGCTTGCGCAGAAAAAGATCAAGCAGAAAACTTGATGATCGTTGACCTATTACGAAACGATGTTGGCCGTGTGGCAAAACCGGGGTCAGTACATGTGCCTAAGCTGTTCGATATTGAAAGTTTTCCTGCCGTGCATCACCTTGTGAGTACCATTCGCGCAGAACTTGATTCCGCCTATTGCGCGGCCGATCTATTAAGAGCCAGCTTCCCCGGAGGCTCAATTACTGGCGCACCAAAAGTACGTGCAATGGAAATTATTGAGGAGTTAGAGCCTCACCGCCGTAGCGCTTACTGTGGCAGCATCGCCTATATTAGCCGCCACGGGACAATGGACAGCAGTATTACTATCCGAACTTTGGTGGCAGAGAAGCAACAACTGCACGTTTGGGCTGGTGGCGGTATTGTTGCCGATAGTCAGTGTGAGCTTGAATATCAGGAGACACTGGATAAACTGAGCCGAATTTTACCTGTGCTCGAACAACCTCGTTAACCTTTCCAAGGTTTATTGAACTAGGCTAAAAAGAGGTAGACGCAAAATCCGAATAGGTAACGAAAATGAAGAGAAACAGCGTACAGACTGCGACCCCCTTGACAAAAGATCGGCTTATCCAGCGCTTTCAGTTGCAACAACCTGTGCCTTATCATGAAGAATCTATCCGTCGTGTGGCACACCTTGCTCCTCAAACCTTACGCAAGGCTTCAGTGTTAATTGGTTTTGTTGAGCGGAAGAATGGTTTAAATGTGGTATTAACCAAGAGAGCTGCGCACCTTAAACATCATCCGGGACAAATCAGTTTTCCTGGCGGGAAATATGAGGAAGTCGATGGCTCGCTGCAGATCACTGCGCTTCGTGAAGTAAGAGAAGAAATTGGAATTTTAGCAAACGACATTACTATTTTTGGGCAACTGCCTGAATTGGTTACCGTCAGTAAATTTGTAGTGACGCCCTTTCTTGCTTTTATCAACCCCAATTACAAGGCCATTATTGATACCAATGAAGTGGACGAAATATTTGAAGTTCCCGCCCACCATCTGTTTGATCGAAACAAACTCTATAGCGAATTATTTCAAGTAAAAAATCAACGACATCGCGTTTTCGCCATCCCTTATCAACATCATTTTATTTGGGGGATGACAGCGCAGATCATCCATGTTTTACAAAAACAAGTTATTCAACCTCATTAATATTCAAACTATCCAAACATAAGTTTAAATAACACGGATGATTATTTTTCCTTATCCCACCCAAAAGCAAACGTTTGGCATGAATAAATGTTAATCGAAGCATTATATTGATAACTTTTACTAATCCAAATCATTAACATTACTCACATGTAGCACGCCATTTTCGTGATCAAAAATGGGTTTTTGACATATCATTCAATAAGCCAGAACGTTACATGATTTAGATCTAGTTTTCGAATGAGAAAATTATGCAAAATGCGCTCGACTTATTTCCTGTTCCCAAAAATGAGTAATACAATATGAACACAACAACTTCGTCGGCATCTGCCGTACAATCCTCTAGCAAGTGGACTTATAAAGATTTCACTTGGTGTCTTTCACTTTTTGGTACAGCCGTTGGTGCCGGTGTACTTTTCCTTCCAATTAAAGCTGGTGCGGGTGGTTTTTGGCCATTAGTAATGTTAGCCCTAATTGCGGCGCCAATGACTTGGTTCGCACATAAAGGCTTAGCTCGCTTTGTTCTTTCTTCAAAAAATGTTGATTCTGATATTACTGACACAGTAGAAGAGCATTTTGGTAAAACTGGCGCAAACCTTATTACGTTCGCATACTTTTTCGCCATCTACCCTATCGTTCTTATCTACGGCGTTGGTATCACAAACACCGTTGATTCCTTCCTTGTTAACCAAGTTGGCATGGAATCGATTCCTCGTTGGTTACTTTCTGGTGCGCTGATTGTGGCAATGACGGCTGGCGTAGTATTTGGTAAAGAGCTGATGCTAAAAGCAACGTCTGCCATGGTGTATCCATTGGTTTTCATTTTATTAGCACTTTCTTTCTACCTTATTCCAGAGTGGAACACCTCTATGATTGAAGTCGCACCTGATTGGTCTGCGATGCCAACCATCGTTTGGCTTGCAATTCCTATCATCGTGTTTTCATTCAACCACAGCCCAATCATTAGCCAGTTCTCTAAAGAGCAACGCCTACAACATGGTGACAACGCGGTTAAGAAAACCGATATGATCACTGGTGGCTCGGCCATGATGCTGATGGGTTTTGTGATGTTCTTCGTGTTCTCTGTTGTGCTGTCTCTGTCGCCAGAGCAACTCGCGTTAGCAAAAGAGCAAAACATTTCTGTGCTTTCTTACCTAGCAAACATCCATGAATCACCAATCATCTCTTACATGGGTCCTCTTGTTGCCTTTGCAGCGATTACCTCTAGCTACTTTGGTCACTTTTTAGGGGCACATGAAGGCCTAGTTGGTTTGATTAAATCTCGCTCAAATAGCTCAGTAAGCAAGATTGAAAAAATGTCACTGATCTTCATCGTGTTGACAACTTGGATCGTAACGATTGTAAACCCAAGCATCCTAGGCATGATTGAAACCATGGGCGCACCTATGATTGCTGGCATCTTGTTCCTGCTGCCTGTATTTGCAATGCACAAGATCCCTGCAATGGCTAAGTTCAAGACTTCAGCACCAGTACAGATTTTCACAACTATCTGTGGTCTTGCTGCTATTACTTCTGTAATCTACGGCGCTCTTTAATCTGGTGGTTATATCAACCGTCATGAATACTGCATACAGAACATAACTATAATAATGAGCCTCCCTCTTAGCTAGGGGGGCTTACTTTTGAGGTAATCGATATGATTAGTGTATTTGATATCTATAAAATCGGTGTTGGTCCTTCAAGCTCACACACAGTGGGACCAATGAAAGCGGGTAAAGAGTTTATTGATGATTTACGTTCAATGGGAAAATTGCGCGACATCACTAAAATCACCGTGGACGTTTATGGTTCATTATCACTGACAGGGAAAGGTCACCACACAGATATCGCTATCATCATGGGTCTTGCTGGTAATACCCCTGAGAAAGTTGATATCGATGCTATTCCAGGCTTTATCGCACGCGTTGAAGAAACCGAGCGTCTTCCCGTTGGTATGCACTGTCATACCGTATCGTTTCCTAAAGAAGGTGGAATGAATTTCCACAAAACGAATTTGTCCTTGCACGAAAACGGCATGCAGATCCACGCGTGGATCGATGATGAAGTCGTTTACTCAAAAACCTACTACTCTATCGGCGGTGGTTTTATCGTTGATGAAGAGAACTTTGGTAAAGAAAAAGAGAACCCAATTAAAGTTCCTTATGTCTTCACTAGCGCTGACGAGATGATGAACCAATGCAAAGAGAGTGGTCTTTCCATCAGTACGCTGGTTATGGCTAACGAAAAAGCACTACATTCTGATGAAGAAGTTCGTACTTACTTTGCCAATATTTGGAAAACCATGCGCGAATGTATGGACCGCGGTATGAATACTGAAGGTATCTTACCAGGGCCTCTTCGTGTTCCACGCCGAGCAGCAGCACTTCGTCAACAATTAATGACCTCAGAAAAAACCACTAATGATCCAATGGCGGTCGTTGACTGGGTAAACATGTACGCTTTTGCAGTGAACGAAGAAAATGCCGCGGGTGGGCGTGTAGTGACGGCACCTACTAATGGCGCATGCGGTATTATTCCTGCAGTGTTAGCCTATTACGATAAATTCATTCAGACCGTTACTGAAAAAGACTATATCCGTTACTTTGCTGCCTCTGGCGCTATCGGTGGGCTTTACAAACGTAACGCTTCTATTTCTGGTGCGGAAGTGGGTTGTCAAGGTGAAGTAGGTGTTGCCTGTTCGATGGCAGCCGCGGGCCTTGCAGAACTGATGGGTGGAAGCCCTGAACAAGTTTGCATGGCCGCTGAAATTGCGATGGAACATAACTTGGGCTTAACCTGTGACCCTGTCGCGGGACAAGTACAAGTGCCTTGTATCGAGCGCAATGGTATTGCTGCAGTGAAAGCGATCAACGCAACGCGTATGGCGTTACGTCGCTCATCGGCACCTCGTGTTTCGCTCGATAAAGTGATCGAAACCATGCTTGAGACAGGTAAAGATATGAACGCCAAATATCGTGAAACGTCCCAAGGTGGTTTAGCGATTAAAGTCGTTTGCTAACGAACACCTATCTATTTAAAAACCTCGTTCATTAAAACTTAACGCCACTCGCTTAACAGCGAGTGGCGCATTTTACGACTTTACCTCACGATCCAGCGAGGAACTTAAAACTGACCGAGATATTCCCAACTGCTGTTGGTTGGATTGGGATCGGTTGGGTAAGGGAAATAACCGTACTTAGTCACTTTCAAGCGGTAGTAATGATAGCCGCCACGGAAAGCGTATTGATAAATATCGTTCACTTGACCACGCTGGCCATCACTGCCCCACACGCCCATCGCATCTTGTTGATACCACTCCAGTAACGAACGTTCAAAGCTTGCTAAATCACGATTTAATTCCGCAAGATAAGCTTGAATGGTGCTGTCGCTGCCGAGGTAAACCCAATCTAGGTTTGACTCTCCAAGCATCGGGAAAGCTTCCCCCTCTCCTGGGCGTTTTTGGATAAAGTAATGGTTTTCACCATCGATTTGCCCAACAAACACCGCATTTTGCGCCTTATCCCAAGTGGTTGAGGTACGCTCATCCCATGTCAATAAGCGAGATACACCAAAATAGCTTTGTACACGCGCTTCAATGCTCACACCAGCCGCTCTATTGAGCTTGATTGGGTTGAAAGCAAAGTTCACATAGCGATCTGCCGAACCTAGGTATTTCCAACCTTGATTACTGGTTTGATCGGCCGGGAATGCGCCAGCATCTACCATACGCATTACAAAGTAATCACGCATGCCCGTTTCTGGGTTCGGGTAGACATACAATGCCCCCGCTCGGCGCTCCGCTTTCGTCACGCCATTGTTTAGAACGCCACGCCCATAGTGTTCGGCCACAAAAGCATCAAACTCAGCGATCGTTGCAAAATCCGTGTTCAGCAGAGTTTCATTCTGTGCGAAGGTTGGTGTCATATCGACCACTTGGCTGTAACCGTACTCTTGGCCAATGATGATTGGGCCTTTGAGCTTATCCAGCGGCGGGTTCTGATCTGGCGTCATTCGAGTCAGTTCCGTATCCCCCTCTCGATCTGAACAGTGCAGACTCACTTGAGTGGGAACCCCATGCTCCATCGATAAATTGATGTGGAACTTGTTACTTTCATTGCCAGCGTGGCGAGAGGTACTCAATCGCACTTGTTCGCGGATCCCATCTGCAAATTCAACATCCAACTGACACTGGCCCTGAACCTGGTAAGTAGGACGCAACACTTCATCGCCACGAATAGCATAGCGCCACGTTTGGCCATTTTTATGCATCACACCTGCAACCTGTTCACAGTGATTACCAACGACAAATCCAGCTCCATCGTGATCATTTCCAGACTTATTGAGTGTACATAGGCTCACTTCACCGACATCGGCCGTCGGTGTGTAAGTCACCATTCCGCGACCATACTTGGAAAGCAATTCATACTCACCTTGTGCAGAAGTCATGTTCACGTTGATGTTCCATGTCACATCGCGTCCAACAGAACAACGGTCGGTACTGGGTTCAACCCCACCGACAAACTGCGATCTATCGCCATTGGCCGCTTGGAAAGTAAACTTACACAAACGTTGCTGCTCACCATCTATGCGTAATGTTTGCCAAATATCGCTATCGAGCTGTGCCTGAGTCAGGTTCGCCACCGCTTGCCAACCTTCCAACTGATAATCCCCTTGCTCTGGCTGCGGCAGCTCAAACACGTTGCCATAATTCGAGTAAATCAGAGGATAGATTTGGCTAGGGTTCTCATTCTGCGGATCGTAAATCCCCAATAAAGTAACTACGGGTACGCCCACTTGCTGCGGTTTCGGTGTATCGGTTTCTACCGCTTTATAACGTTGGGTACTCTGATCCCACTGCACATAACCGCTTGGGCTGTTGCTATCAAGGTTAAAACCGTTGTTCATCCAACGCTGTGCTTTGCGCGACTGAGCCGGATGCTCCAAGGTAAAGCGGCTGATGGTGCCAACGTACTCTTGTTCACCGCCATTTTGCGCATCACGCAGGAAACGGAACGCATCTTTAAACGGCGGTACAATATCGTCACCTTGCTGTTGGGTGTAAACGTCGCTTTTCCAGTGCAAGTTACCAATAAAACGTTGCTGGAACGCATCCCAACCCCAGCCAGATTCCATATCGTGAATCGACGCCATATATGGGTAGTGGCCAAGCCCATAGTTATGGCCCAGTTCATGGGACCATTCATTGCCGGTAGTATTTTGCAGGGTTACTTTACCGCCACCGCCACTGCCGCCATGAACCACAACTTGAGCTAAATCTGTACCTTCTTTGGTATACACCCCGACGTTGGTGTGTGCGGTAATGTGGTTGTAGCGGCGGTTGTATTGCTGCGAATAACCCGCACTACTCACAATGCCGACGTTGGCGTTGTTAACACCTGTAGAGACCAACGCTTTACCGATCGCTTCACGCATATCGCCGCTGTGCCAACCACCCGTACTCGCACTCTTATCGGTGTACACCACACCATTTGGCATAGTGACAACAGGGAAATAGGCAGGAGTGTAGTCAGCCATCACCAATTTAGACGCGGGTATTTTTTGGAAATAATCCGCGGCCAAAGTTGGAAGATTTTGAATCATCGTATTGCGGTTACGCGGTTGAGTCAGCATGCCCATGTCGATATTTTGAATCACCAACTCAGGCGCACCACCAAACTGGATGTCTCCTTGGCTGAGCACACCTTCACGGCCTAAGTTGTCGGTCAAGCGCAGTGAGAGCTCCGGCTTCATCCAATTCCATTGCAGCGGCAGTGACCAAGCGTGATGAGAGAACACCACCTTCATACGACCATTGTCCGGCTGATCCGAGGCTGCTAATGCACTAGGTGGTAGCATCAATGCGCTGTGAACTAATTCGCCATCGAGGAACACTTCGGCGCGAACTTGGTTAATTTCTTCCCCTTGTTGCGGGGTAAACAGCAGCATCGCTTCACGGTTCATGATCACGTCCAAATGACCTTGACCAGTTAACTCATTGCTATTCGGCGCGACTGATGTATGAGTTTGCGTAATACCCAACCCACCCTCTAAACTGCCTTGCAAATGGTTCGGGGTTGGGATCTCATCAGCAAAGCCGACTCGATCATCTTGAGCAGTAAAGCGCACTACCTTGGGCTCAGCACAATCCACTGGATTACACGAGTTCAACACCATCTCATATGATGTGCCTGGCTTAAGGTCACCGATAAAAAAGCCCGCAGAAACCGAATCATAGCGGCGAACATCCTTCGCATCACTCAAATTGGTTAAGGTGAGCTGAGTCTTATCGGCTTCATTTTGCCCAAGCCAGTCAAACGACACACCGACATCAGACAAACTCGAAACGGTTAACGAGGTAATCTCTGGCTTCACTAACGCACCACAATCAGAGGTTTCGGTACGATAGATGACATCACGTTGCCAGATGTAGCTACCATCGGCGCGCTTAGACCCGTGTGCCGCAGGAATGTATTCCACAAAGCATCCTTGCTCGTCCGATTCGTAAACACCAAATTCGCGGCTCATCAGATAAAAACCGCCGTCGTACACCATGAATTCCCAACTCTGATCGACAAAATCGATCACATTGCGATAAGGTGTATCATCGCCACTTTGATAAGGTATAAAGGGGAATTGCAGATCATTTTCGTAACTAAGCCGATAATCGAAGCCTTTATAGTGGATCCAACGCTCACCGTTGCGTTCAAACACCCCTTCTCCACGTTCGGCGGTCGCTTTAATCGATTCTAACCGCTCGACGATTTTTTCCCCGATCTGGATCAAGGTGAGCTCATTTTGCGCCCAAACGGGTGCGCTTCCCAGTAGCCCTGCTACCAGAAGCGTTAATGGTTTCTTATTCATCATTGGATTGCTCATTTTAGTTTATAGTGACGTGCCTGAATTTCAGCAGCAGCAACCCACGAAATCTGCGCTGGTTAAGCAACAATCGATTCCGGATATAGACAACTGGGTTACCGATTCATTATTAGTTACCTAATTTCATTTCGATAGAATCACTATGTCCGTAACGAGATAAGGGTTCCAACCCAATGAGGTTGACGTCTTGAAAGTGAGAATTCACGCGAAAAAGTGTGCAACAAAAATGCATGCAAACAATAAATAATTTTATTAAAATCAATCAGAAACAATGATACTTAAGAATATAACACGCACACCGAAAGAGAATGATTACGATTGTTCATGAGCATTGAGAGGATTAAGCGATCAACTTTTTTGGCAATTTTATCGCACAGATATTGACTAAACGGCAGCGTGTCAGTCGCGGTAAGAAAAGAGATTGTATATATGCAGACTGCGTAGGTTTTTATGAACACCTTTTTGCACAGCCTTCTGAACGTGAGATCTCCTGCATAAATAATGAAACATCACATACATAACAAATTAAAATGCGATATAGGTTTAATTTATTGACTGAGCAAATGGTTATCTTAGTTGCGATTTAACTATCCAATGAGAAAATTATGACACCGAAAATTTCATACCTTACCCTACTGGCACTGCTTTGCTCTCCCCTTACCAGTGCGCAGACAGAAAATAGTAACGCTGAGCAACCATCAAGCCATGTGACATGTCGCGCTCACAACCTGACTCTGAATTTAACCACCGATCAATATGCTTCTGAAACAAGTTGGGAAATAAAAAACAGCCTCTCACAGGTTATTTATGCGGGTAATAATTACTCAGACTCCACATCTTATAGCCAAGAAATATGCTTATCGGATGGTGAATATCAATTCACCATCCATGACAGTTATGGTGATGGTATTTGCTGTGGCTCTGGCAATGGTCTTTATTCCTTAGCCAAAGGCTCGGAAATACTGGCCTCTGGTGGAGAATTTCAATACAACCAATCAAACAGCTTATTACTTGGTGAATCAACACCTCCCGCTAACCATGACTATTATCAAGCCGCGATAGGAAAAACAGGTTTTGAACTAAAAACGGCCTTATACAACATCATAAAGAATCATAATAGCCGCGGTTATTCCGCAATTTGGACACTATTACAAAATGCAGACATAGATAACTACTATGAGAATGACGGTTCAATGTTAGATATCTATTCTGAGAAACCTGACAACAACGACAGTGTTAGTTTTACTAAAGTCAGCGATCAGTGTGGTCAGTATCGACGAGAAGGCGATTGTTACAATAGGGAACACTCATTTCCTAAAAGTTGGTTTGGGGGCAGCGTTGAGCCAATGAATTCCGACGGTCACCACTTGTTTGCCACTGATGGTTTTGTTAATGCAAAACGCAGTAACTGGCCATTTGGCGAAGTTGGTCATATCACTTATACCTCAAGTAATGGTTCAAAACTTGGCAGTGCAAGCAATACGCTAGGTTATAATGGCACCGTATTTGAGCCTATTGATGAATTTAAAGGTGATCTAGCGCGCGCCTATTTTTACATGGCAACCCGCTACGAGAACCGTATCGGCAGCTGGCAAGGAAATACTGACAACGCTGATGCCATACTTGATGGTACTAGTACCGTGGTTTTTGAAGCTTGGGCTCTGGCTATGCTAAAGCGTTGGCACCAAGAAGATCCTGTGAGTGCTAAAGAACGCCAGCGCAATGACGCCGTTTATCAATTTCAAGGTAACCGAAATCCCTATATCGATCATCCTGAATATGTAAGCCAAATTTGGGGTTATTAGGCTCTTTATTTTGGGTAAGTAGATAGGCGCGATAGTAGTGCCTATCTACTTGTTATTTATTGTTTATTGTTTATTGTTGGGAATTATCTGCTGGTATTAGCCTTTATAAATACAACCCGCCGTGCAGGTTTCTTTAATTTCAACTTTGCTGAGCAGTGGTAAGCTTGGCTTTAATTGTTGCCAAATCCATTTCGCAAGCACTTCACTGGTTGGGTTCTCTAACCCTTCAATGTCATTCAAGTAATAGTGATCTAAACGATCATAAATAGGTTTAAATATCGCTTTAATTTCAGAAAAATCAATCACCCAACCAGTATGAGGATCGACCTCACCTTCTACATACAGACGAACTAAAAAAGAGTGCCCATGTAAACGGCCGCACTTATGCCCTGCAGGTACATGAGGTAAGCGATGCGCGGCTTCAAACATAAACTCTTTGTATAATTCTGTTTTCATCTTGGTTCTCAAGCTTTTAAAAGAGAGGCAATACTAAGGAATATAGACTCACGAAACAAGTTTCTAGACAGCTTTGTTTACATTGCAAGACAGATGAAACAGTACAATTTATCACGGTGATACAACGGAAAATCCCACGCCTTTGAGTGATATTTTAAGCATTAATAGGGAATCATGACGTGCCACATCACATTTGTTAAACCTATAATATGTATAGGGTCACACTCCAAAGACTACAACTTTTGCACTAGTGCATATTAACGCTATATTTACACTGTCACCCTCTCAATAATAATAAAATTATCATGAACTCAACAATTACGTCTAAATTGCTACTTACGCTCATCACCGTTTTTGCTTTTGTATTAACGGTGTCAACGAGCTATCAATATATACAACAACGTGACCTTCTCAATTCGGTGTTGAGCGAGCAGTTACACGATAAAGCGAGTAACTACTTTGATAGCCTCAATATGATGATGTTGACTGGTACCATGGCTCAGAAAGAGACCTTACGCCAAAAGGCACTCGCGCAAGATGGTATTGAACAGGTGCGAGTATTACGTTCAGAGGCGGTCAGTAAACTTTATGGTCCTGGAAAAGAAAATCAACAGCCAATGGACGAGATAGATAAACGCGCACTGGCCGGGGAAACCGTCATTGAACCATTCAATGCTTCCTGGGGGAAAGGATTAGTCGTCGCCTTACCGATGAAATCAAGCCTAGATTACCGAGGCACAAACTGCGTATCTTGTCATATGGCGGAAGAAGGAACCGTTTTAGGAGCTATTCGTCTTGAATATAACCTGAGCCATGTAAACCAAATGATCAGTACTCACACTGTCATTGCCGTTATTATTATGGCTTCCATTGCCTTTATCGGATTTATGATCACGCTTTTTTTGATCCGCAAGATGATTGTTCGCCCTATCCAGCATACGTCACGATTCATGTGTGAAATCAGTAAGAGCAAAGATTTATCAAAACGGCTTATCAGCACCAAAAAAGATGAACTCGGACAACTCGCGGTCTCCATCAACTCTTTAATGGACACGGTTTCGGACAGTTTGGCAAAAGTGCAAGAGACCTCTCATTCGCTTGCCGATTCAGCAAACCAGTTAACCGACGTAGCACAAACAACCAACCAAGCGGCAAAAAATCAGCAGCGTGAAACCTCTGACGTTCAGCTCAATATTGAAGAGATGCAATCTCAACAACAGACGGTTAATCAAGCTACCGTTGATGCGTCAAAGCTTATCAAACATACCGCTAATGTCGCTCAACAAAGTGCACAGCAAGCACATACAGCTAGCGCAGATATCAAAGGTTTGGTAAGCGATATCGAGTCCGTGAAAGATAAAATTTCTGAACTTAATAATCAGACAGGGCTGGTTTCCTCCATTCTTGAAACGATTAAAAGTATCGCCGAACAAACTAATTTGCTGGCTTTAAACGCGGCGATTGAAGCAGCACGAGCGGGTGAACAAGGAAGAGGCTTTGCGGTCGTGGCCGATGAAGTGCGAAAACTCGCCTCACGAACAGCAGAAGCGACTGGAAACATTGAGAAAATCATCGCTCAATTCCAACGTGACAGTGAAACATCGCTCGCCTCAGTTGATTTGGTTTGCTCACATGCGCATCAACGTTCAAATGAAGTCGAAGTTTTATCTTCCGCAATGAGTAATGCCGTACAAGAGATGCAGCAGGTGCTTGATCATGCAAACAATATTCAAGATCAAACACGAACGACCACACAAGTCAGCCAAGAAATTCAAGGGAAGATCGAAGTCATTACTCGACATGCTGATGATACGTCTCAATCGGCAACGCAAACCCGAGAAATCAGCGTCAATTTAAAACAGCTATCGCAGCGCTTAGAAACATTGATGAATCAATTTACGCTTTCTGCTAAGAATTCGGCCACGAATCGACAATAAAGGTTGATGCGAACGAATTGACAGGTAATATGTGCCATTGAATTAAAAAGTAATAAGCAACCCAATGTTTCGCTTGTTTTTTGTCCACTTTATAGAGTGAGAATACCTTTGAACATTGGGTTGAATTTTTACCTCAATGGAGACTATATCAAACATGACTTACGCGCCTGTAACAGACGTATTGAGCGGTAAGCTGGCCGTTGACAGTAAAGTGACTGTCCGAGGCTGGATTCGTTCTCGTCGTGATTCCAAAGCTGGAATCTCTTTTCTTGCCATTTATGACGGCTCTTGTTTCGACCCGATTCAGGCCGTGGTCCCTAATAATCTGAATAATTACAATGACGAAGTGCTAAAGCTCACTACTGGCTGCTCTGTCGAAGTAACAGGTAAGATTGTTGAGTCCCCTGCTTCTGGTCAAGCATTTGAACTTGCAGCAACTGAGGTGAAGGTTGTTGGCTGGGTTGAAGATGCTGAAACCTACCCAATGGCAAAAACTCGCCATTCAATTGAATATCTTCGTGAAGTGGCGCATCTTCGCCCACGCACCAACGTGATTGGCGCAGTGGCTCGTGTACGCAACTCCCTTTCTCAAGCCATCCACCGCTTTTACCACGAGCAAGGTTATTTCTGGATGTCAGCGCCGCTGATTACCGCTTCTGATGCAGAAGGTGCGGGTGAAATGTTCCGTGTTTCAACGCTGGATTTCGCTAACCTTCCTCGTACTGAGCAAGGCAATGTCGATTTCAATGAAGACTTCTTCGGCAAAGAGACATTTCTTACAGTTTCAGGACAGTTAAATGCCGAAGCGTATGCTTGTGCATTAAGCAAAGTGTACACTTTTGGCCCAACGTTCCGTGCTGAAAATTCAAACACGAGCCGCCACCTTGCAGAATTTTGGATGGTAGAGCCAGAAGTCGCGTTTGCTGATCTAAACGATGTCGCGAAACTGGCTGAAGATATGCTGAAGTATGTCTTCAAAGCTGTTCTTGAAGAACGTCGTGATGACCTTGAGTTTTTTGCTTCGCGTATCGACAAAGAGGCAATTACTCGTCTTGAGCAGTTCGTTAATTCAGATTTTGCGCAAGTAGACTATACCGATGCGGTGAAGATCCTAATCGATTCAGGTCGTAAGTTTGAATTTGATGTTGAATGGGGCATTGATCTTTCTTCTGAACACGAGCGCTTCCTTGCTGAAGAGCACTTCAAAGCGCCTGTGATCGTCAAGAACTACCCTAAAGACATCAAAGCATTTTACATGCGTCTAAACGACGATGGTAAAACTGTCGCTGCAATGGATGTTCTTGCCCCAGGTATTGGTGAAATCATCGGTGGCTCTCAACGTGAAGAACGTTTAGATGTTCTTGATGCGCGTATGATTGAAATGGGCATAGATCCTGAACACATGAGTTGGTATCGCGACTTACGTCGTTACGGTACTGTACCGCACGCGGGTTTCGGCCTTGGCTTTGAGCGCTTAGTATCCTACGTGACTGGTATGGGCAACGTGCGTGATGTAATTCCTTTCCCACGTACACCACGCTCTGCAAACTTCTAAAAATCAAACACGATTTTTGTAAAAACCACCGACGTTAAACCCGGTGGTTTTTTTATTTCCCCAACAATCAGTGTTCACTCTCAATAACAATAGAGTGAATTTCAAATAAACATGAGATCAAAATCACCTCAATTTCATCTTCCTTTGTTACATTTAGTTCAATTACATGATCATGTTCACTCTATTGTGCTATGCAACCGAGTTACATTAACCACGTATTCAGATCGATCCATGGCGAGAACTTATATGAAAAAAAATGATGTAGATAATTTGCAGTACAATGGTGAAACAAACGGTGTTCATGGCTGGATGACTCCTTCTGGTCAACCTTACTACTGGCATCCTGATTGGCTTCATATCGCAGAAGATGCTACTGGCTTAAAGCCTAAACAAGCGTTAGATGTGGCAGAAAATGAGCAAGCAACAAAAAAACATGCCGTGTCGGCTATTTTGAAGCATATCAATCAATGGGCTTCAGAAAAGCTCGCCGAACACCCTGAAATAGAAACCGAAGCCATCGAATCTCAAATT
This sequence comes from Vibrio sp. V15_P4S5T153, assembly GCF_963874485.1. NCBI lineage: Bacteria > Pseudomonadati > Pseudomonadota > Gammaproteobacteria > Vibrionales > Vibrionaceae > Vibrio > Vibrio sp. V15_P4S5T153. The sequence continues at coordinate 713,629 of NZ_CAWNHR010000011.1, read as the reverse complement.
GGCTTAAAAAAGTAACTACTACGACTTGTTGGGAGCGTCTCAACAAGTCGGTTTCAACTAAAAATAAATGAAGATCTGATCTATAAGTGCCTCGATGAAGCTCGTTGCAATATTTCCTGCGCTATTTGATTGAGTGGTAGCACCGAACAAGCACCACCACGTTCGATTGCCTCTTTGGGCATACCAAAAACGATACAGCTTGCTTCATCTTGTGCAACTGTATAGGCACCGCTCTCTTTCAACTCATGCAAACCTCGTGCGCCATCATCTCCCATTCCCGTCAAAATAAAACCGACAGCGTTAGGGCCTACATGTTTTGCCGCTGAGCGAAAAAGTACATCGACTGATGGTTTATGCCTGTTAACTGCGGGGCCATCTTTGATTTCAACTTGATAATGTGCACCACTTCGATTCAGTTGCATGTGACGGCCACCTGGAGCGATCAATGCCAACCCCGGAAGAACTCGGTCGCCATTCTTTGCTTCCCTGACCTCTATTTGACAAAGCCCATTGAGCCGGTCAGCAAACATCGCAGTAAATTTTTCGGGCATATGTTGCACGATAACAATCCCCGGAGAGACTGCTGGCAATGCTGTTAAGATCGCTTCTAAAGCTTGTGTCCCACCTGTAGATGTGCCGATCACTACCACTTTTTGTGTGGTTTTCAATGTTAATGTCGGGTGATTCGGATTCGGCATTGTTTGCTGTACTTTCTTGAGTACATGAGGTTTGGGTTTAACAATATTTTCTAGCTTTGCTTGTGCAGCGGCGCGCACCGCACTTAACATTTCCTGCCGACTTTCTTGTAGAAAATCTTTCAACCCTGCTTTGGGTTTAGTGATAATCGTCAACGCACCCGCTTGCAATGCTTGCATAGTCACTTCCGCGCCACGTTCCGTCAGTGTAGAACAAATGATGACTGGCGTCGGATGCTCCGCCATCAGTTGCTTAAGAAACGTAATACCATCCATACGAGGCATTTCTACATCTAAAATAATCACATCTGGCCATTGAACAGCCATTTTTTTTTGAGCGAATATAGGATCAGAAGCGGGAGTAAGCACTTCAATATCAGGTTCATTACTCAACAAAGCGCTGATCACTTGCCGAACAACCGCGGAGTCATCCACGATTAATACTTTTATTTTTTTCATGTAATGCCTCTATAATTCGACACTCAATGGCTGATTAATAAGCTACCTCTCTTGCAGAAGATCGCCCATATTGAACCCAAACATCACCATTTTGGACATCAAAAAATACTTTACGATAACGCTTTCCACCCACATCATTGCGGCTTACTTGAAAACCGTGCTCTTTCAGTAACTGCATACCCAGTCGCACATTTTGTTGTGCAACATTTATCGAAGCGACTTTGCTGTAGTGATCTGCAAACATAGTGCTACCTCCAAATACTTTAACAACACATTCCTTAGGATTGATTTGATGTCGTCGGCACTGAAGGGAAAAGTACGCCACAACATCGCTAGCATAATAGCCTTCAGGTTGTTTGGCCTCTTCACCTAGGGCGGATCGCTGGCTCAACAGATAATGGCACATACCCACTAACTGCGTTTTTGGATGCCATAACGTAATGGCAACGCACGAACCCAGTAGCGTATGAATCCAACCTCTGTGATGACCAAAGAATATCTCGCCAGGCATCAAGTTCAGAGCCTCTGTTTTAGGTAAAAATTCGTTCGCCATTAATCACGAATCCCTCGTTTTTGATAGATAGACGGCTGCAGTAATTGTAAGTCATCGCAGTTGAGTCCATTTAATGTTTCTGAGTGGCCTATTAATAAAATACCGCCATTTTTTAATCGGTTCGTAACGTTACTGATGACTCTTTGTTTGGTATTTTGATCAAAATAAATCATCACATTACGTAAAAAAATAAGATCAAAGTGACCAAGTTCATCCAACTGATTTTGTAAGTTCGCTAATCCGAATTTCACTTTTTTCCTTAATGAATTAACGATTTTCAATGTGTCATGCTTGGTATCGATGCCTTTTCGGCAATACGTTTTGAGATAGGCTTTCGGTATATGTTCATGGCGTAGCATCGGATAAATACCCTGTGATGCAATTTGCAACACTTGACTATTGATATCGGTACCAACTATTTGCCATTCTCCTTGGTAACGGCTGTCTAATAACATTGCCAGAGAATAAGCCTCTTCACCTGTCGAGCTTGCTGCGCTCCAGCAACGGATCTGTTTTTTCCCCCATACAGTAAAGAGATGGTGCTGGATGTAAGCAAAATGGGCCTCTTCTCTGAAAAAGTACGTTTCATTGGTGGTCAGCAAATTGATGACTCGTTGCCGCTCAAGTTTGCGTACTTGCTGATCGCTAAATTTCGTCAAATACTCAAAATACTCCCGATATGAACTTATACCGAGCTCTCTTAAGCGCCCGCTTAAACGCCCAACCACCAACGCTTTCTTACTGGGTGTTAGTGCGATACCTGCAGATTGATATATCCAGCCACGATACAACTCAAAGTCTGCATCACTGATGATGGGCATTTGCTCCATGGCTGAATTCCCAAGTTGCTGAGATTTGTGCTTAACTTGCAAGTTCATTCTGCTCTTTGACCTGTTCCATCATGGCCAACTCTTCAACAGATAGGACTTTATCCTCCGCTAAAATAATGACAAACTCTTCATCGAATTGAGCCATACCACAAATAAATTCGGTCCGGATCTTGGTACCAAAATTAGGGGCAGGTCTCATAAACTTACTTGATATTTCAATGACTTCAGAAACACTGTCAACCATAACACCTAGGTCTTGACGCTGTTCTTCATTCGTCACTTCGATAATGACAACACAAGTCTTTTTATTCACTTCTTGCGGTTTAAGATAAAAACGCCGAGCTAGGTTGACGACAGGTACCACTTCACCACGCAAGTTAATAATGCCTTGAATGTAGTCAGGCATCATTGGCACCTGAGTTACTTTGCCATACTCTAATATTTCCTTAACATGCAAAATCGCAAAGGCGTACATTTCACCATTGAGCTGAAATGTTAAGTACTGTTGATCTTGTGCTAATTCTGTATTGGACTTAGCCAATATCATCGAGTTAGCCTCAACCGGGATAAGATTAGCCACATTCACCTCCAGCCACTAAAAGCGCACATACTCAGGTTCATCGTCCATAGAGACAAACTCAACATCTTTCTTCTGTTTAGGGCGTTGCTGCTCGTGGTGAACTGAAGATTTATTTGCTGCTTCACGGCGATTATTTTCTGTTTTGAAGAAGGTCATTAGTTGCTGGAGCTGCTGTGCTTGGCTACTCATCTCTTCAGAGGTCGACGCAAGCTCTTCTGATGCGGAAGCACTTTGTTGCGTGATACTGTTGAGCTGTTCCATCGCTTGGTTAATTTGTGTTGCTCCGGTCGCTTGTTCCATTGAAGCTGCGTTGATCTCTTGTACTAAATCGGATGTTCTTTGAATAGAAGGCACCATTTCATCCAGCAGTTTTCCGGCTTGTTCCGCTAAACCAACGCTATTTTTAGCGACCTCACCAATTTCTTGAGAAGCAACCTGACTGCGCTCTGCCAATTTTCGGACTTCTGCAGCCACCACTGCAAAACCTTTACCATGCTCGCCAGCTCTAGCAGCTTCGATTGCGGCGTTGAGCGCAAGTAAGTTAGTTTGATAAGCGATATCATCAATAATACCAATTTTCTCAGCTATCGATTTCATCGCTAACACGGTTTTAGCTACCGCTTCTCCACCTTCTTTCGCTTCTTTAGCCGCTTTACCTGCCATGCTATCGGTCACTTTCGCATTTTCAGTGTTTTGCGCGATTGAGGCTGACATTTGCTCTACCGACGAGGTAGTCTGTTCAACACTGGCCGCTTGTTCGCTCGCACCTTGACTTAAGTTCTGAGCGGTAGCTGAAACTTCTTCGGATGCCGAAGCCAATGCATTACTTGAGCTATTCACTTCACCTACGATGTCTGACAACTTGGCCACCATTTTTTGCATGGCTTCAAGCAAGCGACCCAATTCATCGCCTGACGTCGCTTCAATTTTACCTGTTAAATCACCCACAGCGAGTCGGTTAGCCAGCGACACTGCTTGCTCTAAAGGATTACAGATCCCACGGATCAAGGTAACCGCAAATCCAATACCAAACAGTAGCCCCAATATAATTGATCCAATGGCTATCATTTGTAGGTTGTCATAAAGCTCAACCTCATGGTTATAAACATTCTGCGCTTCATTAGATTGCAGCTGAATTAATGCATTTACTGTTTTTTCAACGGGTGCATAGAGTGGGCGTACTTTATCAACTGCAAGGCGAGTCGCTTCATCAATGTCTAAACGTCGCAAAGCATCAATGGTGGGCTGTAGAGCTTGCTCAACAAAGACTTTATTTTGTTCTTCAAATTGTGTTGCTAATTCAGCCTCCTCCTTGGTTAATTTAGTTAACTTGTATTTGCCCCATTTGTCATCAATCACTTTGAGGTGGTTCTCAACCGTCTCAATCTGAGCACGAATAATATCCGCTTCTGGGTACAGTTGTGAGAAAGCCAGCGCTATACGATTGCTCAGAAGACGAGATTTAATGTCACCGATAGACAGTGCTGGTACGGTTCGGTCATAGTAGACCGTTTCTAGCCCATGCAGTGTTTTTTGCATGCCATAAAGCCCGAGTGATCCGACCACAATGAGTAACAAACTTAAGATGCCAACTAGCATACTTAGTTTGAATTTAACTGAAATATTTTTAAACATAGCCTATTCCTTTCTGACGATGTAATTGAGCCAAATTAGTGCATTGCCAATAAGCGATGCTTCGACTCTTCCTTCATAATATGTTGCGATAAACTGGCGATATCTAAGATAAGAGCAATATCCCCGCTGCCCAAAATAGTCGAACCGCTGATTCCTTTAACCCGTGAAAATATCGGCCCAAGTGGCTTAATTACGGTTTGTAATTCCCCCAACAAATTATCCACGATCAAACCAGCACTTTGCCCTGCACTACTGACCACCACCACATTTTGGCGTTTTGAGCGACGCGCAGTGAGGTTAAATTGCACTCTTAAATCAATTAAAGGCAGCACTTGTCCCCTGAGATTAATATAAGGTTTGCCTTGGCCATCTTTGAGCCACTGGTCATCAAGTTCGACGCATTCTTGAACGGCATCCAATGGCACAACGAAGGTTTCGCTACTCACTTCAATTAGGAAACCATCAATGATCGCGAGTGTGAGCGGCAATACAATGCGGATAGTTGTTCCTCGATTAAGTAGGCTGTGAATCTCTACTCGACCTCGCAAATCAGTAATATTTCGCTTCACTACGTCCATACCGACACCGCGTCCTGAAATATTGGAAACCTGCTGGGCCGTTGAAAAGCCGGGCTCAAAAATGAGCTGAAAAATCTCGTCATCGCTCACGAGTTGGTTTTCATCAAGTAGCCCTTTTTCAATCGCTTTTGCGCGCAATTTTTCGCTGTTGAGCCCTTTTCCGTCATCGCTCACATCGATCACTATATTGCCTGAGTCATGGTAAGCATTGAGCGTGATGGTGCCGTGAGAAGGTTTACCATTTGCGACACGCTCTTCCTCTGTTTCAATGCCGTGGTCAATCGCATTGCGCACTAAATGCATTAAAGGATCGCCAATTTTTTCAATCACTGATTTATCTAATTCGGTATCCGCACCGGTAATCGTGAGATGAATACTTTTGTTTAGCTCCTTCGCCATATCACGAACAACGCGTTGAAAACGGGCAAATGTCGCACCGATAGCCACCATTCTAAGCTGTAGTGCCGCGTCTCTGACTTCTTCGAGAAGGCCATTGAGCCGTGCAACAGATTCAATCATTACATTTTCGCCAATTAGCTCCGCCTGTAATGCACTGCCGGCACCTGCGGTGACCAATTCCCCGACTAAATTAATTAAGGTATCTAACTTTTCAGCATCCACTCGCAAGCTTTTTTGCTCTTTGGTTAGCGCCTCTCGGGCTTTACTTTGTTTATCGACCGCCGCATTGAGTACGGGTGCTAATTGAGCATCAGCCTGAGTGATAATTTCGCCTATGGGTATCGCGTCCGAACTCGCTTCTCGCCGCTCACTTTGTTGCTGCAATGCACGCTTCAATTCAGTCTCAGTGAGCGCGCCACAACGAACTAATATTTCGCCAATTCTATAATTTTCATCGGGCATTGATTGAATGTGATCAATGAAGTCACCCACTTTGGCGCTGGGTGGAAAGATGCGAACGTCACCTTCTTCACGAATGAATTCAAACACGTCTTCGATTTGTTGTTTAGATGCCGGCGAATAGAAACGCAGTTCAAAACCCAAATAACAACATTCCGGATCAAAGTTGTGCCAATCAGGTAATTTTCGGTCGACAGCCTCGATATAAATAACCTCTCCCAGCGTAGTTAAATAAGAAAGAAAAGAGAGCGGATCCATACCATCTTGGAATGCATGAAGCGGGAAAGTTAAAGAGATATGCCAGCAGAAATTATCGAGTGCGGTGTGATCAGGTTCAGATTCCGTGGTTGGTGAATGACTTTCTGGTTCAGATTGACCTAAAAACTCAGACAATCGGGCCCCTAAGCGCTGTCCGGTAACGTCATCTTCTGATGACTCTTGCCCCGTTTGAGCATCATCAATCAAGCTCACCATGTGATCGCGGCACTCAAGCAACAAGGAAATATGCTTTTCATGCAGCTTAAGTTGTTCTGAGCGCAATAAATCAAGCAAGCTTTCTACTTTATGAGTAAAACGAACGATCTCATTTAAGTTAAATATCCCTGCTGAGCCTTTTACAGTATGCGCTGCTCGGAAAATTGCGTTTAATCGCTCATTTAAGCCATCAAGATTCCCGCTATCCAGTTCAAGAAGGTCAGATTCCATCCCTTCAAGCAACTCCCTACTCTCATTAAAATAAGTTTGGAGCGCCGCAGCCATCATTTCGTCCATAGTATCTCCCTGGGGCTTCGTCATTAGCTTGTCACTTTGTCTTATTGTGAACTAGAAAGAACGATAGGGTCATGAAACCATCCCACTAGCCCCAGTTTACCCAGCACATCCACCACGACTTCACTGTGATGAATCAGTTCACATCCCTGCTCTATTCTTGCTTTTTTAAATGCCATCAACACTTGTACGCAGCTGCTGTCCAGAGCAGTGACTTGGGAAAGTTCAATGGCGATCTTCTCGCTATGAGACACAAAAGGGGTCAGCTGCTCAAACAAATTTCGAGCCTCATAAATCGTCAGTTCACCGTCAAGTTTTAACATTAATTGCTCAGCGGTTTGGTGTGGAGTCAGCATAATCCCCCCTTAGGCTTGGATCAGTTTTGCTACGGCGGCAAGCATCTGTTCAGGTGCAAAGGGTTTCACAACCCAAGCTTTCGCACCCGCAGCACGACCCTGTTCTTTCTTCGATGCCTCAGATTCAGTTGTGAGCATAATCACCGGCGTAAATTTTGTGTCTGGCCTTTGCTTCAGCTCTTTAAGTAAGGTAATGCCATCCATATTCGGCATATTTACGTCGCTGATGACCAAATGAACACGATTCCCGGCCAATTTGGATAATGCATCTTTACCATCATGAGCTTCGATCGTCTGATAGCCTGCTCCTTTTAAGGTCATACTCACAACCTGCCGAATTGAAGCCGAATCATCTACAACAAGTACCGTTTTGTTCATCACAGAGTTCCTCATTTATTCATTTACGGTTCTCAAAAGAAAGTAATGTCCGTGCTAGTCACCTTGCTTTTCACCTCAGTAACCTTGCCTTTGTGGCTTTCATGTTGTTCTATCATGGTGTAGTTCTTGGTCATTTTTTCCAGCCATTTTTGCGGGGATAATTCGCCTGCGATCGCATGATTGCTGTCTTGTTTGAGCAGCTCTAATGAGTCACTGAGTTCTTTGAGATTGGTGCTGATTTGCTCTAATATTTGGCTTACTCGGTCTTGAAATTGCAATTTCACAATCACACTACTGATTGTTTCCTTCACCGAAAATGCATCTTCTTTTAACCGCTCAGACTGTTGCTGTAAGGTTTGTGCCATATCTTGGAAGTGGTTAATGACATAATCGATACGCTGCTCGGTTTGTTCCATTTGTTCACTCTCAGCCGCAATAGCCATTTCAGCCGTCTTAAATGTAGTATTAATCGCATCACTGACAACGTTCACTTTCTCCGTCATGCTGCTAGCGATTTCCCTTGAACGCTGTGAAAGGTTACGCACTTCATCGGCCACCACTGCAAAACCTCGACCTGCCTCTCCTGCTCTGGCTGACTCAATGGCAGCATTAAGTGCTAATAAGTTGGTTTTTTCAGCAATGCCCACCACATCGGTTGCCATTTTTTTTAAATCGACTGTGTATTGATCAAGGCTGCGCATTTCATCAAGCATATGCTCTCTTGTCTTTTGGCTTTCTCTAAGCTCATCAACCGCTTTAGAAAGCATGGCTCGACAACGCTCAATTTCGCTCATTAAATTACGCTCATCTTTTAAGGTTGAACCTTGCGAGAAGGAGAGTGCTTGTGAAAGCTGCGTGACAAGATCACCAAATTGCTGGCTCAGTTGAGTAACAGAATCGGTAAGTTGCACATTAGCTAAATCAATATGACGAGACCACACTGGCAGAGATTGAGCAAAGAGAGGCTCTAAAGAATGATATCCATCCAGTTGGATCTCTTGTGTTTGAGAAAGGTGTTCAATCGTCTTTTTTTGAGCTTTGACTTGGGAAATGAAGGATTCGTAATTCCAAATGGCATAGCTAACACTAGCAAAAGTAACAAATAATAGAGCCCAAACACCAAAATGTGTTGGCTGTGGCATAAGAGCAACTATCGACAATAGCACTAAGGGCACGTAAACACGTACCAGCCTAATGAGGAGCATGATTTATTATCCTTTAGCCATAAAACACTGACGAAAGCTATGACGTTATGTAAGAAGTTGTTATGCAACGCCTGGAGCTCATAACTAAAGATAGGAAAGCTTGGAGGAATCTGCAATGTAGTCGGTAGATGTAATTTTACTTTTGTTGTGTTAGGTGTACTAATTCAGACCTGATCTGACAGTTACCCATATTTGACTCGGTGCCTGTCAGATTATATCTGGGCTAGATTCTTTTCAGCCCAGATTGATTTCCCATCTTCTAATGTCTCTATTGGCGTTCTGCCACAGCACATTTTTCCTTGATGAGTACGATGATTGTTGTAGTAGTTCGTCCAGATCTTTCTGCAACTCTTCCACCGAGCATATAGTTTCTTTCTGAAGGTGACTTGGTAAAACTCATTTAATATCGTCTTGTGGAAGCGTTCGCAGATGCCATTCGTTTGCGGAGACATCGCTTTGGTTTTCGTATGATCGATATCGTTTATAGCGAGGTAAAGCTGATAGTCATGTTGCTCAATTCAGCCGCAGTATTCGGTACCTCTGTCTGTGTGTATTCGCAGCATTGGTAGCTCATGCGCTTCGAAGAACGGTAGCACTTTGTCATTCAGCATATCGGCAGCGGTAATAGGGGTTTTCGTGGTGTATAGCTTAGCGAAGGCAACTTTACTATAGGTATCCACGAAGGTTTGTTGGTAAATACGTCCAACGCCCTTCAGGTTACCCACATAGAAAGTATCCTGAGAGCCTAAACAGCCTGGATGAGCCGTTTCTATCTCACCACACGCTTCATCGTCATGCTTTTTACGCTCTAGAGCAGCCACTTGCTCATCGGTTAAAATGATTCCGTCCTCATTAACCTTTTTCTCCAAAGCGATAAGTCTCTTTTTGAAGTTCTCAAGATCGTTCCTAAGCCAGATCGACCGGACACCACTTGGCGAGATAAATACGCCTAGCTTACGCAGTTCATTCCTTGTTCTCACTTGCCCGTGTGCAGGGAAATCAAGAGCGTACTTTAAAACCGCTTGCTCAGTTTGACTGTCGACTCGATTCTTAAGGTTTGGTGCTCTTCGGCTTTGGTTAATGAGTGCATCAACTCCACCAGTTTCAACCAATTCCTGATAACGGTAGAAAGTGTCACGTGATACGCCCATAACCTTACAGGCTCTAGATACATTGCCAAGTTCTTCTGCAAGATTGAGAAGACCAGCTTTGTGTTTAATGATTGGATTGCTAGTATGAAGCATGAGAGTTACCTCTTAGTTTCTTTGATTTCGGATTAAGCACCTTTAATCAAAGTGGGTAACTCTCTTCATTTCAAATCGAAGTGTCAGATCTAGTCGGAACTAATACATGTTAGGTAATTTTAAACAGTCCACTCTTATCAGTCAGAGTAACGATTGACTTTCGTTAAGTTCGGCTCAGTTAGTACCTTGAGCTAAATAATGGGTGTTCTATTTGCACGCTATTCCATTCGCAAACACTAGAACACCCGTTTAAATTTCACTTGATCTATACGTTGATTATTAGATACATCATAAAGTTACAGTTTGCTTTTGGTGAAGCGCATTCATCACCAACGCTTTGTTTACTAAATAATCGTTTAAACCCGCTTTACGTAGCTCACATGATGGGCAATCGCCACAACCATCACCAATAATACCGTTATAACAAGTCAGTGTTTCGTGTCTTATGAGTTCGAGAGCATCATGTTGATCCGCCAATGCCCAAGTTTCTGCTTTGTTTAGCCACATTAAAGGAGTACGAATGTTGAATGGGCGATCCATCCCTTGCACCAAAGCACTGTTCATCGCTTTAACAAAATCATTTCGGCAATCCGGATAGCCAGAAAAGTCTGTTTCACAAACACCAGTAATCACCTCATCTGCACCTATTTGATACGCGTAAATACCCGCAAGGGTCAAAAACAGAATGTTACGCCCCGGCACAAACGAGTTCGGTAACCCATTCTCTTGTAACTCGTGTGATACTGGAATATCGTCACGAGTGAGTGAACTGATCGCCAACTCATTGAGTAAGCTTACATCCATGACTTTATGTGCAACTACACCTAACTTTTTCGCTAAGGTGCTGGCAACCTCAATCTCGAGTTTATGGCGTTGGCCATAATCAAAGGTGATAGCGTGCACTTCATCAAACTCTTTTAATGCCTGAACCAAACAGGTTGTTGAATCTTGGCCACCACTAAATACCACAACGGCTTTTTTCATTTTTCTCTCCTCAGGCAATACTTAAATATTTATGCGTTTGAATCGATAAACGCCAGTTCCTCGCAATGCATGTTTCAATGCACAATTGGGTTGCCCGCTCTTTCTGACTAATAGGCTGTAAAGCAATCACTGTTGAATCAGGAACTTGCGCTCGCAGCAATAACGCATCTAGCTGTTCAATATCTTTAGCCGTTGCGACGGGGTGCTTGATCTCATTTGCTCTTAACAGAGCTGAATCGAGTACAGGCAGTTTGCCCTTCATTGCAATTTTTGGTGACACTGTCACCCATGTATTTGCCGAGGTTTGAACCGGGAATGTGCCGCTGGTTTCAATTTGAATGTGACATCCGATTGCCTCAAATGCTTGCGCAAGTGGACGCAGATCATAAATACATGGTTCACCGCCCGTAATTACAATATGTTTAGCATGATAACCCTGTGTTTTATAGAGCGACACTATCTCTTCTGCACTGACTGAGCACCAAGTTGGGCTATCTTGGGTTTTGGCTAGCACGTCATTGATTGGGCGTTCATCTTGCGGCGTTGCATCCCACGTCTGCTTTGTATCGCACCAAGCGCATCCCACTGGGCATTCTTGCAAACGAATAAAAACCGCAGGAACGCCGGTATGCACGCCTTCACCTTGAATGGTCTCAAACATTTCATTAATTTTGTACAACGTAAACTCAGCCTAACTCAATATCAAAAAATGCAGGTCGCTGACCTTAATAGATGCCTTGCCTTAGGTCAAACTAAACCCATCACGTGCGTAAAAATTTGACTAAATCAGTGGCGATCATATCTCAACTTGCATAAGCTGCTGGCTTTCTTCTTCACTTAATTTAGGTAAGTCATGTATAAACTCATCGCTTTAGATATGGACGGTACTCTTCTCAATAGCCAAAAACAGATCACAGCCAGAACAAAACAGGCTATAGCCAAAGCTCGTGAAAAAGGCGTAAAAGTGGTGCTGGCGTCTGGACGTCCCATTGATGGCATGCGCGATAAGTTGCAAGAACTGCATTTAAACTCAAATGAGGATTTTGTCCTTTACTACAACGGCTCAATGGTTCAAAACATTGGCAGTGGTGAAATTATTCATCACAAAATTATCGATGGCCGCTCTGCAAAATTAGTCGCTAACCTTGCTAACCAACTTAACGTGAATACGCACGCCTTTAGCCAAGTTCATGGTCTGATCACGCCTAAAATCAGTGAATATACCGAGCTTGAAGCAAGAATCAACGGACTGCCGATCACGGAAATGGATTTTGAACAGCTTGAAGATGATCATCCCATCATCAAAGCAATGATTGTGGCAGAGCCGAGCTTGCTACAGAAAGCCATTGAACAACTTCCTCCGGAACTTTATCAGCAGTTTACTATTGTACAAAGTGCACCATTCTTTCTTGAATTCTTAAACACACAGAGTAATAAAGGCGTCGGTGTCAAAGCGATTGCCGAGCACTTGGGGATCGAGGCTAAACACATTATTTGTATGGGAGATGCTGAAAATGATCATCACATGCTGCAATACGCAGGACTTGGAATTGCAATGGCAAATGCGATGGAACAAACGAAGCAGCTAGCCGACTATATTACACTCAGTAACGACGACGATGGTGTGGCAGTTGCTATAGAAAAATTTGTACTCGGTGAGTCTCACGAATAGGCATTAAAGACGCCTCAGTCGAGGCGTCTTTAATCGGGATGTTGACTAAACAACCAGGTTAAGCACGGCATTTTCTCATGGACCATGCAAAGATGAGCATGAGTATTGGCAAGCGGAGCGTCTCAACCATCAAAGAGAAAATACTGCTGTATGAAACGAGCGTGGCACCAAATAACACCACTTGATTGAGTGCTAATAACAAAATGATCAGCAGCCACATTCGTTGAAGAGTGATGTGTAGTGGTTCAGTGCTCTTTGTCATAACTAAAGCCGATGCCGTCAGCAAAATGGCTAACCAAGCGGTGAAACTAGGCAAGGGCCAGATCATAGCCAGCAGTGCAACCGTGATCGTTAAACCCCACCATACCCCACGCGAACCCAGCAGTGTTCTGACGTCGGTATAAGATTGTTCATCTAAACGAACAATATGCCACGCGACCAGAGCGCCCAACAATCCACCTATCACCATATCGCTGATGAAGGCTTCCCCAATATAGAATTTGGCCAACATTAATAGCCCCATCAACACGATAAAACCCACAAACATTCGGTTGAAATCGAGATGATCAAAAGCTCGCAATAGTGATATCCCTACACCAAACCAAACTGCAATCGGTAAACTTGGAAAACCGTACCCGTAACTTTGGCAAAGTTCCAACAATGGTATATAGGCATGGGGTCTTGGTAATGCAAATCCTTGCTGAGCGACTAATGACAACAATGAACTCACGGTAACCACAAAAAATATCTTATAAACAGACTCTTTACCCAGATAACAGGCAATCACTGGAAACAAAACTATCAGCAATAAAGGATCCGTCAATTTGGTGATCCATACTGCGATTTGATAAATCGACGAACTCAGCGTATACGGCCATTCCGCGACCGTATTCTGCAATTTCATCATCCAGCCTAATTCGATTTGGTGAAACCGAGGCGCAGCAGAAACCAGATTCTCTACATAAATCACGGGTTGGCTATCCGCTTCTTGATACATGGTTTTGATCCGATCCCATTGCTCAGGGTAACGATACTGACTTGCATCAATACGATACGGATCGATCAGCATTGCGCTAGCAACCTCGACACCATAATGAGGAGCAAACCAAATAGGCAACTCATGTCCATTACGGCTATTTTTTGACTCAAAAGCAATCACATCGGAATCACTGCGACAGCTGTAAACGACAGCCGTATCCGTATACCCCAACATGCGCCCTACCGTTACAACAAGGCCCGTTTCTTCCCATGTTTCTCTTTGCGCGGCCAATTCTGGAGATTCACCGGGAGATATCGTCCCTCCTGGCAATGAAATCTGCTTGGTGATCACCTCGTTAACGAGCACGATCTTATGATCGGCTTTAACTAGGCATAGAGCACCACGAATATTATCTGGTAGCGTTACGGGTTGTTGAGCGACACCAACACTTGACCAGAACAACGACAGCAAACAGACACTCAACAATGAAAACTGTTTTAACACATTAAAAATCCATGATTATTATTATCGAATTACTTGCTATCGATTGACTTTCTTAACCAATGTATATGCGATGAAAAACCAGAACGTTGATAAAAAGATTGCGCTCCTTGGTTAAAATCCCACACTTCGACAAATACTTGGGTAATACCGTACTCTTTTAATGTCTGTTCCATTTTTTGAAACAGCTGCTGTGCGATATGCTGCTGACGATATTGTGGCTCAACGTAAAGCTCATCAATACTGCCCATTGGTACCGCTTTGCTCACGCTTGAAATTAACTCGCAAAAGTGACCCGATATAAATCCCACAATTTGACTGTCTATTTTGGCAACGTAAACCAAACATTCCGGATCATCTAAATAACGAGCAATACTTTTTTCTTGTTCAATCTCTTCTGCTGTTTTGAAATGCTCAGGGCAAGCAAGGTGATGCTCATGATGAAGGTCATACATCAACTGATTCAGTTGCGGTAAATCACGATCACAAGCAGGAGTTATGATAACTAACGACATATTTCGCGCTCTGAATGAATAAAGCTTTGGCCGTGATTCTATAAGATAGTGATTAAAAAATATATCTTCATGCGTAGTGTTTTTGGTCGATTGAGCGCTAATCTCGTCTTAGAACTAAGACAGATGAACTAAGAGAAACAAATAAAATGCGGATTGCAAATTGGCAATAAAAACGCCTCATTCATCTGAGGCGCCTCGATTAATCGTCAACTATAGGGTAGCCGCTAGTGATGGAGCGCTTTTTCTAACTCACTCAAGCTCATTGGGTCATCAATTGTTGAAGGGACTGCATACTCTTCGCCATCGGCAATTTGTCGAATGACTCGACGCAGAATTTTACCAGAGCGCGTTTTGGGTAAACGATCAACAATTAACGCATGCTTAAAGCACGCTACCGCACCAATTTCACTGCGCACTTTGTTAACAAGTTCTTGTTCCAAGTCGCGCTCATCCACCTTAACGCCATCTTTAAGCACCACCAACCCTAGCGGCAACTGCCCTTTAAGCTCGTCATACACTCCAACTACAGCACATTCGGCAACCGCAGGATGAGCACCGACGATTTCTTCCATCTCCCCCGTAGATAAACGATGGCCTGCAACGTTTATCACATCATCAATTCGCCCCATGATGAAGAGATAACCTTCTTCATCCAAATAGCCACCATCACCAGAAACATAGTAACCGTCAAATTGAGCAAGGTAACCGGACTCAAATCGTTCGTGATCACGCCATACCGTCGCTAAACAACTTGGTGGTAAGGGGCGTTTCAACGCCACAAACCCTTGTTGATTGGCGGGCATCACTTCACCTAGCTCATTGAGAATCTCGACCTGATAACCGGGAATCGGTTTCGTTGCTGACCCCGCTTTAATTGGCATTGACTCAAGCCCTATCGGATTTCCAGCAATCGCCCAACCGGTTTCGGTTTGCCACCAATGGTCAACTACTGGCTTTTGAGTGTGCTGTTCTACCCATTCAAGTGTCGGCGGGTCAAGACGTTCTCCGGCCATAAAAATAGTGGTTAAAGTGGATAAATCATAATGTTTGAGTAGATCGCCATTGGGATCTTCTTTTTTGATGGCGCGAAAGGCGGTAGGCGCAGAAAAAAGTACGTCCACCTTATACTCTTGGCACACTCGCCAAAATGCAGCCGGATCGGGTGTGCGCACCGGTTTACCTTCATACAAAATAGTGGTGCAACCGTGAATCAAGGGTGCATAAACAATGTAAGAGTGACCGACTACCCACCCCACGTCCGACGCAGCCCAAAAAACACCTTGTTGAGGCATATTGTAGATGGTTGACATGGAGTACTTCATCGCGACTGCATGACCACCGTTGTCGCGCACCACCCCTTTGGGTTTGCCTGTTGTACCTGATGTGTAAAGAATATAAAGCGGATCGGTCGCCAAAACCGGCACGCAATCATGCGGCGGCGCTTCTTTAACGGCTCGATTCCACTCTAGATCTCGCTCATTATTTAAGTCAGCCACATGCTCCGAGCGTTGTAACACCACCACTTTTTCCGGCTTCCATTTGCTGTCTAAAATGGCACGGTCAACTAAGGGTTTGTAGGGTAAAATCTTATTGATTTCGATACCGCAAGATGCCGTCATGATCACTTTCGGTTCAGCATCTTCAATACGCACCGCTAATTCATTGGGTGCAAAACCGCCAAAAACGACAGAGTGAATCGCGCCAAGCCGTGCACAAGCGAGCATCGCCATCACTGCTTCCGGGATCATTGGCATATAAATGATCACCCGATCGCCTTTAGCAACACCTTGCATTGCCAGCATTCCCGCTACTTTCGCTACCTGATCTCGTAATTGTGTATAGCTATATTGACGCTTTCTTCCGGTCACTGGGGAATCATAAATCAGCGCGGTTTGCTCACCTCGCCCCTGTTCACAATGGAAATCTAGCGCCAACCAACAGGTATTGAGTACACCATCGGTAAACCAGCGTTCAATGCCATGCTCATCTTTTTGTAAGATAGTTTGGGGAAACTCAAACCACTCAATCTGCCGAGCTTGAGCCTGCCAAAATGATTCAGGTTCAGATTGAGCCCATTGATATTCCTTTAAATATGCCGACATAACATTTCCCTTAACATGATTTGAGGCTTAACGATGGACTCGCACCCAACCTTCCATTAACACCCGCGCGCTACGGCTCATACTGGCTTTCTCTATTCCCCAATGACCCTCTCGTAAAACGGCTTTAGCGCCCACTTTCAGCGTACCGGATGGATGACCAAAAGTGACCGATTCTTTTGCTCCACCGCCCGCCAACATATTCACTAACGTTCCAGGGACACTGGCCGCTGAAGCGATGGCCACGGCGGCCGTTCCCATCATCGCATGATGCAGTTTTCCCATAGACAGCGCGCGCACCACAATATCGACATCGTTCGCCGATACCGCTTTACCACTGGATGACAAATAGGATTGCGCTTTTGCTACAAACGCTACTTTAGGCGTATGTTGGCGCAGTTGGGCTTGTTCAATATGCTCAATCAAACCCATTTTCACAGCGCCATAAGCGCGAATTGCTTCAAACATCGCCAAGGCATGATCATCATTGTTGATCGCCTCTTGCAGTTCAGTACCTTGATAACCGATGTCGTGAGCATCGATAAAAATCGTCGGAATGCCCGCATTAATGAGCGTTGCATTCAAGGTTCCCATGCCGGGGATTTGCAGTTGGTCGAGCACATTTCCGGTTGGGAACATCACACCGCTATCATCGGCAGGATCGAGAAAATCAACCGCAATTTCAGCGGCGGGAAAGGTCACCCCATCGAGTTCGAAATCACCACACTCTTGCACTTCACCCTGCTCAATTGGCACATGAATAAGAATGGTTTTGCCAATGTTGGCTTGCCAAACGCGAACCGTCACTACACCGTTATTAGGGATCTGTTCTGGGTCGAGAAAACCGCTGTGAATCGCAAATGGCCCTACTGCCGCAGAAAGGTTACCGCAGTTGCCGCTCCAGTCTACAAACGCTTTGTCTATCGAAACTTGGCCGAATAGATAATCGACATCGTGATCGGCTTGCTCACTTTTGGAGAGAATCACGGCTTTGCTGGTGCTAGAACTTGCGCCGCCCATGCCATCAATTTGTTTGCCATAAGGATCGGGGCTACCAATGACACGCAACAGCAGTTGATCTCGTGCCTCTCCCGCTTGCTGAGCCTCTTTGGGTAAATCTTCAAGCCGAAAAAATACGCCCTTACTGGTGCCGCCTCGCATATACATCGCCGGAATTTTTAATGAGTTACTCACGTGATACTCCTTTATCCTTAGCGTCATTGAGCCAGAAAATCTTGCGCAAAACGCTGCAATACGCCACCAGCCTGATACACACTGACTTCATCAGCCGTGTCTAAACGACAAGTCACCGTAACCTTCTGCTGTTCGCCCTTATTTGCGCCTTGCGTACGAGTGATCACCAAGCTTAAGTCGACGCTCGGCTTAATATCTCCCACCACATCATAAAGCTCAGTACCATCGAGTTGCAGTGTGTGGCGGTCTGTTCCCGTTTTAAATTGCAGTGGCAGAACACCCATCCCGACTAAATTCGTGCGATGGATCCGTTCAAACCCCTCGGCAACAATGGCTTCAACTCCCGCCAAACGTACACCTTTCGCCGCCCAATCACGTGACGAACCTTGCCCATAATCGGCTCCAGCAATAATGATCAATGGCTGCTTACGATCCATATAAGTCTCTATCACTTCCCACATGCGGGTAACCAAGCCTTCAGGTTCAATACGCGCTAACGAACCTTGCTTTACTTTACCCTCCTCTTGCACCATCTCATTAAACAGTTTGGGGTTAGCAAAAGTGGCACGTTGCGCGGTCAGATGGTCACCACGATGCGTGGCATAGGAGTTAAAATCTTGCTCCGGAACGCCCATTTTGAGCAAATATTCCCCAGCGGCACTGGTCGCTAAAATTGCGTTCGATGGCGATAAATGATCCGTAGTGATGTTGTCACCTAAAATAGCCAAAGGTCGCATGGCTGACAACCGACGTTCACCCGCTAACGCACCTTCCCAATAAGGCGGACGACGGATATAAGTGCTCATGGGGCGCCAAGCATAAAGTGGCTTTTGTTTGGCCATGTGCTCATCTAATTTAAACATCTGAATGTAAATTTGTTTGAACTGTTCGGGCTTAACATGGCGCACCACCACATCATCGATTTCTTCATCGGTTGGCCATAAGTCATTGAGGTAAATAGGCTTGCCTTGCGCATCTATTCCCAACGCGTCTTTTTCAATATCAAAACGAATCGTACCCGCAAGTGCATACGCCACCACCAATGGCGGAGAGGCAAGAAAAGCCTGTTTCGCATAGGGATGAATGCGGCCATCAAAGTTTCGGTTACCTGATAGCACAGCCGTCGTATAGAGATCGCGTTCAATGATTTGCTGCTCAATCATAGGATCAAGCGCGCCACTCATACCATTACAGGTAGTGCATGCATAAGCGACAATGCCAAAACCGAGCTGTTCTAGTTCAGGCAGCAGGCCAGCTTCCTCTAAATAAAGTTTGGCTACTTTTGAGCCCGGTGCAAAGGAGGTTTTGACCCAAGGTTTGCGAACCAAACCCAATTGATTAGCCTTTTTCGCCAGCAACGCGGCGGCCACGACATTGCGCGGATTACTGGTATTGGTGCACGAAGTAATGGCGGCGATGATCACTGCGCCATCAGGTAATTCGCCTTCTTTGGTTTGCCACGCCCCCGCAATACCGCGCTCGGTCAGTTCGCTTGTCGGCAGACGGCGATGAGGATTCGAAGGCCCGGCTAAATTGCGCTGTACACTTGAGAGATCAAACTCCAGCACCCGTTCGTATTGCGCTTCAATCAAATCATCGGCCCATAAGCCGGTTTGCTTAGCGTATTGTTCAACCAAGGCTACTTGCTGTGCGTCTCGACCCGTGAGTTTGAGGTAGTTGATGGTTTGCTCATCAATATAGAACATACCTGCGGTTGCACCATATTCAGGTGTCATATTGGAAAGCGTTGCACGATCGCCAATCGTCAATGCGCGAGCGCCTTCTCCGAAAAACTCCAGATAACAAGACACCACGCGCTGATTTCGCAAGAACTCCGTAATGGCAAGCACAATGTCGGTCGCGGTGATCCCCGCTTGGCGTTGACCGGTTAGTTTAACGCCGACAATATCGGGCAGACGCATCATCGAAGGGCGACCTAACATCACCGTTTCGGCTTCTAACCCACCGACACCAATCGCCAGCACGCCTAATGAATCGACATGAGGAGTATGGCTGTCAGTACCGACACAAGTATCTGGAAATGCTAAACCGCTTTTCACTTGGATGACGGGCGACATTTTTTCTAAGTTAATCTGGTGCATGATGCCATTACCCGCCGGAATAACGCTGACATTTTCAAAGGCGGTTTTGCACCATTCGATGAAGTGAAAGCGATCTTCATTGCGGCGATCTTCAATCGCACGGTTTTTTTCAAACGCGTCCGCTTCAAAGCCGGCATGTTCAACCGCGAGTGAGTGATCGACAATCAGTTGCGTTTCCACCACAGGGTTTACTTTGGATGGATCACCGCCTTGCTGAGCGATCGCGTCTCTTAACCCCGCCAAGTCCACTAAAGCGGTTTGTCCTAAAATGTCGTGGCACACCACACGCGCCGGATACCACGGGAAGTCGAGATCGCGCTTACGCTCAATCAGCTGTTTCAGCGAATCAACCAATGTGTGCGGCTCACAGCGGCGGACTAAGTTTTCCGCCAGTATCCGTGAGGTATAAGGCAGCCGATCATACGCTCCGGCTTGGATATCATTGACCGCTTGTCGTGCATCAAAATACTCCAGCGCGGTCGCTGGTAATACTTTTTTGTATTGGCTGTTGATCGTTTGATGACTCATCAATTCCACCCATAAAACTGTCTATTCGAAACATTGTCTATTCAAAACATCGTCTAGCGAGCTAGGTTTTACCTGCCATCAAACCATACACCAAAGGAGCATGGCTTGATTTCATCCCATTAACGCTGCTCTATTGGTATCCACTCTTGATGTTCAGGACCGTCATAATCGGCACTTGGGCGAATAATTCGGTTATTAGCGCGCTGCTCAAACACATGAGCGGCCCAGCCGGTTAATCGACTCATCACAAAAATAGGGGTAAATAATGGCGTAGGAATACCCATAAAATGGTAGGCCGAAGCGTGGAAGAAATCCGCATTACAAAATAGGTCTTTCTCACGTTTCATCACCGCTTCAACACGTTCTGATACCGCGTACAAATGCGTATCACCCACCGCTTCAGATAACGCTTTTGACCAACGTTTGATCAATGCGTTACGCGGGTCACTTTCACGATAAATAGCATGACCAAAACCCATTATTTTGTCTTTATTAGCCAACATTTGCAGAATATTGGCCTCAGCTTCGTCCGGTGTTTGCCAGCGTTCGATCATCGCCATCGCCGCTTCATTGGCTCCACCATGCAACGGGCCACGCAGTGTGCCAATCGCCCCGGTTACGCAAGAGTGAATATCTGACAGCGTAGAAGCACAGACGCGCGCGGCAAACGTTGATGCATTAAACTCGTGCTCTGCGTACAGAATCAATGAGCAATGCATCACCTGCTTATGCAGCTCGCTCGGTGCTTTTCCTGTCAGCATTTTTAAGAAGTAGCCACCAATGCATGCTTCGCTTTGATCTTCAGTGTCAATCCGGATGCCTTGGTGGCTGAAACGATACCAATAACAGATAATAGCGGGGAAAAGTGCCAACATCCGTTCGGTCGCACTCAACTGCTCAGCAAAACTGTGCTCAGTTTCAAGGTTGCCTAAAACTGAACAGCCAGTGCGCATTACGTCCATTGGATGTGTACTGGCTGGCAGCAGCTCTAGCGCGGCTTTTAACGGCTGCGGTAAACCTCGTAATCCCATTAAGCGGGTTTTGTACTGGTCAAGTTCACTTTGATTAGGTAAATGGCCAATCAATAACAGATGAGCGACCTCTTCAAACTGTGCATGGTTGGCAAGATCGGTGATGTCATAACCTCGATAAGTTAGACCCGTCCCCGTTTTTCCGACAGTACATAAAGCGGTGACTCCCGCGCTTTGACCGCGCAGACCTGCGCCGCCCAGTGGTGCGTTTGACATGTTGAACTCCTTTTCCTTTGTTTTTATTATTCCTTTGATGAAAAAAGCTCGTCGAGCTTATCTTCGTAATCGTGGTAATTGAGATAGTCATACAGCTCGCTACGGGTTTGCATGCTATCGAGCAAAGCTTGTTGGTTGCCCTGCTCTAATAAATGGCGATAGACATTCTCAGCCGCTTTATTCATCGCACGAAACGCACTCAATGGGTAAAGCACCATATCCACTTTCACTTGAGCAAGTTCTGCACATGGGTAGAGCGGCGTCTGCCCAAACTCAGTAATGTTGGCTAAAATCGGTACTGACTTACCACAAGCTGCGCTTAACGCGGTGGAGAAACGATCGTACTGCTCAAGAGTGGTCATCGCTTCGGGGAAAATCATATCGGCTCCGGCCTGCACGCAAGCAATGGCACGTTCAATGGCGCTATCAATGCCTTCCACCGCTAACGCATCGGTGCGCGCCATGATCACAAACTCTGGGTTCACTCGTGCATCTACCGCAGCTTTAACGCGGTCAACCATCTCTTGCTGGCTGACGATCGCTTTATTAGGGCGGTGCCCGCAGCGTTTCTGCGCAACTTGATCTTCCATATGCACGGCAGCAGCGCCCGCTTTTTCCATCGCTTTGATAGTGCGAGCAATGCTAAATGCGCCGCCAAAACCGGTATCAATATCCACCAGCAAAGGCAAATCACACGCATTGGTGATGCGCTCAACATCCACCAGCACATCATTTAATGTGGTGATACCTAAATCGGGCAAACCATACGAAGCGTTAGCGATGCCACCACCCGACAGATAAATGGCTTGGTGGCCTAAACGTTTGGCCATCATTGCGCAATAGGGATTGATCGTGCCGACAATCTGCAGTGGATCATTTTGTTGAACAGCGAGTCTAAATTTCGCCCCCTGACTTAAGCTCATGAGATTCTCCTAATCAGTCGTTTGGTTATCGCCCTTATTCAAGGCCGCTCTATGCGTGGTTCTTGGTTTGTTTCATTGCAGGCATGATTATTTTCTGCCTACCGCCCTGTGGCTTACTCTTTTACTATCTGCTGTTCAATCAAGATTCGACTGCCCGAAATATGGCGTCGCATCAACATCTCAGCCAGTTCTTCATCGCCGTTTTTGATCGCTTGTAGAATGTATTTGTGCTCATCCAACGCCTCCTTCGGACGTGAATGTGAGCGTGGCGATTGATAACGATACATGCGCAGTAAGTGATAGAGCTCATCACACAATAAAGTCACTAATTTATGATTACGGCTGGCTTTGATGATGCGGTAATGAAAGTCAAAATCACCGTGTTGATGAAAATAGGAAGCCCCTTCGACTTGCTCAATATGATTCGAATGTGTCGACAATAATGCCTCTAGCCCTTGTAATTCAGAGGGCGAAATGTTGCGTGCCGCTAACCTTGCCGCCATACCCTCTAACGCTTCGCGTACTGCATAAAGCTCTACCAACTTACCGGGTGACAACTCAATGACTCGCGCGCCCACATGTGAAACACGTTCGATCAACCCCAAGCCTTCCACACGCATTATCGCTTCACGCAGTGGCCCACGGCTGACTTGAAAACGTTTGGCGAGTTCGGGTTCTGAAATCTTGCTGCCCGGTGCTATACGCCCTTCAACAATCGCCTCAATCAGATACTCCGTAAGGTTTTCCGATTTGGTGTTCTCTTTTTCTCGTTCAACAGCGTGTGATTTTGTATCAGTACTGTTTAGTGTTAGTGCACTATTCATCTTGTTATCGCTCACAGGTTGGATTCATGCTGAGACGCAAAGCACTCACACACTTATATGTGTTAACAATTATTAAAACTTATTGTTAAAATAGACCATAAAACCATCGATAATCAATAAAATTGTCGACACATTAGACTAATGTATAAGAAACTTAATGATTAAATTTGAACCAGAAGAAGATAAAACTCTGTGAGCTTGAAAAGAGAAAAGTGTCGATTTCGCAGATAGAATAAGCAGTGCAACCCATTACCGATGACACGGCCGTCACTTATGAATCTTTGCAAGAGAATCACGCACTCTCCTTTTGGTTACGCTCTCGCCTGCTCGTTGCTCTTATCTGGATGCATTGCTTACAACAGTAAACCGAAAAATCCGCGCAGCTACCCACTACTGAGTGAGGCGATCTATTCTGAAGATGATCTTTCATTGGCAGACAACCCAAATATTATTCGCACGGCAATAGAGCAGAATCAATCGGTTACGATCAATGACCTCAACGCGCTAACAAGCCAGTTACCTATTGTTTTTCCTGAATTAAATTTACACCTTGAGCAAGAACACTCATTTGATGCTCGCTTATTTCAAAGCGCAGTACAGCAACTTGTTGCTCAATTTGCTTGTGAATTGTACAGCAGCCAGCAAATGCCCGATTCGGTTCAAATGTGTGCAAACGATGGCCGTGTAACACCGAACAACTTAGGTTATTTGCCTTTCCAGCAAGGCAAGTATTCGGGTGAGCGTTTAACGGTTCATCGACATTCTCAACCGCAAGGTTCTCAATCGCAAAGTTTAGCGGTTGATCTCTATCTTAAAAGCACATCGGAGCGACCACTGAGTTCAATATGGGGCTCGACGCATACTTTAGGGCGGTTCCATGGATCGCACTTTTCATCGGACAGTGTGGTACTCACCGTCTACTTCGAAGGGCATGTGTTAGATGAGCGCCATCAATGGCAAGCCCAATATCCCGAACCTTTGATCTTTTTCTTGCTGCTGCCCAGTATCACGACCTTACTTCAACAAGGTAATGACGCCTCAGCTGCGCAATTTGCAATGAATAACACCCGATTGCTGCTCGTAGATAGTGAGACAAGACGCTAACGAAGACTCGTCACACAACGCAGCAAAATAACGCCGTGAACTTTATGAACAAAAACGTTTTTATGCCCTATATTGTTTTTATCTACGCATTAGAGACAAACCTGTAACAGGTTATTAACTTAACGTATCTGCATTGGATCATTGATGCAGTCATGATAACAATGATAAGCACCCTATCTCCGCCTGTAGCATTCAATCACAAACGCTCCAAGGTAAAGATGAAGATGCGCCCTACATAAGGAACGTGAATATGTTTAAGCAGTTCAAACCAACCCTCACTGCATCCATTCTGGCTGCAACCTTTTCTATTAGCAGCTTCGCCGCTGATATTGAGAAACTTCACATTTTAGTACCCGGTGGCGCGGGTGGTGGTTGGGACATGACGGCTCGTGGTACAGGTGATGTACTGATGAAAACCGACATTGTCGGCAATGTGTCTTACCAAAACTTATCCGGTGGTGGTGGTGGTAAAGCGATTGCACACCTAATTGAAACCGCAGACCGCCAAGAAGATACCTTGATGGTCAACTCTACACCGATTGTTGTTCGTTCTTTATCCGGTGTTTTTCCACAATCCTTCCGCGATTTAACACCGATTGCCGCCACCGTTTCTGATTATGGCGCTATCGTTGCTGCGGGCGATTCAAAATACAAAACGTGGGAAGATGCGGTTGCCGATTTCAAAGACAACCCGCGTAAAGTGAAAGTCGCTGGCGGTTCTGCTCGTGGCAGTATGGATCACTTAGTCGCCGCAGCCGCTTTCAAAGGGCAAGGGTTGGATCCAAAAGAAGTTCGCTACATCGCCTATGACGCGGGTGGCAAAGCCATGGCGGCACTACTTTCTGGTGAAACACAACTGCTTTCAACAGGCTTAGGTGAAGTGCTTGAAATGTCCAAGTCTGGCCAAGTGAAAATTTTGGCGATCACCGCCCCTAAACGTTTGGAATCTGCCCCGAATATTCCAACATTAACTGACTATGGCAACCCAACAGTCTTTGCTAACTGGCGTGGCTTCTTCGCTGCCCCTGGGATCAGCCAAGAGAAGATTGATCAGTGGAACGCAGCATTAGCGAAAATGTACACCACCGATGAATGGAAAATCGTCCGCGACCGTAATGGTTGGATCGATAACTATCAAGCGGATAAAGAGTTTTACGCCTTCTTAGAAGCCCAAGAGAAAGAGATGGGTGATCTGATGCGTGAGCTCGGTTTCCTGAAGTAAGGTCGCTAAGGGGACAGTTCCTTGCCTTGTCCCCGCTAGCAACACTTTTGCCGTGTGCAGTTATGCTCAATACTCCTTTGTTTATCAGGCAAATATGAATAGGAAAACCTCCGTACACCTATCCCTTTGCCCTTAGTTAATCAATTCATTAACTCGCTGCTACACGGCTCTTTTCTCCCCTATTTTTACCATGGAGTTGGATATGTCGGATCTGCCAACCAAATTTTTCAGCAAAGAATATTTACTGTGCCGCGATCGCGTTGGCGCGTTGATCTTCCTTGTTCTTAGCCTTTGCTACGGCTATCAAACGACTCAAATACCGATGTTTCCCGGTGATGAATATGAACCGTTTAACGCCCAAACCTTGCCGACTCTGCTGACTTACGCTGGAATTGGCCTCTCTTTGTTGATGCTGGTGTTAGGGCAGCCCGATAAACAAAGCGGCGCGGTATTGCACTTCAACTGGAAATTGTTGATTGGTTTTTTAGTGTTGATGGCGCTGTACGGACTTGGCCTAACCTATTTAGGCTTCGTACTGGCCACCAGTTTCTTTCTACTCGCTGGCTTTTATATTTTGGGTGAAAGACGCAAATCAGTGTTATTTGGTGCTTCTTTTCCCTTTGTCATCGCGTTTTATCTGCTGCTTACTCAAGGTTTGGACATTTACCTTGAGCCCGGCGTTATTTTCACACTCTGGTAGGAACTGATTATGTTAGATGGAATTTTACAAGGGCTTTCTACCGCCATGATGCCAATGAACATCTTCATGGTGATTGTGGGCTGTTTCGTCGGTACTTTTATCGGCATGTTACCCGGGCTTGGCCCGATTTCGGCCATCGCGTTGATGATCCCGATCACCTATGGCCTTGAGCCATCTTCAGGTTTGATTTTAATGGCCGGCGTTTATTACGGCGCTATTTTTGGCGGCTCCACTTCCTCCATTTTGATTAATGCTCCCGGATGCTCGGCAACCGTGGTCACCGCGTTTGATGGCTACCCCATGGCGCAAAAAGGCCAAGCTGGTAAAGCGTTAGCCATCGCCGCTTACGCCTCTTTTACAGGCGGAACCTTGTCAGCGATTATGCTCTTGGTCGCAGCGCCTGCACTGGCCAGCGTGTCACTGAGTTTTCAATCCTCTGACTATTTTGCGTTGATGCTACTCGGTCTATCGGCGGTCGCCGCCTTTGCTGGAAAAGGACAAGTCCTTAAAGCATGGATGATGGTTGTTCTTGGCTTGATGCTCTCTACCGTTGGTATTGATAAAGGCGTAGGTGTGGAACGTTTTACCTTTGGCTTAACTGATTTAATGGACGGTTTTAGCTTCCTCTTGTTGGCGATGGCGACATTCGCTTTAGGCGAGACATTAATGGGTATTTTAAAACCAGAAAACGACACGCGTACAGATGAACAGAATAAAATCAGCAACTTGGGCAGTATGAAAATCACCAAGGCAGAATTTAAAGAAGCGGCTCCCGTTTCAATTCGTGCTTCCATTTTAGGTTTTTTCACCGGCGTGTTGCCCGGCGCTGGCGCAACCATCGCCGCATTTTTGAGTTATGGTATGGAGCGCAGCTTAGCGCCCAAAGATAAAAAAGAAGAGTTCGGTAAAGGGTCTTTGCGTGGGCTTGTTGCACCAGAGTCAGCCAATAACGCCGCCTCTAGCGGATCTTTTGTTCCGCTGTTGACACTCGGCATTCCCGGCTCTGGCACCACAGCGATCATGCTTGGAGCCCTGCTTTCTTACGGCATTCAACCTGGTCCTCGTTTATTTGTTGATCACCCTGATGTCTTTTGGTCTGTCATCATCTCAATGTATCTCGGTAATATTGTACTTATCATCCTTAACTTACCGCTTATTCCTTATATTTCAAGGCTATTGGCAGTGCCAAGAACCGTATTGCTGCCGATGATTTTGTTCTTCTCAATCACCGGTGTTTATTTGGTTTCGTTTAACACTATGGATGTTTACGTAATGTTGATCGTCGCGATGGGGGCGATTGCTCTGCGGTTAGCCAACTTCCCACTGGCACCGCTGCTGCTTGGCTTTATTTTGGGTGGATTAATGGAAGAGAACCTTCGCCGCGCGTTGATGATCAGCGATGGGGAGTTAAGCTTCTTGTGGGAACGTCCGATCACTTTCGTGTTTACCGTGCTTGCAGTCGTGATGTTGACTAGCCCGTTTGTGGTGATGCTGGCGAACAAACTTCGCTCTTCACCGACCAAAGCAGTTGAATAACAAGAGATTGTATCAATAGAAACTCATCCAACCATACAAAGACCTAGCGAAAATGCTGGGTCTTTGCTTTACTATGCACTTCAAATTTTTCCAATGTCAGCGATTGTCATGTCGTTCATCGTACCTATCTAGGAGTCTCCATGACGGATAGACACTCTTTAATCATCGTTGAAGATGATCTAAAACTCAGAGAAATGTTAACAGAATACTTTGAAAGTCAAGATATTAGCGTCATTGCCCTTGCTGAAGGTGCCAAAGCGAGCGCGGTCATTTTAGAGCAACAACCAGATATCGTGTTACTGGATTTAATGCTACCCGGTGAAGATGGGCTGACAATTTGTAGACAGATCCGTCCTATGTACAACGGTAAGATATTGATGCTGACCGCCAGTGATGACGATTTTGATCACGTTGCAGCACTGGAAATTGGTGCCGATGATTTTGTGACAAAGCCGATTAAACCACGCGTCTTGCTTGCAAGAATGCGTATGCTACTGCGCAGAGTCGACAACGAGCCAATTCAAACCGCGAAAACCGTGCTTGAATTTGGGGCCTTGTCTCTCAATCAATCTCGACATCTGTGTGAAATGAATGGTGAGGCCGTAGCGATGACCGACAGCGAATTCGACTTGCTGTGGCTACTGGCATCAACACCAGATCAAGTCCTATCACGGGATGTATTAACCAAAGCGTTACGCGGGATTGAATACGATGGGCTTGATAGAACCGTCGATAACAAGATTGTCATTTTGCGTAAAAAACTCGGTGATGATTCTTCCACACCGAAACGCATTATTACGGTCCGAGGGAAAGGATACCTTTTTGTACCAGACACGTGGTAATGACCACGTATTTTAGAAGAAACCTGTATGCGTCGTATCTACGTTGAATCTTTTGTTGGTTTATTGCTCTTTTTTTTAGCGACACTCATTACCATTGAACTGGTCGTTTACCAGCTTGGTACTGACTACGATTATGTACTTGAAGATTATCAAGCTGAAGCATTTCATGACTTGGTCACTCGTATTTATCAGCATGAGGGTGAAGCCAGCACCTTAAATGTACTAAAAGAATATGCCGATAAAACACGACAACTGATAGAGACGCATACTGAAAAGACCTTACCTACGGATGTACGAGCGTTTTTCTTTACCACCGCCCCCAATGCCTACACCTACTACGATGATGACCGTTTTTTATGGCTGCGCCTGACGTCCACCTCACCAATTTACAGCTTTAAACCCGATGAAGAATCACCACTGAGGCAAGCCATTTTCTTCGCAGATAATCTCTCACTTTTGCTGCTTGTCGTCGGCTTTGCACTGTACTGTGTGTTGCTGATCTGGTTCATCAGTCGGCGAGTGCGTGAATTGGAAAAAGTGACCTTAGCCTTTGCCGCTGGTGATCTAACCGCTCGCGCCTCCATCAAAAGCGGCGATAAAGTCGGCTCTTTAAACAAAAGCTTTAACTACATGGCAAGCAAAATTTCCGCTTTGGTGCTCAGCAATAAAGCGCTGAGTAATGCCGTAGCTCATGAGTTACGCACCCCTATCTTTCGGATCCAATGGCAAGCAGAAATGTTGGCCGATGAATCTCTGACACCAAAACAAGCGGCGAAAGTCGCCAGTATCATCGAAGATACCGAAGAGATGGAAACGATGGTCGATGAGCTTCTTTACTACGCGAAAGTTGAAAGGCCAGAAAACGAACTCAATATGCAGACAATTCAGCTCAATTACTGGCTCGAACCGATACTAGGTAAATGGCGTAGCAACAGCGTAGTCGAGATCCAGTTGCTACCATTAGCACAAGTCGCCACCTTACAAGTCGATCCATACCTTCTCAAAAGAGCTCTGGATAATTTATTGGGTAATGCTCAGAAATACGCCAAAAGCAAAATAGCCGTTGAAACCTCCGTGATCAACGCAGGTCAAGCAGTGCAAATTGATATCCATGATGATGGAGAAGGGATTGACCCGCAGCACTGGCCATTCATTTTTGATGCTTTTTACAGCGCGGATCTCTCACGTGGAGAGCGACAATCAGGCTTCGGGTTAGGCTTGGCCATCGTCAAACAGATCGTTTTACGCCACAACGGCCAAGTATCGGTGGCTAAAAGTGTGTTCGGAGGCGCTTGCTTTACTCTTGTACTACCCGTGGTGGGCGTTTAATATCGGGCCACTTAAGAGAATCAGTGAACTGACGTCATTGATTCTCTTTTTTAACATGAGGGTGCGGGGCGAAGGCTATTTTACGTCTACACGTAATTCACTCATGCCCATTGTCATAGTTATTCATTATTAGGTTGTTCATTTTATGAAACCAGGTCGTACGGGTATAAAGCGTCTGTTTTATGCCACAGGTTATTCAATACAAGGGCTGAAAGCCGCGTGGCTAAACGAAGCCGCTATTCGACAAGAAACTGTCACTTCAATTTTGTTGATTACCATTACTTTCTTTTTGCCTGTCACTAAAATTGAGCAAATCATGATGATTGGTTGCTTAGTCTTAGTTGTGATTGTGGAGTTGATGAATTCCGCTGTGGAAGCCGTGGTTGACCGCGTCGGTAGCGAATGGCACGAACTCAGTGGCCGCGCCAAAGACATCGGTTCAGCTGCCGTACTGATCGCGTTGATATTTTCAGCATTCACATGGATGTTTATTCTGTGGCCTTATTACTTTTAGCGTATCATTTTGGTGCGCGTTAATGGCTCATTGTTTTATAACGGCCAACCAGTTGTAAAAAAGCCAGCAGAATCATAAAACAAACGACTGCTGGCTATGTCGATTTAGGAATGGTTTGGATAATCTGTATATCCCTTAGTACCTCCACCAAATAAGCAACTTGGATCAAATGCCGATAATGTACGGTTCATTTTCAAACGCTCGACTAAGTCTGGATTCGCAATAAAGGGACGCCCAAATGCGACTAAGTCGGCGTAGCCATTTTCCAAGATTTGGTTTGCTCGCTCAACGTCATATCGGCCTGCAACAATAATGGTATTGGTGAACAGCTCACGTAAATGTTGGCGAAAATCTTCAGGGATTTGTGGAGCATCATCCCAATCAGCTTCTGACAAATGCAGATACGCAATACCGAGTTTCTGTAATTGCTCCGCCGCTTGTAAAATCGTTGGGACGATATCTGGGCAGTTCATATCTTTAAATGTGATGTAAGGCGCCAAGCGAACTCCAACTTTGTCAGCGCCAACCTTATCAATGATTGCACTCACAACTTCCATAAGAAAACGTAAGCGGTTTTCTCTGCTGCCACCATATTGATCAGTGCGATGATTCGAATTGGTTCGTAAAAACTGATCGATCAGATAGCCATTACCACCATGAATTTCGACGCCATCAAAGCCAGCCGCAATCGCATTGTGTGCAGCATTAGCAAAATCGCGTACCACTTGGTTAATCTCTTGCAATGTCATTGCTCTTGGTTCAACGCATTCCATCATCTCACCGGCACTCCCCGGCTGTGCAATCCAGACTTTGGTATCGACTGGAGCAATAGCTGAAGGAGCCATCGGCTTTTGACCTTGTTGAAAAACAGGATGCGATACTCGCCCTACATGCCATAGCTGATTCACTATTTTTCCTCCGCGGTCATGCACGGCTTGAGTGACCTGCTGCCAACCCACAATTTGTTCTGGCGTGTATATGCCAGGAGTAAATGAGTATCCTTGGCTATCGTCTGATATTTGTGTTGCTTCAGTAATAATCAGACCAGCACTCGCTCGCTGAGCATAATATTGCGCCATGATGTCGTTGGGAACATTACCCGGTTGACTTGTCCGAGCACGCGTCATCGGGGCCATTACCAGCCGGTTATTCAAAGAAAGTGGACCGATTTGTATCGGGGAAAATAAGCTACTCATCATTCAATCGCTCTGTATTGGGTTGTTATCCATAGGCTATAACAAAAGAATCACTAAATAATCTAGCTATAATTAAAAAGAGTATTTAGGATTACTTAACAATAACTGCGATATAGAATCTTAATGAACAAATTATTGAACATGGAGGTCTTTGTTGCCATTGTTGAGCAACAAGGGTTGGCGGCCGCCGCAAAAGCCATCAATATGTCCGCCGCTTCAGTCACACTAAAACTGCAAGAGCTTGAACGCCACTATGGCGTGAAATTGCTGCAAAGAACCACACGTAAAATTGCATTGACGGAAGCCGGCGAACGTTTCTATCCATTATGTTTACAAACCTTAGCCAACATCACTGAAGTCGAGTCTTCGCTATTCGCCGAGAAAACACACTTGGAAGGCAATATAAAAATTTCAGCACCCAAAGATCTCGGGCGACAACATTTGATGCCACTGCTCGACTCCTTCTTAGCAAGACATCCTAAAATTGTGCCTCAGATTACCTTTAGTGACAGTGTGTTAGGGATATATGAAACAAAACTTGATTTGGTATTGCGTTACGGCACACTCAAAGATAGTCAATTGGTTTCCAGAAAATTAGCAACAAGTCGCCGCGTTCTTTGTGCCTCACCCGCATATTTAGCGTGTCATGGTCAACCGACGCACCCAGAGGATCTCAAACAGCATGCTTGCTTGGGTATGCTACGCAAAAGTGAATCATTAACGCGTTGGTCTTTTCTTAAAGGAGATGTCGTTCAAGATATTCTGATCAAACCATCACGTTTGTCTAATGATGGCGAAGTGATTCGCCAGTGGGCACTCGAAGGCGCAGGTATTGCACTCAAATCACAACTCGATATTCAACCCGACCTCAATGCTGGGAAACTCGTTCTTCTCTTGGAAGATTATCGGCAAAGTTTTAGTTCACACGATTTGGCCACAGGATCGGACTTGCATCTGCTCTATCCCAATCGTGATCACCAACCGTCACGTATCAAAATATTGATCGAGGAGATTGTGCGCTATTTTGAAAAACGTACGCTTCCTACTGGGCAATAGCAAAAGAGCGCCGATAAAAGCGCTCTTTGTTTATTTTATTTCGACAATTTTCGGCGATTAAATGTCGAAAATTGTATTTCTGCTCTTAGGCGGCTATTTCTTATTCGCGTACTTCATTGAGTCCAACGCGACAGCGAAAATAATAATGCCGCCTTTAATGATGTACTGCCAGTAAGGGCTCACGCCAATGTAGGTCATACCATAGTTGATCACAGTGAAGATAAGCACACCCGTGACCACACCCGCAATGCTTCCGACGCCGCCAGCAAATGACACGCCACCCACAACACAGGCTGCAATCGCATCCAACTCGTACAGGAAGCCAAGGTTATTGGTCGCACTGCCGATACGGCCAGCTTCCAACATACCGCCAAACGCATAGAACACACCCGATAGAGCATACACTTTCAGTAGCGTCAATGGCACATTAACACCAGAAACTTTTGCAGCTTCTGGGTTACCACCGACCGCGAAAATGTTCTTACCAAAAACGGTCTTATTCCACAAAATCCATGTAAAGATAATCGCGATAATGGCGTAGAAGGTTATGTACGAAAACCTAAAATCTCCAAATCGAATAAAACCTTGAGTGAATGAAGAGAAACGCTCATCAAAACCTGCAATTGGAGATGCACCCACCGAATCGTAGTAGAGAGAGTTAATCCCGTAGACGATGATCATGGTGCCTAATGTGGCGATAAACGGCGTTACTTTTAAATAAGCAACAATCACACCGTTCACTAAGCCGATGATTGCGCCGATCGCGCACACACAAAGAATCACAGCCACAATCGGCACGTCACCAATGCTAGGGAATACTTTGTTGACGTTATCAATTGATTGTAAAAGTGTTGCCGAAATTACAGCGGCTAAACCCACTTGACGTCCAGCAGAAAGGTCGGTTCCTTGCGTTACAATCAGCCCCGCCACACCCAATGCAATAATAACGCGCACTGAAGATTGCGTTAATATATTACTAAAGTTGCGTAAACTTAAAAATGATGGCTCCTGAATAATAATAATTGCCAGAAGAATAAATAGAACCGCATAGATCGCACCTTCCTTTAGGTGCTTCATTGCAAATGTTTTAACTGAATCCATAATAATTTCCCTAGAGGTAACGAGAGGCCAGCTCTAATATTTCATTCTGTGAAGTGTCTTTAGTATTAACGATTCCCGCAGCTCGGCCATTACTCATCACCAATATTCTATCGGTAATGCCTAACAACTCTGGCATTTCGGAAGAGATAATAATAATCCCTTTATTCTTTTTCGCTAATTCCAATATCAATTGATAAATTTCAAACTTTGCTCCGACATCAATACCCCGAGTCGGCTCATCAAGCATTAATATTTCTGGCTGAGTTAACAACCAACGGCCAATAATGACTTTCTGCTGATTACCACCAGACAAAGAACCGATTGATGTTTCATGAGAAGGTGTTTTTACACTCATGGAGTCGATTACCCACTGTGTATCACTCCTCATTTTTTTATTACTCAGTAAACCTAATTTGGTTTTGTATTCATCCACATTGGCAACCAAAGAGTTAAAGGTAATATCTAAATTACTGTAAATGCCGGTTGAACGACGTTCTTCTGTCACCAACGCAAAACCACTATTGATCGCTTCATGTGCATCACGGTTTTTCATCTCTCGGCCATGTAACATAATGTGGCCGTTACTACGCTCACGAACCCCAAAAATGGTTTCCACAATATCAGTGCGTCTTGAACCGACGAGCCCAGCCACACCTAAGATTTCACCTTCTCTGAGATCAAACGAAATATCCTGAATAGAGGGTTGGTTCAGTGCTGTTAAATTTTTGATTTCGAGGATAATTTCTTTTGGCACATTGGTCTTTGTGGGAAAGCGCTGTGTTAATTCACGGCCAACCATCATCGAAATGATTTTGTCCATATCAAGCCCTTTCAACGGCCTCGTATCAACCCATTGCCCATCACGCAAGATGGTTATCTCATCACAAATAGTAAATATTTCTTCCATTTTGTGAGAGATGTACACCACGCCACAGCCTTTTTCTTTCAACTTGTTAATGATAGTAAAAAGATGCGATACCTCTTTTTCAGTCAAAGAGGACGTGGGTTCATCCATGATCACAATGCGCGCGTTATAAGAAAACGCTTTCGCTATTTCGACCATCTGCCTTTGTGATACCGATAATTTAGCCACTTTAATTTTCGGGTCTATATCAATATCGAGTTCATCAAAGATCTCTTTGGTATCACGATACATTTTATCGTGATCGACAAAGAGTCCTTTCTTTGGGTAACGCCCTAGCCAAATATTATCCATTACAGAACATTGTAATACTTGGTTAAGCTCTTGGTGGACCATGGAAACACCCGCCTCCAAAGCTTGCTTAGACGATTGAAAATTCACATGTTCGCCTAAAAATATAATATCACCTTCGTTTTTATCATAAATTCCAAAAAGGCATTTTAATAGCGTCGACTTACCTGCACCATTCTCTCCCATTAATGCATGAATAGAGTGTGGTCGAACTTTCAAATTAACTTTATCTAATGCCTTAACCCCGGGAAACTCTTTACTCACTCCTGTCATTTCTAACAGAAATTCATGCTCTTGATTTACCATGGCATCACTTATTTATTCTTTGATTAATACCATTCAATATTAAATAAAATTTAATCAGCAATTATTTATTATTGATTGTATAAACACCCTATAAGTTAGGGAGTAAAGGGGGAATGACTTCCCCCTTGAACTTTAGGTTACTCGAGTGTCGATTTATCCACACCAACATAAGGAACACGAACAATCTTATTGGCCATTTCCCATTGAGTGCCTTCGGTTGCAGCTTTGCCGTTGGCTAAATTACGTGCAAGTTCAAATGTCGCTTTCGCTTGTGAATCTGCATCATTAAGCACAGTGCCTGCCATGTCGCCAGATTTAACTAATGCTAATGCTTCTGCTAACGCATCAACACCGAATACTGGTACTTTCGCACCCGCACCGCGTAACGCTTCAATCGCACCCATCGCCATACCATCATTATTGGCAATCACAACTTCGATTTTGCTGCCGTTGGGTCCAGATAACCAAGCATCCATTTTATCTTTTGCCATGGCGGTATCCCACATACCAGTATCCATGTGTAGCTCTTCTGTTTTGATGCCATTTTCGTTAATGGTTTTCACAGAATAAGAAGTACGAGCTTCCGCATCTGGGTGACCTGGTTCGCCTTTCAGCATTACATATTGCAGTACACCGTCACCGTTTTTATCCCAAGCAGGATTGGCTTTCCAGTGTTGCGCAATGAGATCGCCTTGGATGATGCCCGACTCTTTTGAATCTGTACCCACATAATAGGCTTTGTCATATGAAGCGAGCGCTTTAGCACTCGGTTCTTTGTTGTAAAAAACGATAGGAACATCATCCATTTTCGCTTTTTGAATAATACTTGGTGCAGCTGCAGGGTCGACAAGGTTGATCGCCAGTGCTTTCACGCCACGAGCCAACATGACATCCACTTGGTCATTTTGCATTGATTGGCTGTTTTGTGAGTCATTCATCAAAACCTTGGTGTTGCCGTCATTATTTGCCTGTTTTTCAATCGCTTGGCGAACAACTGACATAAAGTTATCATCGTACTTATAAACGGTCACACCGATCGTTGTGTCAGCCATGACTTGAGTGCCGAAACTCATACCAGCCGCAAGCATGGCTAAAGTAGTTAACTTTCTCATTGAACAAGTCCTATTTGTTAGTGTTGTTATTACGTTGTGTAGGGGGAGAAACGTTAACTCTGAGAAACAGCAGTGAAAACGTTTACCTTTCAAAGTATAGTAGTAAAACAAACAATTAATGTGAACCAGTTAAAATTTCAGTTTTGAAATCGCATTTTCATGCAGTTTCTTGTGAAGAGTTTGATAACTATTGCAAAACTAAGTAATCATACGTAACGCAATGTAACATCGAGACCTATTTCTCTTTTTAAAAGTGCGATCCACCACGAAAGAGATCATACCTCTCAAAACACCAGATGTTAACGTTTACAATTGCAGGTTTCCAATATGCAATAGATTTAACTTTCATTTGACTGCTCACAAAGTGTAGATGAGGCTTGTTACATACGCCTGCAATTTATTCGCGTATTTTTACGCCATATCGGGTCTCGATTTACCAAACAGCACCACGACTTTTAATTAATGAACTCTTAAATTGTCATTTTTATTATTGGCATATGCCAATAATAAGGTGTATTTTAAATACAAGAACCCGATAAACTTTAGGAGCCATGATGATTTATGCCATCCCTTGTGATCAAAACTCGCTTTTTAATCACTTTGCCAAAGCGCCTCAATTGATGATTGTGGACGATACCACCGCCACTAGCCAACGTATTGACGTTACGAAAACCGAGGGCAGTTGTGGCCACAAAAAACAGCTACTGGCACTGCTAAGAGAGAATAGAGTGGACGCTGTTATCGTCCGCAATATCGGACAAAATATGTTAGCAGCAATTTTAGAAAAGAAGATTGAGGTATATTACGCACCAAGAGGCAGCCAATTAACATCACTTCATCCAAACCATCTTCTGCCCGTCACCGACGTCTCTTTTGGCAAGCCTTCAGCCAATAAATCGAAGAAACGTTGTGCTAGTCAATGTGGATCGAAGAAAGTGGGTAAACATAACAAACTGGCACCCAGAATGCTGTCACCAACTACCATAGAAGCGTTGAAGAAAGTGCTGAAAGTAAAAGAGATTGTCGAGGGGAAATAATGACTTATGTTATAACCTTTGCGTTTTTTATTGGCATTATTGTCTTGATGGCGATCGGTGTTTTGTTTCGCCGCCGCTCGCTGCAAGGCAGTTGTGGTGGGTTAGCAAATATCGATATTGAAAGAGAATGTAACTGCGTAGACGTTTGTAATGAGCATCAGAAGGTGTTGTATCAAATTCAAGAACCTGATCACGAGCGTTAGCGCTCAACCAACATCAACGCATGACCTTCCACCAAGCAAGTCGCGACTTTCGCTCTTGCTTGGTTAACGATATTACCAAAGGTTTGTCGCGATATGCCCATCTGCGTAGCCGCTTGTAATTGGCTAAGCCCCTCTTTATCAGCCAAACGCAACGCTTCAAGTTCTTCTGGCAGTAAATCTACTGTGTTCAATTCAGATAATTTGACACCGTTGGGTTTGAAGCATGCATACGCCGCTTGACCACAAACACGACGAATTTTTTTGGGTCTTGCCATTTTCTTCTCCTAATCATTTAAAAACAGTTTGGTGAACTTATGAACATTCAGCCTCCCCTACAACATTGCCACTGCGCGGTGTGTTGTGCCCCGTTCTTTTCTGAAACGCACACACTGCAATTTAACCAAACAGAAACGGGGAGAGTATGCGCACAGATTGTAGCAACAGAAAAGATGCAAGGCTATCAAGGGGTCATGCAGGGTGGACTTATCAGCACCTTGCATGACGCTGCCATGACACATTGTCTGTTTGCACAGTGCATTTATGCGATGACGGCAGAGCTAAACGTACGTTATCTGCACCCTATTCCACTGAATGTACCGTTACAAGTCGAAGCGCATCTTATCAAACAAAAACGTCACATTTACTATCTGTGCAGCACCATTTTTTATGATGGGCTTCCCTATTCTACGGCCAGTGCAAAGTTTATGTGCAAAGCCGAGTAGCCTGAGTGCTACAGTCATTAGGGTACTGGCTTAGCGTAAACTTCGGTTGAGTCACGCTTTCATCCTCCTTATACTCACTCATCATTTCTCTATTATCTTTCGTTATGAAAATTATCGCAGTAACCGCTTGTCCAACAGGCATCGCGCACACCTATATGGCCGCAGACGCACTCAAAAAAGAAGCGAATAAGCGTAATATCTCAATTAAAGTCGAAACCCAAGGAGCAATGGGTGTCGAGAACCCACTGACAGTGGCAGATATTGTCAACGCGGATCTGATCCTCATCGCTTCAGATATCGACATTGAACAGCGTGAACGTTTTGTTGGTTGCAAAACGGTTCAGGTGTCCATTGAAGAAGTGTTGACGAACGTGCAATCTGTTTTAGATCGTTATTTGTAACCGCCGATGATCACAACGCGCATCACCTTTGTTTTAAAAGCAGGCGGTCTGGTCAGCTGGCAATTAAATGAATTGAAAGATCTCAACCGCCATTTTCGCTCGGTGGTGGTGCTGTTTAACATCACGCGTGACAACAAGGCAATGCTCAACCATACACTGCAAGTGTTAAGCCTTGGTTCAAACCCGGGAGATGTATGCCAAATTGCCATTGAAGGGCTCGACGCCGAGTTGGCCTGCATGGTGATGACAGAGTATTTACGCGAGCACACACTGCTTATTTCAACATCGCACAAACAAAATGCTAAAGCGGAATTGGCGTTTGCCACCCACTCTGCTTTTCAACTGCCCTTTTCGCTACAGTGGCATTACGCCACATTAGGCCCAGTGGTTAGCAAATTAGAGGCACTCGACACGATTGCTAAGCAGATCATGCCCACGCATTGTCATGATATTTTGCATGCGCTGGAAAAAAGAGAAGCCATCTCCCCGACCATTATTGGCCATGGAATAGCGCTACCCCATATCATTCACGCACGAATTGCCCAGCCAACACTGGCGGTTCACTGGTTAGCAAACCCGCTATCATGGTCAGAAAAATCCGGCGATGTGTCGCTGATCATCACCTTATTACTGCCGACATCAGCGCCGCGAACCGTGATTAAACCGGTCACGCAGTTAACTCGTTGGTTGCTGAAAGAGGAACATCGTCAATGGCTACTTACGGCAAAAAGAGAAGAAACCCTTAAAGCCATTTTGCTGCACGTGATGGCTAAGCCGTGCGACCCAATACAAAATGAATAGCTTTATTGCGACAGAGTTCGATATTCAGATGGAGTCATACCCGCTTTGCTTTTAAATACGCGGAAAAAATAATTCACATCTTGAAATCCACAGCGCGTGGCCACTTCGGCTAAACGAAAGGTGTATTTCTTCAACATAAATTTTGCCCGTTCAATTCTTACCCAAGTGATGTAATCAGCAAGAGTCATGTGTCCTTGTTGGCGAAACATGCGCGATAAATGGTTGGCGGAAATGTTAAACCGCTGTGCGATGCTGTCACGGCAAATATTGCGATGAAAATTTTCTTGGATATAGATGCAGATACCTTGGTATAAATCTTCACTGCGCTTTTTAGGAGAAGCGGTCGGTTGATCAAGCATTGTGGCGCTGTAACTCAACAGAGCCAACAACAAATGTTCGTCCATTGGGCTTTTCTGAGGCTCACGTGCTAATGCATTTAGCCCTTCGAGCATGTGATCAATCGCGTGCCCAGTACGCGTTGGGATACTGTGTTTCTGAACATCATAAAAACCACTCTCGCCTTTGTGTGTACTGACCAAACTAAACCCCATTTGACGACGGCCAAATAGCAAACTCAAGACCGAACAGCTCTCTTGCCAATCGGGTTTAT
The DNA here is from genome assembly GCF_963874485.1 of Vibrio sp. V15_P4S5T153. NCBI lineage: Bacteria > Pseudomonadati > Pseudomonadota > Gammaproteobacteria > Vibrionales > Vibrionaceae > Vibrio > Vibrio sp. V15_P4S5T153. Next base: position 672,917 of record NZ_CAWNHR010000011.1, on the reverse strand, counting down.
TCCAGCAGTTCGGGGGTATATAAAGCGCATCACCAGATAAGATGTTGACCTTACTAATACCGTGTTCAATCTCTTCGATTTCGTTGCTATACACGCCGCTTAAGACCAATTCTAGACGAGGGAAATTGACTTGGTAACTGAACGCTGGCGGCGTTATTTTGTCCCCAGCAAACCATATTCGATTAAAACTTTCTCGCTCCGAGAGCAGCACTTCAATCACATTTTTAAATACTGGGATCACAAAACTCACCCTATACCCATCAATAAACGAGGCAACTATAATCCAATGCCTCATGAATCACCAACCATTACGCATTCGATAACTCCGCTCGAAAAAGCAAAATAATCAATTTATCCAATTGAATTAAAATATAAAATTAATCATAAGTTCAAATTATCACCCTAAAACCAAAATAAGAGCCTGATCACGTTTGCAGCCACAGGTTACAATAATCCAGTAAATGCCAGTTTCTTACACTACCACTGCTCACCCGAGGCGCTCACAATATCTCCAACAAAAAGCGCGGTGCGCAATAACAATATCCCCAAACAGTTTGAAGTTGCAGCCAACATGGCTCAGCTTCAAGTGCGAAGGGGATAAAAACCATATAGGGGACGAAACATGATCACTCAACTCATTAATGAGAACTTGATCCGGCTTGATTTGAAAGCAACATCAAAAGATGGCGTTTTCTCAGAGCTGGTCGATGTACTGTTAGAACAAGGACGCATCAGCGATAAATCGCAGTTTTTAGCCGATATCTATGCTCGTGAAGAGCTTGGTAACACTGGATTTGAAGATGGTGTCGCGCTGCCTCATGCCAAAAGTTCCGCCGTTATCTCGCCTGCAGTTGTTATAGGCATCAGCAAAAGCGGTATCGAATATGGCGCGGAAGATGGCTTGCCTTCTAAATTATTTTTCATGATAGCCTCACCTGATGGTGGTTCAAATCATCATATTGAAGTGCTGGCAGAGCTCTCTTCTAAGCTGATTGAAGAAGGGTTCATTGAACGTTTCTTAGACGCCAAAACAGAGCAAGCAGCGCTAGATTTGTTGCTACAAAAAACCGAAAAAACAACCGATGTTGAAGCCAATAAAGGCTTTTTGATTGGCGTAACGGGCTGCCCAGCGGGTGTTGCACACACTTATCTTGCCGCTGAAGCGCTGGAAAAAGGGGCCGCCGCGATGGGTTATCAAATAAAAGTCGAAACCAACGGTTCGATTGGGGTGAAAAATAGCCCAACGGATGAAGAGATCGCTAAAGCTGATGCGATCATCGTGGCTTGCGACAAGCAAGTTGACATGGTGCGCTTTGCGGGTAAAAAACTGATTGAAACTGGCGTTAAAGCGCCGATTCGTGATGCAAAAGGGTTGATTGAAAAAGCCCTCAGCGCACCAAAATATCAAGCCGATGCCAGTACCAAGACTTTAGATGGGAAAGGCAAAGCGGCGCAAGCTCGCTCCGATTTATACCGCTATTTGATGAATGGTGTATCGCATATGATCCCATTCGTTGTTACTGGCGGCTTGTTGATTGCTTTAGCTCTCGCTATTGGCGGCGAGCCAACCGAAGCGGGTATGGCCATTCCTGACGGCAGTATGTGGAACCAAGTGCTGAACGTCGGTGTGGTTGCTTTTACATTGATGATCCCCATTCTTGCAGGTTACATCGCGTACGCGATCGCCGATCGCCCTGCTCTGACTCCTGGCTTAATTGGTGGTTGGATCGCTAACAACGGGTCATTCTACGGCGCAGATGCCGGTACAGGTTTTATCGGTGCCATTATTGCTGGCCTTTTAGTCGGTTATTTCATCAAATGGTTAACAAGCATCCATTTTCACAAGTTTATTCAACCACTTGTGCCAATCATGATTGCACCCATCGCAGGCTCACTCTTTATCTCTGGGCTCTTTATTTTTGTTATCGGCGCGCCGATTGCAAGCTTGATGGATGGTTTAACCGCACTACTTACGAGCATGAGCTCAGGTAACGTGATACTGCTCGGTATTGTGCTCGGCGGCATGGCTGGCTTTGATATGGGTGGCCCATTTAACAAAGTGGCATTCCTCTTCTCTGTTGGTATGATTGCCAGCGGTCAAACTCAATTTATGGGTGCAATGGCGTGTGCCATTCCAGTCGCGCCACTCGGTATGGCTTTAGCAACCGTTCTGGGCCGTAAACTGAACTTGTTTGAAGCCTCTGAAATTGAAGCAGGGAAAGCTTCCGGTGCAATGGGCTTGGTTGGTATCTCTGAAGGGGCGATTCCATTTGCCGCGCAAGATCCGATGTCAGTCATTCCAGCAAACATCTTGGGGTCGATGGTTGCAGCGGTTATGGCGTTCACTTTTGGCATTACAAACAGTGTTGCCCACGGCGGTCCTGTAGTAGCATTGCTCGGTGCCATGAATAAGCCTTTGCTAGCTTTGCTTTGCATGGCAACCGGTGCTGTAGTAACAGGTGTTGTTTGTATCACTCTGAAAAAAATGCGCCAAGCGAAATTACAACAAACAACGGCTTAATGTTCATCAACGCTGAGCTTCTGACTTTATGTTGTACTCCCGCTTTAACTCGGGAGTTTTTTATTTCTCTTACTCTGTGTACTGCTACTTTGTTTTTATTTTGATTTTTTGTGAGATGTACTATGACCAATAACAAACAACCTTTCTTTTTGATGGACAATGTCATCCAAAACTATGCGTGGGGAAGCACGACTTCGATTCAGCACTTGTTTGATATTGCTAACCCAACCAAGGCTCCACAAGCAGAAATTTGGATGGGAGCACACCCAAATGGATGCTCACAAATTCATGTGAATGGCGAACCTGTTTCGTTGCTTGAGATGATCAACCAAGATAAAACAGCGTTTCTTTCTGCGGCTACCGCGGCAACCTTTGGTGAGTTACCTTATCTTTTCAAAGTACTTGCCGCAGCGAACGCCCTTTCGATTCAAGTTCACCCAAGTAAGCAAGAAGCGGAAATTGGCTTTGAGAAAGAAAATCAAGCGGGGATCCCACTCAACGCCGGACATCGCAACTACAAAGATCCTAACCACAAGCCGGAATTGGTTTACGCCCTTACCCCTTATCAAGCGATGAATGGGTTTCGCCCAATCACAGAGACAGTTGAACAATTTCAAACGCTGAATATCAATGCGATTTCAACCCTGGTCGATGCCTTTGCACACAGCCCAACATCACAAGGTTTAAAAACCTTTTTTAGTGCATTGCTATCATTAACTGGCGAGCAAAAAGAACATGCGGTGAATGCATTATTAGCGTATGCCCACCATCATTCAGATGATGATCTTTTTGAGCTTATTTTAGAGCTGGCACAACAGTACCCCGGTGATATTGGTCTATTTTCTCCATTAATGCTCAATGTACTCACTTTAGCTCCGGGTGAGGCCATGTTTTTAGACGCCAGAACGCCACACGCCTACTTGAAAGGTACCGGGCTTGAAATCATGGCCAACTCAGACAACGTGTTGCGCGCTGGCCTAACACCCAAACACATGGATATTGAAGAGCTCGCATCATGCACGCTATTTGAAGAAAAACCAGCTTCAAGCCTGTTATTGAAACCAATCGAAGAAAATGGAGCATTATTGTTCCCTGTCCCAGTCCGCGATTTTAAGTTTGCGATTTACTTCAATACCGCGCAAGTTAACGTGAAAATCAACAGTGCTGAAATTATCTTTGCCATTGATGCTGATGCGACCTTAACCCATGACAATGGTGAGTCTCTAACCGTGAAAAAAGGTCACTCAATCTTCATCCCCGCATACGCTGAACATTATCAACTGTCATCACTTGGACGTGTCGCACGCGCGTATAATTAACAGCCGACGTGATAAACAAAAAAAGCCAGCATCTGTTCTGCTGGCTTTTTATTTGGGATTATTACGAAAATTTGCGCTAATCAATTTGTGGGCAGTTAGATATTCTGCGACTGCTTCCAAACAGCCAGTTCAACCCACATTTGTTCGAGTTGTTGCAACTCTTCTTCTGTGAGCAGTGCTAAGGTCGTTTGAGATTCAGATGTCGGACCGTCTTTGAGAGAGCGAATCTGCGCATAAAAATCCTTCTTTAATTGCGATATCACAGGGTCCACAACCGATTCCTATAAAAATACTAAAATTCTCAAAAATAATACCATTTTTCATAGACATGTCTTATGTCGTGTTAAGTTATGGAATAGTTATCACATTTCTAATATCTAAGCCTAAAGTATCAAAATTACAATTTAAAATTGTTCACTAGGCTATCGAGTTGCTTAGAAACTTTTTTCAAATGTTCGCTACTAACAGTGAGCTCCTCAGCTACTGTTGTTGTTTCCATGGTGAGATGATTAATATCTTCAACGGTGCGGTTGATTTCACTGACCACACTTGACTGCTCTTCCGTTGCCGTCGCCACTTGAATATTCTGATCACTAATATTCTCTATATAAACGCGGATCTGTTTTAGCGAGCTATTGGCATTTTCAGCTTGTTCAACCACCAACAAACTCTGCTCTCGGCCTTGGGACATTGCCCCAACCGCCCGTTTCGATTCTTCTTGTAAGTTATTAATGACTCTTTGAATTTCTTCGGTTGATGCAGCAGAACGGCTTGCTAAATTTCGCACCTCATCGGCAACGACCGCAAAGCCTCGACCTTGCTCTCCCGCTCGCGCCGCCTCAATCGCTGCGTTCAATGCAAGTAAGTTCGTTTGCTCGGAAATGCTACGAATAGTCTCAAGTATCGAGCTGATGTTAACCACTTGACCAGCCAAAGAGCCTACGACTTGTGCAGCTTGCTCTAATTCAGTGATCAAATCTGCAATTTGCACTTGTGCTTTCTCTACTACAGTGGTGCCATTTTCCGCCTGATGAGTGGCCTGTTTCGCAACGTCGGCAGCTTGAGCTGCGTTGTTTGCAATTTCGCCTACCGTTGCACCTAGTTCATGAATGGCAGTGGCCACTTGGACTGTTCTATCACGTTGCGAAGTGCAGTTGTTTTTGGTTAATAGCGCCCGAGCTGAAACTTGGTTAGCCGTATTCGCTAATTCATAAGAACTCGAAGCCACTTGCTTGATCGCTACATGTACTTTCTCAATGAAGTCGTTAAAACTATCGCTAATTTTCGATAACTCATCTTGACCACCTAAATCAATGCGAGCATCTAGCGCCATATTTTCAGCGGCCAAAGCAATCGATTTTTGTAGGCTGGCCACTCGCGTTTTTAGGCCGATAACAATAAAGAATGAAGTGACAAACGAAATTAGCACACCAATACCAATAATGATAAACATGTGATTTTGCCCTTGGGCATAACTCTTTTGGCTATTGACGTTCTGCTGTTTGGCCTGCTCTAGTAGCGAATCGAGGATCACATTGGCTTTTTTACGCAGTTCACCATAGGTAACCGCGTATTGATCTCGGTATATGTTGCGCGCCGTATCTAGATCGTCCTTTTCAAATGCTGCCAACATAGGATTAAGTTGAGTACTGACCATTTTTTCAAAGTCAGTCAACAGTTGCTGAACTTGTCTCCGCTGTTCTGGATCCACTTGTGACTGAACTGCGTGCTCGACAGACTGCCTCATTTCAGGGATATCTTCGTCACGTGTCTCTTTCACGCGTGTGAGGACACCCTTTTTATCTCTTAACGACGTCTCTTGAAGTAACATCATATCGATACCAACCCGCATACGGGGAATTCGAGAGGCAACTTCAGCCATTGAACGCATTGGCGCGGCCGTATTGAGATAGAGCTGTTCTGCCTGTCGTTGAATCGTCGACATGCTATTGAAGCTCGCCATTCCAACAATAATCAACGCAACGCAAGGTAATAACACCGCAAAAATTAATCGCGATTGTAAGGTAAACCGATTAGCAAACATCTTTTATATCCTTTTTAGTTGTAGCGCCATTATGTGATGGGGACAGATCTTAACCAATGAATGGTTTCTTATTTATTAAAAAGTTATCTTTTCTAGAACGTTTAAAATTAAATTAATGACTTTTATGACGTTAACTCAATAGCTAAGTATAGGCAATTTTAGGTTGAATGAGAGATGTGGAGTCAGCCGTATTTGTGGCACAGATGATCTTTTCAAAAAGACCACCACGATTTCAACGCTGAATGAAAATCCTTCACTTGTCAGATGGGCTGCTCGCTAGAAGTAAAAAGCCGAAGCAATCAATGCTCCGGCTTTTATTCTTTATCAGCTTAGAATAAAGGTGGATACGTGAAACGATTACTCGTCTTCAGAATCGCTGCTCGGTTCAGAGTCAGCCTCTTCTGCGTCACTTTGTACTTCTAAAATTGCGACGCTCGCTTCACCTTCTGGCAATTCCTCTCCTTCAGGTAGCTCAACATCTTCAATTTCTTCAATACGCTGTAAACCTACGACGTTTTCATCTTCAGCGGTGCGAATCAAGGTCACACCTTGAGTATTACGCCCCACTTGGCTCACTTCCGCGACGCGAGTACGAACGAGCGTACCGGCATCGGTGATCATCATGAACTCATCGCCTTCTTCAGTTTGCACTGCGCCGACAACTTGACCATTACGCTCAGACACCTTGATAGACACAACACCCTGAGTGCCGCGGCCTTTGGTTGGGTACTCTGACAGCACAGTACGCTTACCATAACCATTTTCGGTTACAGTCAGTACATCGCCTTCTACACTAGTACGAAATGCAGGTGTTGACAGAGGGTTAGTACCAATAAAGTTGTTTACTTTATTAGGCTTAGGCACAGATCGTCTTGGAACAATCAAAGATACTACTTGGTCATTTTCCGCCAACTTCATGCCACGAACACCTGCCGCGGTACGGCCCATCGGTCTTACGCCTTTGAACTTGATCTCTGGCTGGCCATGTTCATCAAGAACAGGCTGACCATTTTCATCCAATACTGTCGTTTCTTCTGATTCTTTAAAGCGAACCACTTTACCAAATTTAGAAAACAGCATAATTTCACTGTTGCCATCGGTAATGTCCACACCAATCAAAGAGTCATCTTCACGCAAGTTAACCGCGATCAAACCGTTAGAACGCACGTTGGCAAAGCTTGAAAGTGATGTTTTCTTCACTGTACCGTCACCGGTCGCCATAAAGATAAACTTATCATCACTAAACTCAGTGACTGGCAAAATCGCAGTAATACGTTCCCCTTCTTCCAGAGGAAGAATGTTAACGATAGGTTTACCACGCGCTGTACGGCTCGCTAGCGGTAATTGATAGACTTTCAAACGGTATGTCTTACCACGAGTCGAGAAGCAAAGAATGTGGTCATGAGTATTCGCCACAAGAAGACGCTCAATGTAGTCTTCTTCTTTCATCTTCGTCGCGCTCTTACCTTTACCACCACGGCGTTGTGCTTCGTAATCGCTGAGGATCTGGTATTTCACATAACCTGCATGAGAAAGTGTAACGACCACATCTTCACGAGCAATCAGCTCTTCCATGTCGATATCGTGAGTTGCCGCGGTAATTTCAGTGCGTCGTGCGTCACCAAAAGCATCACGAACAGTTTCAAGCTCTTCGCGGATAACTTCCATCAAACGTTCAGTGCTGGCAAGGATATGCATCAGTTCAGCGATTTCTTCCAGAAGAGCTTTGTACTCATCAAGAATTTTTTCGTGCTCTAAACCTGTCAATCTGTGCAGACGAAGTTCAAGAATTGCTTGGGCTTGTTGCTCAGTTAAGAAATATTTGCCATCACGGATACCGTATTCTGGTTCAAGCCATTCAGGACGAGCGGCATCGGTTCCAGCACGTTCAAGCATTGACGCTACGTTGCCAAGATCCCAACCACGAGCAATCAAGCCTTCTTTTGCTTCTGCTGGCGTTGCTGCGCGGCGAATCAATTCGATGATTTCATCAATGTTGGCTAACGCGAGAGCCAGTGCTTCTAGAATGTGGGCACGATCACGAGCTTTACGCAGTTCAAAAATAGTACGACGCGTCACCACTTCACGGCGGTGATCAACAAAGCATTTCAACATTTCTTTCAAGTTGAATAGCTTAGGTTGACCATTATCCAGCGCAACCATGTTGATGCCGAATGTCGTTTGTAACTGTGTTTGAGCGTAGAGGTTGTTCAGAACTACTTCACCAACCGCATCACGTTTACATTCGATAACAATACGCATGCCGTCTTTATCAGACTCATCACGCAGTGCACTGATGCCTTCGACTTTTTTCTCTTTAACCAACTCAGCAATTTTTTCAATCAAGCGTGCTTTGTTCACTTGATAAGGGATTTCTCTGACGATAATGGTTTCTTTACCATTCTTCTCGACTTCGATATCCGCTTTAGAGCGCATGTAGACTTTACCGCGCCCTGTTTTATAAGCGTCGATAATTCCTTTGCGGCCACTGATTAATGCTGCTGTTGGGAAATCTGGGCCCGGAATGTAGTCCATCAACTCATCAATGGTGATGTCTTCATTATTTATATAGGCCAAGCAACCCTCAACCACTTCCGTTAGGTTATGGGGTGGAATGTTGGTTGCCATACCTACTGCAATACCGGATGAGCCATTCACCAGTAGGTTAGGAATTTTCGTAGGAAGAACCGCAGGGATCTGTTCTGTACCGTCATAGTTCGGTACATAATCGACCGTTTCTTTGTCGAGATCGGCAAGCAGTTCGTGGGCAATTTTTGACATGCGTACTTCGGTGTAACGCATTGCTGCCGCAGAGTCACCATCGATCGAGCCAAAGTTACCTTGGCCATCGACCAACATGTAACGCAATGAGAACGGCTGCGCCATACGAACAATCGTATCGTATACAGCACTATCACCATGCGGGTGATATTTACCAATCACATCGCCCACAACACGGGCAGATTTTTTATATGGTTTATTCCAATCGTTACCAAGCACATTCATCGCGAATAGAACGCGACGGTGTACTGGTTTTAGGCCATCACGCACATCTGGAAGAGCACGACCCACGATAACGGACATCGCGTAGTCTAGGTATGAACCTCTTAGCTCATCTTCAATGTTTACGGGCGTGATCTCTCTAGCTAGATCGCTCATAGAGCCATTATCCCTCTATCTTTTGATCGTATATTCGATACGTACAAGGCCGAAAAATATAACACATAATTCACTACTTCGGCATCCCTTTCCCTTTCCTTTTATCAGGTTGTGACCTTTGTTGTGTATCAAGTGCCGAGAAATTGCACATTCATTCCATACCCGGCTGATTAATGGCCAAATTTTAGCCAAAAATTAATGAAATAAAGATAACCTGTAGCCTGTGATAATCAACTGGTTATAATACCCCACACAACTAAAGATGCCTATTTTGACAGCAAGAGCGAATCTAACATGACTAAAGCACAAAACGTTGATCTTAATGAAATTAAAAAGTTTGAAGAGATGGCGTCACGCTGGTGGGATCTGGATGGTGAATTTAAGCCACTGCATCAAATTAACCCGTTAAGATTGAACTATGTGTTGGTCAATGCCAACGGCCTATTTGGCAAGAAGGTGCTCGATGTTGGATGTGGTGGCGGAATTTTAGCCGAAAGCATGGCGCGAGAAGGTGCACAAGTGACTGGCTTAGACATGGGCAAAGAACCGCTTGAAGTCGCTCGTTTACATGCTTTAGAAACCGGAACAAAGCTCACTTATATTCAAAGTACGATTGAAGATCACGCCGCTGACAACCCACACACATATGATGTTGTCACTTGCATGGAAATGCTTGAGCATGTTCCAGATCCATTGTCCGTTGTTCAAGCCTGCTCTGCGTTGGTCAAACCCGGCGGTCATGTTTTCTTTTCTACGCTCAATCGTAATTTTAAGTCTTACCTGTTTGCCATCGTGGGCGCAGAAAAGTTGCTACGCATTGTTCCAGAAGGCACACATGATCATGAAAAATTCATCCGCCCATCGGAACTGATTAAGATGATTGATAAAACAAACCTGCAAGAGCAAGGAATAACAGGCCTACTTTATAACCCGTTAACCGATACTTACCGTTTAGGGCGCAATGTTGATGTCAATTACATCGTTCATACTCAGCTTTTTTAAAGTCAGTGGTCATCTAATATGCCATTATCGATAGCGTATTGCTCACGTTAAAAATTAAGCCGAATAGCACATTTTTTCTCGGTTTCTAGGCTGTTTTTTGTGCTCTAGATTCCATTTTAACCACATCGAAAATCGCTCCCTTTTTTCCTCAAAGATCAAGAAGTTTTTTTTTGATTGTGGTTACATCTAAACCAAACTCAAAACGGTAATTTTCTACAATCAAATCGGCTCTTTGATCATCAGTAAGTGGGTACTAACTGTTTTTTTTATTTTTGCTAGTTATCCACAAGCTGTCCCAGATCTGTAACTTGAAATGAGCTTCAGATAGCACTATCTTGTAACTCGCAAAGCAAAGAACCCCTATATGTTGTGTTTGCACTACAATATATAGATAAATTCAGATCACAAAGCCGCGATGAAATTTACAACAATTCTACAAAAATACGGCCTTAATCAGTTTTGTTAGGGAAATGAAGCAGAATGAACCAAAAACTTACTGTCACCAAGCGTGATGGACGCAAAGAAACAATTGATCTTGAGAAAATCCACCGTGTAATCGCGTGGGCTGCGGAAGACCTGCACAATGTCTCTGTATCACAAGTAGAACTGAAAGCTCACATTCAGTTTTACGATGGTATTACGACCTCTGACATCCATGAGACTATCATCAAATCCGCTGCCGATTTGATTTCAGAAGAGACGCCAGATTACCAATATCTAGCTGCTCGTCTTTCGGTGTTCCATTTGCGTAAAAAAGCCTACGGACAATACGAGCCACCCACTTTGTACAACCATGTCTCTCGTTTGGTTGAAATGGGCAAATACGATAAGCACCTTATCGAAGATTATACTCGCGCAGAATTTGAAGAACTCGACACTTATATCGATCACGCACGTGACCTTAATTTTTCTTACGCCGCGGTAAAACAGCTTGAAGGTAAGTACTTCGTGCAAAACCGTGTGACGAAACAAATTTATGAGAGTGCCCAGTTCCTCTACATTTTGGTCGCCGCTTGCTTATTCGCGAAATATCCAAAAGAAAACCGTCTCGATTACATTAAGCGTTTTTACGACGCAACATCAATGTTCAAAATCTCGCTGCCAACGCCAATCATGTCGGGCGTGCGCACGCCTACCCGTCAATTTAGCTCATGTGTGTTGATTGAATGTGGTGACAGCTTAGATTCAATCAATGCCACAGCAAGCTCTATCGTACGTTATGTATCACAGCGTGCGGGTATTGGTATTAACGCGGGCCGCATTCGTGCATTAGGCTCGGAAATTCGCGGTGGTGAAGCGTTCCACACGGGTTGTATTCCTTTTTATAAATATTTCCAAACCGCAGTGAAGTGCTGTTCTCAAGGTGGTGTACGTGGTGGCGCAGCCACTGTCTTCTACCCTTTGTGGCACGGTGAAGTGCAGTCGCTACTGGTATTGAAAAATAATCGCGGCGTTGAAGAGAACCGTGTTCGTCATATGGACTATGGTGTTCAGCTCAATAAGTTGATGTATTCTCGCTTAGTTCAAGGCGGTAATATCACCCTATTCTCCCCTTCTGATGTGCCTGGATTGTATGACGCATTCTTCGAAAACCAAGACGAATTCGAACGTTTGTATGTTCAATATGAGAATGACACTTCGATTAAAAAAGAGACGGTGAAAGCGGTAGAACTGTTCTCCCTATTGATGCAAGAACGTGCCTCCACTGGCCGTATCTACATCCAGAACGTTGACCACTGCAATACGCACAGCCCGTTTGATGCGTCTGTAGCGCCTGTTCGCCAATCCAATCTCTGTTTGGAGATCGCACTGCCGACGAAACCGCTGTCTAATGTTGAAGATAATGAAGGTGAGATTGCGCTATGTACGCTTTCGGCATTCAACTTAGGTTCAATTCAATCTCTGGATGATTTCGAAGAGTTGTCTGATCTTGTGGTTCGTGCGCTAGATGCACTGTTGGATTATCAAGATTACCCACTGCCTGCCGCTTATAAGTCAACCATGAATCGCCGTACATTGGGTGTAGGCGTGATTAACTACGCTTACTATCTGGCGAAAAATGGCGTGAAATATTCGGACGGTAGTGCAAATGGTTTGACACACCGCACTTTTGAAGCGATGCAATATTACCTGTTGAAGGCTTCAGTCGCGTTAGCCAAAGAACAAGGCCGATGCCCTCTATTCCATGAAACAAATTATGCCAAAGGCTTGCTGCCTATCGACACCTATAAAAAAGATGTCGACCAAATTTGCGCAGAACCTTTGCATTATGATTGGGATGCGCTGCGCGCAGAGATCATGGAATTTGGCTTACGTAACTCAACGTTAACAGCGTTAATGCCTTCAGAAACCTCTTCGCAAATTTCCAATGCCACCAACGGTATTGAGCCTCCTCGCGGTTATGTTTCAGTAAAAGCCTCAAAAGATGGCATCTTGAAACAAGTCGTGCCGGATTTCATTAATTTGAAAGAGAACTATGAGTTATTGTGGAATATTGGTTCTAACAACGGCTATCTGCACCTAGTCGGCATCATGCAGAAATTTGTTGACCAAGCGATTTCCGCTAATACCAACTACGACCCCAGCGCGTATGAAAGTGGTAAAGTGCCAATGAAACAGTTGCTGCAAGATCTGCTGACGGCATATAAATTTGGTGTGAAAACCTTGTACTATCACAACACTCGTGATGGCGCGAAGGACGATCAAAAAGACGCAGTACAGGCACAAGATGATGATTGTGCGGGCGGCGGTTGTAAGATCTAACTCTATTTCACTCAACGTATTCAATAATGCTCCCCACGCAGGGGAGCTTAAAAGGGATTGAGGCATTTATGGCTTACAGTACTTTTTCTCAAAAAAAGAATGATCAACTCAAAGAACCGATGTTTCTTGGCCAATCGGTTAACGTGGCTCGTTACGACCAGCAAAAGTTTGAAATTTTTGAAAAACTGATAGAAAAACAGCTCTCGTTCTTCTGGCGTCCAGAAGAAGTCGACGTATCGAGTGATCGCATTGATTACAACAAGCTTCCGGATCATGAAAAGCACATTTTCATCTCGAACTTGAAATATCAAACGCTACTGGATTCAATCCAAGGTCGCAGCCCTAACGTGGCACTACTACCGCTGGTTTCGCTTCCTGAAGTGGAAACATGGATTGAAACCTGGTCATTTTCAGAAACGATCCACTCACGCTCATACACTCATATTATTCGTAATATTGTGAATGATCCGGGTATTGTGTTTGATGACATCGTCGAAAATGAACATATATTGAAACGCGCAAAAGACATTGCACACTATTACGATGATCTGATCCAACTGTCTAATGACTACCACCGTTTTGGTGAAGGAACACATCAGATTAATGGTGAGAGCGTCAAAATTAGCTTGGGTGACCTGAAACGCAAACTTTATCTTTGCTTGATGTCAGTCAATGCGTTGGAAGCGATTCGTTTCTATGTCAGCTTCGCCTGCTCATTTGCCTTTGCAGAGCGCGAATTGATGGAAGGTAACGCCAAAATCATCAAGTTGATTGCACGTGATGAAGCTTTGCACCTGACTGGCACACAGCATATGATCAACTTGCTGCGTAATGGACAAGACGATTTCGCTTTCTTACAAATCGCTGAAGAGTGCAAGCAAGAGTGTTTTGATTTGTTCAAAGCGGCTGCTGAACAAGAAAAAGAGTGGGCTGAATATCTGTTTAAAGATGGTTCGATGATTGGTTTAAACAAAGACATTCTGTGCCAATACGTTGAATACATCACCAACGTTCGTATGCAAGCGGTTGGTTTAGATATCGCCTACCCCGGCGCAACATCAAACCCAATTCCTTGGATTAATGCGTGGTTGTCTTCAGACAACGTACAAGTTGCACCTCAAGAAGCAGAAATCAGCTCCTACCTTGTAGGCCAAATTGACAATGAAGTTCGTGCCAATGACTTCGAGGACTTTGAGCTGTAATGGCGACCATTAAAATCAACAAAGTTACAACCATAGAATCAAACTCTTCCAATACTTTATTGGAAAGTATGGAGAGTGCGGGGCTAGAGCCAGAGTACAACTGTCGCGATGGTCACTGCGGTGCCTGTCGCTGCACGCTCGTTAAAGGCGAAGTGGAATATGTTGGTTTTGCGATGGCTTACACAGAGCGCAATGAAATATTGCCCTGTATTTGTAAAGCCAAAAGCCACGTGGAACTTGCTGGTGTTAATTATCGACCCAAAGCAAGGCGAGCCTAATCTCGATCTGCCAATAGTGCACTGTTAACGCATCACACATTGGCGCGTTAAAAAGGTAAAGCCAGAGCTATGCTCTGGCTTTATACATTCCTAGAAGAATGCCATCAGCTGTACCCATTGATACGGATTTGTTAGCGATTTCTCTGCCATCCCCATCAAACAATGAAAGTCTATATCCTTGATAGCTAGGCGTATCTAAGTCTGATGGAGCGTTGAGCCACAAAGAAACAACATCACTCATTTCATTACTCAATGCCTCACCTAAGATCACTTTTTGACTTGCAACTTTATACCAAACTAAAATTTTCGATTGGTTAAACATGTCAGCCTCCTGCTGAATTTCATCGAGCGGACTGACAGTGTACAGAGAAAAGGTGTGCAAAAAAGACCCAATTTTGAAACAATTTTATCTGATGCGTGAAATCATGAGCTTAGTCTTTAGACGAAATAATCATAAGCTAAGCACCTCACCGAACCTACGGAATAAGCTAAAAAATCATGCAGTTACCACCCGATACAATTTAAATACAAAGCACTTAATTATCAACAGCTTAGGCTTAAAAATACGCTAACACATTGAGTTAATTAGCCAATGGCGCTCGCAGGTAAAAACATCTCTTTGACGGAGATTAGTGCCCCATACTGAGCAAAAATAGGCTTATTCGATAAATAGCGGCGTAACATATCAGCCGCGATGGTCCCCATTAACTCCCTCTGCTCATCGGCGCTGTAACGACGCTTGAATTTGAGGATCTGTCCCCACTCTCCCTGCGGAGCCGATAAAGCTAGGCTAAATTGATCATCATTTAATACACCAGTCACGAGCGATAACGAAGTAGAACACTTTTCCTTCGTTGCGCCAGCAAGCGCTAATGACGCCGCGAGTGGATCTTGATCGCCTAAGCCCGATTCAACGTTGCGGCTCAAAATCCAGCAGTGACCGCTCAACGCTTCCACCTGCTCGTTACTTAACAACCAACTGGCGAGCCAACCTTTGGTCGCTTGTTCTGCAATAGAGATCGATAATCCTTTGTCTTGCATTAAATGACCGATATGCGTGAGCATAGGTTCATCGACACTCACAACATGTTGTTCCAAATGCTGGTAGATGATCTGTAGTAGTTTTACTCGGCGTTCTAAATCACTTTTCGGACCAAACAATTTCACCTCAATAAAAGGCAGATAAGAACGATACCCCAGCATATACCTTTCCGGTAAGACTAATTGATCCAACTTATCTGAAATGGCCGATTCCGATGAACCCAGAGTGAATAAACGGCTGCACTCTAATCCCGTTTGTTGTGGGTATGTCGCTAGCAAGTCAGGTAAAATCTGTTCAGAGACCATCAGCTTAAACTCTTTGGGTACTCCGGGGGTGAAATAACAAACACAATCATTAATCTGAACTTTAAAGCCGCAAGCCGTCCCTATTGGGTTATCAATGATGTCAGAGAACTCAGGTAACATCGCTTGTTTGAGGTTACTTTCTGGCATCACAACACCACGCTGCGCAAAAAATTCGTCCAGTTTTTGCTTCCACAGCACAGACAACACCAACTTTTGGTCCGCCGCTTGAGCCGCCGCCGCCGCACTTAAATCATCAGACGTTGGGCCGAGCCCGCCATTTACGATCAATACATCATTATTGAAACTAAGCATCAGTAACTCTTCAACCAAGGCTTGCTGGCTATCGCCTACCGTTGATCGTTTTACTAACGAAAAACCCTGCTGGAAGAACTCACTGGATAACCAAGCAGCATTGGTATCGACAATATCGCCATGGAGCACTTCCTCACCCGTGCTTAACATTGCTATTTTCAACATATCATGGTGTCCTTTTGTGTACGCTTACAGGTGTGCTATCAATCAATACGGCAGAGAATAAAGTGCAATATATAACGCTTTGAATGCTATTTTTCTCATAAGTTTCCTTATTTACATAATTTGCTGTTTTCATCACCGCCGCTTTAATAGATAATTGTGATTCTGATCATTAAAAACAAAACTTTGGAGCCCTCCGTGTCAAAGAAAAGCATCATACCATTGATGTTATCGTTTTCGGCTTGTGCTAGTGCCACTGCATACGATTTCAACCAACACATTGAGTTTTCCTATACGGTCGACTGCAATCAAATTTCTTGTTTTAATGACGATCCGAATATTTACCAATCGAACTCTCCATTTTTAGCAAGCTTAGCAGAGTCGCAACCGCTAAACCTTGAAGAGCCCACGCTGCCTAAATATCTTACCGTGCAAGATACAAAAGACTGGGACTATCTCAAAGGCCAAACCTATACCATCTTAGGATTAAGCGTAGCAACCGTTGGCTTAATGACATTTTTGCCTGCATCCATTACCAAATGGGATGAAGAGGATCGCAGCATAAGCGGCATAGGCAGCAAATGGAAAGATAACGTATCATCCGGCCCCACTTGGGATAGAGATGAGCATTATCTCAACTACATTATGCACCCCTACTTTGGCGGCGTTTACTACACAGCCGCAAGACATGCTGGATTTAATGAGTTTGAATCTTTTCTTTACTCCGGTGTTATGTCGACTTTCTTTTGGGAATATGGCGTAGAATCGTTTGCCGAGATACCGTCATGGCAAGACTTGTTTATTACGCCCTTTTTCGGTGCGGTTGTCGGTGAACTGATGTTTGAAGCGGAACAAGATATTGTTACCACAGGTGGTGAAGTGTTGGGTTCATCGACTCTGGGTGATGTCACACTTTTCTTCCTCAACCCTGTTGGACATATCCATGGCTGGGTATCAAATGCTTGGGGAGGCAATGCCGAAGTAGAATTTAATGGCACACCTTGGTTTGGTAACCAAGATGCCGCAAAGTTTGCTTTGGACTCAGGCGCTAGCTATGATTCGCAATTTTATGGCCTTAATCTCAAAGTCAGTTTTTAAAACACAGGGCTAAGCACAAGGCCAATGCCTAAAGCCGAGGCTATTTTTGTGGCCCAAGTATGAATACTGACAAGCAAGAGACTGCGTAAATGTAAAAAATTGACTCTCATCAAGTCTTATCTAAGATAGGCCTCTACACTGAAGTGAAAGGAATTCAAGATCAACGATTTATCTTTCGTTAGCTTGCTATGGGAGGCCTATTATGAACAGTACTTTTATCGTCAATTTCGTCGGCAGTGCAACACCAGCCACAATTAAACATCTTGCCGCTATCACTCATGAAAATGGTGGAAAATGGTTAATAAGTAAAGTGAACTTTATTGAAAACCAAGTAGCTGCCGTCATTAAAATAGAGTTACCGACCTCAAATGCCGTTATCGTTCAACAAGCATTTAGAGAACAACCCGATCTTCTGGTGCAGATTGTTGATTCTGACGTACATCAACACGAAAAAGAAACGATTTACCAACTGCGGATTGATGCAAACGACCGTGCAGGCATCGTCAACGAAATCACCCACCTTCTTGATAATCAAGGTATCAATATTTTAGATATGGATTGCCAACGCGTTTTTATTGCGGGTGGTGGCGGTGTCAGCTCAAGTTTATTTACCGCCAACCTAGCCATCAAGCTCCCAGCTGCGATACAAATTGAAGACGTAGCCGATGAGCTTGAAGCGCTCAGTGAAGATACGCGCGTGATATTAGAAGTGTAATCTCGTTTACGCCCCCGAAAAAAGGAAGCTGATGCTTCCTTTTTTATCGATCTCACTATCTATTAAGTAAGATTAAAGTTGTGATTCAGTTAACAAAATCAACTAATTGCATTCGCGAAATGACGACCATATTCCAATATTAGAGAGCGGGTAACCATAATTAATCTAAGCCTGCAAATCCTAGATGCCGAATAACTTGAAGACGCCGTCAGATGGATAAACGGATGATTACTAATGAGCATTAACAAACCTTGTGACTCTGGCAATCAAACGTAACCAACATCACGGTAACCTCAAGTACAACAGGTAAACCAATATGCCCAGCAATAAGGTTGGGTTGTTTTAATGGTGGTAACGTCATGTTGAAGCTTGAAAATATTAAGGTCAGCTACAAGCTGACCGCTATTATCGCGGTTGCAATTGTTGGCTTATTGAGCTTACTGTTCATTGCAACTAGCGCGCTGAGAAGTAACTTAGTCGTAGAGCGTGAAGCGAGGTTGAACGCAGTTATCGATACTCTCCTCTCACAAATCTCACACCTTCAGAAAACACTCCCCGAAGACGAAGCTAAATCACAAGCGAAGATACTCATCAACAACACACGTTTTGACAGCAACAACTATCTTTTTGCTATCGATGAGTCTCGTTACACCATTGCCCATCCGATTCGCACTGATTTGGTTGGCAAACAGATGGGAAGCCCAGGAAAAGATACACAAGGCGAGTTTTGGTTCACTATGGTTGAACTTGGCAAAAATGGTCAACAAGGCACGTTGACATATCCTTGGCAGACTAACAGTGGAACACCCGCAGAGAAATTATCGGCAGTCCACGGGTTTGCGCCGTGGCATTGGATTATCGGCTCAGGCATGCTCATCAATGACATTGAAGAGGCGATCAACAAACAGATCCTCAAGATGGGAGGAGCGACATTGGCAGTTGTGTTTGTGATGGCAACGCTTGGGGTGGTCATCAGCCGAGCCATCATTATGCCGTTAGAGTCAATTAAAGAAGTCATGAAAAAAGTGGCAAGCGGCGATTTAACCGCACAAGTCCCAGTAATGGGAGAAGATGAGATTGGCATTGTGGCATGTCGTATCAATGACAGTGTAAGCGCAGTGCGTTTAGCATTAACCGAGTCGGTCACCTCAGCAAACCTGCTTGCAGAGGCCGCCATTCGCATCGCTTCTTCTGCGGAAGAAACTAGCCAAGCGGTGACCAGCCAACGTGACCAATTAAGCCAGCTCGCAACCGCGATGAATGAAATGAGTGCGACAGTTGCCGATGTTGCAGGCCATGCAGAAGAGACAGCAAGAGACACATTGGATGCCAGCAAAGAAGCCGGCTTAGGCGATAAAGACGTACATTCCAGTGTGGACAGCATTAAAGCGCTCTCAAAAGAGCTGGAAGTGGCCACTGAGCAAGTGCACAAACTCAAAGAAGGCGTGATGCAAATCAGTGAAGTTACCACAGTGATCAGCGGCATTTCTGAACAAACTAATTTACTTGCGCTAAATGCAGCGATTGAAGCCGCACGTGCTGGAGAACAAGGTAGAGGATTCGCAGTGGTCGCCGACGAGGTCAGAAATTTAGCTAGCCGTACTCATCATTCCACTGACCAAATCCAAACCACCATTAACCGCTTACAGCAACTGGCCGTTAGTACATCAAACGCGATGCAAAAAAGCCAAGATCTCGCTTATAACAGTGTGGAGCGGGCAGAAAATGCAGGCAGCGATCTTTCCTTGATCGTCAGTCATATTCAGCATGTGAGTGATAAAGCAATTCAAATCGCCACTGCGGCAGAAGAACAAAGTGCAGTGGCCGAAGAAATGAACCGTAACGTCAGTGGCATTAACGATTCAGCATTGGAGATGTCACAATCGGCAAACTATTTGGCAGAAGAGAGTGAAACCTTGGCCGCTCTTTCACGCCAATTAGACGAAAGAATGAAAAGCTTTAAACTCTAAGGTGTGATTTTACAAAAATAGGCCTCACCCACTGTATGGTGAGGCCTATTGTCATCAGTTTACCGACCATTGAGATAATGAACGTTTAAAGTCTTCATAGCCAAATTCATTCAGTTTCTGAAGCTCTCCTGTACTGCGTTGACAATACACGGAAGGCATTTTAAGGCCATTAAACCAATTCAATTTCACCATGGTATAGCCCGCGCTATCCATGATATGCAACCGCTGACCAATCGATAATGGCTGTTCAAATGAAGCCACGCAAAATTGATCACCCGCTAAGCAAGAACACGAGCCAATGACATACTCATGTTCACCGTTCGCACTCGCTTCTAAGATAGCCGCTGGCTCTTTGTAAATCAGTGTGTCTAAACGATGCGCTTCAGTTGCCGAATCAACAATCGCTGTTTTCATGCCATTTTCAACGATATCGACGACAGTCACCACTAAATCAGCCGTTTTCGTGATGATCGCCTCACCCGGTTCAAGATAAAGCTGAACCTGATGCTTTTCTGAAAAGGCCTTAAGCGCTAATGCTAATTTTTCTAGCGGATAACCAGGCCAAGTGAAGAACACACCACCGCCTAGGCTGACCCAATCTAACTTATCCAGATATTGGCCAAAACGCTCAGAGATCGAATCTAATAACGCAATGAACGCATCAGCATCTTTGTTCTCACAGTTCATATGGAACATCACGCCATTGATAGTATCGAACACTGAGTTATCAATATGGTCTGTTTGAACACCTAAACGAGAAAACTGACGTGCGGGATTGGCAAGATCTTGCCCAGCGTAACTCACGCCGGGGTTTAAACGTAAACCCAATGACGCCTTGCCTTCAACTAAATGACGGTAAGCGGCCAACTGGGATTGCGAATTAAAAATCATTTTGTCGCAAATATCGGCCACTTCTTTAACATCAGCTTCACTGTAGCCAACGCTATAGGCGTGTGTTTCACCACCAAACGTTTCGTAACCTAATTTTACTTCAAATGGGCCACTGCTGGTGGTGCCATCTAGGTAAGGTTTGATGATGTCAAACACTCCCCAAGTAGAGAAGCATTTTAAAGCCAAGACGAGTTTGACGCCCGACATCTCTTTGAGCTGCTTCGCGATTTCTAGGTTCGCGATCAACTGTGATTCATCAATCATAAAATAGGGCGTTTGGAGTTCGCTTTTTTGCATCTATTTATCACTCTCAAATTGAAGAAAGCCGACACATCTGCATCGGCTTAACTATCGAAAACTCTTATTTTAGAATTTTAATCTCTGGTTGCCCGATATCGAGCTCTTGAACATGCCAATCCAAACCTAATTTCGGCATCGTTTCTAAAAACAGATCAGGGTCAAGCTGCTCTAAGTTAAACACGCCCGCTTGTGCCCAATGCCCTTGGAAATACTGCAATGCCGCAGTAATGGCAGGAACGCCCGTGGTGTAAGCGATGGCTTGGTGCTCTACATCATGGTATGCCACTTCATGGTCTGCATTATTGTAGATAAAGACACTGCGCTGTTTACCATCCTTCCAACCTTGCACCCAAGTACCAATACAAGTCAGGCCTTTGTAGCCAGGAGCCAAAGAGGTTGGGTCTGGCAGCATCGCTTTAAGCACTTGAAGTGGTTGAACCACAGTACCATCTTGCAGCGTCAATGGGTTTGGACTCAATAAACCAATATCACGCATGCAATTGAAATAGTTGAGATAACGATCACCAAAACCCATCCAAAATTCAATACGTTTGGCCGGAATAAACTCTTTCATCGAACGCACTTCATCGTGCGACATGGAGTACACCTTGTGCTGGCCGCACTGAGGAAAATCAAATTCTAGCATTCGTGAATGGCAAGGAACACGCTGCCACTGCCCTTCTTCCCAATAGAAAGAGTCGCCTTGAATCTCTAACATATTGGTTTCTGGATCAAAGTTAGTCGCAAATTTTTTGCCGTGATCGCCTGCATTAATGTCCATCACATCAATACTGTCGATTTCGTCAAAGAGGTGCTTCACCGCATACGCGGCAAACACGCTAACCACGCCCGGATCAAAACCAGCACCGAGAATAGCGGTAATGTCTGCTTGCTTAAATTTTTCACGAAATGCCCATTGAGGATCATACGCTTCAGGCACTTGTTGACCTTCAGAGCAAAGGTCAACAGCAACCGATGTATCTAGATAGGAAACCTTGGCTTGATAACATGCTTCCATGATTGGCACGTTTACCCAAGGAGGGCCAGCGTTGATCACAAGATCAGGCTGGATTTCTTTAATTAATGCAACTAACGAGGCTACGTCATCCGCCTTGACGGTGCGTGCCTCAAGTTTTTTAGTTGGATCTTTAAGGTTATTTTTTCCTTTGATCGATTCAATGATCTTCTCGCACTTTTCAAGAGTACGAGAAGCAAGAACAATATCACCGAGTATGTCGTTGTTTTGGGCCGCCTTATGTGCGACAACCCAGCCAACGCCTCCCGCGCCAATTTGTAAAATAGACATGGTTGTTTGTATTCCTTTATACCTTGGCTAGCTCAGAGGCTAGTACTTCAATCTTATTAAGTAATGCTTTGAAATCTGACAGTTGTAAGCATGGGTTTAAAATGGTGAATTTAAGCGCTGTTTTGCCATCCACAATCGTCTCGCCCAACACCGCGACACCACGTGTCAATGCTTCTAAACGCAACGCTTTGTTCAACTCGTCAAAATCTACCGCTTGTTTATCCACGGAACGGAATAACACGGTGGAGAGAGCAGGCTCAGCCAAGAGTTCAAAAGCATCGTGATGCTGAACTAAATCTGCCACTTGTAGTGTTTGTTCTAGCAGATGATCGTACATCTCACCCAAAGCCTTAGGGCCTACGTTTTGCATTGTCATAAACACTTTCAATGCATCAAAACGCTTGGTCGTAGAAATAGATTTATCCACCAAGTTTGGCAGTTCATCATGTTCACGGTTAAGGTAATCCGCATGATGCAGTAGATACTTGAAGTGACTTTTATCTTTGAGCAACACCGCGCCACAACTGATCGTTTGGAAGAACAATTTATGGAAGTCGACGCTGACCGAGTGCGCACGCTCAACACCGTGCAAACGTGCTTTATGGCTACTTAGAACCAATGCACCGCCGTATGCTCCATCCACATGCATCCATAGATCATGTTGCTGTGCTACATCCGCGATCGTCGACAGATCATCAATCGCACCGTGATCCGTTGTGCCTGCTGTTCCAACAATAGCAAAAGGAATAAGACCTTCCGCTTTCGCTTGTGCAACAACCGCTTCCAGTTTGGTGACATCCATTGTGCCGTTTGGATTCGCATCAACCGCCAAAATGGCTTTCTCGCCCAACCCCATCCAAGAGGCTGATTTTTGCACGGTGAAATGCGACTTTTTCGAGCACACAATACGCAGCTTATCGGCATACTCAGGTAAGCCCAGCTTTTGAATAGAATGACCACTTAATTTATCGGCAATCCAGTCACGAGCTAACATTAAGCCCATTTGGTTACTTTGCGTGCCACCACTGGTGAAAATACCATCCGACTGAGCGCCGAGTTCGTATTTTTCACACATCCAATCAATCACTTTCTGCTCAACATAGGTAGCAGAAGACGATTGATCCCATGAGTCCATAGACTGGTTTAATGCACCAATCATCGCTTCAGCCACTACTGATGGCATCAAGGGTGGCGTGTGCAGGTGAGCAATACAATCTGGGTGTTGAACGATAATGGAATTTTTGGCTACCAGATCTGCCATTTCAGAGATCACATCCTTCAATGGCGCATTTTTGTTATCCAAATCTACTGCGTAAATCGCTTCTTCAAGCTGCTTTGGATCCAAACCTGAATAAGGCGCTTTGGCTTGTTCAAAGACAGCTTTCATCACAGAAGTGGCATGGTTCATCACAGCGGCAAATTCATTGCTACCCATTTCACCGGTTTGGATAAAATGCTTCTTCCACGCTTGATTTTCTGGCTCTGGATCTTTCTCGCCGCCACCTGCAGCTAAAATCGCCGTTTCAAGAGTGCGCAGGGCAAAATCGATCTGCTCGAATGAGATGATAATCGGTGGTAAGAAACGAATAACGGATCCTTCACGGCCACCTTTTTCAACCATCAACCCACGCTCAAGTGCTGCGCGTTGGATAGCGAGTGTTAATTGACCATCGGCCATTGGCTCGCCAAATTTGTTCATTTCACCGTTTGGTTTACGAATTTCAAGGCCAAGCATCAAACCTTTGCCACGAACTTCCGCAATACAATTCACGCGGCGTTGAATCGCTTCAAGGCCTTGGCGTAGGTACTGACCCGCGACATTAGCGTGTTCAACGAGGTTATCACGTAAAATAATTTCTAACGCTTTCGCACCAGAAACCATGGCCAATTGGTTACCACGGAACGTGCCTGTGTGCTCACCCGGTTTCCAAGTATCGATCTCTTTCTTGAACACAAGAATAGACATTGGTAGACCACCACCAATGGCTTTAGATAGGCAAAGAATATCAGGACAAATGCCAGACTCTTCAAATGCAAAGCGGTAACCCGATTTACCTACACCACATTGAATTTCATCGAAAACTAATAAAATACCGTGTTCATCGCAGATACGGCGTAGCTCACGCAGCCAGAATGCTGGAGCGGGAATAACGCCACCCTCACCTTGAACAGGTTCAACAATAATGGCCGCTGGTTTCATGATGCCTGCTTCGTCATCGTTCAGCAGACGTTCGATGTAGCGAATGCTCGCTTTGGCACCTTCATCTCCCCCTAAACCAAACGGGCAGCGCAAGTTGTATGGGAATGGCATAAAATGCACATCCGACATTAATCCTGTGCGACGAGCTTTGGTATTCAGGTTGCCCATCATGCCCATCGTTCCGTTGGTCATACCGTGGTAAGCACCGCGAAACGCAAACATGGTGTTACGACCCGTTGTCTGCTTCACCAGCTTGATAGCCGCTTCAACAGCATCCGCACCAGAAGGTCCACAAAATTGAATCGCGGAATTTTTTGCAAACTCTTCAGGCAAAAATGCTTTTACTTGCTTGATGAATTTGTCTTTAGCGTGCGTTGTCATATCCAATGTCTGATATGGCAGACCTGAATCTAACTGCTCTTTCAGTGCTTGGTTGATCTCTGGATGGTTATACCCAAGCGCCAACGTTCCCGCGCCCGCTAAGCAGTCGAGGAAAATTTGTCCGCGCGTATCTTCTACTAACGCACCATAAGCTTGCTTGATGGCAATCGGTAGACGGCGTGGGTATGAACGAACTTCAGATTCATGCTCAATTTGATCGAGTAGAATTTGGTCCGGTGTGAGATCATAAATACCTTCAACAACAGGTACCTGAGATGAAAAAATGTTTGCGATAGTGTTATCGACTTCAAAGGCTGTGCTCATTTCCCTTCCCCTTGAATGTGAAAATTTCCGCCTATTTCCTTGGTTTGGTTTGAATATAAGGAAATATGACATAGCAATAAGCTCCGTATTAGCCAAAAGGCAAAAACGGAAATTGGTTCATCGTCTTCGATGAAAGATTACTAAATCAGAGAATCAAGGTTCGGTGATAGAACTGTCTTCAAGCACAGGGCATAGAGGAAGTACAAAGCTGATTAACGTCAGTGTGTTAAGTGATGATGAGTTCAATGTTGGGTTTCCCATTCACATGCAGCTCCCGCTGCAAGAGTATCCCGTCTATCAACAAAAGGACTTGCTGATACCTACCCTACGTAATGTCACAATCAGCCTGAATGGTCATTACGCGTGTCCCCCAGAAGCTACTGTCCGAGATTGGTGCGAAAAATATCAAAAAATAATTACGCTGGCAATAATTTTCAATAAATCGATAAAAACTTAAATTTTCTATTGATTAAGAATATTGATAAATCAAATGGTTAGTTTATAAAATGAATCAGCCCTCGTATTACGGAGGGCTGATTATTCTTATGCGTTTTTTGGCAAAGATAAACGAAGCAATATATAGCCTACAATCGCGGCAGTGGTTGAGCCCATTAATATACCGAGCCGTGCAAACGTATCAAATTCAGCATTGGTCGGTCCAAAAGCCAATGACGAGATAAAAATCGACATTGTAAAGCCAATACCACATAGCACTGACACGGCAAAAATATGCTTGAAATTGATCCCTTCAGGCAATTTAGCGACACCGAGTTTCACCGCAGCCCAACTGAAGGTAAAAATACCCAATGGCTTACCAATAAATAGGCCAAGAGCCACGCCCAAAGGCAACATTGACGTGAGGCTAGATACGGAGATCCCTTCCAGTGAAATCCCGGCATTGGCAAATGCGAACAATGGCAGAATACCAAAAGCGACATACGGGTGTAGCGCATGCTCAAGATGCTTTAGCGGAGAATATTCGCCTTTATCACCTTTCAGCGGAATAGCAAAACCAATCACTACACCAGCCAAGGTTGCATGAACACCAGATTTAAGCACGGCAAACCATAAAATCGCACCGACAATTAAGTAAAGGCTGATTTTGGTAACATGCTTGTTGTTTAGTATAAAAAGCACACCAGTCATTAAGAAACCGACGGTTAACGCAATGGTAGAAAGATCACCGCTATAAAATAGCGCAATAATGACCACAACCCCTAAGTCATCAATAATCGCAAGCGCCAGCAAGAACACTTTTAAGCTGATCGGAACACGTTTACCCAATAGCGCCATAATACCTAGCGCAAACGCAATATCAGTGGCCGCTGGGATCGCCCAACCTTGAATCGCTTGTGCATCACCAGCCGTAAACAGCACGTAAATTAATGCTGGAGCAAGCATGCCGCCGACGGCTGCAATGGCTGGGAAAATAGCCGTTTCTTTGGATTTAAGAGCACCTTCCAACAATTCACGTTTGACTTCTAAACCAATCAACAAAAAGAATACGGCCATTAAGCCATCATTGATCCAATGCGACACTGACATTCCAAACACGTAGGAATGTAAAAAAGATTGGTACACATCATTTAGCGGTGAGTTAGCAATCATCATTGCAATTGCAGCAGCAATAACCAGCAAAATACCACCTGCTGATTCCATCTTGAAAAAGTCGCGAATCACATCACTCATGATATCGTCCTTATAGTTATGCATGTTAATAAATCATTAACAAATGAATATGACAGAGTTTATACAGTAGCTGATAGAAGTAAAAATCGCTTGTTCAGATATTAAGAATCGGAATTTCCGAGTCAAGCATAACAATACAACGTATATTCCTTGGTTTTCACTATTTTCCCATTGCTAATTAGTTTTCATACATAACAATTTTACAACAAAATAAAAAAAGATCACAAAAACACAAAAGGTCAAGAACAACTTGACCTTTAGATTCCGTAAATATTTGAACTTAGTTGCTCGTTAGCTGCATGAAACCCGTCACCTTATGACTACCATCGGTGATAATTGGGCCTTCCCAATAAGGGATCAGAAAGGGTGACCACAGATCGCGATTCACCGCTTTCGTCACCAGATGAATATTATATTTAGGGATGTTTACCACCCATTGTAACGGGATGTCACGCTCATTCTCCGACGCGGCAGAAACGACAGGAACTAAATCAATTTCATCAGCAGATAGTGCGATCGTGGTGCCCGAATCTTTCACAATTGCCCCAAACAAATAGGGCTCTTGCTGAAAATAACGATGGCGATTAACCAATAAGGTTGTTTTGCTATCGAGTTTAACGAACAACTTATCCCATCCCTGTTTAGCGTTAGGCAGTAGATTATTACCCCACTCCTTGCTCAGCCATGCATTACCTGTGACTTGAATGGGTTGAGAGTTAACACCTAAGTTGAGCACACCTTTGACCTGCAAAAACGGTGCTTGGAGACTATATGAGGCTAAAGAGAGTGAATCATGCTTTTTTTGGTATCCCTGCTGACCAGGTAATACAAATGGCCCGGAAAGGTTATTTTTTAATGAGAGTGAAAACGTGTCCGTCGCTACGTCTAATACTCCAGGAAATGGAGTCGTCCCCGGTGCGCGCCAGTTCCAATTATCAATCCACATTTTAAACGGCTTTAATTCTAAGCCGGCTTGACCAATTCCGCCCCGCGCAATCCGCTGTTCACGCCAGACTTCATTCTTTGAAGAGATCACCACATAAGCAAGATAAAGCTGAGGACTAAGCCATCCATTGGCATCTCGAGCTTCATTAGCGAGACGAAAATAACTCCACTGGATCCCATATTGCTGCCCATGTTCATCACTGACATTCGCAAAGTAATGCCACCACTCATGTTCAAAACCTTGATGAAAATTGAAATCTTGAGGAAGTCGTACCGGGCGATTAGGAAGCACGAGCTCGAACGGGTGCTCTTTCGATATTGATGATGTATCCATTTGCTTAGAAGCTGTTTCAGAAACAGCATATTCTGAAATCGTTTGCTGCGTCTGCCAATACTGGTGCCACGAATAGAGACCGAACAATACAGCAATCAACAAAGAGCAAAAAAGTACGAGGTATCGTTTCATCATTTATAACGCGTCTCTAAATGAGCTAATCGGTGGCCTTCTGACCAAACGAATAACCGGGATTGCGCCTGCGCACATCAAGGTCACCATCGCCCATGCTGCCGTTTTCAAATACTCCCCGGGGATCAACTGCAGTTGGATTGTCCAACCAAAGGATTGTTTAATCACGATGTCCACCACAAGACGAGCGAGTGCAAGCCCTAACGGCATTGCAATCACGAGCGCTATCGCCCCAAAAACACATAATTGCAAGCTGCCAATCACCACCAGCTCTTTACCAGAAACACCCAAACAACGCAGTAGCGAAACATGTCGCTGGCGGGAAACCTCTCCGGCTAACGTAGCAAAGAAAATACCACACACGGCAATCAACAAAGTAATACGCCCGAGCGTATCGGCGATGGCAAAGGTTCGGTCAAACACCCGCATCGCTTGAGTGTGGATGTGATTGTTATCAAAAATCCGCTCAGGGCCCAACCTAAATACCGATTCTAGTCGCTTCTTTAATCCTTGGTCATTCACACCTTCGTGCAAAACCACTCCTAGCGCCACATTTCCCGTACTGGCAAACGCAAATAACCAATTTTGGTGTGACAATAAGACCTGGTGGTAAGGGTTACCATAATCGTAATACACCCCCACGACTTGCCACTTTTGGCCCAAAGGCTCAGAAAGGTCAATAAAATCACCAGGCTTAATGCCTAATTTAAGCGCCATGGATTCACTGATCATCAAACTCTTTGAATGGTGTAAATCATACCAATAGTTAGGAACAGCGAGTTTAACCGTCAACGAGTCTAACTCACCATCGGAGATACCTGTGCTGACCACTTGCAATGCACCTTTGTCAGTGGCTAAATCTTTTTCCCAACGCCACCAAACATCATTGACCTCAGGCTGCGCTTTCAACCAACTGCTCATTCTTGATGCTGAACTGTTGGTAGGATAGACATAAATATCGGCCGCTAAACGTTGGTTTAACCATTTTTCAGTAGTATCGCGAAAGCTACCGACCATGGTTTCAATGCCAATATTCGCCGCCATAGCAATCATAAATGCCATAGTTGCGACACCGCGATAGCTCATACTGGCGGCTGCATCGGCAAAGAACCAACGCGCTTTTACCCAAGCGAGTGAGTAGGAAAAACTGTTGAACAGCGTCCAAATAAGATAAGGCGTAAACAGCGCAACACTGAGTAACATCAACGCAATAATTGCAAAACCAGAAAGTTGCGTTTGTGGAACTTGATACACGGCAATCGCCGCGACAGTCAATGCGCAAGCAACAAGGGCTTGCAGGCGAAATTCTGTGCCAGCAAATCGAAGCAAAGAGAGACGAGCCGAAAGACGAATAGGCTGCGATTTTAGCAACCGGACGAGGGGCCAAGCGCACGCCGCAAATGCACCAATCAACGCCATGGCTAAACTGTAACTACTCCACTGCCAATTCCAGCTAATCGATAAACCGACATTAGCATCATACAAGTCACCCAAACTGGCTGAAACCGCTGGAATAAGTTGATTGGCCAATAATAACCCCAATCCGTTACCGCATATCCAGCTAAGCAGGACCATGCCAAACAACTCAATCACCAATGCTTGGGTAAGCTGCCAGCCAGAAACGCCCGCTTGCCGTAATAACCCGACTAAAGGTTGACGCTGGATTAAAGATAAAGACATGGCTTGGTAGAATATGAATAGCCCGACCAAAAATGCCAACATACCCATTGCATTGAGATTGAGATGAAAAGCACGCGTGAGTGATTCCAGCTCAGTGCGAGAACTACGGACTAGCGTCAAACCATTAGGTAAATTATCTTTTAGTCTTTTCAGTTTCTCTGGCGGCATATCACCACAAGCAATAACAGATAAGCCCGAACTTTTCTTGAGCATACGCACCAAGGATAGATCCGCAATAACGCGTGTGCCGTTGATGAGATCTTGTTGATCGATCTGAATAGGACCTAACTTTGATTCATCATCAAGCACGATAAAATCACCCGTTTGCCAACCTTGGAGACGAGCGAGATCAACACTCACCAAAATAGGATACGGCGGATTCATCAATGATAATGTCGAAAATTCTGACAACGCTAGACCACTATCAGTTGGTAACATGGCGATAGGGTCAAGCCCAATCAATGAAATATCCGCGCCATTTTTTGTCGTCAAGCGATAGTTTTCAAAAGGAGCACACTGCGAAAATCCATCACGGCGCAACTGAATATAGAAACCTTGGGGGATTTTATTGGCAATATGCTTGGAGCGAATACGATAAGGTAATGGATTAGAAAACAGCTTTTCGCCATGTTCATAACTTTGACGAGCATGCTGGTTGATGGCCGTCACTCCCACCAATAATGAAACGCCAAGCGTTAAACCCAGCCATACTAGAATGATTTGTAAAGGATAACGCCGATAATGACCAAGTAGCGCCTTAACTACGGGCCATAACATGCAACAACCCTCCTTGTAAACGTACGCGACCATCCATATGCTGCGCGACTTTTTCACTGTGCGTCACCAATAATAACGTGCAATCCAGCTGGCGAGTTAAGGTCGTCAATAAACGCATCACCGCCTCGGCATTACGCTCATCAAGACTACCGGTTGGTTCATCTGCTAATAAAATCTTAGGCTCCATGTACAAGGAGCGCGCGATCGCAGCACGCTGCTGCTGCCCACCAGAAACCTCTTCAGGGTATCGGCCTAGCAACGGCATTAAATCAAGCGAAGAAAGAATTTGACGCAGTAAACCTTGGTCTTCCGGCATTCCTTTCAACTGACGACAAAAGCGAATATTATCCGCGAGATTGAGGGTGGGAAGAAGATTAAACTGCTGAAAGATATGACCAATGTTATTTCGGCGATAAGCGGTACGCTTATTTTCTGACGTGTCATGCATGGCAAAACTTGGAAACCAAATTTCGCCAGAATCGACAATATCTAATCCGGCAATAAGGTTGAGTAATGTACTCTTACCCGAACCACTTTCACCCATCAATGCGATTTGGTCGCCTCGGTTTAATGTTAACTCTGCCCCCTGTAGCACGGGATGAAATTCATCGCCATCTAGATAGCCTTTACACAGGTTGGTCAGCTGTAACATCAAATCGCTCGCAATCGACTAAAATTGGATTGTGAATCTACACTAATTCTCCTGCAGTAGAAAGCATTTTGGATACCGGATCACATTATGTGCATCAAATTGCACCACCTAACTGCGTTGTGTCTAATTTTCAATCAAATTTCGCATCCACTTCTTGCTTTTCATTCGATAAAGAGAACCGCCCCATTTAATCAACTCTTCAACGAGAAACAATAAATAGATGGCTTCAGGCTTAGCCCCAAGCACAATCGCACAAAATGCGGCTAACGGAATACCGATCAGCCACTGCGCGACTAAATCTTGATAAAGACAAAACTTTACGTCACCGCCAGCTCGCAACACGCCAACAATCACCGTCATTGGAATGGAACGTAAAATGATGCCAAGGCTCAGTATCACGATAAACTCTTCAGATAAAGCACGGGTTTCATCCGTCAAGGCGGTGAAAGAGTTCAGGATAGGGATCTGCACCACATACAAAGCGGCAGCGACAACCACGCCCACAAGAAGGCTGATGATAGTTAGGCCCAAGGCTTGATAATAAACGGCATCGTACTGCTTAGCGCCAAGTTGGTTACCGACTAAAACCGCAGCCGCATTCGACATCCCAATCAGTAAACTCAATGAAATTGATTCTACTGGCGTCATCACCGATAACGCAGCTAAGCCTTGCACACCACTCTGCCCCATGATGGCATGATAGACAAATAAACCGCCTGCCCATGCTAGGAAATTAAAGGTAGTTGGCAACGAAAGCTTCAAAAAACGAGAAATGGTAGGCCATTCAATGATGGCTCGAATATCGTCAATTCCAAACGCTAACAGATGTTTCTTGGCATAGAGGTAACCGTATAAACACGCGACTTCAATAAAACCACTGAGCACGGTAGTAATCGCCGCACCTTCGATTCCCATCGCGGGAAAACCCAATTTGCCGAAAATCAGCACCCAGTTTAAAAACACGTTTGAAACAATACCAATACCGCTAAAAAACGTACTGAGCCCCGGTTTATGCATCGCTCGCAGCCCTACCGCCATGCTACTGACGCAAGCTACAGCAAACATACTGAGTGAGGTAATAATCAAATATTGGCTACCTAGCGCATTAACGGTCTCGGAATCCGTGGTTAGTGCCATGATTTGACTTGGAAACAGTAAAAATAGTGCCACCGTCATGACAGCAAATAGGTTAGCGACTAACCACGTAAGTGCCGTACTTTCTCGAACGCCCTGTTTGTTTCCTGCGCCCCAATACTGAGCTGTTAAAAGTGCGCCTCCGGTTGTCACGCCCACTAGCATGATGGTGGTGACAAAAGTTGCTCTAGCGGCAACGCCTACCGCAGCAATTTCTGCCTCACCTAATTGCCCTAGCATCAAAACATCCACTAGACCACGGCTAGAAAACATAATACTTTGCAAGGTGATCGGCAGAGCGATAGCCATTAAGCGACGGAAAAAATCGCCTCTTGTATGTAACACGATTTGCGAAAAAACAGACAACCGATCACCTCAAATTCAACACATTGATAGCACAGGAAAAATGAAGTCGCTATTATACGGCTGTGAGCATAATCTAACCATCTTATTTGAAGGGACCGTCATGAAAAAAGTGTTAGTACTCGGCGCATCAGGCTATGTCGGCTCACAATTGTTACCTTTGCTATTAGCGCAAGGTTTTCAAGTAACGGCCGCAGCTAGGCACATTGACTACTTAACCTCACGTGCCATATCTCATCCCAACCTTACCTTGCGTTATTTAGACCTTACCGATAAAGAGGCGACACTTGCGCTTATCCCACAATTTGAACTGGTTTATTTTTTAGTGCACGGTATGGCGCAAGGACATGATTTCGTCGACTATGAATTGTCGTTGGCGGAAAACGTTAAACAAGCCCTTGAGGTTAGCCAGGTCAAACACCTGATCTACTTAAGTGCGATTCAGCCACAAACCGGAAACTCAGAGCACCTCAAAGCACGGAAAATGACAGGCGATCTACTTAGGAAAAGTCCCGTCCCAGTCACCGAATTAAGAGCTGGTGTCATTCTTGGACCGGGATCAGCCGCATTTGAAATCATGCGTGATTTTGTTTACAACTTACCGATGCTCATCACTCCCAAATGGGTTGATTCCAAAGCAAATCCGATAGCGCTGGAAAACCTCAATCATTATCTACTTGAATTAGCCAAGGAACAGCCCGTTGCCCACCAATTGTTTGAAGTCGGTGGGCCTGACACCCTCTCCTACCGAGAACAATTTGCCATTATTTGTCAGGCAACGCAGAAACCTTTTCGGTTATGGTCTACCCCACTATTAACCCCAAAAATGGCGTCTTACTGGCTAGGTCTTGTCACCTCCGTCCCCTCTAATATTGGCAGAGCACTGCTTGCCGGTTTAGATCATGATTACATTGCCGACTCACAAGCCATTGAAGCACGCTATCCTCAAAGACTGATCTCGTATCGTGACGTTGTCACCAAAATAATCGAGCATGAAGGGGAATTTACACGCTCGCAGGTGTGGGGATTTGATCCAAGTGCCCTACAGCGTTGGCAACCCGGTTTTGGCTACTATCCTAAACAGGCAGGAGCAACGATTCAGACCAGCGCTTCTGCTGAGGCTTTATGGGATGTTATCCGAACCATAGGCAGCCGCCAAGAAGGCTATTTTTTTGCCAATGCACTATGGCGTACACGCGAATGGCTCGATCTTTTATTCGGTGGTGGCAAACCTGTGCGCCGCTCCCCTTGTGGCCCGGAACTGCAAGTTGGCGATTTTATTGATTCGTGGAAAGTGATCCGCTGCCAACCTCAACAGTTTTTGTCTCTTCTTTTTGGGATGAAAGGCCCAGGATTAGGGCGATTGGAATTTACCATTAAAGATCTAGGCGAAACGCGAGAACTCAATGTGACCGCATGGTGGCACCCCAAAGGATTCTTAGGGTTACTTTACTGGTTCGCGATGATGCCTGCCCACCTTTTTATTTTTAATGGCATGGTCAAAGCCATCGTCAAAAAGGCACAAAAAAAGAGCTAGCGAAATCGCTAGCTCTGCAACTTATTGGGTTTCAATTTCATACTAATCAATAGGAAAGCCTAATGGAATTTCAGCCAATTGCACGCCATGGTTGCTTGGGTATATCAAATACTCACCATGATATTTCACATTCGACTTATAATCGGTACGTTTATGCACCATAAAGCCAGCACTGCTGGCCTTTTCGACGAAATCAGCATGATGGCCCCGTACAAACCAGTTCATCGGCTTCACGAGCAGTTCACCATCAAAGCATGATTCACACTGATTTGCGCACAAAGCCAATGAGTTTTGCCCATCGGTAAAAAGCTGTAATTTGCCTTCATTCACCAATGGATCACATGTTGTCACTTCCCAGTGAGCCGCTTCCATGAATTCCAAAAACGCGTCAATTTTCTTATCGGTAATGATGTTATCCGCGTCTTGCGCAAAAAACTGACCGTAAAATGCTGAGATGCGTTTGAAGATAAACAGTAATTCAGATTGGTTGCCTTTCGAACGTCCAGCTTTCTGCCAACGATTTAAATCATCCACTACACAGCGATGGAATCGTTGTGCTTTCAATGCCTTACTCACCCAATGCACCAAAAAGTGATTATTAGCTAAAGGCGCATTCACCAGCTTATTCGCTTGGTGTTCTGCTGTTAACTCTTGCAGCGCTGTATTCACTACACGTTGAATTTCGAGGTAATACTCTGACATTACGCCTTTCTTCCTAATGTCCAATAAAAAAGAGATGAAAGTACCGAGCACGCCGTCATGACCACAATCATCGGCCACTCAACATCACTAGGCATCATCGCGACAATCGCCGCAACCACTGAGCCTGTGCCAAAACGCAACGTTCCAGCCAGTGAAGAAGCGGTGCCCGCCATTTTCGGATAACCACTTAACAATAATCCCATTGAATTACTGCCTATCGTTGACAATGTACCAATAAAAAGCACCACAAAAGGCACAATACCCCATAAACCAAGGTTGAGTAACCACGCGATAAATAACCCGATACCTGCGCACAACTGAATCAACAAACCAAAGCGTAGCATGGCGTGGGAACCGACTCGTTTCACCATTCGACCATTCAAGCTGGTCATGATAATCATCGCGACGATATTGAGGCCAAACAGGTAACCAAATTGATCAGGATCGACTCCATAAATATCAATATAGACAAAAGAGCCTGCGGTCAAAAAGGCAAACATACCAGCGAACGAGAAAGCACCAGAAAAAACAAGCCCCATCGCGACTGGGTTACGGCTTAACTGCACATAGTTGCGAATGGTATTTCGAAAGCGCAGCGGTTGACGATTTTCTGCACTGAGTGTTTCTGGAATTTTCCAAACCACGAGAGCAATCACCACCGCGGCAAAAATAGCCAACACCCAAAATATCGAACGCCAACCAAACCAAATGGCCAAGTGTCCGCCAATCATCGGCGCAGCTAACGGGGCAACGGTCATCACTAAGGTGACAAAAGACATGGCGCGAGCAAAATCTTCGCGATCAAACATATCACGCACCACCGCTTGAATAACCACAGCCGCCGCTGCTCCAGCAAAACCTTGCGCAGCGCGAACATACGTTAACGCTTCAATACCTTGCGTAGTCGCACTCACAGTGGCAGCAATACCAAACAGTAATACGCCGATCAGCAGCACTGGGCGACGGCCATAACTGTCGGCCAGCGGGCCATGCAATAGTTGGCCTATCGCAAAACCAGCGGTATAAGCAGTCAGCGTCATTTGTACCGCTCCAGCACTCACACCGAGATCTTTAGCAATCGCTGGCATAGCTGGCAGATACATATCAATCGCCAGCGGCGTTAATGCGCCAATCGCACCTAATACTAAGAAGAGTAAAAAACTAATGTGCGGCGTATTATTCGCTGTAACAGGTTGAGATGAAGTCATAGTTCTCCAGATAAATAAGGAATGAAGTTGCAGTAAAGCTAGGCCTTTCAAGCCCCAATAGAAGCCACTTCTTGGTCAGTCAAATAACGGTATTCACCGGGCTCTAGTGCCTCATCTAGCACAATATGACCAATGCGCTCACGGTGAAGGCCAACCACTTTATTGCCTAAAGCAGCAAACATGCGTTTAACTTGATGGTATTTGCCTTCATGAATGGTCAGTAAACATTCATTCTCACCGACGACTTCCAATTGCGCAGGCAAGGTTGGCTCACGCTCATTACGCAGTTCAATACCCGTTAAGAATTGTTCGACATAATTCGCTTCAATAGGGTCTGCAAGCCAGACACGGTAGGTTTTGTCGCATTTGTGTTTTGGCGAGGTAATGCGATGAGACCATTGACCGTCATCGGTGATCAGAACCAAACCTGTGGTATCGACATCCAAACGTCCTGCAAAATGCAAGTCTTGAACATTCACTTCATCGAGCAAAATAAATGCCGTATGATTGAAGCCGTCTTCATGTGAGCAAACGTAGCCAGCGGGTTTGTGTAACATGATATAGCGCGGGCCATGCAAGATTAACTCACGACCTTGCCACTCCACCTCACACTCCTGCGTCACCTGCAATGAACCACTTTTTTGCGTCTTACCATTTACTGTGACATCACCACTTTTGATGATCTTGGTGGCTTCTTTACGTGTCGCACCTAACGCATCACACAAAAATTTATCTAACCGCATGATTACCTCATCTAAATCAAGTCAGGTATTATACGCAGCTAAAATGAAATAGTTGATCTATTTCACTGTTTTTATCCAGCGTTCAACAAGAGACAACGCGAGTTATGTACACACTTCGCCCTTATCAATCGGACTCGGTCAAAGCCGTGATCCACTATTTTCGTCATCACACTACGCCCGCCGTAATTGTACTACCGACGGGTGCAGGAAAAAGCTTGATCATTGCTGAGCTGGCAAGGCTTGCCAAAGGACGAGTCTTAGTACTAGCGCACGTGAAAGAACTGGTAGAGCAAAACCATGCCAAATACGAGGGCTACGGTTTGCAAGGCGCGGTATTTGCGGCAGGTTTAGGACGAAAAGAGACCGATCAACAGGTCGTCTTTGCTTCGGTACAATCCGTGGTGCGCAACCTCGATGCTTTTAAAAATCAATTTTCATTACTGGTGATTGATGAATGCCACCGCGTACCGGATGAGAAAAGTAGTAGCTATCAAAAGGTGATCACCCATTTAAGCGAGCTCAACCCGGGGATTAAAGTGTTGGGGTTAACCGCTACGCCTTATCGTTTAGGCATGGGCTGGATTTATCAATACCATACTCGCGGCCAAGTGCGCAGTGAGGAGCCTCGCTTCTTCCGTGACTGTATTTTTGAGCTACCGATCCGTTATCTGCTCGATGAAGCTTTTTTAACGCCAGCGCGAATGGTTGATGCCCCCGTGCTCAGTTACGATTTTTCGCAGCTAAAACCCGCCAATACCGGGCGCTACAAAGAAGCCGAACTCGACATGGTGATTGAGCAATCGAAACGTGCCACACCACAGATTGTTCAACAAATCATCCAACTAGCACAGCAAAAACAGGGAGTAATGATCTTTGCAGCCACCGTTCGCCACGCTCAAGAAATTGTGCAATTACTGCCCAACAACGAAACTGCCATCGTCATTGGTGACACGCCGACCCCTGAACGCGACACCATCATCAAGCAGTTTAAACAGCGCCAAATCAAATTCTTAGTTAACGTGTCGGTATTAACCACAGGTTTTGATGCTCCGCATGTTGACCTGATTGCGATTTTACGCCCCACCGAGTCCATCAGTTTATATCAGCAAATTGTCGGACGTGGGCTACGCTTATCCGCAGGAAAAACCGAATGTTTGGTATTGGATTATGCGGGCAATAACTATGATCTTTATCAACCAGAAGTCGGTGAGCCAAAGCCCGATCCCAACAGTGAAATTATTACCATTCCCTGTCCGGCCTGCGGTTTTAATAACAACTTTTGGGGTAAACTCGATGCCGCTGGTTTTTTGCTTGAACACTATGGTCGACGTTGCCAAGGCTATTTTACAGACGAAGAAAGTGGCGAACGAGAACACTGTGGTTACCGTTTTAGAGCAAAATATTGCGGTGAGTGCGGGGCTGACAACGATATCGCCGCACGTATCTGCCATGAATGTGACGCAACACTGGTTGACCCTGATAAAAAGCTCAAAGAAGCACTCAACCTCAAAGATGCATTGGTTTTTGAATGTATCGAAATGGATTTGAATGTACATAAAGATGCAAGTGGAAAAGCGCAACTGCGTGTTACCTATCGTGGTGAGAACGATGCGCAAGTCCACGAATTTTGGCCACTAACCACCAAGAAACAGAAACAGGTGTTCCACGACCAATTTGTGCGACCACACCTAGCCGATAAGCATCGCCCTTTTGATCAATCTTCACCAAGCAAAGTGGTGGCTCATCAACACCGTTTTCGTCCACCACAATTTGTCATTGCGCGAAAAGTGGGACGATTTTGGAAAATGCGCGATAAGATCTTTGAAGATGAGCTACAAAACCGATGATTCACTTTCTATTCATGTAAGGTCATTTATACTCTGTTCATCTTATTACAGGGGGGCGCAACATGTTGTTCAAAAAGGGTAAAGCTTTCGCACGCTTACTGCTGCTCTCATCATTATCCTTACCCACTTTAGCTGCAAGCAGTGATGTACACGATTGGGTTCAAGACACTTATAAGCCAGGAACCAAGGTAGAGATTGATGAGGATCAAGACGAGGTCTACGCGGCAGTTCAAAAAGGTTTAATTCATCCATTGTCTGAGCTTTATGCCACGATAGATA
This sequence comes from Vibrio sp. V15_P4S5T153, assembly GCF_963874485.1. Classification (NCBI taxonomy): domain Bacteria; kingdom Pseudomonadati; phylum Pseudomonadota; class Gammaproteobacteria; order Vibrionales; family Vibrionaceae; genus Vibrio; species Vibrio sp. V15_P4S5T153. The sequence continues at coordinate 633,601 of NZ_CAWNHR010000011.1, read as the reverse complement.
AAGAACTCAATGGCCGAGTTATCAAAGTAGAGTTAGATGAAGATGATGGTGAATGGGTCTACGAATTAAAACTGATGCATGACAACCGAGTTATCCGCGTAGAATATAATGCAAGCACATTAGAACTAATGGCTATTCGTGGCAGGAACCTACGCGACATCATCAAAAAATAGAGAATAACAATGAAAATATTGGTAGTCGAAGACGATCCTCGTCTTGGGGAACAAATTGTAGAAGCGCTTGAACAGACCGGCTGGGTGCCTGAATTATCACAAGATGGCATTGATGCACTCTATCGCGCCACATCAGAAGAGTGGGATGTGATTGTGCTCGACCTCGGTTTACCCAAGCTCGATGGGCTCACCGTATTGAAAGGCATTCGAGATGAAAACATTAATACGCCCATTGTGATCCTCAGTGCAAGAGACGGTTTGACTCAACGAGTCGAGGGCTTAAATGCAGGAGCGGATGATTACCTCACCAAACCATTTGAGATGGTGGAATTAACCGCTCGTATCCGCGCACAACTGCGCCGAGCATCAGGTAACGCTTCCCCTGTGATGCAAATCGGTGACTTAAGCCTTGATACTCGAACCTCTAAAGTGATGTGGCAAGGTCAAGCGGTGAGCTTGACGGCACTGGAATACAAAGTGGTTGCCTACTTCATGCACAATGCCGACAAAGTCATTTCACGGACTGAACTGGTGGAACACATCTACAAACAAGATTTCGATAGAGACTCCAACACCATCGAAGTGTTTATTGGCCGCATCCGTAAAAAAATCAATAACAACATTATCAAAACCGTGAGAGGACTGGGATACCAGCTTAATGCAAAATAAAACCTCGGCCTTAAAGCGCCTCAGTTTAAAAAGTCGTTTACTGCTCGCGGCAACGTTTTGGTTAGGTACCATGATTTTAGCGGCGGGAATTGGCATTCCCACACTGATCAAAGACTACCTAGTCAATGATGTGCAAAGTCAGCTACGCTTAGCGATGGATGAAATCACGGCGAACTTGGAAGCGACACCGCAAGGGAATCTAGTGCTGTCGTCGCGCCTTTCCGACCCTCGTTTTAGCCAACCCTACAGCGGCCTTTATTGGACGGCCTCAAGCCATGATCAATCGCTTCGTTCTCGCTCATTGTGGGATAAGCGCCTTACCAGCGAAAAACATGGCTTGAAAAGCATCGTCAAAGGCGCAAGAGATGAAAAACTGATCGTCATTGAACAAATCATCTACTTACCAGACTTCCCTTCTCCTATCACCATTACCATCGGTCTTGATGAAGCGCCATTACAAGACACTTTAAACAGCGTAATTAGCCAATTGTGGATGATACTAGGTCTGCTCTTCAGTGGTGTATTGGTGCTGATTGGCTTGCAAGTCAGTTGGTCATTACGGCCGTTAGGGAAAATGCAAAAAGAGCTGGCCGCATTGCGCAAAGGTCAACAAGCCAGTCTCAGTGACGAGTACCCAAAAGAAGTCTTTCCGTTAGTCAATGATTTGAATGCACTGTTATTCCACTATCAAGAATTGCTTGAACGTGCACGTAATCATGCAGGCAATCTCTCTCACGCTTTAAAAACGCCGATTTCTGTACTGCGCAATGAGATCGATCATCTTGATTTCGCACAACAGCAGAAACTCAGAACACCGATTGAACAGTTACAAAAGCAGATTGACTACCATCTAGGGCGCGCGCGCATGGCTGGCTCAATGAATATTCTTGCGGTAAAAGCCAATCCAAGCGAACGGGTAGATGCTATTTCTATGGCATTTGACAAAATTTACGCACAGCGTGAAATCACGTTAGTTAATGAGTTGGATTCTGATCTAGAGGTTGCCGTTGACCCAACCGATCTCGACGAGATGCTCGGCAACCTACTGGAAAATAGCTACAAATGGGCAGCTTCTTTGGTTCGAGTTCACGCAAAAAATCGAGAAGAAGGTTGGGTAGAAATCCACATCGAAGACGATGGCCCAGGTATTGCTGAGCAAGATCTGGCTAAAGCGGTACAGCGTGGCGTGCGCTTAGACGAAACAACCTCTGGATCTGGGCTTGGGTTGAATATTGTCAGTGAAATGGCGCACAGTTATCGCGGTACGCTAACCCTATCGACTAGCACCATGGGGGGGTTAAAAGCGGTGCTGACTTTTCGTTCGGTTTAATGGACGAAATCGAACTCGACATTAAGCAATAAAGACTGTCACGGTCCTTCGTAACACTGCAATAAATCGATGCTGCAAGGGATTTTCTATTGCCCCATCTTAGATAGAGTGCTAGTATCCGCGCTCGTTTTGTTAGTAATCATTAATTCACTATCAAAGCTATACCACATCAGCAAGGTCGCATTGCAGATGTGAAGTTTATTTTTACTAATTTGAGTGTAAAAACTATGAAATTCGAAGCAGTAGTACGTACTGAACTAGGTAAAGGTGCGAGCCGCCGCCTACGTCACGCGGGCCAATTCCCAGCAGTTGTTTACGGTGGTGAAGCAGCGCCAGTTGCTATCGCACTGGATCATTCTGACGTGATCAACCAAATGGACAAACCAGAATTCTACGAAGCAATTACTCTAGTAATTGATGGCGCAGAAGTAAAAGTTAAGCCACAAGACGTTCAACGTCACGTGTTCAAGCCAAAAGTTGAGCACATGGACTTCATCCGCATCTAATTTCCTACCAAGGAATTAGTTGGATAAAATCCAACCTTTTGCATAAAGACTATCGGCCTTACCATCCGAGAAATCTAAAAATTCGAAACCCCGATAGCTACCAACTATCGGGGTTTCACCGTTTTATAAGACCGTGTTATAACGGAAAGTCATTCAAACAAGAACATGGCTATTATGATCATCACGATTTCCCTCCCCTCATTGATTCATCGGCTTGGTGGAGAAAATGCGAAAAAAGCCAAAATGCTGGCGAGAGAATATCAGTGCGACCTGAAACGAATACGACGTTCCAGAAATTGGCAAATCAGTGGTGAGATAACGCAACTTGAATTATTGGCAAATCGGCTCAGAGAGCTTGATTCACTGGCCATGCAATTTTTAATAACGAGACTCAAAGACAAACTGGCAGAATATCAGGAACAGCTTGAACCCAAATCAGCCAAGTTGGTAAGGCTTGTTAAACAAAACCCATCAATCACTCTCGCCGAACTTATGCACATCACACACTGCACAATCGCAGAAGCACGCACCGCTCGTTTCAACGCAGACAGTTTTTGATTTAAGCAGAACGTAAAGACGAGAAGTAAGACGGGTATCTTTGGCGAATATAACGCTGTTCTTCAACCATGTGCTTAAAAGCAGGACCATTGGATAGTTGAACCACGACTTCATCTTGTTGAAAGCGCAGTACTTGACCTGCAATTTTGACTGTATTATTGCTGCGTAGCTGCACCGTACCAGACATCGATAGACCACAATATAAGGTAGTCACTCTCGGCATTGAAATACGAATGCCTTGCTCTGATATTTCACAGACATGGAATAGCTGATCATCAATTTTTACGGTAGGTCTTGCCCGCTTTGGATACTTTAAGCGGTAATATTGCCGTTTCTGTACAAAATCTGCATTGTCCATGGCGTCTATGCATCCTTTATCAAGGTTAATTACTTCTGCGTCATCATGATGCTACGCAAGTGTTGAGAGTCTACCATTTATTATCGGCTTCTGAAGTAAAAACATAATAGAAAGATAGGCAACCGCTATGAATCACCAATTCATCTCATTTGTGAACTCAAATACAATTGGTCAATAATGTAGGAAATTTATCACTGATCACGATAAACGTGAGATAAATCACTCTAAATCCTATATAGTGCACGGCTAAAATTAAGAACTGTAGGCTGTCTGCTTAAGGAACCCGTTAAATGTCATTTTCATCTCAAGGTTTTGCACCTGAACTTGTTAAAGCGCTTACTGAATGCGGCTATGAAAAACTTACCCCCATTCAGCGACAAGCCATTCCCGAGGCTCGTAAAGGGCATGATATTTTTGCAACGGCGCAAACTGGCACAGGCAAAACCGCAGCATTCGCACTGCCCGTTATTCAACATCTGTTAGATAGCGGCAAGCAACCTTCGCCTAAAACAGCGCGAGGCTTAATTTTGGCACCCACGCGTGAATTAGTGGCACAAATTGCCCAGAACATTAAAGACTACGTCAAGTACACCAAACTCAGTGTCGCTGCTGTTTACGGTGGAAATAAAATGTCTTCTCAAGTTCGTCAGCTTGAAATGGGTGTGGACATTTTGGTCGCGACCCCTGGCCGATTAGAAGAACATTTAAGTGAAGGTAATGTTTCACTCGCCAACCTTGAGTTTTTGGTTTTCGACGAAGCAGATCGAATTTTAGATATGGGATTCATCAATCCCGTGCGTAAAATCATGCTGGAAGTGGAAACCTCACCACAAATCATGATGTTCTCGGCCACTACATCCACTCAGCTTAACCAACTGGCGGGCGATATTTTACGCAAACCCAAGCGCATTAATGCCGATCGTGCCAATACCACGGCCGCAACAGTGGCGCATGTGGTTTACCCTGTCGATCAAGAGCGTAAAACGGAACTGCTGTCTGAACTGATTGGCCGCAAAAATTGGCAACAAGTCTTAGTGTTTGTGAACTATAAAGAGACGGCTAATGAAGTGGTGAAAGAGCTGAAACTGGATGGCATCAAGGCCGTGCTATGTCATGGCGATAAAGCACAAAGTGCACGTCGACGCGCTCTTGAAGAATTTAAAGAAGGCAAAGTGCGTGTCATGGTTGCGACCGATGTGGCTGCACGTGGTTTAGATATCGTCGACCTGCCACACGTGGTTAACTATGACATGCCATTTCTCGCCGAAGATTATGTACACCGCATAGGTCGTACTGGTCGTGCTGGCAAACAGGGACATGCTGTCTCATTTGTCAGCCGCGAAGAAGAGTTGACTGTTGTTCAGGTTGAAAACCTTATCCAGCAACGCATCCGCCGTGTTGAGCAGCCAGGTTATGAACCTAAACAGCGTGATGCCTACATTGAAAAACTTCACACAAAAGCGGCGTACAAAGATCGCCAAGGCCGTCGTAACAACCCAAATGACGAAAAGCCGGATCAAGCCTCAGCAGAACGTCGTTTGAACATGATGAATCGACTAAAAAATCGTAAGAAGTAAGCCATCACAACGAAAGAGCTGCAGCAATGCGGCTTTTTTCATCTCTGTGCATCCTATCTATGCTTCATCATCCCAAACGGTCATCTTTATTGGTTTCAATCCGTAAGTAGCACTGTCGTCAATTGCACAGCAAAGTGAAATAGTGAAGATTGTAATTAATGTGTATGCTAGAGCTCTTGTCTCTCAACACGGATTGATTAATGAGCAGTACTTTACTTCTGGCATTTATACCAACATTCTTTTTTGTTTCGATTACTCCAGGTATGTGCATGACATTGGCACTGAGTCTTGGGATGAGTATTGGTTATCGCCGAACTTTATGGATGATGATGGGAGAGATCGTCGGTGTGGCGTTCGTTTCCATCGCAGCCGTTTTGGGGATGGCTTCGATTATGCTCAATTACCCTTGGCTCTTTACCGGATTCAAAACCATCGGTGCCATCTACCTTGGCTATATAGGCATTCAGATGTGGCGCTCAAAAGGCAAGCTTGCCCTCAGTAGCGACTCACAAGTCACTCCCCATAACAAAGACTGGGATCTTGTCATGCAAGGTTTTGTGACCGCGATTGCTAACCCTAAAGGCTGGGCGTTTATGATCTCCCTACTTCCGCCTTTTATTAATAGTGAAGCACCACTTGCACCTCAACTATTACTGCTGGTGTCCATTATTATGGTCTCAGAATTTGTCTGTATGACACTTTACGCAACAGGTGGCAAGGGGTTAAAACGAGCTCTAGGGCATTCAAAAAATGTGCGTCTAATGAACCGAATTTCCGGCTCGTTGATGATAGGCGTTGGATTCTGGTTATTGATGAGTTAGTCGTTAAAGTAGTAGGCTCTGACTTTTGGTCAGAGCCTTAACCGTTAATTTAAAACTTTAGCTAATCTAAAACATTAGCATTCAATGCCTTGAGCAATACAATCTCTCGATTGATACGCTGTTTTTCAGCATCAGAAGCTTGGCTACTTTGCAAAATACGCGCATTGATCGCCTCTTCAGCCGCGGCCTTATTGGTAAAGAGCAGTGCTTTAACATTGATCGAGGCGATATTGCTATAACGCCCATCATCACTACTTGGTACATCAATTTGGCCACTATTAATTAGAGCTTTCACGATGGCACGTTCCGATTCATACCCTTGCAAACCTTCCAGCTTCCAACGTTGCATTAGTTTCCCTTCGTAGCGGCCTTGCTTCTCTTGGGTGAGATAGCGGATCGTTAGGTTTCTAATAGTTCCTTCCTCTTCGCCATATTCCGCTTCCGAGTCAAAAATAATCGGGAATGACCGCCCTTCAAGGCTACCCCCTTTCTGCGTCAAATGCCCCATTCGGTAACTATTCATACCCAACCGAATATCACTAGTATCATCAATCGGTTGTCCACCAGCAAAACGCAGATCTTTAATTCGCTTACCCGCAGGTTGAGTAAGATCAATGGTGTAAGTGACACCCGAAAAAAAATCATTGGTTGAGTATTTCGATGCGCGCCGCTTTGGATCAAAGCTATAAGTCACATCGCCTAGCGAGACGGAATTGAAATACCCAGCGGCCCACTCCATGTAGGTGCGCAGCTCTTTGCCGGTCATTTGGTAAACCGTAATTTCACCACCAGCATATTGATAGTTAAACGCGATATCTTTTGCTTTGATGGGGCCAGTATCAAGTTGAGCTTGGTCATTATCAATTTGCAGTGCGATCACGTTTGCTTTTGGCGCGTAGAAAAAACTGGCTTCCTGAAACAGCGCACTGATGCCGGTATCTTGAATATGCACTTGAGGGATACCGCGTATTTCATCATCAGGAACCAAGTCGACTCCGTCAAGTATCGCAATTTCGCGATTGGCATTTTCTCGTAAGCGTTGATGATAAGGTGCGTATAGCGTTTCCATTTTCGAATCAGAATCAACACCTTTCATAGGGTAGGTGAAGCTGTCTTTATGAACGAGCGTGTATTTGCCATCCTTTTCTTCAAATTGGAAATCGATTCGAGATAAAACGCGTCCATATTTGTCAGGCTCGGTAATGATGACACCGTTTACCGTCGCTTTATCAATTTTAGTGTGCATGTGGCCAGCAACAATGGCATCGATTTCTGGGTTAGCATTGGCAATATCAGATACGCCCGTATCTTTGATGTCGTTTTCGTTATCCAGCCCCATGTGCGCAACCAAAACGATCGCATCGACATCATTTTTTATCTGCCCAATCACTTTTTTTACTTCAAGTGTTGGGTTAGTGAAGCTCATGCCTTCAAGGCGATTAGTGCCTTCAGCAAACACTTGTGTCATCGGAGTATCCATTCCAATAATACCGATCTTGACGCCATTTTTTTCAATAATTGTTGCGGCGGGTAAGAATGGATTGCCATCGGGCCTCTGAATATTCCCGGCTAACGCTCGGCCTTTAAATTGTGTCAGGGAGCGATTTAATACCGATAAACCAAAATCAAACTCATGGTTACCCAGCACCCAAACATCGTAGTTCATCTCATTAAAACCGAGCATCATAGGGTCTACGGCTTCATGCTTAAACGTTTCAACAAAGTTTCCCTGAATCGTATCTCCCGCATCCACTAAAATAACGTTTTTATCTTGCTCTCGTATCTGTTTAACCTTGGTGGCGATTTGACTTAGGCTCCCCTGCATATTCAGTTTGTCAGCAGCATAATCCCATGGCATAAAATGCCCGTGAATATCGGAAGTACCAAGAATGGTAACCTGATGAATATCGCCATCAGCAGCGAAAGAAGAAGCGGCAATAGAAGCAAGTATTGCGCTAGTAACAATTTTTAGTTTCATAACATACTCATACGTATAAACAGGCTTTCATTAAAACAGAGTGGATATTATTGATTTTATAAATATGTTTATGTGATGGGGCCGCTCATTTGGTTGCAACACTAAAAAGCAATCACAAAATTTCGAGATCGATCTCTCTTTAAATAGATTCTATGGCTTAAAGAGCTTTAATCGAGCCAAATCAGGCGGTTAATTTTTAATCATAAAATTGAGCGAATTTTAAGCAGATCTTTGATTGACGCTGTACTGGATCGCTTCTATTTTTTCTATTGGTTACCACAACAATGGAGGTTATAGAAATGAAACGCGCAAGTTCCACTTATCGATTACAACTGATAAAAGATGTTGTAACGCGGCACCAACGTACGGATCCAATGGCGAACTATATTCAACAGCTTCTGACAGAAAAACCCAACATGGAACAACCCGATGTGAATAAACGTTTTCACGGTAATCATTTTGATGAACATGCTGGTGGTTGGGTCAGTGATTTTTGGGGAATGAAGTAATTGATTAAAACAGATCGCGCTGCGGGTTCGTTTCTGGCTCGGAATCTGCTTTGTTTTGCGCTTGTTGTTTCTGTTTTTTCCGCTTATAGCGCTGTTGGCATAATTTTATGACATGCAGTTGCTGCGCAGCAGTCATTGAGAGCCAGTTAAAACGCTCTTCCCTTTTACGCATACAGCCTTGGCAATAACCTTTGTCATCAACTGAACATACACCGATACAAGGGCTCAGCACTTTAAAAAATTCGAGTTGCTCCATGGTTACTCAATTATTTTTCCAATTTAATGTCCGCCACATAAGAGTAACGTGTGTCACTTCCTGATTGCAAACTGTGACGCATATAAAACAATCACCTTATACTGACAAAAACAGTACTCAATTTTATATACTGTGCGCGTTTTCCAAATTCTGGGGTCTAATACGATGAAGTTTAGTTCAAAAAAATGGCTAGCCGCAATTTCTCTACCTGTATTGGTGAGTGCCTGTGCAAGTAATGGTGATGTAGAAAGCATCACCGCTCAAGATTTGCAGCATCACAATTGGCAACTAGTGCAAATTGATGGCAAGGACGTGGTCAATAATGACAAACAAAAAGCACCGCGATTAGAAATCGGCGAAAAGATGATGGCTAGCGGTAACGCAGGTTGCAATAACTTTTTTGGGCAAGCTGAGCTAAAAGACAACCAATTCCGCATCGAAAAAATGGGCATGACCATGATGATGTGTATCGGTGATGTCATGGATACCGAGCAGGCGTTTTCTCAAACATTGTCAGATTGGAGCGAGATCAACCTGACTAAAGATAGCCTAACGCTTAAAAATGAGGTTCACACGCTCACCTTTACTTTACGTGATTGGGTAAATTAATTTCAGTCATTCTTCTCATGGCAGTCTTTTCCATCAGGCTGCCATTTCCGTAGACCACCTCACACATCATTCACCTATCTGCGACTTCTGCTTTTTCTTACCAATTCAGATCTTTTGTTTTTTTTCGTTCATAATGAATGAACATGGAAATATCTCCGGTCTATTCACTAAGTCACTGAATAAAGCGATCTTTAAGGATAATTATGAAAAAGCTCATCACCTTACTCTGCACGTGTGCCTTCGCATTTTCCGCGTCAGCGCAAACTTGGCAACAAACCACAGATGCAGCTAAAGGACAAACCGTTTACTTTCACGCGTGGGGAGGCAGCCAAGAGATTAATGAGTACATCCGCTGGGCAGGCAACGAGCTTCAAGATCGCTACGGTATCGAGTTAAAACAGGTGAAAGTGACCGATATTGCCGAGACAACAACACGGCTTATTGCAGAAAAGGCGGCCGCTAAAAATAATAATGGCAGTGTCGATCTAGTATGGATTAATGGTGAAAACTTTAAGTCCATGAAAAATAATGGTTTACTGTATGATCCATTTACGGAGCGTTTACCTAACTGGCAATATGTTGATTCCTCACTGCCGATCGATCAAGATTTTTCAGAGCCGACTCTTGGCCTTGAAGCGCCTTGGGGTGTAGGACAACTGGTGTTTATTTACGATCAGGAAAAGCTCAATAACCCACCCCGTTCATTTTCAGAAATGTTGAGCTACGCAAAGGCGTTTCCGAATCGTGTTAGTTACCCTCGTCCTCCAGAGTTTCATGGCACCAGTTTCCTTAAAGCCTTATTGATTGAACTAACAGAGAACGATGTTGCACTGTCTAAGCCTGTGGATGAACAAAATTTTGCCATAGTGACAGCACCTCTTTGGCGCTATCTTGATGAATTTCATCCTGTGGCCTGGCGTCAAGGCAAGCAGTTTCCCAGCGGCTCTGCTCAAATGCTGCAATTACTTGATGATGGTCAGCTTGATCTTTCCATCAACTTTAACCCCAATGCTGTTTTTTCCGCTCAAGCAAATGGAACGCTAGCGGCCTCTACCCGCTCCTACGCGTTTGAAACAGGGGCTCTTTCTAACATTCATTTTCTCGCCATTCCTTGGAATGCGAGCGCCAAAGAAGGCGCATTGGTTGCGATCAATTTCTTACTCAGTCCGGAAGCACAATCTCGTAAAGGTGATCTTTCCATTTGGGGAGATCCATCGGTATTACAAAATGAGTTCTTAAGTGGCAGCGCCAAGAAAACTCAGCTGTTTAAATCAATCGCCGAGCCACATCCAAGCTGGCAAACGGCGCTTGAAGCCGAATGGCAACAACGCTACGGCCACTAAAGAGACTGAGATAAAGCCCGATGTTTAGAGCAAGCTATTTGCTGATTATTGTCATCTGTATTGCCCCAGTTGTTCCCGGCCTACTTGGGGTCATACTCTCCTCATTGGGCTATATTCCTCCCGTTGGCTTGCACCACTTTTCTCTAGATGGCTACATCGCCATCTTACAATGGTCGGGAGTCGGGCAATCTCTACTACTTAGCATAGGTTCTGCGTTAATCAGTACCTATCTCGCCGCGGCGATCTGCTTTGTGATATTGCAATCATTGTGGCACAGCCGTCACTGGTCAAAAGTAGAGAACGCTTTATCACCGTTACTGGCTATGCCTCACGTCGCTTTTGCCATTGGTTTTGCTTTTTTATTCTCACCAAGCGGCATGACGGATCGCCTTTTGTATCATCTGTTTGGAACCTCATTCATGGGAGATGGCGCTTCACTTTTAGTACGCAACCCTTACGCAGTCGGATTAACCTTAGCGTTAGCACTTAAAGAAGTTCCTTTTTTACTGCTGATGAGCATCCCCATTTTGCAGCAATTAAACATTGATAAACTGCAACAAGCAGCAGCTTCGCTGGGTTATTCTCAACCCCAACTATGGCTAAAAGTGATCTTCCCACAGTGGTTAAATAAACTGCGGTTTGCCCTCTTTGCCGTGATTGCCTACGGCGTATCCGTTGTCGATTTGGCACTCATTTTAGGCCCCAATAATCCACCAACGTTTGCAGTATTGGTATGGCAGTGGTTTAGTGACCCTAACTTAGCCTTAATTCCTCGCGCCGCCGCTGGCGCCGTTCTGTTGTTTATACTTGCCAGCGCCATGTTATTGATCGTTCTCTTCATCGAAAAGTGTTCCACGCAACACTACAAACGCTGGCAATACTCAGGCCGCTATGCGCTTTCCTTGCCAGGAAAATCACTGTTTTTATTCATCATTACCTTATCTCTGCTGATGTTGCCTTTAATGGTGATCTGGAGTTTTGCACAACGTTGGCGCTTTCCAGATTTATGGCCCAGCCAGTTCAGTACCCGTTTTTGGGACAACGAATGGTTGAATATCGCACCAACCATTTATCAAAGCGTACAATTAGCGCTATTCAGCACTGTGATTGCGCTGGTGTTATCTCTACTCGCTCATGAGTATAAGCTCAAATATCAGCGACATTTACCCAGTTATTTGATCGCCTTGCCAATGCTCATTCCTCAGCTTTCACTGTTATTTGGCATGCAGATCGCCACACTCTTTTTAGCCAGCGATCAGTATTGGCTTTGGGTTACATGGTCACATGTATTTTTCGCCTTTCCTTTTGTCTATCTTGCTTTGGATGGCCCGTGGAAAAGCTACAATCAAAACCTGACTAAAGCAGCGTTAAGTTTAAGAAAAACGCCGTGGCAAGTATTTTGGCAAATTAAAACGCCGCAACTCTTACCAGCCATCGTTTACGCGGCAGCGGTTGGAATGAGTGTGAGCTTAGCGCAATATTTGCCGACTTTGATGCTCGGCGCAGGAAGGATCGCTACTATTACTACCGAAGCCGTTGCACTCTCGAGTGGCTTTGACCGCAGAGTCACCGCCATCTATGCCATTTGGCAAGCCCTACTGCCTTTAATTTTTTTCACCTTGGCGATTGTGATCAGCCGCCTGCAAACTCATCGCCGTACCATGAACCCTATCGTTAAAAAAACTGCCCGTAAGGAAGCCATTACTCATGACGTTCTGCCTCGAAAACCTCGCCATCCATAAACAAAATGGTGAAGCTCTCTTATCGGATTTAAATATCACCATCTCCCCTGGTGAAATTGTTAGCTTAATGGGGCCGAGCGGCTGCGGAAAATCAACGCTACTTAATGTAATTGCGGGTCATTTGGGGAGGGATTTTAGCTTCCAAGGCAGAGTCATACTGGACGATGTCGACATCACTTTGCGGCCTGCACATCAGCGGCAAGTCGGTATTTTATTTCAAGATGATCTGCTCTTCCCACATCTAACGGTTTGGCAAAATTTGGCTTTTGCCTTACCCAACTCGGTAAAAGGCCATGAACGGCAGTCTCAAGCAGAAAAAGCATTACAGAAAATTTCTCTCGAACATCTTGCCAATGCTTACCCAGAACAGATATCTGGGGGGCAGCGAGCACGTATTAGCTTGGCTCGCATGCTACTGGCTCAACCTAAACTGGCACTATTGGATGAACCATTTAGTAAGTTAGATAAAGCACTGCGGATCCAATTTAGGGATTGGGTCTTCAATCAACTGGTCGCCGAAGGCATTCCGACCTTGATGGTCACGCACGATAAAGACGATGTTCCGCCTAACAGCCGCATTTTAACCTGCTCATGGGAGAGCGCACATGCTTGATCGATTTAGTGTCAAAATCATTCGTTGGCCACTAGAGAAAACAGCTCAAGAGCTTCATCGCTTAGGCATTACAGCGAACCAAACGACACTCTGGGGTTTTGCTTTAGGTTGCTGTGCACTTCCTGCACTTGCTTTCTCGCAGTACACGCTGGCATTAATTTTCATCATACTAAACCGGATAGCAGATGGCCTTGATGGTGCGTTGGCAAGAATTCAAGGGGTCAGCGATGCGGGAGGATTTCTCGATATCAGTTTAGATTTTCTGTTTTACTCGCTCATCCCGTTTGGTTTTGTGCTGGCTTCACCTGAGCACAATGCGGTAGCTGGCGCCTTTTTGATCTTTTCTTTTATCGGTACGGGAAGCAGCTTTCTTGCCTTCGCCGTGATGGCCAGCAAGCGAAACATCCACAGCCCTATCTACAAGAATAAATCACTGTATTACATGTCAGGCTTGACTGAGGGTACGGAAACGATTGCTTGTTTCGTCCTGTTTTGTCTTTTTCCTCAACATTTTGCATTGATAGCTTATCTATTCGGCTGCGCATGCTGGTTCACCACCATTACCCGCATTTATTCTGGATTTCAAACACTCTCTAACACTCACTCACGTCAAGAATACAACCATGATTAGCGCTATCACTTTTGGCTTCGAACTACGGCTTCAAATCCAGATAATGTAATACATTGGGTAATCGTATAACTCTTCGAAATTTTCATCAATTGAACCAGTGGCATGCTAAACTGCGCACTTACTAGCGCAGTGGCATAACGATGCCTAAGGTTGCATTGATGACTTTGACCAGACCCGTTAAAATAGCGATCTTACTCTTTCTGATCCCGACTCTTATTTTTTCGTTAGCCATCCCGATATTAATCAATCCGTTGACACGCTATGTGCTGGAAAGCAAACTCGATACCGTCAATCTTTACTTGGCCAATAGAGCTCAGAGCTTAAATGATATGATTTTAGATCAAGTCGCTCAGATAAATTATGAATGCCAAGCAAGCGATATGTCATTAATTCGTGATTCCAAGTACTACAACCGATTTATCAGAATGATCGCGGTTGTCAACAAAGACGGGCGTAGCTGCTCGACTGTCGGTTTCCCATTACAACTTTCGGATGAGTTAAAAGCCTATGACCTCTCTTCAGGGTTTTACATGTCCACCACTCCCGCACTTTTTAATACGGAAAAAGAGTTACTTATTTATTATCAAAAAGAAGGTAATCGAATTTTTTGGATATTAGACAGTAGCTGGCAAGAAGAGATATTAAAAGGTGATTGTATAAATTGCTTTTTATTAAATTTTCATTATTTATCGCCTAGTTTAAATGGATTGAGAATGAGTCGAGGCAATAAAGAGATCGCTTACCAAGACCACATCACAACCATTAGTTACACCATAAAAGAGTTTGATATTCAAGAAACACTCTCTGCTGGTAAAGAATTCAAGCAATATCTTTACTACCAATTAATACATTGGGGTTATCCCATTGCGCTAGCAATTGGCATCTTATTATCTGTTTTTTATTTAAAGTTCAGAAATTATAGAAACTCAATTCAAGGATTAATTCTTAAAGGCATCAAAGATAAACAATTCATCCCTTACTACCAAGCCATTCTTGATAGCCGAGAAGAGAGAGTTATTGGCTATGAGATCTTAGTTCGTTGGTGCAAAGGCAAGGAGATGGTTCCACCAAATGAGTTCGTTGGTCCGGCGGAAACATCCGTTTTAATCATGCAGATAACGAATCAAATCATAAGAAAAGTAATTGATGATTTAGAACAATTCGATGTGCAGCAATGGGTGAGTATCAATATCGTGCCTGCCCATATTGAAAGTGGTGGCTTAGCAGAAACACTAGAAGAACTCAATTGGCCGACCACCAAACAGATTCATTTTGAAATAACAGAAAGAACGCCATTTATTAATATTGAAAATGCAGGTAGGGCACTATCTCATCTTATGGCAAAAGGCTATAAATTCAAAATTGATGATTTTGGTACAGGCTACGGTGGTTACTCATATATACAAAATCTTGGTATTTCTTGTATTAAAATAGACAAAATGTTTATTGATACGATTGGAACTGACGACTTAAAAATAAAGGTACTCAATTCCATTATTCTCTCAGCGCAAGAAGCTAATATTGAAATTATTGCTGAAGGCGTTGAACGCGGAGACCAAGTTGATTATCTTGCTACTCGTGCTGTGTATCTTATCCAAGGATTCATCTATTCTAAACCCTCACCGATTGAACATATTTTGCAAAATTAATAATTCCTGAAGTCGGGAGAAATCACACCATAACCAACTTTATTATGGCGTGATCTTACCTAGTCTCCATTCTACTTAGGAGAAAATCAGTGCTTTCAGGCTGGCTTGCGGATCAATATCTTCAAACTCTGGTGGGTTTTCTAGGCGAGCTTGAAAAGTAAGTGATGGCGCTTCCACCTTCATCCCTTCGATTAAAAAGTCGCAGGTTACGGCTGGTGAATTAACGCATGCAAGCACTTCGCCGCCTTGTTCTAACAACTCTGGTAAACGGCGTAAGATACGTTGATAATCTTTAGTCAGCGCAAAGCTGCCTTTTTGAAACGAAGGAGGATCAATAATAATCAGATCATATGGCCCTGATTTTTTGATTTTTCCCCAAGACTTGAAAATATCATGTCCAAGAAACTTCACTGAATTGAGATTGTGGCCATTTAATTGATGGTTTTCACGGCCTTTAGCCAGTGATGCTTTGGCCATATCGACATTCACAACTTGGTCAGCACCACCAGCAATAGCCGCTACTGAAAAACCGCAAGTATAGGCAAATAGATTCAGTACATTTTTATGTTTAGCGTGAGATGAAACCCACTCACGGCCGTAGCGCATATCCAAAAACAGACCAAAATTCTGGTTACGCCCAATGCTCAATTGGTACTTTAAGCCATTTTCGACCACCACAGGGAAAGGCTCTAATTCTCCCCATACTGTTTCTGAAGGCGCGCCATCGGCATATCGATGCTGAAGTAAAACACAACGACCTTGCTTTTCTAGCCATAACGGACGGGTTGTTAGGTGCGACAAACCCGCTTTTAACTCCGCGAGAAAGTCCTCTTCGACACTTTTAAATAAGTTGACGACCAACTGCCCTTGCAACCAGTCACAAGTGAGCTGTTCTAGACCTGGCCACTGACGACCTCGGCCATGAAATAAGCGGCGAATTTCACCTGTATTGCAGGAGAGCTGCTGCTCAATATGGGTAAAAAAGTGAGGAAGCGCTGAGCGTTGCATTGTTTGTTCTGTCATTTGTTTACTTTCGGCCAAACTAGATTCCAAGGTGTTAACCAAGATTCAATCCCTTGGCTAACAATGTCTGAGTTCCATTTCTGCCCCATCGCTACTTGATTGCGTGGGTCGCAGATAAATTGATACCACAGATCCTGATAGCAAAAACGTAACGCAAAAGCGTGTAGATAGCCTCTATCAGAATCATCATGAGAATGATAAATCGGGTCACCGACAATCGCAGAGCCTAGTGATTTCAAAGCAACCCTAATTTGGTGGGTTTTCCCGGTAAAAGGTTTACATAAAAAGAGACGTTCACCCGGCTCAGCAGAGCAGGAAAAAAACTGCGTTACTGCAGGGTTATTTTGTGTCGCTACTAACTTCCATGACGAACGTCGAGAGCGTTCCATATCACCGCTTATCAAACCCTGTTTCTTTTTAGGCTTTTTACTGCCAATGGCAAGATAGAATTTCTCGACTTCCCTTGCTGCAAAGTTTTTAGACAACTCACTGGCCGCAGCTTGGTGGCGGGCAAGCAATAAAATGCCGGACGTCATTTTATCCAACCGATGAACTAAGTAGAGCTGGCCATCACCTGAAACCTTACCCACTTCTTGCAGCAGCATTGTATCCCCGTCATCTTTGTGCACAGAAACATTGGGATGCTTGTTGATGATGAGAAAATCGTTGTGAGTATAAAGAATATCAAACATGTGAATCACTAACTGCAGAATAGGCGGCTGAGTATAGCGTTAAACAACGCAGATACCAATAAATGCAAGGTTCAAGGCCGTAGGATGATAAAAAGGCTCTCGGATGAGAGCCTTAGGAATGCGCTAAATTAATGAATAAGCAAAGACCATTAAAATCGCCACGGGGCAAACAAAACGCACGTACCATGGCCAAATTTTCCAGAATAGGCTTTGTGCAATGTCTGGGTTACCTTGTTTGATCTCATCAAGCAATTTATTACGATGCCAAACCCAACCCACCACAATAGCCCAAACCACACCTAATAAAGGTTGCATATAGACGGTCGAGACGTTAGCCACTAGGTTAAATAACGCCCCAAAGTTAAGGGAAATGATGATGCTCAGCAGCGCAATGGCTCCACCGATCATCCATGTTGCTTGGCTACGAGTCATTTTTAGTTCATCTTGCGCGCAAGATACTGGTACTTCTAGCATAGAAATTGAAGAAGTTAGCGCTGCGATAACCATCAAAATGAAGAAACCAAAGCCGAGCAACACCCCCGCACTGCCCATATTATCAAACATCGCAGGCAGCACGGTGAAGACTAAATCGCCCGAACTCATCAAGTTGCCTGCATCATCAAAAATTTCGACACCATGATTTTTAGCCACAAACATTGCTGGGAGAATCAAAAGGCCTGCTGCAAACGCCACTCCTGTATCAATCGCCGCGACTTGCGCCGCTGTTTTTGGCAAATTAACATCTTTCTTAAGATATGAGCCATAAACGATCATCGCTCCAACGCCTAAAGAGAGAGAAAAGAAAGCTTGCCCCATTGCGTCTACTAATAAACTGGGAGTGATGTGCGCAATATCAGGGATCAAATACATCTTCAATCCTTCCATTGCCCCATCTTGGGTAAAGATATAAGCAATCATGGCGCCGAATAGAATAAAAAGCACTGGCATCAAACGGGTAGACCATTTTTCAATGCCGTCCGCGACACCTTTTCGCACAACATAAATAGTGAGCAAAGAAAATGCGAGAGCCAGTAAAACATTGCGTAAGCCGCTAAAATTCACTAACCAATCGGCCGCCGTCTGTAAACCCAACAGGCCTAATATAGGGGATGCCGCAAAACCCATAAGCCATCCGGCAAGAATGGAGTAAAAACTGAGGATCATCGATGAGGCAATCATCGCGATAATGCCAAACAGTGCCGCCGCCGCACGATTTTTGGTCCAGATACTTCTTAAAGAAGCGATGGGGTTAGATTGTCCATGTCGCCCGATCGTCAATTCCGCAACCAGCATTGGAAACGCCAGCAAGAATACCATCGCCAAATAAATCACTAAAAATGCCGCGCCACCATTACTTGCCGCTTTGGTCGGAAAACCCCACACATTCCCTAGGCCAACCGCAGAACCTGCAGCCGCCATAATAAAACCAAGTCTCGATGAGAAATGACCTCTTGAACTACTCGCCATAAACTATTTACCAATGTTGTGTTTGTTAGGCAGTGCTAAAAGTGAGTGTAAACTTTTAATTACACAAGTTATAATTTTTAGTCGCACTGAGATGGTGGCAAGTAAAACAGTTTGAGATTAAAATTGGAAGTCCGAACGATATAAATCGTGGATCAGACCGTAGTTTTATAGTTCAATTGTTGCTTTTTTATCCTCAGATCATTTTTTTAAACTGCTATGATCACTTTAGTAACACGATTCATCTGTTACTATTTTCATATTATTCACGCGATAAACTTCCTTACTTTTCCCTTTCCCTTTACTATCGTGACTTATTCTATCGACAAGATTAATGGCATGGACAAGGTTTACCACGTTCTTACTTTAGCAGGCATCGCACTCTATTGGTTTTTGGTCGCCGCAGTCACGCTACGCGTTGTATTGAAACGCCGAGCGGTGAGTGTTTCTCTGGCTTGGCTGATGGTGATTTATATCATTCCGATTGTGGGAGTGATCTGCTATTTTCTTTTTGGTGAGCTAAATTTAGGGCGCAAGCGTGCAGAGCGTGCCAAGGAAATGTTTGCTCCATTTGGTGATTGGTTTAGACAGCTTAACGATTGCCAGGCTCATGCCCCTGAGGGAATGGGTGCTCAAATTTATAAAATTGATGAACTGTGTAACCACCGTATGGGGATTCCGGCCTTAAGTGGTAATACGTTATCACTGCAAACCTCCCCTAACGAAATTCTGCATTCCATCATTGCCGACATTGAACAAGCTCACACCAGTATTCAAATGGTATTTTATATTTGGCACCCAGGTGGATTGGCGGATTCGGTTGCGTCGGCTCTGATCCAAGCGGCCAAACGGGATGTGCACGTTAAGCTGCTGCTTGATTCCGCAGGGAGCCCCCGCTTCTTCAAAAGTCATTGGTATACCATGATGAAAGACGCAGGAGTTGAAGTCGTCCAAGCGTTAGAAGTGAGCCCGTGGCGGATGTTCTTACGCCGCTTAGACCTACGCCAACATCGTAAAATCATTGTTATCGACGATAAAATTGCCTACACAGGCTCGATGAATTTGGTTGACCCGGCCTATTTCAAACAAAACTCCGGTGTGGGTCAATGGGTCGATATCATGGTGCGGATCACTGGTCCTGCGGTCAATGTGCTGTCCGCAGTACATTGCTGGGATTGGGAGGTGGAAACGGGAACACGTATGTTACCAGCACAACCAGAATGTACAATTGGCCCGGATCAACCCCATCATCCAGTACAGGTTGTCCCCTCAGGCCCTGGTATGCCAGAAAACTTAATCTCCCAA
The DNA here is from genome assembly GCF_963874485.1 of Vibrio sp. V15_P4S5T153. Lineage (NCBI taxonomy): Bacteria > Pseudomonadati > Pseudomonadota > Gammaproteobacteria > Vibrionales > Vibrionaceae > Vibrio > Vibrio sp. V15_P4S5T153. The sequence goes on along the minus strand of NZ_CAWNHR010000011.1, from coordinate 613,795 downwards.
GTGTTAACACTGGCTATTAATCAGTCAAACCAATCCGTTAGGATCACTACCCCTTACTTTGTACCTAGTGCAGACCTATTAGCAACGCTAAAAATGACCGCTCAGCGCGGTATCAATGTTGAGATCATTATTCCACATAAAAATGACTCATTGATGGTCAAATGGGCATCTCGCGCATTCTATGGTGAGCTACTGGAAGCAGGGGTGAAAATATACGAATTCTACGGTGGTTTGCTGCACACTAAATCCGTCGTGATCGATAACCAGTTCTGTCTTGTCGGTACAGTGAATATCGATATGCGCAGCCTATGGCTCAATTTTGAAGTCACGCTCGCGATTGAAGACCAATCCTTCACTCAGGAAATGAACTGGCTACAGCAACACTATATAGAACAATCTCACTTGGTTGAGCTACCAATATGGGAGCAACGCCCACTGTATCATAGGTTTTTTGAACGATTGTTCTATCTGTTTAACCCTCTGCTATAAACTTTTTATCTGACTGGGGTTGCCAAGCTAGGCAACTCCATGTTTTAAATAACGAACTCTCTCCCAGACAAGGATTTCGGATGTCAGAAGGTAAAAAAACACTGTTGGTCAATGCGGGTCGTAGTAAAAAGTGGACCAATGGCGTTGTCAACCCACCTATTCAGCGCGCCTCTACCGTTGTATTTGATAGTGTGGCTGAAAAAAATCAGGCCACTGTCAATCGGGCTAATAAAACACTCTTTTATGGACGCCGTGGTACTCATACGCACTTTGCGTTCCAAGAAGCAATGGTGGAAATTGAAGGTGGCGTCGGTTGCGCGCTTTTCCCTTGCGGTGCGGCCGCCATTGCCAATAGTATTCTTTCCTTTGTGCAAACGGGTGACCATATTCTGATGGTCGACACTTGCTATGAACCTACTCGTGATTTTTGTGAAAAAATCATGAAAAAAATGGGCATAGAAACGACCTACTACCCACCGACCATAGGTGAAGGGATCCGTACTTTGATCCAACCCAATACCAAAGTGTTGTTCACTGAATCACCCGGTTCGATCACGATGGAAGTGCAAGATATCCCAACCTTAGCGCAGGTTGCACATGAACATGACATCATTGTCATGCTGGATAACACTTGGGCGGCGGGCGTGAACTTTTCACCTTTTGAACATGGTGTTGATATTTCGATCCAAGCGGCGACAAAATACATTGTTGGCCACTCAGACGTGATGTTAGGAACAGCGATTGCCAATGAAAAATGCTGGGATCAATTGCGAGAGCAAAGCTATTTAATGGGGCAATGTGTCTCACCTGATGACGCTTATTTAGGGCTACGAGGGCTAAGAACGTTAGATGTTCGCTTACGTCAGCATGCTCAAAATAGCTTAACCATTGCGCACTGGTTAGCAGAACAACCTGAAGTGGATCATGTTCGCCATCCTGCGCTAGAGACTTGTCCTGGACATGAGTTTTATCAGCGTGATTTCACTGGTGGTAACGGGCTGTTTTCATTTGTATTAAAGAGCAGTGATACAAAAGCTACGACGGCTTTGCTCGATGGCATGCAACATTTTAGTATGGGCTTTTCATGGGGTGGATTTGAAAGCTTGATTTTAGCTAATGAACCCAAAAGCTTTGATAATTTAAGAACCGTCGCACACCCGCACTTTGCAGGTACACTGATTCGAGTACATATTGGTCTTGAAGATGTAGACGATCTGATCGCTGATCTAAAAGCGGGATTAGAACGCTACAGTGCACAGCTTGCTCTGCGTGCATAATATGAGCGGAAGACCAAAAGGCCGCTGAATCTTAAGCGGCCTTTTGCATATTAGGTTACCCTGAAAAATTAACGCTTGGGGCAATCAGCCAAATGATCGTTCACCATACCCACCGCCTGCATAAAAGCATAACAAATCGTTTCGCCAATAAACTTGAAGCCTTTTTTCTTTAGAAATTGGCTCATCGCCTTAGACGTGGGCGTCGATGTAGGGATATCACTCATCTGCTGCCAATGATTGAGCACTGGTTGACCATCCACAAACTGCCACAATGCTTTGGATAAGGAACCATACTCTTGCTGCAACAGTAAAGCCGCTCGTGCATTGGAATAGACAGAGGCAATTTTTCCTTTGTGCTTCACCACATCGAAATGTTCGATAATGTAAGGTGCCCGCGTTTCGTCGTACTGAGCCAGTTTTTCAAGATCATAACCGTCAAAGGCTAAGCGATAACCTTCGCGCTTTTTCAAAATCGTAATCCAGCTCAGCCCAGCTTGCGCACCTTCTAACGTCAAAAATTCGAACAACTTGACATCATCGTAAACGGGAATGCCCCACTCATTATCGTGATAATCGCGCTCTAAAGGGTGATTCATCGCCCATGCACAAGTCATTTCTGTATGATGCTTCATTTTTTGTTTCCTTACCCTTACCTTCATTTGCGGTGTCAGTTGAACAATGACACTGCAAACCTACGTGCCCTAGCTTTGCTTTTTAAAGCTGATTAAACTCACGATTGACTTTAAATGCTTCAGAGGTGACATAAGCCTCCATTTTCCGGATTTTCTGATCCACTTGAGTTAAATCTTGATCCAATGTCGCCAGCAAAGCTTCGGCGGTTTGTCCTTGCTCCCAAGGCTTATTCTTCAATGTATGTTCGCGTTGGGCTTTTAGCGTTTCAACATACTGAGTAGGCTGCTTTTCTAACATCAGCATCAAAGCCATATAAGCTAAAAGCACTAAAAAACCGCCACCGAGTAGTGCCGCCGAGATGACCAATATACGCACCAACCAAACTTCTAACCCAAGATAATTAGCAAGCCCAGCGCATACGCCAGCTATTTTACCGTTGACCGGATCTTTATAGAGCTCGCGGCTAGCCATGATTTTGTCTCCAAGTCGGTGATTCAGCATCTAAGATGCGTTCAAGGGTTTCAACACGGCTTTGCAGTTTTTCCGCTTTTTCAGATAACGCTTTAATCCGCTCTAAATCCTCTTGTGACAATGAGTTGCTGCTATGTCGTTTACCTCTGTAATGCAGAAAAAGCCATATCGGTGCAACAAAAATCAAAAAGACAATCAGTGGACCTGCGATAAAAAATGATGACATATATGCCACTCCTCGTTATTAGTTTTTGTCCATTTGCTGTTTCAGTTTTGCTAGCTCTTGTTCAATTTCATCTTGCGCTTGAAGTTCAGCAAATTCTTGGTCGAGTGACTTAGCGTTACCGGACATAGCGTAGAGATCGGCTTCAGCTTCAAGTTCATCGACTTTACGCGAGTACTGTTCAAACTTCGCCATCGCTTCATCAGTACGGCTAGTATGCAAATGACGTTGCACATCACGACGGTTGTGCGCAGTTTGGCTACGAAGTGCCAAAGCTTGTTGCTTCACCCGTGTTTCGGCAATTTTGGCCTCTAACTTACCGATTTCCCCAGTCAATTTATCGATAGTTTCTTCTACCAAGGTTTGTTCAGTGTGCAAGCCTTTCTGCATTTCTTGCAATTTCTTTTTTTCAATTAAAGCAGCGCGAGCGAGATCTTCACGCTGTTTAGCAAGCGCCAAGGTCGCTTTTTGTTGCCAATCTTCAATATGAGAGGCCATAGAATCCACTTTACGCGCGAGCTCTTTCTTATCCGCAATAGCTTTGGCCGAATTGGTGCGTACTTCCACCAAGGTGTCTTCCATCTCTTGGATGATTAAGCGGATCATCTTTTCAGGATCTTCCGCTTTATCTAACAGTGCACTGATATTCGAGTTTACGATATCGGCAAAACGAGAAAAAATACCCATGTTCAATCTCCTGATTAGTTGTTCATGACGATGTAGTTATTGGTGAGCCATTTTGAATCGCTCAAAACGTTTAAGACGAGAAGAGATAACCAAGTTTCATGCCATATATAAATTCATTGATAATCAATAGATTAGGCAATATCTCATAGAATGATGATTACTGTGCTATGATGATTTTCGCCAAGATTTGGTGAATTTAACCACCCTTTCAATCACAGTGTGGAGAGTGAACATGCAACAAAACTTACTGGGTGAAGCGCCTCAATTTTTATCGGTACTGGATAAAGTCTCTAAGCTTGCACCGATTGATAGGCCGGTATTAATTATTGGCGAGCGGGGAACGGGCAAAGAGTTAATCGCTCAGCGCTTACACTATCTTTCCAAACGTTGGGACCAACCACTGGTTTCGTTAAACTGTTCAACCTTGAGTGAAGGGTTAATTGACTCTGAGCTCTTTGGTCATGAATCAGGCTCGTTTACCGGAGCCAAAGGACGTCACCAAGGACGATTTGAACGGGCGGAAGGTGGAACTCTTTTTTTGGACGAGCTCGCCACCGCGCCGCTTGCTGTGCAAGAGAAACTACTCCGAGTGATTGAATATGGACATTACGAACGTGTCGGCGGTAGCCAACGGCTTAATGCGAATGTCCGTATCGTCTGTGCAACCAATGCTAATCTTCCACAATTAGCTGAAATTGGAAAGTTTCGAGCTGACTTACTCGACCGACTGGCCTTTGATGTGATCCAGCTTCCACCGCTAAGAGAGCGAAAAGAAGATATTATGCCACTTGCTGAGTATTACGCGATTAAGATGTGCCGTGAACTGAACTTAGCGCTCTTTGTCGGGTTTAGTGCAGAAGCGGCAGATCAGCTTCAACACTACTTGTGGCCGGGAAATGTGCGTGAACTTAAAAATGTCGTGGAGCGTGCTGTCTATCAACATGGAACGGCCTCCCATCCGATTGAAAACTTGGTTTTTAACCCTTTTGCTAATGAGTGGCACAAACCAGATGACCTTACTGGCAATCTCTCCACAGAGCGCCATACTTACACCACTGGCTTTGAATTTCCGATGGATTACAAAATGTGGCAGGAGGATCAGGATAGACAACTACTGAGTGCCGCGCTCAATGCCAGTAAGTTTAATCAAAGACAAGCTGCAGAATTACTCGGCTTGAGCTACCACCAATTGAGAGGTATGGTGAGAAAATATCAACTCGTCGGCAGCAATGATGATTAACCCTAGGTTTAGATCAACAAAAAATGGTAGATTATCAGGATTTTGAGGCATAATGATTAGCTTTGTTTGCCCTACTTCTCACAGTTATTTCTCTTTATGAAAACATTGATACGATTCGCACTAGGAATATGCAGCTTTAGCCTACTGATAGGCTGTAGCGAACAAATTGACCATAGTAAAATTCGCCAGAGCGGATTCGTATATTGTGGTCACGGCAATCCCACCACTTTTAACCCACAATTGGTTGAGAGCGGCATTACGTCTGAAGCTCTCAGCCCACAGATTTACGACACGCTGTTGCAATTGGATTCAGAAACCTTACAACCGATACCAAGTCTGGCCACGAGTTGGACAGTGAATCCACAGGGTACAGAGTATACATTCAAGCTAAACGATGGAGTTCAATTTCAATCAACCGCTTGGTTTACACCGACTCGCGCTCTTAATGCCGATGATGTGGTCTTCAGCTTTCGTCGAATCATTGACCCAACCAACCCGTTTCATTACGTTAATAGTGGCGTCTACCCATGGTTTGCGGGTATTGATTTCAAAAACTTGCTGATCGATGTTCACGCTCTGGATGATCTCACGGTTAAATTTACCCTTAGTCGTCCCGACAACTCTTTTTTATCCAATATCGCCACCAGTCACGCTGTCATACTCTCTTATGAGTATGCTAATCAATTAGTGATTGAAGATGAAAAAAGCATGATCGACAGTCATCCTGTTGGCTCAGGACCTTTTTATCTAGACGAATTTAAAGTGAATGACCTTATCCGCCTCCGTCGTCATGGTGCTTATTGGAATGGCGTGGCGAAGATGGAGCAAGTCGTATTCGATGTGTCAAACAGAGGGACTGGTACACTCGCCAAACTACTACGCTATGAGTGTGACGTACTTAGCTCGCCGATTTCAAGCCAGATCCCGATCATCAAACAGCAAGCAGAAATCAAACTGAATGCCAAACCAGCAATGAACGTCTCGTTTATTGCTGTAAACACATCTCATCCTGCACTCAGTGATGTTCGCGTGCGTAAAGCGCTTAATTTCGCGATCAACCGCCAAAATATTTTGGACTCGGTCTATTACGGTACAGGGAGTATTGCTTATAACCTACTGCCGCCGTCATCTTGGGCTTACCAAAAAGACAACGTTCACATTCGCTATGATCGTAATTACGCGATCGCATTACTTAAAGAGGCCGGCTATTACGCCAATTTGGAATTGACGATGTCAGTCCCTTCAGAGCCTCATGCCTATAACCCAAGTCCACGTAAAACTGCTGAGCTAATTAATGCGAACTTGGCTGACATTGGTATTACATTGCATATCATCACCCAAGACCGTCTCGATCGCTCAAATTTGATCCAGCACGCTAACGCTGATCTGATTTTAACCGGTTGGAATGGCGATACCGCAGACCCAGATAACTTTTTGCGTCCACTGCTCTCTTGTAATTCAGAACGTTCGGGGCTCAATACCTCGATGTGGTGTAATAGTGATTTCGATTTTCTACTCGATTTGGCCTTGGAAGTAGACAAGCCGCGCTATCGCCTCAACTTATACAAACAGGCGCAAAATATTTTAAACGAAGAGTTCCCAGTTATCCCACTGGCACACGGCATGCAATTTAAAGCGTACAATAAGACGCTAACAGGCTTTAAACTCAGTCCGTTTAATGTACAGCCATTCAATACGGTTGAGAGGATCGAATAGTGTTTTTATATACGGTACGTAGGCTCAACTTATTTATTATCACGTTACTCATTTTGACTATGGTCGGGTTTGCGCTGCTGCGCTTAGATCCCCACTCGCCTCTAATGGACCATGGTTTCTGGTCAGGTTGGTCAACCTATTTAGGGCAACTACTGCAACTCAATTTTGGCGTCAATCACAGTGGTGTCCCGATTGTGGACGAACTGGCGATGGTCTTTCCAGCAACGCTGGAGTTATGCCTCATCGCATTTACTCTCTCTTTGTTAATTGGTCTCCCTATTGGTACGCTCGCAGGAATGAAGCAAGGTAAATGGATTGATACCGTCATCTCCTTCACGTCAATGTCCGGCTATTCAGCCCCGCTATTTTGGGTGGCTCTACTGATGATCATGGTCTTTTCTCTTCACTATGAATGGCTTCCCGTGTCAGGACGTTATGATCTACTCTATCAAGTAGAACACGTAACTGGTTTTGCGTTAATCGATGCTTTTTTCGCTGAAGGCACCTACCGTGCCCATGCTTTGCAAAGTGTTATTGAACATATGATTTTGCCCTGTTTGGTGCTGGCTCTAGCACCGACGACACAAGTGGTAAGCCTGATGCGCTCTTCGGTAGCCGATGTGATGGCTCAAAACTATATACGCGCCGCTCGAATTAAGGGCTTAAGTCACTACGAAATTGTGACTGCTCATGTGCTGAGAAATGCAATTCCACCTATTATTCCTAAATTCGGGGTTCAGCTATCAAGTATGTTAACGCTCGCCATTATTACTGAGTCCATCTTCAACTGGCCAGGAATTGGCCGTTGGCTGCTCGATGCCTTATCTAACCAAGATTATGTCTCCATTCAAGCCGGCGTGATCGTAGTTGGTACGCTCGTTCTCACAGCAAACATTCTGTCTGATTTGATTGGCGCTATGGTTAACCCGCTGGTAAGAAAGGAATGGTATGCTAACAAATAACATTTATCAGGAAGAGCATATTCCGACTCAGTTTGAGCGGTTTTGGCGCAGCTACCGCAATAACAGTTTGGCAATGTTTGGCTTGTGGTGCTTAGGACTCATTGTGTTGATTACCCTCACCTCTCCTTGGATAGCCCCTCATGATCCACAGTTGCAAACGAGCAACCTGTTAATACCGCCTTCTTGGGATCCTGCAGGTACTGTCGAATTTTTCTTAGGTACCGACGATTTAGGCCGAGACATCTTGTCACGGTTGATTGATGGTACCCAATACACCTTCGCTGCCGCTATTTTAATCACCGCTATCGCAGCTGTGATCGGCTGTTTTATCGGTATCATGGCAGGCATGACCAAAGGATTATTGTCCAGTACATTGAACCACTTACTCGACACCGTCATGTCGATTCCATCATTGCTGCTTGCCATTATTTTTGTGGCACTGCTCGGTTTTGGCGAGTTCAATATTTTGCTTGCGATTGGTTTGGCACTCATCCCTCGCTTTGTTCGTTCGGTGTATATTGCCGTACACAACGAAGTAGAAAAAGACTATATCCTCGCCGCACGTTTAGATGGTGCCAATGACTTTTATCTGTTGTGGAACTCCATTTTACCCAATGTACTTGCTGTCATCGCCAACGAAATAACACTCGCGTTATCCATTGCCATCTTAGACATCACCGCTTTGGGCTTTCTTGGTTTGGGTGCTCAAGCACCAAGCACCGAATGGGGCACCATCTTAGGTGATTCAGTTGAGCTGATTTACCTCGCACCGTGGACAGTCACTCTCCCCGGTTTAGCGATTATGTTTACGGTGATCATCATCAACTTAGTCGGTGAAGGTGTACGACAAGCTCTGAATGCAGGGGTGGAATAATGCCATTATTAGATATTCGCCATCTCACCATCGAAATTGATACGCCACAAGGCATGGTAAAAGCCGTCGATCGCATGAGCTTAACCATGAACGAAGGCGAAATTCGCGGATTGGTGGGAGAATCTGGATCAGGAAAAAGCTTGGTGGCTAAAGCCATCGTAGGAATATGCAAAGATAATTGGACCATCACCGCCGACCGCATGCGCTTAGGTAACATTGATCTACTTCAGCTGACGCCGCGCGAACGCCGGCGAGTGATTGCCCGCGACATCGCGATGATTTTTCAAGAACCGTCAACCTGCTTAGACCCTTCAGATGAAGTGGGAAAACAACTGATTGAATCTATTCCATCGCGCACATTTGAAGGCAAATGGTGGCAGCGTTTTACATGGCGTAAAAAACAAGCAATTGCCCTTTTACATAAAGTAGGAATCAAAGAGCACGCTCGCATCATGAGTAGCTACCCCTATGAGCTAACTGATGGTGAGTGTCAGAAAGTGATGATTGCGATGGCTATCGCAACCAAACCAAAAATTTTGATTGCTGATGAACCAACGAACGATTTGGACCCCATTACCCAATCACAGATATTGCGCCTGCTCAGCCGGATGAATCAGGTCAATAACACCACGATTCTATTGATTGGCCACGACTTAACCACCATTACCCAATGGGCTAACCGTATTACAGTGATGTACTGCGGTCAGTCTGTTGAGTCAGCCGATACCCAGAAAATATTGAGTGAACCCAAACACCCTTATACGGCCGCACTACTGAAAGCGATGCCTGATTTTAGTGATTGGATCCCGCATAAAGAAAAATTGCAATCCTTACCGGGTTCCATTCCACCCTTGCAACATTTACCGATTGGTTGCAGATTGGGGCCTCGCTGTCCCTATGCTCAGCGCCAATGCGTTGAAATACCGTATCCACAACGTATTAAAAATCATAAGTTTGCCTGTCATTTCCCACTCAATATGGAGCAACAGTCATGAGTGCATCATTATTAGAAGTGAACGGGTTAACTAAAGATTTCATTACTCGTTCAGGTCTATTTCGCAAGAAAATTCAGCATGCGGTCAAACCGGTCAGCTTTACGTTAGAAGCGGGGCAAACTATTGGTTTTATTGGCCAAAATGGTTCTGGTAAATCGACATTGGCACGAATGCTTGCGGGGATGGTTGAACCCTCTGCTGGCGAGATACGCGTTAATGGAGAGTTATTGGAACACAAGGATTACTCCACGCGCTGTAAGCTGATTCGAATGATTTTTCAAGATCCGAACACATCGCTCAACCCAAGAATTCAAATTGGTCGTATTCTAGAAGGGCCGCTCAAAAGAAACACCAATATGCCACCTGAAGCTCGCATGAAGCGCGTGAAAGATACGCTATTGCGCGTTGGGTTATTGCCAGAGCACGCCTACTTCTACCCGCAAATGCTCGCCACCGGGCAAAAACAGCGGATTTGCTTGGCACGAGCACTGATTCTACAACCGTCGATCATTGTGGCTGATGAAGCATTAAACGGGTTAGACATGGCAATGCGATCACAGATGATTAACTTGTTTCTAGAACTGCAAGAAGAGATGGGTGTCTCGTTTGTGTATGTATCTCAACACCTTGGTATTGTAAAACACATTACTGACAAAATTATGGTGATGCACGAGGGTGAAGTAGTCGAATCGGGTGACACACAAGAAGTATTGTCTAATCCAACTCATCCCATCACTCAAAGAATGATTGAGAGCCACTTCAACAAAGCGCCCAGCTTTAAATAGCCGCTCTGTATTTAATGTCGGAAGACAATATCGTGTGAACGATTCAGATACAGTACTGTTCCTCCTCCTTTTAGGGGGAGGTTAGGAGGGGGTGTTCAGACCCTAGCCCTCCTGTTGAAGGGGAGGATTGACAGTGTTCACCCCACCCTAACCCTCCCCTAAAAGGGGAGGGAATTAGTTTCGTTAGCGTTGAGAGTATTTCATTTATGATGATAGATGCGTGTTGCTAAAATAGTTTTTCTCCAAAATCGTTTAGTACAAATGCTCTTTTAAATTTTGAAGGCATATGTTTCCATACTAAAAGTTATACGAAGCCTGAATATAGAAAAGTATTGCGTAGTAGGCTGCCACCTCATTTCTGACATAACTATTGACTGATTTTGTATTGAAAATCAGAGTGAAAAAACTGTATTTTTTAGATCAAAAAGTGATTTTTTACTAAAGAGAAATCATAAGCTCTGACTAACGAACCTTTGTATCGAGTAACTTAAATTAGGATATGATATTTTGAATACTGCCCCAATACGACGCCTAAGACGCCTCCGAAGTTCCGAAGCTATGCGAGACTTATTAAGAGAAAATCATGTGCAGCTAGGTGATTTAATTCATCCTATATTTGTCGAGGAGCATATAGAGCAACCTGTGCCAATTTCTACTCTACCTGGCATAAGCAGAATCCCAGAGTTTCATTTAGCGGATGAGGTCCGAGAACTTCATGCTTTAGGTATACGCTATGTGATGCCTTTTGGAATATCTCATACTAAAGATGCGCAAGGAAGCGACACATGGAATGATCATGGTTTACTTGCACGTATGATTAAAATAATAAAGTCTGCTGTGCCTGATATGATGGTTATTCCAGATATTTGTTTCTGTGAATATACTGATCATGGGCATTGTGGAGTAATAAAGAGTAGTAAAGTGTGTAACGACCTTACGGTTGAAAACTTGGTCAAGCAAGCTTTAACAGCAGCTCAAGCGGGTGCAGACATGTTAGCTCCTTCAGCAATGATGGATGGTCAAGTAAAAGCGATTCGTCTGGGTCTTGATGCCGCCGGTTATCGTGACGTGGCAATTTTGGCACATTCAGCAAAGTTTGCTTCTTCCTTTTACGGGCCATTTAGAACGGCAGTAGATTGTGAACTCAATGGTGATAGGAAAGGCTATCAACTTGACTATGCCAACGGTCGACAAGCTTTACTCGAAGCTTCTCTTGATGAAGCTGAAGGTGCTGATATCCTTATGGTCAAACCAGGCACACCTTATTTAGATGTGCTTTCCCGCTTAAGGCAAGAGACTCATTTACCGTTAGCCGCTTATCAAGTAGGTGGAGAGTATGCGAGTATTAAATTTGCGGCTCTAGCTGGTGCTCTCGATGAAAAGTTAGTGGTGAACGAAACTTTTATTGGGCTAAAACGAGCTGGAGCAGATTTAATTGTCAGCTACTACACTAAGCAGTATGCGACATGGTTAAGTGAAGAAATTTAGCTGAGTATTTGGCTATGAATTTCAATAATTAACATAAGTTCTCTGCTGTACCAAGACTGTGGACTAAAGGAATGCTCTTTGTCCACATTATTCAATTTTCAGAGTTGGCATATTCGCGTTCAAGTGTTTAAAGCTTTAAGGTTTCAGCCCGTTCTGGCTGAAACACTTCTGCCCCATTTCGTGCTGGTGAAAGTAAACCACCTTGTTCTCATACTAATAGCTTTCCATAGGTTACCTAATACAAAACGTGAGGTGGAGACAGCATAGGGGACAGTCAGAAAAAGAGAAGTACTGTTAGCAGTCCCAGCCTGCCACTGACGTCTTCTATTCAGGTAAAAGACAGTGAGTACCTTGCGCTGCACTTCATTGTCAAACTAAGCCAGTAATGCCACTTTTGGGTACACATCAAAACTGTCTGAAAATACATTCACCCATCCCACTGTGTCATGCGGTTTGTAACGGCAAAACGAGCGTTACAAACTGGAATTCAGGGTTATTTGGAAAGCGTTGAGGCCTAGACTGGAGTAAGGCCTATGGCAGGGCTGTCAAGAGCATTGTGAAGTACTTTGTCTGACAGCCGGAGAGTGCCATCTAACATTTAATCGTGTTAGTAAAAGAGCTTCTATCAGAAGCTCTTTGAGTTAGCGCGTTTTACTGGCTTGCTTTTTCAATTCAAAATCAAATTCGTCGGGAAATAACACAACGCCTTCTTCATTCTCATTGGGGAACACCACGACCGACAATTTATCTTCTTCCAAGCCTGAAGTCCAACGGCTGTGCCATTTGTTCAAAGAGATCGCTTCCGCTTCACACGCTTGCCACTCGCCTGTTGCCCATGCCTTGGCAAACTCTTGGTTAGGCCACACAGGAACACAATCATCTTCTTCTGTGTTGAGCATGACACAACCGTGCTCATCTTTTAGTATCCAAACTTCACGGTTTGCAACAATGGCTTTAATGCAGTATTTAAAACGTTCTTCTTCATTATAGCGATTGATTGTTTCTATCTGTTCTGTGGTTAATGCGTCTGCCATAGCCCGGCTCCATGCGAAAGTTGGGGAATATAAAAACGCCTACAGTGTAGCACTGCAGGCGTTACATTTAGAATCTTAAACAATAAGATGATAAAAAGGATTAAGCCAATTCAGCTTGCAGCCAAGGCCAACCTTGTTTCTTACGGCTTAAGGTATTTTCCATCATCAACATGCCATCTTGTTCGTGTTTAGTCAGTTTTTCAGCCCATTCACCGGTGTATAGAAGACGAGTCTGCGCGGTGGTAATGTCGGTCAACATCACGGCGGCAAACGCAAGGCCTTCCTCTTCACAGCGACGAACTAGATCTGCTTGAATGGCGTCAATCATGCCATCGACTTGTTCAAGCGTTGCCAATTCCACTTGACCAACCACCACATCACGGCCGTTGAATGGGTAAGCTTTCAAATCTTTCTCAACAAGTTGAGCGGCAGATAAACCTTCAATGTCTGTTTTCGCAATCAAAAGCGCTTTAATAAAGGCATCAAGGTCTTCAACCTCAGCAATTTCAGCCAGTGCCAGCACCGCTTCTTTATCTTTTGGTGTGCACGTTGGAGACGCAAAACCGACCGTGTCAGACAAAATCGCAGACATCATCAATATGGCTAAAGGACGTGTGATTGGCGCATTTTCCATCTTGAATAGGTTGAACAAGATAGTACAGGTACAGCCGACTGGCCAAATCCACGCTTCTAGTGGATTCACTGTCATTACGTCGCCTAGGCGATGATGGTCAACAATACCGAGAATTTCCGCTTGGTTGATATCATCAGGTGCTTGCGCAAGATCGGTATAGTCCACAAGCCATACTTTTTCGCCCGCGACGCTAGTACGAAGTTCAGGTTGATCAACACCGGCTGTTGCAAGAATGTGTTGAGTTTCACGGTTAATTTCACCCTGACGAACAGGCGTTGCTTCTAGACCACGTGCTTTAAGTAATTCAGCAGCAACTAATGCACCACAAATGCTATCACTATCTGGGTTTTTATGACCGACAACGAAAATCATCTTTCTTCCTATTTTAATGCTATTTGATGGCCTATCGAAGGTGATAGGCGAGATTGCTCACAAAGGCCGATACTTTACCTGATTTTCAGAATTTGTCATGGCTTGTGGTTAAGAAATTATGGCTAATTTAGCGCAGCATTCCGCTACCCCGAATCATTCAGTTAACCTGAGCACTCTTAACAAGAGCACTCTGTTAACAAGGGCACTCCACTAACAAGAGGTAATCACTGCTCGGCTGGTTAAGCCACTTGCCAAGGAGACTTCAAATACTTTGACTGGCTCTGGCGAGAGCTTATCTCCTGTCCAGTAGTCATACCAATCCACTGGCTGGCTCGCTGTTAAGGTATAGTCACACGCCTCACCTTGGTAATTGAATAAGCAGTGCAGATCATTGCGTTCTGTTAACTTTAAAAATAGGTGATTGAGAGCCAATGAAGTTGGCTTAGCCGCATCTTGGTTGTGTTTGCGCCTAATCATTAACTTATTTAGGCTCTGCTTAGCAAAAGAGGTCAATTCTGGGAGTGGATCACCTGAAAGCAATAAACCACCACACGCAAGCAATACATTGCGATGAAATTCATAGCTGACGCGATCGGTCGATTGATTCGCAAGCGACGTCAGTGTTGCGCAATCAGGATCAATTTGCCATAACTTGCGGTGCTGCCAACTGCGATAAAAAGTCTCTTTAGCGATTTGTTCAAAGCGCTGTGGCGAACGCTCGACATCGTCCGAAACACGCATGGCATCCACCAGCCCCAGTGACGGCCACATCGGCGCGTTACATCCAAGTAACCATGCCTCTCCCGCGCCTTCTGCTATCGCCTGCATCCCTAAACGGTACGCTTCAACACCCGTCACTCCCGACTGATAACGCCGCCCTTTAAGTGTTCCCCAATAGTTCGCATCCAATTTAAACAGCTCAACCCCCCACTCTTCTTTCATGGTTTTGATCACATGGGTTAAGTATTCCTGCACGTCAGGATGAGATCCATCCAGCACATACCAAGGTGTACAGCGCCAGCCACCGTAGGTTACTTCTTCAGCTTTCAGTGGTTGTCTTTGAGCATTTTGTACAAACCAATCTGGATGTTGCTTAAACAATTGAGATTCAGCTTGTGCAATGAAGGGCGCGAGCCAAATTGCAGGTTTTTTGCCCGCTTGTTTGATCTCTTGGATCAGCGCTTTAACACCACGAGAAAACTTATCGGACGGCGTCAACCAATCGCCCATAAACGCCTGATAGCCATCATCCAGCAACACCCATTCTAGCCCCGAAAGTTCTCCTTGCATTGCCGCAAGGTTGGTTAGGATGTGCTGTTCATTAACATCGGCATAATAGGCATACCATGAACACCATCCAACGGGCGCAGGTTGTGCCACACCAGCACGCGGCGTATGGTGACAACTAATATATTGCGCATACTGTTGATACAAACCTGATAATGAATCACCTTGCAAAATAACGACGGATTCTAAACTGTTATTTGTCCAATCTTGTGGATGGGTCTGCTCGCCGTCAATGGAAGCGACTAAATAGGTGCCCGTCCTTTCCTCAAGAATTTCAAAATAGCCAGCAAAACGGTGGCAAGAGGTAAAACCAAACAGTTGGTATCCGGTGGATTGTTCAATCACCAGCGTGTTGTAATAACGTTGGCTGTCTTGCAGCGGGTATATCCGGTAGCTCAAGCTATTGTCAGGGCAACGCCCCACATCCACCGGATGATGCGGCGAACCTGCAGTTTGCGCTAGCATTTGAAAACCGTCACCAATCACTCGTGCGTCCGATTCAATGTCAAATAGAGTGCGAAACAGCGAGTAGTGATCGGAAATGGGCGAGTTATGTATTCCTGAATAGGAAAAACTGATCTCATCGCCTTGCAATTGGGCAATCAAATCCGGTTGAAGTAACTCAATTTCTCGATGACATGGCAGAGTGATCGTTGTCATAACACCTCAGTACAAAGTACAAATTGTTGTTCTGGCAGTGTCTAATGAATTCGCGTTACATGTAAGTTGTTTTGATCACGTTTTCTCTTTGACGTGGCTCCGTATGCTGTTTTATTCAACAATGAGAACGCCCAAGGTACAAGTTTGGATGTGACAAGTAAAACGCCAGCATGTTTGCTGGCGTTTCGTTGAGCTAATGACGGAATTACGCCACTTCGATTGGTCCACCGAATGACGTCACTGGTGGTACTTTACCAGTAAACTTCTCGAAATCGACAATGCAAGTATTGGCTGAAGTGGCTTGCGCCAGCTCAGATGAGCCGACATCGAGTGTGAGTGTATTTGGATCGCCATAAGTGCAAATAGCTCCCTCTTTTTCATTCAACGGGCCATACCACGCCCCCTCTTCGATACGGATCACGCCGCGCGGGTAGCCATCGCTTAAGACGGCACCAGCTAATAGCTGGCCGCGATCATTAAATACGCGAACTAAATCCCCTGCTTTAATGCCTTTTTGTTTCGCATCGATTGGGTTGATATACACGGGCTCACGGCCATTGACAGCATAGGTCGCGCGATACTCTTCTGACTCACACATTTGTGAGTGCAAACGCTTATCTGGGTGACAAGATTGTAACCAATATGGATGCTTATCTGAACCCGGACCGCCGTGCGAACGCTCGGTTTTTTCAAACCACATCGGGTGATCTTGGCAATGTTCATAGCCATAACGCCCAATCTTACGTGACGTAATCTCGATAAAGCCAGACGGTGTACCCAATGCGTTTATCTCAGGGTCTTTACGGAAATCGGCGTGGCGAACCCAAGGTTGGCCTTCACCAAAATCCAGTACGCTCTGCTGCCAAAACTGTTCAAATTCTGGTAAATCAAACTTACCCGCGTTGGCTTTTTTACACTCGTCATAGAGCGAACGGACCCACTCCATCTCATCCATGCCGCGTGTGAACTCTTCATGGCGACCAAAGCGACGCGTCAATTCAGTGAAAATCTCAAAGTCAGTACGCGATTGGAACAGAGGGTCAACCAAGCGGTGCATGGCAATCAAACCCTTGCCCGAATAAGAACCGTATACATCGATATCATTGCGCTCAAACTGAGTACAGGCAGGAAGAACGATGTCGGAGAAACGACAAGTCGCCGTCCAAGCAAAATCGATCGTGACGACGGTTTGAAGCTTGCGAAACGCCTTCTTCATTCGGTTACGATCTTGGTGATGATGCCACGGGTTGTTGCCTGAAATTACCATCATTTTGTAATCAGGTAGTTTTACGCTCGAACCGTTGTAGCGGATCTCTTTACCCGGCTCTAGCAAGCAATCGACCCAACGGGCAACAGGAATCGTTTTACTGTAGCCGTTGTAGTTTTCGTTGTCCCATTTCGGTTTTGAACCCGTATCTAGGTTACGTGGAAAACCGCCGGGCGAGGCAAAACCGGTTGATGGGACCCCAATACCAGAATAGTGATGTCCGTAGGAGATCCCCCCGCCTGGCAGGCCAATTTGACCAACCATTGCAGCCACAACCGCACCAGCCCAGTAAGGCTGTTCGCCATGCTCTTGACGCTGAATACACCAACCAAACAGTAACTGAGTTCGGCCATTAACGAGCATACGTGCAAATTCGCGGATCTTATCGGCTGTTACGCCACAAATCTCGGCGGCCCATTCTGGCGACTTAACAATCTTATCTTTCGTTTCGCCTTGAACGTACTGAATAAAAGGTTCAAATCCTAAGCAATAGGTTTTGATGAACGCCTTGTCATACAGATCTTCGTTATACAACACATGCGCCACCGCCAACATAAACGCCACATCGGTCTGTGGGTTAATGTACCAATGGTCACTGTTTAAGAAGCGCTGGGTTTTATTCTTGACTGGATCAACCGAAATAACGTTGATCTCTCCTTTTGCCACTTTTTCTTTCAACTGATCAAGATAAGGAAAGGATTGGTGCGTTTCACAGTTCCAGCCAACTTGCAGGTTTTTTACCGGGTCGGTCGCCCACAAAACAATGTTGTCTGAATGCTCAAGAATTTCCGACCAAGAGGTTCCTTGGGCATACACTTCTGTCGAACCTAACACGTAAGGAAGAATGGTTTGGCCTGCACCTGTTGAGTAATCACCCACTTTAGTGATGAAGTTACCGTGCATACCTACAGCGCGTTGCATCATCGCTGTACAGTTGTGAAATGACCCCGTTTGGTTCCAACCCGTTTGTCCTGCATGCAGCGCCCAAGGGCCGTACTCTTTTTGTACGCGCTCAAGTTCACGATAAAACAGATCCAACGCTTCATCCCAAGTGACGCGGATAAAACGGTTGTTGCCACGTGTTTCGCCGCTGTATTTATGTTTTTTGAGCCAATCAAGGCGAACCATTGGGTAACGCACTCGTGATGGACTATAGATAATGCCTTTGATTCCGTTGAGCATATCAGTGGGGTGCGTGTCTGACTCTAGCGGCTTGACCGATTGTACTTTTCCGCCATACACATGTGCGCGAAATGCCCCCCAATGAGAGCCTGATACTTTCCAACTGCCTGTTGTTTCTGCCGCGTTAGCCGATGTCGAGACCAATAAACTTGGCCCAATAACCGACGCCGCACTGGTGGTTGCTACACCTTTAAGAAAACTTCTTCGTGTAATCGCCATATTTAAAACTCCGTTTGACGTGGATTAATGGTGACCTTCAGCAAAATCTGAAGAGTGTTTTTGTAGATACTTCAAGACTAACGCTTCGCTGTCTGTGTCGAAGTTGACGAATGCCATCATGCCGTTAAACATGCCCGGCCAAGTATTCGCATCAAAATGCGCTTCATCCGGTTGGCTATGACAGACAGAGCAGTTCGTTTTATAGGCCTCACCCGCTTTTTCCCAAATTGGATCCACGCTATCGAGCATGGCTTGTTTTTTCATCCACACTTTCGCGTTTACTTTTTCCCAAGGTAGACCGGTGAGATCATCGACACGCTTTTCACCAACAGTGACGATTGCATCATTTTGTGCCGCTTCTTTCATCAAGGAGCCCACAGCGATGTTCATACCAAAATCTTCTTGGATCACACGACCAAAGCCTTTTGCTTTACGCCAACCATCAATTTCGATTTGAATCATCTCTCCTTTCTCATCCAATACCGTGACTGCCGATGCTGGGTTTAGAAGGCCTGCTTCCACTTGAGCTTGCGCATCTTCATAAATAGGTAAGAAGCGAACGCTCACCACTTGCTTGCCGACCGAGTAATCGGTTTTAGATGCCAACTGCTCTAGCTCGCCAATCAGTCCACCTGAGCTATCCATATTTTTAGGCAGGTTGTGGGCGATCCCTTTATGGCAATCTAGGCAACTTTGATCTTTTTCCGCTGCTTGTTTCATCTGAATACGCGCGGTTGCCGACATCTGTTCGAAATCCATCGAATCGTAATTGTGGCAATTTTTACATTCCAATGAGTTGTTGGCTGAAAAGCGCTCCCACTCATGCTTGGCCAATTCAATACGGCGCTCTTCGAATTTTTCAGGGGTACCTAAATCACCAAAAACTTGCGCAAATACCTCCTTAGAGGCTTGCATCTTACGCGCAATTTTAGCGGTCCATTCGTGTGGTACGTGGCAGTCTGGGCAAGTGGCACGTACGCCTGAATGGTTTTTCCAGTGCACGGTTTCTTGCAGCTCAACATAAACGTTGTCGCGCATTGTGTGGCAGCTGATACAGAATGCTTCTGTGTTGGTGGCTTCCAGTGCAGTATTAAAACCGCCCCAGAAAATCACACCGGCGATAAAACCGCCCATCGTGAGCACACCAAGGCTGATGTGCACGGCTGGACGAGTCATAGTGCGCCAAATTTTGACTAACAATGATTTCATGATTCGCTCTCTTAAATTTTCGATCAAAAGGATTACGGGTGAACCGTGGAATTAACCGTGCGCACCAGGAGGACCAAAGAGGAACACTTGCAGCATCCAAACAATGAATCCATAACCGCCGACAAAGGCGATACTTAAGATCGGAAAGAGAACCACTGTGATTAAGAGGAAAGACTTCCACTCAAGCGAACGTTTCTCATTACTCTCTATTTTATTAACATCACTCATACATTTGCCTGTTTTGTATTTCAGTCATTTTGAGCAGCTCGACGACAGAGCTCAGCTTATTACTATTTCTGATACGAAATGTTAGACCATACTCTTTGTAGGGTTCAATCGATTCCTACCTTATATAGCAAGGAATCCACTACTTTTTTGAGCTCGCACGGAGTTGTGTTTGATTAAGAATTTATGTATAGAAATGTGAGTAGTTGTGTCAATTTAATTTCTTTTCATAAACGTTAAACAAGAAACAAAAAAGAAACAAAATGAATTGCAAGATAGGATTGAGGTGCGAATTTCTTCCCGCAAAACGCTCAAATGGCAACCAAAATGTAACGCTATTGTTAATAAGATGAGGAATGGTTAGATGTCGATCACCGCTCAGGAATCGGTGCTATATTCGCCCCACTTCAGTGCATAATGCACTGCCCACTGCTGGGTTTTTGTGCACTTCTTGATAGAATTCATCTTACACACTGGCTTTAAAACAGCTTATCCACAGAAAATGTGGATAAGCTGTTTTAAAGGTATAAATAGTGAACAAACACTAGCAGAAGCAGTCAACACCACCTAAGGCGATGGTTTAGAGATGACAACAAAAAGCGGCCCTTAAAGCCGCTTCTAAAATCATCTCTTCAATAAGGAGTTATTCGTGAGATCCATCTCGAAGGTAAATTAACCAGTACCAAATGCCAACAAAAACACCCCCACCGATGATATTGCCAATCGTCACGGGTAATAGGTTATTGATCAAAAAACCCATTAAGTTAAGGTCTGCGTAGTCGGCAATATTGGCACCCGTCATCTGCCAAAACTCAGCGGGTGCAAAATATTTGATACCAATTGCCATCGGAACTTGGAACATATTAGCGATGCAGTGCTCAAAACCCGCGGCGACAAACATGGCGACAGGTAAAATCATCACCATAATTTTGTCAGTCAAGGTACGACCACTGAAAGTCATCCAGACCGCCACACACACCAACACATTACACATAATGCCAAGCGCTACTGCCTGCATAAACTCGTGGTGCAACTTATGCTGAGAAATGGCCATCGCATTGAGGCCAACTTGTCCACCATCAAACATATATTGTTTGGAAACGAGCATACAGGCGACAAGCATCAGCGCACCAGCAAGGTTGCCAAAATAGACGATGACCCAGTTTTTAATCAGCATGCTCCAAGAAATTTTGCCACTCGCACGTGCAACCAAAGTCAGCACTGAACTAGTGAATAACTCACCACCGGTGACCACCACCAGAATAAGACCTAAGCTAAACGCAAAGCCGCCGATAAAACGGCTCAGACCCCAAGCCATATCGCCCGTGCCTGTCGTCACTGTAGTGTAAAAAACGAAAGCAATACCGATATGAATGCCAGCAGAAATGGCAAGAAGGAAAGACTTCATCGGATCTTTCGTCGCTTTTCCAACGCCAGTTTCTGCGGCGCGCTCTGCCATTTGCGGTGGCAATAGGGAATCAAATTGGTTTAAGTTCATGGCAAGTAACATTTTGAAACAAGTTATATAAGGCGCGGATAATCGCTCCATTCCTATGACAATTCAAGAGCTATTTTCCATGTTTACAAAAAATGTGTTTAGCGTGATGAAAATCATAAAAATTTATTGATAGCCCATATCCAGCGTCTATGGATAGCCACTCTCTTGCAAGCCAATGATGAATATAACTGTGTGAAATATCCCCAATTTGGTTGCAGATAACATTTCTTACAACAACTGATTGCAGCCAACAGCGCCGCCATCTATGGTGACAAAAAATCATTCACTATATAGGTGTCGAGATGAAATTTACTCAACAAAATATCGCCGAGCTCAATCTACTCCTCCAATTTGATTTAAGCAGCGCTGCGACTGGCATTAAAGTCCGCAATGATGCGTCTGACGACATGCAATCCGCCGTTCAACGTCTTTACGAAAAAGGTCTATGTACATTACCTGATGGTGGCTATTTGACGGATGAAGGCATCGAAGTGGCCGAGCATGCAGAGCGCGTGCTGCGCGTTTTGAACTCTTAATCTAGCCTGCAAAGGCAGC
This sequence comes from Vibrio sp. V15_P4S5T153, assembly GCF_963874485.1. Classification (NCBI taxonomy): domain Bacteria; kingdom Pseudomonadati; phylum Pseudomonadota; class Gammaproteobacteria; order Vibrionales; family Vibrionaceae; genus Vibrio; species Vibrio sp. V15_P4S5T153. Next base: position 591,813 of record NZ_CAWNHR010000011.1, on the reverse strand, counting down.
CGAGACTCTGCTGGCTGCCTTGCCCCTTTAAAAAACCGCCCTTCTTTATTTGGCCATTCGCTCAATCCAACGTTGATAGGGCTGAATTCGATCATATCCCCAGTTAAACAGTGTGGTGTAGATAAAGAAAAAGGTCAGAAACCCAGCTTCCAAAATCAATGCATCCCACATCGATACGTCTAAAACCCAAGCGATCACCGGAATAGAAATAAAGACGAGCCCACCTTCAAAACCGGTCGTGTGTAACAAACGTAAGCTAACCGTACGCGCTAATCGGTTGGTACCAAACACTCGGTCGAACAAAACGTTGTATAGATAGTTCCACGCTACGGCAAATAGGCTCAAACCAATACCTATCATGGCTAAATCCCCCGTTCCCTGCCCTGTCACCAATGCGGAGATTGGAATAATTAACGCTAATGCGGTCACTTCAAACGTTATTGCATGGAAAAGGCGCTCTTTCATCGACAGCTCTCTCATTGACATCATTTTTCTCCTCTTTATTCTTCGTCTGAGGTGTTGAATGGACTCATTTTCATCTATATTGAAGATACTAAAAAGTTAGATAGTATCGGTAAATGAGATATGTTGAGTATTGATCAGTTGCAAGCCTTCACCGCAACCGTTGAGAGTGGCTCTTTCTCCGGCGCGGCAAGACAGTTGGGTAAAGTTCAATCGGCCGTTAGCCAACACATCATCAATTTAGAAATTGATTGCGGTGTAGAACTGTTTGATCGCTCCGGCCGTTATCCACGATTAACCGCGCAAGGCGAACGACTTCTACCGTATGCGCAAGCGACGTTGCAGCAACATCAACGCTTAGCGCAACAAGCACAACTGCTTGCTTCATCACCCAATCAACAGCTTTCGCTCGCGATGGATGAAGGGATCCCGTTACAAGGGTTAACCCATTTATTCAAACAGTTAGCCACACAGTTTCCACACATTGAAATTGAATGTTTAAGTGCATCAAGTACCGATGTGATTGAGATGGTGGAACAAGGTCGCGCTAGCTGTGGGATCATCTTCAGTGAATTGGCCTTACCGAATAACCTTGATTTTGAAAATGTCGGTTCAATCCGTTTTGATGTTTATGTGGCCGCAGAGCATGAATTGGCTCAGCATCAAGCGCCCCATATCGATATGCTAAGATTGCATCGCCAACTCGTTATCCGCTCACGCAGCCATAAAACCAGCAGTTTCCATCAAGCCTTTAGCCCCGAGATATGGTACGCCGATAACTACTATCTATTATTAGAGATGGCGTTAAGCGGTTTAGGATGGTGTTTGCTGCCAAGCTATTTAGCCGAAAGTGAACAAGCGATGGGGAAATTAGTGCGTGTCCCTGTTGAGTTTGAACAGCTGGCTTGGTATACCAACATTGATGTCATTCAGCATCAGCGCATGAGCGCCGATCCTATCCATAAAATGGTCAGGCAGTTGTTGCGCCAGCTTAGTCCACTCACCGATGCCTGATCGGCATACAATCAATACAGGATGTACATTTTATGAGCACCATTACCCTCATTGGCGCAGGTTGGCTAGGCCTTCCTCTAGCGCAAGCTCTTACCGAAAACCACCAAGTCTACGCCAGCCGCACCCAAACGGCAGGAATGCTTGAGTTAACGCAACATGGCATCACAGGCTTTGTGTGCGATCTTTCTCTGCGCGACCAAAGCTTATCGCAGCACTTTATTGCTCAAAAAAGTGAGATTGTGATAGGCAGCTTTCCACCTGGTTTTCGCAAGGGAAGAGGGCAAGAGTATGCGCAGCAGTGGCAGCATTTAGTCGCACAAGCAAAGCTGGCTAATGTGCGTAAAATCATCATGGTTAGCTCAACCAGCGTCTATCCTGACATTGCACAACCAATGAGTGAACAGGATGCCTCCTTGTCACTGGCGCAAAATGACTCAAACTTCAGTGAAGGAGCACGAATCATGTTGCAAGCCGAGCAACACGTTATCGATTCAGGGCTGGATTATGTCATTGTACGCTGTAGTGGCTTGATCGGACCAAAGCGTCATCCCTCACGATTTGCAGCGCGTTTGGCGCAAGTCAGCCGGCTTGCACCAGCTAATATGTTGCATCAAAAAGACGCCATTGGTGCACTGATTTTTGCCAGCGAAAAACTCTCCAACCAGGTCGTTAACGCCACCACACCACAAACCGTGAGTAAAGCTGAGTTTTATCAAGCCGCGTTGGCGGCCGCCGAGCTAGACTCACCATTGCCGCCAATTGTCGATATTGCAGACAAACGCATCTTAAGCGACAAGCTGAGCCAATTGGGCTATCAATTTCATTATTCACACACGTTAGAGGCACTGGCACTGAATGAGTAAACATCTCTACCAACACATTGAAACCTTGTGGCAGTACATGCAGATGAAGCATGAGCTCGTCGCGGCCGATATCATTATGGTGTTTTGCAGCAATGATTTGCGCGTGGCTGAGTATGCTGCACATTTGTACCAACAAAATCTGGCTCCCTACCTTCTTTTCTCTGGCGGACAAGGGCGTTTTACTGAGGGTAAATTTGCTAAAAGCGAAGCAGAAACCTTTGCTGACATAGCCAAAGATTGTGGCGTCCCAACCCACGCGATTTTACTGGAAAAAAAGGCGACTCACTCTGGAGAAAATGTACGATTTAGTCACCATCTATTGGCAGAAAAATCGATCACTGCGCAACGTATTATTGTGGTTCAAAAACCCTTCATGGAACGTCGTGCCTACGCCACATTTGTTAAGCAGTGGCCCGCCCCATTTGAGTCATTGATGGTGACCTCTAGCGGAGAGACATTTTTCGATTATCTTGATGAGGATTTCACCGTTGATGTTGTACTGAGTGCGCTATTAGACGATTTTGTGCGAGTCCGCGACTACCCAGCACAAGGATTTCAGATTGAGCAACCGATCCCAGACGATGTGACACTTGCTTACCAAGTTCTGAGTCAATTTGAGTGGTAACACAAGTTGTGGGGCATACAAAGTTGTGGAGCATACAAAATAGATAGGGAGGCTTAAACCTCCCTATCGAATAATTTGTTCAAGGCGCAGAAGTAATGAATTTACTTACCCAAGGCTTCTTTATAGTGCTGACGACATACCGACACGTATTTATCGTTACCACCAATAGAGACTTGATCACCTTCGGCAATCGCCACTCCATGTTCATCGGTGCGAATGACCATGTTCGCTTTACGGCCACAATGACAAATTGTTTTCAATTCCACCAGCTTATCGGCCCAAGAAAGTAGATATTTACTCCCTTCAAATAGCTCACCTAAGAAATCGGTACGCAAGCCATAGCACAGTACCGGAATGCCGATTTTATCGACCACTTCAGTCAATTGGTAGACTTGATCTTTGGTTAAGAATTGGCACTCATCAACCAAAATGCAGTGACGCTTTTGTTGCTCGTGCAGTGCGTTGATCTCATCATACAAATTCGTTTCAGCGGTAAAAAGCTGGGCGTCTGATTCCAATCCTATTCTTGAACTTACTTTACCAACACCATAGCGGTCGTCGATGGCAGCGGTATAGATCACGGGCGTCATACCACGCTCTTGATAGTTGAAAGAAGATTGTAGAAGAGTGGTTGATTTACCTGCATTCATCGCAGAGTAATAGAAATACATTTGAGCCAAAAGAGAGATTCCTGTCACTAAGTCAATTGGCGAGAGAACAAGGTTCACTCAAATAAAAAAGGATAACCCTACGCGGGGGCAAAAAAGAGGGTGACTTGCGCCACCCTGTTACCGTTGCGTTTATTGCGCTTTTTCTTTTGCGACCGTCACCGCAATCGCCAACTCTTCGAGCGACGCTGGGTTAGCCAGACTCGGTGCATCCGTTAGCAAACAAGCGGCTGCGGTTGTTTTAGGGAAGGCAATCACATCGCGAATATTTTCCGTACCACACAACAGCATCACCAAACGGTCAAGACCGAATGCAAGGCCTGCGTGTGGTGGCGTACCAAATTTCAGCGCATCCAATAGGAAGCCAAATTTCAGTTGTTGCTCTTGCGCATCGATACCTAAAATATCAAACACCACAGATTGCATTTCAGCATTGTGAATACGCACCGAGCCACCGCCCACTTCATAGCCGTTTAGTACCATGTCGTAAGCATTTGAATTTGCAACCGCTGGGTTGGCTTGCAGCTCTTGCGCGGTTAAGTTAAGTGGCGCGGTAAATGGGTGATGCATAGCATGCAAGTTACCTTCGTCATCTTCCTCAAACATCGGGAAATCAACAACCCATAGTGGAGCCCATGAATTTTCATTGGTGATCGCCAGATCTTTACCCAATTTCAAACGCAGCGCACCCAAGGCTTCAGTCACCACTTTCATTTTATCGGCACCAAACAAAATGATGTCGCCAGACTCAGCGTGAGTGCGTTGTAAAATACCTTCCACAATGTCAGCCGAAAGGAATTTCGCGACCGGAGATTGAACGCCCTCTAAGCCAGCAGCGCGGTCATTGACTTTCATCCACGCCAAACCTTTCGCGCCATAAATACCAACAAACTCAGCGTAGCTATCAATTTGCTTACGAGTTAATGCCGCGCCACCCGGTACACGAATAACCGCAACTCGTCCTTTAGCATCATTAGCTGGGCCAGAGAAAACATTGAAATCCACATCTTTTACAAGGTCTGCAACATCAACCAATTCCAGTGGGTTACGCAGATCCGGCTTGTCGCTACCATAGCGACGCATCGCTTCGCTGTATGGCATCACTGGGAAATCGCCTAGATCAACGTTTAGTAGTTCTAGCCACATGTTGCGAACCATTTTTTCGGTCACTTCACGCACTTGATCGGCCGTCATAAATGACGTTTCAATATCGATTTGAGTAAATTCTGGTTGACGGTCAGCACGTAAATCTTCATCACGGAAACATTTTACGATTTGGTAGTAACGGTCAAAACCTGACATCATCAGCAACTGTTTAAACAGTTGTGGCGATTGAGGAAGTGCATAGAAACTGCCTTTGTGCACACGACTTGGTACTAAGTAATCACGCGCACCTTCTGGCGTTGCTTTCGTCAAAACTGGCGTTTCAATATCGAGGAAACCGTGTTCATCAAGGAAGCGGCGTACAAAGCTAGACGCCTTAGCGCGCAGCTTAATACGATCACTCATTTCTGGACGGCGTAGATCTAAGTAACGATATTTTAGACGTTGCTCTTCTGAGTTCTTTTGGTTGAAATCCAGTGGTAAAACATCACTGCGGTTGATAATCGAAATCCCACTCGCGAGAATTTCTACTTCGCCAGTCGCCATCTCTTTATTTATTTGACTTTCTGGACGCGCGCGTACTTCACCAGTTAACTTAATGCAGAATTCATTACGCAGTTGGTTAGCTACTGCAAATACATCCGCCATATCTGGATCAACCACCACCTGAACGATGCCTTCACGATCTCGCATATCAATAAAGATAAGACCGCCTAAATCACGACGGCGATTAACCCAGCCGCACAACTCCACAGTTTGTCCTGCGAGGGACTTGTTCAGGTGACCACAATAATGGCTACGCATAATGAATTTCCCAATCTCTAATTAGTTATCAATTCTAAGCCGCTCAGCGTCATTATCTGAGCAGCGCAAAGTTCCATTTATACGCTGAAAGATGTGCAAAATCGACCTTTCAGAATACAATTTGTTGTGTTTTATCAAGGGTTGCTGCTTTTTAAATCAATAATCAACCAAAATAGCAACACCGCTGAGAAATTGCGGCTGATTATAGCGTTAAAATACCAAAATCATCAAAACTCTCGTAGAGTATTTATTTTTAGTAATGGATGAAAGGTCAGTATGATGAATTTACCACTGCGACTCGGCCTTACCATGTGGTCACACGCGGGCTGGCAAAGTACGTTTTACGGCGCGGGAACGCCTGCTGCGCAGCGTCTTGAAAAGTATGCGAGGGTTTTTCATACCGTAGAAGGCAACACTACTTTCTATGCGTCACCTTCCATGAACACAGTGCAGAACTGGCGCGCCGCCACTCATGATGATTTTCGGTTTACGTTCAAACTGCCCAAAGCTATTACCCACGAACATAAGCTCACTGGCTGCCAAGATCAGTTAAAAGATTTTATGATGCTCATGGAGCCTCTGCACTCTCGTGTTGGATTATGGACCATCCAGCTGCCAGCTACTTTTAGCCCACAGCACTTAGAACAGTTGAAAAAATTCTGCGCCTATTTCCCCGCGGGTTTTCCACTAAGCGTTGAAGTACGGCACCTTGAGTTTTTTGCTAAGGGAGAAGCTGAAAAAGCGCTCAATCAATGGTTAGTTGAATCGTCGATTGATCGAATCATTATGGATAGTCGTCCTATCTTTTCAGCCAAACCGACGACCGACGTCATCATTGATGCTCAGAAAAAGAAACCTAAAGTCCCTGTTCACGCCATTGCCACGGCACAAACGCCGATGATCCGTTTTATCGGCCACCCAGAATTAGAGGCCAATTACCCCTTTTTTGAAGCGTGGATGACCAAACTGCCACATTGGATCGAACAAGGAAAACAACCTTATCTTATGGTCCACACGCCAGACAATATTGAAGCCCCATTATTAGCCGCCGAGCTATACCAACAGCTGCAACAACGACTCACATTACCTACATTGACAACATTTCCAGCCCAAGATGACCAACACCAAATCACCCTATTTTGATGATCGCGTGCGAGGTTAATGACACGCGCACACTTTTCTCTTAGAATGTGCGCCTTTTTTAAGGTAGTGCAGCCGTCAGCACTACTTGTTGCGCGCCGCTATGAGGTACATTATGAGCCATCATAAAGACATCATTTTTTCTGCTCCAATCGATAGAATTGGTGATTTCACCTTTGATGAACGAGTTGCTGAAGTCTTCCCTGATATGATTCAGCGCTCTGTGCCGGGGTACAGCAATATTATCTCTGCAATCGGCATGTTAGCTGAGCGCTTTGTTAAGCCACACTCTACTATTTATGATCTGGGTTGCTCTTTAGGGGCGGCTACGCTTTCGATGCGTCGTCATATTCACCAAGAAGGTTGTAAAATTGTAGCGGTTGATAATTCGCCTGCTATGGTTGAGCGTTGTAAATTGCACATTAACGCCTATCGTTCGGATACGCCTGTCGAGGTGATTGAAGCCGACATCCGTGAGATTGAAATTCATGATGCCTCTGTGGTGGTGCTCAATTTTACGCTGCAATTTCTATCGCCAGAAGATAGGCTCGCACTGCTTGAAAAAATCTACGTGGGTCTTCGCCCCGGTGGCATACTGATTTTATCTGAAAAGTACATTTTTGAAGATGAAACGGCGCATGATCTGCTAATTGACCTTCACCATGATTTCAAGCGAGCCAATGGTTACAGCGAATTAGAGATCAGTCAAAAACGCAGTGCGATTGAAAATGTGATGCGCCCAGACTCCATCACAACACATAAAGCTCGCTTTAAACAAATTGGCTTTTCAAGTTATGAAGTGTGGTTCCAGTGTTTCAACTTTGGTTCGATGTTCGCTATCAAATAATAGAATGGCATTTTAGCTTTTTTCCCTAGAAGGCCCAAAACCTGACCAGCCATTTATCTAGGATCTTTTTACCTAATCTAGGAATACGCTTTGCATGTTTAACTTTGCCAATTTTTATCAACTGATCGCTCAAGATACCCGTCTTCAACCTTGGCTAAACGTTTTGCCACAGCAGTTGACGGACTGGCAAAATGCAGAGCATGGCGACTTTGACCGCTGGGTTCGTGCGTTAAATAAAATCCCCTCGGGTACACCTGAGCTGATCGAGCTCAAACAGTCAGTCACTCTCTCAAATAGCACACCGCTGACGTTAGGCGAACAGAAGAAATTAGAAAGTTTGCTTAAAACTTTTCATCCTTGGCGCAAAGGCCCTTATCACTTACATGGTATCCATATCGACACTGAGTGGCGATCCGATTGGAAATGGGACCGCGTATTGCCCCACATTTCACCGCTGAAAGACCGTTCCGTGCTGGATGTCGGCTGTGGTAATGGTTATCACATGTGGCGTATGCTTGGCGAAGGTGCTCGCCTGTGTGTGGGTATCGACCCTTCGCACCTGTTTTTAGTGCAGTTTGAAGCGGTGCGTAAACTATTGGGTGATGACCAACGTGCTCATCTTCTGCCACTAGGCATTGAACAGTTACCCGAATTGAACGCCTTTGATACCGTATTTAGCATGGGTGTCCTATACCATCGCCGCTCACCGCTAGATCATCTGATCCAATTGAAAAATCAGTTGGTCACAGGGGGCGAATTGATTCTTGAGACGCTGGTGATTGAAGGCGATGAAAATGCGGTGTTGGTCCCTGTCGACCGCTACGCACAAATGCGTAACGTCTATTTTTTCCCTTCCGCCAAAGCGCTCAAAGTGTGGCTTGAGAAATGTGGTTTTGGTGACGTGCGTATCGTTGATGAAAGCGTCACCTCTGTTGATGAACAACGAACAACTCAATGGATGACGCACAACTCATTGCCCGACTATCTTGACCCAAACGACCCAAGCAAAACCGTAGAAGGGTATCCCGCACCACGACGCGCTATTTTGGTAGCAAAAAAACTATAATTGACACAGTTTTAACGCTTGGCTATGCGTATAATACTACCCTTGTCAAAGGATGCCGTACGCATCCTTTTTTATCAGCTAAATTTTGTTAGCTAAACTTCGGTTTATCCGTATTCATTACAAACACATAAGGTCGCAAATGTTTAAGTCTGTAGCCCCCGTCATTGCCATTGCCTTACTGTCAGGTTGCACTCTAACCAATGGTGAACAATACCACCAAGCTACCCTCGCAGCGATTCAAGCTTCCGAATCGAACCTCAGCAACACAATGACCAACCTTGAGCTTCAGCTAAGTAACCAGAATGATTACATTGAAAGCCTTGAAAACCAAATATCAAAGCTCGATCGAAAACTGACCAAACTTAAGCAGATCACGACCAATAACCAACAAAAACGTGTAGAAGCAACCAGTAATGATGATGTAATTATTCCAGTCGCTACACCCTCTATTCAAAAATCACGCTATGACGTCATTTTAGGTGAAGTCGAAAAAGTCACGATTGATTCGATCAAACAAACCTTTGATGCTCGAGTTGATACAGGGGCCGCCACCTCTTCACTCAATGCGATTGATATTGAAGAGTTTGAACGTAATGGGAAAAACTGGGTGCGCTTTCATCTTTCCGATGGTGATAGAGCAACAGACGAGAGTAACTGGATTGAATCACCCATTATTCGCTACGTTAAAATTCGCCAATCGACCAACGATGAGATGGAACGCAGAGCCGTTGTTGAGCTGTGGGTAAAATTAGGCAGTATTCACGAAAAAGCACAGTTCACCTTGGCTGATCGCTCTCAAATGAGCCATCCTATTCTTCTAGGCCGCGAGTTTATTCGTGATATCGCGTTAGTCGATGTCAGTCGCAAGTATATCCAAACCGAAACTAAATAGTAGCAAGGACATTTATGACGTCACGAGTTCCATTTTATCTATCCGTTTTATTGCTGATAGTGGCAGGAATCACACTGAGTGTAGTTCGCCACCAAACTTACGGGGTGCCATGGACACCCGGGGAAACTCGCCAAATTTGGGATATTGAAGCACGTGTTGAATTCAATGCGTTAGGCAAAGAAGCCAAAGTCTCTTTAGCTGCGCCTCATACTCAAGATGGATATACTTTGATCAATGAATCGTCATCATCACCAGGTTATGGCGTAGCTTACGTGACTACTGATACGGGCAAACGTGTTGAGTGGTCAATCCGCAAAGCAACTGGCCCACAAACTATTTACTACAAAAGCCAATTTTTAGTCGATCCTCAAGCGAAAGCGGCCCCTATCCCCCCCATCGGTGATGTGGTCAAGCCAACCTTTGACGGCCCAGAAGAAGCAGCGGCTATCGCATTAATTGAACGAGCGAATCAACGCTCGGCGGATAACATCACTTTTACCCGCGAACTGATTAAAAACCTCAATGACGCCGATAGCCAAAACGCCTCTTTGCTGCTTAATAAAATGAGCAAAGTGGACGCCACACAAAAACTGCTGTCATACTCTCAAATTCCCAATAAAGTCGTTGGTGTTATTCAGCTCGAAGATGGTCGCCGCCGTCAAACGATTCAACACATGAACGAAATATGGAATGGCGATCAGTGGGTACTTTTTAACCCTGAAACGGGTACGCAGCCCAACCACCCTAACCTACTGGTTTGGGATGAATCCAACGTTTCACTGCTGGATGTCACGGGTGGGCAAAACAGCCAAGTTCACTTCACTATGCTGTCTCAAGATGTTTCACCTCAAACGGCAACCAATAATAAAATTGAGGCCGACAAACTCTTAAACTTCTCTATTCACAGTTTGCCGCTTGAAGAGCAAGCGATGTTCAAGACCATCATGTTGATTCCTATCGGCGCATTAATTGTGGTGTTCTTGCGGGTGATTATTGGGCTAAAAACCTCAGGTACTTTCATGCCGGTACTGATCGCCGTAGCCTTTGTTCAAACTCAATTACTGACTGGTATCGTGGGCTTTCTGCTTATCGTCGGAACGGGTTTAATCATTCGTAGCTATTTATCGAAATTAAACCTGCTGCTGGTGGCACGAATATCGGCGGTGATCATCACTGTAATACTCATTATCTCTGTCTTCACGGTTGTTGCCTTTAAGATCGGCCTCACCGAAGGGTTATCCATTACTTTCTTCCCGATGATCATTCTCTCTTGGACCATCGAACGTATGTCGATTCTGTGGGAAGAAGAAGGAGCAAAAGAGGTGATTTTACAAGGTGGCGGCTCACTGTTTACCTCAGTATTGATCTACTTAGGTATGACTAACTCTTATGTGCAACACCTAACCTTTAATTTTATTGGCTTACAGCTGATCGTATTAGCTGCCATTCTGCTATTGGGAACCTATACGGGCTACCGTTTAACTGAACTTCGCCGCTTTAAACCGTTAGCCGAGGAGTAAAGATGTTTTCATTATCCGAATACACTTCTCCATTTAAGCTACGCCGTAAAGGCATTATGGGCATGAACAAGCGTAACCATAGCTACATTGGTCGCTATAACGATCGCTCAAAATACCCATTGGTTGATGATAAGTTACAAACCAAATTGATTGCGCAACGTGCGGGTTGTACTGTGCCAAAACTGATTGGTGTGATCAGTAATCAAGCGGATGTGAAGTCGATCCATGCCATGGTTAAAGAGTGGCCGGGCTTTGTGATAAAGCCTGCGCGCGGAAGCGGTGGTAAAGGCATTTTAGTGATTATGTCGCACAAGGATGGTGTGTACACTAAACCTTCTGGTGCGACCATCAACCAGCAAGATGTTGAGCGCCATATTAGTAATGCCTTGGCAGGACTATTTTCACTAGGCGGTAAAAATGATGTGGCTGTGGTTGAAAACCTGATTAAATTTGACGATTGTTTCGAAGGCTTTAGCTATGAAGGTGTGCCTGATGTACGCATTATTGTCTTCAAGGGCTACCCCGTCATGGCGATGATGCGCCTTTCGACTTCGGCTTCTGATGGTAAAGCCAACTTACACCAAGGCGCTGTTGGTGTAGGTCTTGATATTGCCACAGGAAAAGCCGTACGAGCCGTGCAGTTTAATTTACCCATCACTGAGCACCCAGATACCGGCAAAGATCTCTCAACGTTGCAAGTACCACATTGGAAAAAGCTACTCACCTTAGCCTCTAGTGCTTGGGAAATGACCGGCCTTGGTTATATGGGAACCGACATGGTACTGGATAAAGAAGAAGGACCAATGGTACTTGAGCTTAACGCTCGCCCTGGACTTGCTATCCAGATAGCCAATGGCGCAGGGCTGCTGCCACGTTTGCAGCATATCGAAAGTTTAGGATCGCAACTTATCTACCCTAGCCCAGAAGAACGTGTCGCTTATGCCGCTAAGCAATTCGGCTCTGGTGAGTTAAGTGAGTAACTCTCACCAAATTTAATCACTAAAAAGCCCAATCTCTATCAGGAGTATTGGGCTTTTTTATTAGCGATGGAGGCGATGCTTACAGCATTTCGGCCATCTGCTGTGCTTCTGATTTTGGTTTTTCAGTTTGACCAAAACCCCGTAGACCGACCACATGAACGTGTTCGTGATCTTTAAACACTTTGCGCACTAATTTATAAGTCGTGCCTTTCTCAGGGCTAATGTTCTCTGGCGCAGCAATTAAAAGTTGCATATCCAGACGCTCGCACAGTTCAAACAAGGTTGAGATGGATTTGGCATCCAAACGCGCCGCTTCATCTAAAAACAGTAAACGACATGGGACGATGTCTTTGCTGCGTAGACGACGAGATTCCTCTTCCCAGCTTTGAATCACCATCAATAAAATAGATTGCCCGGTACCAATCGCTTCACCAGTCGATAATGCGCCAGATTCCGCTTGCAACCAGCCATCAGATCCGCGATTTACTTCAACACTCAGCTCTAAGTAGTTGCGGTAATCCAATAGCTCTTCACCCAATACTTGCGGTGAACGTTGCCCCATATCGATATGCGGGTTAACACGCTGGAACAATTTCGCCATCGCTTCGGAGAAGGTATAACGAGTGCTCTCAAACAGATCTTTATGCTGACTCTGCTTTTCAGATAATCCCGCGAGTAGGATTTCATGGCTCTCGCGTACTTTCACGTTAAGGCGAACGCCTTTCACCTGACCAAAGTTAATGTTAGACAAACCTTGGTTAAGCATCCGAATGCGATTTTGCTCACGTTGAATGGTCTTTTTGATGATGCTGGCCACCGATTCAGAGCTGATCGCTAATCGGTTTTCACGTTGAGTCAGCTCTTCTGTTAAGCGCGCAAGCTCCACTTCCATCTCTTCAATCGCTTCAACAGGATCATCGGTGCGAATGATGTCTTGGCGAATACGCTCACGCAGATGTTGATACACGGCGATGTAGAACAAAACTTTGCGTTCTGGATGTGCGTTATCTTCCGACAAACGCAGTGCATCACGCAGGTCGTCATTACTTGCGACCGCTAAACGCAGCGCGCCCAGTGATTTATCCGACATGGAACGCAGTTCATCGGCCGATAAATACGCCAGCTCACGTTTATGCAAGCGGCGCTCAACATCGTGATCACGCGCCAAACGTAATACAGAGCACCACCCTGCTTTTGCATTCACCACAAATGTGCGCAGATCTTGATAATCTTTTTGCACCTTTTTCAACCGTTTAACTAATGCTTTCATTTCAAGATCAGTTGCGGTTAGTGTACGTTCATACTCGCTCTTACGGGTACGTGAGGCATGCAGACGCTGTTGCAATTCATCACGACGACGTTCAGCACGCTCTTGTGCACCTTCATCGGCATGCACACCAAACTCTTGTAGCTCCTGCTTGAACTCTTGAACCGTTTCCAACTTAGCTTGATGCGAGCTTTTTAAGGCCGCTAACACTTGGTTATATTGGTTCATTTGGCTTTGAGCCTGTTTGAGCTCATCACGAGTACGGGTACGGGCGCTTTCTGCCTCGACCAATTTGTTTTTGAGCTGCTCACTTAGCTCGCTGCTTTTACTGAGCAAAGCAACCGAATCGGAATAGCTAAAATAGTGGCGGCGTTCAATCACGTCTGAGAGTGCAAAGATCTGCACTTTCAATGTCTGAAGAGCTTGATCCGCTTGCTGATATTGTGCAGTGAGTGCATCAAATTGCTGCGGGTCAACCTCAAGCGCTGAAGCAAGCTGTTCTAACTCCGCGATGGCTTTACCGTGCGAGCTTAAAAACGCTTTCGCTTCCGCCAGTTGATTAATGTTCAGCTCAGCTTCATCGAAACGTGCTTGCAATGCCTCATCTTCAATGAGCAACATGTTAGGAGCCAGCTTATCGAGCATCGTTAACGCGTGTTTGCTCAGCTGTAACTGGCTGCGCTGCTGCTGCTCTTTTGCATCCAATTCAGCCAATACACGGACCAGTTGATTGCGTTGCTCACGTGCCGCTTGCAACGCTTGTTCTGGATCGGCTTCAAAAGCAACTTGGATGTGTGAAGCAACAAATTGGTTAAAGCTGTGGTATAGACGTTGCAGTTTTTGTGAATCAAACGCCGCTTTTGCGTGCTCTTCCACCACTTCTTCGCGCTCGTTACGCAGTAACTCTAAACGTTGTTCGCGCGCAGCTCGGCCAAAGAGTGGGATCTCAGGTAAACGAGAATAACGCATTTGGCGGTTATTGAGCTGAACACATACCGCTCCTTCCAATTCGTCAGCATTGAACGAGCTATCATCAAAGGCATCGACATCACCTTCAATGATGTACAGATCTTCTGGGCAGTCATCAAGCTCGACCAGCTTCTCTTTGATGCCAGATAAATCCGAAACCACAATCGCATGGCGAGCCGGGCCGTACATGGCACTGAAATAAGGTGCGTCGTCAATCGTGATGTCATCGTAAATTTCAGACAGTAAAACGCCACCTAAGCTATCCGCTAATCCTTTCAAGCGAGGATCATTTGAACCACCAGGAGACGCCAAGCGCTCGATTTCGTTTTCAAGCTGCGCGCGACGTTCTGCCAGCTTATCTTTAGCGATTGATTGTGCTTTTTCTTGCTCAAGCACTTGCTGCATCTGCGCCATCACAGCTTGGCTATTTTCTAATGTTGCACCACTTTGTTCACGTAAAGTATGCAATGCATCATTGGCAGCAATCCAAGTCGGAGCGATCGATTCCAGTCGTTGAATTTCAGCCTGTTTATCTTGTTCGGTACGGCGCTGCTCACTGCGCTGTTCACGCAGCACTTCTTGTTCATATTCCAGCGATTCAATCAGAGCGGCGTGGCGCTCGCGCTCTTGCTCTAGTGTTAGCTCATCGTGCAAGTCAATATGGTGTTGCTTTTGGTATTCAACCACGGACTGACGCGCCACTTGCTGCTGATTTAAGCGACGTTCCAGATCTCGCTGCTGTGCATACCACTGTGCTTCATTTTGGCTGATTTGCTGGGCGTTACGCGCTTGCTGCATGATGGCTTTTGCATGCTGAGCCGCATCGTGACGAGGCACTTCACCCACCACACTGCGCACCAATTTCAGTGCCTGCTCAAACTGTTCGACCGCGGCCGAAGACATGTCCAATTTATGCTTTAACGCTAATAACGTGGTCGTATTAGCGTCTTGCTGATGCTTGAGATCAGAAACCTGTGCTTGGGCACGCTCTGGTGTTAACTGATCATCATTTAGCAACTGTTTGGCTTTATCGAGCGCCTGTACGGCTTGTTGATATTGCAAGGCTCGCGTTTGTTGAACATCTAATGCTTGTTGGTAATCGGCCAGTTGACTCTTTAAGCTATCGACCTCATCTTCAGAGATAATCGCTTGCTCTTCAGCCATCATGACGCGCTCTTGCGCCTCTTCGACCACCATCATTTGCTCTTCAAGGCGAATAGTGAGCTCTTGCAAATCCTCTTGATAGCGTTCAATTTTCTCTTGCTGACGCAGTGCGTTTTGCACCAGTTGCAAATGATCAGAAGCGGCTTGGTGATCTTGCTCTAAGGTAGATTCTTGCTCTAACAGAAGTTCAAGCTCTTCTTGAACTTGATTGAGTAATCGATTTTGCTCAATCAATGTATGGCGAGAGCCGAACAACTCGTTACGCAACGCGAGCGTTTGCTCTAGCTTATTGTGGCGATCGTTGGCGTGGCGCATGTAATCCGCGGCCACGTAATTTGTCGATTCGGTAATCAGGTGCTTGAAGAGATCGCGATCCGCTTGCGTGGTTTTGATCGCTTCTAATGTCATGCGGTTTTCACGTAACGCCGATTCCATATCTTGGAATGCTTTCTTCACACCACCATTTTGTGGCAACAGATAATCACGCAACGAGCGAGTAATGGCACTGGAAATACCGCCGTATAAAGAAGCCTCAATCAAGCGATAGAATTTTGAACGGTCACTGCTGTTACGCAGTTTTTTCGGCACCACGCCAAATTCAAACATTTGCGCGTGATAATCGACAATGGAGCTAAATGCTTTAAAATGCGCCCCTTCAATTTTCGCGACAATCTCTTTCACTTCATTGAGTTGACGCACGCGCGCGTGGTTGTCTGAGACGTTTTCAATCAGCACATCGGTTGGTTTGACATGGCTTGGCAAGCCTTGAATCACAAACGGTTTGATATCAACTTTTTTATCGCGCCCCGCCACCTGTTGTAGCTTAACGCCAAACAGTAAACGCTGTTTGCGTGAATTCACTACATCCAACGCGGCGTAACATGCGCCCGCTTGCAGTTTACCGTATAAGCCTTTATCGCGAGACGCTTGTGAGCTGCCCGCTTCGGTGGTGTTTCTAAAATGGAGCAAACTTTGATCTGGGATCAAGGTGGTGATAAATGCCGCCATGGTGGTCGATTTGCCCGCACCGTTACCGCCTGACAAGGTGGTAACTAATCCATCAATATCAAAAGTACGAGCAAAAAAGCCGTTCCAATTGATCATGGTTAGCGATTGATATTTACCTCTCTCAATCATGCTTCACCTTCCCATTCTGTTTGCTCGTTAACATTTTGTTCTTCAATCTCGTCTTCGTTATCCAGCAAGCTGCCTTGATTCGGCTCTTGGGCGTGGACAACCGCTTCACCATCGCGGATCAAACGCAGTTGCGCTTCACGCATGTCGTCACCAATACGCACATCGGCACCAAAACGAAATACGGCTTCGCTAATGCGGAATTTATTGGTATCACCTAAATGGATGATCATCCCCAAACGACGTAAACGACGCAGTGAGGTACGCACTTTTTCAAACAGCTTTTCTTTATCTAAGTCTGAACCGCTGGCTCGGTTGGTAACGAGCTTCATCAGTTTTTTTTCATCGGCCAGAGACAGTAGCTCTTCGTACAATTCTTGATTAGTAAAGATGCCTTCGTGCGCAAGGCGTTCCGGACTCAAATAAAGAAAACAGAGCACTTTGCCGACCAGCATATCCAACTCAGACAGCACGCTACGATTGATTAAAGCAGTAGAGCGAGGACGCAGGTAAAAAAAGCCTTCCGGCGCTTTGACTAATTCGGTGTTATAGCGTTGGTAAAACAGCGCTAAATCGGGCTCAAAATCCAATAAAAAGGTGTGATTATCCAAATCATCACTAGAAACATGACGCCCAGCTCGAAGCTGGCTATCTAGCGCAGGAAATAAAGGATTTGAAATCGCTTTAGCCAGATTTTCTGGCATGTATTCATTAATATCTGTCGATGACATTTGCTTGTACCTTTGCACCAAAATCGTTGATCGCTTGCCAGTCAGGTTGGATGGCTTGGTAATCTTGCTCTGAGTAGCCAAGCCTCACCGCTTGATCAACAATAATTCGGGCTAAATCAAAATGATGTGTATGGAGATGAGTGGCGAGGTAGTCTCTCAGTACTCGTCCTAAATCAATTGGCATCCCTTGATCTTTATGACCTTTGAGCATACTGCCGATACGCAAGGAGAGCTCATCATTAACTTGCTGGAACTCTTCGTACTCCACTTCTGGAGGCACTTGCCCCATCACCTCATCATCTCTTAACACGAGAGCTTCATCACGAAGGTCGGTTAAACGCTCAGCATCGGCATAAGTGAGATACCAAGGCGCGTCAAAATAGTCGCTGAGTGATTGACGTAAGCGCTGGCTAAACGCTCGGTTTTGGTCCATATCAATGGCAGTACGAATGAATTTATGGACATGGCGGTCGTAGCCAATCCAGAGATCGATCGCCTGTTGTCCCCAACTGGTGATGCGATCAAGTTTCATCTGTAATCCAAACAGGATTTCTTCAATAAATTCGAGTTCAGCTTCGCCATAAACCAATTCTTGGATATCCAAAATTTGCGTTTGCAGCTCATCCCCCGCCGCTTGTAAAGTGTCTTGCAGTTCACGCAGCGTTGAAGAGGTTTCAGACAATAACGATTCACAGTTGTTGATCGCTTCACGCCAATCTTTATTCAGCAGCTCAGCAATTTGCAGTTTGACCGATTGCTGCTGCTCATCCATCACACGTTGGTTTAAATCGATACGATCAAAAATTTCCCCTACCGAGTATTTTAATACGCCGTAGACGTTCTTTTTCCAATGCCCTGGGGTACCGCCTTTATTCGCGGCTTCAATCGCCTTGGCCATTTCATCGGCAACCATAGAAAGCTGAATTGAGAGCTTCAGCTTGGAAAACTCTCTATGACGGACGTAATAGTCCGTAATACCAATAGCCAACGGTGACAAACGGTAAATACTAACGCCATCAGTCATCTCGCTGGTGAAGCGGCTCATTAAGCGCTGTTTTACCAACTCATTGATCGCATTATTGGCACGAAACGCGGAGGCTTCACCGGTTTCTTCAAATAAGCGAGTTACGATGGCAAACGCATCGTGTAACTCACCTTCACCTAATTCTTCATCAAACCTTTCGTTACTCAATACTGCGATAGCAATAAGGAACGCCAGTCGTTCTGTCGTCAGGTTCAATGAGAAATCATGCTGCTTTACCCAACTAACCAATTCATCAATAGGTTGCTGTGCAGCGTTCTGAGTCATCTCACTCATTGTTATTCCTGCTCTATTTTCTTTTTCGCCCATACATGAATGTATCGACCTAGTGAGAGGTACGGCTCTTGCCTACATAATTGTTGTTCGAGTGCCAGTACATCTTCATATTGGTAGTCACCCATATTTTTCACATTCCCAATATAGTCACTGAATGATCGGATGCCCGATTTTCCACAAATCTCAAATCCTGATTCTTCGATCCATTGATACACTTCTTCAGGTTTTAGCCCTTGCTGAGGCTGGAGCTTAAACCGCTTGCGATGCGGCATGCCTTCCAATACATGGGGAATGTTGCCACAGACAACATTTTTGTACACCAAGCCATGATGGTTATAGAACATGATTGATGCCATACCACCTGGCCTAACTTGCTCTAACAAATTCTGCAATGCGGGTTTTGGCTCGGCTAACCATTCCATCACCGCGTGAAACAACAACACATCCACTGGCGCACTAAGGTGCGATTGGATGGATTGCACGGGGGAATGTACCAACCGATACTGCTCAAGCAGACCATTTTTGCGGATCTCTTGTTCCGCAAGTTGAAGCATTTCAGAGGATAAATCACACAGCGTGATTTGGTGTCCAAGCTTGGCTATTTTTTGTGACATTTGTGCCAAACCGCCGCCAGCATCAAGCACTTGCAAAGGTTTTGGGTGGTTGCTCAACAAAGCGAGCAGTTGCTCAAGATCTTGCCAAACAATGACTTGACGAATTTCACCTTTGTCAGAGCCGTATATGTTTTTTGCAAATTTGTGGGCAATATCGTCGAAATTCCGGTCTTCAGTCACAGTGGCTTGAGTTATGATAGCGAATCGTGCTGCTATTCTGTCATAGGAATGGCAGGAATAAAGGGGCTTTGTTCCTTTTTATTATCAAGTGGTGTTTTTTCGGACTATTTTGTATATGTTTGAGCTGAAAAAAGTTATTTCCTCATTATTAATGCCTCTTCCGGCAATGCTAATCCTCGGTTTTGTCGGATTAATGCTCATAATGTTCACCGTCAGACGTAAGACTGGCTGTATGTTTGTCCTATTCTCTTTAGTGGGGATATTTCTTATCTCTTTCCAACCCTTTGCAACGCGCATGTTAATGCCTTTGGAAAGACAATACTCGGCTTTTCTCCCCGTTGATGGCACCATCGATTATGTGATGGTTTTAGGTAGCGGCCACGTAGTGGATGACCAAATCCCGCCGACCTCGGAACTCAGCCGCACTGCGTTGGTACGCTTAAACGAAGGCATACGTGTCATGCGTATGTACCCCGGCTCAAAGTTGATTTTATCAGGCTACTCTGGCGGGTCGGAATTTAGCCATGCGCGCATGCTAGCCGTGGTGGCACTCGCGCTTGGAGTGAATAAATCCGATATTATTTTGCTAGAAACAGCTAAAGATACTTGGGAAGAAGCACGACAAGCCGCCGCCTTTGTTCAACAGCGTAGGCTGGTTTTGGTAACGTCAGCCAGTCATATGGAAAGAGCGTTAAAAGAGTTTAATTCTGCAGGTATTGACCCAATACCTGCGCCAACCAATTTCTTAGCGCAAACGAATATTGAGCAACCTTGGGAAAAATACGCTCCTCGAGCACGTTATTTAGAACAAACCGAGCGTTACTGGTATGAAACGTTAGGGCTGCTGTGGCAAGACTTACGTGATTGGGCCTCCGGGCATGGCGATACAGAATTGGACATCAATAGCAATTAGCAATTGTATTCAACCCAAAACGGAGCCACTTATGTGCTCCGTTTTTCTTGATAATCGCGGCTACAAAAAATCATGGGAATAAAAAGGCACGGCCCAACGCCAATTTTACACACGCGACCACTCAGCTAATCACCAGCGAACATATAACCTTCACCGTGCACAGTCACAAAGATTTGCGGATTCTTGGGATCAAACTCCATCTTCGACCTCATGCGTCGAATCAGTACATCAATCGTTCGATCGTTAGGTGCATCCACACGATGGCTGATCATATTTAAAATACGTTCACGGCTAAGGACTTGATTCGGATATGACGACAAGGCAACTAATAGCTCATATTCCGCTTTGGTCAGTTTTACGGGCTCACCATTACGGCTCAGCGCTCGGCGCTGGATATCAAAGGTCCACTCGCTAAAGCGCACTAAATTCGCATTGTGAGATACACCGCTCTCTTCGTTCAGTTTGTTTTTTGCGGTCGAGATCCGCCACAGCAAGTTTTTCACTCTCACCAGCAACTCGCGCAATTCAAAAGGTTTCGTTACGTAATCATCGGCCCCCATTTCAAGACCAACAATCTTATCAATGCTATCCGTGCGCCCTGTCACTAATATGATGCCAATATCAGATTGGCTGCGTAGCTCACGCGTTAACATTAAACCATCTTCACCGGGTAAATTAATGTCTAGCATAATCAGATCTATCGCGCTGTTTTTCAAAGCATCTCTCATCTGAGTACCGCTTTCCGCTTGCGTTACCATATAACCTTCGCTTTGAAAGTATCCAGCTAGCTTGCTGCGAGTGACTGCATCATCTTCAACTACTAATACGTGATAGCTCATTTACACCACTTTACTCTATAGAAATGTTCAAACCTCGGCTCGAGATTCTGTACAAAGCCATTCTATTCATAAATAGTCATAATTCTAGTCGTATCACTTTTAAAATTAAGAAAGATGAGAGTTTATTGATTCAAAACAACCTTCCAGACATCCATTAACTTAATGAAAAAATCACTCATATTTTTTCATTTTCTTAGCGACTGCTATTCATTTTTATTAGTTACACTTAGATCAATTACTTTTTAAAAACGATTTTCGCAACCCCACCCCCCTTGGAGAGCCAATACCATGCAAGACATCAAAGCTTTTAATGAACAGCGTGCCGAGATTTATTGGTGGCTTTCGAGCTTATTTGTGAAAGAACTTTCGGAGCATGAATTAGAGCAATACTATACGCCCGCTATTCGCACATTTCTTTCAGGATTAGCAGAAAACGCGACACTTAAACCTGCCATTGATAAATTAGTTGATGCACTGAACCGATTGCAAGACAAAGAAGACGCACAGCTTGAGCTCGCAGCCGATTTCTGTGATCTTTTTTTAAAATCCAATAAGGAGTCCGCGCTACCCTATGCCTCAATTTACATTGGAAAATCAGGGTTGCTCAATGACGAACCAGCCAGAGCAATGTCGGATTTGATGGCAGCCCATCACATTGCAGTCAACGATACACTCAACGAACCCGCCGACCACATTGCGATTGAACTGGATTTCTTAGGTAACTTGATCATTCGCTCCAATGAGCTTGAACAAGCCTTTACGCAGCAGTGTGATTTTATTGAACAACATTTGCTCTCTTGGATCCCACAATTCCATCTTCGCTGCCAACAAATTGATCAATTTGGTTTTTACGGTGCCGCAAGCGAATTGTTGGTCGCGTTTCTTCACTTAGACCGCGACTATTTATCAAACTAGTAAGATAACTTGGTTAATACCAATTACTAAATCGGTCAATTGTGACTGTTGACCGATTTATTCGGTGGATTTTTCGTTGCTTGATGGACATTTGCGGACTAGAATCTTGACCGCAAACGATAAAAAATGAATTTAAGATGCAACCGCTGATTAGAGGCGGTTTTTGTGTTTTTACTACTTTTAGGCTTCAATATAACACCGATAGGCCTAATACCGCTGAATTGCTCTTCGTGACTATCACTTTCAGCAGTTATCGACAGGACAGAGAATTTATGGCTACGATTAAAGACGTTGCACGCTTAGCGGGCGTATCAACCACCACGGTATCGCATGTAATCAATAAAACTCGCTTTGTGGCTGAAGCAACCCAAGAACGAGTGATGGAAGCGGTATCAGAGCTTAACTATGCACCAAGTGCAGTCGCTCGCAGCTTAAAATGCAACACCACCCGTACCATTGGTATGTTAGTGACCCAATCGACAAACTTATTTTTTTCTGAGGTTATCGATGGTGTTGAAAGTTACTGCTACCGCCAAGGCTACACACTTATTTTGTGCAATACCGGCGGTATTTACGAGAAGCAACGCGACTACATCCGCATGCTAGCGGAAAAACGTGTCGATGGTATGTTGGTCATGTGCTCGGACCTCACCCAAGAACTGCTTGAGATGCTTGATCGTCATTCAGACATTCCGAAAGTTATCATGGACTGGGGCCCTGAAAGTTCTCAAGCCGATAAAATTATTGATAACTCAGAGGAAGGCGGATATCTCGCCACCAAATACCTTATTGATCATGGCCATACTGACATTGCTTGCTTAAGTGGGCACTTCGAAAAAGCGGCGTGCCAAGAGCGTATTCAAGGGTTTAAGCGTGCTCTTGCCGAAGCAAGCCTAACCGTTCATGAAGATTGGATTTTGGAAGGTAACTTCGAGTGTGATACTGCGTTGCTCGCCGCCGACAAGATCGCCGCCATGGACAAGCGCCCAACGGCTGTTTTTTGCTTTAACGATACAATGGCTCTAGGCTTAATGAGTCGCTTGCAACAAAAAGGCATCCGTATTCCTGATGACATGTCTGTTATTGGTTATGACAATATTGAACTTGCTGAATATTTCTCGCCACCGTTAACCACGGTTCACCAGCCAAAACGACGAGTAGGGAAAAACGCCTTTGAAATCCTATTGGAACGCATTAAAGACAAAGAGCATGAACGTCGTGTGTTTGAGATGCATCCCGAGATTGTTGAACGCAACACAGTAAAAAACATAACGAAATAGTGTCATTATTTAAAGCAAGCGACAAATGTCAATTTTAGGGATTTTCCTATATTCGAGACAGAACGCCGTATTAAATAATAGTAAATTTGGAATGAGCATCACGCAAATAATAAATAAACGTGATGCTCATCCAAAAATTTATATATTCTTACTATTAGAAGTCACGCACAGGGCAAACCATTTGAAAAGATGGGACGCAAAGCCTCCGGCCTAAACCGACTATTCGGTAGGTAGCGGGGTTGCCGATGGCAAATATGCAAACGTTAAGTTTACCCCTTACTGACACTCTTTCTGCATAAGTTTGCTAATCTCTCGGACCTGATTTTGGTGGCGTTTTTCCCATACACCGAGAATTTACAGCATGGATAAACCAGTACTTAAAGATTCAATGCGACTCTTCGAACAACTTGGACGCGTTAAGTCTCGTTCAATGTTTGGCGGCTTCGGCATTTTTGTCGATGACACCATGTTTGCTTTGGTCGTAAACGATAAACTTCATATTCGCGCAGACGATCTATCAACCTCTCGCTTTAAAGAGCAAGGCTATGAGCCCTATATCTATAAAAAACGTGGGTTCCCTGTCGTCACAAAATACTTCGCATTACCTGACAATTGTTGGGAAAACCCTTCGCTCATTTTACGAGATGCTGCTGTCGCACTCGAAATCGCCAAACAAGAACGAGAAGTTCAAGCCCAAACGAAGCCAGAACGTCTAAAAGATCTCCCGAACCTTCGACTCGCCACCGAACGTATGCTTAAGAAAGCAGGGATAGAATCTGTAACGGATTTACATACAAAGGGGGCTTTGGAAGCCTATAAAGCGATTCAGCAAACCCATTCTTCTTCAATCAGTCTTGAATTGCTATGGGCCCTTGAAGGTGCTATTGAAGGCAAGCATTGGTCGGTTATCCCACAATCTCGACGCGATGAATTAGCTAAAAGCCTTTAACTTCCGAGTAAATAAATATCTCGATTAAATAATCAAATACGCTCGCATCACCATGCGGGCGTTTTTTTAATCCCGTTTTGAAATATAAATTCGACTTCCTCTGTCTTCTTCACTATATCTAGTAAAATATGTCGTTTTGAGGAATACCATGAATAAAAAACTTCTCTTAGGCTTGGTTTTATTTGCCTTTATTGTCTTTTTGATTGTAAATTTTGGCCACTATCTAACGTTAGTTAATGCCAAAGCACAGCAAATGCTATTAAACGAATACATTAGCCAAAACGTGATCAGCGCTGCTTTGATCTATTTCTCACTCTATATTGTGCTCACGGCTTTCTCTATCCCAGGAGCGGCGGTCGTCACGTTACTGGGTGCTGCGCTGTTTGGTTTTTGGACTAGCTTACTGCTTGTCTCCTTTGCCAGCACCATAGGCGCAACTATCGCCTTTTTGAGTAGCCGTTTCTTACTGCGTGAATGGATTCAAACAAAATTTGGCCAAAAGCTGCAAACGATTAATCAAGGCGTTGCAAAAGATGGGGCATTTTATCTATTCTCACTGCGCTTAATTCCGGTTTTCCCTTTTTTCTTGATTAATTTATTAATGGGCCTAACACCCATATCAACCGCTCGCTTTTACCTGATTAGCCAACTCGGTATGCTGCCCGGCACTGCCGTTTATCTGAATGCTGGTACTCAACTAGCTGAAATTGAAAGCTTATCCGGTATTGTATCTCCTTCGGTTTTGCTTTCATTTGCTCTATTAGGTCTTTTCCCTATTCTCACCAAGTGGATTATGGCCAGATTGAACAAAAACCCAACTTCCGCCTGAAGTGAATAATGATGAAAATTTGTGTTTCAAACCACCCGATAGAGGCATATATAGTTTGTCAGTATTTACAGCAATTCAATATTCGCTGTGAAGTGAGAGGCGATAACTTATACGGCTTAGGTGGAGAGATCCCTTTTTCAGAAGAAACCTTGCCTTATATATGGCTGTTGGATGAAGCTCAAATCGCCGAGGCTCAAGCACAATTATTGGCCTATCAGATAGAAGAGATAAACGAAGAACCTAACTGGGTTTGTGGACAGTGCAACGAGGAAAATGGGCCGCAGTTTGCAGCCTGCTGGTACTGCGGTTGTTTAGATTCAGACTAACGAGTCTGATGCTGGCGGATGAACTCAATTGAGTGGTGGTTAAACATCTCAGATTGTTCAACATTACACACGTGGCCGCAATCTGGGATCTCCAATAACACACTTTGTCTATGCATTGCCACCATGTCTTTAACGGGTTGAATGAACATATAGTCTCTCTCTCCCATAAGATAAAGAGTGGGAATGGGCAGCTCTTTCTCTTTGAAGCATTTCATCAGAGGATTGACTTCGGAAGTCAGCATAAACCAGCGTTTAAACTCTTTTTGGCACAGCTTCTTCGCTTCTCGAATAAAAAGATGGCGTGACTCTTTTTGGTTACGTTGTGGCATTACAATGTAAGCAAACAGACGATAAAGCCACATGTAAGGAATGATGTGTTTACTCAAATTACCCAACTTTACGAGCACTTGAGAGCGCACATTCAAACGGGTTATCGCTCCCCCCAAAACCATAGAGCAAACTCGCCCAGTCGCCATTTCAGCAAGATTACGCACAATAATGGTGCCGAGTGACATTCCAACAAAATGAGCAGACTGAATTTTCAAATGATCGAGCACTTTGAGAATATCAAGAGTGACGGATTTAAACGTGTAACGATTTGCCATCAACTCTTTAAACAGTTGGTTTGACTTGCCATGACCTCGTAAATCAACTAATAACAGGTTGAAATGCTCACGGTACGCTTTGATTTGCTTAAACCAGATGGATGAACTTCCACCTGCACCATGCACAAAAACAACCCATTCATCACTGGTGGGATGCAGGTAGGTCTTATGGAAAAGTAGGCTATGAGACATACAAAACCGTTAATCAGCTTCAATTTGAGAAACGCAAGACTACCACAAAACGGGGGCTGAATAGCAAAAAATCATGCGGGCTCGTTCGGCTAAACAAGTAAGGCGCCAAAGCGCCTTACTTGTTATAAAAACATCAGTCATGAAACGTGAGATGATACATCTTGATGTACTCTTTCGCTGAATCCTGCCAGCTAAAATTTTGTCGCATCGCCCTCTGCTGAACCTCCAACATAGTTTCGGGATGTTGAAGATAAAACAGCATCGCTCGCTGCATTGCAATAAGCAGTGCTTCTGGAGAAGGATCATGAAAACCAAAGCCGGTCGCTTCTTCAGGAAACTTATCATAATCACGCACGGTGTCTTTTAAACCACCAACTTCACGAACGATGGGCAGCGTGCCATAAGCCATGCTGTAGATCTGATTCAAACCGCAAGCTTCAAATTCTGAAGGCATTAAGAAGAAATCAGAACCGGCTTCAACCAAATGTGCAAAACGATTGCTATAAGCTTCAACAAACACAAATTTATCAGCATGCTTCGCCGCCATTTTATGTAGCTGAACAGCAACTTCAGGCTCTCCTGTGCCAACAATAATGAGCTGAGCATCATTGCGTAAGAACGACTCTAGTATAGGTAAAATATAGTGGAAACCTTTTTGGTGGGTGAGTCGACAAACCATCCCAAACAAAGGCAAGTCACGCTGAGGTAATTGCAGCTCCTCTTGCAACATACGCTTACTCGCCCGTTTTCCCGCTTGAAGTGATTCAGCTTCATCACAGTAGCCAAGAGGAAGAAATTCATCGTTTTGTGGATCCCACTCGCTATAATCACACCCATTAACGATGCCGTGTAAATCTCTAGCTCGGTGAACAAAATCATCTACTAACCCATGAGAGCCAAGCGGTGTTAGCAGCTCGGAAGCATAATTAGGGCTAACAGCATTGATTTTGTCAGCAAAGGCAATCCCTGCTCTTAGCATACTGACGTGATCGTGTCCGTAGCGTAAAAATTCCATGCCAGATAAGTTCAATTCTGGGATGATCTCTAATTGATGATAAGAAAAAATACCTTTAAAAATCGCGTTGTGAACGGTCAATACGCTTTTCATATCAGAAAAATAAGCGTCATGCTGGTAACGCGTTTTCAACAAAAATGGAACCAACCCTGTATGCCAATCATTTGCATGGATAATCTGTGGTTTTTTACCGAGCTTAGGCAAAACATCTAGGCTAGCCGCTGAAAAGAAACCAAAACGCTCACCATTATCAGCGTACGCTTGGTTATTTTCACCATACATTTGTGCTCGGCCAAAATATTGTTCACATTCAATTAAGTACACGGCCACTCCATCTAGCTCCATCTGGCGGACCAGATATGAAGTATGAGGCCAATGGGTAAGCTCAGTTTCTAGCACAACAGGAGCATCTGAAATGCCCAATATAGAACGATAAGCAGGTAGCACAATAGCTACCTGATGACCTAACTCTTGCAGTGCTTTAGGCAGTGCTTTGGCCACATCGGCCAAACCACCACTTTTGATCAAACCTTGAGCTTCTGAAACGGTAAACCAAACATCGATTTTTTCCATTCTAGAATCCAACTTTTGTTCCTTTTGCGATAACAACGATGCCCTCATCAGAAACATGGAAACGTTGTCTATCGAGTTCTAAATCTTCACCAATGATAGTGCCTGGCGCTATTTCGACATTTTTATCAATAATCGTACGCTTAATTGTACATCCTTCGCCAATTTTAACATCACCGAGGATCACGGATTCACTCACTAAAGTGTTGGCTCCAATGTTACTGCGGTAGCCTAGTACCGATTTATAAATCTTCGCACCTTGAATGTAGCTTCCGCCGGAGATCAAGCTGTCGGTGATCTGTACTTTACGATCGTGTGAATCAACAAAGGTTGCAGGTGGTAACGGTGGATAATAAGTGTGGAGAGGCCAGCTACGGTTATACAACGAAAAATCGGCATCATGCTCTAATAGATCCATGTGCGCTGCCCAGTAGGCCTCAATCGTACCAACATCACGCCAGTAAGTTGTGTCTTTTTCGCCTTTGATTTTATTGGTTGAAAAATCATAGACATAAACCTCTCCTTCTGGGAAAAGGTTAGGAATAATATCTTTACCAAAATCATGGCTGGAGTGATTATCTTCAGCATCACGACGCAGTTCTGCACAGAGCTTATCTGTATCGAATATGTAGTTACCCATAGAAACAAGTGCAAGGTCTGGGTGCCCAGGGATCGCTTTAGGGTTGCAAGGTTTTTCTTCAAAACCGACCATTTTTCCGGCTTCATCAACTTCAATCACACCAAACTGAGACGCTTCTTTCAGCGGCATTCTCAGCGCAGAAACGGTCAGTTTTGCGTCTACACGTTTATGGAAATCGAGCATCTGGCGGATATCCATTTTATAGATATGATCAGAGCCAAAAATACATACTTGGTCGGGGGTAGAGAGTTCAATAAAACGAATGTTCTGGTAGATAGCATCCGCAGTACCTTCGTACCAGCGCTTGCCATCACGCATCTGTGCGGGGATTGAATCGATAAACCGATCAGTGATGCCCGAAAGGTTCCAGCCTTTCTTCATATGTAAATACAACGATTGTGATTTAAATTGTGTAAGCACGTAGATACGCATCAAATCCGCGTTTACAAAATTATTCAAAGCAAAATCGATTAAACGATAACTGCCACCAAATGGCACTGCAGGTTTACTACGAGATTCCGTTAAAGGCATCAAGCGCGAGCCTTCGCCACCAGCAAGGATCATTCCTAAAACACCAGCCATTTTAATTCTCCTTATTTCATTCTTATATTTGCATTCCATACCTTAATTTACAGGGGATGTATGGATGCTATCCTTATTGACCACTTGCAGTGGGCTGTATGAAACTCCCTCACCACCCTAAATGCAATCGGTTGTTTATACGTTATCGAATTAAAGAAATAATACAATTTTAAATACGCTGTTCTGACTTGTCTGAACCCTTTAGTTTGCTAACTCCTAACCTAGCTCACATTTACAGCTCGGTGTAACATATAAACATAACAATGTATTAACTAATCATTTTTATTCACTTTATTGATGCATTCTTAATTTTATATACACTCTCTTTTTATTAAAAATACAACGAATTTATGACGCTATGTTTACTAGGTTAAAGACATAAATATTAATTACATCAAATAGCTCCATTTTAGTTGTTGAACCGACTGAACAATTCACAACATGCTGGTGCAATAAGGCTATCTCCTGTGTACAAGACTCTGAACATCCGACACCCCGCCCGCTCACGGATAGTTCATCATTACGGTCTTACTCGACAAGTGTCAAAATATTGGCGATAGATTCACTATGAATTGTATGAATAGTTGAACTTGCTCAAACTCCAGCCAAAAAAAAGGTAGCCCGAAGGCTACCTTTTCGCATTGATCACATTAAAGGCTATTTTTTAGCGTTTTTACGCTTATCGGTAATTTCCCACCGCCCATTATCGTACAACGCCGTCCAACCTGAGGGTTTACCCTCTATCTCAGTGCGTACATAGTGTTCTTTTGACTTACGACTAAAGCGTACAACCGCCGCCACACCATCAGGATCATGTGCAGGCGCATCAGCTAAGTATTGATACTTTGGTGCTAGGCGCTCTTTGAAACGAGCCAATTCTTCAACCAATGGCGCACGTGTCTCACGAGATTTCGGGAAATTGCTCGCCGCAAGAAACAGACCTGAAGCGCCATCACGCAGTACAAAATACGCATCCGAGTTTTCACAAGGCAATTCTGGGAAATGGATAGGATCTTCTTTTGGTGGAGCAACTTCGCCGCTTCTTAAGATCTTACGCGTATTTTTACAGTCATCGCTGGTGCAATCCATGTACTTACCAAAACGGCCATTTTTCAGCACCATGTTTGACCCACACTTGTCACACTCGACAACTGGACCATCATAGCCTTTAACTTTAAACTCACCGAATTCTACAACGTAACCTTCGCAGTTCGGATTGTTCCCGCACACATGCATTTTACGTGTGTCATCGATTAGGTACGCATCCATCGCCGTTTCACAGATAGGACAACGTTTTTTAGCGCGCAGTGCAGCTGTTTCAACATCTTCTTCCAAGACATTGATGACGCCTTCTTCGTCACCTAGGTTAATGGTGGTTTTACAACGCTCTTTAGGCGGCAGTGCATAACCAGAACAACCGAGGAACACCCCTGTAGAGGCTGTACGAATTCCCATTGGACGTGAACATGTCGGACATTGAATGTCGGTCATCACGATGTGGTTGGGTTTCATACCACCTTGTTCTTCATCCAGTTCAGCCGTTTCTAAATCTGCAGTGAAATCTTTAAAGAAATCGTCCAAGACTCCTTTCCAATTTGCAGATCCTGCTGCAATTTGGTCCAGCTTTTCTTCCATTCGCGCGGTGAAGTCATAGTTCATCAAGTCATTGAAACTGTCATCCAGACGATCGGTGACGATTTCACCCATTTTCTCAGCATAAAAACGTCGCTGATCCACTTTCACATAGCCGCGATCTTGAATGGTAGAGATGATAGAAGCATACGTCGATGGTCGGCCTATACCACGCTTTTCAAGCTCTTTTACCAGCGCAGCTTCCGTATAACGTGCCGGTGGCTTAGTGAAATGTTGTTTTGGATCTAACGTTTGCAATAACAACGTTTCGCCCACTTTCACTGGTGGTAAAATTTGGTCTTCATTCTTACCCATTGGACGTTGAACTCGTGTCCAACCATCAAATTTAAGGATGCGACCTTTCGCCTTAAGGGTAAATTCTGCCGCTTTCACGCTCACAGTGGTCGAATCGTATTGAGCTGGCGTCATTTGGCAAGCAACAAACTGATTCCAGATTAGCGCGTATAGCTTATGAGCATCCGCTTCCATACCTTGTAAATCATCGGCTTTTACATCCACGCTGGATGGACGAATCGCTTCGTGCGCTTCTTGAGCGCCCTGCTTACTTCCATAAGCTAACGGATTCTCAGGTAAGTAGGCTTGTCCAAACTCACTACCAATATAGCTGCGAACCGCTTCAACCGCTTCAGCACTTAAGTTGGTTGAATCGGTACGCATATAAGTGATGTAACCCGCCTCATACAAGCGCTGAGCTAGCATCATCGTTTTCTTCACTCCGTAACCCAAGCGAGTACTGGCTGCTTGCTGTAACGTCGAGGTGATAAAAGGAGCGGAAGGTTTACTGCTGGTTGGGCGGTCTTCACGTTTACACACTTCGTAAGAAGCTTTTTCTAAAATCGAAACCGCTGATTTAGCTTCCGCTTCGTTGACAGGCTTAAACGCTACATCATTTTTTTGCGCGACCAACAGACGGAAATCCGTTTTATCTTGCGTTTTCGTATCAGCATGGATATCCCAGAACTCTTCAGGGACAAACGCGTTAATTTCACGCTCACGCTCAACAAGTAATTTCACCGCCACCGATTGGACGCGACCCGCAGACAGGCCACGCGCCACTTTTTTCCAAAGTAATGGAGAGACCATAAAACCCACCACACGGTCCATGAAACGACGCGCTTGTTGGGCGTTTACACCGTCGATATTCAATTCACCCGGTGTTTGGAAGGCTTGTTGGATTGCATTTTTAGTAATTTCGTTAAATACAACTCGTTTGTATCGCTGTTCATCGCCACCGATGATCTCACGAAGGTGCCAAGCGATGGCCTCTCCTTCGCGGTCCAAATCGGTTGCGAGATAAATGCAGTCGGCATCCTTGGCAAGCTTTTGCAATTCCGCCACTACTTTTTCTTTACCCGGCAAAATTTGGTAATTCGCTTCCCAGCCGTGATAAGGGTCGATGCCCATCTTCTTAATTAACGAACTGCGGTCTTTCTCGCTTTTCAAGCGTGCTTTCTCTTCAGCGCTAAGGTTCTTTGAAGAAGAACTAGGCGTTGCTTTTTTAGAGGTACTTTGACCTGCGGTTGGAAGATCACGAACATGCCCTACGCTCGACTTAACAATAAAATCTTTACCAAGATATTTATTGATCGTTTTAGCCTTGGCTGGCGATTCCACTATAACGAGTGATTTACCCATAATTGACTCAAATGCCCTTAATCATTACGCGAAAGTAAATCGCATGACGTTCTAAATTATTGCTTCTTTTTTTACTATCGAGCCAGTTAACAAGAAGATCAACATGTTTTTTAAAAATAAAATTCAACCACTCAATAATTGGTCAAAATGCAACCAGAGCTCAGTGGCCTATTCTCCGCCAGCCTTCCAACCTAAATTGAGAAGTTTAAAATCGAATCCTGTGGTACTTGTGAGCTTGACTTTCATTGCTGCAGCACTCTACTAAACCTGCTTTGGCGCTCATACTAAAGTGAGTATTATTAGTTCGCGAAATAAATCCAATGAAATATGCCGTAAGTCACACATTCTCATTGCATAAAAAATCGGCTTTCTTGATTAAGCTTAGACGTGACTTCTCTCTTTGGCCAAAGCTTGAGAATCCACTCCATCGAATTTTGCGCCGAATTCTATTTGAAATCATTGAAATTACCTACCCTTTTACGGCACTATCCTCGCACATTTACTCATAGGACCGTAAAAGATGAGCGAAAAACAATCTATTACTGAATTTGATTTACTACTTATTGCAAACCAAATCATTCAAGAACATGACGCTTATATCGTTGGCATGCGCGCCGATAGCGTTGAAGAAAAAGAGGATGTATTAGTTTTTAAAGGCAACTACTTTTTAGACGACAAGGGGCTGCCAACACCTAATACCACTGCGGTATTTAACATGTTCAAGTACCTTGCCTTGCATTTATCAAAGCAATTTACTCTCGTTCAATCGTAATTCTTGATGAAAAAAGCCTCATTCGAGGCTTTTCATTATTGGGTTTAAAGGCTCAATGCCTAGTGGCTTAGTTGCGCAAGCTGTTCAAAATAATCAGGAAACGTTTTCGAAGTACATTTAGGATCATTAATCGTCACTGCGGTATCGCTCAGTGCAACCAGCGAAAAACACATCGCCATTCGATGATCGTCATAAGTGTCGATTGCCGCATGCTGTAATGACGTTGGTGGTGTAATGATAATGTAATCATCCCCTTCCTCAACCTCTGCACCCACTTTACGCAGCTCCGTCGCCATTGCGGCTAAACGATCGGTTTCTTTAACACGCCAATTATATACGTTGCGAATGGCTGTGGTGCCTTTGGCAAATAATGCGGTCGTCGCAATGGTCATAGCCGCATCAGGAATGTGATTAAAATCGAGATCAACCGCATTAAGCTCTCCACGACGAGCGATGACATAATCATTCCCCCATTCGATGACTGCGCCCATTTTTTCTAGCGCATCGGCAAATTGAATATCTCCTTGGATACTGTTTTTACCAATACCAGTAACTTTTACTTCGCCACCTTTGATAGCCGCCGCCGCGAGGAAGTAAGAAGCAGAGGATGCATCTCCTTCCACCAAAAACTGCCCAGGAGAAACATACGATTGCCCAGCTGGGATCACAAATTGAGTGTAGTTATGGTTGATCACTTTTACACCAAACTGCGCCATGATGTGTAACGTGATGTCAATGTAGGGCTTTGAGACCAAGTCACCGACGATGTTGATCGTCATTTCACCATCAGACAGTGGCGCAGCCATTAAAAAGGCGGTCAAAAATTGACTCGAGATTGAACCGTCAATCGCCACGGTTCCAGCTTTAAGGCCGGTTGCCGTAATTTTTAACGGCGGGAAGTCTTCGTTTTCAAGGTACTCAATATCAGCGCCCGCTTCACGTAACGCCGTAACGAGATGACCGATTGGACGCTCTTTCATCCTCGGCTCACCAGTCAAAATGAACTCACCCTGTCCAAGGACTAATGCTGCCGCAAGTGGACGCATTGCCGTCCCTGCATTACCTAAAAACAGCTCAACGGATTGCTCGATGCTAAAAGGCCGACCCAAACCTTTTATCTCACACATCGTTTTGTCGTCTGACAAACGATACTCCACACCAAGTTTTGCTAGTGCGTTGAGCATGTGGCGAATATCGTCACTATCTAACAAGTTCGTTAGCTTAGTCGTACCACTTGCCAGAGCGGCAAGCAGTAGCGCTCGGTTTGAGACACTTTTG
Source organism: Vibrio sp. V15_P4S5T153 (assembly GCF_963874485.1). Taxonomy (NCBI): domain Bacteria; kingdom Pseudomonadati; phylum Pseudomonadota; class Gammaproteobacteria; order Vibrionales; family Vibrionaceae; genus Vibrio; species Vibrio sp. V15_P4S5T153. Next base: position 557,458 of record NZ_CAWNHR010000011.1, on the reverse strand, counting down.
GAACCGGGTAAATTGACTTGCCCATTAATTTTTTTTATTGGTTGTAACGTGAGGCTTTCCATTCGAGTTGTGTTTCCTTGCATCTTCCAAAGAGCTCCTGTTTGCTCTGGGAAAATGAAAATTCTTCGTACTTGCAGCCTATCTAAAAATAAAAGCGAACTCCAGTACAAATATGGCCTGATAGTAATGATTGGCAAACTATTGAAAAATCCCTACTATCCTCATTCCGTGGCCTTATCTTGATGGTTAACCCAGATCGGATCGAACATGACTATTTACCTTCCTCAACTTGCGCTTGATGATTTCTCTTTTCCTTCCGCTGATGAGGCGCTAGAAGAGCCAAATGGACTGCTCGCGTTTGGTGGAGACTTACAACCAAAACGTATTTATAATGCTTATCGACACGGAATTTTTCCTTGGTATGGCCCACAAGAGCCTATTCTTTGGTGGAGCCCCGCTCCACGAGCTGTGTTTAACCCACAAACTTTTTCTCCAGCTAAAAGCGTTAAAAAATTCCAGCGAAAACATCAATATAAAATAAGCCTTAACCATGCAACTAAAGAGGTAATTACAAGTTGCGCCAACGTAAGACCCGCAGATCAAACTTGGCTAAATGAAGAGATGCGTAGCGCCTACCTCGCCCTTGCGGCTTCTGGCCGTTGTCATTCGGTTGAGGTGTGGCAAGAAGATAAATTGATCGGCGGGCTCTATGGCATACAAATGGGCCAAATGTTTTGCGGTGAGTCGATGTTTAGTATCAAAGCCAATGCATCAAAAATTGCGCTTTGGTATTTTTGCCAGCATTTTCAATCACACGGTGGACAGTTGATTGATTGTCAGGTGATGAATCCGCATCTGGCATCATTGGGAGCTTTCGAATTAGAGCGCGACGATTTTCTCAAATCCTTGCTATCTTTTAGAGATAGCTCTGTCGATGAGCGCTGCTTTACACCCCAGTGGATCGCCTTGCCTAATGAAGGATAACCATGAGCTCAGATTTACAGCAAATACGCATCGGTTTAACCAATAACCACCCTTGTAGCTATTTAAAAGATAGGCAAGAACGTGTCGCTGTGACTTTAGACTCCGCCATGCAATCGCCTGAGAATTATGAAATTCTACTCGCAAATGGTTTTCGGCGCAGTGGGGATACCATTTACAAACCTCACTGTGACAATTGCAACTCCTGCCAAGCATTGCGTGTTTTTGTTGACCAAGTCAAGCTATCAACCAGCCAAAAGCGGTTACTCAAAAAGGCACACGCTTTTCAGTGGCAGTTGAAACCAACCATGGATTCGGGTTGGTTTGCACTCTATGCCCGCTATATTGAAGCGCGACATAAAGAGGGCAGCATGTACCCTCCCAACGAGCAGGAGTTTGCAACCTTTTCCGCTTGTCGTTGGCTAGATACTCAATACCTGCATATTTATCAAAACGGACAACTGGTCGCGATTGCGGTGACGGATATTTTACAAAACAGTGCCAGCGCCTTTTATACCTTTTATGATCCAGAGTCAGATCTGTCACTCGGGACACTGGGCGTTTTATTTCAACTGCAATATTGCCAAGCCACACAGAAACAATGGTTATATTTGGGTTATCAAATTGATGAATGCCCAGCAATGAACTACAAAGTACGCTTTGAGCGCCATCAAAAGCTAGTAAATCAACGTTGGCAAGGGTAGAATACGCCCCAACTTTACATATTTATCTTTTAGCGGCAGAATGCGTCCGTTAAAAATCGCCAAGTTTCTAAAGAGGATTAAATGGCTAAAGAAGACGTAATTGAGATGCAAGGCACTGTCCTTGATACTCTTCCAAACACAATGTTCCGTGTTGAGCTAGAAAACGGCCACGTAGTAACAGCTCACATCTCTGGTAAAATGCGTAAGAACTACATTCGTATTCTTACTGGTGACAAAGTAACTGTAGAGATGACTCCATACGACCTAACTAAAGGCCGCATCGTCTTCCGTGCTCGTTAATCTCTGATTTTCGAACGCAACAAAAAACGGAGCTAAATGCTCCGTTTTTTGTTGCTTATAGAACTGGATTAAATGCAATGCATAGAACAAAGCACGCCTCAGCGTGCTTTTGTTATTAGGTGATAAGCATCGGGATTACCGATTAGTGAACCGCTTCTTCACGAGAACCAATATACTTAAACTTAAGCTCTTCGCCATCTAAATCCACTTTCACTGTGCCACCATCGACCAACGAGCCAAACAACAACTCATTCGCTAATGGCTTTTTCAGCTTATCCTGAATCACGCGGCCCATCGGACGAGCGCCCATCTCAATATCGTAGCCTTTCACAGCAAGCCAATGACGAGCATCCTCAGAAACCTCTAACGATACACCCCTCGCATCGAGTTGAGCTTGTAGTTCAACAATAAACTTATCAACCACTTGATGGATTACACGCTCATCCAAACGATTAAACCAGATGATGTTATCTAAACGGTTACGAAATTCGGGTGTGAATACTTTCTTAATCTCTGACATCGCATCAAAACTATTGTCTTGTTGGATAAGACCAATCGATTTTTTCACTGTCTCTGCAACACCTGCGTTGGTTGTCATCACCAAAATGATGTTACGGAAATCCGCTTTTCGTCCATTGTTATCCGTTAAAGTGCCGTTATCCATGACTTGAAGTAGCAAGTTGAAAATATCAGGGTGCGCTTTCTCAATCTCATCAAGTAGCACCACTGAATGTGGATGTTTAATCACAGCATCAGTTAGCAAGCCACCTTGGTCATACCCAACATAACCAGGAGGAGCACCAATTAAACGACTCACTGAGTGGCGTTCACCATACTCAGACATATCAAAACGCAGCAGCTCAATGCCAAGTAGCTTCGATAACTGCACTGTCACTTCTGTTTTACCCACGCCTGTTGGCCCTGCAAACAAGAATGAACCCACCGGTTTATTGTCAGCACCTAAGCCAGCGCGTGAGAGTTTGATCGCCTCACTCAATACATCGATAGCGTCATCTTGTCCAAATACCAACATTTTCATTTTTCTATCAAGGTGCTGCAAAATGTCTTTATCGGAAGAAGAGACCGATTTTTCTGGAATACGCGCCATTTTAGCAACCATCGCTTCAATATCGGCCACTCCAACGGTTTTCTTGCGGCGACTTGCAGGTGCCAACCTTGAACGTGCTCCCGCTTCATCAATCACATCAATCGCTTTATCTGGCAAATGACGTTCATTGATGTATTTTGCAGAAAGCTCTACGGCCGCACGTAACGCTTTATTGGTGTAACGTACATCATGGTGCGCCTCGTATTTTGTTTTCAGACCCATAAGTATTTTAGTGGTGTCATCCAACGATGGCTCGACCACATCGATTTTTTGAAAACGACGAGCCAGCGCGCGCTCTTTTTCAAAGATGTTGTTGTACTCTTGATAAGTCGTTGAGCCGATGCAGCGCAATTTACCGCTGCTAAGCAGAGGTTTGATTAAGTTAGCCGCATCCACCTGACCACCAGAAGCGGCACCCGCACCGATGATGGTATGAATTTCATCAATAAATAGAATCGCATCCTGCTCTTTTTCAAGCTGTTTCAAAATGGTTTTAAAACGCTTTTCAAAATCGCCACGATACTTAGTTCCAGCGAGCAATGAGCCAATATCCAGTGAATAAATAACACTATTTTGAATGATTTCAGGCACTTGGCCTTCCACAATGCGCCACGCCAGCCCTTCCGCAATCGCCGTTTTACCGACTCCCGCTTCTCCCACTAACAGCGGATTATTTTTACGGCGACGACACAACACTTGAATGGTTCGTTCTAGCTCTTTATCACGCCCAATTAGCGGGTCAATCAACCCTTGCTTTGCCAATTGATTGAGGTTGCTGGCAAAGCTTTCCAAACGTTCATCAGAACTGACTTCATCAGCTGATTCGCTGCTAAAAGAGTCGGAAGAGGCTGAATTATCACTTGCGCTGGAAGCTTTAGTGATGCCGTGCGAAATGTAGTTGACGATATCTAAGCGACTGATGTCATTTTTTTTCAGTAGGTAAGCCGCATGTGATTCCTGCTCACTAAAGATTGCAACCAGTACATTCGCTCCTGTGACTTCATTGCGGCCAGAGGATTGCACATGAAATACAGCACGTTGCAGCACACGTTGAAAACTCAATGTAGGTTGCGTTTCACGTGTTTCGTCACTTTCAGGAATAAGAGGTGTGGTTTGATCAATAAAAATATCAAGCTCTTGGCGTAAGGCATCCAAATCCGCTTGGCAGGCTAATAAGGCCTCTCTGGCTGCATCATTTTCTAATAACGCAAGTAGGAGGTGCTCGACGGTCATGAATTCATGTCTTTTGTCTCGCGCTCGAGCGAACGCGCCGTTTAGACTCGACTCTAGTTCTTTATTAAGCATAAGTACCTCCTTAAGGAACCACTTTGTTGCTCCAGCAAGCGACTACGCTTGCTCCATAGTACAAAGCAGTGGATGCTCATTTTCCCTTGAGTACAAAGTAACTTGAGCTACTTTGGTCTCTGCAATCTCGGCACTGAACGTGCCACAAATTGCTTTCCCTTCATAATGCACCTTGAGCATTATCTGTGTTGCTTTGTCGATATCCATCGAGAAAAATCGCTCAAGGATTTCAATCACAAACTCCATCGGCGTGTAGTCATCGTTATTGAGAACTACGTTGTACATCGCTGGTGGTTTAATTGCTGTCTTCTCTTTCTCCAGAAGATCTGAGTCTGGAGTCACCCATTCAAAATGTTTACTCATGATGACCGTATTTAGAGTGCTTCTCTACCTAGTGGAACCGTGTGCCTCTCAGTAACCATTGTGTCGTTGGAATCTATTAATGTTATTAGTGCTACCGACACAGTTGAAAAACAACCCTTACTTAGAGACTAATGCAGCAATTGTATCGCTGCAAATAAAACATTGCTATTCCGAACTATCAACGGCGTAGTTGATTAAAAAGAAAACAAAAGCAACTGCTTTCTTTAACTATTTCATTCTTAACGCCCTATTTAATCGTTACAACAATGTAAACCTGAAAAGTGATTTATTTGCAAATATGTCGAGTATCATACCTTTTGCCTATTGACTGCGCCGAATCATTGACTACATTGGTCAATTAGTGACTAAAAATTTGGCAGCGGCTGAATTGATATTCACATTCGGGTAACGTTTTTAGGATAAGTTTCTCGATAACAACATCAGTAACTAAAATGCAATGAGGGATGTAAAGCATGGCTACAGGTACAGTAAAATGGTTTAACAACGCCAAAGGATTTGGGTTTATTTGTCCAGAAGGTGAGGATACCGATATTTTTGCTCACTATTCAACCATTCAAATGGAAGGCTACCGCACACTCAAAGCGGGCCAACAAGTTTCCTACGAGATTGAACAGGGGCCGAAAGGTTATCACGCTAGCGCTGTTGTTCCAATCGAAGGTCAACTTGCAAAATAATCGCTGCCAAACGTGTATTTGATGAAAAACCCGCCGAACTGGCGGGTTTTTTTATTGCTTAGAGGTGAATAACTGAAGGTTAAGCGCCAATGATCGCGTTCAAGGTTTGGCTTGGACGCATTAGTGCTGATGCTTTTTCAAACACTGGCGCATAGTAACCACCCAAATCACCCGGGGTACCTTGTGCCTGATTCAGCTCAGAGACGATAACCTGTTCATTTTCTTGCAGCTGCTTCGCAATCGGTGCGAATTCCGCCGCTAAATCAGCATCCGCCGTCTGCTCTGCTAAGGCCTCAGCCCAATAGGTTGCAAGATAGTAGTGACTGCCACGGTTATCAAGCTCACCAACTCTGCGCGATGGTGATTTATTGAGATCAAGGAACTTACCAGTGGCTTTATCAAGCGCATCGGCTAGTACTTTCGCTTTCGCATTTCCAGTGACAACACTCAAATGTTCCAAAGACGCCGCCAGCGCCAAAAACTCGCCTAACGAATCCCAACGCAAGTGGTTTTCTTTCTCAACCTGCTGAACGTGTTTTGGCGCAGAGCCACCAGCACCTGTTTCAAACAAGCCACCGCCATTCATCAAGGGAACAATCGACAACATTTTAGCCGAAGTACCGAGCTCAAGAATGGGGAATAGATCCGTGAGGTAATCACGCAGTACGTTACCCGTAACTGAGATGGTATCTTTACCCGCTTTGAGACGCTCAAGTGTGAACTGAGTCGCTTCAACGGGTGATAGGATCTGAATATCTAAGCCGGCCGTATCATGATCAGCAAGGTAGACGTTGACTTTTTTGATCAATTCACGGTCATGCGCACGCTGATCGTCTAACCAGAAAATCGCAGGAACACCAGTAGCTCTGGCACGAGTCACGGCCAGTTTCACCCAGTCTTGGATCGGTGCATCTTTCACTTGGCACATGCGGAAAATATCACCAGCTTCAACAGCTTGCTCTAGCAATACTTTGCCGGAGGTATCCACAACACGTACCGAACCCGCGGCATCGAGGATAAAGGTTTTATCGTGCGATCCATATTCTTCAGCTTTTTGCGCCATAAGGCCCACGTTTGGCACACTGCCCATCGTTGTTGGGTCAAATGCGCCATGCTTTTTACAAAAATCAATCACCGCTTGATAAACGCCAGCGTAGCAGCGATCTGGGATCAGTGCTTTGGTGTCTTGTTGCTTGCCATCTGGCCCCCACATTTGACCAGAAGCGCGCAGCATTGCTGGCATTGACGCATCAACAATGATATCGCTCGGGACATGTAGGTTAGTAATACCTCGGTCAGAATCGACCATAGCAAGCGGTGGTTGCGTGTTATAAACCGCTTGAATCGCGGCTTCAATTTCTTCTTTTTGTGCTTGTGGCAATGCTTGAATTTTCGCGTAAACATCGCCTAGGCCATTGTTGACATCAACACCTAATGAGTCAAACAACGCGCCATACTTCGCAAATACGTCTTTGTAGTACACTTTAACGGCATGGCCGAAAATGACTGGGTCAGACACTTTCATCATGGTTGCTTTCATGTGCAAGGAAAGCAGCACATCTTGCTGTTTCGCTGCTGCGATTTGTTGCTCGAAAAACTCAACTAACGCTTTTTTGCTTAAAACTGAAGCATCGATAATTTCTTTATCAAGCAGCGCAAACTCTTTCTTTAAGACTTTAGTCGAGCCATCATGGCCGACAAACTCAATTTTGACCTTAGTGTCACCTTCAATGGTGACTGACTTTTCTGTTCCATAGAAATCTTTGTCTTGCATGCTGGCAACATGTGAACGGGATTGCGGTGACCATGCGCCCATTGAATGTGGGTTTTTCTTCGCATAATTCTTGACTGATAATGGTGCGCGGCGATCGGAGTTTCCTTCACGCAACACTGGGTTAACCGCACTGCCTTTGATTTTATCGTAAGTCGCTTTAATCGCTTTTTCTTCGTAGGTACTTGGTTCTTCAGGATAATTTGGTAGGTCGTAACCTTTTTCCTGCAACTCTTTAATCGCGGCTTTCAACTGTGGGACCGATGCCGAAACGTTAGGCAGTTTAATAATATTCGCTTCTGGTTTGGTCGCCAGTTCACCTAATTCGGCAAGCGCATCACTTACACGTTGATTTTCTTTTAAATGTTCTGGGAAGCTGGCAAGGATACGCGCAGCCAGTGAAATATCGCGGGTTTCAACGCTAATGCCTGACGAGGCGGTAAAGGATTGGATAATCGGCAATAAAGAATAAGTGGCCAGTGCTGGTGCTTCGTCTGTGATGGTATAAATAATTGTAGGTTTTTCTGTAGGCATGAAAAATTTCCCTATTTGTTCTAGCAGCACCATTGGATGAAACAGCGCTGTGTGATTGTCCGTGTCAAGTGGGTTAGCATCCTCGCGACTTGAACACGATAGCGTCACTCTTTCAAAAACTGAATCGAATGTCGTTGAGCGTTATCCGATTTTAGTCATTGAGTGAAAATACGTATACACCCAAACCCTTTATTGATACTGAATCCAAATAGCATGGGTTGAGTATAATTAAACAAAACTAGGATAATAGTCTATTATCTTGTGCGTCAATCCTGTTTCTGGGCGCGCAAATTATAGCTTAAATCCAAAGTTCAGAAAACTTTCAAACACACTTCATTTACATTTTTGCAAGGTAGTTAACATGTCATCCCGCTTGCGTCGTGATTCTTCATCAGTATCAAAACCCTCAGGCTCTTCTCATTTTAAACGGCGCGATCCACATCAGCGTTCAACCACCCGCACCTCTTCATCTGCAGAAGAGGTAAAAAAACGAGTATCGCTTGCTGATCGAAAAGTCATCATCTTTAATAAGCCTTTTGATACGCTAAGCCAGTTTACCGATGGTGATGGGCGCAAAACTCTCGCTGATTTTATTCCCGTAAAAGAGGTGTATGCCGCAGGTCGCTTGGACAGAGACAGCGAAGGTTTGATGGTGCTCACCAATGACGGCATCTTGCAAGCGAGACTAACGCAGCCGCAGTCAAAATTACCAAAAACGTATTGGGTGCAAGTAGAAGGAGAACCCGCTCAAAACGATTTAGATAAATTGCGCCAAGGTGTAGCGCTAAAAGATGGCATGACGCTGCCTGCCAAGGTTGAGATTTTGCAACCGCCTACCTTGTGGGAACGTAATCCACCGGTTCGTTTTCGCGCACAAATCCCAACCACATGGCTTGCGATTACCATTACTGAAGGTAAAAACCGGCAAGTACGACGTATGACAGCGCATATTGGCTTTCCAACACTGCGCTTAGTGCGCTACGCGATGGGCGACATTGTTTTAGGCGATCTACAACCCGGTGAGTGGAAAGAAATTACCCTATAACACCGTTCTCAAAAAACGGAAGCCTCTTTATTTAAGAGGCTTCACTGTGTTTATTTATGGCGTTCTTTAAGCTTATCAATCACATCACTCAACGCTAATCCTTGGTCTTGCAATAGCACCAATAAGTGATAAATCAAATCAGCAGACTCACACACTAACTCCGCCTTATCGCCCGACGTCGCCGCAAGCGCAACTTCAACGCCCTCTTCGCCCACTTTCTGCGAAATACGCTTTGTTCCACGGGCATAAAGGCTAGCGGTGTAAGAGGAATCAGGGTCGGCACTCTTGCGGGCAGCCAATAGCTGCTCAAGCTGATGAAGCCACACCATTTGAGACTCTTCTTGTGCATCGTTATCCCAACAGGTTGTGGTTCCAGTATGGCACGTTGGCCCAATGGGATTCACTTTGACCAATAAAGTGTCGTTATCACAATCGAGCGCCATGTTTTTCAACTGTAACACATGACCAGAGGTCTCTCCTTTGGTCCAAAGGCGCTGCTTGCTGCGAGAAAAGAACGTCACTTGGCCTGTTTGCGCGGTTTTTTGCAACGCATCTTGGTTCATGTAACCCATCATAAGCACTTGACTTGATTGAAAATCTTGCACTATCGCCGGAACAAGGCCATCAACTTTGTTCCAATCGATACGCTCAGAAAGTGCAACCGCACTCGATACTTGAAAACTCATCGTCTTACCTCTACACCTTCTGCTTGTAAATATTGTTTTAATTCGCCGATATTGATGATCTGCTTGTGAAAAACCGATGCCGCCAACGCGCCATCGACATGAGCTTGTTGGTAAGCTTGCGCAAAGTGCTCCATCGTCCCCGCCCCACCAGAAGCGATAAGTGGCACGCGACACACAGCACGTACCTTCTGGAGTTGCTGTAGATCATAACCATTACGCACGCCGTCTTGGTTCATCATATTCAATACGATTTCACCCGCACCACGTTTTTGTACCTCTTGTACCCAATCGCAAGTTTGCCACTGTGTTGCTTTGGTGCGCGTCTCATCGCCAGTAAATTGATAGACTTGATACTGACCCGTTTCTTGATCAAAGTAAGAGTCGATGCCGACCACAATACACTGCACACCAAATTTATCCGCCAAGTCAGTAATCAACTGTGGGTTAGCGAGTGCTGGAGAGTTAATGGAGACTTTATCTGCACCAAATTCTAAAATTCGCGCAGCATCTTCGGCAGATTTAATACCGCCCGCGACGCAAAATGGAATATCAATCACTGCCGCGACACGCGCCACCCAACTTTTATCAACCACTCGCCCATCACTCGACGCGGTAATGTCATAAAATACCAACTCATCAGCGCCCTCTTCGGCGTAGCGTTTTGCAAGCGGTACGATATCACCAATGATTTCGTGATTGCGAAACTGCACCCCTTTCACTACTTGTCCATCGCGGACATCCAAACAAGGAATTATGCGTTTTGCCAACATTCGAATGCCTCCTGAGCGGTGAACTTACCATCTAATAAGGCACGACCGACGATCACGCCAGCAACACCACTGCCTGTTAAGGCTTTGATGTCCGCTAAGCTACCGATACCACCTGAGGATTGAAACTGCACTTGTGGGTACTGCTTGCATAAATCGATATACAACTCAACGTTAGAACCGGCTAGTGTGCCATCGCGGGAAATATCAGTGCACAATACGTGCGTCAAACCGACCGTTAGGTAATCATCAATCAAGGCTTCTATCGTTACACCTGAATCTTCTTGCCAACCTGAAATGGCCACTTTACGTGTGCCGTCTTGATCAATGTTGATGTCGAGCGCTAGCACAATTTTTTCTGCGCCATATTTTTCCATCCATCCTTTGACTAATTCAGGCTGTTTTACGGCCGTAGAACCGACAACCACGCGCTGCGCACCCGCATTTAATAAATCCACCACATCTTGCTCACTGCGCACACCGCCACCAATTTGAATCTTGGCAGGGGTACTGGCAAGCAGTTTGGCAATCAGATCAAGCTGTCGGGCTGAGGTATCTTTTGCCCCCGTTAAATCAACAAGGTGCAGCCAGTTGGCTCCAGATTGGTGATAAAGGTTGAACTGCTCTGCAGGGTCAACTTTGTATTCGGTAACTTGACCATAATCGCCTTGAAATAAGCGAACCACTTGGCCATCAATTAAATCTAATGCTGGAATAATCATTACTAATTCCCTTTTATAATTCCAAGAAGTTCTTAATCAGTGCTGAGCCGGCTTTGGATGAGCGCTCTGGGTGAAATTGCACACCATAGTAATTACCGCTTTGCAGCGCCGCGGTGAAAAGCTTGCCGTATTCACATTCAGCAATCGTGTATTTACCGACCGGCATGGCGTAGCTATGGACAAAATAGAAATATTCACCCTGCTCAATGCCTTTAAACAGAGGATGGCCTCTTTCGGCATTGACCGTGTTCCAACCCATATGTGGCAGTGGTAAATCGCCTGTATCCATCAGGCGAACCTCTCCATCACATAAGCCTAAACACTCAACAATGTCATTAGCTTGCTGTCCTTTTTCTTCTGACAGTTGACCTAACAGTTGCATGCCTAAGCAGATGCCGAGCAGTGGCTTTTCAACCTGTTTCACCAAGGTGATTAAATCGCGCTGTTGCAGATTTTTCATCGCCTCACTTGCCGTACCGACACCGGGTAAAAACAGCTTATCTGCCGTCAACACCACATCAGGATCTTTTGAAATAGTGACTGGGTAACCCAAGCGTTCGATGGCAAATTTCACGGAAGAAACATTAGCGCAACCTGTATCAATGATGACGACCTTTTGCGGCTGGCGGCTGTTATCACTCATCGCTTCGCGGACTGACGACATTACAGTACTCCTTTGCTGCTAGGTAGTTCATTGCCTTCCACTTTAATGGCTTGGCGCAATGTGCGGCCAAAAGCCTTAAACAAACTTTCAATAATATGGTGATCATTCTCGCCACTGGATGAGAGATGTAGCGTACAGGCCAAAGTGTCGGTTAATGAACGGAAGAAGTGATATACCATTTCAGTGGAGAGATCGCCCACTTGCTCACGTGTAAAGGTGGCCTCAAATTTCAGATAAGGGCGACCCGATAGATCGAGCGCACATTGTGCTAAACACTCATCCATCGGCAACGAAAAACCAAAACGACCAATGCCGCGCTTATCGCCTAATGCCTCTTTTAAGGCTTGCCCGAGTGCTAATGCGGTATCTTCAATGGTGTGGTGATCATCAATGTGCAGATCCCCATTAACGCTCAACTTCAATTGAAAACCGCCATGGGTTGCGATTTGGTCAAGCATGTGGTCAAAAAAACCTAACCCAGTAGCAATTTGATTGCCGCCCGCTTCATCCAAATTGACCGCAACTTTAATGTCGGTCTCTTTAGTGGTTCTCACCACTTCGGCGCTGCGCGCTTTCACGGTCAAGTCTTTAACTATTTCACGCCATCCCATACTTTTCGGATGATACTGAATGCCACGGATCGCCATATTTTCAGCCAGTTGCAGGTCGGTCATTCGATCGCCAATCACCACTGATTGCTGAAAATCGACTTTGCCTCCTTGCAGATACTCTTTAACCATCCCCAGTTTGGGTTTGCGGCAAGAGCAATTATCTTTTTCAAAGTGCGGGCAAATCAGCACATCATCAAAGATCACTCCTTGGGACTGAAAAATGTCCATCATCATCGCATGAGGGGCATCGAAATCCGCTTGAGGATAGCTATCCGTCCCCAGTCCATCTTGGTTGGTGACCATCACCAGCCGATAACCCGCAGCCTGCAAAGCCAGTAGGCTTGGGATCACATACGGCTCTAGTTTCAGTTTGTCTAAACGATCAACTTGGAAATCAACCGGAGGCTCAACAATTAAGGTACCGTCACGATCAATAAAGAGAATTTTTTGCTGTTTGCTCACTGGAATATCCTTTTCTATTGGCCAGTAACGTTACTTAAACGACTGGCTCTTTATTCATTTTGGGCTATTTATGGTGCTCGATTACTGATAATAATTGCGAATAAAAGCGAGTGTTTTTTCACACTCTTCGCGATTACCGATACTGATCCTCACGCAATTTTCAATCGGAGAATTGCGTAAAATAATGCCGTGATCCCAAGCGGCTTTAAACAGCGCATCACCATCGGGGAATTTCACTAATAGGTAGTTTCCCCACCCTTCAAACACGGTTAAATGGGGCACCATATACAACCCTGCTTGTAAGTAAGCACGGTTTGCATTGAGATCCAACACTTGGAATTTGGTACGAGCCAGCCCAGCTTCCGATAATGCTTGCACGGCAATGTCTGCTACCGGAATTGGCACGGGATAAGGTGCAATTACCTTCTGCAGCACATCAATCAGCTCTTTATTGGCCAAGGTAAAACCGCAGCGCAAACCTGCAAGCGCAAACGCTTTGGATAAGGTGCGTAAAATCGCCAAATTCGGGTATTGCGCTAATAAATCAACGGTTGAGGCTTCTGGACAGAAATCAATGTAGGCTTCATCCATCACAACAATAGCGCGGTCTTTAGTCATTTCCAGCAAAGCAATAATATCTTGGCGCTTAACCAAATTGCCGGTTGGATTATTAGGACTACAAACGAAGATCAACTTCACGCAGTCCAAATTGGCACGAATGGCTGACAGGTCGAGCTGCCAATCCGCCGTTAATGGCACAACCTTACGCTCGACACCGAACGTTTCAGCGCTAATCGCGTACATACCATAAGTCGGCGGACAGTATAAAATAGCGTCTTGATTGGGCTCACAAAATGCGCGGATCAAAAGTTCAATCCCTTCATCAGCACCGCGTGAGGTCAACACCTGCTCTGGCTGTACCTTGGCATAAGCCGCATACGCATCGATCATAGCTGTGGGTTGGCAATCACTGTAACGGTTCAAACGCACAAAATCGGTTTTGTACTCATTATTGAATGGCGATTCGTTGGCATTGAGCCACACATCACCACTGCCGCCAATACGGCGAGCCGATAAGTAAGGTTTTAGTGCTTGAATTTGCTTACGAGCCAGTTTTTCCATTATTTTTTCGCCTTTTGCAATTTTTCGACTCGAATGGTGACCGCACGTTTGTGTGCATCCAATCCTTCAGCTTCTGCCATTGTGACCACGGTTGGCGCTAACCCTTGTAAGCCCTCTGCGCTGAGTTCTTGCACCGTCATGCGCTTACTAAAATCAGCTAAACCAAGGCTAGAATAAGTACGCGTGTAACCGTATGTTGGCAAAACGTGGTTGGTACCCGAAGCGTAGTCACCGGCTGATTCTGGTGACCAATCACCTAAGAAAATTGAGCCGGCGTTATCAAGTAATGGCAACAGTTCACGAGGGTTCCGCGTTTGCACAATTAAGTGCTCAGGACCGTAGTAGTTGGAGATAGAAACCGCTTGGGTCAAAGACTCAGCGATGATAATCAAACTAGAAGCCAAGGCTTTTTCTGCAATGGCGGCGCGAGATAAGCTTTTTAGCTGCTTTTGCACTGCATCTGTTACTTGATCGGCAATCACCGCTGAAGGGGTCACTAACACAACTTGTGAATCAGGCCCGTGCTCAGCTTGGCTAAGCAGATCAGCCGCGATGAAATCGGCATCAGCCGTATCATCAGCAATCACCAACACTTCCGAAGGACCCGCTGGCATATCAATCGCTGCACCGCGAAAGTCATTGCTCACTTGACGTTTTGCTTCTGTCACGTAGGCATTACCGGGGCCGAAGATTTTGTCCACTTTAGCAACGGATTTAGTCCCATAAGCCATTGCTGCAATCGCTTGACCACCACCAATGTTATACACCTCATCAATGTTACACAGCTTGGCCACGTAGAGGATTTCGTCCGCAATCGGTGGCGGTGAGCAAAGCACCACTTTACGGCACCCTGCAATTTGTGCAGGAACACCCAACATTAATACGGTAGAAGGTAAAGGTGCACTGCCTCCGGGAATGTACAGGCCCACCGTATTAATTGGACGCGTCACTTGTTCACACAACACTCCCGGCTGCGTTTCCACTTTGATCGGTTGCAGCTTTTGTGCTTTATGGAACTTAGTAATGTTCTCATAAGCTTGTTGAAGTGCTTGTTTCATCTTGTCAGAAAGACGCTCGCACGCCGCATCAATCTCACCACTTGAGACGCGAATTGAATCCGGTTTCACGCGATCAAATTTTTCAGTTAACTCAATTAACGCTTGGTCACCTTGCGCTTTCACCTGCGCAATCACGGCGCTCACAGCAGCAGTGACATTGGCTCCTTCAGTAATGGCCGGGCGTTCTAAAATTGAATCTTGCTGAGTTTCACTCAACGATTGCCAAACGACAGTTCTCATCGCCGTTACTCCATCATTTTATCGATAGGTAAAACCAAAATAGAACTCGCCCCTAATGCTTTTAGGCGCTCCATGGTTTCCCAAAATAGGTTCTCGGTACTGACCACGTGTACTGCAACACGATTTTTCTCCGCCGATAAAGGCAGCACTGTTGGGTCTTCCGCTCCCGGAAGTAAGTCTTTAATCGCTTCTAATTGATCAACCGGAGCATGCAGCATGATGTATTTGGACTCTTTGGCTTGAATCACGCCTTGCATACGCGTCAATAAACGAGCAATCAATGCTTGCTTATCTTCACTGAATTCACCTTGACGCTGAATGAGTGTTGCTTTGGATTGGAAGATAACTTCAGCCTCTTTGAGGCCATTCGCTTCTAATGTTGCGCCGGTAGAAACAAGGTCAGCAATCGCATCAGCTAGGCCAGCTCGTGGCGCAACCTCAACAGAACCTGTGAGCACACAAGTGCTAAAATCAATGCCCTTTTCATCCATGTACGCTTTGAGTAACTGCGGATAAGTTGTGGCGATGCGTTTACCCGCCAAATCTTGAGGACCGTTGTATTGCTGATCTTTATTGATCGCGATGGATAAGCGGCAGCCACCAAAATCAAGACGGCGCAGTGAAACAAACTCACTTTTCTTATTTTGCGACAAGCGTTCTAAACGCACCTCTTCCAGTTCATTCTCACCAATGAAACCGAGATCAACCACACCGTCCATCACCAGCCCGGGTATGTCGTCATCACGCACTAGCAGTAGGTCGATCGGCATATTGAGAGAGTGAACGACAAGACGCTCACCCATTATATTGAATTTCACGCCGCATTTTTTAAGTAAGTCTTGGCACTCTGAGCTCAAGCGGCCTTTCTTCTGGATGGCAATTCTTAGGCGTTGTGTTTGCATGACAATTTCCCTGTGCAATGTATTGAATGTATTTGGAATTGAGTTAAAGCAAAATGAAAAAACCCTCGGAAGATTTGCGTTCTCCCGAGGGTTTTAATCTAAATGCTTTGACTTAACCACCGGGAGTTTCCTGCCTCCCGGGTATGCGTACATCTCCCCGAAAGATTATTTAGGGTGATGGTGATGATGAATGTTCATTACAAAATTACGCATACTTATCAGCTCTTATTGGTTTGCTGTCTTGACTCCACACTAACCAAGCTGATGTTCTTTTTCAACTAAAAATTTGGCTTTTTTAAAATCTTTTTTCGCCGTCGTGCACCAGTAATAAAAAAGGGAAACTTTCGTTTCCCTTTTATCAACTCTATTTAACCAAAATACGGCTACAACGTCTCGCAATGTGTCATTTTTGATTTCGCCATAGCGGCCATAATCATGCACACAATGATAAATGCAACAGAAGCACAAGCCAACGAGATCAGCACTGACGCTGTCATTCCTAAAACAACAAAACCGACACTCGAAACCAAGGCCGTAGCCAGTGCATACGGCAATTGTGTCGCAACGTGATCGATATGGTTACAACGTGCGCCTGTCGACGATAAAATGGTGGTGTCAGAAATAGGAGAACAGTGGTCACCAAAAACGGAACCAGCGAGCACCGCGCTCAGCATAGGGAGTATTAGAGCGATATCGGTCGCCGCAGCCATATCTCCAGCAATGGGCAACATGATGCCAAACGTTCCCCAAGAAGTGCCGGTTGAAAACGCCATCACGCCCGATAGTAAGAATAAGATGACCGGTAGCCAATGCGGATCAATATTACCTTGAACCAAAGATGACATGTACGCACCGGTTTTCATGTCCCCAATAACAGAGCCAATTGTCCACGCAAAAATCAGGATCAAAATCGCACCAAACATCGATTTAGCACCGATCCACAATGTATTACTGATGTCATTCATTGGCAGATTTTGCTTAAATACAGTAAACAGAGCCATCGCCAAGCCAACTAGCCCGCCGTAAATCAATGAAGCGCCGACATTGGTGTTTTCAAACGCACCCAGTAGATCAAATGCTTTACCGTCTGCGGCTAAAGATTGACCACCCGTAAATAACATGGCTGAAACCGTTGCAATGATGAGTAATACGATAGGCAGAACCAGATCCAACACTTTGCCATGTTCGCTCTCTTTGATATCAAGCTCTTCATTTAACTCATGTGCGTCTTGGCTATCGTTTTCATTTGCGTCGTCAAATCCACGGCCTTGGGAGGCATTAATTTCATGCTGGCGCATTTGACCAATATCTAATTGGAACCACACCACCGCAAACACCATCAGTAATGCAAAAATGGCATAAAAATTCATTGGTACTAAACGCATGTACGCGCCCAATGCCGAATATTCGGTAATCCCGTGAGAAACGAGAATACCGCCAATAATCGTCATAATGTACGCGCCCCAACTAGAAGCTGGCATCACAACGCACATTGGTGCTGCAGTTGAATCAAGGATATAGGCAAGTTTAGCGCGAGATACATAAAAGCGGTCAGTCACAGGACGAGAAATAGAACCTACGGCTAAACTGTTAAAATAATCATCAACGAAAATAAACACACCCAAAAATGCCGCCAGCAGTTTTGAGCCACGTTTACTTTTTACGCGGACTTGTGCCCATTCGGCAAAAGCACGAGTACCGCCAGACAAAGTTAATAGCGCGGTCATCATACCTAATAAAAGCAAAAACCCGACGATACTCATATTCCAAGTGTTAATGCCGCCATCAGCAACAAAGACGCTTGATACCTTAGTAGCAACATAACTGAATGCACTACCAAAAGAATAATCCGCGAGTAATACCGCGCCTAATACAATACCGACACCTAATGAAACAAGTACTCTGCGTGTAAGAACAGCCAAACTTAATGCTACCAGAGGCGGTAACAGCGACAGAGGAGATGATGCAAAATCGATTAAATTCATGATCTTCAAAAACCAGTAAGTAAATGGTTAGAGATCTACTGCAGACAAATTACGAGCTAAGATAACCACGTAATTCATGTTGAACTAAGCGAAAGGGAAGCGAACACTTCACCCAACCCTACAGTAGCGCTCCATAGTTTAAAAAAAGAATAGACTATGGCAGTGTTGTTCCTATTCGAATACAACCCCAGCAAGCTGCTTTAATGTGCATACTTACTTCGGCGATAAAACCTTTCACTTTTGTTCATTGGCATTACCCCAACAGAAGTTACTATTTTTTACCGCACCTCTACGTCAAAGAAAGTACAATAAATCACCGTTATTAAGTCATTTTAACAATGATAAATGTCTTACTTCGCTTTAGGTAAATGACATTGTACTTAACAACGAATGCATTGCAACCGATCATGTCATCAAAGTGCATCAATTATTGGTCACATTCATTAAGAAACATTGAGACTTCTTTCATAATGTGGTGCAATGAATATCACGAAGATTATAATAAAAAACATTAATTATAAGTCTATCTAAAAATCATTGATGATCTTCTTGATACTACTACTTATGTATGAAATTAGCTCATCACTAACAAGTTCATATTTTTTTGATTTTTATTTATCTATAAATTTTCATTAATATTTGAATCTAATATTGTAAGTACCAATTCAGCAGTTTATTATTGCTGTGTCGACTAAATTAAATCAAATAGGAATAGTCATGTCTGAATTAACAAAAACTCTACTTAATATTCGTAGCCTACGCGCTTTTTCTCGTGAACTCACTCTAGAGCAGCTTGAAGAAGCACTAGATAAATTAACGATCGTTGTGCAAGAACGCAGAGAAGCGGAAGAAGAAGAACGCTCTGCTCGCGCAGAACAAGAAGCGAAGCTGGCTGCGATTGCAGAACAGATTGCCAAAGACGGTATTGATGTAAGCGCATTAATTTCTGCACTTTCTGGTGAAACTAAGAACAAAGTTAAAGTTCAAGGCAAACGCGCACCTCGTCCAGCAAAATACAAATATCTTGATGCCAATGGCCAAGAAAAAACATGGACAGGTCAAGGTCGCACACCTTCTGCAATTCAAGAGCAACTTGATGCAGGTAAATCTCTAGAAGAATTCGAGATTTAATAACTCTTTAGCAAATAAAAAGGCTCCTAACGGAGCCTTTTTATTATTTTAATCTTTTATCTTTCCCAATACGCTTCTTCTAAGCTGTCTTCACGTTCAGGTAAACCACGTGACAGACGAGGTGAATGCTGGGCTAGCACCTCATAACTGGCACGGTTGGAATATTTGCAAACTTGCGAGAAGGATGAATAGGTTAAAAAGTTATTCTGATGCTTGCTCGAATTAGGGACGTTCTCTTTATGATATTTATTGGCTGCCATATCATGCAGCAATGCCGATAACGCCGCATCTCCCGCACCATTAGTATTTTTAATTTTCTCAGGTCCACCCATATACGGTGAAATATGAGAATAAACACGTATCGGATTTTCACAACTTATTTTTGATGCTGGGCGACTAAATTCATAACGATTGAATTCAGCAATAGAACCAGGTAATAGTGGCAACGATGTTTCACGTTTCGCCGCATCTTCAGTATATCCTGCCATAAATAAACCGACTGGGCCTGCGGTGCATAATACAAGATCAACCCAATTTAAGGCTTTATTTGACGCTGCAAGGGGATCACTTTCCCCGGTTAATGCTTCGGCTTCATCTTCATTCATGGCAACAACAGTGACATGATCACGCAAAAAATTTTGCCAAAATTGAGGGTCATCTTGAATAACAAATTTAGTACCTAAGGTTAAAACAACAGGTACATCATATTTCTTAGCATATTCAATCGCTCTCATTGTTGCCTCTGGCATTGGATCACCAGTTTTGCAGCGAATTAAATAAGCAGTCAATACTAAGGCTGAAGCACTTTTAAATATTTTTTCTGGAACACTTTCTGCGCGAAGTTGGTTCATTTGCCCTTCACTAATAGCAAAGGTTCTTTCTCCATCCTCTGTGATCAAGGCAAAGCAGCGCCCAATCGCTCCATCGACCGCTTGTAAATAATTCAGATCCATCCGACTTGATGTATTACATAAATAACGATAACCGTAACTACCAATTTTTATATCTTGACTCATCACACCTAACAACGTTGAGCGATCATCTGCCAGCACCGAATAATTGTGTAATGTGTTGCCAATCGTTCCCCCAGCATATTCGTTAGTAATCAGACCATTTTGTTTGAGCTCAGTGTACAACGCTTCGGCCTTCTGATCGTCAATCACTAACGAATGGCCTTTACTAAGCTCATATTTTTCGATGAGGTCAGTATTTACTTTCGCTTCTATATCCACCAAGGTCTGGTCAATACCAATAATATGTGTACGTGACATTTTTTTATTTTCTTGTGCTTGGATAACAAGTGGGTCACGTGCATGAACAGGAAAGTAATGCTTTGATTTGCGTTGGCCAGGAAATTTCATAACGTCAGTCTGAGTAGAGGAGAAAAAGATGCGCGATTCTACCGCGCACCCATTAGCGCGGCAACTAAGGCAATTATAGCAAACGTTTGCTCTTGATTATTTTTATTCACCTTCCATAAAGCTGAGATCAGGTAACCTATCTAAATGCTCTGAATAGCGTTTTAGGTCAAATTGCCCTTCGTTTTTCATCACATCAAAAATCTCAATTGCAAGCGCACAAGCAATAGAGGCAACGGCATCCTCCCTTGAGTGACCTGTCATCATCAAGCGCATCAAGGTTTCTTTGACCTTTAACGGATTTCCGTCCGCGAGTTGATTCTCTACTGTTTCAATGAGGAACGCGTCATCCATAATCTGATTGTCATCTTGCATTTTGTGGCCTTTTGTTACGCTTTAAAATGGCACGCACTATGCCATAAGCCATTGTAGAATTCTAAAACTAATTTCTGCTGACATTGACAGATACGACGCCAATTAAACCAGATAGAAGTGTGATTGCTGTCTCGGATCTGTCGCGACGAAAATCTTTCTGCTAGAATCTGCGACCAAGTCAATTGAGTGGTATTAAGTAATGTCAGACAACCGCAGCGCAAACAGCCAAAAGAAAGTCATCGTCGGCATGTCCGGTGGTGTTGACTCCTCCGTTTCGGCGTATCTTCTCAAAGAGCAAGGTTATCAAGTCGAAGGCCTGTTCATGAAGAACTGGGAAGAAGATGATAACGAGGAATATTGTACAGCGGCGGAAGATTTAGCCGATGCACAAGCCGTGTGCGATAAGTTAGACATCCCTCTTCATACCATTAATTTTGCCGCCGAATATTGGGACAACGTATTTGAATATTTCCTTGAGGAATATAAAGCAGGGCGAACTCCCAACCCAGACATTCTTTGTAACAAAGAAATCAAGTTTAAAGCCTTTTTAGAGTTTGCAGATGAAGTGCTAGATGCCGATTATATCGCCATGGGCCACTATGTTCGACGCACCTTCCCTGAAGGTAATGACAAACCAAAAATGCTGCGCGGCTTGGACAACAACAAAGACCAAAGCTACTTCCTCTATACACTAAGCCATGAACAAGTGGCTCGTAGCTTATTTCCTGTCGGTGATTTAGAAAAACCCGAAGTTCGACGCATTGCGGAAGAACAAGGTTTGGTGACGGCGAAGAAAAAAGATTCAACTGGTATCTGTTTCATCGGCGAGCGCAAATTTACCGACTTCTTGTCTCGCTATTTACCAGCACAACCGGGTAAAATTGAAACACCAGAAGGTCTCGTTATTGGTGAACATCAAGGCCTGATGTACCACACTTTAGGTCAACGCAAAGGGTTACACATTGGTGGCCAAAAAGGCGGTGGCGGTAACGAAGACCCATGGTATGTCGCTGATAAAGATCTTAAACGTAACGTTTTGATTGCAGTCCAAGGCGCTGATCACCCATTATTGAAATCTCATGGCTTGATCGCTTCCCAATTACACTGGGTTGATCGTACACCAATCCAAGCAACGCTAAGCTGCACGGTAAAAACGCGTTACCGTCAAACGGATATAGCGTGTACCATCATCCCTATTGATGATGAAAACATTAAAGTCATTTTTGATGAGCCACAAGTGGCCGTCACGCCTGGTCAATCCGCGGTTTTCTATCAAGGCGATGTGTGTCTTGGCGGTGGAATTATTGAGCAGCGAATTTAAACAACTTAGGAGTAATAAACGTGGCTAACACCCTTTATGACCGTACCATCGCTTTTGCGGGTATCTGCCAAGCTGTCGCTTTAGTGCAACACGTAGCAAAAAATGGTCACTGTGATTCAGACGCGTTTGAAACTTCTCTAACGGCTATCTTAAGTACTAATCCAAGCAATACACTTGATGTCTTCGGCTCTGAGGCCAACTTAAAAATTGGCCTCGAATGTTTGGTGAAAGGTATTGATAGCACGCCATCAGGGAGTGAAATCACTCGCTATATCATTAGCCTGATGGCATTAGAGCGTAAATTAAGCGCTCGTCGTGATGCGATGTCACAGCTGGGCGATCGTATTCAAACGATTGAACGTCAAGTCAACCATTTTGACTTGCTTGATGATCAGATGATCAGCAACCTTGCCAGTATCTACTTGGATGTTATCAGCCCTATTGGCCCAAGAATCCAAGTCACTGGAACCCCTACCATACTTCAACAAACTTCAACCCAGCACAAAGTGCGCGCCTTACTCCTTTCAGGAATTCGTTGCGCTGTCTTGTGGCGTCAGGTTGGAGGAAAGCGTCGCCATCTGATCTTCGGTCGTAAGAAAATGATCGAACAAGCTCAGATTTTATTAGCTCGAGTCTAATATTGACGCAAAGAATTCACTCTCACACTTAACCTCAAAATTCAGGAGAAAAACATGGAACTGTCAGCCTTGACTGCTGTTTCACCGGTAGACGGCCGCTACGGAAGTAAAACGATTGCGTTACGCAGTATCTTTAGTGAGTTTGGTCTCCTCAAGTATCGGACCATTGTTGAAATTCGTTGGTTACAGAAGCTTTCAGCCACTGCTGGAATTGCCGAAGTTCCAGCATTCAGTGATGAAGCCAATCAATTTCTTAATGCGATAGCAGACAATTTTAGCGAAGAAGATGCCGCTCGTATTAAAGAAATTGAACGCACAACGAACCATGATGTTAAGGCTGTAGAGTATTTCTTAAAAGAAAAAGTAGCGGGTGTTCCTGAGCTGCACGCCGTTAATGAATTCATTCACTTTGCTTGTACTTCAGAAGACATCAACAACACATCTCACGCGCTAATGCTCAAAGAAGCGCGCGATACCGTGCTTCTTCCTGAAATGCGCAACATTATTGATGCGATTCGTCACTTAGCAGAAGAGTATCGCGATATTCCGTTATTGTCTCGTACCCACGGACAGCCAGCATCACCAAGTACTATGGGTAAAGAGATGGCTAACGTAGCGTACCGTATGGAACGCCAATATAAGCAGATTGCCAATATCGAGATTCTCGCAAAAGTAAACGGCGCAGTAGGTAACTACAACGCTCACCTTTCAGCCTATCCAGAACTCGACTGGCATACCTTTAGCGAAGAGTTTATCACTGAATCGCTAGGTGTGGCGTGGAACCCTTATACCACACAAATTGAGCCACATGATTACATCGCAGAGCTATTTGATGCCGTTGCCCGCTTCAATACTATTCTGATCGACTTCGATCGTGACATTTGGGGCTATATCGCTTTGGGCCACTTCAGACAAAGAACCATTGCGGGTGAAATTGGTTCATCGACAATGCCACATAAAGTCAACCCGATCGATTTTGAAAACTCAGAAGGCAACCTAGGCCTTGCTAATGCCGTGTTCAATCACCTAGCACAAAAGCTGCCTATCTCTCGCTGGCAACGTGACTTAACAGATTCAACCGTGCTGCGTAACCTTGGTGTGGGTGTTGGTTATGCGATCATAGCCTACACTTCAACGCTAAAAGGGATCAGTAAACTGGAAGTGAACCGTGATGCGCTGCTTGCTGAGCTCGATAAAAACTGGGAAGTCCTTGCTGAACCAGTGCAAACGGTTATGCGCCGCTACGGCATCGAAAAACCGTACGAAAAATTGAAAGAACTCACGCGCGGTAAGCGAGTCGATGGTGAAGCGATGCGCCACTTTATTGATGGCCTTGCGCTACCTGAAACTGAAAAAGCACGCTTGAAAGAGATGACACCAGCCAACTACATTGGCCAAGCAATTGAGTTAACCGACAAATTGTAATGCTCTTCAATCTAGCCGATTAATGACAAAGCCCACTTAGTGGGCTTTGTTTTTTAAGGTCGTATTTTATGTTATATCGTTTTTGATACCATAAAAAACGTTAGGCGTACTGCTGTTCAAACTCTTGCATAAAATCAACTAAGGCTTGAACGCCTTCCAGTGTCATCGCATTGTAAATCGAGGCACGCATACCACCCGCGACTCGGTGACCTTGCAGCGAGACTAAACCACGCGCTTCAGCCAACTCTAAAAACGTACTATCCAACTCTGGTTTCACTAATTGGAAAGGCACATTCATCAGTGAACGGTTGTCTGGGTGAATGGTATTGCGATAGAAAGGTGACTCATCAATTGCGTTATAAAGCAGCGCTGCTTTCTCGCGGTTGATTATCTCAATCGCAGCGACACCACCCTGCCCTTTTAGCCACTTGAACACGAGACCCGACAAATACCACGCAAACGTAGGCGGCGTGTTGAACATAGAATCTTGTTCAGCTTGTACTTTATAATTCAAGATAGTCGGTAGCACATCACTGGCTAAATCAAGCAAATCATCACGAACAATCGCAATACAGATCCCCGCTGGCCCAATGTTTTTCTGCGCTCCCGCATAAATGACTCCGTACTTTGAGACGTCTATTTGGCGCGACAAAATCGTAGATGACATATCAGCTACAATCGGTTTGTCTGTATCTGGTAAATCATTAATCTCAATACCATCTATTGTTTCATTCGGACAAAAATGCACGTAAGCCGACTCAGGATCGATTTTCCATTCGCTGGCTGGTAATACCGCTGTTTTGCCCTCTTTGGTCACTTTGGCGTTAAAAACATCGATTTCACAATATTTCTTCGCTTCTTTGACCGCACTTTCAGCCCAGTAACCCGCATCTATATAGGTCGCTTTAGTCGCATCGCCTAATAAGTTTAAAGGCACCGCCGCAAACTGAGCGCGCGCTCCACCCTGACAAAATAATACTTTGTAATTACTTGGGATATTAAGCAAATCTCGCAGATCTTGCTCCGCTTCTTGAGCAACATGAATAAAAGGTTTACTGCGATGACTAATTTCCATAACGGACGTGCCAAGCTCGTTCCAGTTAATAAACTCGGCTTGCGCTTTTTCCATCACGGCTTTAGGTAAGGCTGCTGGGCCTGCGCTGAAATTATAGACTGGGCCCGCTTGATTTGATTCCATGAGTTCCTTGCTCCTGCTATCGACAATTAATGTGATTAATACCACTTTTTGATGTGGATAAAAAGCGAGAAAAGAGCTTCTATCGGCTCTTTTCTCTTACTGATTGCTAAAACTCGCGAAATCGTTTGCTTGAGCGCCGTTCGCTATCGCATCAATGCCGGAAGTAATAGTGTCAATAGCGGCATTTGATTGCCATTTTCAAATTCCAAGTTGCCCTGTTTCAGCTCAGCTTGGAGTCGATATCCTTGATCGGTTTGCTGCATAATTTCCATCACAACAAGCTCATCAATACCTTGCTGGATAAAAGGAAAATCTTCAACCAGCTGGTTAGAAATGAAGGTATCAATGTGGCCGGTTAAGGCTGGTAAAATGGTACTCGGATCTTGCACCACATTATTTGTCCCTTCAGGAACCGCTATCTTCCAGTTTGATTCAAACTCACCTTGGCCAACTTTTAGCGCCATTTTATTCATCGATAGATAAAAACCTTTCTCGAATAATGATTGCACATAAGGCAGTGCTTGCTGAATGTCCTCATCAGAAAGTTCTGGGCTGTTTTGGTAAAGCGTTGAGAGCTTCTCAAAAGCGTCACCATCTAAATCACCCAAAGTAAAATCAAGATTGAGGTCCTTCACCTCGCCTTCGCTATAAGTTAATTTATCCATCTCAATCAAGTGATTACTATCAAAGCGAGAAGGCTCTCCTTTTAATACCGAATCAAAGGAATAACGCATGTTGTCCATACTCAGCGTATTTTCACCTAGGCCATCGACAAGATTAATTTTTGCTAACGCCAATGACTGTTGTCCTAGCCAGAAGACTTTATCTTGTTTACCTATACCTTGACCAGTTAGCTGTGAAAGCATCATTTTTTCACCACTGGTAAAATCCAACTCAACAGAAGGAACATTGAGTTGATAAGTGATTTCACCTAGCACCGAAATATCACCTTTCAATGTGGCGGGCGTTGTCGAAAACGTCATCTCGCCATCTTCACTTTGGTAGTGCCAACTGTCTAGCGCCACAGTGTATTGAGTATTGCCATTCAACTGCGTGATACTGGTCATCGTCAATGGTAGATTTTCTTGATCAGCTATAACGGATGTTGCTGTTAAACTCAACAGGCCATGCTTAACCTCGCTATTGACTAAAACTTGGGTCGGTAAACCATCGGCAACAAACTGTTGTTTGAGCGTTTTATCTGCAATCTGATAGCGGGTTTGCACGGTTGATGAAAGGTAACCGCGCTTATAACTGACAATGTCCGCCTCGATTGAACCTGAAGAGATATTTGCAATACCGTTAGTGATCACCTTTTCACCGATTTGCCCGACAGCCAACGGCCAACATGCTGCTAAGACGATAGCACCACCAACCGCACCAATGATTTTTAACTGTTTCATAGTGTTCCATTCCTGAAGATTTTACCCAGTCTACCGTAAACAATTGAAAACCAAAACATGGAGTTAGGTCAGAGTATTGCTAAGATGTGATGAGAAATTCTAAAACCTAGCTCTCAAACCCACTGCGTAATACTTGCTACAGTAGTCAAAACAGCGATGACAGTAGAGGCTTGTGTGAACCATTACGCACTACTTTGTTTAGACAATAACCCAATCAGCACAGAACAGTTGCGAGCTGAGTTAGCTCCGTTCGCCACTAAATTTGATCTTCATACAGCGGACACCATAGATGAAGCTGAGCAAGCCCTAGAATATTTGCACGAACAGCAACAAACGATTGCATTGGTCATTGCCAGTCACCATGAGCAGTTTGATGGTGCGGATTTTTTGACTCAACTCGATAAATCAACCCACACGCGTTCAGCGCGGAAAGTGCTGATAAGCTGCGGACAAGATATTCAAGCCATTCTCACCGCCGTCAATGAGGGGCGATTAGATCACTGTCTCACTAAACCACTACAAAATAACGTGCTCTATAAAACCGTCCAAAAAGAGCTCACGACCTACATCTTAGATCATGATAAAGACAACATTCTCAACTACAGCACAATACTTGATCAACAGCGCATCTTACGCGCGCACATCGATAATAAAATGCGCAGTTATCGAGATGGTTTTATCTCCGATTACCACAAGCTTTCTGATACAGAACTGGCTGAACAAGTAATTGGTGCTTTACACCAATTTTTTGAAAATGAAGATGAAACTCGCGCCTGCCGAACCTATTCCACTAATCACTTTCTTACCAAAGAGGGAGAAGAGAACCGCTTTCTTTGGTTCATCACTGAAGGTGAAGTGGCCCTGTATAAAAAAGATGATTTAGGGCAACAAAGAGAAGTGGTTCGCCACAAAAAAGGCAACATTGTCGGTGGTATGTCTTTTGTGACTGGTGAGAAATCTTTTTCTACTGCCGTCACCCTGACTAAAACCGATGTGATTAAACTAGACCGAGATGTATTTGCAAAAGTCATGCATTCGGATACTCGGCTATTGCCCCTATTTACTAACTTGCTGCTCCGCCATTTTAACCGCCGCTTACAACGCAGTATTAACACTAAATTGCAACTACAAAAAACGCTCGAATCACTTGAGTCAGCTCATCAGCAATTAATCGAGCGGGAAAAAATGGCCATGCTCGGTCAGCTTGTTGCCGGTGTCGCTCATGAGCTAAACAATCCTGTCGCCGCAATTTTACGTGGAACCGAAACATTGTCAGACAAGATTGAGCACTTAGTCCAAGAGACTGAACATAAAAACCTGCAACATAAAGGCAGCCAACTATTAAGGAATGCACTTTCAGCCAAACCTACTTCTACATCAGAAGAGCGAGCACGCGCTAAAGCGATAGAAAATGAAATTCATCATCGTTTAATCGCGAAAAAATTGGTCAAACTCAATCTAGATGATGATCTTGCGCTCCGACAATCGGCTAAGCACGATCCCGAAAAAACGTTAGAAACACTGGAACAATTAGAAAACTATTTCCTAACTGGTAGTACACTTCGTTCTATCAATGTTTGTGCACAACGCATCGCCGATATGGTACGAAGTCTTAAAGGGTATGCTCGCCCTGATGATGAAGCACTGCACAAGGTCAATATTCATGAAGGTATTGAAGACACTCTGGTTATTTTCGAAAATCGTCTTAAGCGCCACAAAGTCGAAAAAGAGTATGCCGACTTACCTTTGATTACCTGTCAGCCGATTGCATTACAACAAGTATGGACAAACCTCATTTCCAACGCTATTGACGCCTTCCCAGCCAATGGCGTACTGCACATTGCAACCACATTAGCAAAACAGGGTAATCAATCTTTTGTGACCATCAGTTTCACGGATAATGGTTGTGGGATCCCGTACGAGCAGAAAGAGCGTATCTTCACATTAAATTACACGACGAAAAAAGAAGGTAACTTTGGACTCGGTATTGGGCTTTCTGTCTGCCAACAAATAGTCCACCAGCATCAAGGTTGGATCGATGTTCAATCTGAACAGGATAAATACACGACGATGACGGTATGGCTGCCAGTTAGTCGATAACTTGTCGTGCTGATGATTAAGGAGAATATCATGAACAAATTTTTGATCTTATGCGTGGACGATGAACGTGAAGTATTGGACAGCGTCATACAAGATCTCGACGAATTTGAAGAGTTTTTTATCTTAGAAGCCGCAGAGTCTGTTGCAGAGGCAAAAGAAGTGATTGCCGATCACCAAGCTCAAAATATCAAGCTGGCTTTAATTTTGTGCGATCACATTATGCCCGAACAAACAGGCATTAGTTTCTTAATTGAATTAAGCCGCAATGAAGAGACGCAACATACACGCAAAGTACTACTAACAGGCCAAGCAGGGCTAGAAGACACCGTAGAAGCGGTGAATCATGCCAGCCTACATTTTTATGTAGCCAAACCTTGGGATGGGAACAAACTTCGCGATGTTATCAAAGATCAATTAACACAATATATGATTGAAAACGAATCAGATTTAATGCCTTGGGCCAGAGTCTTGGATGCCGAGAAAATCTTCAATGCGATCGCACAAAACCGCATCAGTTTTGGTGAATAAAATATCCTAACGAAGAAATGGCACTCTCTTTGCTTATTTTTTGCGAAGACAACAAAAGAATGACACTTTTTAATGGCGACAATGTCAATCTATGCACTATGATGTCTAAATTCTTTAATGTCACCGCGGGTATTCCGCGACTGGCCATGGAAATAAACTAAAAATATAGGTTTATAGTGACTATGCGTAAAACAATCATTGCAGCCGCTTTGCTGCTAGCCTCAGGCCAAACACTGGCAGAAATAGACCGAAATAGCCCATCCGTCATGAGCAATTTTAGTTATGACTATATCGAAGCTCGTATTGGAGCAAGTCCAGTCACCTTTGGTGCTGCGATGAGCAAATCAATTCACCCAAATGCACATGTTATTGGTCGTATAGACTCTGAGTTTGAAGGTGATTTTGACGCAGCCGCAGGTTTTGGCTTTCATGCTCCTATTAACAACTGGGCTGACTTCACGGGTGAAATGCTATTACGCCTCGTAGATACCCGCGATAATAAAAGCGCCGATACAGGAATGGAATTAAACCTTGGCGTACGTCAATGGCTTGGACCACAGTTGGAAGTTGGTGGCAAAGGTGGCTTTGTTTCTATTGATGACAATGATGACTGGATTGCGTCTGTTTATGCCCGTTTTCATTCTACAGAACTTTTCTCTCTCGGTGCCGAAGCTCGTATCAATGATGCTTACGGCGATCAGCTGATGTTTACGACTCGTTTTAAGTTCTAAGTGTAAGCTAAATACAATAAAAAGCCGAGACATAAGACTCGGCTTTTTATTTGATAACTATCTTTATTTATTTAATAACAGTGCTACAAAACTGTCAGCGTAATGAGCAGCTTTCTAATAATTGACGCTTGCGAGGCTCTTGCAGCAATTTCCAATGAATGCCTTCGATCGCACCAGCAAACTTCCACAGTAGTTTTACATCGACGTCACTACCGTACGTTTTTCTCACTTTAGAAAATATCGTAGGAGCACCTAAGCGCATGAACGTTTCCACATCATTGATGCCCGCTTTTTTAACCATACGCTCTAACGTTAACTGCATGTTTGGCAAATCACGTAGTCGACGACTTGCAGAGGATTTTTGAAAGCTACGTTGCTCAACAGAATAGCGGATGGAACGTTCAATAATCGTATCTAGGCTCTCATGATTGCTCACAAAAAGCTCAGTAATATCATAATAATTAACGGTTGCTGTGGTCTGCTTTTTAACGTGTTTGTATTTTTCGCAGCCTAATTTTGTGAGTGCATCATCGAGCTCTTCACCTCCACGAATAAAAACAGACTCTTCACTAATCAGTGAATACATCGCTTCTTTTTGGAAAAGCCCAACACCACCAAACATTGAACGCTTTTGAAATGCGCCAAATTTAATAACGTAATTGAAAAATGCATGCTCAATCATATCCATTGATCCTTAATCAAGTTCCCCGATTAATAGTGATCACCAGATAGCAGCGTATTTTTGCGAATAAAAAGAGTAAGTTAGTAACAAGCTTGTAGTAGTTTAGTATTAGCTTGCTTAATATGGGTACTATCATAGTTAACGATACAAAATAAGTCTGGGCATACATCACATCAATAAACATATCTGCGCAGAGTTATGAGATGAAAATCACATCATTGTGTTTATGAATAAATTTTTTTTGACACACATTCCTTTCATTAACGTATTAAGGCTAATGTATCAAGAAAACAAATTAATGCGATTAATGGTGAATTGATTGCTTATTTGGGTTAGCAGACGGTAAAATGCCTTCAGTACAGATTGAGCACAAATTTATGAATCATCTATCTTTTTACTGGCTTCCAGATCATCATCAAATGCTCATCCAAGGGTTAGAAAGTGAATTTTCTCAATTGGTTGAACACTCACTCAGCACAGGAAAAATTTCACTTCCTCCTATTCCTGATGTTGTTCTAAAAATACAGCGCTTATGCACATTAGAATCTACTGAAATTTCAGATGTCGCCGATTGTCTACTTGAAGATCCCGGACTGACTGCAATTGTAGTACGCGTAGCAAACTCTGTTGTCTTTAATCGTCGAAATATTACCTGTACGGATTTAGTCACGGCTGTATCACGCTTAGGCATACTACGAGTACGCGACATTGTAACAGCCCAAGCGATTGAGCAGTTAAAGCACTCTGTAAACTTAAGCAAAGAATGCAATAAAATATTGGTTAATAGCGCCGCCATATCGCGAGAGCTTGGCGCAACCATGGTGATGGTAACTCACGCATTTAAACAACTTGAACCAAGCCGATATCAACATTTAGAGCAGGAAAAAGCCTTACTTGTCGGTCTACTTGCGGATATTGGCTTGTTTTGTCTGGTACACGAATATCATTTATATCTTGAGAAAGGCAACTATCTCGATCAAGACATCGCCCTACAGATTTTTCAGTCGCGATGTTCAAAAACCAGTCAGCTTGTGTTAAGAAGTTGGGGATTCGACTCAGATTTCCTTGGAGTAGCAGGAAATCAATCTTTAGTCGCATCTTCTCACGAAGTCAGTTACCTTGATGTGGCACGTATTGCTCACCATCTTTTACTGTTTCGTCGTCAAGATGAAGAGATTGAAGAGCATGACGTCGAAATTAATGCGACCGGAGCTGAGGTGCTATATAACTTAAGTAACCTTAGTGAGCTTGAATTCAAATCAAAACTCAATGATGTGATCAACGCAAGCGGCTTCTAAACCCAAAATAATCAGAGGATGAGATGTTCTCAGGGATGTTATTTATTTTTGCCCCACTAATAGTGGGGTATCTATTTTCTATTGCCAATCAACAGTGGCTAGCAGCATTAAATAAAGCCACGTCTTGGTTAGTTTACGTCATTCTGTTTCTGATGGGTTTAAGCTTGGCAGCCCTCGATAACTTGGGCAGTAACCTACAGTTGATACTTAAATTTACCACCGTATTTTTCTTGATGATTGGTGCTTGCAACTTGTTGGTCTTGCCCTTTATTGACAAATTTCTACCCATAAAAACCGATGTGAACCATTCAAAACTGCCACTATCTAGCATGGCGTTAGAATCCGTAAAGCTGATTGTGGTTGTCGGTGGAGGATTGGCGCTTGGGGTTGTATTAGGATTCGATTTAAGTTGGGTGAGCACCGCCAGTGAATGGATCTTGTTCGTATTACTTTTCTTTATTGGTATTCAGTTGAGAAATAGTGGTTTAACTCTACGACAAATTTTGCTCAATAAATACGGAATGGTCATCGCATTAGTCATTATATTGACCTCTTGGATTGGGGGGATCATTGCGGCCATGATTCTTGATATCCCAATTTATCGAGGACTAGCCATGGCTTCCGGTTTTGGATGGTATTCACTTGCCGGGATTTTAATGGGTGATGCTTTCGGCCCAGTCTATGGTGGTGCCTCTTTCATGATAGAGCTACTTAGAGAACTGGTTGCTTTAGTGATGATCCCCATGCTAATCCGAACCAAACCTTGCTCTGCCATCGGCTATGCTGGGGCAACCGCGATGGATTTCACCTTGCCCGTGATCCAGACAACTGGCGGGGTTCGTTGCGTACCGATCGCGATTGTCAGTGGGTTTATTCTCAGCCTACTGGTGCCTATTCTTATGCTGTTCTTTGTATCACTTGCAGGCTAGATCTCAGGAATCACTTTAGCCTTCATTTAAACTAACAATAGGGAGTAGAAAACTCCCACACAATAACAAAGCCCAAAGGAAGATTTATGAAACGTGTTATCGTTGCCCTACTGCTCTCAACTTCAGCGAATGTTGCTCTCGCTGCTGATAACCAATGCTTATCCGAAAAATATGACGCTTATGTCGACGCGTCTCTCCATTGGTATAGTGATCTCGCAGACTTAACGACCGCGCAATATCCTGAACTTACTGAAGTCAGCCAATGGTTTCTGCAAGGACGCCAGCATCACTTTGAATTAAGCCGTGCGGCAGTCCACTATTACCTAAGCAACGATCCTTCTAAAGTTGCCACCTCGCAACCTGTAGAAGCTTGGTTAAAACTAGAACAGCACGACATTAAAGTATTGGCCTCACGCAGTGACGATCTCGGCCACATTGCTAAAATCACCTATGAAGATCGCCAAGCAAAGCCTAACGAAAAAAACTATGAATTACGTTCAGCTTTAGCCGAATTGCTCAGTCATCCGAAGCAGATCGAAGCTGCGTTGAATAAATATAACGATGCCATCGCCTTGATCGAAAAGAAAGTCTGTAACTAGTCGCCGCCTCTACTCTAACCGAATTAAGACGGGACAACTGTCCCGTTTTCGTTTAGATTGTGCCGCTCGCATTCCATAAAATCAAAATAACGAAGCTGTATGGTATCAGAACAAAAAACTGCAAATGTGAGTTTCGAGAGCTTGTTACGGATCTTCACTGTGCCCGAAGGCCCCGATTCAACACTGACAAAAATAGACCAAGAGCTATCGCGCAATTTGAACCTCTTCTTGCGTGAACATATTGTCGCTGAAGAAAAACCACTCAAAGAGATCGAAAAAGATTTCTCTAATCCGCAAATTCCAGAGTCACCGGAGTTCGTTTCAGAACATACTCAGCATTTGTTGGATAATTTAGTCGCTCATTCAGTGCATACATCGGCTCCTAGCTTTATTGGTCATATGACATCTGCACTGCCATATTTCTTGATGCCGTTATCAAAGATCATGATTGCGCTGAATCAAAACTTAGTCAAAATTGAAACGTCAAAAGCGTTTACACCGCTAGAACGGCAGGTTTTGGGTATGTTGCATCGTTTGATCTATCAAAAAAACGACGCTTTTTACAGCCAATGGATGCATAGCGCTAATCATTCGCTCGGTGCATTTTGCTCTGGCGGAACAATTGCCAATATCACGGCATTGTGGGTGGCTCGTAATAATGCTTTGAAAGCCGATGGTGATTTCCAAGGCGTCGAGAAAGAGGGGCTGTTTAAAGCCATGCGTCATTATGGTTACCACGGGTTAGCCATTTTAGTGTCTGATCGTGGCCATTACTCTTTAAAGAAAGCCGCTGACGTATTGGGTATCGGCCAAGAAGGCTTGGTTTGTGTAAAAACCGACCACAACAACCGCTTATGCCCACAAGATTTGAAAGCCAAAATGGCACACCTAAAAAGCCAGAAAATTAAACCTTTTGCGGTTGTTGGCGTCGCCGGAACGACAGAAACGGGCAACATTGATCCCTTAAGAAATATCGCCAATATTTGTCAGCAAGAAGGTTGTCATTTTCACGTAGACGCCGCTTGGGGCGGTGCAACATTAATGTCGAATAATCACCGACACTTACTCAATGGTATTGAGTTGGCTGACTCCGTTACGATTGATGCACATAAACAGCTCTACATCCCTATGGGTGCAGGCATGGTACTATTCAAAAAGCCTGATGCTATGCATTCAATTGAGCACCATGCGCAGTATATTTTGCGGAAAGGTTCAAAAGATCTAGGCAGCCATACGTTAGAAGGTTCTCGTTCAGGTATGGCCATGTTGGTGTACGCTAGCATGCACATAATTAGTCGCCCTGGCTACGAATTATTGATTGACCAAAGCCTAGCTAAAGCTCGCTATTTCGCCGATCTAATTAAAGAACAAGACGATTTTGAGCTGATTTCTGAACCCGAACTGTGTCTTTTAACCTATCGTTATATTCCTGCTTTTGTTCGCCAAGCACTGCAACAAGCCTTGCCCAATCAAAAAGCAGAACTGAACGAGTTGCTAAATGAAATCACCCAGTTTGTGCAGAAAAAACAAAGGGAAACGGGGCGTTCATTTGTCTCTCGAACTCGTTTAAACCCAGAACGCTGGGACAAGCTTGATACCATCGTATTTCGCGTGGTACTAGCCAACCCGCTAACAACACATGCTATCTTGCACTCGATCTTAGATGAGCAGCGACATATTGCCACGCTAGCCCCTAATTTGATGGCCAAAATTGAGCTGCTTGCTCAAAGAATCATCAGCTAGAATCCCTGTAAGTTACAGCGAATTGAAAATTTATTTCTTTTTGCTGTAACTAATACATCATTAATGAGCTGGAAATTTCCATTAATCATCGATTTAAATCTAAATTCTGTAGTTTTCATGAAATTTTGTTTGAGGCTTGTCATGTTCTCATCAATTGTTAACTTGAATTGTTACGGAAATCTACATCCTAGGTTTATACTCATTGCATGGCGTTGGTTTAACTTACCTTTTTGGAAATGTGTTATTTCCAATCCCCCAAAGGGCGACCGGGTAAAACCAACGAGTTGTTCTCTTCGCCCGCGTGAACACTATGAATACATTAGAAAAAATTCAAAAAAATCTGGAAAACTTTAGCAAGTCGGAACGTAAAGTCGCCGAAGTAATTATGGCTTCGCCCCAAACCGCGATTCACTCAAGTATTGCGACGCTCGCCAAAATGGCCGATGTCA
Source organism: Vibrio sp. V15_P4S5T153 (assembly GCF_963874485.1). Classification (NCBI taxonomy): domain Bacteria; kingdom Pseudomonadati; phylum Pseudomonadota; class Gammaproteobacteria; order Vibrionales; family Vibrionaceae; genus Vibrio; species Vibrio sp. V15_P4S5T153. Next base: position 521,525 of record NZ_CAWNHR010000011.1, on the reverse strand, counting down.
GTGAACCAACGGTAAACCGCTTTTGTCGACGACTCGACACCAAAGGCTTTCCCGACTTTAAGCTTCATTTAGCGCAAAGCCTTGCTAACGGAACTCCGTATGTAAACCGAAATGTTGAAGAAGATGATGGTCCAGACGCCTACACCCATAAGATTTTCGAATCGACTATGGCGTGTTTGGATGTGGCTAAAAACAGCTTGGATCCAATGCAAATTAACCGTGCAGTTGACTTACTCACACAAGCAAAACGGATCTCTTTCTTCGGTTTAGGAGCCTCTTCTGCTGTAGCAAAAGATGCCCAAAACAAATTTATTCGCTTTAACATTCCGATCACTTGCTTTGAAGATATCGTGATGCAACGCATGAGTTGTATCAACTGTACCGATAATGACGTAATTGTTTTAATTTCGCATACAGGTCGTACTAAAAGCCAAGTGGAAATCGCCAATCTTGCGCGCGAAAATGGTGCGACTGTCATTGCGATTACGGCAAAAGATTCACCGCTGGACAAAGCAAGCTCGTTGTCGATCTCTCTTGACGTACCTGAAGATACTGACGTCTATATGCCCATGGCAAGCCGTGTGGTGCAAATGACGGTAATTGATGTACTGGCTACTGGTTTCACCCTGCGCCGTGGCTCTGGTTTTCGTGAAAATCTTAAACGCGTCAAGGATGTACTAAAAGACTCGCGCTACGATAAGCTGTCACAGTTCTAAGATAATCGCGATCCTAAAATAATCGTTAGAACGGAGCTCAATTGCTCCGTTTTTTTATCAACTTTGCTTGCTACTTTCAGGCGCGACTGGATCATGCCTAACTTCTACCTGATTGGATGAATTCGGTTGCCACTCCTCACACTCACCTTGGCACTCGCAAACTTGATTTAATATATGGATTAACCTTTCTTGTGTTAAAGGCAAAGGGTTACCTTTAATCGCGACCGACTTTAAAGCATCTAACGCCACGCGATCAAACGAGGTATTGCACACACCAAACTGGTTGAGTTTAGGCAGTTGCAACTTATCTAACATCATTTTCACCCACAGCACGCCATCTTCAACGTGAACATTTGTTCTGCCAGTCACAATTTGAGCGATTTTTTTATAACGTGTAAGTACATCATTTCGCCCTGCTTTTTGCGCTGCTCGAATGTTTTCTCGCATAACATGAGGGGCCAAACGCGCCGTGATCACGCTGTGTGGAGCATCAAGTTTCCCTCCCAATGCCGATGCCAAGCCATGTGCCGCGCCAAGTTTTGCATTGGTAATCGCCATTCCTCCAAGCATTGCTGCAAAAGAGAGATCCGCTCGCGCTTTATGATCATCTTTTCGGCACGCTGGCAATATAGAACGACTGAGTTTGCGCAGCCCCTCTTCACAGACCATATCGGTGAGTGGATTGGGTTCACCACACACATAGGCTTCCATTAAATGCGTAAAAGCATCCATTGCGCCTCTGCCAGATGTGTAACTGTCGGTACCATAGGTCAACGTGGGGTCAACAATCGCAACATCTGCCAGCATATCTGGGCTGCGCAAGCTTACTTTTACTTTGTCTTGTCCCGATTTCAACACGGCATTACGCGTGACTTCGGATCCCGTACTGGCGGTGGTTGGAATAGCAATAAATGGCAGCGGTTTTGTCTTTAACGGCACATTTCGGCCAACCACTTCCACATAATCATAAACGTTACCTTGGTTAGGAATGATTGCCGCGAGTGCCTTGCCCATATCAATCACACTACCGCCACCAATAGCAACGACCATGTCCGGTTGAAAACGTCGGCCTAAAATGGCCGTTTCCTCCACCATGGTAATATTAGGTTCACCAACAATAGCTACATGCTGATAGCGCATATTCTGCATTTTCAGGTATTGAACAATAGGGGAAGCTCGTTGTTGTTCTTTTCCCGAAACCAGCAGTACGCTATAACCATATTGGTTGAGAACAGAAAGTGAATTCAATAACGCTCCTTCTCCAAAAATGATCCGCGTCGCCGTCATAAATTGGAACATGAATAACTCCCTTTTCTCTCATCTAGATTAGCTCTGTTTAGAGTGCACCTATCGTTAAAAAAATTTTTTGATGCAGTGCAATGTGGAGCAAATAACCACATAAAAAACACAAGTTTATGCGGCATGTCACAGCCAAGCCATTGTTGATCTATTCCCAACACCATCGAGAGGTAAGCTTGCTTTGATTAAGGAATAAGCAATAGCTTTTACCTATTGAAGTAACTGGTGAATGCCACTTTATTTCCGACCTTGAATCGGGCATAGTTGCATGCAACAAGAATGAAGGAGAAAGCTATGTTCGTTGTTATTTTTGGCCGCCCTGGTTGCCCCTACTGTGTTCGCGCAAAAGAACACGCTGAAACATTGAAATTAAAACGCGATGATTTTAACTACCGTTATGTCGATATTCACGCGGAAGGCATCAGCAAAGATGATTTAGAAAAGACAGTGGGTAAACCAGTTGAAACTGTGCCACAAATCTTTATTGATCAAGAACACATCGGTGGTTGCACTGATTTCGAAGCTTATGCGAAAGAACATTTAGGCTTATTCGACGAATAAAACCAAGAAACATAAAAACCCGCTGATTTTTAGCGGGTTTTTGCTATTTATAGATAAATGGCTCTTTCTCTCAAATTAAGTCAATGAAATGTCAATTGTCACAAATTTCACTTATCTTTTTGCAATATTCAGATACAATTCCCACACTTTACCTACCCCACTTGGCACACATAACGAGTTGAGCCGTGAATATCGACGTCGTACTTTTGCTTGATCAGAACCCTATTCTTCTTATTTTTGTTGTCTTAGCGATTGGCCTTGGTTTTGGCAAAATTCGTTTTGGTAGCTTACAACTGGGCAACTCTATTGGGGTGTTAATTACATCACTCATCATGGGGCACCTTGGTTTTTCCTTCAATGCTGAAGCCTTAACCATAGGTTTCATGCTGTTCATTTACTGTGTCGGCATTGAAGCTGGCCCTAACTTTTTTGGCATATTTTTCCGTGACGGAAAACATTATCTCATCTTAAGTTTAGTGGTGCTCATTACCGCCACTTGGATTACCTATTTTGGCAGTTATTATCTCGGCCTCGATTTTGGCTTAGCTGCTGGTATGATGGCAGGCGCATTAACCTCCACCCCCGTATTAGTAGGCGCACAAGATGCGTTAAACTCCGGGCTAGCCACCATTCCAAGAAATATGGATTTATCCCTTATTTTAGATAATGTTTCGGTGGGTTATGCGATGGCTTATTTAATTGGTCTTATCAGTATGATCATGTTTGCCAAGTTACTGCCTAAGTTGCAAAAACAAAACCTCTCTGATTCTGCTCAACAGATTGCTCAAGAGCGTGGTTTGGGTGGCAGCGGTCAACGCAAAGTCTATTTACCCATCATCCGTGCCTATCGTGTTGGTCAAGAGTTAATCAACTGGATTGATGGGCGCAATTTACGTGAGCTTGGTATTTATCGTCAAACGGGTTGTTATATTGAACGCATTCGACGGAATGGTATTCTTGCCCATCCTGACGGTGATGCCATCTTGCAAGAAGGGGATGAAATTGCACTGGTTGGCTTCCCTGACAGCCATGCAAGGCTAGACCCTAGCTTTCGAAATGGCAAAGAGGTGTTTGATCGCAACCTACTTGATTTGCGCATCTCTGAAGAGGAAATCGTCGTAAAAAGTGACAGTATTGCCGGTAAACGCCTATCGGATCTGAATTTATCCGAATATGGCTGTTTCCTGAACCGAGTAATACGAGCACAAATTGAAATGCCGATGGACTTAGACATTGTGCTTGCCAAAGGTGATGTGCTGCAAGTCAGTGGTGAAAAAAGCCGTGTTCAAGGCTTGGCCGATAAGATAGGTTTCATCTCTATCCATAGTCAAATGGCCGATTTACTCGCCTTTTGTAGCTTCTTTATTCTCGGCATTTTGTTTGGTTTGATCACCATGACCTTTGGACAAGTCTCCTTCGGTTTAGGCAACGCGGTTGGGCTACTGCTTTCTGGCATTATGCTTGGTTTTTTACGAGCCAACCACCCCACTTTCGGCTATGTACCGCAAGGGGCATTAAATATGGTGAAAGACCTAGGTTTGATGTTCTTTATGGTAGGCATTGGCTTAAGTGCTGGCGGGAAAATGTTCCAGCACCTCTCAGAAGTGGGCGTACAAGTGATCGGCCTTGCATTTTTAGTCAGCGTGGTGCCAGTCGTCTTTGCCTATTTGGTCGGTGCGTACATTTTGAAAATGAACCGCGCGCTTCTATTTGGTGCGATTATCGGTGCACGAACTTGCGCACCAGCGATGGATATCGTTAACGACTACGCAAAATCGACCATTCCCGCATTGGGTTATGCTGGCACCTATGCTATCGCCAATATACTGATGACACTGACAGGAACTATTTTAATTTTACTCAGCTAAACCTAATAATCCTCAGTGCTACTCGCTCAAAGTCACATGTGTGGCTTTGGGCGAGCCATCGCCCCTCTATTTACTTCGCTTTTATCTCAATGTTTGCCGCTTTATCGGCTCAGAACTGCATCTTTTCTCCTGGATTCAACTCACCACTGCTTAATTTTTCAAGTAAAAATCCGCCTTCTTAGAAGGCGGCTTTGGTTTATAGCCCCCTATAAGGGGGCATCCCTGCACTGCTAGTTTATCTTCAACTCTAACTGCGCCTCATATTCTTGATCTTTCTTGTCTTGGTGCCTTACGTAACGCCTGATGATTTCTTCATTCACACCAACTGTGTCAACAAAGTATCCCCTTGCCCAAAAATGATTACCCCACAGTTTCTTTCTTATATGTGGGAACTTGTTAAACANTTTTGGTGGAACTATCACAACCAAGTGAACGTGATCCGGCTGAACATTTAATTCCAAAACTTCACAATCTTTCATATTGCACAAAATATAGATTGAGCGATAAAGCTCCTTACCTACATTCCCTTTCAAGATCTTAAATCTGTATTTCGGAGTCCAAACTATATGGTATTTGCAACGCCAATATACATGTGATGAACTTCTATAATCGCCCATGTTTTTAGTTTCCTCTTACTTGTGGTGAATAAGAGGTTTACTTCTAGCATGGGCACTCCTTCGGGCAATAGCCCCAAGGTTCAATCACCACCGCCCAAGGCGGTGGTTTAGGGATGACAACAAAAGGCAATCGTTTGCTTTTTATCTGGCAGCAGAAAATAGTTCTGGTATGATGCGCACAGTTTATCGATATCCTTACTAGCGTTGAGCTAAGCGATATCTTCTCTGTATGACGTTTGAAAAAGATAGGAATGCCTAAATGAGCCTTGCTGATCAAATCCTTGCCGTCAATGACGACCTCCCAATTCGCACTCACCAACCTGTTCATAGCGGCAAAGTTCGCTCTGTTTATTGGCTAACTCCAGAAGATAGCCAGCGTTTGATCAAAGAAAAAGGTTACAACGTTGCTCCTGATGCACCTTTAGCCATTATGGTAATCAGTGACCGTATTTCCGCTTTTGATTGTATCTGGCATGCCGAAGGTGGCATCAAAGGTGTACCAGGTAAGGGCGCGGCATTAAACGCGATTTCAAACCACTGGTTTAAGCTATTTCAAGAGAGCGGGTTAGCCGATAGCCATATTTTAGATATTCCCCATCCTTTTGTATGGATTGTGCAAAAAGCCAAGCCAATCAAAATTGAAGCGATTTGTCGCCAGTATATTACTGGTTCAATGTGGCGTGCTTACGAAAAAGGTGAACGAGATTTTTGTGGTATTCAATTACCAGAAAGCTTGCAGAAAGATAAAAAACTGCCCGAACTGCTCATTACACCATCAACCAAAGGCATCTTAAAAGGCATTCCCGGCGTTCCAGAAGCCGATGATGTCAATATCTCACGTCATAATATTGAAGAGAATTTTGCCGCTTTTAACTTCAGTCGTGTCGAAGATATTGCCTTGTACGAAAAGCTATTAAAAGAAGGCTTCGGCGTCATTAGCCATGCACTCTGCCAAGTAGAGCAAATTTTCGTCGATACCAAGTTTGAGTTTGGTTATGTCACCGATGCCAACGGCGTTGAGAAACTCATTTATATGGATGAAGTGGGTACGCCGGACTCTTCTCGCATCTGGGACAGCGCTGCCTATCAGCAAGGACGTATTGTGGAAAATTCGAAAGAGGGTTTTCGTCAATTCTTGCTCAACTACTTCCCTGACCCAGATATTTTACTCAACAAAGAACGGATGGTTGAGCGAGAAGCGCTTGCACGTGATAATGCGCTGCCTTTGGCTGCATTAATGGATATTTCCAACACCTATCTTGCGATTGCAGAGAAAATTGTTGGCCAACCGATCGTATTAAGCCAAAACCCAAAGCAAGAGATCATTACGATCCTGCGTTCTCAATATGGCTTGATTGACTAGCACTCAACAATAACGGGGCATTAAATATGCCCCGTTATCTGTTTATACCCTTACAGGGTGATAAGAAATTCATCTGGTTTTGTATTTTTTATCAAAGATTGGCTTTTATTTTGAATCAATTGGATCTGTTCAGAATCCAACGCATACGGCATTACTAATTTTAGCTCTTCAATCCCCTCTAATTTCGCCAATCTCACCAGTGAAATTAAATTCGCTTCATCACTACGGCGTGTTGATAACGACTTCAACGCCATTTCCCATAGGCGATCCTCTGGGCTTGATAATTCTTTAATGCTGTCTTTCCATACCGTACCAAAAATCGGTGCAAATGACGTCATGGCTTCGAGGAATGTCCATTTCTTATTACATGACGCACCAAGAAATGTAGTGTAATCAAACACCACCCGTCTCCTTTCTTGTGTATTCATTTTGTCCCCCGACAAATTGGCAGCACACTGTACTCAATATCATCCATGATTGTTCATATAGCAATAGGATATAAAAAAACAGTCTTTTATGCCTTAAAACCGAATGGATTGGCTATATCAAAACCAGGTTTGTAACAAGGTATAAACAGACTTACTGACATATGTGTCTGATTGATTAATATTTCAAACCGTGAACAAAAAGTCGCTTTATCACTTAAAGTGATCATCGCTCAACACTACTTTTGAAATCTCTGCTTAAGGAGACCAATAGACAAAAATGTGTACATTGGCGCCCTCAGCAATTAACACGGAGAATTCTACCGTTTTTATCGGCATTCTTCAGTATTCTGTGCCATGTGTCGCCGCTCGTCTATTTACAATCTCATGAGTAAACCGTTATCATTTTTGAGTTCCCTTCTACCCTAAAATAGGCCGACAATGAATAATGATAAACGCCCTCTTTATATTCCCTATGCGGGCCCCGCTCTACTCAGCACGCCTTTGCTCAATAAAGGCAGTGCATTTTGTGCTGAAGAGCGCAGTTCCTTCAACTTAGAAGGCCTGCTTCCTGAAACGACGGAAACGATACAAGAACAAGTTGTTCGCGCATACCAACAATACTGCAGCTTTGAAAGTGATATGGATAAGCATATCTATCTGCGTAATATTCAAGATACTAACGAAACCTTATTCTATCGTTTAGTACAAAACCACATCACTGAGATGATGCCCATCATCTACACACCAACGGTGGGTGCCGCGTGTGAAAACTTTTCAAATATTTATCGTCGCGGCCGCGGTCTGTTCATTTCCTTTCCGAATCGAGATCGCATCGATGACTTACTCAATAATGCAGCGAACCATAACGTAAAAGTTATCGTAGTGACCGATGGTGAACGCATTCTCGGCTTGGGCGACCAAGGAATTGGTGGCATGGGTATTCCTATCGGCAAACTGGCACTTTATACCGCATGTGGTGGTATTAGCCCTGCTTATACTTTACCGGTCGTGCTCGATGTTGGAACCAATAACCCACAGCGCTTGGCTGACCCGATGTACATGGGCTGGCGTCACCCTCGAATTACTGGGGCTGAATATGATGCATTTGTAGAAGAGTTCATCCAAGCGGTGCAACGTCGCTGGCCTGATGCACTAATCCAATTTGAAGATTTTGCACAAAAGAACGCAATGCCACTATTAGAGCGTTATAAAAACCGTATTTGTTGTTTTAACGATGACATTCAAGGCACTGCGGCGGTAACTGTAGGTTCGCTATTGGCCGCATGCAAAGCCGCGGGCAGTCAACTCTCCGAGCAGCGTATCGCTTTTCTTGGTGCGGGCTCTGCAGGCTGTGGTATTGCCGAAGCAATCATCGCGCAAATGGTGTCAGAAGGTATTTCAGATGCTCAAGCTCGTTCTCAAGTCTATATGGTTGACCGCTGGGGTCTGCTGCAAGAAGGAATGCCTAACCTACTTGATTTCCAACAGCGCCTCGTGCAAAAAAACAAAGACACGCATGATTGGAACACAGAAGGTAATGGTTTCTCATTATTGGAAGTAATGAAAAATGGCAAGCCAACGGTGTTGGTCGGTGTTTCTGGGGCTCCGGGATTATTCAGTGAAGAGATTATCACAGAGATGCATAAACACTGCCCACGCCCGATTATTTTCCCACTATCGAACCCAACCAGCCGTGTTGAAGCGACGCCCAATGACATTATCCGTTGGACCAACGGTGAAGCACTCGTCGCCACAGGCAGCCCGTTTGCTCCCGTGTTGCATAACGGTAAAACCTACCCAATTGCACAATGCAACAATAGCTATATTTTCCCTGGTATCGGCTTAGGCGTACTGGCGGTCAATGCTCGTCGAGTTACTGATGAGATGCTGATGGAATCAAGCCGCGCACTCGCCAACTGTTCACCTCTGGCGCTTAATGGGCATGGTGCGTTACTTCCACCACTGGAAGCCATTCACTCCGTTTCCAAGAAAATTGCGTTTGCGGTAGCGAAAAAAGCAATTGAGCAAGGCGTTGCACTGGAGATCCCAGATGATGTGTTAGAAACCGCCATTGAGCAGCATTTTTGGCAGCCAGTATACCGCCGCTACAAACGCACTGCTTTCTAAGCTCCTACTCTGCTGCCCCTAAGCTTCGGCTGATGTTTAGGGGCTTTTTCTGTGAGTCAATATGATGAACTTTTTAGCGCCCGCAGGGCATTACTTATCACCGTATTTAACGGAGATATCAACTGCATTTATCGCTTGTTTGCTCGTGATGCTCGGTGGAGAGATTAACGCCGCGATGCGCAAGCTAATGCGCAACCAACACTTTGTCGTTCGCACATTTACGTTTATATTGATTAACGCTTTCGGCTACGGTTTGGTGATCATCAAAGCGAGCCCTTACCTTGCTCGGACACTTTCGCAGTTAGAATCAGGCATGATGTTTAGCATTATTATGCTCTGCTTTATTGCTATCGGGATCTGGGCACAAAGGAACCGTCAAATTTAGTGTTAAAATTTTCATCTTCAAATCACTCTCGCCCTGTTTGGAAAAAGCGGGTTCACACGCTGCTTCGCTACGTGTCTATACTGTTGTTCATTTCAAGCCTTTTTGTGCTTGGCATTGATCGCTGGGTCAGTTGGCAGGCCGAAAAACAAATCGTCACCGAGCAAAATCAAGTCGGTCAATTCCAAGTCGCTGTTGTACTTGGAACCAGTAAGTACTTGGGCAAGACGCTCAATGACTATTATACCCACCGAATTGAAGCCGCGATCGCTTTGTATGAACAAGGCAAGGTAAAAGGATTTTTACTCAGTGGTGATAATGCTCACCGTTCGTACAATGAACCGTGGACGATGAAACGCGATCTGCTGCGCGCAGGGATCCCGAGTGAACATATTTACTTAGATTATGCAGGGTTTCGTACTTTGGACTCCATTGTTCGCGCAAAACGTATCTTCGAAACCGACAATTTTTTGATCATTTCTCAACAATTTCATTGTGAGCGAGCACTCTTTATTGCCAACTACCATAACATTAATGCTCAGTGTTTAGCGGTTGCAGGGCCAACAACTCGTTCTGGTTTTAAAGTGAGGCTGCGTGAGGTCTTTGCTCGTACGAAAGCATTTTTAGATCTCTATATCACGAATACTCAACCTAAATTTTTAGGTCCCAAAGAGCCAATTGTGATCGAAGAGTTACCCTTAGAGCCAACCGAAGATGAAAGCTAAAAGAGGCACTGCGCCCCAGAAACCTTTCCTTCGACAGATTTCCGGGCCGCTTTGGTTACGCTAATGTGGATAAGACATCAAACAAAGCGTCAATTTCACTGCGCGTGTTGTAGTGCATAAAACCGATACGGACAACTCCACCGCTGTTTTCAAGATCTAACTGACGCACTAAACCAAGCGCATAGAAATGCCCATTCCACACACAAATATTATGCTCGCCCAATGTTTTGGCCACAAATTCTGGGTGGTGATTAGCTAAGCGAATGGCAAAGGTCGGTGTACGTAGCTCACTGTTAGCCTTGATCAGGCCATAGAGCTTAGCCGAACTCAATCCTTTAAGTTTATACAGAAAATACTCACTTAATTGGCGTTCATGCTGGTTGTATTGAATGAAACTATCGATCAAACGCTCTCTTAACGAGCCACTCACGTCTCCCCATTGCGCCAAATATTCCACTGCAGCAATCACGCCAGCCAAACCTTCAAAACTCTGCGTACCCGTTTCAAAACGTCCCGGACCAATATTGGTTGCAGGTTCAACTTTGTAGGGTTTAAGTGCATGTAACCACTGCGAAGCGATATAAGCGATACCAACGTGTGGACCAAAAAACTTATATGCCGAACAGGTTAAAAAATCACAGCCTAATTCTTGTACATCAATCAAATGGTGCGGAGCATAGTGAACGGCATCCACATACACCATCGCGCCGACTTGATGCGCCGCATCCACAATGCGTTTAACATCGACAATAGATCCTGTGGTATTCGAAGCATAAGTGACCGCGACCAGCTTTGTTTTAGGATTGAGCAATGACAGTAAGTGCTCAATATCCAAAGTACAATCTTGTTGGTTCACCTTTACCTGGTGCACTGTAACGTGCTTATCCTGCGCCGCTTGCTGCCAACTGGAGACATTGGAGTAATGGTCAAGCGCAGTAACAATCACTTCATCGCCCGCTTGCCAATCTCGGCTAATGGCTCGACTTAGCTGAAAAGTCAACGAGGTCATATTCGCGCCAAATACAATATTTCCTGATGACTCAGCGTTCAGAAGCGCTTGCACCGACTCACGAGCCTGCTGCATTAAATCAGTGGTGATTTGGCTTGAAAAATAGTGTCCGCCCAAATTAGAGTTAAAATGGCCCAGATATTCACTCATTTTGTCTATTACCGACTTAGGTACTTGCGAGCCACCTGGACCATCTAAGAAACTCACTGACTTACCATGATATTTTTGCGACAAAGCACTAAACTGCGTACGCACTTTTTCAGGAGTGAAGATCATTTCGGCCATCCTTAGCGGTTAACACAAAAACATCCATATGACCTTCTTGCCCATGCTCAATCGAGCGAATAGGACAAGCGTTATGCCATAACTTACTGTCCGCGAGCATCGCAATCTCACCATTTTCTAACACTTTCCGAAAGAAAGGGGCTTCATGGCAGTCTTGATAAAGCATAATTTCACCGCCGACGATATTGTGGCGATTCACCCCCACCAACGCAATATGATCAAAACCATCTTGATGGACACCTTCTGGCGCGACTTGCGTCTCATCAAACACAGCAGCAATTCGGATCTGATGGATTTCAATCTCTTGCCCATTAGGCAGACCATTCGTACTCACAAACACCTCGCACACTTCTCTCATCCCCTCACTTTGTAACGTAGAGGGTAAAATAGGATCGAAATGACGCTTAATGTTGCCTTGAAAATGATTGATTTGATCGGTTTGCATAAAGTCATGCTTGTCCAACGCCTCGACTTTCCCTTTGCTAAATTGAACCACAGAGTAGCGCCGTAAACGATACTGACCATCAGCATGCTCCGTATGTGGTAATTGCGCAAAGGAGGGAGCAAGTTGTTGAATCGCTTTTTGACTTAATTGCGTAATCTGTAAAGTGTTTTCGTGTACAGCTAACATCACCAGCTCCTTAATTAAATGATTGGACACATTAAATTAACAATTAATTTACACTAAGGATACGCACTAATATTGCACATTCAAGTAAAAATGAATGTTATATCTGTATATGACTAGCAATATTAAATTTAATACTTAAATAATCACAAAAATAAGAATTAACATCCAATAGCGAGCATGAGACATAGCGATTTTTAGACAAGCTCACTACTTCAAGGTTAATAAGCCTTTAAAAACAATGAATTAACAACATTAGGATGATGTAGGAATGGTATGTAGACCATGAGTGGGTTTAAAGGAAATATCAGTAACTAATTTATCAGCTCGATTCGACTAAATTTAGCAAGTATTAATCCATGAGCCATATAGCATCTCATTAACTCGAAATTAGCACCATTTAAGTAGTAAGCCATGCCAAAAATTAGACTAAAGTTAATACTAGATCATCAAACTAATTGATATATTTGACTATTAAGACTTAGTTGAAACATCGCTCAACTGATAAGGAGATCCTCAACTCGTGAACTCTAGTATTAAAGTCACACTGTGGGCTTTCATCGCATTAGGTTTCAGTGTAATCAATGCCTATGCGGCTATGGATCCTAAAGATAAATTTCTCCAAGCATTGGAGGGCATTGAGCAGATCACCTATTCACTACCGATCAAGGCAAAAGCACAAATTAGTGAACTAGAAGAAGACTACATCATATTGTCACAGCCTTCCGCTCTCGTTGTACGTTACTATTTAGCCAAAGCAACTGTGTATGGGCTACTAGAGGAATATGATAGGAGCTTAGAAGCGGCACAATTAGGATTAAAGCGAACAGAACACACCAACGTTGAAACGCTCACTCTCAAACTAAGAGAGATTCAAGCTTTACGGCACCAAAAAGTCGACGTGTTGCCGAAACTTGACGCACTGTTAATTGAAGCAGGAAACGATCACAATGCACAAATCGAATCAGAAGTATTACTAGCTAAAAGTCTCTATTACCAAGAGCAAGGCGAGTTTAAAAAATCGTACGCCGCAATAATGACCTCAATTGATACAGCAAAATCCATTGATAACAAAGAGTTAATGGAGAGAATATCTCACGGTCTAGGTCAAATACTGGTTCAGCTACAAGATTTTGATCGTTCACAGCTGTTACTTGAAAATTCCTACAGTTACTTCAAGCAGCGTAAAATGTCTTATAGCCAATTGGTTAGCTTACTCGACATCTCTAAGTTGCAAGAGTCACGTAATCAAATCACGGCGGCGATCGAAACCTATAAAACCGCACTCAAGCTGGCACAAATACTGGGTGACGGGCGACATCGCTTTCGTATTAACATCGAACTTGCACGGCTTTATCGAGATACTAACAACCGAGATCAAATGCGCTTTTTCTTGAAAAAAGCAGAGGAACTGCAGTACAGAGAAAGCCAACCAGGCTACCTTGCCACTTTTCAGCTATTACAAACACAAGATCTATTGGAACAAAAACGCTACGGTGAAGTGATTGAATTTGTAGAACCACTCATTGCGCATATACAACAAAGATCAAATCTACTTATTCAACAGATAGAGTTGTTAAAAGTGGCAGCACAGGCTTATGCTGGGCAAAATAACTACAAACAAGCCTATGAAACTTATGATTTTTATCATTTACGATCGCTCACACTTCGCAATGTTGAACAGATAGAGAACTTACAGCGACAACAAATGTTGTTTGATCTTGAGCGTCTGCAATATGAAAATCAGGATCTAAACTGGAACAACGTACTTCAAAAGCTAGAAATTGAAAACCATCAGAAAACGTTTCATCTATTAGGTGAAATCGTCTTTTTCCTTGCTCTTGCATTAATCGGATTATTGGTCATATTTATCTGGGCCAACCGCTCTCGCATCAAAATGGGCATGCTTGCCAAAACGGACACCTTGACTGGCTTGTATAATCGACGCTACATGGAAGAACGATTTGCAAAACATCAATCCAAATCTTACCAAAATAGTAGCGAAGCGCTTATTAAACTCGCACAACGGATTTTGATGTGGCAACAGACTTGGTTCAAAGGTCAATCTTCACCTAAAAAAAACGCCGAACCATTCGACTCAGCGCAATTAGACGAACAGATCCAACATAATGAAGATGCAAAACCGATTAGCCTTATTTTGACCGATATTGATTATTTTAAAGTCATTAATGACACTTATGGTCACGCCTTCGGCGATCAAGTATTAGTGGAAATTGCGGCTATCTTTAAGTCATCGGTACGCTCTTCCGATGTTGTCGCTCGCTACGGTGGGGAAGAGTTTCTCATCTTACTACCCGACACTGACTTAAGCGTCGCTAGCGAAATTGCCGAAACCTTGCGCCGAAAAATTGAAGACCACGATTTTGTAACCGAATCACGAGAATCGGTATCCGTCACTTCAAGTTTTGGCGTGTTGACCGCAACGAATACTGATTTAGACCTCCAAGCATTGTGTGAAGAAGTCGACCAACTGCTTTATGCGGCTAAAGCCAGCGGCCGAAATTGCTTAAAAACACGTTGGCTGACTTATTAGCCAAGTCCCATCATTGCTTAGTTTGGCTATATAACGATTATTTCTAAGCTAGCCCATGTAATCGCTTTAATTGACTCGAGATATTCCCTACAATCGTGTTAAATTTTCGAGCATTTTCGATACTGGAGTCCCCATGAGCAACGTGAAACATTGCAAACTTCTTATTCTTGGTTCAGGCCCGGCTGGTTATACGGCAGCCGTTTACGCAGCTCGCGCTAACCTTAATCCAGTTCTCGTTACCGGTATGCAGCAAGGTGGCCAGTTAACGACCACTACAGAAGTAGAAAATTGGCCAGGAGACGCCGAAGGCCTCACGGGCCCTGCTTTAATGGAGCGGATGAAAGAGCATGCCGAGCGCTTCGAAACCGAGATTGTGTTTGATCATATTAATGAAGTTGATTTTTCACAGCGACCATTCCGCCTTAAAGGCGATAGTGCAGAATATAGCTGCGATGCTCTGATCATTTCAACAGGAGCATCCGCACGTTACCTAGGTTTAGATTCAGAAGAAGCCTTTAAAGGACGAGGAGTTTCCGCTTGTGCTACTTGCGATGGTTTTTTCTATCGTAACCAAAAAGTAGCCGTTGTAGGTGGCGGCAATACCGCTGTGGAAGAAGCGCTTTATCTATCTAATATTGCGGCACAAGTTCACCTCATCCACCGCCGTGATTCGTTCCGCGCAGAAAAAATTCTGATTAACCGTCTGATGGATAAAGTCGCAAGCGGCAATATAGTGCTACACACTGACCGTACCTTAGAGGAAGTCTTAGGTGATGAGACTGGCGTGACGGGTGTTCGTATGAAACATACCCAATCAGAAACGACAGAAGATCTGGACGTGATGGGCGTCTTTATCGCGATTGGTCACAAACCGAATACCGACATGTTTGCTGGTAAGCTAGAGATGAAAGAAGGCTATATCGTGGTCAGATCTGGCCTTGATGGTAATGCAACTCAAACTAGTATTGAAGGTGTGTTTGCTGCTGGTGATGTGATGGATCACAACTATCGCCAAGCGATCACTTCGGCAGGAACAGGTTGTATGGCCGCCTTAGATGCGGAACGTTACCTAGATAGCTTGAACGATAAGTAGGCATGAACGACAAGTAAGCAAAAGGTTATTTTCCAGTTTTATAACAAAACCCTACAGCCCGGTGGTATATCCATCGGGCTTTATTTTGTATACTACCGCCCTTCCGTTTACATAATAATTCTCATTAAGCCTTCAAAATGGATAAGAAAAAGCAACGTAGCTTGAATAATTGGCTCAAACAACAAAGTAAACTGGCAAAACGCTGGTTAATGATTGCTGTTGGCCTTGGCGTATTATCAAGTGTGTTTTTGCTGGCTCAGGCCGCACTCCTCGCCTCCATTCTGCATCAACTGATTATTGAACAAGTTGATAAAGCAGAGCTCATTCCCTATTTTCTTGGTTTGGTGGTGACGATTGCCGCACGTGCCGCGTGCGCATGGGGGCGTGAAATTGCGGGTTTTCGCTGCGGAGAGCAGATCCGCATTTATATCCGTCAGTTAATACTGGATAAAGTTCGCGAGTTGGGCCCTGCTTACATTAAAGGTAAGCCTGCCGGTGCATGGGCAACATTACTGCTTGAACAAGTCGAAAACATGCAGGACTTTTTTGCGCGCTATTTACCGCAGATGTCATTATCTGTGTTGATCCCGTTTATGATTTTGATTGTGGTCTTTCCCGTCAACTGGGCGGCGGGTTTGATCTTCTTAATCACCGCCCCCTTAGTGCCGCTGTTTATGGCCTTAGTCGGTATGAAAGCGGCCGATGCTAATCGTAAAAATTTCAAAGCTCTGCAGCGGTTATCTGGTCACTTTTATGATCGCCTGCAGTCGATGACTACAATACGCCTATTCAACCGCACACAAGCCGAAGCCGATCAGCTTAAAGGCGCTTCTGAAGTCTTTCGCACTCGCACAATGGATGTATTGAAAATCGCCTTTCTATCATCAGCAGTGTTAGAATTTTTCACCTCGATATCGATCGCCATCACCGCCGTTTACTTTGGTTTTAGCTTTATTGGCGAGTTGAATTTCGGCTACTACGGTACAGCCGTAACTCTATTTTCCGGCCTATTTATCTTGATCCTTGCGCCTGAGTTTTATCAACCATTACGTGATTTGGGCACCTTTTATCACGCCAAACAACAAGCTGTCGGCGCGGCTGAAAGCATTGTCGAGTTTTTGGAAACAGACATCAGCAAAGTGAAATCAGGATCTATCTCGCTCGACGGTGCACAGCAGATTGACATTGTAGCGCAAGATCTCGAAGTGTTTAGTCCAGAAGGAAAACGCTTGGTCGGCCCAATTTCATTTACGTTAGATAACCATTCAACCACTGCGCTTGTCGGGCCAAGCGGTGCAGGTAAAACCAGCTTAGTAAACGCCATTTTAGGCTTCATGCCTTACCAAGGCAGTTTGAAAATTAATGGTATTGAACTGAGCGATCTTGAGCATACCAGCTGGCGTAAGCAGATCAGTTGGGTTGGGCAAAACCCACTATTGGTGCACGGAACCATCGTTGAGAATATCAGCCTCGGCAAGCATGACATGAGTGACGAAGCGCTTCATTCGGCTTTAGACAATGCCTATGCAGCTGAATTTGTCGACAAACATGGTTTGGATTACGCCATCACCGATCGATCCGGTGGATTATCTGTCGGACAAGCTCAGCGAATTGCACTTGCGCGCGCGCTGCTACAAAACGGCAATTTTTGGCTACTTGATGAACCAACCGCCAGCTTAGATGCACGCAGCGAACAGTTAGTGATGCAAGGTTTGAACCGCCAAATTCAACACCACACCGCTTTAATCGTGACACACCAATTAGCACCATTAAAATCGGTGCAACAGATTTTGGTGATGCAAAATGGGGCGATAGTTCAAACAGGCGATTACAATACACTCAGCCAGCAAAAGGGGCTGTTTTACGATATGTTACAAGCTAATCAAGCGCTTGATGAAGCCAATAAGGGGAACCTTGATGCGTGATCTCATCCCTTACCTTAAATTGTATAAAAAGCACTGGTTTGGTTTATCTCTCGGTATGCTGCTGGCCTTTTTAACCCTGTTTGCCTCGATTGGTCTACTGACCTTATCCGGCTGGTTTTTATCCGCAGCGGCCATTGCTGGCTTAACCATTGCTCGTGAAACATTCAACTACATGCTACCGGGCGCGTTTGTACGTGGCTTTGCCATGGGACGTACTGCAGGACGTTGGGGTGAGCGTGTTGTCAGCCATAATGCTACATTCAAGCTGCTGACGGATCTGCGTATTTTCTTCTTCCAAAAACTCGCGCCACTGATCCCAGGTCGTATGTCAAACCTCAGAGACGCTGATTTACTCAACCGTCTAGTGGCAGATATCGATGCTATGGATCACGTCTATTTACGCTTAATCAGCCCAGTAACCGTGGGTGTACTGGGCATTAGTGCGTTAACGGCATTCTTATGTTGGTTCGACCCTGCCATTGGCTTAACCCTTGGTGCAATTCTTCTGACGCTACTGCTCGTGTGGCCTGTCCTCTTTTATAAACTGGGTCAGAGTAATGGTGCCGAGCTCACCCAGCACAAGGCGGATTTGCGTATTGCAACGCTTGACTGGTTGCAAGGCTACAGTGAACTGACCCTGTTTGGTGCAGAAAACCGTTACCGTGAAGCGATTCTTAGAGCGCAGCAAAAATTGCTGGTCAATCAATTGGCTAACGCTCATTTTTCTGGCCTTGCACAAGCACTGCTCATGCTCGCTAATGGCTGGACGCTTGTGTTAGTGATCTGGCTTGCCGCCGATGGTGTGGCAGGTAATCAACCCGACCCGATGATTGCACTGGTGGCTTTTGCAACTATGGCAAGTTTTGAGCTGCTGATGCCGATTGCTGGTGCATTTCAACATTTAGGGCAAACACTCACTTCTGCTCGCCGCCTCAACGATATTATTCTGGCTGAGCCTGAAGTCCAATTTCCTACCGCTTTAACTCAGCACTCAGGTCAATTCGATATTGAATTTTCAGACGTAACCTTTCACTATCCTGACAGCAGCCAAGATGTGTTACGCGGTGTCAATCTCCATATTCCCGCAGGGCATCGCGTTGCGATAGTGGGGCAAACAGGCTCTGGCAAATCAACCTTAATGCAATTGCTGTCACGCTATTGGGATCCACAGCAAGGTAGCGTGTCCATTGCAGGTACCCACTTAACAGCATGGAATGAGAGCGAACTTCGCCAAACCATCAGTGTGGTTAGCCAACGTGTAGATGTACTCAATGGCACGCTGCGAGACAACCTCGCGATGGCCAATCCAAGCGCAAACGATCAACAGCTAGCTCACGCCTTAACGCAAGTCGGTTTACATACTCTATTGGACGATCTAGGTTTGGACGCATGGCTGGGTGACGGCGGCCGTCAGCTCTCTGGTGGAGAGAAACGCCGCATCGGTATCGCGCGCGCGCTGCTCCACAACGGTTCAATTTTATTACTCGATGAACCCACGGAAGGCTTGGATAAACAAACAGAGCAGCAAATTCTGGCTCTGTTTCAACAGCATTTTGCGCATAAAACGGTCCTCTTTATTACTCACCGCTTGGTCGAGTTAGAAACAATGGATGCTATTTGCCTGATTGAACAAGGTGAAATCGTGGAATACGGTAGCCACCAAGCGTTATTGGCCAAACAAGGCCGCTATTTCCAACTACAGCAAACCTTGTAGCCATAGTTTGTCATTTGCTCGTAGTGCATGAGGGTGAAGAAGCTGCCTTACAAAGAAGCGGCAGTCAACCAAACTCGCTAAATACGTACCTCATCAGCTTAATAAGTACTGAGCGTACTACTCATTTTATAGGTGAGATTTTTAATTAATATTCAAAGATAGATGGTTAATAAGATCTTCCACTGGCATTGGGTGTCCTAGGTAGTAGCCCTGCACTTGTTGACAGCCCATTGTCTGCAAAATTTTCAATTGGTTGGCTGTCTCTACGCCTTCTGCCACAATATTGATGTCAAAACTTTGCGCCATAGCAATAATGGCATTCACTATCGTTCTTGAACGATCATCATGTTCTACTTCAGAGACGAAACTGCGGTCAATTTTGATTTCATCTACAGTAAGATCTTTGAGCATGGCAAGTGACGTATAACCCGTGCCAAAATCATCGATGGAAAAAGTAATCCCGTTAGATTGCAGATTAGAAATAATTTCAACACTCTTTTTCATATCGGTAAGCGTTGCTGTTTCCGTAATTTCAATGCGTATGTATGAGTTCAAATTCTCATGCTGCTGAATAAATCGCGTGAGTTCATACATCTCATCAGCATTATTGAACTCAGTCGCGGAGACATTAACAGCAACGTGTTTAATTTGTGTCCCCAATATTCCTGAACGCCCCAGCTCCTGCGATACTTTTCCAACCACAAATTTGGAGATAGCGCCCGTCAAGCCATTGTCCTCGGCTAGTGGGATAAAAACATCCGGCGGGATAGCGCCTTTAACAGGATGGTTCCAACGAATCAGTACTTCGACACCGTTGACTGTTAATGTTTTTAGGTCATATTTAGGTTGATATACAACCGTTAAGCTATCGTCGTCGATCGCTAAGCGCAGGTCGAGGACCATTTGCCGGCGCTGCATCGCTTTTTCTGTTAATGTTTTGTCATGATACTGAATGGCATTCTTTTGTTTCTTTGCAACATTAAGAGCCTCAGTCGCGGAAACCATCAGTTCTCTGGCACTGATACCATCGGCTGGGTAAATGGCAACACCTATGCAGCAAGTTGTTTCAATATTGTGTTGCTTGGCCCGATGGGTATACAGACGTTGGACGCTCCGAACATGAGAATCCATATCTACAGCGTCACTCAACTTTACAAAACTGGCAAACTGATCGGCATGTAAGCGCGATACTAATGAGCCGGGCAAAGCCATTTCGTTAATATCGTGAGCTAAATCCTGCAAAAATGCATCTGCACGCTCAAACCCCAGAGTTTCGTTGATACTTTTAAAATCGTCGACATCAAGGTAACAAAGAATAAATCGCTCATTAGACTTTAATTTTTTGATCGTTATATTGAGAGTACGCACAAACATACTAAGGCTGTGCAGCCCAGTGAGGCTGTCCATATCATTGGCTTTTTCTAGTAAGCGATTCCCTCTAAGCACCAACATGAGCAAAAGTAAGGCGGTAATAATGACAAACATCAACCCCTTATAGGTTTGAGCGAGAGCGCGCAACTGGGCGTTATCTAGCAATAATTCGACTGTCATATCCGAGAATAATATCCAGAGCACGGCAAATGTTGCGTAGATAAGTGCCACTTTAACGGCTGAGATGCCTGCTCTATCCATGTTTAACTGACTCCAAATGTACCCGCTTATGATCGTAACATTGTAGCATCACTAAAATTTAGTCAACCATACATGCCACATGTAGCCTGTTTCTTCACTCTACTCACTTAATACCAGAAAATATGAACATAGGGATGTCAATCATGCACAAGTGCTCAATACCAACTCTATTGTTTTAATTTTTAGTTTATTATCAATCTCTTAAACGAAAAAATCCCGAGCTTAGCTCGGGATTTTAATATCAATTAACAGGCAACGAGAAAGTTTCGCTTATCGACGTGGCGCTTTCACTTTACCAGTTTGAGGCCGACCAGTGCCGCGGCTACCATCGGCACCACTGTTACGGGTACTTGAAGCAGGCTTGCGACGGCCAGTCGTTGTACCATTGGTTGTCGTACCGTTAGTTTTTTTACCATTCGTCGTTGTACCATTGGTCGTACGACTTTTAGGCTTGCCAGTCGTCGTTACGCGCTCTTCATGGCGCTTAACGGCACGGCGAATTTTTTGGCTACGCGCACGCTCACGAGTACGTGAAGTGTTGTCTTTGCTCAAATCTAGCATCGTCTCTTTTTCAGGACGCAGTTCAACCAATTCACGTAAATAGTTTACATCTTTAAGATCCAGTTCCATCCAACCGCCGCGTGGCAGTTTTTTGTCCAAATAGATCTCGCCATAACGAACGCGTTTCAAACGGCTCACTGTGGTATCTTGAGATTCCCAAAGACGACGAACTTCGCGATTACGGCCTTCGTTAATCGCGACGTAGAAAGTATGGTTCATACCTTCACCACCAGCGTAAACGATATCTTCAAAGCGTGCCAAACCATCTTCTAGCTCAACCCCCTTAACGAGGTTACGCACTTTCTGTTCGTTCACTTCGCCAAAAACACGCACTAAATATTCGCGTTCTACTTGACGGCTTGGGTGCATAAGGCGATTAGCCAATTCACCATCGGTAGTAAAGAGAAGTAAGCCTGAGGTGTTGGCATCTAAGCGGCCAACTGAAATCCAACGCGAACCACGAATTTTAGGTAGACGATCAAATACCGTCCGACGGCCTTCTGGATCATGACGGGTACAAAGCTCACCTTCCGGTTTGTAGTAAGCAAGCACTCGGCAAATAACCTCTTCTGGCGCTTTAACGGAAACAGCATGTCCATCAATACGCACAACCGCGTTATCATCTTCTAGACGCTCGCCTAACATAGCTACCTTGCCATTAACACTGACACGTCCTGCTCTAATCAAAGCTTCTAACTCACGACGAGAACCATGACCAGCTCGTGCTAAAACTTTTTGTAACTTTTCGCTCATTTATCTACCTATGTGTCGTCTTCACAGACGTCGAATGAAAAAATGCGACCCCAAAATCGCGGCCGCATAGTATCTCAAATTCTACGCCAAAAAGCACTCGTTTTGATGGCCTACTCAAAAGCTATTCAAAAGGTGTTGGATCGCCCGCTCCCACGCGAGCAACCACCATATCATCTTCACTGAAATCAATCACTGTCGTCGGCTGTTCACCTAAATAACCCCCGTTTAAAATGACATCCACGGCGTGCTCAAGGCGATCCCGAATCTCTTCTGGATCCGATTCTGTATGGGTGTTGCCGGGCAAAATAAGTGAAGTGGACATTAGCGGTTCACCTAACGCTTCAAGTAAATCAAGTGCAATACGGTTATTAGGCACGCGGATACCGATCGTCTTACGCTTCGCATTCATCAACCGACGTGGCACTTCTTTGGTCCCTTTAAAAATAAAGGTATAAGGGCCAGGTGTATTATTCTTGAGCAAGCGAAAAGCGGTATTATCCACACGCGCATAAAAAGAGAGCTCTGACAAATCACGGCACAGCAAGGTAAAATTATGCTTATCATCAAGGCGGCGAATTTGGCAAATACGCTCTAATGCTTGTTTATTTTCTAGTTGGCAGCCTAGTGCATAACCAGAATCCGTTGGGTACACAACAACTCCACCATTGCGGATAATGGCAACCGCTTGAGTAATCAAGCGAGTCTGCGGGTTTTCTGGATGAACGTAAAAAAACTGGCTCATTGTAATTCCTCATTATTGAGTCTATCTACAGGGCTTAAACCCCAATCTTTCCAGACAGGATCGACGCCAGAAGGCAACCAAAGATTTCGCCCCAGTTCCATCCAAGGTGAGGGGTAATGAAAGTCACTGCCTTGAGAAGCTAATAGATTGTATTGTATGGCATAATCGGCCAAATTACGTCTTTCTTGTGGCGCTTGTTGTGGCTGTGCCACTTCCATAGCGTCACCACCCGCTTCTACAAACGCCGTTATTAAGCGCTTGAGCCACTTGGTCGTCAAGTCATATCGTCCAGGATGCGCTAATACCGCTTGGCCACCAGCGGCATGTATTGCTTCAACGGCATCTGTCATCGAGCACCAACTTGGTGGTACATACCCGGGATTATCGCGGGTAAGAAACTTTTTGAACACCTGCTGCATGTTCTTCGCAAAACCCTGTTCAACCAGCCATTTTGCGAAATGCGCACGAGTAATCGGTGCCTCTCCGGCGATGGCTTGCACCTCTTCTAACACCCCTTCACGTGTCACTTTTTGCAATCGTTGTGCAATCAATTGTGCGCGCTGCACACGATGTGCCTTTTGCTGCTCAATTAACTGCTGCAGAGCTTGAGCGTTTGAGTCGATGTTGAGCCCAACAATATGAATATCTTTATTTTGCCAAACCGTAGAAATCTCGATGCCATCGATCAAGGTGATGGGTAATTGTTGCTGATTAATATAGTCATGAGCAATAGTTAATGCATCAGTCGTATCGTGATCAGTGATCGCCAATACCTCAATATCAAAGCTTAGCGCTCTATCGATTAAGGCTTGCGGCGATAACCTGCCATCTGAAGAAGTGGTGTGGCTATGTAGATCAATTCTCATAATTTTATTTTGGCCATCTTTTAGGCTTGACTTTTTACTATCGCACTAGTTAACTAGTACACAAATGCAAGGCACGTATTTGAGGTTGACCATGTTACAAGAATTTAACCAAAACCATAATCACAATTTAAGCGCAGCTTCATCTGAGCTCAATTGGTGGCACACTTGGACAAGTTCTTGGTGGGCAACCGTGTACTTTTAAAATAGAACACGAATTCACAAAGCCCGCCTCAATGAGCGGGCTTTTTATTTTGTCGAATAGCTCACATTACATTGCGCAATAAAACAGCGAAACCCCCAAAGTGAAGATTGGGTCTCTAAGAGGATTATGCGAGTATGGACGACAGGAACATTAAAATTCATCAAGGAGGTCTTGTGAATAAGACCATTGAAATTAAAAACTTAGGCCAAATTGACGTAATCAATATGTCCGTGCCTTATACCCAAGATCCAACACGTCTATTTCATACGCTATGTGAGTCAAAAACAGATTGTTTGCTATTAGAATCCGCCGAGATCGACTCAAAACAGGATCTCAAAAGTCTATTATTGGTTGATGCAGCCGTGCGCATCACTTGCTTTGGTCACGTTGTCACTTTTCACGCATTGACAGACAATGGTCAACAGCTCATCGAACATCTACAGCGTAATATTAAAGCGGATATTGAACATCAGTTACAACAAAATACCTTAACACTTCAATTTCAAGCACCATACGACACGCTAGACGAAGATTCTCGCCTACGCGAAGCCTCTTCTTTTGATGCACTACGTCTCGTGCAGCACAGTTTCGATCTTCGTCATCACGATAAACATGCCCTCTTTCTAGGCGGTTTATTTGCCTACGATTTGGTGGCCAACTTCGAACCGCTAGGAAATGCCGATACGACTAATCAGTGTCCAGACTACGTTTTTTATATCGCGGAAACCTTGTTAGTGATTGACCATAAAACTGAGCATTGTCAGTTGCAAGCCAGCGTTTTTAACCCCACGCCAACAATGCGCGAAACATTAATTACTCGTTTACAAGAGATCGCGCAGCAATGTGCCGCACCCAAATTACTACCGCAAGCCAAAACCGTAGCTAACGTAAGCGTGACAACGAATATTTCTGACCAAGAGTTTTGCAAGACCGTTAAAGCGTTAAAAGAATTTGTCGTGAAAGGCGATGTTTTTCAGGTGGTGCCTTCTCGCCGATTTACCCTGCCTTGCCCTTCACCACTTGCTGCTTATAAAAAACTAAAAGAGAGCAATCCAAGCCCTTACATGTTTTATATGCAAGACGAACGCTTTACTCTGTTTGGCGCTTCTCCTGAAAGCGCATTGAAATACGCCACCGAAACCAACCAGATTGAGATTTACCCTATCGCAGGGACTCGCCGCCGTGGTAAACGCACCGATGGTTCAATTGATTTTGATTTAGATAGCCGCATTGAACTTGAACTACGTTGCGACAAAAAAGAGAACGCTGAACACATGATGTTAGTCGACCTTGCGCGCAACGATGTCGCACGTATTGCACAAGCAGGAACGCGCCACGTCGCTGATTTATTGAAAGTGGATCGCTACAGTCACGTCATGCATTTGGTTTCTCGCGTGGTGGGTCAACTCCGAAGCGATCTCGATGCACTGCACGCTTACCAAGCGTGCATGAATATGGGCACACTCACTGGTGCGCCGAAGATTCGCGCCATGCAGCTTATCCGTAACGTGGAAAAAGCCCGCCGTGGCAGTTACGGTGGCGCGGTAGGCTATCTTACCGGGGAAGGCGATTTAGATACTTGCATTGTGATCCGCTCGGCTTATGTCGAACAGGGTATTGCGCAAGTTCAAGCGGGCGCTGGGGTCGTTTATGATTCAGACCCTCAATCGGAAGCCGACGAGACACGTGGTAAAGCACAAGCCGTGATCTCTGCAATTCAAGCCGCGCATCAGGAGTAGCAGACATGGCCAACATTATTTTTATCGATAACTTTGATTCCTTTACCTACAACCTTGTTGATCAATTCCGCTCACTCGGCCATACGGTGACAGTTTATCGCAACAACATCGCCGCACAGAGCATTGAACAAGCGGTCTTTCAATTGGATGAACCGCTGCTGCTACTCTCCCCCGGACCGGGCGCGCCCGCAGACGCGGGATGCATGCCACAATTAATCCAACGCCTTAAGGGCAAAGTGCCGATCATTGGCATCTGTTTAGGTCACCAAGCGATTGTTGAAGCTTACGGCGGCACTGTCGCGGGTGCTGGCGAAATTATCCATGGAAAAATCTCGATGATGGAACACCAACATCACCGTATTTACCAACAGCTACCGTCACCACTAGCCATTGCTCGTTATCATTCCCTAGTGGCTACTGAGGTTCCAGATAGTTTAACCATCACGGCTGAGGTTGATGGGCTCGTGATGTCCGTGGTGCAAGAGCAAGATAAAGTGTGCGGCTTTCAATTTCATCCAGAGTCCATCATGACTACTCATGGCGCAGCATTGCTTGCCAATGCGATCGATTGGGCTTTAGAAAAAAGCACCCACTAACGGATTTATAGGGATATTTTATGGAAAACATCATTAATAAACTTTACGCGCAGCAGTCGCTCTCGCAAGCAGAAAGCCAGCAACTGTTTGATGTCATCATCCGTGGTGAACTCGACTCTATTTTGATGGCAGCGGTATTGACGGCACTGAAAATCAAAGGTGAAACACCCGATGAAATTGCTGGCGCAGCCAAAGCATTATTGGCTAACGCGGCCCCGTTTCCAAGGCCAGACTATGATTTTGCAGACATAGTCGGCACTGGTGGTGATGGCTCAAATACTTTTAATATTTCAACCACCGCAGCATTTGTTGCTGCTGCCTGTGGCGTAAAAATTGCCAAACATGGTAATCGTGGAGTATCGAGCAAATCAGGCTCTTCTGATCTACTGGATTCATTTGGTATTAACCTTGCGATGAGCGCTGAAAATACTCGCCAAGCCATCGATGATTTGGGCGTCGCTTTCCTATTTGCGCCGCAATATCATGGTGGCGTGCGTCATGCGATGCCCGTGCGCCAAACCATGAAAACGCGCACTATCTTCAATATATTAGGACCGCTAATTAACCCTGCTCGCCCCAACATTGAACTGATGGGTGTTTACAGTAAAGAACTGGTTCTGCCTATTGCCCAAACCATGTTACAAATGGGATTGAAACGTGCAGCGGTCGTTCATGGCAGTGGTTTAGATGAAGTGGCGATTCATGGTGAAACCTTAGTGGCTGAAATTCGTGATGGACACATCATCGAATACACCTTAACACCTAAAGATTTTGGTGTTGAAAGCTATCCACTTGAAGCCATTCAAGGTGGTGAGCCTGCGGAGAATCGCGCCATTATCACCAACCTGCTGACAGGGAAAGGCACGCCAGCGCAACTGGCTGCCGTCGCTGTTAATGTGGCGCTGCTGCTGCGTCTTTTTGGCCAAGAAGATCTCAAAGCCAATACACAACAGGCTATTAGTGTAATGAACTCGGGCAAAGCCTATCAGCTCGTCCAACAACTGGCACAAAGAGGTTAAGCCCCATGCCTGAGCAACTTTCTGACCACATTTCAACCCAGCATACTCAAATGGCTGAAGTGTTGGCCAAAATCGTCAATGACAAATATGAATGGGTCGAGCAGCGTAAAACGCAGCAACCATTAGGCAGCTTCGAACATTTATTAACCGCATCGGATCGCTCATTTTATGATGCGTTAAATACGGGTAAAACCGCTTTTATTTTGGAGTGTAAAAAAGCGTCACCTTCCAAAGGGCTCATTCGCCAAGATTTTGATTTGGATTATATCGCCTCGGTTTACCATCAATATGCAGACGCCATTTCAGTTTTGACTGATGAAAAATATTTCCAAGGCAACCTCGAATTTCTGCCACGCGTTCGCGCGCAAGTAAGCCAACCTGTGATTTGCAAAGACTTTATGGTTGATGTTTATCAGGTTTATTTGGCTCGTCACTACAGTGCAGATGCCATTTTATTGATGCTGTCCGTCCTTGATGATCAACACTATCAAACGCTAGCCAATGTGGCTCACCAACTGGGTATGGGTATTTTAACCGAAGTGAGCAATGAGGAAGAGCTGCACCGGGCAGTCGCCCTGCAAGCGAAAGTTATTGGCATTAATAACCGCAACTTGCGCGATCTCTCAACCGATCTAAATCGCACTAAACAGCTGGCACCTTTACTCCCAGAAGGAACCGTGATCATCTCTGAGTCTGGCATTTATACTCACCAACAAGTGCGTGAACTTTCGCAATACGCCAACGGATTTTTAATCGGCAGCTCGTTAATGGCCGAAGAAAATTTAGAGCTAGCGGTACGCAAAGTGACGCTCGGCGAAAACAAAGTGTGCGGCTTAACTCACGCTGACGATGCGGCCAAAGCCTATCAAGCTGGAGCCGTGTTTGGTGGCTTAATTTTTGTGCCGCAATCCAAACGCTATGTCGACTTGGACAATGCACGTTTGACGGTGAGCGGCGCACCGCTGCGCTACGTGGGCGTGTTTCAAAATCACACTATTGAAGCCATTACGCAGATTGCTACGACGTTAAAACTCTTTGCGGTGCAACTGCATGGCGAAGAAGATCAAGCCTATGTTGACCAATTGAGAGCTCACTTACCTAGCCAGATTGAAATCTGGAAAGCTTATGGCGTGAGCGACTGCCTGCCGACCAAACTTGAGCGCCACATTGACCGTCATTTATTCGATGCCAAAGTAGGAACGCAATCTGGCGGCACTGGCCAACGGTTTGACTGGCAATTACTAACCGAGGTAAACGATGTCATGTTGGCGGGTGGCTTATCCCCTGAAAATGCTCAGCAAGCAGCAAACATCGGTTGTTTAGGGCTCGATCTCAATTCAGGTGTTGAGAGCGAGCCGGGGAAAAAAGACTTACACAAGCTGACCCTAGCGTTCGACGCTATTCGGCAGTACTAACACTAAATCGATTCCCATTGACTTGAAAAGCGAGTGACTCACCCAGCCGCAAGGTCAAGTAGCAAGGGATAACAACAGATTCATTACCGCTGAATTACTCAGCAGTAACACAGAGACTAAGGATACGAATCATGGCAAAACTCGATGCCTATTTTGGCGAATACGGTGGTCAATACGTTCCACAAATTTTAGTACCAGCGCTTGACCAATTGGAACAAGCTTTTATTGATGCGCAGGAAGATCCTGAATTTCGTGCTGAATTCATGACGTTACTACAAGAGTATGCAGGTCGGCCAACGGCGCTAACTTTGACGCGAAACCTCACGAAAGGCACAAAAACCAAATTGTACTTAAAACGTGAAGACTTATTGCACGGTGGCGCACACAAAACCAACCAAGTACTTGGTCAGGCACTGCTTGCTAAGCGTATGGGTAAACATGAAATTATTGCCGAAACAGGCGCAGGGCAACATGGTGTTGCAACGGCGTTGGCCTGCGCACTACTGGGGCTAAAATGTCGCGTTTATATGGGCGCAAAAGATGTTGAACGCCAAAGCCCCAACGTGTTTCGTATGAAGCTAATGGGCGCAGAAGTGATCCCCGTTCATTCAGGATCAGCAACACTTAAAGATGCGTGCAATGAAGCGCTACGTGACTGGTCTGCCACCTATGAAACCACCCACTATTTATTAGGTACAGCAGCGGGTCCTCACCCATTTCCAACCATAGTCCGTGAATTTCAACGCATGATTGGCGAAGAAACGAAACTGCAAATTTTGGCTCGCGAAGGTCGTTTACCAGATGCGGTGCTTGCTTGTGTCGGCGGCGGTTCGAACGCGATTGGCATGTTTGCTGACTTTATTGAAGAAAAGAATGTCCGTTTGATTGGCATTGAGCCAGCAGGAAAAGGCATTCATACCCACCAGCATGGCGCGCCATTGAAGCACGGCAAGACAGGTATTTTCTTCGGCATGAAATCACCTTTGATGCAAGATGAAAACGGGCAAGTAGAAGAGTCTTACTCGGTGTCCGCTGGGCTTGACTTCCCTTCTGTTGGCCCTCAGCACGCTCATCTTTATGCGACAGGCCGCGCTGAGTACGAAAGCATTACCGATGACGAAGCACTCGATGCTTTCCAATCGATCGCACGTAACGAAGGTATTATTCCCGCGCTGGAATCATCACATGCGGTTGCTTACGCCGTGAAGATGGCGTATGCCGAGCCAGAAAAAGAGCAGTTATTGGTCGTGAATCTATCCGGTCGCGGCGATAAAGATATTTTCACCGTCCATAAACTATTAGAAGAGAAAGGAGCGCTGTAATGGATCGCTATCAAACCCTATTTCAGCGTTTAGCTGACAACAATCAAGGTGCGTTTGTTCCATTTGTGACCATCGGGGACCCAGATCCAGAGCAATCACTGCGCATCATGCAAACGCTAGTGGAAGCAGGAGCAGACGCATTAGAACTCGGTATCCCTTTCTCGGATCCGCTCGCTGATGGCCCAACCATCCAAGGGGCGAATATTCGTGCACTGGATGCAGGGACGACTCCAGATATCTGCTTTGAGTTGATAACCAAAATTCGCGCGCAATATCCTGACCTGCCTATCGGACTACTCATGTATGCCAACCTCGTTTATTCACGCGGCATCGAGAACTTCTACCAACGCTGTAAAAATGCAGGTGTGGATTCAGTATTGATCGCCGATGTTCCGACTAATGAAAGCCGTGAATTTGTCGCGGCGGCAGACAAATACGGGATTCAACCCATTTTCATCGCACCACCCACCGCCAGTGATGAGACCCTAGCCGCGGTCGCCAAACTTGGCCGTGGCTATACTTATCTACTGTCTCGATCCGGTGTGACAGGAGCAGAAACAAAAGCCAATATGCCAGTACATGCCTTGTTGGAAAGACTGAACCAATTTGATGCCCCACCCGCATTGCTTGGGTTTGGCATATCAGAACCTGAGCAAGTCAAACAGGCCATCACCGCCGGTGCCGCTGGCGCAATATCGGGATCCGCAGTGGTGAAAATTATTGAACAACGACTTAATCAGCCAGATGAAATGTTAACGACTCTCAGCCATTTCGTTTCCAGCATGAAAGCAGCGACGTTGAAATAAATTGGTTTACAGCAAAAACCAACCTGATCGATTTCTGAGTCAAACCAAGAAATCGATCTTTTTTTTAACATTTACGCCTCGCCAAATTCATTCACAAAACACAAACCAACCACTCATTAAATTGACAAAACAAATAGCAAACGTTTTCTCTTTGAAAAAACCACGTTTCATGTCAATGAACTATCAATAATCTTGTCAATTTACCTTGTTACCATATTGCTAAATGTAAAATATCCGTGTAAAAAGCTAGTCGAAATATTTATCCACCGATTGATATTTATGTAGTGGGTAACACTAGGAATTTACAATTAATTAGCACAGAGGTTATGGAAGTGTTAAACAAAAAGAGTTTGTTAAGCAACATTGGCGTGCAAGTCGTCATTGCAATGATCATTGGTACTGCCGTTGGTGCCATGATGGGACACGATGCGGCCGTCTTTTCGCCACTGGGTGTCATTTTTATCAACCTAATTAAGATGCTGGTGATCCCACTGGTGGCCGTTGCGCTTATTTCCGGTGCTGCGGGCCTTGGTAATAGCCACGCGGCGGGTAAAGTCGGTTTTGTCACACTCAGCTTTTTTGCGGTCACTTCCGCACTCGCCGTGACGCTGGCACTGGTAATGGGCGAAGTCTTCCAACCGGGTATCGGCGTCGATATTTCGGGCGTTGAAGGTATGTTTTCTGCCGAATACGCAGCAAAAGGTGAACTACCTACTTTTTGGGCAACCATTACGGGTATGATCCCAACCAACGTTTTCCAGTCACTGAATAATGCCAACATTCTACAAATCCTTGTTTTTTGCTTGTTCTTTGGCATTGCCATTTCTAAACAGAGCAAAGAAAAACGTGACCCGATCATCAATGGCGTAAACACTATTGTTGATGCCATGGTGTGGATGATCAACAAAGTGATGATCATCGCGCCTATCGGTGTATTCGGTTTGATGGCTGAAGCCGTCGGCACGTTTGGTTTTGGTGCATTGATGGTGGTATTTAAGCTGTTTGTCGTTTATGTCGCGGCCATTTTAATTTTCGGCTTTATTGCTTACCCACTGATGATTCAGGTCTTAACCAAGACGTCGGCTAAGAAATTTATCCTTGCGATGAAAAAGCCTCAAGCCGTAGCCCTTTCAACCGCGTCATCAATGGCGACACTCCCTGTCACTATGGATACCGTAGAACACGACCTTGGCGTACGCAACTCAACTGCCGCCTTTGTTCTGCCGTTAGGTGCCACCATCAACATGTCTGGCAACGCCATCTATTACGGTTTAGTTGCGATTTTCTTCGCCCAGCTATTCAATATTGATCTCTCGATGGGCGCTTACATTGCCATCATCGTAACAGCGACACTGGGCGCCGTCGGTCAAGCAGGTGTTCCTGGTCCTTCTTTCCTTGTAGTGGCCGTTTTGCTAGCGGCTGGGATTCCAATTGAAGGTTTGCCACTACTGTTCGCCCTTGACCGTATCTTCGACATGATCCGTACCGCGCTCAACATCACAGGGGATGCCGCGTGTGCCGTTATTGTTGATGCTTTGATTGAAGAAGAAGCCACTGAGGCCTCATTGAAGCAGCAAAAAGCCTAACTCATCACAGAGCATCATTGATCCAATACAAGCCGCATCCTATGCGGCTTTCTTTTTGCATCGCAATTTGCAAAAAAAACAGTTCTCATACTAAAGTTAATCATTAAAGCGCCCTATGACTGACGATAAAGTTGGCATTGCGATTGCTATAATAAACGACACCTCTTTCGTGCCACATAGCAGCGGCAAACTTTTGGCGTTAGCACGAATCGACTTGGAGTATGAGTAATGGATATTCATCGTGATACTTATTATGGTTTGATTCACCACGGGATCCGAGAATTGGTTATCGATCGGATTGGCCATTTCAGTGAATTTGAATACCACCAATATCTAGGCTTAATTACTGGCAAAGATTCCTGTTTTTCAATGACAGATGAAGAATTGCAGATAGCTGTCGCCAATTTAAAAAGTGAAGGCTATTTAGAAGATATGAAACGAGCAATACCACAACTTGAAACCAGCGGCTGGGAACGTTGATCCATTTCTAGTTAATTTGTTTCGAATTGTCTCTTTCTATTTAGCTCTGACACGGTTTTGGTTAGACTGTGCGCAACGTTTAAATCGGAAGCATAAATACGAATGAAGCAACTTATTGATTTTATACCACTTATCATCTTTTTTGCCCTTTTCAAGATGTACGACATCTATGTCGCCACAGGGGCACTTATCGTGGCCAGTGCGGTACAGATTGCCCTGACCTACGCACTGTATAAGAAAGTTGAAAAAATGCAGATCATCACGTTTTTGATGGTGACTATCTTCGGTGGTATGACGATTTTCTTTCACGATGACAATTTCATTAAATGGAAAGTCACCATTGTTTACGTTGTGTTTGCCTTGGGCTTGACCATCAGCCACATCATGGGCAAATCAGCCATTAAAGGAATGCTTGGCAAAGAGCTAACCTTACCTGAACACGTATGGGCAAAAATCAACTGGGCGTGGGTTTTCTTTTTCAGCGTTTGCGCTGTACTAAACATCTACATTGCATATCAACTGCCATTGGATGTTTGGGTCAACTTCAAAGTATTTGGCTTATTAGCCGCAACTTTTGTTTATACCTTATTAACGGGCGTTTTTATCTACAAACACCTGCCAAAAGAGAAGCAAGTTTCCGAGAGCAAACCCTCCTCGCACGAGCACTGATTGCACTAACCTTCTCGCTAGGATTCATTCAGAGGACTCTTTGAGTGCAAAACAGGCTGTCTTTGGTATAATCCGTCCCTATTTTTCAGCGACCACTTTGGTCGCTGTTTTGTTGTTGTGGATGTCGAAAAATGAATCAGGAAAATAGTGCCCCAAGAGGCCAATTATTGCTACGCACCTTAGCCATGCCAGCAGATACTAACGCCAACGGTGACATTTTCGGCGGTTGGATCATGTCTCAACTCGACTTGGCTGGCGCAATTTTAGCCAAAGAGATCTCATTTGGCCGCGTTGTCACTGTGTCTGTTTCTAGCATTACGTTTAAAAAACCCGTCAAGGTAGGTGATGTGGTGTGTTGTTATGGTGAATGCACCAAAATTGGCCGCACTTCAATGTCAGTCAATCTTGAAGTATGGGTAAAACCCATCAAATACGACAGCGTGGGAGATCGTTTCCAAGTATGTGAAGCAACCTTCAATTATGTCGCCATTGATACCGATGGCCGCCCTCGACCGATTAAGCCTAGCAACTGATCACAGAAATTCAGTTTGGTTGCTTTCAATACGCGCCAGTTTCAGTACAGTAAGGCCTCGACTTCATTATCAAACAATAAGGATATCAATATGTGGTACGTTATTTTCTCTCAAGACGTAGAAAACTCGTTGGAAAAACGCATGAGTGTCCGGCCACAACATTTAGAGCGCTTACAAACCTTGCAAGATGAAGGTCGTCTATTAACCGCAGGGCCAATGCCAGCAATTGATTCGGAGAATCCAGCAGAAGCTGGGTTTACCGGGTCAACAGTCATCGCTGAGTTTGATTCGTTAAGACAAGCTCAAGCATGGGCCGATGCCGATCCTTATGTTGCTGCCGGTGTGTATCAACATGTTATCGTTAAACCCTTCAAGAAAGTGTTTTAAGATGAAAGTCATTCTCTGTGCTCTGTTTACAACGCTGGTACTGGTGGGTTGTAGCT
Source organism: Vibrio sp. V15_P4S5T153 (assembly GCF_963874485.1). Lineage (NCBI taxonomy): Bacteria > Pseudomonadati > Pseudomonadota > Gammaproteobacteria > Vibrionales > Vibrionaceae > Vibrio > Vibrio sp. V15_P4S5T153. Next base: position 486,867 of record NZ_CAWNHR010000011.1, on the reverse strand, counting down.
CGAATGGTGATCAGCAAAAATATTTGGAAGCCGTAGCCAGTAATCGCGCGAATGTGATTAGCGCTGAGTTACCCTTAGAATTTGGGCCTTTGTCCGTGATGCGTGCCAGTGCTAAAGGCAGTACGGTGGAAATTATGATGATTTACAATGAGGGTCAAAAAGGAGCAAAGCCGATTGATCAAGTGTTGAAAACCAGCATCAATACCTACTGCTCGGATTCAACCACACGCGCTAACCTCGACCTCGGCTTAACTTATCGAATTAAAATGCGCAATACGCGAGGCCAACTTGTTGTGGACCAATTCATTAGTAAAGCAACTTGTTCGGCACAATAGTCCTCCCCTTATTAGTGATGACCACTCATCAACCACTTTATTCGTAAAAAACAGAGGCTTCATTTGAGGCCTCTGTCAAGATTAATGTAGCTTAACTTTGCTGGGGTTTAAGCTCTTTGCGCAGCGCTTTAGCTGCTGACACTAAGTTGGTCAGTGCTGCCTCAACTTCATTCCAATTGCGCGTTTTTAAGCCGCAATCAGGGTTAACCCATAATCTATCGGCTGGAATTTTTTCCGCCGCTTTACGCAACAAACCTTCAATCCACTCTTGAGAGGGAATGTTTGGCGAGTGAATATCGTACACACCTGGGCCAATTTCATTCGGGTAGTTAAACTCTTCAAACGCTTTGAGCAGTTCCATATTCGAGCGAGAAGTTTCAATCGTAATCACATCAGCATCCAGTGCCGCTACCGAATCAATGATTTCATTAAATTCGCTATAACACATGTGAGTGTGGATCTGCGTTTCGGGTTTTGCACTCGCCGCCGCAATTTTAAATGCCTCAACTGCCCACGCCAGATATGCTTGATGGTCACGCTTCTTCAATGGCAATCCTTCACGAATCGCAGGTTCATCAATTTGGATGATGTTAATGCCCGCTTGCTGCAGGTCTGCCACTTCATCACGCAAAGCGAAAGCCAATTGCTGTGTGATGGTTTGACGAGAAATATCTTCACGAGGAAACGTCCAGCATAAAATCGTTACAGGCCCAGTCAACATTCCTTTCATTTGCTTCGCAGTCAATGATTGAGCATAAGTAGACCACTCCACCGTAATCGTTTTTTCACGTTCAATATCGGCCACCACGATAGCCGGTTTTACGCAGCGTGAGCCGTAACTTTGCACCCAGCCAAATTGTGTAGTCTGGAAACCGGCTAAGTTTTCGGCAAAGTACTCCACCATGTCGTTACGCTCAGCTTCACCGTGCACTAACACATCGAGATCAAGTGCCTCTTGACGTTTTACTGCATCGGCAATGTGCCCTTTCAATGCATTGATATAATCAGCGTGTGCCAGTTTACCTTGACGGTAAGCACTGCGCTGATGACGGATCTCACTCGTTTGAGGGAATGAGCCTATGGTTGTCGTTGGCAAAAATGGCAACCCTAACACTTCAGCTTGGTGATGAGCGCGCTCTGAATAAGGTGCACTGCGCTCAGAGAGTGCCGCCGTTATGCTGTTGACTCTCGCCTGTACATGCGGTTTATTAACGTGAGTTGCCGTTTTACGTGCAAGTATCGGTTGGCTATAAGTTTCACAGGCCAGAATCGCCGCGTCATCACCGTCCAGTGCCTTACCAAGTAAAGCAACTTCTGTCACTTTTTGTTTGGCAAATGCAAACCAACTTTGTACTTCATCACTGAGCTGCTGCTCAAGATCTAAATCGACCGGGCTATGCAAGAGTGAACACGAACTCGCAATCCACAGACGATCCCCCAGTTGCTGCTTCACTGGCTGTAAACGAGCCAATAACGTCGCAAGATCGGCGCGCCACACATTGCGACCATTGACCACACCTGCCGAAAGTACCCAATTTTTTGGCAATTTCTCTAGTACCGCGTTCAATTGATCGGCAGAAGCAGAGAGATCGATGTGCAATCCATTTACTGGTAGCTCAATGATTTTATCGAGCGTATCAAGCACCGAATCAAAATAAGTAGTCAGTAACAGTTTTACATCACCAGCGATCACTTGATAAGCCAACTTAAATGCATCTTGCCACTTTGATTCTAGCTCTAACGCTAAAATAGGCTCATCGATTTGTACCCATTCCACTCCTTGTTTAGCAAGCTTAGCTAAAATTGCTTGATAAGCGGTCAATAAACGAGGCAGTAAGGTCAGGCGATCAAATCCCTCTTCGACCTCTTTACCCAAGTAGAGGTAGCTCAGCGGGCCAAGCAGTACAGGCTTAACTTGGTGGCCTGCTTTCGACGCTTCATTGACTTCCTCAAACAGTTGAGGCCAGCTGACTTCGAACGTATCGTCTTGGCTGAACTCCGGCACAAGGTAGTGATAATTGGTATTAAACCATTTAGTCATATCAGAAGCGGCACTTCCGCTACAGCCGCAACCCGCTTGTGATTGACCACGTCCAACGCGAAAGAGTGTATCTAAATCAGGAAAGCCGTTTTTATGACGTTTAGGAACGTGTCCAAGGAGCAATGTGGTTGTGAGTACGTGATCGTACCAAGCGAAATCGCCTACGGTTGAAAAACTCAGACCCGCTTGTTGCTGCTCAGCCCAGTTTTTCTGACGAATGTCATGCCCTACTTGCAGTAACTGCGCTTGATCGCTTTCGCCACGCCAATATTTTTCTAACGCAAATTTCAGTTCGCGTTTTTCACCAATGCGTGGATAACCTAAGATGTGAGTCGTCGTTGTCATGTCCCTAGTCCTTTTGCTGTTGATCGTGTCTGATTCTTTATCGCATGAGATAAAGATGTCTGGATGGCTAGAATATCCATCTAAACTGACCCACAGACAAGGTGCAATTATTCAACTTGTTTATTAAAAAAATTCATGTTGATTGCAGAGAGCTTTAATTGACATCAAGATAAATAGACGTCTAGATGTTTACAGCTCCATATTAAAAGCGTAACTTAGCTCAGAACAGCAGAATGGTCACCGTGTTGATGCGACCCACGACATTGGTATCAACCACCGTTCTCTCAAAGGAATGAAGGAAAATAATGGCAATGATTGAACTTAAGCATCTGAAGACTTTAGTTTCTTTAAGGGACAGCGGCTCACTCACCTCAACAGCTACCGCGCTCCATTTGACGCAATCGGCCCTTTCACATCAGGTTAAAGATCTCGAAACACGCATTGGCGGGCCACTGTTTCTACGTAAAACTCGCCCAGTGAAATTTACCTCAGAAGGAGAGATCCTACTGAAACTGGCTGACGAGATCTTGCCAAAGCTGGCCAGAGCTGAAAATGACTTGGCCAGTTTGAAAGAAGACGTCAATGGGCGCTTACACATGGCGATTGAATGCCACTCTTGCTTTCAATGGTTGATGCCAGCGCTGCGCGAATACCAGCTTGCTTGGCCAAGTGTGACGTTAGATTTTTCGTCCGGCTTTGGCTTTGAACCGTTACCCGCATTGCTGGCCGGCGAACTTGATTTGGTCATCACTTCCGATATTTTGCCTCGCTCAGAGGTACATTACGAACCACTCTTTGATTTTGAAATGCGCCTTATCACCTCTACAACTCACCCACTTGCAGGAAAATCGGTGATTGAACCAGAGGATCTCGCCTCACAAACGATGCTCACTTACCCCGTACAAAAGCAGCGTTTGGATGTGGTGAAACACTTTCTACAACCTGCTAGTGTTGAACCCGCGAAGTGGAAACAAGCCGACAACACTTTGATGCTAGTACAAATGGTCTCTGCTGGATTAGGTGTGGCAGCACTGCCAAATTGGGCCATCAGCGAGTTCTCTAGGCAGGGGCTTATTACCAGCAAGCCACTAGGGAAAGGTTTATGGCGTCGACTATTTGCCGCAACACGCCACAGCGAAAAAGATCGCCACTATTTACAAGCTTTTTTTGCCACCGCGCGCCAACAATGCAAAAGCCACCTTGACGGGATTAAGGTTGCATAAATTAGCGTAAAAACATTTATTTTCAATAACTTAAACATCAAAAACAAGGTAAATAAATCGCAAAAATGCAGTTATTTTAAATTATGCATATCAATGACTTGGCTTTTATTTTGGGGAATGAAATTCCCCATCTTATAGATCATGCAACAATAAAGGTAGGGTGCAATTACCCCACCCGCATGGCACAATTTAGCCTTATCGAACAGAAAATACATTCACTGCATCAATTGACTCAAGTTGCATCAACTCCACTTCAAGTTGATTAGACCACTGTCTAATACTTTCTTTTTCTTGGTAAATATCATTAACTGTTTCATAGCCTACAATACCAAGAGCTTCGCGTTCTTTTGCACGTTCTAAACGCCATTCCAGTAAACCAATCCTACGTTCCGCTTCAGATTTAATTTCTAAAATCTTCTCAGCTTTTGCCACTGTCATATCTGCAGGTACATCCAACTTAAGTAGTTCTCTAAGATTCTTATCTACTACAACAATGCCCATTATTCGTACCTCATATATAAATTAGGTGTGTACTCAGTGAATCCGACCGTATTTACAACAGAACTCGTCTTCGCTGTTTGAGAAATGACTAATTGATTATCTACACTTTTCAATGCAAATAACGCATAGTCATTGGCACTTATAGGAGTTATTTTTTCCGTGGCCACTAGTCGCATAGGGTTTGTGTACAGTTTCCTTACAACGGGTGACTTACCTACAGCGCTACCACTTGCCCCTACATATATAGCACCGTTAACGCTTGCACCATGTTGAACATTTGCCGTATCTTCTCCTCCTGAGTGAGTGTAAACCTCCGCAGGTGCTTCTGATGCATCAATCTCTGGGTAGTAAAGTAAACTAAACGCAGAAGTAGAAGCCCCCGTGAACAACAGATAAACACCATCCTCTTTGCTTACTATGTCGTAACAATTTACAAAGCTAGTATGGCTGCTTATATCACGAGGAACTACTGTCAAAAAAGCATTTGAAGTGGTTATTAACCCCCCACCGTATGTCCCAATAATTGCTGAGCCACCCTCTGCATACCCTCGCCTCAGTGTCGCTGTAGTGCCAGTAAGCACCTGAGTAAAACTACTTCCGCCCTCTCGCTTAACTGCTAATATACCTCCAGCCCCAAAAACACTAATCATACTTTCGGTTACAGTTAACCCGAAAATATTACCCGTACCAAAGATATTCTTTACTGAATTGTCAACTGTAAAGGTAGCTCCATCATTTACTGACACTGCATATAAACCTTGATAACCCGCTACATGAATCTCATTATTGTGTACTACCACGCTGGACAAAGGGGTGGATTCAAACCCAATTATTTCTTTTCTTGTATATGCATTACCATTCTTAGACAGAAGTATCCCACCAGCAGAAGTAATAGCTACGCCCAATTGAGATGCTTCATCATATGCAAAATCTGTAACTCTCTCAGGCGAAACCAATAAGCTAGATAGAGGCATTACTTCTGTCTGATTAAGATTGGGGGAGGCTATTGACGCTAACTGACCAGCAGGATTCGCTATCACAGCCCCAGACAATAAAAATCTCATACCATTGTATGTGGCATCTACTCCAGATTCAGGTAGCAACACCCCTTGCCCTATCATCACTGGACCACTTTCACTGCCGGATAAACTGTCTATAACTCTGGTAGCTTCTTTACTTACCGCCAGCGCTACGACTGCTTCACTATCAGTTATGGTTTGCTGCAAAGTAGTTGTTTGCTCAGCTAACTTTGTTGCAGTTTCGCTATTGATAGCTGCAATAGTTTGCCCAGATTCTGCGCTTACATGTGTGTTAATCTCATCACGTTTAGTCGCATTATCAGTAGTTAAAACCTGTGTCTGCGTATCTATTTTTGCCTGAGTTTCAGCCGACTTTAGCTGTACCTCGTTTAAGATTACTGGCTCTAGGCTCATTCGGTTGTTACTCCCATGCTTGCTAACCGTCCGTCTGTGTATGTGTAAGTGGTTGTCTTAGTTACGTCGTTTCTTACACTGACATCTTGGGTTAATGCGTTATTTACATACGTGTAAGTGATAACTTCTTGTCCGTCACCGTGCTCGATTGTCTGTTTCATTAGCCTGCCGTTTTCGTAGGTAAAAGTGCTTGCGTTCGTCTCAAGCGCAAGAACATCGACTTTCTTTGCGAGTCGAGTATCTACTTGCTGCTGGCTGTACACGTTCAAGTTAGCGCGAGCTTCTGTCGTAGAATTTAGGTCAGATAAGTTGGCTTCTTTGAGTAGCGAGCCGCCTGTCGCTGCATTTACTAAATCCTCAGCTTTAGCAGCCTGCTCCGTTGCAATCGTCGCTTGCTCTGTTGCTACTTGCGCGTTTTGTTCGGTCTGCGATGATAGCTGCTCAACGAGGATAGATTTCTCTGAGACAAGCTGTGCATTTTCATCAACGCTCAATTTTGCTGCCGAAACTACTGTTCGATCTTGTGATGTTGCAAGCGCATCTTGCTCAGTCTGCTCGGCTTTCTGCGTTGCTGTCTGAGCCGCTTGCTGTGCAAGCAGTTTATCTTCGCTAGCTGATTGAGCATTTAAAGACACTTGCTGCGCTAGCTCGGAAACTGCTGTTCGATCTTGTGATGTTGCAAGCGCATCTTGCGCAGTCTGATCAGCTTTCTGCGTTGCTGTTTGGGCTGCGGTCTGAGCCACTTGCTTATCTTCGATAACGGTTTGAGCGTTAGATGATACTTGCTGAGCTAACTCTGATACTGCCGTTCGATCTTGTGACGTCGCTAAAGCATCTTGCTCAGTCTGCTCCGCTTTCTGCGTTGCCGTCTGAGCCGCTTGCTGTGCTAACTGCTTATCTTCGCTAACAGTTTGGGCGTTAGACGATACTTGCCCTGCGTATACCTCAACATCCTCCTTCATTTCTTGCGTATAGTTAGCACTGGATAGAGCGCTAGCTGCGCTTTGCGATGCTTCTTTTGCTATTTGTTGAAGTTGAGTTACTAGGACCGGGTCAGGGTCAGTTGACGATGTAGCAAGCAATGTGACTAAGTCGATTGTTTCAGGCAGTTCATTACTGACAGAAACCGTCCCTAGTTGTGAAAATGCACTATCGTTCTCATATCTTACCGATATAAGATGCTTGCCGAACACTAGTCGAAAGTCGTAACTTCCGTCAGGCAGCGTTCTTTCTGATGCTTTTGCATTTTTTGTCGTGTTACCGTAGTTTATTTTTGAAATTATCATAAATTCAGAGTTGGGCTGAATTATGTCTGAAGGGCCAACAGAGATACCCTTTATTTGTATTGATGACATTTTATCTCCTAAATCGCCAGTCCACTTACAGAAGCACCCGTGCGAAATACAGTTACCGAAAAGTCATAGGCAAAATCTTCATTTGAGCCCAAGGGTGATGAAGTGAAAATGACACTTGACCCAGAGCCAGAGTTAACAAATCCAATATTAAATCCAATGGTGAAATCCCCACTCGCTCCCGCAGGTATCTGAAATGATGCGCCTTGGGGCAAAATAGTCCTACTCACGTTGCCGGGGTAAATTTTTAACCCGTTCATCAAGCAAATGTATCTATCAATGAGGTTTCCGTTATTGTCTCTAATGTACGTCTCTCCATTGAATTGTGCCGTTGTTGATTCTGATATCCTTATATTTCCATCAACCCTGCAAGTTCTATCAAATGGCATTGCTTTGGGAATATTTACTTTTATAAGCGGATAATCTCTATAGGCGACAACCGTTGCGGTTTTCTTTGGGAACTTAAATGTGTCGGATGAAGTAATATCCCCTTCGAGCTGTTCAACATAAACTTTTCCATGAAACTCACCACCAGAGGCATATACAACCCCGCGAACCGTAACATTGTTTAACTCAGCATTACCGTTTTTGCCAAATAGCCAGCCATCAAGCCCTTGCTGATAGTCTGTTGACTGCAAAGTGTCAGTTATCTTTGCGAAATCAATAGTTGCATCGCCGATTATCGCGCTGTTAAGAATTGCGGTGTCGTTAACAGTGTCGAAAATGAAAGGGGCATGTAATTCGCCGTTTAGCTTGGTCAGGAAAGCGATAGTGTCAGCCATGAGAAGAATCTCAGATCGACTCGTTCCGTCTGCATTTATCGCAGCGCCAAGCCCGATACCGGACTGAACGACCCTTTCGTCCTGTCTTACTTGGGTTTTTACTTGCCAATTTGCCCTTATTGAGCCATCCAGTTCCTCGACCGTCTCTTGACTTTGCTCTACTTGAGCGCCTAGGCCGTCAAGTTCTTTAGCTAAACTCTGAGCAAGCTGCCCTCTTGTTATCTGCTCCTCAAGATAATCAAGGATGCTAGATGCGTCACTTGACGTTCTTCCGTACACGCCAAGTTGAGTTGACAGAGGATACCAGCCGCCAGATTCGCCATTTTTATCTATAAGTCTCGCCCAGAACCATCTTTCAGTCCCGTAACCAAGCCCGTTCAGTGTGAATGATGTCGCAGGATATGGCACTGAAGCAATGACACTGCTTGAAGAAAACCCCGCAACGGTTCCCGATCTGATTTCTACGTGTGAAATAATGTTCGGAGTCGAGGGGTATTTCCAATTAAGCGTTATGGCCATAACTTCGCTTTTTGTTGTAAGCGAGATTAGTGACGGTGGACTTCCAACCAAACCACTTAATACTGTTTCGTCCGAATAGGCCCAAAGAGATGGCACATCGAGAGAGTTTAGCGCCCTTACTCTGACTAAGTATTTTCCTGAGTAAATATCACTTATTTGTACTGTTCTTGTGCCTGATCTCGGGATAGCGACCCAATCGCCATTGTCGCGCTTCCACTGAGCATCGTACTGAACTGCGTACTCAGGGGCATCCCAGCTTATCTCTGCGTTCTGCCTAGTTGTTCCCTGCTTAAATACATTAAACTGAGTTATTTCTATATTACTTGGCGCGGTTTGAGTTCGGGGAGGTACCACAGAAACAGGAAGCGGTTCAAGCCTTACACCCGAATCAATTGCAGCAAATTTACCGGGATGATGAAAGACGCACGAAACGCTAAACGTAATATCATCGGCTTCCTGCACTGCAATAACACGCGCTTGCTGAGTAACAAGATCATCCGCATCAATCGACCAAACGGATTGACTTGCTGGTATCTCAGAAAAGTTAGGTGAAACCGTGATCTTACGCTCATCAATCGCCGATATTGATCTGGTTTCTGATTTTCCGCTGGGCAAGTTAACAGTTAGATTGTCCCCGACTTTGGCAGGGTTATCACGGTCTGCAACAATGGCGTTAATCTCTGCTGAGCGAATGCGGCCACCGATGTGACGACCCGCTCTATTTCTATCAGCAACTTTAATGATTGATCCCGGCTGAGGAATAACCCCATCCAAACCAACGCTAAAAGCAGCGCCTCCCGTTTCCATGCGTGATGTGTAGAGCAAATAGAGCCCAATGCGCTGAGCCTGTCCGCGAGAAGAGCAACCGAAAGCAATCACTTCGGTTTTACGAATGCCGTATCTTGCTATGCCGTCAGAATCTTCAACAACTTCTACTTTTGATTTGTAGAAATTGTCCGGATCATTGTAAGAAACAAGGGCAACTGTTTTGCGAGTGTTTAAGTCAGAACCTGAATACTCAAACAGCCCATCTATGACGTTAGCGTTGGTGTATGTATAAACCGGATCGCTTGGCATATCAGCAACTGGAACGACTTGACTATCAGCGTAGTAAGCCATGCCACGGAACACGCTTGATAAATCGTTAATCACGCGCATCGCATCTTGAGCTGACTGGATAAAACAGTTACATACAAAACGAGGCTCTAATCCGCCCATGCCGTCGTCAACCATCTGATCGCAATAGGCCGCTATTTGATAAAGCGCATAGCGATCAACAGTACTTACATTGATATACTCTCCAAGCCCATAAAGGTTGTTGGTTAGCATGTCAAAAAATACCCATGCAGGATTATTGCTGTATGCGTTTTTAAACGAGCCGTCCCAAGTTCCGTTGTAAGTGCGAGTTTCGGGATCGTAGTTAGAAGGAACGCGAATGACGCGCCCTTTCCAATGATAAGCACGAGTTGGGATGCTCTGGAATTGCTCGGCGTCAATCTTTAAGCCGATCAGCGCGGTCATTGGGTGCCTGAATTTGCCGTCAATCACCTCTGCATATGAATTAACGTAGATTGCGTCTTGAATCGTAGTGCTTGATGCTTCTGGTGTTAATCGTCGCACCCTTACTCGCCAAGCGTTACCGTCTGGCAAATCAATTCTGTGCGTTCTTGTATAACCATTGACAGTCTTACCGTCAAAACTTGCGTTAACTACGGTTTCAAACGAGCCACCACCAATCGCCAAGTCAATAGCGTAATCGACTTTGTAGCCAACTCGGTCACCTGCGTTATCACCAGAGTCGAGCGTTGCGAGTAGCGTAGGAACATTAACGCTAACTCTTACCGCAGAAAGCTCAGATCCTGTAACTTGCTGAATCCAAGGCATTGGTGTTGTCACTTCGGTTCCAACGGATACAACATTGACAGACGCAGGGAATCCAGCGATGTGATCTTGGTCAATCGTGCCGACTCGATAATCCGTTTCTACGCGACTGAAGTTTAGCGAGCCGTCCTCGTTTTGAATCGGTGTGCCATCAAGGTAAATATCACGAAGCGGCTGATCTGGATGTAACGGGCCAACTACTTCACCGTTACTGATCACGTCTAAAATCGCGGCATAAGAAGTATTATGCAAGCTATCTGGTGACTCAACCGGAGTGCGGGAGTTGCTTCCGCCCTTGCCACCACCGCCAGATCCAACGACTTTAAAGCCGCCTTTTCTTTGTTCGATTTTTATCATGATGCGCCTACTGTTGATCTTCCGAATACATATCGCCTGAAACGGTTATGGAACCGACGATCATCTCGCCGTACAGCACTGGAATAGGGTTGCCTTGTGCTGTTAAATTAACGGGGCCATTGAAGTTATAAGACGCGCCGTTATCTACTTCAGTACCTGTGTTGCCCTCGGGGATCTTGGTTAAATACTGAGCCGCACCACCGACAGCCAAAGCAAGCCCTGCAGCAAATACTTGTGCTGCGTAAGGCCCAGACCAGTAAGAAGCCACCATGAGAGCAACACCAGCTACAACTTGAAAGCCTCTGCCAGACCCCGCAATGACCGGAGCGATTCGAATATCTTTATTTCCGGCTAGTGCACCTAACGCTTCTTCACTAATGTTTTCTTTGCCGATAAAGATGGCATACTCAATGCCTTTATCTTTACTCTCCATCATTTCTTGTTTAAAGCCGGGAACCATAGCGCAAAGCGCGGATGCTGCCTCTCTTGGGCTGTTGCAAACAAACTTATGAACACGGCCAAACTTAGCACCTAGCTTTCCGTATAATCGGATTGTTCTTGGTTTTTCATTTTGCATCTTTATGTCTCACTATCATTCGAGTTATGTCTTGCCAGTAGCCAGCGTAAACGGCTCTCTCTGAGAGCCTGGGCATCGGGTGATGTAGTAAAGCATTTAGCACCGGATGGAGATCCGGCTGAGTTTTTAGCTGTGCATCACCGAGATATATCCCTCCGTGATTAGTTCTCTCACTGCGATACTGCATCAAGATGAGATCGCCATATTTCGGTTCATCAACTTGGTAAAAACCTGCCTTGTCTAAGTTGTCTAGATAAAGCTCTTGATTACCCCCTTTCTGCCACCAAAAATCCTCTCTCTCAAATTCAGGCAGTTCAATGCCTAACTCTCTTGAGTAAAAGTCTTTGACTAGCCCGTAGCAGTCCAATGAGCCGTGGAAGAACTCACGCCCAACTAGCGGGGCAACATAGCCTGATGGTTCAAAGCTGTGCCATTGCCTGACGCAGGGCTCTAAATCTCCGGCATCAAGCCCAACAGCAACGATATGCCAAGGCAATTGCGTTTGCTCGCAGCTAACTAAGTCCGCTTCTGACGGGTAAGCGTCACGGTCAATGTGCGAGTGAACAACCGAAAGGATTTGGCCCTCATCTTCTGCTAGCGCGTAATCCTCCGCAGACATGCGAAAATCAAGATTGTGATCGGCGATGTTTCGACATGGGATATATTTTTGCTTCCCACCAACGGCAATAATCAACCCGCAGCACTCTCGCGGGTAATCTTTCAGCGCGTGTTTCTCGATAGCTTTTTTGATGTGTGCTTTCATTAGCTCAACCTGTCTGCTGATGGGAATGATCCGTAACTCAATGGTGAGTTTTCACCAAACCGTTTTTTGCAGTCCGATACTCGACCGCCGCATTTGTCCAAGGATGGGTCCGCTACTTGATTGCCATCTTTATCAAAATAGTTTGTGCCGGTATAACCGCATCCAGCCCCGCGATAACCGCCGTAACCGGATGAATCCATAACAAGCCAGCCGCAAACGTTAGCAATAACCTGTCTGCGCGGAAGCTGAACCCCATCAAGTGACATAGGAGAAGCCAAGACAAAAGAAACCACTTCCGGTGTCTCTCGCTCCTTCTGACTGACTATCCACGTTTCAACAGGGAAATGCTCATCTGGATCGGCTGTTGGGTTAACCCCACCGAAGTTTTCAGCATCGAGGTATTTGGCAAACGTCCTATGCCTGATTAGCTTTGCGCCCACCAAATCATCGAAAGCTAGACAGAGCGCAGTGACCACACCAGTAACCTTATTACCATCACCATCTTCGCCGATGTTCCCGACTGACAATGACGGGTTAGGCTGCTGCATTTCGCCCGTTCTTTCAAAGTTTGACGCCTCAATCGCCCACGGATAGTAAGTATTACCCTGCCAAATGATCTCTTTGTGGTCGTAGTTATGAAATCGCTGAACATCACCGCCTAGCTCTGTCATATCTAGCTCATAAAGCGTGACTAGGTTACCTGGTGTTAGCTTTTGTACGTCTGCTAAAATCATGGCTCATGCCTCTGAACGAATGTGCAAGAAAGCGACCAAATCCCCGTTTGCCTTGCGTTATGTGAAATGTTGTCTTTGCTGTAACCTCGGCACGTCCAGAGCAACATATCCCCTTGGTAATCTTTCGGTGACCAGTAAAAAGGGAGGTAGCCTTGGTGAGCATCAATAAAATCCATGATCGCCTTAATCTTTTCGAAATTGCCTTTGAACGTTAGGGAGTAGCTATCGCTTTTCGTGTTGATGCCATCGCCAACTTCTTGAGCGTAGCCATCCCCAAACTGAGCAGAGAGAACCCGAAAAGAAGAAGACCCCGCAACTTCAAGTAACGGGGTCCATTCGAATATCTGGTGCATAATTGCCTCTATTTCTGCTTGTGCTGCCACTTATCATCATTGGCGCTCTCAACACATAAAATTAAGTCTTGGGAGTATTTGTACAGTTTGTTGATAATATTCCTTGTGGCGTTAGCGTAATGCTCAGTTGCTTTTTCTGGCTCGCTAGGCCACTCCTTAGAAAATTCATCATTAAAACGTGAGAAAATAGAATCAATCAACGGATCATAATCACCTGCATAGTTCGCTATTGCTTCGTTTAATTCTCGCCAAACTACCCCGGTCATTTCAATGTGATCGCGTATTTTTCTTAATGTCCCAAAATGATCCATTTGATGGAAGTGACGATGGATATCATCCAATAGTGGCTGTTGAGCTTGGTCAAATTTAAAGACGATATTTTGAATGTCTCGCGCTTGGTTTAGCTTAATTTTTATCATTATCTCTTGCCTTTCTGAAGGTATTGCCAGATAGAACCGCCTTGCCGCATTTCTTTGGAAATCCCTTGCTTAACGGCTTGCTGTAATGCTTTGCCAAGTTCTCCAGCTTGCTTGTCTCCATCACCACTGACTGAGCCGTCAGTGTTAATAGTGATGTAGTTGGTTACAGTCATCCCACCTCCGCTGGCGTCTTTATTGCTAACAACTTCGCCGCGAGTATTTGGCAGCATGTATTGCTGTCCGTTAGCAGCGTTAAATACTTCTGGCGCACCGTTCTCGTTAATTCGGTACATGCCATTTTCTTTAACTGAGCCGCCGTACAAGCGACCGCCAGCGTAAGAAACTGATGCAATTTGACTAGCAAGGTTAGCTCCAGCCGCAGAAATCGTCGCCATGTTTGCAAATTTTTGAGCAGGGGTTAACGCCGTAGGATCGGCCATTGCCTGAGAAATAGCGCTAGTTAAATTCAAAGCCGCCTGTGATATTGCGAAACCTTTGCTGATCGCAAATATTGCCCTATATGCATTGCTGGATTCACCCCCAAATGCATAAAGCATGTCAGCCATACCGCCAAATAACTTAGCTCCAGAAGATAAAAGTACATCATTCTTAGCTTGTTCAATTTGAGCCATTCTCGCGCTATGCTCTTTTGCCATGCTTTCCTGAAGAGCTTGATAACCGCCAACGACCTCTATTTCGCTTCGTTTAGCATCCTCAAGCCTTTTCAGTTGGTTTTGGTATCGCTTATTCTCTTCCTCTTCCTCTGCGGCATACCGAGAATATTGATTATCAAAAGCTCCCCCAGATAGCGGGGAGACATTTCCACGAATGTATTTGGCTGGGTCTTCTCCGAACTTAGCCTTTTCTTTGACTTTAAATAGCAAATCTGACAGCTCTTTAACTCGCTCTATTTGCTCCGGCGTTGCATAGTCATTCAAGCCAAGTAAAGCCTGTGCCTGAGCTAGTTCAGCGCCAGATAAGGCTGCAATCTTAAGCTCCTTTTCAAGATCTTTAATTGCATCTTGATTGTCGATAGCTTGGTCTAGGTCAAACAACTCACCAGAAAGTCTTTTGATTTCATCGCCATACTTTTCAATTTCCTTACTATCTAGCCCTGACAGCGCCATTGCTTGGGCAAGCTCACGTCCTTCCAGTTTTGCTAGCTTTAAGCTTTCCGTTAGCTTATCAACGGCTTTTTGCCCATCGCTTGCACCAGAAATGCCGCCTTTTGGGTCTGGCTCACCATTTGATGATGCTTTTTTTCCTGTGCTTCTTTCGGATATCTCTCCGTCTATTTCAGCTAGCCTTTTGGCAAATAAGGCGCGTTTTTCTTGCTGCTGCTCAATGAAAGCATTTTGCTCTACCAATTCTTTTTTGTAGGCTTCGGTGCGTTTGTTTTCTTTTTTTAACCCTTCTTCGCTTAACCCAAATACGCTATCAAAGCCGCCAGTTCTTCCAATGGGTCTTTCGATTAGCTTTTTTAGATCCTCAACTCTTTTTTCTGCTTTTTTTATCTCACTTTCTGTCGAGTCCATGTTAAAGAGCTCGTCAGCCACTTGCATTCTTCTTAATTCAAGTGCTTTGTCGCCAAGCTTTTCTACAGACTCAGAAAGCAAATCGGTTGGTTCTTTAGCTTTTTTTGTGCTAGTTGCAAACGCCGTCACTGCAGATGCCGCCAAAAACAAAACGCCAACAGGACCACCAAGAAACATCATCGCAGATCTAAGTCCGGTCATCGCAATGGTGCCAACGGTAGCAACTCGGTTCATGTTTGCTTGAGCGACAGCATGAGCATTTGTCGCCGTAATAGCCGCTGCCCTTGCTGCGGTTAGATTATTTATCGCTACTGTGTGCGCATAAGTTCCCACCTTGGCTGCTGTTGCGTCTGCTTTTGCAGTGGCAAGCACAGCCATAGCCGCTTGCTTTTCTACCGCAGCTCTACGCAATGCAGCTTGAGCCGCTAGCTTATCTGCTGCATTTTTCTTTACTGTTGCCGCAATGCCTTCAACTTGTTTTTGAGTGTATAGCGCCATTGCACCAAGCAACTTACCAGTGATCACCGCAGCAGTGGATACAGCAATAACTTCAACTGACTTGATAACACTGGCCATGCCTTCGGCGTCTTCGGAAAACTCAAGAACGTAGTCAGCCGCTTTAATTACGCCCTCGGTGAATGACTTGATAGCGCCAGTTGATTGCTCAAACTTAACAAGTATCGCAGTTAGCGCGTTCTCAACCCTTACACCAGCATCCGTCATGTTATTTGACATGTCCTGCGCCGCTTTAGCGTTTTCAGTGAGAGATTTTCTTAAACCTTCGGTAAGCTGATCGGCTGTTAATTTGCCCGCTGCACCAAGCGCCCTAACTTCTGCACTAGTTTTTCCCGATGCGGTTGCAATATCGTTAATAACCGATGGAACAGCAGAAACAATGGTCTCCCACTGATCGGCAGCCACTTTCCCAGTGTTAACCGACTTGGTAAATGCACTAATGGCGGCATTTGCGCGATCCATTGAAGTAGCGTTTTTTACAAACGCATAAGACATCGAGTCTTGCACGTCCATGGCTTGCTGTGTTGAGTAGCCCATGCTGCGTAAGCTATCGGCGGTTAGTATGTATAGCTCTTGAGCTTCGGATAGTCGGCGGTAAGTTCCGTTTGAGGTTTTGAGCAAACGCTTTTGAACTTCCTCAAACTCCGCAGTGCTGCTGGTTGCCATTTGAACGCGCTCAGACATTTCTTGATAAGACTGAACGAGGTCGGCAGCTTGGCGCAATGCGGCAGCAGCAATAACAGTTTTAATTACAGTAGCAAGCTTGCTAAACGATGAGTTTAATTGCTTTGTTTGACCGTCTAGCTCTTGCATTTCTTTACTTGTTGTATTTAAAGAAACACCTAGCTTTTCAGATTCATCAAGTGCCTTTTGAGTTCTTGCGTCTACTGTGTAATAGACTGTGCCAGCGTCAATTGCCATGTTATCTCCGAGCAATAAAAAACCCCGCCGAAGCGAGGTTAAATTTATAATTTTATTGTGGCTACTATCTAAAATTGAAGTTAACTAAATCCCATTGTCTCAGGCTTTTCTCATAAACAACTTCAACATCATATTCTGTTTTTACCATGACGCCGAATCCGTTTTGGGATTCAACATAACCCAATGACAGGTAGCGACACTCTCCTATTTTTTTTGTTATATTCCCATTAGAATATCTAGGGAATTTTGCGCTACTTGGAGACTTGAGGTGGTCTTTTATTAGCCTTGTGCCCGCAATGTAAGCGCCCATCTCATCGTTACAATAATCATGATCTTCGCAACCAGTTATAAAAAACAAAGATGTTAATAATAAAATAATAAATTTATTCATGATGATAACCTCAAGCTGCCGTTGCTTTTAGAATGCCACAGCTAATTAACTTTCTAATTAACCACTGTTCACCCTTTCCTGTAATGAGCGGCGTGTGAGAAATTCTAGTCTCTCCGTTCGCTTCATAAGTTCCTTGCTTTACTTGGAAATACCCGCGATCAATTAATTCTTGGAAAGGCAGGTTGTGTCTCTGTCCACCAGTCATTAAGACTTTTATTTGACGAAGAATTTCAAATATCTTTTTAGGGCCAAGACCAACAGCTTTAGCAAAGCCACCCAACGGCACGCCTTTACCTGCCGATGCGATCCGATCGGCAAAATCAACTTTAGGAGCGGCGATAGCAAGTTGCTTTTGCGCCTCTTCGTTTTGCTTTGCTAGTTCAGCAGCAAGGAGCAAAGCTTCCGGCAGAGTTTGAGGGATTTTGAATTGGTTGGCTTCTTCGAGTTCTTGCCAGCGATCTACAAGACGAGCTGTAAATTCTGGTGATAGTTGAGCCACGACGATGTAACTATCGCGCTTGTTCACATTGTATACAGTTAGTGGTCTGCCGCCTTGTGCTCTGGGGTTTTCCTGCATTGCAGTAAAACCAATTACACCTGAATTCTTCATCCTCTCCATGGAAATCTTCACATTATCGTGACGACTTCCGGTCAACTCCGCAATCTCGCGGCTACTCATGGTTAGATTTTGGTCGTATTTAATCATATTCATGATTGTTTCCTTCTATGAAATATTAAAGAGCGTGCCCCTAACGCTTTTGGTCGGTATTACGCTTTGAAAGCGATCGATAAGGACAAGATCTATCTTAATTTCATAACACTGGTTATTCAACCAGTTTGGCGATCATTTATTAACCGCCAGAAACCAAAAAGCCCGCATAAGCGGGCTAATCGGGTGACGAACCGACCAAGGCAACGTCACGAAGGTAACAACCAATGAATATAATTCATTAGCTTGTGGGCCACGACCAAGCAACCCACAACAAAATACTACCTCAAACTGGTCTATTTCGCCAATCCGATTTAATGTACGGATTCACGCTTACGCTGTATTTTCTCGAACCATTCCATCGTTGCTTCATGCTCATCTTTAGTAGGCGCTTTACTGCCTGGCTCTTTGCTTTCTTGCTGAGGGAATTTGGCCCTTAGCGCAGCAACAAGAGAGGTCATTGTCATAGCCCACGCTTTATCTTCCGGCATGTTTAAATGAGCCATAGCTAGGGCGACATGATCTTGCGCTTTGAATTCTGTTACATAGTCACTTTCTTTATCTTTGCGCTTTATCGGCCCTTGCGTTCCGGTAATGCCATGTTGCATCAGACTTCTTGCAATCGCCAGAATGTCACTCATATCAGCCGCTTTCTTGACGTACTTTCTTCGCTCGTTTAGATAGCCAAACACATCCGATAAATCATCTTCACAGCAACTATTGATAACTGATAACGCTTCTCTAAACTGCTTCCAGCGCATTTTGCTATCTGAGAACTCGCTCATAATTAGCGCGTAGGACTCTAGTATCTCTTTCGGCGAGCCAATTTGAGACATGGCGTAAAGCGATGGCCTTAAGACAAATGTATTTCCTTGATGGTGAACCCCGATTTCGCCTATTTCCGTTAGTATCATGTTAACTCCAAGCCGCCCGAAGGCGGCAAGTTAAAGCTAAGAAACAGTAACGGTAACAACGTCATTAATAAGCGTGTTTGACGTTGACTTAACTGTGATTGAAGCAGAGCCAGCAGATACACCAGTGACCACGCCGTTCTGATCAACCGTTGCGATTTCTACGTCATCACTTTCATAGACAACGCCCTGTGGCGCGTTAGTTGGCTCAACAGCTACGGCAATCTTACGTGTAGCACCAACAGCTAGAGCGATAGTTTCTGGGAACGCTGAAACCGACACAACTTCTGGCGCGTCAGGATCTGGCGTATCTTCAACAATCAAACCGAATTCCGATGCTGTTGCTGATGCTTCCATGCTGTAAGTCACCACGTCATCATACTGAGCTGAGCGACTTAGCGTTGAGAACAGCATGAAGCAGGTAAATGTAATATCTGGGAACGTCATTCGCATCCATACAACCGGCTGTCCACCAGTGGCGACCGGATTAGCAACGTGCTTACTGATTTCGATTAAGTTAGCTGATCCAGCGCCAGAAGCCTTGCATACACCATCACCTGAAATAGTTAGCGTTTGGAATGTTGCCAAGTTTTCACGAAGCGCACCGACAGAATCACCGTCTGTTGCATCGGTTGTGTCCCACGACAAGTTAAACTCTTTTGTCCGAAGCGAACCGAACACTTTCCATTGGTTTGATGCTGGCAGCAAGTCGCCGCAGCCGATAGCGTACTCAAGGACGACGTCACGACCAACGTATTTTGTTTTATTACAAGCCATTACGGCCTCCTAATATATGATTTGAAAATCGACAGAGACCCATGCTCTGTTTTCTGTTGTGTAACCCGGTCCCGCAGGTTCGGATAGCGCTCTAATAGATGCAGCTCCGCATGGCGGCTCTGAATCAATAGTAAGTTGAATAAGTTGATTTACGTGATTGATTAGTGCGTGAGCTTGATGTCTTTCGCCTCTGGGGCCGACAAGCAAAACTTTGAATCGTGGGCGCCTAATATCCATATCAACAGCAGCGCCGCCCATGCCATAGATGGCGCAAACAAAGCCAAGGCTTTCATTGTCTACCCACTCACCGACTGAGTATTGATATTCATAGCCAAGCGCGGATTCAATCCACTCTTTAAATTCGCTATACACGGTATGCCCTCTCTAGCATTAAAGGAATTTTTGGCTGCAACTCGCTAAAAGCCTTGGTTAACCACTTAGGCTCAGCATCAGGATCCCAGTAATTTCCAGTAAGAGACCCACCACCAAATTCGACTACTTGCCGAGGGCCAAACGCAGATTGATTCCCTGTTTTGCCGAAATGTGATCTTGGCATTCCCTTGAGCGTTCCTGGCATCTCGTGCACCGCGCCTGCGTATTTGGCGGTATAACCTGTCGTGCCATGTGTTCGCCCCGCTGAATGTGCTATTTGTGGCGCGTACTGGCTGTTAGCTAGCGTCCCAGTATCCATAGGCGTCATTAGCTGAGCTAAAGCCCCGCCCTCGCTGAGTATTGTGTAAACCGCTGCCTCAGTTCTTACTTGATCAACGTCCTTAGAGAACATGGTAAACTTTTGCTTAACCCTGCTTATGTTCTTTACACTCATAAGTTCACCTATAAGTTCACCTGAAAAACCATTTGACCTTGATCTTGAAAGACAGCCACCGACTTAACGCCGTTTAACTTCCTGCCGTGCTGGTCGTGAACTAGGTAGCTTCCGTTCGGCTTAAGCACGGCGGTTAGCTCAATTTCGGTATCTGGTAGCGATTCAGGGCGGTTTAACAAGCCCTCAAGATTTCTTATTAATTCGTCTCTTGGATCTTCGTCATGATCATCAAGTAATCGGTCAATTGCTGCTTTAATAACTGCTTGTGCATTCATCACGTCACCACTTTGTAGTCAGGAGCCTCGCCAAACGGACTCATATCCCACTCTGTCTTCGAGCGGATTTTCTCCCAGTTTGAATGTCCATTAAGCTGAATCATGTCGAGATACTTTGGCCTAGCGTCTTCTGTGAATATTTCGTGCCTCGACACAAACTCTTTCCCCTCTGCATCGGTCATTTGCTCTGACTTTGCCGTCCAAGTGCACGCTATCTCATACTGTTCGCCATAAGTTATTTCTTGCGTCCATTGGTCGAAACCAATGAACGGCTTAACTTTTGCTGTGTTCGTGTAACTCCACGCTGCTGTGCTCGACATCCATTACCCCTTATGCATGCAACCGCCTCTTGAAACCCATAGACCTGCAAAGTTGTTAACGGTCGGGTCAGGCGGGATGAGCTCACTAGTACAGCCATGCTTATCTAAACCGCGAAGCAGGCTTAATTGCCCCTTCCATCGATCGGCGAACGCTTTGTACTTAAAAGAACGCGAAGACCCACTAGGTGCCGTCTGGCTTGATATGGTTTGGTCTGACTGTGCATAAGCAATCAATGAGATTAAGTAGCACTGAATAAGCAAAGCGGTATTCACTGTGTAATGTTCGCTTAAGCAATCGCTTACCGAGTTAGCCATTTCAACCCAGCCATCAATGATAAAATCTGGCGTATCATCCACTTTTATCCCTTGCGACTTTAAATACTGCTTTGCTTGTTCTGATGTGATCATGTTGACCTCAAATAAAAGCCCCGCCAAAGCAGGGCATTAAAAAAGCCGCTCATTTCTGGCGGCTTGCTATTTATTGGCTGGTGCCTTTTTATCGGCGGTAGCTTCTGGCGTTGCGGGAGTTAACTTTCCTGCTTCTTCCTTTGCTTGCATGATAATTTTCTCCGCTTCTGCGTTGGCTTCTTCAATGATCTTAGCTGCCAGTGCTTCCGCTTCTGAAATCATTCCTTCAAGATCAGTATGAGACAAAGACCCTGATTCTTCACCTTCCAGTTCAACAGGTCGAACATTCGACTTTAGCGAAGGATGAAGCTTTTCAAGTTCAATGATCTGGCCTTTTTTGACCCCATGCCAAGGGATTTCAACGATATATTTCATTTCTATCACCTTAGTCCATGTTTGCGCCGTAGATAACACCAGAGCGACCCGCGCCATCTTTCTTAACTTGCATACCCATTGCACCCATAATTTGGAAGTTATAGTTGCTGTTGGGCATTGGTCGAGGAAGAGGGGTAACGCCTGTTGTCATACCAATCAGTGGGGTTAACGTTGACTGCTTACGCTCATAACCTAAGAACTCATTGCCTTGTAGCGCGTAGGTCTTGCGGAACTCTCCGACAAAGCCAAGGTACTGAGAAATAGCTTGCTGAACAGTGCCAAGCATCGTGCCATTAACGATATAAGGCTGTTGCAAATTGGCAGCAATTTGCGGAGAAATCCAAACCACATCGTATTTAGTGACGTAGTTAGCTTCCGCAGTCTGGCCGAATGCACCCTTGGTAAAGAATGCAATTAACTGCTCAGGCGTAGCCGTAGTAAGGTTGATGTTTGCACCGCCACCGCTAGCGCCTAAGTTGATTTTCTTAGTGTTGCGGTGATTTCGTAGACCTTGGCCCTGCTTGCCATCAACAGTGATCGTTGACTTGCCATCTAGCGTATAGCTGACAAGGTTCTTGTTGTAGACTTCCATCTTTGCAGATTGAGAATCAAGAACCAAATCGATACCAACGCTTGATAAGCCAGCAGCATGACGCCAGTTGACACCATAGCCAGCCAGAAAGATTGGCACAGGGTCACCGTCAGAATCGTAATCGGTGTGATCGAAGCTAAACGGCGCTTGGCCATCGATAGTGATTGCAACGTCTTCTGCAATACCACCAGCTAAGTTATAAGACTTAACTGTCTTACCAATTGGCAGCGTGGTTTGAATTCCCAATAAATCATTAAGAATTTCCATGCCGATAGTTTCGTCACGCATCTGAATGATCTGGCTGTCGATTTCTTTCCAGAAGTCGCGCAAGTAACCTTCGGCGGCGTTGGCCTGTAACATATCCTGTGTCATGTAAGCGCGGTTAGCAGCAATCATCGCTTGCTGGTTCGCGCTCATCATGTTTCGAGTAGCCCACAAATCAGCCCAGTGACCTTGCACGTTGCGGTTTGCAGCTAGAGTTTCACGAGTAAAGAACATTCATTTATCTCCAATTATGCGCTAACAGCAACGCCAGCACGAAAACGAACACGAATGAGATCGTCGCCAGTTAAAGTCACTTCATCTTGACTGTAACCGATAATCACGTCCGTACCTTCGACGCCGATTGCACCCTTGCCAGCGGCACCAAGCTTAATCGGAGTATCTTTTTTGTATTCACCAGCAGGGCAGAGTACAGCTAGTTCGCGCCCTTCTTCTACATACTCAGCGACCGCAGAGTTATCAACAGGCACAGCCTGAGAAACGCCTAAGCCTTGATGCGAAGCTGGATGAACAAGATAAATACGGCCAGCTAAAGCAGTTGCAGCGGCGAATTTATCTGATGCGTTAATGACTGCGAAAGTGCCAGGCAGTAAAGCCGCAGCAACAACGCGAGTTTCAGTGACGGACTTGCCGTCTAGGTTAATACGACGATAGCGCATTGCTCACATCCTTATTTGAAGTATTCGTCTGCCGCTGGTGCGCCAGATTCAGGTTGTGTAGTTGCCGAGTTAGGCGCGAGAGGTGTTGCATTGCCGAGCTTTTTGAAAACTTCATCAAGCGCATCGCCTTGCAGTGAGTTAGCAACAACTTCGCCAAACTCTTTCTTGACCGCTTCACGCTTGCGCGCTTCTTCTGCATCGTGATTAGCAGTAAGCAACTTAAGACGCT
Organism: Vibrio sp. V15_P4S5T153; assembly: GCF_963874485.1. Classification (NCBI taxonomy): domain Bacteria; kingdom Pseudomonadati; phylum Pseudomonadota; class Gammaproteobacteria; order Vibrionales; family Vibrionaceae; genus Vibrio; species Vibrio sp. V15_P4S5T153. The sequence continues at coordinate 463,526 of NZ_CAWNHR010000011.1, read as the reverse complement.
CTTCTGTATTTGCTTGCAGTTGATCAACTTTTTCAGAAAGCGGATTGATAGCTTCGGCAAAGTTAGCGGCCAAGCCTTTACCAATCTCGCTGATTAGTTCTTGTTTCTCTTCTGTTGTTAAAGGCATGTCGCCCTCCTGTTCGTTGGTTGCAATCTCTTGCGGTTTAAAAATTGATTTGAACTTGTTTACAGCAACGGATACCCACGATTCAGTTCGCTGAACCTCGGTACCGCTGTCGTCAAAGATGATTTTTCCGCTCTCGGATTTATATCCGTAGACTTTAGCGCTGCCGCCGTTGGTGATCACGATGGCTTGTGATGAGGTAAAATCTGCAATCCAAGCGTACTGATTGTCGCCGGACGCGAATTTCTCTTTAGCGGCTTTTTCAAGTCGATTCTCAAGCTCTCGAAATGACTCACCAACAAGAACACCAGCGTTAACATTTAGCGGCTTAAGCGGAGTAGCTAAGTCAGCATTAACCATCAAGCCCACGCCCTGCTCTGGCGTTGCTGCGCCGACTTCGTGAAGTAGTATTGCGTCATGATCAACAGCTTTAATGTCAGCAACCCATTTAGCGCCCATTTGTGATTGCTCAGCGTTTGGCTCTAGCTGGTCGAGGAAAACAGCAATACTAGTATGGATTGGAGGCACATCATCCCCGCGCTCGATAGCCTCCACGCGCTCGATAAGCTCTTTGCCCTTCTCGCTTTGATTGGCAACCTCGATATCAACCCACTTTTCAACGTAAACGCGATTACCGGACTTCTTAACATTACGGTTCCATGCGCCGACATGCCCTTGGTTGATGCCTTCGGGGCTGAATGCAGATATGAATTGACCGTCAAGCGTTGGGTGACCAAGGGGCGCAAGCGTCCCCTCGATACCTAGGTAGTGCTTATCGATTTGCTCTGCTGTATAAAGCCCGTCATTCATCACAACGTTAGCCGGCAGCGTGTAACTTGGTAAAACCCAGTGTTCACGACCGTTATACGTTTCGCGTCTAATTGACTTGCTGTTAACTTGCGTTGTGACGTTAACCTGAATACATGATTCACGATTTGCCAGCGATGAGTTAACAACAAGTGAGACGGTTGATTTTTTCATTATATCTCCTGCGCTGCATCAGTGGCAGCATGAGCATTTTTGGTTAGTTGACAATCTTGACTTAGAGAGCATCTTTCTTGCCCTATCAAGAATTGTGTCGTTTATTGGATTGCCGTTCTCATCGACAATCACTGATATGGTCACACACTTACAGTTAATTGAATTAGAACCCTCGGCGAACCATTCTCTAGCTTCTTCGATAGTGAATAGCTTTCCGTGTCTTGCTGCGTGATTTGGTCTTGTTGTTGGGGATAGCGCGGAAATGTGCATGAGCATAGTTTTAAAGCCGTACCGCTCTTGCGCATCTTCTGACTCGTCCCACCGAGCGCGCCGCAATGCCGTATTTATCTCGGTTCTCGCAATGCGATTTGCTCTTCCCTGTTCTAGCCCTGCTTTTTGCTGTAGAGCTTTGGCAACATCTCTCGGGTTTAACCCTCTACCAACGCCATCCGCGAGTATTCGCGCCATGTCAGCTTTAACTTGACCGCTAAAGCCTTTCATTTCCTCGAACACCCGAGCGCGAACTAAGGCAATGCGGTTTCGATAGGGCTCGCTTAGCAATAAGCCACCCAAGCTTTCTTTGTCAGCTAGATAAGAAACCGACTGCGCCGCCAAGTTAGCAAACTCTTGAGCTGTACCGCGCTGATAAGCAGTAGACACATAAGCGCTGTAAAACCAGAGGCTATCCTTACCGCCTTCAAGTAATATCGAATCAATTAGCCGCTCTCCCTCGCTCAATATTGAATTAAGCAAGTAATCATCAAGCTGATAAGCGTACTTCTTGTTAACAACTGGCTGGTTTGGTATTCGTTCTAGCAACCTTGCGTATTGCTTCCCGATTTTCTTAAGCTTGAGCGCGAAACTGTTCATTGCTCCGCGCTCTAACTTGTCCGTAGCCGCAGGGTCTTTGATGTTACGTGGCAGGATTGGCGACTTCGGTTTCTTCATCTTCTAAATCATCCGGATCGTTATCTGGTAGAGGGTCGTCATTGCGCGGCTCATAACCCGCCTCGGTTCTGATTTCGTTATCATCAAAAACAGCTTCGCCACTAACCAGAGCCACGTTGTTGATATCAGACATAATCTTGGCATTTGTTAGCTTCTCTAACTTGCTGTCTTCCCTTAAATCGTCCCAAATGACAGTAAAGTCAGCAGGCTTAATCGAACCTAAAGAAACAAACTTATCCACCAGCTCTTCAAGCTCATCTGAAATCCCCATCTCTCTTCGAGACTGACACCGAGAATTAAAATACTTGTTGTCTTCCGTGCTTGAGCGTTCAGCTTGCTGATTCCCAACCAAGATCCGGCTTGGGATATCAACGGATGACGCAAAGGTTTGTAAGTTAATGTCGTAAGTTGGAGTGGGATCAGGTACGTTCGCAACAAGTGGCGTTACCGAAGCACCTTGGGTAGTCATTAGAACGTCGTTGCCTCGGTTGACCTCTAATGCCACCTCGTTGAATTTGTCTTGCAAGTCACTAACGCTAACACCGTACATCGAAGCCAAGCTTGTCAAATCAACTTCTTTGTCAAAGTTGATATTGAGCTGTCTTGCTGCGTTCTTTAGAAAAGACTCGCCGGAACCGCCTTCCACTTTCTCGATGTTGACCAGTGCGTTGTAGCCGGGCTCAAGAAATCCGATAGCATCAGCCGTGTAATCGCCAAGGATGAATAGACGATCTGGATGAATGTCGAAATTCTTACGAGCGCCATTGGGTAAAGTCCCGGTGTAAGTCCACATTGTGACATCACCATAGTTTTCACTATTGATGTCAATTTCATACGTCTTTGGCTTTATGCTGTTAGCCCAAACCGCTTGAACCTTTTGAACTCCCTTGCCTTTAACAACTGGCTCATTCCACTTTTTGTTGTCTCTAAAGTAGATAAGAACGCCGGAGTATCGACCAACGAGCCTGCGCTTATCTGCTTCCGCAAGCGCTTTCCAAAAACGCTTATCGAAAAGACCTTTTAATGATTTCTCCCAGCTCGTCTCAGACTTGGATTTATCTTTATTCTCGCCCTCGATGATTTCAGGGAAAGACGACCAACATTTAGATATCAACTTAGTGACAGCGGAGAAGGCCAAACCACCACGGCGATATGCGCTGTATAAATCGGCAAAGCTTAAATCACTCTTCCAGCCGTATTCGCACCACGCAGACGACCGCTTATGGTCCATACCCATACCGTTTTGCATCAATGCCATTCTTGATTGGGCGATAGAGTCATAATGATTGTTGTTAGCCATGAGCTTAACAGCGTGATTGACTGCTAGTTGTAGTTTATCGGTCATTATGAATATTCCGTCCGTTCAAGTACGCACCGCTTACCGCTTGGCTCGTGCAGCGTTTTAGATGCGTCATAGATAACTTCTACAGTGGATAAATTTGGGTCACGCCATAGCATGATCTCGCTAGCCGGATAAGTATTAACAGCCGTTTCTCTTGCGCACGTTATGCAACGCGCACGAACAAGCAGCGCAACCGAGCCGTCACGCGCTTTTACTTTGAATAAAGCCATGGTTTACCTTAAACGTTTGGGGATCATGAGGCCGATAGCGCTAGGAATAGCAAGCTTATTAAAAGCGCCACTGCTTGCGTCGATTTGGTCTTTGTACTTGCCGACGGGGAACGTCTTCATCTCGTTAATGAAATCATCGTTCCAGTCTCCACGAACAAGTTTGACGTTACCGGCTTCAACTTGAACTGCGAATGGTTCTGCGCGAACCGCTTTATCACCAGTTGGCCTTTCTGATTTGATTGTGAATCCGGCTAGATTTCTTATCGTGCTTTCTGCTGACTCTTTACCGCCAGAGCCCGGCTCTTGCTCTATCCATACGTGAGTGCCAATTCCATCTTGATTTGCGACAGCTTTAATCGATGCTTCACGCTTGGTTGACCCCCACTGTCCGCGAGTCACATTCTGAACGTAGTAGATACCATCTTCGCCAAGTCCCATTTTGACACCAGCGGTATAAGCTCCACCGCCTTCCGTTCCAGCCTTATCCCAATAGCGAATGCTTTTTACTATTCGAGGGTGAGAATCAACTATCTCAACTTTTTGCCAATCAAAGAAACCACCACCTCTTGGCGCTGGCCTTTGCTGAAACTGTCCAGCAACAGCAAAGGAGCCCATGACTTTTTTGTCACGCTCAACAACATCACGAGGGAACCGTTCAGGAAAAAGCAGCTCACCCTCTTCTGTGCGGGGATCTTTAAATCCAATGCTTGTTACGCATCTATTTTCAACTTCAAACTCCATGGGTAAGCAAAGGTGCTCATAACCAAAGTCGTTTTCTAGTATTAATCCAGATACGTCATATTCATGCAGCCTTTGCATAACAATGGCAATAATCGATGAGTCTGGGTTGTTGAGTCGCGTTGGTAGCGTTTCTTGGAAAACTCGCAAAGCCGACTCTCTTTTCAAATCGGATAGCGCGGCCTCAACGCTGTGAGGGTCATCCCAAGCAACCCTGTCGCCTCTTCGCCCCGTCATGCTTTCAACGGCACAAGCCTGACGAAACCCTGTTTTTGTGTTCTCGTAGTAGGTCTTTTGGTTCTGATCGCCAGTCAAGCCAATGGGCCATCTTTCCTTGAACCAATCAGAGGTTACCAATCTACGCATTTTTAGCGTATCTCGAACCGCTAATCCTTGCTCATGACTGGCCCCAATAAACCTTATGTGGGGCATATTCATTGGCCCCCACTCCCAAGCTGGCCAGAATACGGAAACCAGTGTTGATTTCATTGTGCCAGGTGGAATGTTTATTAGTAATCGAGTTATTTCCCCTCTCGTTGCCGCTTCAAGATGCTCACAAACCGCATCAACGTGCCATCCATGCTTATAAGGCTGTCCGGGCTCGATAACATGCCAAGCTCTACGGACAAATGCAGACAAAGACCTAGAGCAAAGCTCCTTCTCTATCTCGATTAAGTCATGTCTCGTTAATTGTGGATGCATTAAGTAGCTCTTCTAGTGCGCCCGTTGACAGCTTGGAGGCGTCAATCGTTGGCCTAGGCGTCATTGAGCCGTCAGGGGATGTGTGTTCAAGCTTTTGCTTGTTCGTATAAGAATCGCCGCACTCTTTAGCCGCTTGTTCAATCAACTGAGCGGTTAGATTGTAGTTTCTCATGTTCTCAGCCTTGGTAGCCATGCGGTCGAGCGCTCTTAATCGATAAGCTTTATTTGCGATTGGTATGTCAGATATCTCTACCTGAAATCTCTCTCTTGTGACATTGAACAGATCAACCCACTTGTGCGACAGTGACTTACCAGCAGCTTTTGTTGGGTCGTATGATTGAATTTGCTGTCTAGTTAGGCTTAGGCCAAATTGTTCTTTGACAGATGATGAGACTGTTTCTAGAGAGTCGTAACAAGCCAAGGCTTGCACGATAAAGGCTTTGGCCTCGTTGTTTAGTGCAGCCATAAAATTATTACCGTATATGTCAATCTATCGTTTAAGCCAGTTTCATCATGCAGGTTCCGCACGATCTAGCGATGTTTACTTTTGCAACCTCTGGGCTTTCTTTTGCAGCAGAGATTAATTCTTTAACGTCTTCACTTGGGCCATATCTTCGGACAACGCCAAAGAACTCTTCAACGTCATGACCTCTTATGCCAAGTTTTGGTAATCCGTCTTGGGTGAACTTGGGAGCGCCGAACTCATCAAGCTGTTGTGCAATGTGATAAAGCTCGTGTTCTACTAATGCGCAAAATTCCACATCCGAACAAGCGGAACAGTACTCAGCAGATAGAGTGATAATGAACTTGGGGACATGACCGAACCACTCAACCATCTGTTGTTCTGCTCTGGCCTTTTGCCAGCCACCAGCGCGAAACATTACCTCTTCACATTGACCTAGGACTATCCGTCCCTTTTTCTGGAATGAGCTTGATGCCCACATGAACTTAATATCTGCATCGATTAAGTGAGAGTGGTCTGGGTTATATAGCTCTCCATCTGGATTGATGATTTGGCTATCTACCCACTTTCTCACCTCTTCTGCAGGCTCTATTTTGGTGTAGATGTGGAATTCATCCGTCATTGAGCTTGGGGGATTTGGTCTCATTTCTACACCGTACAGAATAAATAACTGGTTTGGTTTATACAGACCCGCGATTCGCCGAGACCGTAGCGATTGAATATCTATATAAAACTCTAAAAATGACACTCTTGAATGATATTTTTAGAACTTTATAAAATCGCATAACTAGCAATGCTTATCAGCATGACTAATCACACTTGCAGCTTACCTGCCAGCAAGATAGTTGCGGAGAAACCAAAAGCCCTTCGGTAGCGAAAGGAAAGGCTCTTAGCGTCTCCATGGGAGATTCTTAAATGAATTGCCGCGCTTACGCAGGTTCATGTCTCTTTTGTGCCGCTTGTTCTTCTTCACTGGTTCACCATGCATTGAGTTTTGATATAGCTTTGCAGGTACTTAATCTGCTGCTCGCTATCTACAATCATTCTTCTGAGATGTAGATAATCTTCTCTAGCTGTTTCGCTAAATTGTTGGGCTTCTGCATTGCCCACGCCTCCGGTGGTAGTGGAGGCGGACACTGGTTTAGGACAACTTGCTTTGACGAACACCCGGCTAGGGCCAGCGCGAAGCTGATCGGCAAGGCGATTGATTTCATCGTGCGCACTATTTAACTCCTTGGCTGATTGATCGCCAATCTCAGCGAGCATTTCAATGCGCTTGCTCTGCTCCTCTTGAGACTTAACATAGCCATCTATCTTTAGATTGGCTTCAGACAGCTTATTCTTAGCGCTGTCTAACTCCGCCGTTTTAACGCAAAGAAGCAATGAGCTAGCGATAAGCGAAAGAACTAGCACTGCCAGCGCTATAAACTTCATACGCATAAACATCAGCTCCTTTATCTTTAAGATCTATGTATCGTTTCATTCTTAAATCAACAGACTTAAAGGCGAAGCTGCAAACCTCTTCTTCGATGTCTCGCCTAGTCATCAAACCTTTCCACTTTTGACCGCCGGCATATACCCATCGTTTTAGCTCACCGCAAGCGCCTGTCATGTCGCCAGAGTTAAGCTTATTAAGTAGAGTTGAGCGAGAGAACGCGCCCACGCCAACGTTGTAAGTAAAAGAGTAAAGAGCTGCTTTGGTTGGCTCTGGGAGTGCGGGTTTAATCATCGGAAGTATTTGTCGCTCGATCTTCTTTAAGTCTCGATGTAAGAAGTATTCACACTCTTCTTTTGTGTAAACCTTCCCCTCGATAACATCTGGCCCTGTAGTGCCGTAGCAGACGGTAAGCACACCAACGACATCTCGATACGGAATATATTCTATTCCTTCAAGCGGTTTTATCATTGAAACCGCAATCGCAATGGCACCAGCGCCAGCAGCGATGAGCGACCGCGTAATGTTATTAACTTTGCTCATTGCCAAATTCCGCTTTAAACCGCTTCTTCTGCCAGTAATTATTTATCCACGCAGTTAACAACATACCGACTAATGAGATGATAACTATGTAACCATCCGTTGATACCCCACCAAAGAAAGCCATTAAACCGTTCCACCAGTAAGACATGGAGCTGGAGATTTTTTCATTCATACGCATGCCCACCCCCTACCGGAGTGCCCTTGTTCTTAAAGTTAACTGACGAGAAAAAGAAAAAGCCCGACATAAATGCCGAGCTTTGTTTTATTTGATAGCAGCGAAACAGTGCAGCCGCCGTAGCTTTGATACTGTCAGACTATGACAAAAAATTCGTAACGAATAGGGTTATTTTTGAGTTTTTTTATTCTGCGCTTTCAAATTTCATTGATAAACCAACACCTTCCTGAGCGGCTAGCGCACCCTGCACAAATGTTTCCATGAGCATGAGCGCGTTACGCACTTTCCCCTCTGAACATTTTTTCTTATCTGCTTTGGTAGCTCTGCGCGCTATCTCACAGTTATTCATACCGTACACGTAACTCAAGATAAAAAACGTCATAGGCCTCGGGTTTTTCTCGTCATGCATCTTCAGAACGATTTTATCTACAACAGCTGCTTCTTCATCAGTGAGAGTTTCATAGTATGGCTTGGCTTCTTTGGGTAGAACGTTTGACATACCAGGTGCTTCTCGATACCAATCACAGTCAATGTTGTTGTTGCTCCATGCGCCCCACGCTCGCAATATTTTTCTAGTCGTTCTTAAGTCTCTCATTCAACCACCAACATCCCTTTTTCAATGAGTTTTTCCTGAGTTTCTTCTAACGCTCTAAGTTCTTCATATGCGAGCTGATCTTTGGTGTAATCTGAGTTAACTCTGCTATCGATTACGTCATGACAGGATGAGCAAGCATAAATACCGAAATAATCAGCGCACTTAATGCCCATCCCCCTACGCTTTCCTATGTGAGCAAATACCGTAGTCTCAGGATTGAAATTGCAGATACCAACTAGGCGAAGCGTGCAGTCTTCGCCTTTGGCGGATTTAAGTATTTTTTTGCTTCTGGCCAGAGTCATAATTCATCAATCCCCTTGTAAACATCATCAAGATGGCCTCGAATTTCCATGCGGCGCAGTGCGCTATACATGTAAGAGCGTTCAGCGGAGTGATTGCCGACAAATGGCTTGTTGTAGTCGAAGTATCCGTTGTCAGGCCAACCATGTACTTTGCGAATTTGCTTCTCTGTCGCATAGAGCAGCCCCCAACCATGAGGAAGTTCATCGACGCTGATCAGGCCTTTTGGACATAGATAAAAACGCCAATCGCCCATGCCTTTTTCAGGTTCTTGCCTGAACCACTTCTTTGAATCTGCGAGGAAGTCAGACCTTGATACCTTTACCTCAATCAAGCATGTTGATGTGCCGCTAATTCCGAAAGCATCTGGCTGTTCACTGGTTGGCGCAAAGCGATCGTCGAAGACCACATTGAACCCGTTATTTTTTAAAAACTGAGCTGAGCGTCTGCATAGCTCATCGTGTTCTTTACTTGACATACCGACCTCAAAAGCTCATCAATTGATTGACGGCATTATCAAGCTGGCGCTTGTCTTCAAATACCGTGTTTAATACTTTGTTCCAGATAACATCAAGAACCTTCGAGTAAACCTCCTCAAACTGAGGATCATCCATGCTTGCAAAGCTGATTGATTTGGCTTTTACCTTGACTGAGCCGTCAAGGTTATAAGTTACCTCTCTGAACCCAGCCAATATCGTCACTTGCTCTCTGAATACATCGAAATTCTTAACCGCTTTAAACCCTCGCCAGTCCGCTTCTGGCGGATTCCAGTACTCAAAACCAAGATTGAGAAGTGCGAAAAACTTACGATGAAATAGCGGATTGCGTTTCTTGCTATACTCGCACTCAATAAGCGAACCAAGCGGGATCTTTCTCATCAGCTCAGAATCATCGGTACCGAGCGGCTTAAATCCACCCATGTCTTTAACGAGATGTAAAGTTGCCATTATCACCCTCGCTTTTATGATTTTTCAGAATCTTCTCGATAACCGATAGCGCTTGGCCGCTCGTTACCATTCCGGTAGTGAACCTAAATACTTTCCAGCCCATAGCCGTTGCAGTGTTATATTTCTCGCAATCAGCTTCGTAGCCTTTCCCGCGAGTATGGCGACCCTTGGTATAAACCCCACCCTCGATTTCGATGGCAATCATTAAATCGGGATAGGCAAAGTCGAAACGCCAGCGGCGCTTGCCGCATGAGCCTTTGAATCGGAACTCAGACTCAGGAACGCAAAGCCCAAGGCTTTTTACATGACTGATAAATATCTTTTCTCCAACACTAGGCATGGCTTTCTCCATGGCGATATTCACTCATAACAGCACCGCTCAGTTGTAAAGGCTCGCTTATTAATCTCAATGATCTTTGCCATTTGCGGCCCCACTGGCGTTGTTAGATAAACGCCTTCAAGGGCGGCTTGAAAAATCAATATGCAAGTCTCATCGATCTCTTTGTGAGTTTTAATTTTGAAAAACAAATCCACCATCCAGCGCCAAACGCAGAACAAGCCGTAATAGGCCAGCACGTTAAAAAACGTAAGGCTCTCGATTTGGCGCTGCCAATCTAGTAAAAATTGCTCTGCCATTTTCATTAACCGTTAATCAACTCAAGCGATGCAATCTCACTAAATTCGTCACGGTGAACTCTAACCAACTGCTTGCCGCCATTGCTTAAATACTTGCGCAGCGTTCCACGGTTAACAGCAAGCTTGATGGCCGCTTGAGATTGATTGCCACGAAAGAAAATCATTGCTTCGTGCAGAGTGGTTACTTCGATTTTTTCTGTTTTAATGATCATTGGTCGTTACCTTTTGGTTGTTCACTGTGAGTGTTTTTATTGCCCATTTGAGCAATGCGATTAAAGATTGAGCCTTGGCGGTACTTACTAGGATCTGGCGCTCCGTATTTCTCCCTTGCGATATCCGTCGGCATAACAACCGAGCTAGGCGGCAGTGCTGGTACGTCTTGCGGAATCTGTCCCGCTGAGAACCGCTCAACCCATTTGTTAAATACTTTCTTGAACGCTTTCTCATCCTCGCCGATCGGCTTGCGTCTCACGTTTGCATGAACCGCATCCGCGAAAACTAAGCGCTCAAACTGGTTAAGCGGTTTTTCTTTGCTCATGAAGCGCTCAAAGCAACCGGCAAAATCAAAACCGATGTTCTTGCAAATGCTGATGAACTCAGAAAGCACAGGAGGCCAGCCGCTTGCAGAATCAATCAACACCTTGGCAACGCCTTTACGGATCTGTTCAACCGTCAACACGCTAATCCCCTGCTCCCATGTCGCCGGAAGCGCTTCGAACGTCCATTTGTTCATAAACGCTTCCCGAAACTTGGTGTTCACCCAATCCGCCACCGTCAACTGGATTGATTTCCCGCTCGATCGGTGTGGAAGCATGTCCGTATTTGGCAAGCAGCCGCTCGTTGTAGGCTTCGATTGCGTTTGGCTTGTGGCCAGATTCATTAGCTCTTGGTTGATTTTCTTCATGTGGGTCGTTCCATCGCTCGTTGTTCAGGTACGTGGTTGCATGCAGCTTGTCGAAGCCGAATTGCTTTCGCTTGATACGTTCAGAAACATCGCTAACCAGCATGTTGGTAAATTCACTCGCGGTTAGGTTTTGTTTTTTCAAAGCGGATTTGAATGATTTCAGTGCGCCCTGCTTGTTCGCTTTGGTTGGGTAGGTTTTCCAAAAGGTTTCAAATTCAGGAAAATCCAAATCACTTTTTTGTTTATTTTTATTACTACCAATCAGTACTTGTTTATTATCAGTACTTATTAGTGTCGGCTCAGCCAGATCTGGGTTAGCCTGATCTGGGTTAGGCGTATTTGGCTCATCCTTATCCGTGTTATCCGTATCTGGCTTATCCGTAATAGGGTTATCAAATACTGTGTAATCAACGGTTCCATCAGAGTGTTTATTGGTAGATATAAACCCTTTGGTCTTCAGTTCTTTTAGAATGCTGTAGATACCATCCCTGCCCGTTTTCTTAGCTGTTCCAACAGTGACTTTTTCCAACTGACTAGGACTAATAGACCAGTTATCTGGTTTTGATAGGATGTAGGAAAGCATCCCCATTGCCTGAAATGACAGCAGGTTATCTTGATAAACTGAGTTAGAAATCACGCTGTAATTTCTTTCTCTTCTTGCACGAATAATGCTCATAGGTCGTTACCTTGCTTTGTAAACTTTGATCGTCGCTAGTTTGCTGGCGATAATCTTCGCAGCCGCTTTGATAGCGGCAGCCTTGATAGCCTTAGCTTCTTTGCTGTCGATCATCTGGTCATCTGCGAGAGCTTTTGATATTTCGACATTGACTTCACCAATAGCCGCCATTTCACCGATCTGAATTTCGCTGAGCTCTTCTTGGTCAAGTTCGAATTCACCAAGAGGAATGAATAAACCGCCACGCAAACTTGCACGGTATTGCGCTAAAACGTAGGTTCCTGCATGCAGTTCCATTGCTTCAAGATCTTCATCGTCGAAGAACAGGCAACCGTTACGCTCGTATAGCTTGTTGTTGAAGGTGGTTTCAGACATCCCAATAGCGCCAGCTAAAGCACCGCGACCACCTTTGGTGTGTTTGATGATCTCTTTGACGACTTCTTTCTTGGATTCAAAAATAGCTAACATAATCAATGATTCCTTGTAGTTACGCAGTTTTATCGGGTGCGGTAGTATTTAGTTGTGGTTCAGAAGAAGCGTATGTTTTTGGGTTTGGGAAAACGTCTTGGAAAGTGCATTTCGCACCTAACTCGTTAAGGGCATTAACAATCTTCCAGCATTGAATAAAATCTGGTTTTCGTCTTCCAGACTCGTAGTGATAAACAGCCGATGGTTCGGTTCCTATCAGGATGGCAATGTCTTTTACCGAGATATTTGCCTCCTCCCTCGCTATTCGAATTCTTTGCATTTCTGGGCCTCTTTTTTATGTTCGCATAGTGTACATAGTGTACACCAACCTTGCAATAAAATATACGTTTTGTGCGTTGAGTGATTTTGTACAATTTGTATATTCATGGAATGAAAATGAATTGGACCGATCTGGTTAAAGCCAGGCTAAAAGAAACAGGCATGACTCAGGAAAGACTCGCTGAATTAGTTGAAGTAACTCCAGGAGGAATGGGTCATTGGCTGAATAAAAGGCGCGAGCCCTCTCTAAATCAGATAGCCAAAATATTGAAGGCTGTTGATCTGGACTCGCTAACACTTCACTCGGACGGAAATCTTGAATACCCAAATCATGCTTGGGCAAATGTCTCTAGCGTTACTGAGCCAGTTAGACCTTATCTCCGTGCTTTTCCTGTTCTTAGTTCAGTGCAAGCTGGAGCTTGGACAGAAGCATGCGAGCCATACTCAATCAGTGAAATAGATCAGTGGTATGAAACAACTGAAAAAACAAGCGGCCGCTGTTTCTGGCTAAAAGTCGAAGGTGATTCGATGACATCACCATCCGGCCTTAGCATTCCTGATGGCGCTTACGTTCTTGTAGATACAGAGCGTGATTATCAAAACAAATCTCTAGTGGTCGCGAAACTAATGGACGTAAACGAGGCCACGTTTAAGCAAATTATCATTGATGCAGGTCAGCGCTATCTAAAACCGCTCAACCCTAACTACAAAATGATCCCAATCAACGGGAATTGCCGAATCATAGGCGTGGTAGTCGATGCAAAAATAAAGCTATTTTAAAACAGCCAAAAATTAAGGTAGTATCTCGACAAAATAAAAAAACAAGTTGCATAAGGAAAAATAATGAAATCAAAAGTTTTAACAGCAGCGGTACTATTTGCGTTATCGGCATCCTCTTTCGCGGATGAGAAGGAAGCGCCGAGAAAGCCAGTCGTGTCCATTGGCATTGTTCAAAGCTCGATTGAAGTTGGTGACTACGACTTCCCTGACGATGCTTATGGCTTCAACTCTAAATACCGCACTGAGGTGAATAATTCGTATGGCATCATCAGCTCGGTAAGCTACAGCGGCTTAAGTAAAACCTATTTTGGACAACGCATTAACCTAAGCCAATTTTTGATCACTGTTGGCCCTACATTCCGCGCGAGCGATCGCATCAGCTTTTATGGCTTAATCGGCCTAGGAATGGGATACATAGACACTGGCCGAGGTGATGATAATGAGAACTCTTTGGCGCTAGGGGCTGGCGCGCAATTCGACATCACCGATGAAGTTGTGTTTGACATTTCTTACGAAAAGGCTAGCTACTCTGGCGGCATCGATGTCGGAACATGGTCACTAGGCCTAGGTTACCGCTTCTGAAGCGAACAAAACTCAAACTAATCAAACCCCGCAATTGCGGGGTTTTTTGTTGCACAAATTATGAGTTCTTAATCACATTGCGTATATTTCAAAAAAATAATGTACATTCCGTATTGACAGCAATATGTACGAAACGTATATTTAACTCATCCAAGGCACAACGCCTTAGCTCTTTAACAATTTGCGCCATGAACGATTACCAACCATTCGGAATAGCCGGATAGTTGGAGGTCACACCGAGCATCATCCACGGTGGAAATGAATTGGATGCGAGAGTCACGTTTGGCAGTCAAGAGAAATACATTGCCATTGAGCACAACGTGCGTTCGTGACTCAGGATAACCGCCCTTTTTAGGGCGATTATCAAAGCGTCTTTTTTAAGGCGTTTTGGTAATTATTGGAGGGTTTATGAAAGATGTAGGTTTGTCGCTTCACATTTGGCGAGCAATTGAAGCTCAGGCAAAAGCAGTCGCTGATAATTTAGACGTTGACGGTCTTAATAAGATCGGCAAAGAGAACGTTGAGAGCGTTAACGAGTTTGAGCTAAAGCGATTGAGGATCCTTATTCGACAGCTAGAGGAAGAAAGCCCGAATTAACGGGCTTTGGTGTTAGTTTTTATTTAGTGCTGATTCTATCTTATCTGCATATTCAGAAAGACTAGACATATGTCCTTGTAGCCTAGCGCCGGTACTTGATGTGGTTAAATCACTTTTGATTAATTCCATTGCGGCAAAAACTGCAATAGCGCGTTTAGCTCCCTTGTCTTCTGATTTTGAGTAGACCAAGGCTGTACTAGTTACTAGGTTAATTGCTGAGTTATCACTCATTGTTTTATTTCCTTTTGTCTGTGGAAACAAAAACATACCAGTTTCTATGTCTGTGGAAAGTCGTAGAGATCACGTTGCTGGGCGTGAGTAAACAAGCCAGCGTAAGCTAAGGACAGCGTAACCCTTGAAGGCACCCCAACACATCGAGTAGATATCCAGAGTTGTTTTTTATTCACCGCATTTTGAGATTAACCCTTAAATTCATTAATGATCTGTCATGAGTGCTTTTTAATGGTGAGGGTTAATCTTCAAAGTGTGTGTGCATGCTTAAAGACGGGTAAATCGAAGTTGATCACGTAATCCGCGCCAATTATGTCTGATTGGAAGCCGTATTCTTAAGTTTCTATCCGCTTAAGACGTTGAAGGGCGGCTAAATGACAACGGAATGTGCTGGGTCTTCCTTGCCCAGTGAGCATTATGACGGCGGGAAAGACCGCGAGATAATGGGAATTCATTGCCGAAACTCTAAATGAGCATGATGGACGTGTGATTCGAAGCCAGCAACGAGAAGGGCTTGGTCTAAATTGTACAACCCATGGTGGGGAATGAGTCAACCTGACACATCGGAAAGACGGTGCTTTTGAAAGCGGTCTGGCGCGTGACTGTCTCGCACGACTGGCTAAAAAGATGCTCTTGCGTGGTGCGACATGCTTTGATTGTCTGGGTGAGTGCTTCTGAGTTCACCGCCTCGCCAGACCGCTTTCAAAATATAAACATTACGGTTTTATGAGGTACTTCATGAACGTTGATTGGAAATATTTTAGCCAAACCAAAGGCTACAAATCTCTGAAAGAAGCGTACATGAGAGACGCTAGAAGGGCTGGAAAAGAAACTCGACCAATGCGCAATAAGGAAGAGTTTTATAAAAAGTTCCAGTGGGTAATAAGCCGTTGCATTCACTATGGGCAAGCATTAAATAAACAGCCTTGGGATGTTCTTGAAGAATGGGAATCTAAGCGTGATTACTGGTGGTTGAACTATTACCAAGAGTCAAATCAGCCAAAGATTCGCCCTGAATCAATATCAAAAAAACCAATGCACATCCGAGGCATTAAGAAGTATTACAAGAATGGTCGTCTCCCTGACTCAAACACAAGAGTCAACCAACGAATTGGCGATCACCTTAGAAAGCAAAGAACAAAAAAACCTAGATGGACAGAAAAGCGAAAAAGTCTAGGTTATTAACCGAATCTGTAAGTTAGAACCTCGAAGGGAAAACGCTCATTTGGGTGAACAGGTAGAGCTAAGTAACCCTGTTGTGAGCAAGTACCAGATTGGCTGGGGAAAAGCATCTTAACTCTAATAACGATGTGCAATATCCGCCTTGTGTAGACCGAGTAAACCGATACCAGAACACACCTTCTCGCTAACGTGATTACAGTTGTTCTAACAGGGTGCTGGTATCACCTATTTTTAAAGCGGTTTGAGTCACCTAAATGGTCAAACAAAAATAGCTAGCTCTGACAACCTAGCGCAGACCGCTTTCAAAATACGCAAGTTTAGCTCAGTGGTAGAGCGAATGACTTTTAATCATCAGGTCGTCGGTTCGATTCCGTCAACTTGCACCATTTTGCCCCGTTAGCTCAATTGGACAGAGCATCGGATTTCTAATCCGAGGGTTACAGATTCAAATTCTGTACGGGGTGCCACTTCCGAGTAACGACCAATCTACCCCGCCAATGTGCGGGGTTTATTTCACCAGATAAAAGGTAACGATGATGAACGATGAAACTGTAACTTTGAAAAAGCTAACTCGTTGCGGCGAATGCAATCGATTCAAAAATGAAGCGTCTCAAAAGAAAGTTGGCGATCAGGTCGAGTATATGGATGTGGTAACCAGCCGCAAAGGAAGTCAGTTCACATCAAAGAAAGGAAAAATTATTTCCATTGGCATCAACTCAGTAGTAGTTAAAGGTCGCGGACGCTCTGGTGAAGTAAGAGTGCCAATTGATGAACTCAGAGATCCAGATGGAGCAACATCTGTGTCGGCAGTCATGTTTGGTGAATGCTGTTGCAAGCCAGAAACCAAAAACCCCGCATAAGCGGGGCTATCGGGGAGTGGGTAACGACCAAGAAACACACTCCAACCGCCTAAGCGGCTAAAGGTAACGACCGATAAACACTCAGCTCACCAGTCAGCAAGCCGCGACCAAACGGCTTGCTCATCGAAAGGATACATAAATGAATATTCTTAGTCTAGTGCCAGAAAATGAAGAATCCGCGCTGAACGCTTATATCGACAAAGGAATTGTCCGCATTAAGTCAAACCGAGAGTTTTGCGGCCTAACTATCACCAGCTTTGTGGACTGGATGTTTGAGCAGGATTTACCTCGTCGTATGGTTGTTGGCCTTGTTCGTGAAGTAATGGCAACACAGTTTGATCCTCAAATGAGTAGCCACAAACTTATTCCGCTTGAGAACTTCCAAGACAATTTTTGCGATCTTCTAAATCAGTTCATCGAAGAAAACAAAGTAAAAATAAAAGATGGATATGCAGCCGAAAAGAAGCACCAATTCGAAAACGACCTAATCACTCAATTTGAGCAAATCCAACTATCTAATTACTGAGGTAACGACCAATGAGTAACATTGCACCATTTCAGGAGCGGCTCCCTGCAGTTGCACAACGTGGAATAGATGAATCCACTTGGTCTGCACTAACTAACTCCATATTCCCTGGCGCTCGTGAAGAATCGATAATTATGGCTGTCGATTATTGCACATCTCGCGGTTTGGATATTCTATTAAAACCTGTCCATTTAGTACCGATGAGCGTTAAAGATGCTCAAACTGGCAAGCATGACTTCCGCGATGTGGTTATGCCGGGCATCGGGCTTTATCGCATCCAAGCAGATCGCTCAAAAACTTATGCTGGTGCTGATGAGCCTGAGTTTGGTCCAACTATTACAGCTAATTTAGGTGGTAGTGATGTTTCTTACCCAGAATGGTGTAAGTACACGGTCCATAAGTTAGTTGGTAACAATATTGTCTCGTTCTCAGCTAAGGAATACTGGATAGAGAACTACGCGACAGCTGGTCGAGATACACTAGCTCCAAATGCTATGTGGAAAAAGCGTCCATTCGCTCAGTTAGCCAAGTGTGCGGAAGCGCAAGCACTTCGAAAGGCATGGCCTGACATTGGTCAAGCACCAACAGCAGAGGAAATGGAAGGAAAAGAGTTCGTTCCAAACGAAAAAGACATCACGCCTCAAAAATCTCTTCCAACTCAAGCCACCTACTACTCACAAGCTGATTTTGATAAGAATTTCGATAAATGGAAAGCTGTTATCGAGTCAGGTCGAAACACACCAGAACGCATCATTTCTATGGCTGAGTCAAAAGGCAAGATGACAGACGAAATGAAAGCAAAAATTAAGCAGATTAATAAGGAGCAATGATCATGAAAGTATCAAACGTTAAGTTTCACAACGTTCAACAAGGAACGCCTGAGTGGCATGCTCTACGCGAGTCTGTTGATTTCACTGCTTCTGAAGTTTCTGCGGCTCTTGGGTGTTCACCATATAAAACACGCGATCAGCTGATGCATGAAAAAGCGACCGGAATTAAACCAGAAGTATCAAGTTACCAAGAAAAGATATTCGCTGATGGTCACCGCTTTGAAGAGTTTGCTCGAGCAATTCTAGAAAACCGCTTAGGTGAAGAATTGTACCCGACGACCATCACTGGTGAATGTGGTGGACTTACCCTACTTGCTTCGCTTGATGGTTTAACCATGGATGGTGTTTTAGCTTTTGAACACAAGTCACCAAATAGCAAAGTGGTTGCTGCTATCCATGCTGAAGAGCTCGATGATCACTACAACTACCAAATGGAGCAGCAGCTTCTCCTATCTGGTGCCACATCATGTAAGTTCGTTGCTAGTGACGGCACAGAAGATAACTGGAACGAGCTTGACTACAAGCCAAACAAAGCACTCATTAAGAAAATGCTTGCAGGTTTAAAACAGTTCAAAGACGACTTAGAAGAATACAAAATCAAGCTTGCTAATGGTGAAGTTTCTCAACAATCTAAACCTGAAGTCGTTGCAGAAGTCATTCAAGATTTACCCGCTGTTACTTATAAAATGAACGGCCTTGCGATCATCAGCAACCTAGATGAGTACAAAGCCAAAGCGCTGGAACTGGTCGAACAGTCTAAGAAAAAGCTAGAGACAGACCAAGATTTTGCCAACGCAGAAAGCATGGTGAAGGTGTTCAAATCCGCCGAAGATAAACTCGGCCTAATGTCACAGCAAGTTCTCGGTGAAGTGGAGAGCATTGATAGCTTCGTCAAAGATCTTGGCTTTATCAGCGAAAACATCCGCCAAGCGCGCCTCGCCTTAGATAAACAGGTCAAATCTCGCAAAGAAGAGATCAAGGCTGAACTGGTTATGAAGGCAAAGACTGAAATTCAAGCCTTAGTTGCTGACATGTCACAAAAATATAATGTCGGTTTTAACGTTAAGCATGACTTTGCTGCGGCCATTAAAGGCAAGCGCAACATTGAAAGCATGCAAAGCGCAATCAATGACGAACTGGCCAAGGCAAAAATTGCACTGTCTGAGCTAAAAGATATCGCGCAAACCAACCTAGATACCGTTAATCAGAATAGCGAATACCGCTTCTTATTTAACGACTGGGGGCAAATCGCCTTTAAAGCACCGGAAGACTTCGCAACGCTCGTTAAACTGCGTATTGCCGAGCACAAAGATGCCGAAGAGAAACGCCGTCAAGCAGAGCGCGACCGCATCCGCAAGGAAGAAGAAGCCAAAGCGCAAGCCGAAGCCGAGCAAAAAGCGGAAGCGCTGCGCAAAGAGCGAGAAGCGGAAGAGCGCCAAAAGGCCCAAGCCCTTGCTCAGCAGCAAGCGAAAGAATCTGCCGTTGATACTGCAATGACGGAAATGTCTAGTGTAAAAGCCACGCAAAGCCGACTAGAGACTGCCCGTCAAGTAATGAAGCAAGCAGAAACAGCTCCCGTCGCTTCTGTTCAGTACGCAGAGCGACCAGATGAAATGATCAGCTTAACCATGAAAGAGTACAACGAGCTAATGAGAAAAGCTGATTTACTCGATGCCCTATTCGCTGCCGGTGTTGATAACTGGGATGGATACAGCGAAGCCATGGCAATGGTTTCTGCGGCATAACAACAAGGAGCTTCGGCTCCTTTTTTATAGGTAACGACCATGGCAACAACTGTATTGAAACCTGCTGAAACACAAAAGACATGCGATATGTGCAACGAGGCAAAAAAACACTTCTTCACAAATGGAAGCGCGTCAATGGGCTATGTCCAATCTCAGTCTGACCGATGGGAAAAGACAATTGATATTAAATTGTCATCATCAATTCCATATCACCCTAGTGATGATATTTGCACCGATTGCGCCAAAAGCGCGATGGATAAAATCATCAAGAAAATCGAAGGTGAAGACCATGGGAAATAATCGGAAAGTTAAGGTTATTCATAATTGCGATCCAGTAAAATTTGAGCAGGATGTTAATTCCTATCTTGCCGATGGGTGGAAAGTGTCATCAACAAATTGCTGTGCGGCAATTGATAGTCATGAATATGACTTCGCTCCTGCTTTTGTTGCAATCCTTGTTTTTAATGGGGTGGAACGAATATGAGTGATGAAGACATCATCACCAACCTAACCAAAAAACTTAGCCAATCAGAAAGTGATAAAGCGGAACTCGTTTCTACTCTTAAATCTCTGCTGAATGGCAACCTATCTCGCAACTCTGTTTCAGATGCTAGAAAAGTATTGGAGAAATACAGCCATGCTTAAAACAAAACTCTCATTCACAGCCGACAAGATAACCCATCAAGGCGTTGAGGTAGTCGCCGAAGGGGTTCCGGTTGAAGATGTTATCAACTCAATCTCAGCAACGGATGTTGTAGAACATGTTGACCATGAGCTACTACTTAGCGCCATTGGTTACGAGAAAGCAGCGGCTTGGCTTGAAACCATGGGCTATATAACCATTTAAGAAGGTAACGACCAATGAGCATTACAAAAGGTTGGTTTTATCAAGTTAAACGCGGCGAAGAACACTATCAGTATGGGAAGCACCATCCTAGCTACGTGAATATCCTTGGGCAAAGATTCGGTAAATTAACAGTTATCAAGCAGGACGCGGGCAAAGGAGTTACTTGCCAATGTGAATGCGGAAACCTCCATGTTGAGAAATACACTGTAGATTTGCGTCGTGGACATCGTAAGAGTTGCGGTAAATGCAACAACCTTGGCAATCCTAAGTTTAAGCCTGAAGAAGATGCGGTAATTATCAAATGGGCTGGCATTAAATCTACTGAAGAAATTGCAGCATTAGTCTCTGAGTTTGGTTACCGCACAGCAACTGTTCCAACTATCAAAAATCGAGTTAAAACCATCAATAAGCATCGAGGTAAGAACGATAAGGTTTCCTTGCGTAGAAAGGGCGAGTTGTACCCGCATGCAAAGGGATCAGACCATGACGTTGAGCTTTGCCGCCGTTTATATGATGAGGGGCTTACACCTTCTGTCATCGCTGAAAAGATGGAAATGAGTCGTTCACACGTTAGTTCGATTGTTTATTACCACTCAAGAACTGAGCCAGCGTGCGGTTGGGGCTAGCTGTAATTACTTAAATAAGTGTTCGAGGGTGGCATGCTGTTTTACGAAAAACAAATTTCTCATTTCACAAACCGATACTCACATCTAAACACTCCACCGACCTTAGAACTCATTCATTTAGGCAAGCAAGCTGATAGTGAATACGCAATCTTCTTAGAAAGGCATCCACATTTAGGTAATGAAGTCTTGTTCTCTTATCCGTCAATGCTAGAGCCGCTAGGTTATTCGTATTGGAATAAGAGAATGACTAAAAGCGGTTGGCCTGCAGAGATTAGAGCATTTCCAAAAAAGAAGATTAAAGAGTTTGAGAAGAAACTGAAATTATAAGGTAACGACCAATGAACCAATACGCTCAAACGCTGTTAGAAATACAGCAACGGCCTTCTCATAAACTCCGAGAAATTGGAGATCAATGGGAAACACCAAAGGCTCTCGCGTGGGGCCTTTTTAGTACCTTCAATTCACGCCTTGGCTCTATCGTTCTCGATATCTTTGCGGACGATTGCAATGCCCTGCTTCCGAATTACTACACAGCCAAAGATAACGCACTGGCGAAAAACCTTGCTGATGATCTAAAGAAAATTGGCGGAAGTGCTGCATTTGGTAACCCTCCTTACTCGCGTCCGTTCATGGACGATGAGCAGTACATTACCGGAATGACTCACATTATTGATTGGTGCATCAAACAGCGCGATCAAGGTGCAAAAATCATACTCCTTATTAAATCGGCTACGTCTGAGAAATGGTTTACGGACAAAGCCGATTTTATTCAGTACATCGAAGGCCGAATCGGGTTTGAGGCTCCTAGTTGGTACAAGCCAGCAACGGACAAAGACAAACCAAGTTCGGCAGGCTTTGCTTCTGCTGTGATGATATTCGACCGTGAATGGCGATGGGAACGAAGACCAGTAGAGCGATTGAGCCGTGATGACCTACTCGCTCAAGGTAACGTTATTTTGCAAATGATAGATAAGCAGGTGGCGGTATGAGCAAAATCAAGTCACCTGTAATTCGATATCATGGCGCAAAGTTCCGTCTTGGGTCTTGGGTAATATCTCACTTTCCTGAACACAAGTGCTATGTAGAACCTTTCGGTGGTGCTGCAGGCGTACTTATTCAAAAACCACAATCTTACGCTGAAGTTTACAACGATCTTGATGATGACGTAGTAAACCTATTCCGTGTTCTTCGAGACCAAGAGTCAAACCAGAAACTCAGAGAACTATGCGCCTTAACTCCCTATTCACGCAAAGAATTCGAACTGGCATTCGAACCATGCAATGAACCTATAGAAAAAGCTCGTCGTATGGTGGTTCGTGCAACTATGGGCTTCGGCTCTGCTGCAACGACAGGTGGTACTACTGGGTTCAGAACTGATACTAAGCGTCAATACGCCACTGCAATGCATTTATGGCAAAGATATCCAGACAATCTCTCATTAGTGTGCAAGAGACTTCAATCGGTGCTTGTCGAGCATAAGCCAGCTATCGAGGTCATGAGGAAGCATGACGGTGAAAAAACTCTTCAATATCTCGATCCGCCATATGTGCCAGAAAGCAGAGTCAAAGGCAATCGCTATTATCAGCATGAAATGACCGCTCAAGATCACGAATCATTATTGAAATCGATTCTTGACCTTAAAGGCATGGTCATCATTTCCGGTTATGACTCCGACTTGTATAACGACTATCTGGCCAGTTGGAGAAAAGAAGAAAAGAGCGCTCGTATTTCTGCTGGTCGTGGAACTGGAAAACGTATCGAGTGTTTATGGATTTCACCCAATTGCGAAAGCAAAACGGAGGCAGCATGAACAAGCGTCAATTCAAAAAGCTTTGCAAACAAGCTGCCAATATCATGGTCAACGTGAGTGAGCATTACAGAGGCGAATTATTTTACTCAGATTCAAATGACGAGTTCCCAGAGATAGGCATGAAATACAAATGGGAACAAAACGCTATAAAGCAGAACTGGCGTGGCAAAGGTGAAGAGCCTGACATGCTGCCAAAAAGAATCGCTGGGTTTGGCTGTATATCTGGTTACTACGAACCAGAATGGGAAGATTGCGACGCTCTATCAACATTAATTAGGGCTGTTATTGACTCCTTCACGGACTGGGGTACGTGCGACGTTGGTAAGTGGCCTGAGAACCACTGCCCATTGATTCTCAAGAAAAGCCGTAGTCATGCGATTGCATACGCCAAAGTTAACCTCATTAAAACGGAGGTTGCATG
The DNA here is from genome assembly GCF_963874485.1 of Vibrio sp. V15_P4S5T153. Taxonomy (NCBI): domain Bacteria; kingdom Pseudomonadati; phylum Pseudomonadota; class Gammaproteobacteria; order Vibrionales; family Vibrionaceae; genus Vibrio; species Vibrio sp. V15_P4S5T153. Next base: position 440,003 of record NZ_CAWNHR010000011.1, on the reverse strand, counting down.
AGTAACACAGACCAAAAGCTGCGAGAACTCGCCAAGCGGCATGCTGAAATATCATCAGAACTTTCTATTAATAACGATCAACGCAGCAAGGAATTAGCCTACTGCAAAGGTGCTGAAAGCGATGGTGGTTATTACGAAACTTGTTACGACATGGTTTACGACATGATGAAAGAAAGCATGGAGCAGAGAGAAGGCATCAGCTTTGATGAAATGCTTTCTAATTACGGTTGCCGTCACTGCAATTCCGCTCGAATCCTAAAGCGACACATCGGCAAGCTCAAACAAGAGCGCGGTCGCATCCATTCGGCAATTACTCAAATAGGTAAGACACTATGACTAAGAAACAAGTAGCGTGGACTGTTACTGATGAGTCCACACCTAAGGCATGTGTTGTTTTTCACCATCATGGTTTAGCCGCTAGACGCTTGGGTGCTGGAGAACTCGGAGAAGAGTTTGAATATCTTGAGTGTCGCCGCGCTCCCGAGTTCGATCACTTCGCAGAATCTGGAAAGGTTCCAACGCAAGCACTATTGGATGCTGGCTGGTGGTTTGAATGTCATCATTGCGGCAAGCGGGTTCCAGATGAAGACTTTCGACCAATCGAAGGGCTAGTTATCAAGGGGGATGTTGTTTACTGCAATGAAAAATGCAAGCACGGCCATGACAAAGAAGTTTCTGACCGAGATCTGAAATTCGAAGAATTCAAGGATAAGGTCAAATCTATGCGCCCTGATTTGGAGTTTACTGAATTTCAAGGTGGCTATCCATGGATAACTAATGTAGCAAAATTCACCTTTCCCGGAGCCAAATATGGCGGCAGCGTAAGAGATGATAAAGGTGATGGAAACATTAAGCTTTTCGTCGCGGGTGGCGATATGGATGCATGGAATACTTACGAAGAATCAAGAAAGGGCAAAGCGCTATGAACGACCCAATTATCTCAATCTCAGAACCTGCCGACATCGGTGATCAAGAAACGCTACGCGAATACGCTCTGCGCAAAGAAGCAGAATGCAACGAACTGCGCGAACGCGTTGCAATTCTACGTGAAGCAATCAGCGAAACTTGCATGATGAGTGATGCTGAAAAGGTCTCAGAAAATCTAGCTAATGCGCTTTTGGTTTAACGGGGGTCAATATGGATATTAAGCTAGGCTTGACCCATGACGAGCTTGCAAGCAATCTTGCTCGTCACTTGCTGAATGAAAGTCGCATGGTTTGGGAAAATATACCCGCCGGAAGATCTGGCTCTGTTCGTCCCGACGTCTACACGATAGAGAAAAGTTTTGCCAACCCAAACCCTATCTCTTATGAAATCAAAGTTAGCGTTTCTGACTTTCGATCTGACGTAACGAGTGCCAAATGGAAATCTTACCTAGACTTTTCCTATGGCGTTGTTTTCGCTGTTCCGAAAGGCCTGATAACTAAAAATGATATCCCTAACGGATGTGGCTTAATTACATTCAATGGAGAGTTCTGGAACACAGTTAAACGACCAACGCTTAACCCAGCCAAATTAAATGATGAGCTTTTAATGAAGCTGCTTATAGCTGGAAACCAAAGACAAACCCAGCCAGAAGTAATCGAGTGTAGAAAATTTGATGAATTTAAAAAGCACGACAAGCTTAGGAAGAAATTCGGCAAGGATATAGCGTCAAAGCTTAGTTTCATTGATGACTACCCAGAAATGAAAAGTCAGCTTTTTGAAATGCGAAAAAGCCTATCAAAGCTATTCAACATAGATATTGACCGATGGAACTTTGAAAGAGAAGTCGCTTATCACATTGAAAATCTTAAGGTCATGGCTAATGAGCACGAAAGGAAGAAAGCCATAGCCAAAGAGCTTGAACAAGCAAAGCGCCAGTTGGATTTTAGGTTTTCTCAAATCATAAAGGAATACACAGAATGAGCGATCCATACTGCACCGAAAATTACATGACATTCATTGTTGAAAACACCAACGGCGACCTACCATTTAATCCAAAGCTGATCGCCAACGGAAAGGAAGTGAAGGTTGTTGCGGCGTCCGTTTATCATGAGAACAATGTAAGTAGAAGATTGGCCCATTTACTCGGCAAGATATTATGGGATCACGATGATATTGATGCTGATTACCTTAACAATATTGGCTTCTCTCAAAATGATGCGTCTCAGTTATCTATGCAGATTGATGGGTTAGAGAATATAAATGCCCCGATTGGATGGGAAGATGAAAACTAACCCATCACACCGACCAAAAGGAAGCATGTGCGCCAACTGCAAAGGGTTAAGCAGCGATCATAAACATCAATGCCCTACACGAGATCAGTTCCGCACAATGCCAAAAACAGGACAGGACAGTGACGGCATGATTGTCGTCCGCTGCTCAAAGTTCGAAAGAATACAAAGGCAACGACCATAGGAGCACTTATGAGCGAATTTATCCCGCTTAAAGAATGGGCGATAAAGAAGTTTGGCTTCGCCCCTTGCGCCGCAACATTAGCGTCTTATGCAAAGAATCATCAAATCTATCCAGCGCCAAAAAAGTTCGGCGGTAAGTGGATGTGCCAAGCTGATGCGGAGTATTATGAACTCCGCCCTTTGTCGAATGTTAGCGACAACCCATTGGTAAGGAGAATAATCAATGGCAGCTAGACCAAGATCTTACAAAAATCATGTTGCCAATCTGTACCAAAAAACCGATAAGCGTAACGGTAAAACCTACTTTACCTATAAACACCCGATCACTGGAAAGTTTATCGGTCTTGGCTGCGACAGAGATAAAGCTTTTGAAGCAGCCAGGCAGGTGAATTTGATGATATCTGAACAACGCTTAGAGCAGCTTAATTTTATCATTCAGAACAATCAGAAGGCCGTTAAAGTTGTCGGGGTCTCTGCAAAGGCTTGGGTTGAAAAGTATCAAGCTATTCAGAAAGAGCGCGTCTCCACGGGTGAACTCACGCAATCCACGCTTAAAAACAAAGTTTACTTGTCGCAAATATTCGCTGATAGATTTGGCAGTGTGGGTATCAAAGAGATCACTACTAAAGATATTGTTGATGTGATCGATGAATACAAAGCCCAAGGTAAATCAGCCATGGCTGCGAACCTTAAAAGCCTGTGGATTGACCTGTACAAAGAAGCTCAATACGCCGGAGAAGTTGAACCGGGCTTTAACCCTGCCATCCACACCAGAAACATCAAGTTAAACCCTAAGCGCCAGCGTGTAAGCGAATCCGACTTATTAGAGATAATGAGCACGAATCTTTATCAGTCTAAGCAATACCTTCGCGTTGCAATGAAGCTGGCCATAACAACCGGATTAAGACGCGGAGATATTTCCGAGCTTAAGTTTAGTGATGTGAAAGATGATCACCTTTTTGTGTCTTTAAATAAATCCGGAGGCAAAACGAAACTTGCATTCCCGCTAACGCTAACCAACCCATTTTTAAATGAGTCGCTAGGCGACATTATCAAAGAATGCAGATCGAGCAGGATTGTATCTAAATACTTGGTTCACTCGTCCGAAAATGCAGGTCGGGCCAAAAGGGGCGATCAGATATCACTGTCAACGATAAGCAAGTCATTCATGTCAGCAAAAAGAGAATGCAGCCCAGCGGTCGCAGAGTCATCATTTTCTTTCCACGAGCTAAGGTCATTTGCTGAGCGAACATATCGTGATGCAGGTTACGATACAAAGCTAATACTCGGCCACAAACACCAGAGCATGACTGATAAATACAATGACGATCGCGCAGATAGTTACACGTACATCACCACACCAAAAGCGGCAAATTAGCCCGAGTTTTGGGGAATAATTTTGGGGGGATTTTGGGGAAGAAACTAAGCCATTTAAAAACAATAACTTAAAATTAAGCCACCTTGACGGGATCAAGATGGCTTAAACTATTCGTCGTGTCGACATGGCTATTTGAATGACAGTGCGGTTGGTTAACTGTCACTGCACGCTGCTTAGCACTAGCGTTGGTTCGCTTTAAATTGGTTGGTCAGTGGGTCGTATTGGTAACCTAAAACATCCAGCTTACCGACTACATTTTCTCTATCCATTTCATACATACTGGCAAGCTCTTCGAAGCTGTCACACTCTAAGCGTAGCTTCTCATTGACGATGCCAAGTAATATATTGCTATCAAAACGGCTGACGTTACTCAAATCCATGGCTCACTCCTATAGCAAAGAGACCACTAAAGACTAGCGGTAAAATTCGCACTAAATAGTGACCCAGGTCTAGAGATTAAACAAACCTTGAAAACAAATACTGGCTGCCAGCATCAATAACAAGGCTGCCGTTAATTGAATTTTCTCAGCGCTTTTGGCAAACAAGATATGCCAGCACCATACGATAATACCTGCGATCATGAAACCGAATGTCGTTAGCAACGGCAATGTTGCTTGAGCCAACGTTTCGTCATTTAACCCGTACGCGTGCGGCACAACGCATAAAGCGATCCCCATCGAGCAGAGAATGCCCACAACGGGTAGAACTCGATGGAAAGCTTGTAAACGCGAGCGCGCTATCGTTAGTAGAAGGTGCGAGAAACTCGCGCCCAACAAACCAACCAACAGCAACATGGCGATAGAAGCTGACCAATGACTCTGCTCTGATATCTGAATCGCGACATAAGCTAAGGCAAGGCCATTCGCCAAATACAGTGCCCATAACGGGCCTTCATCTCGAGTTTTCTTGGTTTGAACTTGTGAATAGAAATAGAAGATGGAAAAGACGACCAAAAAGGCTTCAATTTTTAGTGAAGCCACTGCCAACCAAAGCACACCAATGGCTGGCAATACGCGATGAATACGGCCACGTTGTCCAGGACAAATATCCCCTTTGACCAGTACTAACGTCAGTAAGATTTGCGCACCGAGCAGCATGGGTGAAAAAACAGAAAGTAAGGTTTGAATCATAATCTAAACATCATCTGGAAACATCTGGGCGCGATAATAGCAAAGAGTAAGCGCGGATGCCCAGAGAAGGTTACTGACTTTCGGCCAAATACCTCAGCACGTCCGCTTGAGTCAATAAGCCTTTGTAACGAGTGTTATCGACCAGTACCCATGGAAAATCATGTCCTTTTTCGATCAAATTCACCACTTGATTTAGCTCGGTGTACGCGTCAAGCTGAGTGAAATGAAATTTCATGATCTGACTCACGGGCTTACGCCATACGGCCGCTTCACGCGTGGTTTCAAGATCGGTTCCCATGTTCGGCGTCAGATATAAATTGAGTGAGGCCACATCGACGATGCCAACACACTCTCCTTGATTGACGACTGGCAGCACATCAACTTTAGTCGATTTAATATACTGATAAGCAAGAGAGATTGGCTCACTGGGATCCAAATGTGGTTTCCCCTCTTTGAACAGATTGAGCAAACAGTTGGGCTTTCGCTTTTGTTCTACTTTATCGCCCGAATACGCAAAACGATTACGATACTCCTTGGCCCGAACCAGTTCCTTAAGCGGTAGTGGTTTTGAAAAAATATAGCCTTGTATGTAGTCAATGCCCAATGATTTAAGCACCCAAACCTCATGCTCTGTTTCTACTCCCTCGGCAACCACTTTCACGCCGAGTGTGTGCGATAGCTCAGTGATCATTTTAACAATGCTGTACTTATTGCTGTTGACCTGAATGTCCGTGACAAACTCGCGATCTATTTTTAAATAATCAAAATTGCAATCGCTGAGGTAGGTAAAAGAGGAATAACCCGTACCGAAATCATCAATCGCAACCGTTACGCCGCGCGATCGAAGAGCATTAAGGGCATCAACCTGATGAGATTGACTATCAAAATAGGCGCTTTCGGTTAGCTCAATGGTGACTGATTGAGGCGTATCCGTGTAGCGATCAATGATCTCCATGGTATTGGTTAAAATCTGCGTCGCATCCATTTTGGTATTGAAAGAGCGGTTGATCGTTACCCCAACACCTTGGCCAAACAAGGTTTTTATCTTGGGTAAATCTTGCAAAGATAAAATACTGACACAACGATCAAGCTCGGCAATCAAATCCATATCTTCCGCGATACCAATCATTTCTTGCGTGGTAAAAGGTAAATCGGGCACAGGCTTAAAACGGCATAACGCTTCGAATTTCGCAATGTTCCATGTTTTAGTATCGACAATCGGTTGGTAGTGTATTTCCAATTCCTTCTGCGCAATCGCTTTGGCGACTCTGTCTTCCAAGTTTTTTCTACGTTTCACTTGTTGATGTATTTCACTGTGATAGAAACTGATGTTACGCGCTTCCCCTGCATGTTGTTCAAGCATTGCTTGCATCGCATGCGTCACCATTCGAGCTGGCGTTTTTGCATCGAACCCTAAAACAGACACACCAATTCGGCCATTAATAATCGCGGCGTGCGAGCTGGATTCGTTCTTTAACTCTTTCATAAAGCGACGGATCGCATGCTGGATGAGACGAAAATCTGTGTTTTTTTGGCACTCTGAACAACTCAAACTCACTAAATAAATATCTTTTCCCACATAGCCCACCAACTTAGCTTCTTTACAGCGCGCCAAAAAACTGGAAAGCATTAAAGTTTCTACATGGTGTCGATCTGATTCAAACGCAGGTTGAAAAGCCAAAACCATTTGTGTTTGGCCTTTGGGGTACTCCATGCAATATGTTTCGAGCAAGGCTTTAAACTTTTGTTCGGTAGGCAGTTGCGTCAAAAGATCGATATCCCCAAGTGCCGTATCGGCTACGCGGTGAAGATTATCGGCTAAATCAAGCGTCATCCCTACAAAGAACACTCGGCCATCTTGCAGTATGATTTTTTGAATAGTTAATTCTTGTGGTGCAACCAGCCCAGATGCCCGACGATTGAGAATGACACCGCTCCAATGATCTTTGGTGTTGATGTCATGCCACATCGATTGGTAAAACTCTTTGGAATGCTTGCCTGCATTAAATAGGTTGGCTTTTAATCCAAGTAGCTCATTTTGTTTGAAACCTGAATGCTGCTCAAAATAGTGGTTACAAGCCAAAACCCGCGTTTGATCGTCGGTTAGGATCAAACCATGATGTGTATTATCAAACACTCCTTCAAAAAGCTTGGCCACCTCTTGCAATGATTCCAATTTGAGCAGCGGTCGAATCGTACCTTGCAACTGCGTGAGAGAAGTACGCTCGATAAAAATCTCCACATAAGTTAACGCCTGATCCGAAATAACAAGGTTGCAATTTAAGGCATGGCTTTTGCCACTTTCAATCACATACTTGAAGCAGCGCTTCATCTCTGCAGCTTTGCTCGGCGTCATATAACGCAATAATTCTTGAATATTGGCTATCGAAACACGGGAATGAAGTAACGCATTCGCCGCTTTCAGATCACAAATAAATTCGGAAGTCGTTAGGTTAAACGACCAATCAATCGCATCATATCGAGCCACTGGCGGTTCTCGAAGCACTGCCTTTTCTCGTAGCTCTTGAGACTTCACCTGTGTCATATAGACTCCAACTCATTCAAATAATTGACCATTAATGGCACAGCATAGAGCAAAACTTAATCACAAGCCGTGAGTTAGCACTAATGATGTAAATGCAGTTGCTTATTTATTATTTTAGGCCAGACAAGCCATATAAAAAACGCCGAACATCAATACACCTCAAAAGGAGTAGCCTAGAACTATCGTAATCGAAAGAAAATAACGAACATAAAATGACCAATACGTTCGTTTTATAAGCTACTGAAATACATTAACTTGCCTTATTTGATTAATATATCTTGTCGATATGATAATTATTACTGATTGACGAGATTCATCAGCCCCTATATGGTACCGTTCCCACACCCAAGAGGTGCTGGAAAAACTAATCCGAGGTACTCATGAACAAACCCCTTTTTTCAGTCTCGCTAGGAGCGCTTCTGTTTACATCTTTTCAGTTCAGTGCTTCTGGAACGGAATCCGGAATATCAACTAGAATCATCAATGGAACCCCTGCTGACGCGGGTAACTTTCCCTTTATGGTTGCCTTACACTATTCAACTCTTAAAAGCTCTTTTTGTGGTGGCAGCTACTTGGGTGATAAGTATGTACTTACCGCCGCTCACTGCGTAGCAGGAAAAAACCCGCTCAATGCAGAGGATATTGAAGTGACGGTTGGAGCGTATGACTTACGTACTAATGCTGGTCGCCGGGTAAAAGTCAAACAAATCTATTATCATGAAGCTTATGATGATGAAACTCATGCTGACTATAACGAAAGATCCAACGACATCGCCATTCTTGAATTAGAAAACTCATTACCAATACAAGCAGTCACTCGCCCTAATACTGGTGCACTTGATACGCTAGCCGCTGGCACGGCTTTAGAGATAATTGGCTTTGGGGCAACGAGTTACAGCCAACTGTTGAATAAATCGAGCAATCCTTCTCAAATCTTGCGTAAAGCCGAAATATCGTTAATTGGTACTGCACAGTGCAGAACTTTGGGTGGCGGCTATTTAGATATACAAAATGATGCTTTTTGTGCGAGCAGTTACCCGCAAGATACCTGCCAAGGTGATAGCGGTGGCCCCGTTTTTATCAATGACGGCGGTAATTTTATTCAATATGGTGTCGTTAGTTGGGGGCGTGGTTGCGGCTTACAAGACGCGGCTGGCGTTTATGCCAAAGTCGACCATTTTAATGATTGGCTGACTCAAAGAACATCAAAGGTTTCTTTCCGACAATCTCAACACAAAAACGAGATTAAGTATGGGCTTCATACCCATCGCTTTAATTTTGTAAACGGCTCTGATGAGATTATTACCGCAAACAACGTCACACTGTCTCCAGCTTCTGCAAATATCACAGCCGAAAACTGTTCACAAGGCTTGGCTCCAAATAACTCATGTTATGTTGATGTTTCTTATACCATTGATTCAATGACACCAGCTGATGTGCGCTTAGAGATTGACACTAACAGCCCACTAAATTTAGGAACCGTCACCTCGTCACTAAAGCTCAATACGGTTCTACAACCTGCTTCAAAATCACTAGAGGGGTTAATTACCGTACCCAATAGCAGTCTTAGTGTGAATGTAAACCCTTGGCTAGAAGAAGATGGTTGGCTACGTTCTGCCATTATGAACGATAAAGCGAGATCGGTTTTGTTTCTTGAAAACGTCCCTAAAGGAAAAGTAAGTTTTGATTTCCAAGTCTCCTCTACTTTTATTTATGATTCCTTAATTGTGAAAGTGAACGGTAGCACTTACATAATCGAAGATGGTGAACGTAGTGGCAGCAGAACGTTATATTTGAATGAAGAAGTCAACGATATCCGCTTTGAATACGTAAAGACATCAAGCACACCAACCGGCAGTGATGCGGCTTACATCAAAAATTTGAAATATGAAAAGCCTTACTCCTTTACCTTACCCCCACTTTCAGGAGGTTCAGGCGGCGGTAGTACTGGTGGCATGACTTTATTGTCAATGTTGGCCGCCTTATTGATTCGACGTCGTTACATGAGCCACTAACTCTTGTCTAAAGGTCAACCCGTTTTATTACTGGTTGACCTTTTTACTATTGCTGCATCCTTCTTATCACATATCACTTAGTATCTCTCCGACACACTTACCACTCACTTTATTAATAATTTTCTTTATAAATAGAACACAAAGCCAATGTTCCGCTAGATACTACCAGTGCAAGTCGTTATAATGCGCGGCTCATTAATCAGAGGTCAAAATATGCACAGCAACGTCACTCCTATTCATCAATATAAAAAATACTGGGCAGAGTGCTTTGGAATCGCACCTTTCCTGCCAACCAGTAAAAAGGAGATGGATGCCCTAGGATGGGACAGCTGTGACATCGTGATCGTCACGGGTGACGCTTATGTGGATCACCCCAGTTTTGGTATGGCGATCATTGGCCGTTTACTCGAAGCGCAAGGCTTTCGCGTTGGGATCATTGCCCAGCCGCAATGGCAAAATAAAGACGCTTTCATGGCGCTGGGAAAACCTAACCTGTTTTTTGGCATCACGGCCGGCAACATGGATTCGATGATCAACCGCTACACCTCTGACAAAAAATTACGTCATGATGATGCGTACACACCCAATAATGAAGGTGGCAAACGTCCAGATCGCGCCACACTTGTCTATTCGCAGCGTTGTCGTGAGGCTTATAAAGATGTGCCACTGGTACTCGGTGGTATCGAAGCCAGTTTACGCCGCGTTGCCCATTATGATTATTGGTCAGACAAAGTGCGCCGTTCTGTGCTGTTTGATGCCAAAGCCGACATACTGCTGTTTGGTAACGCAGAGCGCGCATTGGTTGAAGTAGCGCACCGCTTAGCCAATGGCGATAATATCGCTGATATGACCAATATTCGCGGCACAGCCGTGAACCTGGCCACTGAGCCTGAACATTACACCATCATTGACTCATCACGTATTGAGAAACCGGGTAAAGCGTTTGTTCCTGTGAACCCTTACGCGGTGGAAACGCAGTGTGAAACCAATCAAGAAAAAGAAGCCGAAGCGAAGCCAATCACCATTCGTCCTTCTCGCCATGATGCCGCGACAACAGCGGTTCGTTTGCCTGCTTTTGAAAAGCTAAATAATGACCGGATTTTATACGCGCATGCAAGCCGTGTACTGCATTTAGAAACCAACCCCTACTCCGGCCGGGCGCTGATCCAGCGCCATGGCGACCGTGAGTTGTGGGTCAACCAAGCCCCGATCCCACTCACCACAGAAGAGATGGATTACGTGTTTGGCCTGAGCTACGCACGCGTGCCTCACCCTATGTATGGCAAAAGTAAAATTCCTGCTTATGACATGATCAAAACCTCGGTTAATATCATGCGCGGCTGTTTTGGTGGTTGTTCATTCTGCTCGATTACCGAACATGAAGGGCGCATTATCCAAAACCGTTCGAAAGAGTCGATTTTGAATGAGATGGAAGAGATCCGCGATAAAGTTCCCGGCTTTACTGGAACCATTTCGGATTTGGGTGGGCCAACGGCGAACATGTACCGTTTAGGTTGTAGTGATCCTAAAGCTGAGATGAACTGCCGCCGCCCATCGTGTGTTTTCCCCGGAATTTGCCATAAGCTCAATACCGACCACAAACATACGATTGATCTCTATCGTGAAGCGCGCAAAGTCAAAGGCATTAAAAAAGTGATGATCGCCTCTGGTGTGCGTTATGACTTGGCGATTGAATCTCCTGAATATGTACGTGAATTGGTCACGCATCACGTAGGAGGCTATCTCAAGATCGCCCCAGAACATACCGAGAAGAATCCGCTCGATCTGATGATGAAACCGGGTATGGGCACCTATAATCGCTTCAAAGAGATGTTTGAGAAGTACAGCGCTGAAGCAGGTAAGAAACAGTACCTCATCCCATACTTTATTTCCGCGCATCCCGGTACGGAAGATGAAGATATGCTCAATTTGGCACTGTGGCTAAAATCAAACAATTTTGAGTGTGATCAGGTGCAGAACTTCTATCCATCGCCAATGTGTAATGCAACCGCGATGTATTACTCAGAGACTAACCCGCTCAAACGTGTGAAATACAAAAAACGTGAAGAAGTGACTGTCGCGAAGGGGGAGCGTCAACGCAGGCTGCACAAAGCGCTGTTACGCTACCATGACCCATTAAACTGGCCGATTATCCGTGAAGCCTTGATCAACATGGGTAAAAAGCATTTGATTGGTGATAAACCTAACTGCTTGGTGCCTGCGAATGATGTGGATGCACTCACGCCTGCGCAGCGTCGTAAATCTGGCCGTCACGGAGCGAACCGTTTTGCGACCAAACACACCAAAACTCAGCCGGGTTTTGACGCTCTTAACCCGCGTAAAGAGAACGCTACTTCACCAAGTAAATCGCCAAACAAACCACGCGCTAGCAGCGCGACAGACAACGGTAAGAAAAACCAAGGCGGCCCATCTAAACCTGCACACTCTCGCCCGACAAGTAAAGGCAAACCGTTTGCTCAAGCCTCTAAGCCAAGAGCGCCACGCGCAGAACAGAGATAATTCCAAAGCCATATGATCAGCACAATAAGGCTCCGAAAGGAGCCTTATTGTTTTTCAAAGAACAGCGTTAGTTTACCGACCTCGATACCAAATTTTTTAATTTTAGTCAGGTTAAACACCCGCTTTTCATCTTGCCGATAAAGCCAGTCGTCAAAGGTAACGGTTAGCGTAGAATCACCATAAGGTAAGGAAAAATCATATTGCCAGCGCAAGGCGTTACCTACTTCTTCACCTTGGGCTTGGCCTAATACATCATCCGCTTGACCGATATATTTTCCATCAGCAAAACGTTCAATCACCCATACTCTTTGGCTTTTTTCACCATCATCAAAATTGAAGTCTTCAACCAAAGTAAGTTTATTCCCCTCAACTGTTCCGTCGATGGCAACCTCGAAACGACGCGTTTGCATCCCCGTATAATCTTGCACCATCCCCCATGCGAACGTTCGACCAGAGAAGTATTCAAATAGATCAAACTTAGGTTGCATGGATTGGTATTGAGTGAGATCAGCGCTGCACCCCACTAACCAAAGTAGAAGTAACAGATAACTGCGTCTGGCTATCGCTTTCATGGTTGCATTCCTATCAATTGTTTGCGTAAGTGTGGGTATTGCGTCTGTGGCGACAGCCATATCGCGAGAAAGGCGTCATTTAACGCTTCATCAACTACTGTACCAACCTGCGCTTGAACACCGTTCTTAGGATGAAAAATAAAAGCGCCCTGCTGCCCATCGGAGGTATAAATCAAGCGGTCGCCCTCAGTAACGCTGGGAAAAATGGACGATAGGTGCACCAGCCACGGTGCAATTTGTTGCTCGGTTAATTTGAGTTTTTGCCACTGCTCTGCGGTCGATTCAACCAGCTGTTTACTACTGATGTCGCGCTGATATTCAATTTCAAGCGCCAAGGGATGAGGTGATAAATCGCTTCCTTGCTCGTACTGCCCTAATGGGGTACGAAGCTGCGAGGAATAAATATCTAGCCATAACCAGCTTAAATTCGCTTGGCCAATCACTGGCCAAGTTTGCCACTCGGTCAGTTTATCGTCTGTCACCGCCGCAAAAGCGTTATTCACCAAGCTGTGAAAGGCAATCACTATCAGTAACAGGTTGAATTTTCTTAGCCTATTTCTCTTTGCTAACATCATCGCTAAATACCCTAAGTATCAATGCACCGATCATCACCCACTGCAGCCACAAGATGGCCATAGTCAAACCCAATGGCCAATCAAAATGTACAGCGCCTAAACGTTCTGCCGCCCAATAACTTAAACTGCCTAACACGCCGACCATCAAACAAATGAGTTTGGATGGATAACGTTTCATCAGCACCACTAAATGGGAGGCATACCAAGAAAAAGCGCCCCACAACACCATTAACCAAATGGGAAAGTCATTGGTAGCAAAGCGTAATAATCCGAAATACTGATTAAGGGCATCGATAACAATACCCACAATGGTTAAGGCAATTACCCTTTCCAAAGAGTAAGAGAAGTGCCGCAAGGAAAACATCAATGCGGCTAACATCATGGTCAATGCCAACCACTGCAAACGTTCTGTCCCCAACACAGCAACAAACCAGATCGCTTGAAACCAAAGAGAGACAGCAAACAGCATTTTCATTACATCGGTCTTTGCAAAGTCATATGTACGGTGCTGATGGATTTTGCTAAAAATCCCCCCTCGCAGTAGCAGAAATAGTAACGCCACATACGCGTGAATCGCTCATCATACCCAAGTTGTGAAACCTGATGTTTTGCAAGCTCAAAACGGTGACGCCAATGAGCAAGCGTATGCGCATAATCAGGACCAAGATCAAACAGGTTGCGAACCACTAAATCACTGTGCTGTGTCGCCGCCGTTGTCAATGCAGTAATTGAGGGTAAAAAACCGCCGGGGAAAATGTATTTCTGAATGAAATCGACATTATTGCTGTAATAATCATAACGTTGATCAGCAATGGTAATGGCTTGAATCGCCATCAAACCATTGGGTTTTAGTAGTGACTGGCACTTTTCAATATAAGAGTCGAGGTACTCTTTACCGACCGCTTCGATCATCTCTATCGAGACTAATTTATCGTACTGACCTTGTAGCAGGCGGTAATCTTGCTTAAGCAAGGTGATTTGACTCTCCAGCCCCTGCCGCTCTATTTGCTGTGCGGTGTAGTAATGCTGCTCTTCAGAAATGGTCGTCGTCGTGACCTGACAGCCGTAAGTTTTGGCCATGTAAATCGCCATCGCACCCCAACCGGTGCCAATCTCAATCACGTGATCGCTTGCTTTGAGTTGCAACTGCTGGCACAAACGTTCCATTTTATTAATTTGCGCCTGCTCTAACGTTTCATCCTGATGCAGAAACAACGCGCTGGAATAGAGCATATTACTGTCTAAAAAGGTGTGGTAGAGATCATTGCCTAGATCGTAGTGGGCATGAATATTCTCTTTGGCTTTATCGATTGAATTTCGGTTGAGCCAATGGCTGACTTTATAAAAAAGTTTGGTCAACACACTACTGCGAGCTTCAATGCCATCTAATGCACTGACATTACGAGCCATCAGTTCCATTAGGCTGGTCAAATTCGGGCTATCCCACCAACCATCCATATAGGCTTCACCCGCTGCAATACTACCCCCTTTTAATAAACGAGCATAAAAATGAGGGTGATGTATTTCAATAGTTGCATGGGGTTGATGCTCTTTAAGTACGCCAAAAGTCTCCTGACTGGACGCGCCTTCATTGGAAAAGGTTTCAATGATGGTTAAAGTGCCGACGTCTAAACGCTGTAGACAGCGAAAAATGAAGCTTCTTGCACTCTTTTGCAACCCTGTCAGTTGCTTGGGCAACGCGAGAGTTTGTGAATTAAGCATTGAGCGTTCTCCTTGTTATTGTTATTTAGACACTGTCTCTGTGTAGATCTTGCGTATTTATGAATGTGGATTGGAGTAGAAAGGTGCTCCTTTAAGCCACAGCTTTAAAGCATGCCAGTAAATACCTATTGTCACTTTTACGGCCATCACGGGTGTTTTGATCAATAACTTGAGTAAATTTTTTGAATTAAATGGTTGTGCCTTCATCGATAAAGTCGCATCGAAAACTTTACCTTCTTTATGGCATTCCAAATGTACACTCAATGACGAACCAAGCGGCTTCAACTTCCAATGATATTGCTGATCAATAGGATTGAAGGGAGAAACATGAAACGCCTTTTGATGACGCCACTGTTGCTGCTCTTCTCCCGCTTGTGCTTTCACCGCGTAGTAGTGCCGTTGATTCCAAGGTGTATTACTCACTTCGGCCAACAAGTATTGCCATTCACCTTGTTGATCATAAAGATAGTAGAAATTAACCGGGCTGAAATAGATTCCTAAATAACGAAGGTGACATACTGCTATCACCTTTCCAGAGCAGCGGTCGCCCGTCAGCTCATGAACTTTATCTTGTATGCACTGTTTTAAATCCCCTTCACCAAGATAATCGGCGCGCTGAAAACGCGCCCAGTGCCACCATTTTTCGCCAAACCCCCAAACTGAATCACTCAGTTGATCCAGTTCATCGAGATCAATACACGGCATAAACAATGGATAATTGAGCGCATGTTCAATCGGAGTAAAGCGTCGATGACGTACCATGCCAACCATCAAACAACTGTTGGGCTCCGTCCCCATCACGCCGCGCCTTTTAACTGCTGCGCTTGCGCTTCAAGCTGTGTCACCACATCCAGCGCACTGGTCACGCCATCTTCATGAAAACCATTGCGCCAATAAGCGCCACAGTACCAAGTGTTATTCACACCGTTGACTTCAGGCTTGCGTTGCTGAGCCGCAATAGATTGCGTGGTAAATACCGGGTGGTGATAAGTAAACTGTCGTAAAACTTTCTCATCAGCAATGCGGTCACCGCTGTTGAGCGATACACAAAAAGTATGAGCGCCTTTAATATGCTGCAAGATATTCATATTGTAGGTCAGCGCTGGTAAACGCGATTCTTGATCTGGGCTGCCATCAAGCCAATAGTTCCAAGCTGCCCAAGCGGCTTTTCGCTTAGGCAGCAGTGATGTGTCGGTATGTAAAGTGACTTCATTGGCTTGATAGTGCATTACGCCGAGCACCTCTTGCTCAGCCTCTGTCGCTTGCTCTAACATACCTAATGCCTGATCGCTGTGACATGCAAAAATTACATGATCAAAGTGGTGTGATTGCCCATTAACAACGAGCTCGACACCCGCCGAGCTGCGTTTGACTTGTGTAACTGGGCTATCAAGATGAATCTTATCTTTAAAACCTTGCGTTAAGGGTTCGATGTACGCACGCGATCCGCCTTCAACCACATACCATTGTGGTCGGTTAGTGATCTCTAGCAGGCCATGGTTGAGGAAGAAACGCAAAAAGAAACTTAACGGAAAAACCCGCATATCAGCCAAGGAAGATGACCAAATCGCCGCTCCCATCGGTAAAATATAATTTTCACAAAAATAGTCAGAAAATTGGTGCTCAAATAAGAAATTACCTAAGGTTTGCATCGATTGATGCGCTTGTTCTGCTTGCTGTTTCGCTAACCGATTGAAGCGAATGATTTCAAAAATAAAGCGATAAAAGACAGGGTTTAACCAGTTCCGCTTTTGTGCAAACAACGTAGTTGCGGTATGACCGTTATATTCCAGCCCATTCGCATCATTACGCACACTGAAGCTCATTTGAGTCGGAATGCCTTTTACGCCAATTTCATTCATCATTGCGATGAAATTTGGGTAGGTCCGGTCGTTGTACACGATAAAACCAGTATCAACTGCATGATTTTGACCATCGAGCTCAATATCGACGGTGGCGGTATGCCCACCAATGTAATGATTGGCTTCAAACACGGTAACATCATGATGTTTATGCAGATAATAACCGCATGTTAACCCGGAAATACCGCTACCAATAATGGCGATTTTCATACTCAATTCCTTTAATTACAAAACAGATAGTTATTTAAGTAATGCCGCAACTAATTTGCCTTGCCATGCGTAAGGTAAGCTGCCAATCAAACGTAATAGGCTCGTAAAACGGGCCGGAAAATAGAGGGTGGTTTTGCCTTTTTCCAACCCACGGCGAATCGCCTGCGATGCATACTCGGCACTGACCATCATTGGCATCGAAAAACTATTTTTATCAGTCAAAGGCGTGGCAACAAACCCAGGATAGATCATCGTCACAGCAACACCTTGCGCTCGCCAATCTTGCATGAGCGAGCGTGCTAGGTAACTAACCGCCGCTTTAGAAGCGCCATAGGCTTCTGCTCTTGGCAGCGCGATTTCACTGGCGATGGAACCAACGATCGCCACACGGTGGTTAGCAACAAAGTGATGCTGTATCGCCTCAATGCAATGAGCTAAACCCAAAACGTTTACGTCAAACACACGCTTAAACCGGAGTGAATCCATTTGACCATGATCGATGTATTCGCAATCGCCAGCGTTGAGGATCCACAGTGAAGGAGTAAAAGGCAGTTGCGATAAAGCCGATTTCGTTTGCTCAAAATCGGTAATATCAAACGCAATACCTTGGATCTGCGGATGCTCTTGATGCATTTGATTAAGCTTGGCTTGGTTACGTCCACAAGCAATAACTTGCCAACCCGTTTTTGCATAATCAACAGCTAGCTGATAACCAATACCAGAAGTGGCTCCCGTGATAAGTACACTCTTCATTGCCCTAACCTCTGTTTGATCGAACGAATAACACTTCCCAGCAGCGGAATGTGTTCATAGAGCATTTCTCCCAAGTCGAAGTAATCACGGTGATAAATGACTTGGTTGTCTTGAAACTTGAGATGGCTCATCCCTTGCACTTGTATAAGTTTTCCACGAGCTAGCCGAGGATGCTGCAAAGACATAGTCCATGTGAGAAAGCCGCCGTCACCGACTTGCTGGTGATCATGGATGGTAAAATCACAACGCTCTACGTTCTGATACAAACGAGCAAAATAATCCGATAGCGCACGCCAACCTTCTATTCGATGAGCGGCATCCTCAAAAAGGACATTGTCGTGATAAACCTGACGTAATAAAGGCAAGTTCTCTTTGTTGAGTTGACGATAAACTTGAGCAACCGATTCGACATCCATTGTACGTTTCCATAAGTTATACAAAAACTTCACATGTACAAAATAGTACAAGTCGCTTAGTTATACAAAATATTTCTTGTATAACTTTGTATCTTTTCAATGCATACGTGGTTGCAAGGAATTAAGATCAAAAAAGAAAATAAAGACCAAAATTCCAATAGTTACGACGATCAAAAAGGCCAGCGTAATTCGCTGGCCTTCTCTTTTTAGTTAGCTTAGATTAACTATTGCGCAAAGCGGCGATGCGTTTATCAAGCGGCGGGTGACTCATCAATAATTCCGTCATTGAACGTTTACCGTTGATACCAAAAGCCATCATGGAACCTTCTAATTGAGATTCTTGCCCCATTTTTAAACGCTCTAACGCCGCAATCATCTTGTGTTTACCCACAAGCTTTGCTGCACCTGCGTCGGCGTGGAATTCGCGATGACGGCTATACCACATCGTAATAAAGCTCGCGAGGAAGCCAAATACCAATTCCAGCACCATAGAGATGCCAAAATAAACCATCATATTGCTACCGCCACCCTCTTCTGAATCACGAGACGACACGATGTTTGCGATAAAGCGCGATAAGAAAATAACGAAGGTGTTAACCACTCCTTGCATTAAAGTCATCGTAACCATATCGCCATTGGCAATGTGGCTCACTTCATGCGCCAATACCGCTTCGGCCTCGTCACGCGTCATGCTGTGCAATAGCCCCGTTGAAACAGCGACGAGAGAATCATCACGTTTAGCTCCGGTTGCAAAAGCGTTGATGTCCGGTGAATCATAAATTGCTACCGTTGGCATACCAATACCCGCTTGCTGAGCTTGACGACTTACAGTTTGCAATAACCAGTGCTCAGTTTCGTTACGTGGACTTTCAATCACCATTCCACCTACCGAGCGCAGAGCCATGCTCTTTGACATCAATAATGAAATAAATGAGCCGCCAAAACCAAACAACGCGGCCATGACGAGCAAGCCAGATAAACTGCCCGGCTGCATCCCCGTCACAGCATAAACAATATTTAATACAAGGCTAAGAACCAGAACCACCGCAAGGTTGGTTGCTAGAAATAACATGACTCGCTTCATTACTTATCTCCGAATGAAAAGCTTATTATGAGTGTAGGCTGCAAGCGACGCTAGCATGAACCTACACAATTTTTCATATACATATAGTCTAAGATTTGAAAAACAAGGTTAAGCGATAAATTGAAACATTTAATGTCTGACGCCGAGTTTTCTAAAATCTGTTATTGAATAGCAAGATGGTTAACCTACCCTTACAGCACGTGATGAGCAATTGAACGCATAAGACTTTGGTCGTATTGAGAGTCCCAGCTAAAGTGACTACATTGCATGGGAAACAGACATTTTCGACGGACAAAGGACAGCATCATGGCTGAAACGAGCAACTATCAAATGGCGATTGATTTACTGTGTTGCCACTTAGGTCTCTCTGAAGATGAAGCTAAACAACAATTGGGAATTGGCAGTACACCATCCGCGCAGCAGCAAATATCTGACACGCAACAAGCACTGATGGGACTGATGCAAGAAAAATAGCCGTTAGCAAGGCTGGCGGGAGTTTATGCTAGCTAAATTGAAACAGCGCCGCTCATGGCATCATGGGTGGCGCTGTTTTGTTTGTGTTGCCTACAATGACCGTGATTAATCTCGCGGCGGCGCTGGCGATAGTACTTCGCGATTACCATTATGGCCGGGAGCGCTCACAATACCTTGTGCTTCCAACTGCTCTACAATTCTTGCAGCGCGGTTGTAACCGATTTTAAATCGGCGTTGTACACCTGAAACGGAACCTCGACGCGTTTCCACTACATGTTCAACCACTTGATCAAATAGCGGATCCACTTCTTCATCACTTTCCATCTTCTCACCGGGTAGCAAGGCTTCTGGTCCTTGGTCACCATAAGTGATCTCTTCTATGTAGTTCGGCTTACCGCGTGCTTTCCAGTTGTTTACCACCGCATGCACATCTTCATCCGAGGCAAACGCACCGTGAACCCGGATCGTGTGGCTAGAACCCGGTGGTAGATAGAGCATATCGCCCATACCGAGCAGTGATTCCGCACCACTTTGGTCCAAAATAGTTCTTGAGTCGGTTTTAGTCGAAACGGTAAACGCAACGCGGGTCGGAATATTCGCTTTGATTAAACCGGTGATCACATCAACCGATGGGCGCTGAGTGGCCAAAATAAGGTGAATACCCGCAGCACGAGCCTTTTGTGCCAAACGCGCGATCAACTCTTCTACTTTTTTACCCACCACCATCATCAGATCAGCAAATTCATCAACAACAACGACAATGTAAGGCAGTTTTTCCAGCAGCGGCGGTTCACTCTCCATACTGTCCCCTTCTCTCCACAAAGGATCGTGGATAGGGTGACCAGCAGCAGCGGCCATTTTTAGCTTATCATTGAAGCCTTTGATGTTACGCACACCAAGCACAGACATTAATTTATAACGACGTTCCATTTCACCCACACACCAACGTAAAGCATTTGATGCGTCTTTCATGTCAGTCACAACTTCAGCTAGCAGGTGAGGAATACCCTCGTAGATCGATAACTCTAACATTTTCGGGTCAATCATAATAAAGCGAACGTCTTCTGGGCTCGCTTTATAAAGCATGCTGAGGATCATCACGTTGACCCCAACCGACTTACCTGAGCCTGTTGTACCAGCCACCAACACGTGCGGCATTTTGGCTAAATCCGCGACCAATGCTTCGCCAGCAATGTCTTGCCCTAAAACGATGGTCGTGGGTGATTTCGCTTCTTGGAATTGACGGCTTTTTATAACATCTGACAAATAGACGGTTTGACGACTCATATTTGGCAGTTCAAGACCAACATAAGGTTTACCGGGGATCACTTCAACCACCCTCACCGCCATTGCCGATAAAGAACGCGCCAAATCCATCGATAGGCTAGAAATACGGCTCACTTTTACGCCTGGAGCTAAATCTAATTCAAAACGAGTGATAACCGGCCCCGGAAAGATATCAACCACTTGCGCTTGGATTTTGTAATCCGCGAGTTTAGATTCAACCAAACGAGCAACCTCCTCTAATGCATCTCGGTCAATAAAGTGTTCACGCTTTTCTGGGTGATACAGAAGCTCTAACGTCGGTAGTGGCTCCGTCGGTTTAGGCAGGTTAGTTTCTTTTTGCATTAAAAATGGATTTTGCTTGGCCGCCATATTGGCCTGAGCCGAAGACACCATGTTCTGAAAAGCCGTCACATCACTGTCTTGCTGGCCTAACGGTGGCTCGTCATCTTCTGACATCACATCAAGATCAGCAGCCAACGCTTGATCTGATTCATCTTCATCCAGCACATCTAAATTGGAAATAACCGGTTCAACACGCGACACATCAAGATCAACTTCTGTCATCGTAAGCGACGGCTCGCTCACCTCTTCGTCCTCTGCCCATGCATATTGCTGAGCTTCTTGACTGGCATCGAGGTCGGCACTGGCTAATGCTTGATGCTCATTAGCTCTTTCATCTACCCAGTCTGCCGATGAAAGAGCAAGGTCATCCTCTTCCAACGCAACAGTTTCTAACTCTTCAATCGTTGCACTAAGCTGCTTGCTGCGATCAAATGGCGCTTCATCTGAGTGAGTTTCACTGAATTCAGGAGAAGTGTTAGCCTGAGTTTTGGCCGCTGGCATGTGAATATTAAAACGTCTTGGCGAGTGAGTCTGTTCCAGCTCTTCTTCAACCCCTACCGCAGGCGTGTATTGCTCGGCCCCAAACGCATCGAGGTCTGATTTGACATATTCTTCATTTGGCGAACTAGACTCAACAACGGCTAAGTCTGCGGATGATGATTCAAGCGGCGACAACTCCATTGGCGACAAAACGGGCGCAATATCTTCATCTTTCTCACCACGTAATCGATTGATCAACGCAACGCCAAGAGAAATACTCATCGTGCCTAACCATTCCACGATGCTTAGCCAGGAGATACCCGTTAGCAGCGTAAAACCAGCGCCCCATAAAAAGAGTAATACTAGGGTTGAACCTAGTAAATTAAGCGTTGGTAGCGCCAAACTGGTTAATACATCCCCAATCACACCACCAGATGAAAAATACCAAATATCGTCAAAGTTGATATCTGCAAGGCCACAACTGGTCAAAATCAAGATGGTTAAGCCGAGTAAACGCGTTCCCCACAGCACAAAATCAAGGGATTCATTCTCTTCTCTTTTACGCAGAAAAACCCATGCTAGCACAGTAATCATGAGCGGTATTGGGTAGGCCAGCGATCCAAAAATAAAGAACAAGGTATCGGCAATCCATGCGCCAATAATACCGCCTGCATTTTCAATATCGCCTCCCCATGCGGTTTGCGACCATGAAGGATCGGCGGGACTAAATGTTAATAAAGCGATGGAAAGAAGCACAGAGGCAAGCACAGCGACAATAAGCCCGCACTCTTTCAGACGCTGCGATCCATTGAGGCGTGAAGACTGAGGCTCTTCGCTGGTCTTAATAATGGTCTCAACTTTATTTTGGTTCTCTTTGAACATAAACCTAGATTCTGATTAACGCCAACACTCAAGGTTTATTGCGGCTTGATGCGTTGGTTTGGGTGAAAACAGTCCGAGCGGCAAAAGCCGCTCGGTTTGTTGTGTGATTTAACCACATCAAGGTTAAAAACCCAATTGGCGAACGTCAGAATGTGGAAAGAAGTACCACTATTCAGACAATCTGGTGTTATCGAGTTTTGATAACCAACTGGTTACTTTGCTTCACTTCTTCCATCACAACATAAGTGCGAGTGTCATTGACTCCGGGCAAACGCAATAGCGTATCACCCAACAATTTACGATACGCCCCCATGTCAGAGACTCGAGTTTTGAGAAGATAGTCAAAATCGCCCGAAACAAGATGGCATTCTTGAATGTCATCCAGTTTTTGAACCGCAGTATTAAACTGTTCAAACACATCAGGTGCACCGCGATTCAATGTAATTTCCACAAATACCAACAGCGAAGCATCAAGATATTGTGGATTCAACAACGCGGTATAACCAGTAATGAAACCTTGACGCTCTAAACGACGTACACGCTCTAAACAGGGGGTTGGAGATAAACCCACTCGTTTTGATAATTCTACATTCGAAATACGACCATCTTTCTGCAATTCATTCAAAATATTGCGATCGATACGGTCTAAATCCTTGGACGGCCTTTTATAGTTGTCTGCCATTTTTTATTCCACCTTATTACTTCCTTGCAAAAATATATACTACAACTTTTTAATATTCAGTATCAAATTTTACACATTCACATCTATACTAGTCACAAATTCGAAACAACAACCCTACATATAGTTATAACAACCAAAAAAACCTAAGGAGTCAGGATGATCATTGGAGTTCCTAAAGAAATCAAAAACCACGAATATCGTGTGGGCATGATTCCCGCAAGCGTGCGCGAACTTGTCTCACACGGTCACCAAGTTTATGTTGAAACAAATGCCGGTTCCGGCATCGGCTTTTCAGACGATGATTACATCGCTGTAGGCGCATCCATTCTTCCTACTGCTTCTAACATTTTTGCGAAAGCAGAAATGATTGTTAAGGTCAAAGAACCTCAGGCTGCTGAACGAGCAATGCTCCGCGAAGGCCAACTTTTATTTACCTATTTACATCTAGCTCCAGATTTTCCACAAACTGAGGAGCTAATCAAGAGCAAAGCTGTCTGTATAGCCTACGAGACTGTAACAGATAATATGGGTCGCTTGCCACTATTAGCACCAATGTCTGAAGTCGCTGGTCGAATGTCTATTCAATCAGGTGCGCAGTGTTTAGAAAAATCACACGCGGGCTGTGGTTTGTTACTGGGTGGTGTACCCGGAGTCGCACCAGCAAAAGTGGTGGTGATTGGTGGCGGTGTAGTCGGTGCCAACGCAGCCAGAATTGCTGTCGGAATGCGTGCTGATGTGACGATTCTCGACCGAAGTGTTGATATGCTGCGTAAACTCGATGAAGAATTCCAAGGTCACGCTAAAGTCGTGTATTCAACAAAGGATGCGATTGAAAAATACGTCCTCGAAGCCGATTTAGTAATAGGCGCAGTACTGATCCCCGGAGCAGCAGCTCCTAAACTCGTAACTAAAGATCTGATTTCTAGAATGAAACCTGGCTCTGCGGTCGTTGATGTGGCAATTGACCAAGGCGGCTGCTTTGAAACCTCACATGCTACCACTCATGATGACCCGACCTATATCGTTGATGACGTCGTTCATTACTGCGTCGCAAACATGCCAGGCGCTGTGGCTCGCACATCAACTTTCGCCTTGAATAACGCTACGTTGCCTTACATTGTTAAACTGGCCAATAAAGGTTATCAACGTGCATTATTAGAGGATAAAGGATTCCTAGAAGGTTTAAACGTGATACACGGTAAAGTCACCTGTAAAGAGGTCGCCGAGAGTTTCAACCTTGAATATCTTGACCCATCTGAAGCTATCGCTCTGTTTAACTAACGATAACAATTTGCGGTAAAGCTCTCCATTCTTAGCCAAGTGCGTCATGCGCTTGGCTTTTATTTTTTATAAGCGTGAACCAATATATTGCGTGGCGTTACTTTCCTAGCGCAAAATTGCTCAATCTGCACCTCATAGCCTTGCTCTTGAAGATAAAGTGCCTTATCCAATACCAACCAAAGCTCAATCATGCGGCGAAATGCCTGTTGTACTAAGCCTATCCTTTCCATCTGCCAAAAACGCTGCTCGCCTTTACGTTCATAAGCAGGCCAATCCACTTCTGGTAATGCGATGCCTTTTTGTGCCGCCGCCCAATAACAAAAAGCTAAAAATCCTTCGGCTAGTTGTGATTTTTTGAGGCTCGGAATTGGGCAATATTGATGATGCCCAAGCTCAGATCTTAGCAACAAATCAAAACCCAAACGAAACGTCATTTCTTGCAAACGATGACGGCGAACCCGATCTCCCCCCGTAACGGTTTCTTGCAGCGGAATACGCAGCTCTTCTTTGGACAAGGCAAGAGAAGAAGTACGACCGTAGCTGGACATGGGTTGGTAGCTATCGGCTTTGATTAAATGGTAGCAACATGGTGAAAACGTAATCGCAGGCAAGCGATGAGCAACAGAATATTCGAGTAGGCGAACATGGAGATCACCACAGGCATGTAAAGCGACGGCATGCTGATTGGTATTGAAAACGCCAAACGCTTGCGGCTCAAAAGCGTCCCCTTGAATAAATTGCATCGGAAGATCATGTTCATCGGCGCAAGCTTGTCCTGCATGACAGAGCTGCAACTGATATTCAAAACTAGTGACTTTTTGTTTTGACTGTGCTGCGATAATTCGACCTAAAAAGCCTTTACCCGCGCACCACTCTAGCCATTCCGTTCCTGAATGCCTAGAGAGGAGTGATTCGCTCATTAAACGAATTTGTTCTAGCTTTCTGCCAGGGATCCCCTGCTCTAAGTAAGGGCTGAGTGCTTGCTGAGTATTACGAGGGGCATCTTGAAGCCTAATCATGATATCCGCTTCTTTTAACCCCTCGATATACGGATGAAGTTGCTCAATGAGCGCTTGCGGCGATGACTTTAAGCTATCGATACTGTCCAAAGATAGCGTTTGCAACCACTGATCCAGCCTATGGTCTGAATGTTTCCAAGGTGAACTGTCTAAGCCACTATGATGAAAGGGCTCAAATCGCCAAAAACGTTGATTTTCAATTAAAAAAGCATCGATATGTTTGAAAAGCGCGCGCATACATCCCCCCTAGAAAGGCCAATTCTAGGAGGTGATGGTTTAATTAGGAAGTGTTTCGTTTTAAATGATCAAAATTTGCTTAACGAACTGGCAATTCAATGTCTTTAAACATCTCTTCTATTTCGATATTCGATTTTAACGAGGTAGCCCGTTCGACGACAGGGCGAGTAAGATGAGGCGCGAAACGTTCCATAAAGTCAAACATATAAGAGCGCAGGAATGTACCTCGGCGAAACCCAATGCTAGTCGTGCTCGCACCAAAAAGATGGCTGGCATCAATCGCGATAAGATCGGTGTCGCGTGATTTATCTATCGCCATACTTGCGATAACACCCACCCCAATTCCCATTCGGACATAAGTTTTTATCACATCCGCATCGGTGGCGGTGAAGACAACTCGCGGCGTTAACCCTACGCGATTAAATGCAGTGTCTAACTCTGAACGACCAGTAAAACCAAACACGTAAGTGACCAATGGATACGCGGCTAAATCCTCAATCGTTACCCGTTCTTTTTTTGCAAGAGCATGATCTTTAGGCACAACAATAGAACGGTTCCAATGATAACAAGGTAGCATGATGGCATCTTGGTACAGATGAAGCGCTTCTGTTGCTATCGCAAAATTAGCGGTGCCTTTTGCAACCGCTTCCGACATCTGACTTGGAGTGCCTTGGTGCATGTGTAGCGACACTTTAGGATAACGCGCAGTGAATCCTTTGATTACATCAGGTAACGCGTAGCGAGCTTGTGTATGAGTCGTTGAAATATTCAGCGTACCCATCTCAGGGTGCGTATGCTCCCCTGCCACGGCCTTAATGCTTTCCACACGTGAAAGGATCTCTTGTGAGATACGAATAATATCTTCACCTGCACCCGTGACTTGTGTAAGGTGCTTACCGCTACGCTCAAAAATTTGAATACCCAATTCATCTTCGAGTAAACGAACCTGTTTACTAATGCCTGGCTGAGAGGTATAAAGGCTTTCCGCAGTTGCTGAGACATTCAGGTTGTGATTAACCACTTCAACAATATATTTTAACTGCTGTAACTTCATTATTGGCCCCGTAATCCATTATCAAAGATCCAGATCTTTCAATCATAGTTTATAATTATTAGTTATAACGCTTAACACTCTCAATTCAAAGCTTGATGATTCAAGAGCGAAGAAAAAAGTAAGTATTTTGCGTAGCTGACTAAATTTTTGCCAACTATCGCCCAATCTAAGCAATAAAAGGCAGTTTTTAGGGGTCAAAACAGGAATAATAAAAATAGTCAATTTGAAGGTGTAGTGATAACTAAGGATCGTGTATTCTTAATTGCTAGCCACTGAATTCTAATAAAGATACGGATTATATGAATATAGGTTTAATCATTGCTCTTGTAGCAGTCTTGCTGGTGTTAGTCCTTGGCTATAACATCATGCTTCAATACAAAGTAAAGGTCGAGTCAGCTAAAAAGCAGGAGTCGACTCGATATATCGCCATTATTGATGCGACAGAAGACCTTATCGGCAACGCACACCACATGCCGTTTAGTAAAGAACTCTTAGTGTGTTTAAATACCCGTATCCTTGATGCCCTACTTAGTATGTATGAGCTTGACCCGAAAAATAAGCAGTTGGCACAACGCATTGAGCATATGAAAGGGCAAATTAAGCATTTACAAGAAAACCACCCAGGTGGTGACAGTACAACGTTTAAAGTACCCACCAGCGATAAACAAGCTTTGATTATGCTTAAACTAGTGAAACGTTTAAGAGACACGATTCGTAGTGAGCACAATAAAGGACGTTTTGAAACACAATCTTACGTCGCTGAAAATGCGCGTCTAGAAACAATACAAATTCGAATCAACATTGAAAATGTTGTTAAGCGGGCAAATGATTCGATCGTTCGTGGGCAACCCGGAACTGCGATTCAGCTATTGCGTAAAGGGATCGATGTTCTTAGCTCAAAAAATGATGCTTATTCCAATCAAGCTCGTGAAAAACTTCAGTCAATGTATGATGACTTAGAAAAACGACGCCAAACAAAAAGTGCAACGGATCTTCAACAAATTGAAGATAACGAGAGAAATAGTGATATGGAAGCACTGTTTGGTGAAAAGAAAAAATGGTAGCCCATTATTTTTGCTTAGGAAGTATTTTTAAGGTCGCATAAGCGACCTTTTTCATACAACAACGTAAAGAAAACATTAATTTAAATTAACGTATCATTTATCGCTTTTAGGACTTCATCCGGTCTTGTTGCCTGAGTAATTGGGCGACCGATGACTAGATAATCTGAACCAGCTTTTATGGCCTCACTCGGAGTCATAATACGTCTTTGGTCTCCTGTTTCAGAACCAATAGGACGAATCCCTGGCGTAACTAATTTAAACTCTTGACCAAGATAGCTCTTAAGCATGTGCGCTTCTTGAGCTGAGCATACCACTCCATCTAACCCTGCATTTTGAGTTAGGCTAGCCAGACGCATTACATGCTCTTTAGGCGCAACATCAATGCCAATACCACGAAGATCAGATTGTTCCATACTGGTTAGTACTGTGACAGCAATAAGTAGTGGTCTATCGTTACCATAAGGTTCAAGAATCTGGCGAGACGCCGACATCATTCTCTCCCCACCACTGGCATGAACATTCACCATCCATACGCCAAGCTCAGCCGCCGCACGTACGGCTTTAGAGCACGTGTTGGGAATATCATGAAACTTTAGGTCTAAGAATACCGAAAAACCTCTTTTGTGTAGCTCACGCACAAAATCGGGACCAAACAGGGTAAACATCTCCTTACCCACTTTTAATCGACAGCTGCTGGGGTCAATTTTATCAACAAAAGCTAACGCTTCCGCTTGTTGCTCATAATCCAACGCGACAATTACTCTCTGGTCTTTCATTTTCACTCCTAAAATAATTAAGCTAAAAAAATGCAGCTTTCATAAGCTGCAGTTTTCGAGTCGATCAGTAACTCCAGTACATGAACTCTATTCACCATCCAAACCACGGATAGGTTTAATTGAACCCCAATTCTTACATGATGGGCAGTGCCAGTAGAGAGAATGGGTTGAGAAACCACACTTTCTGCATCGGTAGTGAGGTTTTACTTTTAGTTGCTCACCTACCAATTTTTGCAAGGTCGACAAGCTCTCTTTCGCTCGACCTTCCTCTGCTTCGATGAGATGGTAGTCAATTAAACGGTAGAAACCCTTCATGGTCGGATTTTTAACCAATTGCCGTGTCAAAAGTTCCTGTGCAGCTCCAGCACCATCATGTTGTGCCACCAACTGTGCGAGCATCAGTTCAGCTGACACTCCAGCTTCATTGATAATGCACTCGCGTAAAAACTCAACAAGTTCACCCTCTTTCCCAATATGGTGATAGCACTCAGCAAGCGTCGGCAATACCTCGCCGATAAAATCAATGTCCTGCTCCAAGACCATCTGCATATACTGGATTGTATGACGGTAGTCATCATTTTCAAGATACAGCTTACCTAAAGAGATCGTTGCGCGTACACACTTCGGATCTTCAGACAGCGCTTTTTTAAGATATTGAATCGCTTTGCTATCGCGTCCTTCAGCCTTCTCTTGCATTGCAAGTTCACACCAAAAATGGGCTATAACACTGTGCATCCTTTTTCTGCCTAATTTTACCAACGCATAGGCGTAATCGATAGCTTTATGCCACTCTCGAGTTTGTTGGTAAATAGAAACCAATTGTTGCAACGCCGCTTCTTTGTGTTCGGGCTCTTCAATCAGTTGTTCAAATATTTTTTCAGCGCGGTCGAGAAAGCCTGCCACCATATAATCTTTTGCTAATTGTTGTAAGGCGAGATTTTTTTGGTCAATAGTAAGGCTTGAACGGGATATAAGATTTTGATGGATGCGGATAGCACGATCAACCTCTCCTCTTGAACGGAATAAGTTGCCCAGCGCTAAGTGGGTATCAATCGTTTCATTGTCTACTTGGAGTAGCTCGATAAAATGGTCAACGGCCTTATCTGATTGATCAGAAAGCAGTAAGTTAAGACCCGTCACATACTGACGAGAAATTTGGTGAGAGTGTTTCTGCTTATCTTGCTGAGCACTGCGATTTCCCATATACCAGCCGTAGGCGGCGGCAATAGGTAATAGCAAGAAGAGAATTTCTAACATCAAGTCAGCCTTTATTTCACTACGCTTTACTTGTTACAGAGCTATTCTCTGCTGTTTGCTTTTTCAGTTGCTTATTCAACTTTCTAACTTGCAACTGAGACTTGAAGTAGAAGCTACTGCCAAGCAAACAAGCAAGTAAAAAACCAGAGACAAAGACAGTGCCAAGTAAAGTAGACAGGTGAAATTCGCCTTGAGCGATCAAATAGTTAAATGTCACAACTGCTTGATTTTGAGCCCCTAATGCTAAAGCAATCAAAAAAAGTGCAAGAATTAGAACGATTTTTATAATTTTCATATGCCACTACCTATCCAGTATTGATCTGGTCTGATTATGCAGGAAAATGGCCTTACAAACCACGTCTATTATGGATTCCTTTCTTAAAAAAACGGCATACTTAAACTGTATGCCGTTTTTTAGAATACTCTCTAAATCGCTTTAGATATTCTCATTAACTCGCTCACGTAACTCTTTACCTGGCTTGAAATGAGGGACGAATTTGCCATCCAACACCACTTTATCACCGGTTTTAGGATTACGACCTACTCTAGGCTCACGATAGTGCAAAGAGAAACTACCAAATCCGCGAATTTCGATTCGCTCTCCGCTTTCTAAAGTTGATGCCATATGTTCAAGAATATCTTTCACAGCGTCTTCAATTTCTTTAGCAGATAGGTGCGTTTTCTCAGCACAGAGTCTTTCTATCAATTCAGACTTAGTCATAGTTTCCCTCATTACTTATCAAAGTAGGCACTAACTGAAAAAAAAGGAGCCTTACGGCCCCTTTTAGCGAGTTAGATTATTCGCCTTTAGCAGCCTTGAATGCATCAGCCATAGCATTACCAAACGCACCTTCATCAGCTTTGTTCAGTGTAGCCATTGCTTCTTGCTCATCAGCTTCATCTTTAGCTTTGATAGATAGGTTGATTACGCGGTTTTTACGGTCTACACCAGTAAATTTCGCTTCAACGCTGTCACCAACGCTTAGGACTAGAGACGCATCTTCAATACGGTCACGAGATGCTTCAGAAGCACGGATGTAACCTTCAACGCCGTCTACAAGTTCAATTGTAGCACCTTTCGCGTCAACTGCAGTAACAGTACCGTTAACTAGAGTACCTTTTTTGTTATCAGCAACATATGCGTTGAACGGGTCGTTTTCCATTTGCTTAACGCCAAGAGAAATACGCTCACGCTCTGCATCTACTGCTAGAACAACTGCAGAGATTTCATCGCCTTTCTTGTAATCACGTACCGCTTCTTCTCCAGGAACGTTCCAAGAGATGTCAGATAGGTGAACTAGACCGTCGATGCCGCCGTCTAGACCGATGAAGATACCGAAGTCAGTGATAGACTTGATCTTACCAGTAACTTTGTCGCCTTTAGCTTGCGCTTCAGCGAATGACTGCCATGGGTTAGCTTTACACTGTTTAAGACCTAGAGAGATACGACGACGCTCTTCGTCGATATCAAGAACCATAACCTCAACTTCGTCGCCAACATTAACAACTTTAGATGGGTGGATGTTCTTGTTAGTCCAATCCATTTCAGAAACGTGTACTAGACCTTCAACGCCTTCTTCGATTTCAACGAAGCAGCCGTAGTCAGTTAGATTTGTTACACGGCCAGATAGTTTATGACCTTCTGGGTAACGCTTAGCGATAGCTACCCATGGATCTTCGCCAAGTTGCTTAAGACCTAGTGATACGCGAGTACGATCACGATCAAACTTAAGAACTTTAACTAAGATTTCGTCACCAACGTTAACGATTTCTGATGGGTGTTTAACGCGTTTCCAAGCCATATCTGTGATATGTAGAAGACCATCAACACCACCAAGGTCAACGAATGCGCCGTAGTCAGTAAGGTTCTTAACGATACCTTTAACTTCAGTGCCTTCTTGTAGAGTTTCAAGAAGTTCGTCACGTTCAACGCTGCTTTCTGATTCGATAACAGCACGACGAGAAACAACAACGTTGTTACGTTTCTGGTCTAGTTTGATAACTTTGAACTCTAGCTCTTTGTTTTCTAGGTGAGTAGTGTCACGGATAGGACGCACGTCAACAAGAGAGCCTGGAAGGAAAGCACGGATACCGTTTAGTTCAACAGTGAAGCCACCTTTAACTTTACCATTGATAATACCAATAACAGTTTCAGCTTCTTCGTAAGCTTTCTCAAGAACGATCCAAGCTTCATGACGCTTAGCTTTCTCACGAGAAAGTTGAGTTTCACCGAAACCATCTTCAACAGCGTCTAGAGCAACGTCTACTTCAGAACCAACTTCAACTTCAAGTTCGCCAGCAGCGTTCTTGAACTGTTCAGCAGGGATAGCAGACTCAGACTTAAGACCAGCGTCAACAAGAACGAAACCATTCTCGATAGCGACTACAGTACCTTTAACGATTGTACCTTGTTGAAATTGTGTTTCGTTTAAAAACTCTTCAAAGAGTTGAGCAAAAGATTCAGTCATTTATTTAATCTTCAATAATTAAACTTCCATGGGTATCCTACCGCATGGGGTTATTAAATTCGCCAGTCATCATCCTTGCGACCGACGCTCTTACCTAGCAGAACTACTCTGCCAGCTTAGATTCTACGTATTGTAATGCTTCTTCTACAACTTCGTCGATAGACATTGAGGTTGAGTCAAGCAATAGCGCATCCTCTGCAGGGCGTAATGGGGCCACTGGGCGGTTACGATCTCGGTCGTCACGCTCTTGGATCTCGCTTAAAAGGGCGTCAAATTTAACATCTAGCCCTTTGAGTTGCAACTGCTTAAAGCGACGTTGGGCTCGCTCTTGCGCGCTGGCATCGAGGAATATTTTCACTTCTGCTTGAGGAAACACAACTGTGCCCATATCACGTCCATCAGCAACCAGTCCCTGCCCTTTCGCAAAGGCTCGTTGGCGACGTAATAATGCCTCACGAACTCTAGGCAATGCCGCTACTTTTGATGCCGCCATTCCTGTCTCTTCTTTGCGCAATTCTTTCGATACGTCCTCACCTTCAAGAATCACTCTAACCAAGTCGCCTTCTGCGATAAATTGGACATCTAAATGTGTCGCCAGAGGAACAAGCGCTTCTTCCGACTCCGTATCCACACCGTGGTGAATCGCCGCCAATGCAAGAACGCGGTAAATAGCTCCAGAATCGAGCAAATGAAAGCCTAATTTCTTAGCCAACAACATACAAAGAGTGCCTTTACCTGCACCACTTGGTCCATCTACGGTAATTACCGGAGTGTGAGAGGACATGATTTACTCCACTTAGTTTTTATGCGGCTTGCTTGCTCGCTTTTGTCGGCGACAAATTATAGTGCTTATCCGTTACAGGCGCTAGGAAGGAATGGTGATATGACTGAAATTTCACAGTGATACAAGCGTCGCTTTTTAGGGGGCGACGCTTTTGATAGAGACTTTTATAAAATGATACGCTCAGCGTTTTGCCTGACAGTAGCGGCACCAATGCCTTTCACCAAGCTCAGATCTTCTTTGGTTTTAAAATCGCCATTTTGTTGACGATATTCAACAATCGCTTGTGCTTTTTTAAGTCCAATACCTTTCAACAAAGTAGCAATTTCCTCAGCGGAAGCCTGATTTATATTAACCGTAATTTCAATGCCTTGGTGCGTTTCTACCACCTTTTCTTCTGCTAATGTCGGTGAAAGAGGCAATACGATACTTAGAAGTAACAACCCGAGTTTTGTTTTCAATTTCATATGAACATTTCCTTGTTTATTAATGGGTACCAATATTAATTGAGCTTGGAAATGAGAGGGAATCAAAAAGGTAGAAATTGAAATGGGCTGCATAAGCAGCCCATTTTGAGTTTCATATCAATTACATTACTAGCCTTTATTGGCTCACAACATAATATTCAATGTCTGTATTTTTACGCAAAGTTGTAAGTATCGCAGCCAAATCACGTTGGCTACCGATGCGCTCTAACTGAGCCGTAATTTGATCGTTGTACTGAGGTGTGACTTTAGCCTCAACCTTATGTAGTTCAACAAGAACAATATCACCGTTCATTGCTTTCGCTTGACCGTAAACCACACTATCTGTAGCGGGTTTAGGGAGAGAAAACACCGTACTCGCCAATGGAGAGCTACGATCAATCATTTCCAACTCAGCAAATTTTAACCCACGCTGTTCCAATAAGGATTGGTCACCTTGCTTTAGGGTATCAATCAATTTTGTGGCTAACTCAATCGCTTGTTGTTCGCCTTTGACTTTAGAAAGCTGAGTAACCACTTGCTCTTTCACTTCAGCCAAAGGAAGAACCATTTGTTCCCGAGCATCATCAACACGAACAACGATAACGTGTTCTGGGGCAACTTCTAATACCTCAGAATTGAGCCTATCTTCTTTTACCTCTGGGCTTAGAATAGCTTGAAGAACAGCTGGATTTTTAAGAATTTCAGGCGCATCTTGCTGAGAAATAAAATCGGTTTTCTGAATCTTAGCTGAGATAGCGTTTGCTGCTTCATCCAGAGAGTCAGGTGATTCAAATGCCACTTTTTCTAGCTTGGTCTGCAACTCATAAAACTGATCAGCGGCCTTTTGGTCTACCATTTCAGCTTTGATTTCAGAGGCAACCTGTGCGTAGGGCTGTGCGATAGGGGCTTTAACATCATCAAGACGGATAATGTGATAGCCAAATTCAGATTTGACCAACCCTGTGATATCCCCTATCT
Organism: Vibrio sp. V15_P4S5T153; assembly: GCF_963874485.1. NCBI lineage: Bacteria > Pseudomonadati > Pseudomonadota > Gammaproteobacteria > Vibrionales > Vibrionaceae > Vibrio > Vibrio sp. V15_P4S5T153. The sequence goes on along the minus strand of NZ_CAWNHR010000011.1, from coordinate 405,293 downwards.
GTTCGATAGCAAAGGCTGCTTGTTCAAAAGCTGGGTCCATCACATCATGTTCAATCCAACCTAGCGAACCACCCTCTTCTGCGCTTCCTACGTCTTCTGATTTTTCTTTCGCTAAAGTCGCGAAATCAGCGCCAGCATTCAGTTCATCGAGAATCGCCTGCGCTTTAGTTTTATCATCACCTTGAACCAAAATATGGCTTACTTTACGCTGTGCTTGAGTGGAGTATTTGTCTAAATGCTCTTGGTAGTACTGCTCGGCCTGTTCATCAGACACTACAATTTGGTCTTTCAATTGTTGGGCAGAAAGCTCGATATAAGCCACTTTAACCTGCTCTGGACGGGTATAGCGCTCTGCATTTTGTTGATAATATTGAGTAATTTCTTCATCACTCAACTCAACATTTTTAGCAAAGTCGCTGAGTGACAATGTGAGCGCACGGATATCACGGGTTTGAGAGATCAGTTCACTTTGCTGATTAACCTCACCCTGCAACGTAAATTCACTACCTTGGATAGCACTAAGTAACTGGTTACGGATAAGATCACGACGTAGATATTCTGCAAAGCTTTCAGCAGAGAAACCTGCACGGCGAAGAGCCGCTTGATAGATTTCTTGGTCAAACTTACCGCCAGTCTGGAATTGGGGCATGTCTAAAATCATTTTACGAACCTGATCATCGCTCACTCGTAAACCTAGTGATTGTGCATGCTGCTCCAACAATAAATCGTTAACCATACGATCAAGCACTGACTTACGAAATGACTCGACATACTGAGGATCAGCGAGCAAGTTAGCAAAATAATCCCCTAATTGGGATTGCATGCGATTGCGCTCGTTCTGGTACGCTTGTTCAAATTCACCACGGCCAATCTCACTATTGCCAACTTTAGCCGCAGCATTACTGCCACCGCTGACCAAGTAGCTACCGACACCTGCGAATACGAATGATAAGATAATCATTCCTAGAATAATTTTCACCGCGATGCTGTTCACGCCTTCGCGTAATCGATCCATCATAATCTAACTGCTCTCCGGATAAGAAGCTTCACACTTCAGCCTAAAAATTGAATAGCGCGATAATATCAGAAAAAGAAATGCGCATCAGTAGGATGCGCATAATTTCAAAAGGTTCGAATTAATTTTGCGCTTAAGCCGCAAAAAAATAACGATTTTGATTAGTTGCAAGCGTCTTTAAGCGCTTTGCCTGCTTTGAAAGCAGGTACTTTTGCTTCTGCGATTTGGATCTCTTCACCCGTTTTAGGGTTACGACCCGTGCGCGCTGCACGAGTGCGAACGCTAAATGTACCAAAGCCAACAAGCGCTACTTGATCGCCAGATTGAAGAGTGCCACTAACGGCTTCGATGAATGCATCAAGAGCACGGCCTGCCGATGCTTTAGAGATGTCAGCGTTTTCTGCGATTTTTTCTACTAATTGTGTTTTATTCACTGTGATTCCCCTTTGCGTCACCCATTATTATTTTTTAACGGTGACTTTTCGTTCCATTAAGTTCCCAAACTAGCTTGAAGCCTTATTACATCTGGGCTGCAAGCTATAGGGGCTTACGTTAGCGCCCAAAAAAAACGCTGACAAGCCTTTTTAAGCCTATCAGCGTGATCTTTTACTTATTTTTGCTGCACATCACTATTTTTTAGCATCAAATTCAACCCCAGAAGGGTCTCGTTCAAGTGCGATCTTCAAAACTTCATCAATCCATTGAACGGGAATGACTTTTAGATCAGCAATCACATTTGCAGGGATCTCTTCCAAATCACGCTCATTCTCTTTTGGGATCAATACGGTGGTGATACCACCACGATGTGCTGCGAGCAGTTTTTCTTTCAAACCACCGATAGGTAATACTTCACCACGCAACGTTATCTCACCCGTCATCGCGACTTCCGCTTTCACAGGATTACCCGTCAAGCTAGAGACAAGCGCCGTACACATAGCAATACCCGCGCTTGGGCCATCTTTTGGTGTTGCGCCTTCTGGCACGTGAACGTGAATGTCACGCTTTTCATAGAAATCAGCGTTAATCCCTAATTTCTCGGCGCGTGCGCGAACCACAGTCATCGCAGCTTGAATGGATTCTTGCATCACCTCGCCCAGAGAACCAGTTTGCGTCAACTTGCCTTTGCCAGGCATTGATTCGGTTTCAATAGTCAGCAAATCACCGCCTACTTCTGTCCATGCTAAACCCGTAACTTGGCCAATTTGGTTACTGTCGTCGGCTTTGCCAAAATCACAACGTTGCACACCTAGAAACTCTTTTAAATTCTCTTGGTTGGCTACCACGGTTTTTACGTCTTTATTCAACAAGATTTTCTTCACCGCTTTACGGCAAATTTTTGAAATCTCTCGCTCTAAGCTTCGTACACCCGCCTCACGTGTGTAATAACGGATAATACCAATGATGGCTGAATCTTCGATAACAATTTCATGAGGCTTCAAACCATTCCGCTCAACTTGCTTAGTCACTAGATGGCGTTTAGCAATATTCAGCTTTTCGTCTTCTGTATATCCGGAAAGGCGGATAACTTCCATACGGTCAAGCAGCGGACCTGGGATGTTCATTGAGTTTGATGTCGCAACAAACATGACATCAGACAAGTCATAGTCCACTTCTAAATAGTGATCGTTAAAGGTGCTGTTTTGTTCAGGATCAAGCACCTCCAACAATGCGGAAGATGGGTCACCACGCATATCTGAAGACATTTTGTCGATTTCATCAAGCAGGAACAGTGGGTTTTTCACGCCAACTTTCGCCATTTTTTGAATCAACTTACCCGGAAGAGAACCGATGTAAGTACGGCGGTGACCACGAATTTCTGCTTCATCACGCACTCCACCTAACGCCATACGGGTATATTGTCGACCTGTTGCCGCCGCTATCGAGCGGCCAAGAGACGTTTTACCAACGCCCGGGGGACCAACAAGACACAAAATTGGCCCTTTCAGCTTGTTGATACGACTTTGTACCGCGAGATATTCTAAAATACGCTCTTTGACACGATCTAAACCATAGTGATCGGCATTTAAAATCTCTTCAGCTTTTGCCAAATCTTTCTTAACTTTTGAACGTTTGGCCCAAGGAACATTGACCATCCAATCAATATAGCTACGCACAACGGTTGCTTCTGCAGACATTGGAGACATCATCTTTAATTTCTGCAGCTCTTGTTCCGTTTTTTGGCGCGCTTCCTGCGGCATTTTGGAATCGTCAATCTTCTTCTTCAGCATTTCAAATTCATCAGGTGCGTCATCCATCTCACCTAATTCTTTCTGAATAGCTTTCATCTGCTCGTTGAGGTAATACTCACGCTGAGATTTTTCCATCTGCTTTTTAACGCGACCACGAATTCGTTTTTCAACCTGTAATAGGTCGATCTCCGCTTCCATTTGTCCCATTAAAAATTCCAAACGTTCACTGACATCAACAATTTCGAGAACTTTTTGTTTTTCAATCAATTTCAATGGCATGTGAGCGGCGATGGTATCAGCCAAACGCGCTGCTTCATCAATCCCATTTAACGACGTTAATACTTCAGGCGGGATTTTCTTATTGAGTTTGATAAAACCATCAAATTGGTTGATTGCGCTGCGAACGACGACTTCCTGCTCTTTATCATCCAACTCAGGAGTGACAAGATACTGCGCTTCTGCGGAGAAAAATTCACGCTCGATGAAGCGATCAATTTTCGCTCGCTGTTGGCCTTCAACCAACACTTTCACGGTACCGTCAGGTAATTTCAGAAGTTGTAAAATCGTTGCAACTGTCCCGACTTCAAAAAGATCTTCAATTTTCGGTTCGTCGGTTTCCGCTTGCTTTTGTGCCACAAGTAACACTTGCTTGTTGTTATCCATCGCCGCTTCAAGGCATTGGATGGATTTTTCTCTGCCAACAAACAAAGGAATGACCATGTGAGGATAAACCACCACGTCACGTAGAGGTAGTACGGGGATCTCGATACGCTCGGAACGTTCCAAGTTCATATTATTCTCTCTTCCGCTTCAACTGATTACCGAGTATATGGGGGCTAACTCACTGGATTCAATAACAGAATAAAAAAAAGGAGGCATTTGCTACCTCCTTTAAATATTTCTGATTGAGATTTACTCTGCGCCAGCCGCTTGGCTCTCATTTCCGCTGTAAATTAGTAGCGGTTGTGATTCACCATTAATGACTGATTCATCGATAACCACTTTGCTGACATCGTTTACCGATGGCAGTTCATACATGGTTTCGAGTAGTACGCCTTCCAATATAGAGCGTAAACCACGTGCGCCCGTTTTGCGGTTCATTGCTTTTTTTGCAATGGCGCGCAATGCGTCTTCACGAAACTCTAGGTCAACGTTCTCTAACTCAAACAAGGCTGCGTACTGTTTCGTCAGCGCGTTTTTCGGCTCACACAGGATTTGAATCAGTGCTTCTTCATCCAGCTCTGTCAAGGTAGCCGTTACGGGAAGACGACCGATAAATTCAGGGATCAACCCATATTTTACCAAATCTTCAGGCTCTACTTGATTGAACAACTCACCGATAGTTTTGGTTTCATCTTTAGAGCGAACTTCTGCACCAAAGCCAATACCTGAGCCTGTCGCAACACGTTGTTCAATCACTTTATCTAGGCCCGCAAATGCACCACCACAGATAAAGAGGATTTTAGATGTGTCTACCTGTAAAAACTCTTGTTGTGGATGCTTACGGCCGCCTTGGGGCGGAACTGAAGCGATAGTGCCTTCCACTAATTTCAACAGCGCTTGCTGAACCCCTTCACCTGAGACATCTCGGGTAATTGAAGGATTTTCTGCTTTACGAGAAATCTTATCAATTTCATCGATGTAGACGATACCCCGTTCCGCTTTTGCAACGTCATAATCACATTTTTGCAGCAGCTTTTGGATGATGTTTTCAACATCTTCGCCGACATAACCTGCTTCAGTTAATGTGGTGGCGTCTGCCATTGTGAAAGGTACGTCTAGGAAACGAGCTAATGTTTCTGCAAGCAGTGTTTTACCACTACCTGTTGGGCCAATAAGAAGAATATTACTCTTACCTAACTCAACCCCATCGCTCGTTTTATCACCGTTTCGTAAACGCTTGTAGTGATTATATACGGCCACTGCGAGCACTTTTTTTGCATGTTCCTGGCCAATCACATAGTCATCAAGATGTTCACGGATCTTATGCGGCGTAGGTAACGCCTCAGATTCCTTTTTTGGCAGAACATCCTTAATCTCTTCACGAATGATGTCGTTACATAAATCAACGCATTCATCACAGATGTAAACAGAAGGACCGGCGATCAGCTTGCGAACTTCGTGCTGGCTTTTGCCACAGAAAGAGCAATACAACAGTTTACTACTACCGCTCTCTTTGCTTTTGTCTGTCATTCGCTAACCTCTTAGCCTTTACTTTTAATCGTCTGAGTGTAACTCAAATTACGCCAAAATGCGTCAAACAATTCTGAGAACTGTTATTCGCCGCGGTGACGCAAGACTGCATCGACTAAACCGTATTCCACAGCTTGGTCAGCAGACATAAAGTTATCACGGTCGGTATCACGCTCGATAACTTCAAGCGGTTGGCCTGTATGCTCAGCAAGCAATTTGTTGAGTTTTTGCTTGATGGTAAGGATCTCTTGAGCATGGATCTGGATATCCGAAGCTTGGCCTTGGAAACCACCTAAAGGCTGATGAATCATCACGCGTGAGTTAGGCAACACATAACGTTTCCCCGGAGCGCCACCAGCCAATAGGAATGCTCCCATTGAACAAGCTTGGCCCATACAAACAGTGCTAACATTCGGCTTGATGAACTGCATGGTGTCATAAATTGACATACCAGCAGTCACACTACCTCCTGGCGAGTTGATGTAGAGGAAAATATCTTTATCAGGGTTTTCCGATTCTAAAAACAACAGCTGCGCTACAACAAGGTTAGCCATGTGATCTTCAACTTGACCTGTTAAGAAAATCACTCGTTCTTTGAGTAGGCGAGAATAAATATCGTATGAGCGCTCACCGCGGGAAGTCTGCTCAACCACCATGGGTACTAGCGCGTCAAAAATTGGCGACATTGCGTTTTTTTCTTGGTAGCTCATATTGTTATGTCCCTAAAATAAATGGCCCGAATGATGGGTATCACACGGACCATTGTTAGCAGAATAGTTAACCTGTAGTCAACCACCTACGCTACATATTGCTTATTAAGCAGGTTGCTGGTTCATTAGCTCATTGAAGCTAACAGCCTTTTCAGAAACCTGTGCTTTAGCAATGATCGCGTCGATTGCTTGCTCTTCTAGAGCAAGGTTACGCATGTTGTTCATCATTTGCTGATTTTGAGAATAGTATGCCATTACTTCAGCTGGATCTTCGTACGCTGTTGCCATCTCTTCGATCAATGCTTTCACTTTATCTTCGTCGGCTTTTAGCTCTTCAGACTTGATCACTTCACCAAGAAGTAGGCCAACCACTACGCGACGTTTTGCTTGTTCTTCGAACAATTCACGTGGTAGTTGAGCGGCGGCTTCTGGGTTACCGCCAAAGCGTTGCGCAGCTTGTTGACGCAGTACGTCGATCTCTTGATCGATCAGTGCAGAAGGAACATTGATATCGTTCTCTTTTACTAGACCTTCAATCGCTTGCTCTTTAATGCGGTTTTTTACTGCTTGCTTAAGTTCACGTTCCATATTCTTGCGAACTTCAGCTTTCAGCGCTTCAACGCCACCTTCAGCGACACCAAATTTGGCAACGAACTCGTCGTTTAACTCTGGTAATTCACGCACTTCAACTTTGTTGATTTTAATTGCGAATTTCGCCGCTTTACCTTTTAGATTTTCCGCGTGGTAATCTTCAGGGAAGTTAACGTCGATTTCAAATTCCATACCTTTGGTTTTGCCAACGATACCGTCTTCAAAACCAGGGATCATGCGACCTGCACCCATTTCTAGAGGGAAGTTTTCAGCTTTACCGCCTTCAAACTCAACGCCATCAATAGAACCAACGAAATCGATCGTCGCGCGCGAACCCGCTTCCGCAGCTGCGTCTACTTCTTTCCACGTTGCTTGTTGCTTGCGTAACGTTTCTAGCATCTCAGCAACGTCTTCTTCCTTCACTTCAACCGCTGGTTTTTCAACAGTGATGTTTTCTAGACCTTTTAACTCAACTTCTGGATATACTTCAAAAGTTGCATTGAAAACAAGGTCTTGGCCTTCTTCGATAGAAACTGGTGCGAATGTTGGTGCGCCTGCTGGGTTGATTTTCTCTTTTACGATAGCTTCAATGAAGTGGCGTTGCATCACTTCGCCCATGACGTCTTGACGTACCGCTTTACCGTACATTTGCGCAACCATTTTCAAAGGCACTTTGCCTTTGCGGAAACCATCGAAACGACGATTCTTAGCGATATTGCGTAGCTCTTTTGTAACTGCATCTTCGATGTTAGCAGCAGGAACAGTAATATTCAGACGGCGCTCTAGGCCTTCTAGCGTTTCAACAGTAACTTGCATTATTTATAAACCTCAAAACTGGCCCAGTATTTCTGAGCAATATGAGCCGCAACTTAGGCGATGCCTTGTGCTTGGCTGCATCCTTGTGTTGTGCTCTATCCGAACACTTATATTAAAACCAGCATCAACATTGGCCAAAAGACCCAATATTGGACTAATAAGCGATATCTTTAGAGACTCTAATGCATCACAAAAGGTATCTCTGATTAGTCTCAGGACAGAAAATTTAGACGCGACATTCTACCGACCAGAATCAGTGCTGTCGAGCCAATCACCGCAGAGAGATGATTCCGTACCCTAAATTGCTTTCTAAGTGCTAAAAATTCCACCAACGTGAAAAAGCACAGTTTTGAAATGGGGACAATAAAGGCTTTTTCAAGGGAATCGAGGCTTTTTTTACCCCAAAAGCGTAAAAAGAGATCTTGCTCCTGTTTTGCACCCCACAATTGCGCTCTTTTTAAACATCACCCAAAGGAAAACCAGTAGAATTATGAGTCAATGCTGGGAGCATTATCACTTGCAAAAATGGATATCTCTCGCAAAAGAACTGCCCTTGTCGCGCCGCTGAACATGGAGAAAGGATGCTACATATTCGCCGAGTAAACCTTATTTTTGTAACGTTATTCCTTTTGTCTACCGCGGCTGGGGCGCATTTTGTTTGGCGGCACAACTACCAAAGTTTATTGATTGAACATCAAGCTCAGCTAGAGCGATTCTCTAGCCACATCACCACAAAACTTGATAAATATGCACATATCCCAAGATTGCTAGCCAAAGATAAAGAACTCATTGACGCTTTACACAGCCCCAGCAATAGCGCCCAAATTGAAATCACTAATCGCTATTTAGAACAGGTCAATGAAGTGATTCAAGCCGCTGACACCTACCTCATCGACCAATATGGCAACACGATCGCAGCAAGTAACTGGCACCTCACTCATTCATTTATTGGCCGAAACTTCGCTTGGCGGCCTTACTTTAAAACGGCCATAACTGGACAAGAGAGCCAATATTTTGCGTTAGGATCAACATCGGGGCAACGAGGATATTACTACTCCTACCCTATCGTTTATGCCGCGGATGTTATTGGCGTAGTGGTAGTGAAGATGGATCTTTCCGCGATTGAGGAAAACTGGCAGAGCAAACAAAGCTATTTTGTCGCCACCGACAACAACAACATTATTTTCATGTCCAGCCAACCAGAGTGGCTGTTTAAAAGTGTTGCCATGCTGAGCGAAAGCGATCGAATTGCGGTTCAAAATAGCCGCCAATATCTTGATACCTCTATTCGCTCACTCGGATTGATCGGCGATTTCAATGCATCCGTTGCCGAATGGGAAAATCCTTATCAAACTTGGATTAAAGGCGATTTCATCGTTTCAACCAAACCGCTGCTCAGTATCGGGCTCAACATTCGGGTTTTATCGCCCAAAATAAACATTTTCTGGGATAGCTTTGGATTTACTCTGATCAACAGCATGCTGTTTGCCATCGTCTACTTAGGGCTATTACTGGTTCATCACCGCCAACTCAAACAGCGCCAAATCGAACAGTTACAGTCTGAAGCAAAACAAAAATTAGAGTTTCTGGTGATGGAGCGAACCTCTGCACTGCACGCGGAAATTGCGGAGCGAAGTAAAACAGAGAGCATGTTACGCCAAACTCAAGATGAATTGATTCAAGCAGCGAAACTGGCTGTGCTTGGTCAAATGTCCGCCAGTATTAGTCACGAGCTGAATAACCCACTGGCCGCTATCCGCAGTTTTGCCGACAATGGGCGGCGTTTCTTAGCCAATGGTAAGCCGGAACGGACCGATGACAACTTGACTCGCATTTCAGCGCTCACCGAACGCATGGCTAAAATCAGTGAACAGCTCAAATCGTTTGCGCGAAAAAGTAACACCGATGAGAAAGTGAACGCGCAATTATTACCGATTATTTTGTCGACAAAAGAGTTGATGCAACCGCAATTTAAATCGAATTTGATTCAGTTTGAGATGGAATTACCCACAATGGATCTTTGGGTGCGTGTCAATCCAATCCAACTAGAACAAGTCTTGATTAACTTGCTAACCAACGCGATACAGGCCCTTGAGGAACAGCATCAAAAATGCGTTCGTTTGAGCACTGAGTGCAAGGCCTCTCAAGTGTTGATCCATATTGATGATAACGGCCCGGGAATTACACAAGAAAAAATAGCTCATCTTTTCGAACCGTTTTTCACCACGAAAAAAAATGGCTTAGGCTTAGGCTTGTCGATTTCACAGCAGATAATACAAAGCATGGACGGTGAGTTAACGATGACCAGTTCACCGCAGTGTGGGGCGCGATTTTCAGTCTCTCTACCGATCGTTACGCCAAGCGCGTGATTTACAGACAAAGTATGGTTTAAAGATAAAAAGCAGTTAAGGACAACCAATGTGTGATGTATTTTTTATCGATGATGAGGCGGATATCCGTATCGCCATTGCGCAAAGTTTCGAGCTCGCCGACCTCACAGCGCGGTTATTTTCCAGTGCGGAAGAAGCCTTACTGGCGGCCAAAGCCGACGGGCTGCCTCTTGTGGTGGTGAGTGATATTTGCTTACCTGGCCTCAGTGGCCAGAGCTTACTCAACTCGATTCATCATCAAGATGCTGAGGTCCCTGTTATTTTGATCACAGGACATGGCGATATTTCGATGGCCGTACAAGCGATGCACGATGGCGCATACGATTTTATCGAAAAACCTTTTGCTACTGAACGCTTGATAGAAACCATCCACCGTACGATAGAAAAACGCCACTTAACGTTAGAAAATCAGCAGCTAAAACGCAGCTTAAAAGCGAGCCAAACTCTTGGACCACGCATTATCGGTAATACTGGCAACATCCAAGCGTTAAGGGACACCATCACTCATGTCGCCGACACTCAGGCTGACATTCTACTGTTTGGCGAAACTGGCACAGGAAAAGAGCTAGTTGCTCGCTCGTTACATGAGCAGAGTTCTCGCCGCGAGCTCAATTTCGTCGCACTGAACTGCGGCGCAGTGCCTGAAAATTTGATAGAAAGTGAACTTTACGGCCATGAAAAAGGCGCCTTTACTGGCGCTGAAACCAAACGCATTGGTAAATTTGAACACGCACAAGGCGGCACCTTATTTCTGGACGAGATTGAATCAATGCCGATGCAGGCACAAATTCGTTTATTACGCGTATTGCAAGAAAGAGTCATTGAACGAGTTGGATCCAATACCTTGATCCCTCTGGATATTCGAGTCATCGCCGCAACAAAAGTCGATTTAAAGCAAGCAGCTCAAGCAGGCACCTTTCGTCAAGATCTCTACTATCGCTTAAACATTGTCACATTAGATATTCCACCACTTCGCCAACGTAAAGAGGATATTCCTGCGCTTTTCCATCATTTTTTGTTAGTGGCCGCGGCTCGTTACGGTAAAGCGGCAACCGCACTCTCTCAACCTGAGATGCAGCGCTTAATCAGCCATGACTGGCCGGGAAACGTGCGCGAACTACGCAACGCCGCAGAGCGCTATGTGCTATTGGGGAAACTGGCTCAGTTAGGCGACAACGAGCCATCACAAAAATTACCCACCCATTTAGTCGAACAAGTGGCCGAATTTGAAAAATCAGTGATTGAACAAGCATTGATTGAGTGTGGTGGGCGTATCAATGAAACAATGGAAAGGCTCAACGTACCGCGTAAAACGTTGTACGACAAAATGCAGCGTTACGGATTAGACAAAGAGCTCTATAAAATATAGAGCTCTAATAACATGCCGCAGCCATAGAAATTTCAGGTCAGCATTTTGGTTACTTAGTGATGATTTCCGGCCCCATTAAGGTGGTTGGTAACCAAGTGGAAATCCAAGGCACGTAGGTCACAATCATCAAAAATAGGAACATAATCGCCACCCACGGTAGCGCCGCTTTCACCACATTCATCATCGACATTTTGGCAACCCCTGCAGTGACAAACAAGTTTAACCCGACGGGCGGTGTGATCATCCCTATTTCCATGTTCACCACCATCATGATCCCAAGGTGAATGGGGTCAATACCGAGTGCGATGGCGATGGGGAAGACCAATGGAGCAACAATGATCAGCAGCCCTGATGGCTCCATAAACTGACCACCAAGTAGCAGTAATATGTTGACTACAATCAAAAATGTTATAGGCCCGAGACCGGCAGAAAGCATCGATTCAGCAATAATTTGCGGAATGCGCTCTTCGGTCAGAACATGTTTCAATATCAATGCATTGGCGATAATAAACAGCAGCATGATGGTCAGTTTGCCTGCATCAAACAAAGTCGCTTGCGTATCTTTATGGAAAAAGGCTTGCACAATTTTGACCAAGGCTGGTTTGGTATTTTCTTTGTCGGCGAACGGCCCCATATCTTTGTAAACAAAATTGGCAATCAAGAAAGCGTATACCGCTGCCACCGCAGCCGCTTCGGTTGGCGTAAAGATACCACCGTAAATCCCGCCGAGAATGATCACCACCAGCAACAAACCCCAGCTGGCATCTTTGGCGGCGAAGATCGCTTCTTTCCAACCCACAAAAGGTTGTTTCGGTAGGTTTTTAATTCGTGCAAAAATGTAGATAGCAACAATCAGCATCAAACCCGCTAATAAACCTGGGATCACACCGCCTAAAAACATGCGCCCTACCGATACATCAGTAGCAGCGGCGTACACGACCATCACAATCGAAGGTGGGATCAAGATGCCCAATGTGCCAGCATTACAAATAACCCCAGCGGCAAACTCTTTGCTGTAGCCATTTTTGACCATTCCAGCAATAACAATACTGCCGATCGCCACCACTGTCGCCGGTGAAGAACCTGACAGCGCTGCAAACATCATACAGGCCACTACCGAAGCAATCGCCAGCCCTCCCCGAAACCAACCCACCATAGCGATAGCGAAACGGATAATGCGTTTTGCCACACCTCCGGTTGACATAAAGCTGGAAGCCAAAATAAAAAATGGAATCGCAAGCAAAGTGTAATGGCCTTCAAAAGCGTTAAACAAGGTTTGAGCCACTGACGCTAAAGAAGTATCGGAGTGCCAAAGTAGGAACAGAACGCTGGATAATCCGAGCGAGATAGCAATGGGTACACCGACTAACATAAAGCCGATGACCATAACAAACAGCAGTAAAATATCCATGAATTAACGCTCCTTGCGAGAATCAATAGGCGGGGTCGCTTCGCGGTTCGGCTCTAACATGGTCTCGCTCACTTGAGCCATTTCCGCTTTCAGCGCTTCAAGATCTTCCTCGGCTTCATGGCCAGAAATCATTCTGTCTAACTTACCGCTGAGAATTTGATAGGCGATTTGTAAAAAGCGAAAAGTGAGTAATCCCATTCCGATAGGCAATGCCATGTATGGAATAAAGCGCGGTATTTTTTCATAGCGCTCCCCTTCATTGAGCCAATCGGAGAGAAATTGCAGCATTTCCGGCATAGGAATATCGTCGGTTTCATACCAAGCACGCTCAGTCGCAAACGGATACCAGTAATTCCACGAACCGATGAGCAGTAAAATAGAAAAGGTTAAACAACAAGCCACCGCGACCAGTGCAGACACTTTTCGCATGGTTGCAGGCACCATGTTAATGACCACATCAACTCCGATGTGAAAGTGTTTCTTTACCCCATAGGACGCACCAACCAGTACCATCCATGCAAACATGAACACGGTTAATTCCAATGCCCATAAAATGTTGCCGTTAAAAACATAGCGATAAACAACGTTAACGAACGTTAATAAGGTCATCGAGCCCAAGAAGAATGCAATCAGCATTTCTTCAATCGCATCGGTAAATCGGCCGACTTTAGAGAAAAAAGAGTGTTCCATGTGATACATCGCTCTCATAGTAATTATCGGAATTGACTCAAGGTCACCGCACGGCTTCAGGTTAGTTATCAATGAGACGAGCAATAAACGCGTTGAGTCCAACCCCACCACGCAAGGTGGGGTTGGAGGCTTATTATTTGTTTGAAGCCAGCGCTGCCTCAATCAAATCTGAACCGATGTCTTTTTCAAATTTCTGCCACACAGGCTTCAGCGTTGTAACCCATTGCTGGCGCTGTTCAGGTGTGAGAGTGCGGATCACGCCTCCGGCTTCCAACACGTATTGTCTATTTTGGAGCTCGACTTTATTTGATTCCGCATTACGTGCTTCAGTGACTTCTTTTAAAATGGTCGCGAACTGGTCACGCACGTCGGCTGGTAGGCTGTCCCACCACTTGGTTGACGTCACCACTAGGTAGTCCAAAATGCCGTGATCGGTTTCGGTAATGCCATCTTGCACTTCAAAGAATTTCTTACCGTAAATGTTGGACCATGTATTTTCTTGACCATCAATAACTTTAGTTTGCAAACCGCCATACACTTCTGCAAAAGACATTTTTTGCGGGTTTGCACCAAGCTGCTCAAACTGAGCCACCAGTACATCAGATGCTTGCACGCGGAACTTTAATCCTTTTGCATCCGCTGGAACGAGTAGAGGTTTATTGGCTGACATCTGTTTCATACCGTTATGCCAAAACTCCAACCCTTTCACACCACGACGTTTCATTGAATTCTTTAGTTTTTCACCGTCAGCCGAGCTTTGGAAACGGTCAACTGCGTCCACATCCTCAAATAGGAATGGCAGGTCAAAAATACGGAATTTTTTGGTGAATTTTTCAAATTTTGATAATGAAGGCGCCGCTAGCTGCACATCGCCGTTGAGCATGGCTTCCAATACTTTGTCGTCATCGTATAAGGTTGAATTAGGGAAAACTTGTAGGCAAGCCTTACCATTCATCTCCTTATTAACACGCTCTTCAAGCAGCGAAGCCGCAATGCCTTTAGGGTGCTTATCTGTATTCGTGACGTGGCTAAACTTAATGACGATTTCGCCGGGGTCGCAATTTGCGGCCGCATTAAAACTGGTTACAGCAAGAATGGAAGCGGTCAGCAAAGTCAGTGGCTTTAACATTATTATTCTCCTTGATTGAACATATCAGCCCCATCAATGGGTGCTGGTTGTTTTCTATAAGGCAATTAACAAGCCAACATGACACATTCCATTAACAAGCCAGTAACCATAAGGTGTCACCAGCTATTCAGTTAACAACAACCCATAGAATCTTATGATAGAAAGCAAAAATGGGTAGAAAATGACCCAAGGAATATGAATTTTGGGTGGGAAATGACACCCAGCTAAATCCATCAAAGGGCGGCGATGAGAATGACAAAAAAATGTGAAACAGGAAGGAAGCGCACCCTCCGCCCAAACAGCAAGCCTAGTTTGGGCACTCCCCCCGAGCTCTTTATCGGAGAGCGCGCTAATTGGTTAGAACCGACAGATTATGTTAGTAGCACACTGAAAGTGGTGTGCTACAAAAAAGAAGAGGGTGAGCAGGCAGGCTAAAAAACCTACCCACTCTGGGGGTTAGGGCTACATCGCAGCTTTCACCGCTTTCGCTAGTTTTTGTGCTGCTTGTTTTGGATCCGCTTTTGGATCATTGAAGAAGTTCGTTACGACATCAAAAATCGCGCCTTGGGCATAGCTGGTTGTCGACATACCATGGGCAATACTGGGCACAAGGTTGTTGGACTTAGCCGTCGCTTTAAAGGCCGCCATTGAGTCCAACGCGCACTGGTCAAATTTTGACATATTCATATCTGTGCGTACCGGGATCGAGCCTTTGTTGAGGTTAAATACCTCTTGGAATTTAGGATCTAGGATCGTGGCGGCTAGCGCTTTTTGCGCCTGCTTATTGTCTGCATCAGTTAGCTCAAAAAAGACAAAACTATCGACATTATGGATAAATTGATCGGCCGTACCTGGCGCGGCCACGCACAGGTAATCTTTACCCGCAACTTTGCCCGCTGCGGTAAACTCCCCTTTTGCCCAGTCGCCCATGATCTGCATCGCCGCTTCACCATTTATCACCATTGAAGTCGCAACGTTCCAATCACGGCCTGGAGAGTTAACATCAATGTAGTCATGAACTTTTTTAAACTGGCTGAACACGTCAACCATTTTGTCGCCCGCGAGCACAGCCATATCAAGCTCAACAAATGCTTTCACGTAATCTTGTGAGCCAAGAACGCTCAACGCCACCGTTTCAAAAACCGTCGCGTCTTGCCAAGGTTGACCACCGTGCGCCAGTGGCACATAACCCGCGGCTTTGATCTTATCGCCCGCAACAAAAAACTCGTCTAACGTAGTTGGCACTTTAGCACCCACTTTAGCCAGTACCGCAGGGTTAACCCACAACCAGTTGACGCGATGCACGTTAACTGGCACGGCCACATACTGGCCATTCCACTTCATGACATTGGTGATCATCGGTGGTACGACTTCATCCCAACCACCCTGTTTGGCTACGTCATTAAGGTTCGTGAGAAAACCAAGCCCCGCCCATTCTTGAATATCGTGTCCTTTAATTTGAGCCGCCGACGGTGGGTTACCCGACACCGCGCGCGTTTTCAATACCGTCATGGCACTTTCACCACCACCACCTGCGACAGCGAAATCTTTCCAACTATGGCCTTGCTGCTCCAACATTTCGGTGAGCACAGCTATCGACTTGGCTTCACCACCGGAAGTCCACCAATGGAGTACTTCCACTTCACCAGCGTGAGTCGAAGGGATGAAAGAGACAGAGAGGAAAGATAAAGCAAGCAGAGTGTTATGAAATTTCATCATCATCTTCCTTGGTTTTGATTCGGCAAACCTGATTCGCAAACTTTTATTAACCATTAAAGTGCTGATCGTTTACCTACTAGTCTAATCAAAGAAAATTTTTTTCGTTGAAACAAACCGTAATTTTAACGTAACGAAAGCGTTACACTACACCGCTAAGGTAGGTGGGATAAAGACTTGTGCTTCCAGACCACCATGAGCTGGATTGCGTAAAATGAGATCTCCGCCGTGTCCATGTAAAATACTTCGGCATATTCCAAGGCCAAGACCGTGGCCTTGGTCATCATCGGCAAGGCGAAAATAGGGCTCAAAGACCGCTTCTAATTTATCTATCGGGATCCCCGGGCCTTGGTCTTGAATGGTGATAACCACCCACTCTGGATTTTCTTCCAACTTCACCCACACTTGCTGACCATACTTCACGCCATTGTCAATCAAGTTTGTCAATACTCGTTGAATAGCTAGAGGCTTAGCGATTATCGGTTCAAGCTGTGTAGGCGAAAAATGGACCACTTGGCGAGTTAAGTTGTACCCTTCAGCAATCATCTGAATCATCTCATTGAGATCAATACTGCTGTTATTTTCGTGTAAATCGGTATCTCGCACGCACTGCAATGCCCCTTTAACCATCATCTCTAGCTCATCGAGATCGCGGTTAAATTTTTCGCGCTTAACATCGCTTTCGAGCAATTCAGCCCTTAGGCGTAAGCGGGTGATGGGTGTTTTTAAATCATGAGAGATGGCAGAAAACAGATGCTCTCTATCGGCCACGTAACGTCGAATTCGTTGCTGCATACGATTGAATGCGCGGGTCGCCGTGATCAATTCTGTCGCCCCCTCTTCACGCAAGGGACGCTGGGCAATATCCATACTCATCTCATTCGCCGCTTTGGCTAAATTTCTCAGTGGCCGAACTTGGCGGCGCATAAGCAAGTAGGTCAACGCTAACAAAATAGTGGTGGAAAAAAAGAGAAATAAGATCTGCTCTTTTCTTAATAGAGTGTCATCCAGTTTCACGTATGGGGCGGGAAGTAGCGCCGCCACGTAAACCCATTCATGGCTTGATAGTTCGATTTGTACCACCAGCACTGGCGGGTTTAGCGGTTCAAGTGTGAGTGTATGGTAGGCCCACGACTTAGGTAAGTCGCTGAGAAAAATATCGTTTTTTAGTAACCGCAAATGTTCTGGTTTGGTAAATTCAACTTGAATACTCTCAACGTTATTGAGCTTTTGTTGCAACACTTCCCTCACTGCATCGACTGAAGCTCGCTTGAGCGGCGTATCGATAATCGGCTCCACAGTCAATGGCTCTTTATTGAATGAGACAAAAAAACGGGTTCCCCCCATATTGCGAATTTGATCCAGCACGATATGCCGATATTTGACGGGCAGTGATTGAAAAAAGGTCACGGTGGAAGCAAACATACCTGCCATGCTAGAAGAAACGGAACTTATCCCTTCCAACTCTTTTTGTTTAGATTGGCTGTACCAAATCGCCGTTGCAATGCCCTGCGCTATCACCACTGCCAACAAAGTCAGCAGCAGTGTTCGTGAGACAAGAGAGTTGGGTTTTAAGCGTGAAAAGAGACGTCTTAGCGTCATTTTTAATGGCCGTAACTGACCGAAACGGCCAGAATATAGCCGTTGCCACGCATAGTTTTAATGTAGTGAGGGTATTTTGCACTATCACCCAATCGCTGACGTAAACGGCTAAGTTGCACGTCGATACCTCGCTCAAAAGGGAGCGCTTCACGTCCACGAGTAGCAAATGAGATGGTATCGCGATCAAGCACTTCCTTAGGCCGGGTTAAAAACAGCATCAGTAGTGCAAAATCACTGCCCGACAAGTCATGCTCATCGGCACGCTCTAGATGTGTAATTCGGTGTGACAAGGTATCGAGTTGCCAATCACCAAACGTAATCTGTTTGGGCAGCGCATCGGTTGTTTTTTCATCATTGACTTGTACCCGGCGCAGCAAAGCCTTGATGCGCGCCATTAACTGACGCGGGTTGAAAGGTTTCGCCACATAATCATCCGCACCAATTTCTAAACCAATGATTTGGTCAGTTTCATCAGAAACCGCGGTCAACATAATAATAGGAACGTTCGAATGACGACGGATTTTTTGGCATAAAGTAAAACCATCGTCTCCGGGCATCATCACATCCAACAAAATAAGATCGGGATAACTGTTACGTTCCAAATAGGCTAATAGCTCGATGCCATCCGCGGTGGTGACGATATCAAAACCAGACTTCGTCAAGTACTCATCTAATAATTGCCGAATCTCTTCGTCATCATCCACGACTAGAATGCGCGTTCTTGCCTGCATGTCCACTATCCATATTTTCAACTGATCGGCCTAGTGTAGCTATAGGTCATTTTTTTGATTATTGATATTTATGTAAAGTTTGAATTCTGTCTAGATAGAGATCACAAAATGCGTTACTTATGAGGAACAACTGATTTCCATTTTTTTCCCCCATTCAGGAGGAAGCTGGGCAAAATGACTCTTTTCTGGCTGCTCAGCATAAGGGTTGGCTAACAATTGTGCTAATTGGTGCACTTGTTGGTAATCACCTTGTTCTGCTTTATCGATCGCTTGTTGAGCCAAATAATTACGCAAAATATATTTCGGATTCACTTTTCTCATCTCTGCGCAGCGCTGCTCAATCGAAATCGCGTTCCCCGAACTGTCGATTTCTCGCTCACAACGAGCCAGATACTGTTCAAGCCAAGACTGAGCGGCAGCGCGGTCAATGAAGAGATCCAATACAGGTTGCTCCCCTTCTCGATCCAAGTTAGATAGTTGCCGGAAAAAGCGAGTGTAGTCGGTGTGATTTTTGGTTAATAACTCAAACATTTGCTCAAACAACACCGAATCACCGGGCAGAGAGGCCAACACCCCCAATTTACAACGCATTTGCTGGCTAAAATAACGGCCGAGCTGCGCTTCAAACTGAGCGAGAGCCGCTTCCAGATCGCTTCTTTCAACTAACGGTGACAATGCATGTGCTAAAGCGGACAGGTTCCACAACGCCACGCGCGGCTGCTGATCAAACGCGTAGCGGCCTTGATAATCGGAGTGATTGCCAATATAAGTCGGTTCATAATCGTCGAGAAAAGCAAAAGGACCGTAGTCAAAGGTTTGACCGAGGATAGACATGTTGTCGGTATTCATCACACCATGGGCAAATCCAACCGCTTGCCAATCGGCAATCATCTTAGCAGTACGCTCAACAATGTGACTAAACATGGCCGCATAAGGTTTTTCTTGTGTATGGCAATCAGGGTAATGCCACTCAATCACTTTATCAGCCAGTTGCTTTTGCTCTGCTAATTGGTTGGTATAGAAAAAATGTTCAAAATGACCAAAGCGAATATGGCTCTGCGCTACACGTACCAGCAGCGCACCTCGCTCTTGTTTTTCTCGATAAACAGGCGTGTCACTGCTCATCATCGCTAATGCTCTTGTGGTCGCAATCCCAAGACCCGCCATCGCCTCACTACACAAGTATTCACGAATAGTGGAGCGCAGTACGGCGCGGCCATCCCCCATACGCGAATAAGGCGTAAGCCCTGCCCCCTTCAAATGCAGATCATACACTTCACCCGTTTTACTCTCGATTTCGGCCAACAGTAAGCCACGGCCATCACCTAAATCAGGGTTATAAATACCAAATTGATGGCCTGCGTATTTCATCGCTAATGGCTTAAATTGCGCGGGAATAACTTGGCCAGACAGGCTGTGCAGTAGCTCATCATTAGGTTGTGTTGGTAAAGACAAATCGCCAGCCAGTGAGGCATTCCAAGCAACCCAACGCACATTGTCTAAAGGCGCTGGGTTCACTTGAGAATAAAAAGCCGAGGGTAATTCACCATAGCGAGTGTGCAGTGTTACTTCATCCCAAATCGACATGCGAAGTCCTCATAATATGGTTTTTGGTTAGACTTTTGCACGTTAGCAAATACTTGAGCTCTAGACTAGGGTATTATTAGGCAAAGTTGTCACCTATTACAGGTCACATTCAAGGTGAAGTCGATGTTATCCATTTTTGATATTTTTAAAATTGGTGTGGGCCCTTCTAGCTCACACACCAATGGGCCAATGATTGCGGGCTATCAATTTAGCCAAATCATTGCTGATTTAACGCAAGTGGCAAGAGTGCAGATTGACCTTTACGGTTCATTATCACTTACAGGACGTGGCCACCACACGGATCGCGCCGTGATATTAGGCCTGCTGGGCAATAAGCCTGACACCATCAAAATCACCAGCGCCAATCAAGCGCTAGCGCATGCTATTGAACACGGCGAGCTTAATTTAGCGGGAAAACAGCTCATTCCATTCCAGCTAAAAACAGACCTCCTCTTCCAAAATACTAATCTTCCCTTACATGAAAATGGTATGACGATTACCGCTTTTGGATCGCAAGGAGAAACGTTAGCCTTTGAAACTTACTACTCGGTGGGAGGCGGTTTTGTTGCTACCGCCAAAGAGTTGGAACACGGTAGTGCAAATGCACACGTGGAGGTCGAATTTCCTTTTACTTCAGCTGATGAATTACTCTTTAAAGCCGAAAAACATGGCTTAAGTTTAGGCAGTCTCGTTTTGCGCAATGAAATAGCGTTTCATGATCTTGAAACGATTAACCACAAAGCCGATCAAATTTGGAAAGTGATGTCACTCTGCATGCAGCGCGGCTTTGAAACGGAAGGCATTCTCGAAGGTGGGTTGCATGTCACGCGCCGCGCGCCAGCACTGCTCAAAAAGCTGGAAGCTAACGCGGCGATTGAAAGTGACCCAATGGAGATCATGGACTGGATTAACCTGTTTGCTTTCGCGGTCAGTGAAGAAAATGCAGCGGGAGGGCAAGTGGTCACCTCGCCAACCAATGGCGCGGCAGGAGTGATACCCGCCGTATTAATGTATTACCACCGCTTTATCCGAGAGCTTGATACTAAGCAGTTGAAAGATTTTCTCGCCGTGGCTGGCGCTATTGGTATTTTGTACAAAACCAATGCTTCTATTTCGGGGGCCGAAGTAGGCTGTCAAGGGGAGATTGGAGTCTCTTCCTCAATGGCGGCGGCAGGGTTGACCGCACTAAGAGGTGGCAGCAACGAACAAATTTGCATGGCGGCTGAAATTGCCATGGAGCATTCATTGGGTATGACATGCGACCCAATGGGTGGCTTAGTTCAAGTCCCTTGCATCGAACGCAATGCAATGGGAGCCGTGAAAGCGATTAACGCTTCACGCATGGCCTTAAAACGGACCAGCAAATGCTTAATTTCTCTAGATAAAGTGATTGAGACCATGTACCAGACGGGGAAAGATATGAATCGGAAATATCGTGAAACCTCGTTAGGTGGCTTAGCGTTAATCCACCTATCACCACCTTGTGAATAGTAATACCGTTCAATCCTCATCAAGCCCTGTGTGAATACAGGGCTTGTTTAAGCGGTAAATTCAGGAATGCGTAACTCTTGGTTCTGGGTAATCGCTTCTCGCTGCACAATCCACTGAAAGCTGAGCGACAACACACAAATCTCAACCGCACAAACCACTAACCAGACGAGTGACAATAGTAATGTCAATGGCAGAAAATGCAGATTAAACAAGGGCTGTAGTAGTGCGTTGATAAGCATGGGGATCACACCTATCAGCACAAATAGTGCTTTGGCGTGGGGCTTTGACATTTGCCACGCGACACTCAAACCTCTAGGTTGATGATCTAGTGCTGTTGCTGGCAAAACTAATGACCAGCGGGAGATAAACCAGCCAATAGGCAGCATTGCGGCATAGGTACAAAGCTGGATTAACCACATTGGCATAGTCACTATATTTGCCAGCGAGCCAATGATAAACATGGGTATGATTAGAATGGCAAACAGCATAGCGCCTAACGCAGCCCACCATCCAATAAAGCGCAATTCACGCGAACTTAAGTAAAAAATCGTGCTCAAACGGCAAGATTTTTCACCCAGCAGAACCAAACGATGCAAGCGCACTGTCGCCATCGCCGCCGTTACCGTATAAAGCACATAAACAATGACATTCGTTAATGTGAACAACTGTTGTGGATCATCAAAGTCAACAACACCAATCGTGAAATAGAGATTCACCACCAAAAAAGGTGAAGATTGCAGCATGAGAGTCAGCCAATTTTTTTGGACTAATTTTAACGCACTCACCACAGTATACTGGATCGGTAGCTGCTGATATTCCATGAATCTATTCCCTGACAAATAAGTAAGGTTAATATATCGAAAATAGATCCCACTTGTTCTAAAAGCTCTGTGATGCCAATCCAACTCCACGCACTCATTGATAACAATCTTATTGGTATCTCATATTAGTGACTCGGCAACGAGGCGCTATTCTGAATAAAGAGACAATCGCTGACACTGAGGTATCTCACCGCATTTGAAGAGTTCATGCTAGAATGCGCCGAATTTGCGATGAGTTGCATTCAAAGTATTAGGGCGTAGCGCCTTACGATGAGAAAGCCATCGCTTGCTAACTGTTTTGACTTTTTAACACTGAGAGCCCGCATGCCATTTTCCAACCTAGGATTGAGCGATCCAATCTTAAAAGCCGTTCACGAACTCGGCTATTCTGCCCCAACACCGATTCAAGAACAGGCAATCCCAGCCATTTTGACGGGTAAAAATGTCATTGCGGCAGCGCAAACCGGCACGGGTAAAACCGCTAGCTTTGTACTGCCCATTTTGCAGATGCTTAGTCAAGGAACAACTCAGCGCGCCAAACGTGTTCGCGCATTAATTTTAGCGCCCACTCGCGAATTGGCTCTGCAAGTGGAAGAGAACGTCACTCAATACGCAAAGTATCTGCCCTTAACCTGCCTTGCGATGTACGGCGGTGTCGATTCGCAAAAACAAAAACAACGCTTGATTGAAGGGGTGGATATTTTGATCGCCACTCCGGGGCGCTTGCTTGATATGTCTGGCCAACGCGCCGTTCATTTTGATGAGCTTGAAGTGTTGGTGATGGATGAAGCTGACCGCATGCTCGACATGGGTTTCATTGAAGACATCAATAAAATTGTTGATCGCCTGCCACTAAACCGTCAGAACTTGCTGTTTTCGGCGACCCTTTCTCGCCCAGTGCGCGAGTTGGCCAAATCAGCCATTAATGATCCGATTGAAATTGATGTCGCTGGTTACAACCGCACGCCAAATCAAATTGAGCAGTGGATTATCACTGTCGATAAAGATCAAAAATCCGCACTACTGAGCCATTTGATTACTGAAAACCAATGGCAACAAGCGATGATTTTCATCGAAACCAAACACGGTGCGGCAAAGCTGGCGAGCCAACTGGAAAAGCGTGGCATTGCGGCAGAGGCGTTTCACAGTGGCCGTAGCCAAGAAGTTCGTGAAAAATTATTAGCCGATTTCAAAGCAGGTAAACTGCAATTTTTGATTGCAACGGGCGTTGCCGCGCGCGGTATTGATATTGACAACTTAGAAAGAGTGGTGAATTACGACTTGCCTTATCCTGCGGAGAACTACATTCACCGTATTGGACGAACCGGTCGTGCTGGTGCAACCGGTGAAGCAATTTCTCTCGTATCACGCGATGATTTTAAAAACTTGTGCATGATTGAAAGCCGCTTAGGACATTTGCTTGTGCGTAAAGAAATTGAAGGTTTCACACCGAAAAAAGACGTGCCTATTTCCATTTTAAATTACCACTTGAAAAAGCGTGATAACGAGCACTCAAGTGCACCGCGTCGTAGCCCTCGCCCTAAACAAGAAAAACGCTCATAAGCATAATGCTTCTTTACAAATCCCACCGCCCGGTGGGATTTTGTTGACTAAACCATTCCCGCATCACACTTTGACGCCTTCTTTCTCTCTACGCCCCAAAATCACTACTCAAGGATGATTCTGTCTTCATCAACTTCTATTAGCCTGCAACTCATCTCCTATTTCTCGCATCCCATCATCGCTTAGGTTGACACGTTATGGCTTACAAAAAATACACTATCTATCAAGTTTTCACGCGCTTATTCGGTAATACAAACCGTTGCAACACACCTTGGGCAACGAAAGAACAAAATGGCGTCGGTAAATTAAGCGACTTCACTGACGATGCACTCAATGCAATTCATCAACTTGGGATCACTCATATTTGGTATACCGGTGTTTTACATCACGCACTGGTGAGTGATTACCGCGCATGGGGAATAGAGAATGATCACCCAAGTCTTGTCAAAGGTAGAGCGGGCTCGCCTTACGCCATTAAAGACTACTATTCGATAAACCCTGATTTAGCCCACGACCCAGCTCAGCGCAATCACGAATTTGAAGCCTTGATTAAGCGTACACACCAAGCGGGCATGAAAGTCATCATTGACATTGTCCCTAACCACGTGGCGCGCCAATATCAAGGGCTCAATAACCCTCTCGGGGTCAATGATTTTGGTGAAAATGATGATACCAGTGTGCAATACGCCAGGGACAATAACTTCTATTACCTACCCGACACCTCCTTTAAACTGCCAGATATTCCCACCTCATTGCTACCGTTGGGCGGTGAATGCCACCCAGATTTAGCCACCCCGTTTTACGAACACCCCGCAAAATGGACAGGCAATGGATCTCGTTTAGCCAAGCCGAACATCGATGATTGGTATGAAACCGTCAAAATAAACTACGGCATCAAACCTGATGGAAGCAAAGATTTTACCGAACTTCCGCAGCAATACCGTTTTCTATCTCACCTTGAACACGCCGTTTTCTGGCAAGACAAAAGTGTCCCGGATTCATGGCGTAAATTTCGGGATATCGCTCTTTATTGGCTCGATAAAGGCGTCGATGGCTTTCGTTATGATATGGCCGAAATGGTACCGATTGAATTTTGGAGCTATCTCAACTCGGCAATTAAACTACACAACCCCGATGCTTTTTTAATGGCAGAGGTGTATCAGCCAGATTTATACCGCGATTACATCCAGCTCGGGAAAATGGACTATCTGTACGACAAAGTCGACCTTTACGATAGTCTCAAAGCCATCATGCAAGGACACGGCTCTACCAAAGAGATTGGTCGTATTGAATATCAACTGCGCGACATTGAGCATCACATGCTGCATTTCTTGGAAAACCATGACGAGCAGAGAATTGCCTCGCCTGAATTTGCAGGGGAAGCACATAAAGCACGCCCAGCCATGTTGATTTCAGCCTGTTTATCCAGCTCACCAACCTTGCTTTATTTTGGGCAAGAAGTGGGCGAACCTGGAGCGGAACATGCCGGCTTTGGCCAGCCTTCTCGCACCTCTATTTTTGACTATATCGGTGTTCCACAACACCAAAAATGGATGAATAACGGCGCATTTGATGGTGGCCAATTAAACGAGAGCGAGAAGCAGCTGCGCCATTTCTACTCAACATTACTGAATTTAGTCAAACAGAGCCCCGCACTGACCGGTGAATATCATGATCTGTACGCCGCCAATGTTGAACACTTCTCCGACCAACAAGATTACTTATTTGCCTTTGCTCGCTCTAACCCGTCACAAAAGCTGATCATCGCAGCGAACTTCAGTGCCACAAGTGGCAAAACCGTAAAACTGCATTTACCTAAAGCATTGACCACTTATTGGCAGTTAACCTGTGGTGAGCACACTCTATTCGACCCGCTAAATCAACAAACGCTGACGCTCTTCGTCAACGAACAAGAGAGCTATGTGATGATCGACTTCACCCCACTTTCGACCCATTTCATGGTTCTCAATAATATTTAAACCTCAAAGAGAGTCATTGGTCTTCTTTCAATACAACAAGCCAGCATCTTCATCGTGCTGGCTTGTTTTGCTAAAGGCTATAAGGTTAAGGCTTGCTTTAAGTGACTTTCATTAACACGGGTTCTTGATCAGATTCCCGCTCATGCTGATTGGGCAAAATGCCTAAAGTATGTAAAAAGGTTTTGAGCATGATGGCGTAAATGAACATCATAGGAAGGCCTGCGACCACACAAAGCGACTTAATGGTTTCAATCCCTCCCCCAGCCAAAAATACACTTAAACTGATCAGCCCAATCGCACAGGCCCAAAGCAATTTTACTCGGTTATCGGGATCACCATTCAAAGCCAATTCATTGGTGGTGAGCATCGCCGTCGCAAC
The DNA here is from genome assembly GCF_963874485.1 of Vibrio sp. V15_P4S5T153. Taxonomy (NCBI): domain Bacteria; kingdom Pseudomonadati; phylum Pseudomonadota; class Gammaproteobacteria; order Vibrionales; family Vibrionaceae; genus Vibrio; species Vibrio sp. V15_P4S5T153. The sequence goes on along the minus strand of NZ_CAWNHR010000011.1, from coordinate 378,921 downwards.
ACTCGCACTGGACATAGTGGTCAGCATCAATAAAAACTGAATGAGCAGAAATAGCCCAAGCACCCCATTTCCCCCAGGCAAGGTTTTTATCAATGAAACCACTGCGTAGGTTAAACCACCTTCTGCCATCCAGCCCTGAACGGGTAAACCGCCCAGCATTTGAGCCCACACCGCATAGCCACCAAAAATGGAGATAAAAAATGCACAACCCAAAGCGCCCATCGAGATGGTGTACAAAACCACTTCACGAATCGTTCGTCCACGAGAAATTCGCGTGATGAATAGGCCCATCATAATCAAGTACGCGTAATACCAAAACCAATAGTACTGAGTCCAGCCTTGTGCAAAACCACTTTGCTGAACAGGGTCTGTCCACAATGACATTCTAAAGAAATTATCCAACATCACGCCCAGTGAGTCAGTGAAACTATTAAGAATGAAAGAAGGTTGAGTCGCCAATAATACAAACAGGGCAAACAACACCGCCATGCTGACTGTCAAGTTAGAAATCATGTTGATACCTTGATTAAAACCAACCCCCATCACAACCACTAACGCAGCCACAAAAAGCACAATAATTGCACCTTGTAAGCCAAGGCTATTCTCAATCTGTAACAGATCTGCCACACCGGCGCTGACCAAAGTCACAGTTAAGGCCAGCGAGCTAGCAAACGCGGCCAACGTACCAAAAATCGACAATAGATCGATACTTTTTGCCACCAAAGGATGGTCACCCACTACCGAAGAACACAAACTGGAAACTTTTAACGTGCGTTTTTTTTGTACATAAAATGCGTAAGCAAACGGAATCGCTGGAAAGCAGTAAATCGCCCAGCCTGTAATACCCCAATGAAAAATAGAGTAGGTAACGGCCCATGCCGCAGCAGGATAACTATTAGGCTCAGCAAATAACGGCGGCGATTGTAAGTAATACATCGGTTCACCTATCGCCCAGTAAATGAGTGACGCTCCAACGCCAGCGGTAAAAATCATCCCACCGTAAGAAAAATTACTGTATTCGGTCTTTTCTTCACCTAAACGAATGCGGCCGTATTTCGAACACGCCAGCCACAGTAAAAAAACCACTAACGCCAAACTTGCCATCTGTACTAACCAGCCAAACCAGTGACTCACCCAGCCCATAGCTTGCGCCGCCATCGCTTGAGAGATGGCTGGATAAAACGCAGACACCGTTAACAAAACAAGCACTAACGCAATCGCAGGAAAAGCCAATCCATAATTAAGATTTTTCAAAACTGCGCCTCCATTCATAAAGTGCTTGAATATGGCGAGGGGTGATGCCGCAACATCCGCCGATCACGGTTGCACCGAGGGCATACCACTGCTTGGCAAATGCGAGATAATCTTCTGCACTAAACTCACGCATGGCTTGTACGGTTTCGTTAGCAGCGTGATCCGATTTAATCGGCGTAAAACTGTTTGCATAAACGCCGATTTCAATCTTTTGCGCTCGGCCTTCCAACACCATTTTCGCCTGTTGAATGGCATCAGCCATCACCTCAGGTATTGAGCAGTTAAAGAAAATACCCGCCCCACCCGCAGAATAGATTTGTTCTGCGGCTTCAGACACTGACTGCCCAGAACGCAATTGTGCGATATTAGAGTCATCTTTCAGAGTCAGTGCGTAATAGCAAGGCTTGGTTGATGAGGCAAACACCGATTGAATCATGCTCAACTCTTCTAAACTGGCAATCGTCTCCGCTAACCAAACGTCCACATAAGGATCTTGTGCTTGATACAAAGTGAGTGAAATCGCTCGTGCGACTTCGGCTTGAAAGAGATCAGGCCGATAGCTTCCCATCGCCGGTGGCATAGAACCCGCCACTAAAATCGGACGTTCTGACTGCTGTGCTACTTCCGCAGCAATCTGCGCGGCTAAGTTTGCTAACCTTGCACCATCGGTTTGATATAGTGACTCGCCTAAGTGAAAAGGGACACACGCATAGCTATTCACCGTGATAATGTCGGCACCGCTATCAATAAATCCTTGGTGAGCTAAACGAACATGTTGTGGAGATTCAATCAGCGCTTGCGCGCTCCAAAGTGGCTGAGAAAAAGGAGCGCCAATTCTTTTTAATTCACGCCCCATGCCACCATCAAGAAGGGTTAATTTGCTCATAATATCGTATCCATAATGCTTTATTGGTCAGTGCCATTGAAGCATACTGTGAGCAAGATCATAGTGAATAACATTGAACTGCAATATGAATTTTATTCAAGTAAGTGACTTGATTTATCTATTCTTTTTCGCAAGGTCACTATCTGTTGTTCATGCTGTCATTCGTGCTGTCATTCGTAAAAAACATGGGGCTTGGTCATTTCACAACAAATACTCAACGCATAATAAACAACTCTTCATGGAACTGAGTTTCAACGTCTACATGGTAAGGCTTCAACGCCTGTTTTAAAGTCCGTGAAAACGCAACAGGGCCACAAAAGAAAAACTCAAAACCACTTAAATCACCACACTGGCGAGCAATAGTCTCGGCAGACAAATGCGGCGCAATGCTTGAATCAATCACTGTGAGGGAGACACCTGCACGCAATGCTTTCTGCTTAAGCTCATCACACAGGGCTTGTTGCTCTGCATGGTGGCAGCAGAAAAACAGATAAGTAGCCGGATGCGCTTTTACCGTGTGTAAATAATCTAACCCAGCCATAAATGGAGCGATGCCGACACCGCCACCAATCCAGACTTGTGGCCTATCACTATAAAACTCAAATCGTCCATATGGACCTTCGACCTCAATCGGCTCACCCACGGTAATTCTCTTATAAAGGCCTGTGGTAAAATCGCCGAGCTCTTTGATCAAAAATCGCAGCTCATTAGCCTCATTGTACGAAGCAATAGTAAACGGATGTGGCTCTTCGCCAACAAAACTCAAATAGGCAAACTGCCCTGCTTTATGCCCGGGCCAAGGTTTCTCCATCTTAATTCTTAAATCTAACGTTTGGCTCGCTGCGCAGTAGTGGTATGCGCTAACCTTCGCTGAATAACGTGCATTTCGGCCCACAAATCCAAGCAAACTGTAGACTGCTGCCGCGGAGCCAAGCGCAATAAACATCAACACTAACCAATAAATCGGCCAGCCCCAATACACCTTTTTCAACAATAATACCGAATGCCCAGCCAGCAAAAGGTACACCACCGCCATCAAACGGTGCGATAAGCGAAACGGTTTGTATTTAATGGTTAGCCACAGTGATACACCCACCAGCAGCAATAATGAGTAGAACCCCCATTCGCCAATGGCTAACCCAATCGGGCGCATCTCTTTTACCCAAAGCGCAAAACCCGACAAGTTCCCCTGTGGGCCCGAGCCATTGAGCCGATTAGGTTTAGTCAGGAGCTCAAGTGCGATCATCCATTTCGGTATCTGGTAGCAAAGCCAGTGAAATAAACCAAGCAACGTGGCCGAAATACCCAGCCATTTGTGTATCCGATAGCCTTTATCGATTCCTTGCGTCCACTGCTCAACAAGGGGCAAACGAAGCGCCAGCACCATAGCCAATGACATCGCCACAATGGCCAAAATGCCTGACCACTGGATAAAAGCCGATCGCCACTTGAAGAGGTTTTCAGACACCAAAAGCGTTGGCTCGGCTTGCATCCATAATACCGAGACAACCACCATCACAATCAATACCGTTTTGCTTACTCTGCTCATCACAATAACCACTTAAATAAAAAGGTTATCTAAGAGTAACAAGCACAACGTAAAGTAGATGAAGTAACAAGTAAATCTGTGTAAAGACAGCAATCCAAGCTCTTTAAGCGCTATGTCCTTTTATTTGAACGCAGAAAAATCTGACCAATCAAACAACGCTGATCTTCTGCACGATAATCTTAGGGAGGGTCACTGAATTCTGTTAGAATGCGGCCCCTTCAACTAGCGTGTTAAGAGATGATCATTCGTGATGCCACGTTGTTTGAATAAAAAACCAACGAAAACCATACACCCCTGCTGGCCTCGGTTAGTGAACTACTTAGGAACTCGTTATGATGACTGAAGAAGAAAGAATTGAATTACAAAGAAATAACCCATTACACGGTCTTAAGTTAGAAACATTACTGCAAGAACTAGTGGATTTTTACGGTTGGGATATTCTCGATACGGCAATGCGTTTTAACTGCTTCCATACCAACCCATCGGTTGCCAGCAGCGTGAAATATCTCAATAAAACCGATTGGGCGAGAGAGAAAGTAGAAAACTTCTACCTATATCGCTTTAAACGTATGCCACGCGCTTCAGCTGAAGAATATGATCTGCCACCGCGCGCGCGCACTTTCCCACATGGCCTCAAACCTAAAGAGCCAATGGAGCTGACGGTTGATTCCATTTTAAACTCACAGGCTAAAGCGGCTTCTGCCCATAAAGAGCGTTCCGCACGTAACCGTTCGTTTCGTCGTTAAAGAACGATAAGTCAGTGATCGGCTCACGACACAACAAATCGGTTGAGCACAAAATGAATGTTGGTGTAAGAGAGAACCTTGCACCAACATTTTCCATCACAACATTTCAGCGTGAACCTTAATTATAAATAGGTTGCCATAAGCAGACTTTCTGCTGCTTACGTTGGTCATACAGCCATGTATATTGGCAATGATTATCGTAACTATATCGCCCAGTCTGAACCTTATATGGCCCAAAACTCACACCTTGTAAAGATTGAAAACGCCCTTGATAAAGCAATGAGAAGTGCAAGTGAGGGCCGGTGGACGATCCACCTTCACACAAAGCAATGGAACGCTGATTAGCATAAACACCCAACTTACTGTCTTTCGTCACCCACTGATTATTCGCGACTTGGATTCCGTCCATATGGTAATAGTTCGTCGCCCAACCGTTTGGATGCGTCACGCGCAGTTGGCACCGAGACATCACCGACACGTAGCCATCATGCGCGGCCGTTACACTGTAAGTTGGCGCGCCCCAAGCTGGCCAATCGTAAGAAACGTCGATTGAAGAAAGCGGAAAACCTGAGCCACTGTGCGCATGCGTACCGTTAGGTATCCACTGGTACCCTTTGCGCCATGGCCACTGCATAAACCCCTCACTAGGCGAAGCAATGAGGTTTCCCATACGCATAGGAGCTGGTGTGTTTTGTGGTTCGCTGAAAGCACCAAACCAAAGCTCATATTGCGATTTCCATAATGCCCAATCATCCACCCGATTCAATTGCTGCATGACCGCTAACGTCGCAGCATTGTATTGAAGAGCCGATGAACTTTCTTGATAGTGATAAAAACGCTGAGACAGTTGATTCGCAATATCTTTGATCTGCCGCTGTCTATCGTCCAAGCTTTGCTCCGAAGCACTCTCTTGTTCTAATAACGCTAAAGTGGTCAATAACACTCGAGGATCAACCCCCGTTGCCCCAGCCCAATGGCTAACTGACTCGACAAGCTCAAGCCAATGTGGCTGATGGGTGCCAATAAAATCTTCAATATTGAAAGGACGTTGATGAGGTCGAAAAACAAACTCATCATCGCTAATCAGAGAAAATGGCAGTTGACTCTCTGCAAGCTGCGCTTCGTTAAGTCGTGGTGTATCGACATCAGGATACAACTGATGGCTTACCACCATTGGGCTAAAACAGATAAACCATGTCACTAAAGAAGATTTGGTTAGATTCATCACGCATCCTTCATATGAATTAAGTTTCACTTGGAGTGTGGCACAAAATATTCGTGGGATAGCTAAGAAGGTGCGTTTTGCGAGGCCAGTAGGAGCAAGATGTAATAAGATGAAAGCGATGAAATTATCAACACTCTGCACAAAAGTACCATCGGAGTAAAAAACCGAACGGATGAACATGAAAAACAAAAGCCCCGACAACTTTTTGAGTTATCGGGGCTTTCTTGAATAAATGGCGCGCCCTGTAGGATTCGAACCTACGACCACATCCTTAGAAGGGACGTGCTCTATCCAGCTGAGCTAAGGGCGCGCTACAGGGACAGGATTATACGAGTTGAACTCCGTAAATCAATCGCTTTCTCTAACATTCTGTTTCAAATGCCTAAAAAACTACCATTCGCTAACCATGTGACGAAAAACAGAACAAAGCAAACGTTTGCTTATAGATGTTACTTTAAATATCTGCGACAATGCGCCCAAAAATATTTGCGACCAATGTGTAAGGAAAGCCATGACTGCTCAAAATATTGATGGGACACTCATCTCCCAGACGGTTCGCTCTGAAGTAGCGGCGCGGGTAAAAGCTCGCACTCAAGTGGGTCTTCGAGCTCCGGGGCTAGCGGTGGTGCTGGTGGGAGAAGATCCTGCGTCACAAGTGTATGTCGGCAGCAAACGTCGTGCTTGTGAAGAGGTGGGTTTTGTTTCTAAATCCTATGATCTTCCGGCCACTGCAGGTGAAGAGGAGCTACTGGCGTTAATCGATAAGCTCAATGCCGACCCTGAAATTGACGGCATTTTAGTGCAACTGCCCTTACCTGCTGGGATTGACACAACCCATGTGCTTGAACGCATTGTTCCTGAAAAAGATGTCGATGGTTTTCACCCTTACAATGTGGGCCGTTTAGCCCAACGCATTCCTAAACTGCGCTCTTGCACGCCCAAAGGGATCATCACTTTGCTTGAGCGCTATAACGTTCAACTGCGTGGTAAGCATGCGGTGATTGTGGGCGCATCCAATATTGTCGGCCGACCAATGACGTTAGAGCTGCTACTGGCTGGTTGCACCACAACCACATGCCACCGCTTCACTAAAGATTTAGAGCACCATGTTCGCCAAGCTGATTTGTTGGTGGTGGCCGTTGGTAAACCCAATTTCATTCCCGGTGCATGGATTAAAGAAGGTGCCGTAGTGATTGATGTGGGCATCAACCGCTTGGAGTCAGGCAAACTGATTGGCGATGTCGAGTACGATGTAGCGCGCACCAAAGCAAGCTTGATCACCCCTGTTCCGGGTGGTGTCGGGCCAATGACGGTTGCCAGTTTGATTGAAAACACCCTGTTGGCGTGCGAGCAATTTCACCCCAATAACTGATCTTGCTATTGATTATTGCTAGTGGTTATTGATAGCTATGATCAGCGAGCCAAAAAGAACCCCAGCACTGCGCTGGGGTTCTTGCGTTATAAACCAACTTAGCCTTTATTGGGCATTATTCATTTGCGTTAGTTTGTTGCCTATTGGCGTAGAGAAATTGTAGCCGTCGTGTTCGTCCCAGTTAATAGACCATGTCATCACACCACCGTAGTTAGGGTAGTTGAAACTCGGTTTCACCGTCGCGCAAGAGGTTCCCTTGGTTAAGCAGTCCAACGCATCAAGAATGTTTTGCGTGGGCGCTTGCCCAGAGTTGGCAGAGCTCGGGCCAGAAGGCAAACCGATTGCAACTTGATCGTCACGCAGTGGTTCAAAGCGTGAACCATCGGCTAAATCAAACCCTTCTAACAGCATTTTTGATTGAGCAACCATCATATCCACCGAACCTTCAGGTGCTGCACCCGGTAGATAAGGGTTTGGTAACCCACCGTTGTTATAGAGCTGGACATGAAGTAGATCGAGTGTGTCACGAACCTCATTGATGATAGGAATATACGCACCCCAAATGCCGCTATAAGCCACCATTCCGCCTTGAACATAAGGGTGTTCTGGTGCCATGGTCAGGTACATATCACCGCCGATGTTGGCTTCAATTTGCTTTAATGCCCGGCCCAAGCGCGCTTGAATTTGCGAGCCATGCATTAAGTTAGAACCACTTTCTAAATCAACATCCAAGCCATCAAAACCCCACTCTTTGATCAACGCCGTCAAACTATCAACAAAGTGCGCTTCATCACTGTCAGTATTGAGCGTAATGTTGCCTTCCGCGCCACCAAGTGACAAAACAAAAACTTTGCCTTTGGCTTGCAAGGCCGCCATATCTTGCTTGAACTGGGTAGCATCTAAGGCGGGACAGCTACTATGCGCCTCGCCTGAGAAAAGATTGAAATGCACGGTTCCATTACTGTTGCGGTCATTATCGGCAAATGCAATATCGATCACATCCCACGCATCGGACATATCAGCGAGACGCATTGGGCAGCCAGCAGCATTGACAAAATTATGCCAGTAACCGATCAATTTGTGCTTTTTCTGTGTCTGTTCAACCACCTTCACGGCAGCTGCGTCTGACAATACACTACTGCCTGCATCATAAGCTTGCGCAGCCACTGTGTATTCGCCGATAGCCGTAGGTGTCCAAGTGTAGGTATAAGGCGCACTGATATCAGTTGCGACCACCGCTCCATTCACTAAAAAATCGACTTTAGAAACAGCACCAGTGAGTGACGTCGCATTGGCAGCAATATTGACTGGTTTACCTAAACCGACGGTTTGCCCTGACGTTGGCGATGTTAACGACACCACTAACGCTTGATCGCTCACTGAAACGTTAATCTGACTTTCAGCGTTATTATTGTCATTATCGGTTGCGATGGCTTTGAGTGTGGTACTTCCTACCTTGTTCGCAACCCACTCAACCGAATAAGGCGCTTGGTTTACTACGCCAAGGCTCGTGCCATCAGCAAGAAATTCCACTTGTACTACACTGCCATCGGCATCATTAGCTTGTGCGCTGAGCAGGATGGTAGAACCAGCCAGAATCACTTCATTATCAACAGGGCTTGTCAATGAAACGGTAGGTGGCGTGGCGCACGCGCCCATTCCTGTCCACGCTTCTTGCCAATAACTTCCTTTGCCCGGCTCATAGGCCCACGCTGAGCTGGAAGAGCACCAACCTGCGATATCACAACGGAACTTTTGATTATTGTTTTGCACCAGTTCGCCCGCAGCGTAACTGCTACCCGCCACATAGGTTGCTAAACCTGCACAACCACCACTTGAGCCTCCAGATACAACCAAGGCGACCTCTTGGCTATGAGTCGTTTGGTTATCATTATCCGTCGCTTTGGCTTTAAAGGTGTGAGAGCCTGAAACAGCAGTCCAACCGTGGGCATAAGGCTCTGCAGTATCTGAAGCGACGAGTTGTCCATCCAGATAAAAATCAACTTGCGTGACGGTTCCATCCGAATCGGTGGCATTAGCGCTTAGCGTCAATGAGTCACCAGCCGCTAGCTGCTCAGCACCTGTTGGGCTGGTTAAGGAGATGGAAGGAGGTACTAAACTACCAACAGGCGTAACCGAGATGGTTGACGCTGTTGACGTAGTCGCACCCTGATTATCAGTGGCAATTGCTGTCACTTGGGTTGCGCCTAAAGCGGCAGTCCAATCGATTTGAAAAGGCGCTTGTGTGATGACGGCGATCGACACGCCATCAATCAAAAATTCAACCTGTGCCACGCTACCATCGCTATCAGACGCCGTGGCTTGCAGCGTGATTAAGCTGCCTTGTGGAATTTGTGCATTATTGGCAGGAGAAACGAGATTTAGCGTGGGTGGAACATTGCCACCACCGCTGTCACACTGCCCGAGTGATAGCCAAAATGCCCAGGGGCCGTTATTGCTTGCAGGATCATTTCCCTGCGTCCAATAGTTAGCTTGATAGGCTGCGTTAGATTGCGTCACTTTATCGCCGGACGTATAAATGGCGGCCGTATCCCAAGAGCCCAAGCCATCACAGTTATAGGCTTGAGCTTGGTAGCTTATCCCTAACGTTGTAATAATGGCGGCTCTGAGTAGATAAGAACTCATTGTTCTCTCCTTTGCTTATGAATAATTAACCCGTTCCCAAGTAACTTGACGTGGTGGCCTGCAATACGCGAGATAAAGACAAGACAACATCAAGTAGGCAGGGTATATAACTAATAAGCTAGAGGACGAGAATTGCACTCTAAATAACTGATAATTTTAATTATCTCAGCTCAAAATCACGGCATGATTTCAACATCAACACCGCTTGCAAATCTTTTTCGGCGGACTTCACGAACTCACCTAATCACACGTCGTTGAGAAATTGATATGGTCAATATTATTTTGGTGAGGTGGATGGATAAAAATGCCGGCTCTATTAGCCGGCATCGAAGATACAAAATGTATGGTGGGTTCTCGTAACCAATAGAAACGCTACGTTTATAGCGACAAAATAACCCCAGCAAGTGCAGCACTCATCAAGTTAGCCAGCACGCCAGCGCTGATCGCTCGAAAACCATATTGAGAGATGAAGCTGCGACGCTCTGGCACCAAACTGCCCAAACCACCGATCAATACTGCCATGGTCGAAATATTGGCAAAGCCGCACAGAGCAAAAGTTACAATCGCTTGAGAATGTTCACTGAGCGAATCTTTTACGTCCATCAATTGGATAAAAGCGACAAACTCGTTCACGACAATTTTATTACCAATCAGTGAGCCTGCCGTCATCGCTTCGCTCCATGGAATGCCCACCAGCCACGCAACTGGAGCAAATAGGTAGCCTAAAATCAATTCAAAACTAAGGGTTAAACCAAACAGACCACCCACCCAGCCCAATAGGCCGTTGAGTAGCGCAATCACACTGATAAAGGCCAGTAACGTTGCCCCAACCGCAACCGCGATACGAAGCCCAGACATTGCACCATCAGCTACGGCTTCAACCACATTGGTTGCTTTTGGTATCTCAACCTCTTCGTTGGCCACCTGCTGACTTTGCGCTTCGGTTTCCGGCACCAAAATTTTCGCCATCAACAAACCGGCTGGAGCTGACATAAATGCCGCCGCAATAAGATAGTTAAGGTTAACGCCCAGTGAGGCATAACCCACTAACGTACCACCCGCAACCGAGGCTAAGCCACACGTCATCACCGCAAAAAATTGCGAATCACTCATGTGCTTTAAATAGGGCTTAACGACTAACGGCGCTTCAATCATGCCGACAAAAATGTTCGCCGTGGCTGACAGTGACTCTGCACGCCCCGTACCCAATAATTTTTGTAAACCACCGCCAATCAAATTAATCACTTTAGGCATCAAACCAATGTGGTACAAACCGGAGATCAAAGCGGAGAAGAAAATGATGATGCCAAGCACATTAATCGCAAACACAAAACCAACGCTACCATTGGCTAAACCGCCAAAGAGAAAGCCAATTCCCTCTTGCCCATAATTGATCAAATTCGATACCGCACCCGTGACACTGTTGAGCACTTCTTTCCCCATAGGGACATACAGAACCAATAGTGCAAAGCCTACTTGCAATAAAAAAGCGAGCGACACGGTTCTAAGTTGGATGTTTTTTCTATTGGTAGAAAGTAGCCAAGCCGTAAATAAGATGGCGACGACGCCAAGTAATGAGTTCATTTGCTGTCAATCCAGATAACGGGGATAGGAAAGGCGCGCATTCTATCGTGCGAAAACGAATGCGCAAGTCGCAAATGTTACAGAGGTGTGCTTAAAAATAGCAGCCTTAAGCCTCTTGTTTCAAGCTGTTGATTTGTAACAAGCTAAACGATTGCCTAGGCTTATATTTTCCATATAGAAAAGATGTTTCTGAGTTTGGAAATAATAATTCGTACTCATTACACTTTTGTCAAACGGATGTAAGGCTCTAACTGAGTATCCCAGTAGCAAGGTGTACCGATTAAAGCCTTGATAAATTCAATCACGGCTGAGGTTTTCTTCGGCATATGTTGTCGGCTCGGGTAAACCGCATAAAAAGGCATGTTTTGATTTGCGTGCCAATCTGGCAACAACTGGATCAGTTTACCGGTTCGAAATTCATCTCGAATTAAATAAGTCGCCAAGTAAGCAACACCCCACCCTGCCACGGCGGCGTCACGCACGGCTTCGGCTAAATCCACCGAATAGTTACCCGACACATTGATGTTGATCTTTTGCTCTGGATTGGCAAACGACCAGCTAGTGTAATCTCGCTCCCAACTACGGTAGATAAGACAGTTGTGACCTAACAGATCACTGGGTGTCTGAGGGGGTGAATGGTTTAATAAGTATTCCGGTGACGCCGCCAGCACAAATTGGCAATCGGCGAGACGTTGCGCCACGTACCCTTCCGGCAAATGTTCGTTGTTGGTCACCCACAAATCAAGCCCTTCTTCGAGCATATCGACTCGATAATCGAACAAATGCACTTCCACTTGCAGTTTTGGATAACGCTGACGAAGCGCCTCCAGTGCTGGCAAAATATGCAAAGAACCAAACGACTGTGAAAGACCAAGCTTAATTAGCCCAGACACCTCATCACGCTGGCTTTCCATTTCAGACTGCGCAGCATCCATCAACCCAACGACCGCAATACAATGGCGATAAAAAGCCTCTCCAGCCTCGGTTGTGGTGAAGCTGCGAGTGGTTCGCTGAACGAGCTTCACCCCGAGCGAGGCTTCCAGTAAGGCCAACTGCTTACTAACATGCGATACTGATACGCCTAAGCTTTTGGCCGCAGCGGTAAAGCCTTGATGTTTGATTAACGCAGCAAATATCACCATTTGCCCTGCACGTTCAACTAGCACACACTCTCCAGAAATAGCAAAGGGCTCATGATGAGCCCTTTGCGTTCAATTAAGGTTCAAATCAATAGGTAATTCTATCCGCCAAATGGCTCACCGCGAGGGCGAAATAATATGAACGGTTCCACTTCATCAACACATTATAGTTGTTGTATACCAAGTAAACGCGGCCATTTTCATCATCTGGCATGATAAGCCAAGCTTGAACGTTGTCTAAATTAGGCAGTGGTTTACCTTCGTAACGGGTAATACCGAGCTTGTTCCACTCTCTCAGTGACTTCCCTTTTTCGGGCTGTCGCCCTTCTAAAGTGCGGTCAAACCCATGCGGAACTTTAACTTGACGGCCCCAAGTGTATTTATCATCCCATCCCGATTGGCTGAGATAATTGGCCGTCGACGCGAATACATCTTCCTTTGAGCGCCAAATGTCTTTTTTGCCATCGCCATTACCATCGGAAGCGAACGCCAAAAACGAACTCGGCATAAACTGACATTGTCCCATCGCACCAGCCCAAGACCCTTTCATCTCATCAGCTTGGATATGACCTTGCTGTAGAATTTGCAACGCGGCCATCGTCTCCTTGCGGAAAAATTCTTCTCGACGACCGTCATAAGCCATAGTCGTCAGCGCATCAATAACACTAAAACCACCGGTCAACGCACCAAAATTACTTTCTACGCCCCACAAAGCCACGATAAAGCGCGGCTGTACGCCATATTGTTCGCCAATGCGGCTAAGCTCTGCATAGTGCTTTTCATACAGCGCCTTTGCTTGGTTCACTTTCCATTCTGGAACCGCGCGTGGGATATATTCATCCAGCGTCAGTTTCTTTTCTGGTTGATTGCGATCGGCCGTCACAGCACGTGGCTTGTACTCCACATTTTTAAACGCATCGATTAAAATTTGCTCTGAAATGCCTTCATTTCGTGCTTGCTGCTTCAAGCCTTCGACATAGTGTTCAAAACTAACCTCATTCGCCATCAATGGCGTGGAGAGGCTTAATCCCAATACGACTGACAATAACTTTCTCAAATCGTCCTCCTTGAGCTGAAAACTTAGCTATCTTTTTGCTGAGCCTTTTGCTGCTTATATTGTTCTAATAAATTTTGTGGCGGTGGCGGTAACTGTAGGAAAAAGCCCTCATTTTCTAGAGACTCTTTTACTTTTTCAATGTTCACTTGGGCAAGTGTACGCCCTTCCAGTTTCACTACCATGACTAAAGTAGGTTTACCGAACATCGCCATTAATGTGTCAGGAACCTGTGAAAAGTCATCCTTTTTGGGGATATAGAGATAGGTACCTTCTTTTTTAGAGCTTTTGTAGATAGAGCAAAGCATGACAAACCTTTTATTGTAATAAACTGGCTTTTCGAGCCAATTAAGTTAGAAACGTTAAACTTTTACCAAATTTGAGATTAAAACAAACATTTGACCGCAAGATAACTTGCTGAGCTAAGTCAGGGAATATAACATGACAACCCTAGTTTCAGGCAACGCCCTTTCTAGTGAAGCCATTAGTTATTGAGGTCAATATAAGATGTCGAATACTCCTGACCTAAAAGGTAGCAGTTTTACTTTGTCAGTGTTACACCTTTGCGACAGTGAAGTTGCCAATACCGTTGAGTTTCTCAAGGAAAAAGTCGCCCAAGCTCCTGCTTTTTTTGCCTCTGCACCTGTAGTGATCAATATTGCTAAAGTGATTAGCGATATTGATTTTGCGATACTTAAACAAGGCATCACTGAAGCGGGAATGATCCCGGTCGGTGTGACAGGTTGCCGTGATAAACGCAGCCAAAACTTAGCCTCAGAAGCTGGCTTTGCCGTGATGGCAGCAAGCAAGTCGCCTTCTCAAGCTCCCGCTCAAATCGCGCCAACCAAGGTGATTCGCACGCCCATTCGCTCTGGCCAGCAAGTGTATGCCAAAGATAGCGATTTAGTGATCCTCAATCACGTCAGCGCGGGGGCCGAAGTGATCGCCGATGGTTCAATTCACATTCATGGTTCACTGCGCGGAAGGGCCATTGCCGGTGCCAGCGGCCAAACGGAAGCAAAAATTATTTGTCACGATTTACAAGCAGAGCTGGTCTCCATTGCTGGAAATTATTGGCTTAGCGATCAAATTGAAAGTGAGTTTTGGCAGAAGAAAGTGATGCTCAGCATGGTTGATGATTCATTGCATTTTGAAACGCTCACGATTTAAAATTAACAAGGAAAACATAATGGCACGCATTATTGTTGTAACGTCAGGAAAAGGCGGCGTTGGTAAAACAACCTCAAGCGCAGCAATTGCTTCTGGCTTGGCTTTAAAAGGTAAAAAGACAGCGGTCATCGATTTTGATATCGGTCTGCGTAACCTTGACTTAATCATGGGTTGTGAGCGCCGCGTGGTGTACGACTTTGTCAACGTCATCAACGGTGAGGCGACACTTAACCAAGCGATGATCAAAGATAAACGCACCGAAAACTTGTTTATTCTGCCTGCCTCACAAACCCGTGATAAAGATGCGCTCACCAAAGAGGGCGTAAAGCGCGTTTTGGATGAACTCGATACGATGGGCTTTGATTTCGTCATTTGCGACTCACCAGCAGGTATTGAACAAGGCGCGTTGATGGCTTTGTACTTTGCTGATGAAGCGATTGTAACGACGAACCCTGAAGTCTCTTCCGTGCGCGACTCGGACCGCATTTTAGGGATTTTGGATTCCAAATCAATGCGCTCAGAGCAAGGGTTAGAGCCTGTTAAACAGCACCTTTTATTGACCCGTTATAACCCTACTCGCGTGACACAAGGTGAAATGTTGAGCGTGGAAGATGTTGAAGAGATTTTACATATCTCTTTACTTGGCGTGATCCCAGAAAGCCAAGCGGTGCTTAATGCCTCCAACAAAGGTGTTCCGGTTATTTTTGACGATCAATCAGACGCAGGCCAAGCTTATGCTGACGCTGTCGAGCGCTTATTAGGGCAAGAAGTCGAGTTTCGTTTTCTAACGGAGCAGAAAAAGGGCATCTTTAAACGACTTTTCGGGGGTTAATATTATGTCTCTACTTGAGTTTTTCCGACCACAAAAGAAAACGACCTCAGCAAGCCTTGCCAAAGAGCGTTTGCAAATTATCGTCGCCGAACGTCGTAGTGAAAATGACCCTGCACCGACCTATTTGCCTCAATTGAAAGAAGACATTCTCAAGGTGATCGCCAAATACGTCGCGGTTGACCCTTCGATGGTTGAAGTCTCTTTTGAGCACAAAGATGATGATATCTCTGTGCTGGAATTGAACGTGAAACTGCCAGACGAAGAAAAGTAATCCTTATGATAAAAGAGCCTGTAAAATTGCAGGCTCTTTCTCTTTACTAAACCAATTTTACTCAACCAATTTGTTGAGCCGTTCACCGAGAATAGGTAAGCGCCAGCTCTGCATCACATCCGGCAATTGCGCGGGATCTCTCTCTTTCTTCCACACCCAACTCAATAGCTGGTTGAGCTGTTTTTTAGAGGCTAAAAATTCAGTCGCTAAACCCGTGGTTTGAGACACTGATTTAACTTCATCTTTCAACCGTTTAAACAACTGTTTATAGCCGGGATAGTCCATCAAAGGGTCGATTTTAGGTGGGTATTGATCAGCCGGAGTCTGCTGACCCGCTTTCACCAATGCAATGATTTTGGCACTGTGACGTTGAATCGATCTCGGATCGGCCCCTTCATCAATCATACGGCTTGCACTCGTCAATCCCAAACGAGCGATAGTCAGCAAATCTGTCTCTTTGACCACAAAATTGAGCGCCAAATCACGGCGTACCGCCTCTTCGTAGCGCCAAGTAGCTAAGGGTTTGAGAATCGCTAATTCTTGCGGTGTTAGTTGCCATGCCCCTTTGATATCCAAATAGGCCAAATCGGGATTAGTCTGTTTAATGCGTTTGACGCTCAATAGTTCAGATTCTTGCTGCGCCGCTTGCCACCAGCCCGCCTGCGTCACTTTATCGAGTAATTTCTCGTAAATCGGCAGCAAATAAAACACATCGGCGGCAGCGTAATCCAACTGCTTTTGCGATAAAGGCCTTGCTAACCAATCAGTACGCGATTCACTTTTATCAATTTCAATCCCTAAGAATTCATTGACCAATGCGGCAAATCCGGTAGACAGTCCATGGCCGAGAAAGGCCGCCATTACTTGTGTATCGACCATTGGAAACGGTGTGCAGCCAAATGCATTATGAAACACTTCGAGATCTTCACCACACGCATGCAGCACTTTGAGCACGGAGGTGTCTTGCAGTAGCTCGACAAAAGGGGCCATGTCATCAAAGGCAAGTGGGTCGATTAAAGAGAGGTTTTCACCATCATAAAGCTGGATCAATCCGAGCTGTGGGTAAAAGGTACGCACTCGGACAAACTCGGTATCGAGCATCACCACATCGGCATCTCGCGCGGCAAGGCATACACGTTGTAGGTCGTTAGGCTGGGTAATTATTTGGTAGTTCACTAATGGCTCACTTTGGGCAACCCTACTAGAGGGGACATAAAAATGCCGACGGTTTGAGTCGGCATTCTAGCACTATTTTTTCATACTGACTTGATGCTTAGGCACGTTTTGTTTGTTCAATTGCCGCATCATTTTCTTCACGAAGTACGCGGCGTAAAATTTTACCCACATTACTTTTTGGTAAATCTTCCCTAAACTCAATCAACTTAGGCACTTTATAGCCAGTCAAATGTTTACGGCAATGGGCAATGATTTCATCTTTGGTTAAGCTCGGATCACGCTTAACCACATAAATCTTGACGATTTCACCAGACACTTCATGAGGCTGGCCGATAGCGGCCACTTCTAATACTTTGCCATGCAGTGCAACCACATCTTCAATCTCATTAGGATAGACGTTGAATCCAGAGACTAAAATCATGTCTTTTTTGCGATCGACAATATAGACCATTCCTTGCTCATCAAACTTGACGATATCGCCTGTAGAGAGCCAACCATCGGCATCAATCACTTCTTTCGTCGCTTCCGGTCTTTGCCAATAACCTTGCATCACTTGTGGGCCACGCACTTGCAACTCACCGACTTGATCATAAGCCAACACTTTGCCTTCATCATCAACGATACGCACTTCGGTTGAAGGTACGGGTAAACCAATTGCTCCCGAATAATCACTTAAATCATAAGGATTACCTGTCACCAGTGGTGCACATTCAGTCAAACCGTAACCTTCAAGCAGGTGGATACCCGTCACTTTTTTCCACTGATCGGCCACCGCGCGCTGTACCGCCATACCACCACCAACAGAAAGCTTAAGATTTTTGAAATCAAGTTCATGGAAATCTTCGTTGTTGACCAACGCATTAAACAGCGTATTCACCCCCGTAATGGCAGTAAATGGGTACTTTTGCAGCTCTTTGACAAAGCCTGGAATATCGCGTGGATTAGTAATCAATAGGTTACGCCCACCCATTTCGACGAACAGTAAACAGTTTACGGTCAGTGCAAATACGTGATAAAGCGGTAATGCCGTCACAACCAGTTCGCGGCCTTCGGCCAATACTGGGCCATATGCCCCTTTTGCTTGGAGCACATTCGCAATCATGTTGCGGTGGGTCAGAATTGCCCCTTTTGCCACACCGGTTGTACCACCGGTATATTGCAAAAATGCAATGTCGTCGCCAGACATAAAAGGCTTCACATACTGTAAACGGCGACCTTTGTGCAACGCCTTACGCATGGAAATGGCACCTGGTAAGTCATATTTTGGCACCATCCCTTTCACATATTTCACAACGAAATCAACCAACGTCCCTTTTGCTCTAGGTAACATCTGTCCAAGGCTGGTCAATACCACATGTTTTACCGAGGTATTTTCAACAATTTGCTCTAAGGTATTGGCAAAATTCGAGACGATGACGATCGCCTTTGCATCGGCGTCATTCAGTTGATGTTCAAGCTCTCGCGGGGTGTACAACGGGTTAACATTCACCGCAATCAACCCGGCTCGTAATACGCCAAATAACGCGACCGGATACTGCAATAGGTTAGGCATCATTAAGGCGACACGATCACCTTTTTTCAGCTTTAGCTCATTTTGCAAATAGGCGGCAAATGCTCGGCTGCGCTCTTCCAGTTTACGAAAAGTCATGACCGAACCCATATTCATAAAGGCTGGTTGATCGGCATATTTATGAACCGATTGCTCAAACATTTCGACCAAAGAGAGGTACTGATCAGGGTTGATGAATTCAGGTACGTCAGTTGGATAGCGTGAAAGCCAAGGTTTCTCCACGGTAATACTCCTCGTTATTGGCGGCTGCTCTACGGCGATATTTTTATGTGCGCTATTACAGCACAGCCAAAGCGCTTGAGCACGAAACACTCAAACACTTGTTTAAATTTTGTTAACTAAGCCAAAAATTAGTTCAGCGACTTGCGAAGGTTGCTCAAGATGGCAATGATGACCACCAGAAATAGTGAACATCTCTTGCCGATCATCGGCGAAATAGCCTCGAGCGGCTCGTAACTCAGAAAAACCGTGTGTACCGAGAATCACACGTTGTGGGCATTGGATGTGCGCCATTATGTGCTGAGCATGCTCATACGACATGCGATACAAGGAATCGCTGTTTAACTGTGGGTCATGACGCCAATACCACTCGTCATTGCGCCGCTCAACCCCTCGAATAACGATGGGTTGGATCAAGGCTGCTTCTAACTGGTTGACTTCGGCTCGGCGAGCAACAGCGTATTCTAAGTTCGGTAACCTACGACGAGGCTTACGCCGGATCCGCTGGCGGCTGAGTACGCCATTGCGCAGCCTGGCCACACTCTCTAGTGGCGATTCAGCCAATGGAGCAATTCCTTCGATTTGAACTAATCCTGCGACTTGCTCAGGAAAGGCGGCACTATAGCAACTTGCGATTAAAGCACCAAGGGAATGCCCTACGATCACTAACCTGTTTGGCGATAAGTTGAGCAAAAATGAGTAAATATCATCAATATAGTCATGAAATGGGTAAAAATGACCGTCGGCTTTATGGCTTGAAAGGCCATGTCCCGGTAAATCGATTGCGCAAAGGTGTAACTGTGGATTAAGGTGACTTAACGCTTTGATAACGGTAAGAAAACTGGATGAATTATCTAACCAACCATGCAAAAAAACGACCGATAAGTCGGCCGTTTGTGCGTTTCCCAACTCTTGAGTCGCAATCATTCCTTGCGCAAGAGAGTACTGTTTTTGTTGCATCGCTATTTCACTTCTTGTACCACGCGCCCTTCACGAGCACCAATGTACATTTGCCGACAATATAAGCTGTGGCAAGGGTACATATAAGTACCGAGATCATTCACGACCACTCTTTCTTCAACTCGCCACAAATGTAGTCCTTTTACGGCCATGGTTGGGAAAGTGTATTCAAACTCACCCACTTTGGCCTTTTCTGGAGCAAGGCTGGTTCCCACTAGCGTCACCAAACGATCTTTCGCATAAGCCACTGGGTCAACAAACCCGTCAACATAGCCAACAAAACGCCCTTGCGGTTCGCGGTCGATATCAGGTCGGCCTGATGAGCTAATCGGCAAATTGACTATTTCAATCCGTGTTTTATCCGCCAAATTAGTCACACTGGCGATGACGCCGCCCAGCCGGACTTCATCTTGCTCATTGGTTGGCGTATTGACCCAAGTGGCGTAATCGGTGATCACGGCATCACTACTGGCACGAAGATCATCCGGTAAGCTTGAGCATGCACCAAGCAGCAATGTGGACGATAACAATAGTAGCGTTTTAGAAGTGGAAAAAGATCGCATCATAATGACCTTGTTGGATTAGATGTAGATATCGACTCCAAGCAGTTGAGCAAGTTCCTCTTTTTTTGCTTGGTTCATCACGTCCATGTACTCTTCCATCGCCTTTCTTGATCGACCTTCAGGAAGATCGTATTCCAGATTAGCCCGATGAATCTCTGATGGATCGACATGACGAATTGAATGAGAAACAGCATTCGCCACCTTAGTAGGTTGGCCTACTCCGGTTTTGGCATCGCCTTTCTTTACCCCATTGTTCTTATTTGCGCGATTAGCCCTATTGCTACCGGGCACTATCGCAGGAGGTAAACCATTAATTGAAACCATACTGTTCCTATTCAATTAGAGCAAGACGAATGCAACGCCTTGCCTTTCACTGATTATTCTCGGCCCGGTAACTTCTTCCAAGCCACGTTATCACGCAGGTAAACAGGGCTCGACTCTTCCACCGCTAGCGTGTTTCCTTTGGCAAACTCGTACTGAGCAAGAAACACCATATCCTGTGCATCTGGGTACAATACTTCCCCCATTTGACACGAGATAGGCAACGTATCTAACTCTTCTTTATAAGCCGCCCAACCCGTTCCAGCGCAGCCCCAAGTGATGCTGTCAGCTTTGATTTGCTCAGCAAGAGTATTAGGAGCAATGACGCACTCTGCATCTATCTCTTGCCAAGAGCCATCTTCTTGACGTGTATAACGACCCCAGTAAATCTCACTCATCCTGGCGTCAATTGCACACGCCACCTGCTGGTAACCCTGTAAACGATAGCTGCCTTGCGCCATCGCTGCCAGGGTCGAAATACCAATCATAGGTAAATCAGCGCCGAATGCTAAACCTTGTGCAATTCCAATGCCAATCCGTACTCCGGTAAAACTGCCCGGACCACGGCCAAAGGCTAGCGCGTCGAGTTCCTGTAAGGTGATGCCCGCTTCTTTGAGGACGGAATCCACCATGGGTAGAATTTTCTTGGTGTGATCGCGAGGGGCAACTTCACTGCGAACGTACAGTTTGCCGTTCATCATTAAAGCAACAGAACAGTTCTCTGTTGCTGTGTCTAAGGCAAGGATCTTTGCGCTCATTACTGTCTCTAATTGTTGTTAATAGTTACGGGTGTCGTGACTGAAATTTGACTTAAGAAATCTTTTACTTTGTCCAAATCCCGCGTACGTGGAATGGGCGGTAAACTGGCAAGAAATAGCCCACCGTAGTCACGGGTGACTAAACGGTTATCACAAATGATCAGTACACCTTTGTCATGTTTATCGCGGATCAAACGCCCGACCCCTTGTTTCAAGGTGATGACGGCATCGGGTAGTTGTACTTGCGCAAATGGATCTCCACCGCGCATTCGGCAATCTTCAATTCGCGCTTTCAACAACGGATCATCCGGTGCGGTAAATGGAAGTTTGTCGATAATAACACAGCTTAATGCGTCACCTCTAACATCTATCCCTTCCCAAAACGCCCCTGTCGCGACCAATAAGGCATTACCTAATTCCATAAATTCGGCCAACGTTTTTTGTTTACTCGTCTCCCCTTGCATCAGCACTGGCACGGTTAACACTTCTCGAAAACGTTCACCTAACTCGCGCATCATGCTGTGGGAAGTACACAAAAAGAAGCAGCGGCCTTGGTTTTGCTCAATCACTGGCGACAAAATACGCACCAATTTATCGGCAAGGCCTGGGCTATTGGGTTCAGGTAAATAGCGTGG
Organism: Vibrio sp. V15_P4S5T153; assembly: GCF_963874485.1. Taxonomy (NCBI): domain Bacteria; kingdom Pseudomonadati; phylum Pseudomonadota; class Gammaproteobacteria; order Vibrionales; family Vibrionaceae; genus Vibrio; species Vibrio sp. V15_P4S5T153. The sequence continues at coordinate 356,991 of NZ_CAWNHR010000011.1, read as the reverse complement.
TACACACAGCCGCGCCTGCTGCTGATAGTCAAACGGGCTTGGCAATGAAAACTGAGCTTGGGGCTTTAGTCCTAAACGCTGAGTGAAATGGCTAAAATCGTCGTTTACGGCCAAAGTAGCGGAGGTGAAAATCCATGCGCCCTGCTTTTGTTGCACCTGTTCGTGAAATTTATCGGCCACCGAAAGTGGGGTGATGTGTAAACTAAAATGACGCGGCGTGGTGTCATACCAATAGGAATAACCAGTAATAGAGACATCACACACTCGATCAATTCGTCCTTTGATTAAGTTGGCGCGCTCAAATGCGGTATCCAATAACTGGCTGCGACCTAACGCGAGTTTTAACACATCGATAGCAAAATCTAAGCTGTCTCGCAAACGCGCTAATTCTCGCGAAATCGATGGTGAAGCTAACGCCTCACGCCAGTTGCCTCGAAAACTGGGTTCACCCAACACAATGCGTAAATCCATCGCTGACTGCACCAGTTTATCGCCCACTTTCTGCAATTGGCGCATATCTTTTGCTTCAGTGCGATAGCCGATTTCAATATCTTTCGCCAGCTCTTGGACTTGGCGACTGGAGACTGATTGACCAAAATATTGGCTGGCGATATCCGGTAACTGATGCGCTTCGTCGAAGATAAAGACCTCGGCTTCGGGGATCAACTCACCAAACCCGGTTTCTTTGATCGCCAGATCGGCTAGAAAAAGGTGATGGTTGACCACGACAACGTCGGCATCCATCGCCTTTTTGCGCGCTTTAGAGACAAAACAGTCGACGTAACTTGGGCACTCTTTGCCAAGGCAATTGTCGTTGGTTGAGGTGATGGTTGGAATGACAGCACTGTCTTCAGGCAACTCTTCACATTCGCCTAAATCACCGCTTTTGGTTTCCGATGACCAACGACGCACTTTCACTAATTGAGTCAATAGCTGTGGATCAGATTGGTTGGTGTGGCTTTCCACCATTTGGCGGCTTAGCCTATCAAGGCACAGATAGTTTGCTCGACCTTTTAATAGCGCAACATTGCCATAGAAACCGAGCGCATCAATCATCAAGGGTAAATCACGATGAAAAAGCTGCTCTTGTAGGTTTTTAGAACCCGTACTGATAATGACTTTTTTACCACTGAGCAGCGCAGGCACCAGATACGCAAAGGTTTTGCCTGTACCAGTCCCTGCTTCAACCACTAATTGCGATTGTTGGGAAATCGCCTTAGCGACCGCTTCAGCCATGTCAATTTGCGCTTGTCGAGCTTGAAAACCGGCAATGGCTTTACCTAATGCGCCTTGTGAAGAGAAGGTTTTTGCAATCATCAAAAAGTGGAGGTAAGTGTTCGTTGCGGGGCATTATGTCAGGTTTGATGAGCTGGCGCGAATCCAAGTGCAACCCGCGCCAGTTAGGTGTGTTCTATTTGCGATTGAGGTAACGAGATAACCAAGCTGGTCCTTCGTACCCATTCTCCGTTTGGGTCATTGCTTTTGCCGCCTCGGCGGGTGACGCTCGGTTCTCCCACATGTCTTCCAAAATGATTTCGTCAATTTGATGGTCTCCCATCAATGCACTCACTCTTTCCATATACAGCTTTCGTGCGAGGAGTTCTCTATCCATAAATACCGCCTTAAGACACTCTGTGAGGAAGAAATTTAGTAAAAGCCTAACGGTGAACCCGTTTATATATTGAAACCAACTTAATAATAGATTAATTATAGCCCTTATATTGCGGGGCGCCTCACCGTTCACACGCTCACGAATTAGTTTTTAGAACGAAAAAAATCATGCACGGAAGTAATTAATAATGGAAAGAAAAACACTGCTCACTCATTGTAGTGATGCGCCCGGACTTATCTCTAAAATCACGAACATTTGTTATAAACATCAACTCAATATTATTCATAATAATGAGTATGTTGATAACATCAGTGGTCACTTTTTTATGCGTACTGAATTGGAAGGCTACTTTAACGACACCACCCTTTTAGCCGACCTTGACCAAGCCTTGCCTGCACACGCAAAACGTAAACTGATTGATTCTTCGCGCAAACGCATCGTTATTTTGGTGACTAAAGAAGCACATTGCTTGGGCGATATTTTGATTAAGAATTATGATGGCAGCTTGGATGTCGATATTGCTGCAGTGATTGGCAATTACGATACGCTGCAAAATCTGACCGAAAAGTTTGATATCCCGTATCACCATGTTTCTCATGAAGGGCTAAACCGCGAGGAACATGAGCAGAAATTGTTAGAAGTGCTGGGCCAATATCACGCCGACTATTTGGTCCTCGCCAAATACATGCGGGTACTCACTCCTGGTTTTGTCGATAAGTACCATCACAAAATTATTAATATTCACCACAGTTTTTTACCGGCATTCATTGGTGCAAAACCTTACCAGCAAGCATACGAGCGCGGTGTAAAAATCATTGGTGCGACGGCGCACTTTGTCACCAATGATTTAGATGAAGGCCCGATTATTAAGCAAGATGTGATCCCAGTTGATCACACATTCAGCGCGCAAAACATGGCGCAAGCTGGACGGGATGTTGAGAAAAATGTGCTGAGTAAAGCCTTGAACAAAGTCATCAACGATCACGTTTTTGTTTATGGCAACAAAACGGTCATTTTATAGCAAAGCGAAGACTGTTCTTCACGAACATAGGCTAAAGGCAAAAGGCGCGATTTGCGCCTTTTGTTGTTTTACGATTGCTGGCTGATCACTGCAAGTGATAACACCACCGCCTAGCTTGGACCACAGATTATAACTTGATCGCCAGCTCTACCCCCTGACGAATCGCACGCACAGCATCAAGCTCACCAGCATAATCGGCACCACCAATCACATGCATCTTCTCACCCAATGATGCCCATTTATCTTCAAAAGGACGTACCGATTCTTGCCCAGCACAAATCACAATTTTGTCGGCGTCTAACAGCAAAGGATTACCGTCAAGCGTGATATGTAAACCGTCAGCGGCAATTTTTTCATAACCGACACCACCCAGTAGATTCACTCCACGCTTTTCTAAGGTGCGTTTATGGATCCAACCTGTAGTCTTACCGGGGCCTTTACCTACTCGTCCTTTGCGACGCTGCAATAGCCACACCGTTTTCTCACTCATACAATCGGGAAATGGGTACAAACCTCCGGGATAAGCAATCTCTTTATCGATGCCCCAATCATGCAGCCAATCATCAAGCGTATGCTCTGTCGGCTCAGTCAACATAGTGGCGACGTCGACACCAATTCCACCAGCACCAACAATCGCGACTTTTTCACCAACGGGTGTTTTTTCACGGATCAGCGTTTGGTAATCCACCACCTTTTCTAGGTTATCAATACCATCAATTTTTACTTTTCTCGGCTCGACACCCGACGCCATCACTACTTCATCGTACGGTTCGAGCATCTCAAAATTGACGTCAGTATCTAAATGCAGATGCACACCGGTTTGATCAATACGATTTGCAAAGTAGCGAATGGTTTCTCGAAACTCTTCTTTGCCGGGAATTTGCATCGCCAAACGGAACTGGCCACCAATGCGATCATTTTTTTCAAACAGATCAACATGATGCCCACGCTCAGCCAAGGTAGTCGCGCAAGCAAGCCCCGCAGGACCTGCGCCAATCACCGCCATTTTTTTCGGCTGAGCCGCAGGGCGAATAACCATTTCCGTTTCATAGCAGGCCCGCGGGTTAACGAGGCAACTGGCCCGTTTACCTTTAAATACGTTATCTAAACAGGCTTGGTTACAGCCGATACACGTATTGATCAGCGCGGCTTTTCCTTGCTCGGCTTTGGCAACAAATTCTGGATCGGCAAGAAACGGACGCGCCATCGACACCATATCCGCTTGACCCGTTGCTAATATTTTTTCTGCTTCTTCTGGAGTGTTGATGCGATTACAGGTCACGACGGGCACAGAAAGATGTGGGCGGATTTTTTCCGTTACCCAAGTAAAAGCAGCACGTGGTACTTGAGTCGCTATCGTTGGAACGCGCGCTTCATGCCAACCGATGCCTGTATTGATAATGGTCACGCCAGCTTGTTCAAGTGCCTTAGCGAGCATTAAAACCTCTTCAAAAGTGCTGCCCTCTTCGACTAAATCCAGCATTGAAAGACGGAAAATGATGATGAACTCTTTACCAACCACTGCGCGAATCGCTTTCACTATCTCAATGGGTAAACGGATACGATTTTCGTAACTACCGCCCCAATCGTCGTAACGCATGTTGGTACGTTTACAGATAAATTGGTTGATCAAATACCCTTCCGAGCCCATCACTTCCACACCATCGTATCCTGCAAGGTGAGCTAATTCAGCACTACTGGCAAAGGCATCAATGGTTTTTTTTATCTGACGGGCACTCATTTCACTCGGTGCAAAACGCGCAATAGGTGCTTTAATCGCCGAAGCACTTTGAGCAAAAGGGTGCATTGCGTATCGGCCTGCGTGCAGCAATTGCAAGGCGATTTTGCCACCTTGGCGATGCACTGCCTCAGTTACAACTTGGTGTGCACGCGCATGTTTTGCCTTGCTAAATTCGGCACTGAAAGGGTGAAGTCGACCGCGCAAATTAGGCGAAAACCCGCCCGTCACAATCAGCCCAACCCCACCTTTTGCACGCTCTTCATAAAAAGCGGCCAGCTTATGGAGCCCTTCCTTGTGCTCTTCTAATCCCGTGTGCATTGATCCCATCAATACACGGTTGCGTAACTGAGTAAATCCTAAATCCAAAGGCTCTAACAGATGTGGGTACATGGCGACTTCACTTTTATAATTATGCGTTATGGTCTGACCAGAATATTATTGCCCACAAAAAAAATCAAACAAGTGTTTACATTTTTGTAACACCGATCAATCTTGCGGTTGTTTGGGTATACTAGATCACGTAGGATGTAAGCCATTAATATCTCAAGGGTAATCCCCTTTATTCATTTAACACGCTTGCGAATAGCCGCAGTGGAGAAACAATGAGATCACTATTTCGATTTATTGGCTTGATATTTAAAGGTTTTTGGAAAATCATTACTTTTATTCGTTTAGCCTTAACCAACCTTTTCTTTTTGCTTAGTATTGCACTGATTTATTTCTTATATGTGCATGCTGATTCTCCTCTACCTACGGTAGAAAAAGAGTCCGCTTTAGTGATGAACTTATCGGGACCGATTGTTGAACAAAGTTCTTACATCAATCCGATGGATTCAGTGACTGGCTCATTTTTTGGCAAAGACTTACCCAAAGAAAACGTATTATTTGATGTGGTAGAGACCATTCGCCACGCGAAAGACGATACGAAAATTACAGGCCTTGTACTTGCTCTCGGTGACATGCCAGAAACCAACCTCACTAAGCTGCGTTACATTGCTAAAGCGCTCAATGAATTTAAAGCCACGGGCAAACCCATCTACGCAGTGGGAGATTTCTATAATCAAAGCCAATATTATTTGGCAAGCTACGCCGATAAAGTCTATTTGGCACCGGACGGCGCCGTGATGCTGAAAGGCTACAGTGCCTATTCGATGTACTACAAAACTTTGCTGGAAAAGCTGGATGTCAATACGCACGTTTTCCGTGTCGGTACTTATAAATCAGCCATTGAGCCATTTATTCGTGACGATATGTCCGACGCGGCGAAAGAGTCCGCCTCTCGCTGGTTAACACAGTTGTGGGGGGCATACGTCGATGACGTAGCGACCAACCGTAAGATTGACGAGAAAACGTTAAACCCATCAATGGATGAATTTCTGACCCAATTAAAAGCGACCGAGGGAGATCTCGCCGCTTTATCATTAAAATTAGGGCTAGTGGATGAATTGGCCACTCGCCAACAAATGCGCCGATCGCTCGCCGAAACATTTGGCAGCAATGGAGAAGATAGCTACAACGCCGTAGGTTACTACGAATATCAAGCCACCATTAGGCCACAGTTTAACGCTGATATGGACGATGTAGCCGTAATCGTGGCTAGTGGTACCATCATGGATGGAGATCACCCACGAGGCACAGTCGGTGGTGATACCACCGCCGCATTACTTCGCCAAGCGCGTAACGATGATAAAGTCAAAGCCGTCGTATTGCGTGTGGACAGCCCAGGAGGCAGCGCCTTTGCCTCCGAAGTTATTCGTAATGAAATTCAAGCATTAAAAGACGCAGGCAAACCGGTTGTCGTCTCAATGTCGAGCCTTGCAGCGTCTGGCGGTTATTGGATTTCAATGAGTGCGGATAAAATTGTCGCGCAGCCAACCACGTTAACCGGTTCGATTGGTATTTTTAGTGTCATCACCACATTCGAAAAAGGACTCAATAAATTGGGGGTTTATACCGATGGCGTAGGAACCTCACCTTTTTCTGGTGTCGGTGTCACCACAGGGCTAACAAAAGGCGTGGCCGACGCACTACAACTGGGCATTAACCATGGTTACCAGCGTTTCATCAGTTTGGTGGGAGAGAACCGTGGCCTTTCATTGGAGCAAGTCGATCAGGTCGCGCAAGGCCGCGTATGGACAGGGCAAGATGCGATGGATCATGGCTTAGTCGACCAAATGGGTGACTTTGATGATGCCATTAAGCTCGCCGCTCAACTGGCACAATTAGAGACCTACAATATTTATTGGGTAGAAGAGCCCCTTTCTACCGCAGAGCAGTTCTTGCAAGACATCATGAATCAAGTACAGGCTCGTTTTGGTTTTGATGTCTCAACGCTGGTACCAGCATCGCTACAACCTGTAGCAAAACAATGGGTGCAAGATGCCAGCTTACTCAACCATTTTAATGATCCAAAAGGGCAATATGCGTTCTGCCTAAACTGCCAAGTTCAGTAATAATATCAATCTATAAAAGATAAAAAACCATTGGGGCGCTTTGTGTTGAGCGCCCCTTTTTATATTAAGTGAATACGCTATAATCCCCCGCTCTGTTCCCCTACACGAGTGATTTCTAGCTATGGCAAGAAAACATATCTACATCGCCTACACTGGCGGTACTATCGGCATGCTAAAATCCGACCATGGTTATGTCCCTATTGCGGGCTTCATGGAGAAACAACTCGCAGGCATGCCTGAGTTTCAGCGCCCTGAAATGCCTGAGTTCACCATTCATGAATATGACCCTCTGATTGACTCCTCGGATATGACGCCTGAAGATTGGCAACAAATCGCCAACGATATTCGAGATAATTATGATAAATACGATGGCTTTGTGATTTTACATGGTACGGATACCATGGCTTACACCGCATCGGCACTCTCTTTCATGCTGGAAAACTTGGGTAAACCCGTCATTGTGACAGGCTCACAAATTCCGTTGGCCGAATTGCGCTCTGACGGACAAGCGAATTTACTTAATGCGTTGCACATCGCCGCTAATTACCCCATCAATGAAGTGACGTTATTCTTCAATAATCAGTTGATGCGGGGTAACCGCAGTGTCAAATCACACGCCGATGGTTTTAATGCGTTTACCTCGCCGAACCTTCCTCCGCTGTTAGAAGCTGGGATCAATATTCAAATCAGCAGTAACGTTAAAGTTGGCGAACAGCCGCAAGGAGCCTTCCGAGTCCATAACATTACACCACAACCGATCGGTGTGATTACCATGTACCCTGGCATCTCTCACGAAGTGATCCGCAATACCTTATTACAGCCAGTCAACGCGATGATTTTGCTGACTTTTGGTGTGGGCAATGCACCTCAAAATGCGCAACTATTAGCGCATTTAAAAGAAGCCTCAGAACGTGGCGTGATCGTCATGAACTTAACTCAGTGCTTAGCAGGTAAAGTCAACATGGGCGGTTACGCAACTGGCTGTGCACTTGCAGAAGCAGGCGTGATCAGCGGCTACGACATGACACCCGAAGCCGCTTTAGCCAAGCTTCACTATTTACTGAGCCAGAATCTTTCTTATGAAGAAGTGAAGCAGAAAATGCAGGAAGTATTACGTGGTGAAATGAGCTTATAGCTTTAAACAACCACAATATATTTTCCCCTCATTAACAAAATCCCCAACTCAATGAATTGGGGATTTTTGTATTCTGTACAAGTCAAATAGACTCATTCGTGGTTTGGATTGACTCGAACAATATCGTCTTGTCCGTTTTGAAAGCGCTTTTTAAGCTCATTTTTTGACTTAAAACTGATTTCTCCACCAGCGGCAACTGTCATATGGTCCGCTTCTACATTATGCTTAGATTGATACAACATCACAGCTTGCATGCATGAATCTCGCTGTGTTTGTGAAAGTGGTGTACCTTCAGGCCACTTACCCGTTTCAACAGCGTGCATTAATCGCTTGTAAGCTTCGGGGGTGATGGCGTTAATGAGTTGATCGGCATCCATGGTCTATCCTTAATTAACGAATTCGTCACAAACATAACTTGCCATGATATTGAGTCAAGACAAGCCCAATAAATAAGTGTATTTGATCACAAGCTAATATTATGAATTTGATAAAAGTGCCCATGATTCTCAGCCTATCACTTCTTATAAGTGGCTGCTTTGAGAATAACAGAGATACCGACAAGCTATGTGCCGATAATCCTAATTTGCGCTGTGAAAGGCTCAATATAAATGATGGGCAATGTAGAGTTCCACGCACGGACCTCATCTGGCATCGATTTGAAGTACTTAAAAATCCAAGCGATAGCAACAAGATTAAAGAATACGGATTAGTTCAAGCTTATCGAAAATGTCTCGAGCTCGCTTCACAAATTCAAGCTATTGATCAAACGGAACTCAAACAACGTCGATTTTCAGCACTCGTCAATACAGGGAAAGATTTAGAGCAGATTGAAAAAGAGCTTCAGTCATCCAGCTCCGCGGAAACCTTATACTTTCTCTGGAGTCAGATTGGTGATAAAAGTGCACAAAGAAAATTCTTACAACGTGAAGGTAAACCCGAGCTAGATACAGCAGAAATGCAATACGCTCTCGCTACTTTTTATGTTCAACGGGATCGAGAAAAAGCAATCTATTTGCTCCATCGAACCTTAGAACTCAGCCCAAAAGGCAGTATCAACCTTGATGCTATCAAATCTCTTGCCAGTACCAACCAAATTCTCAAACAGAAAGAAAAAGCTTACATTTGGGCGATGGTAGGAAAAACATTCAATGTGCCGGTTGCTTCAGAGACAGAACTCAAATTGCTGTACGGGTTTGATCAAGAAAAATTTGATGCACTCGACGATATCGCCGAAAAAATCGTTGACGCTATCAAAAATGGACAGTTTAAACCAGAGCTCATTCCTCTCGACTTTGCCAACTAACAAAATGTAATCATAAAACAAAGAGCGGTGATAAGTTCACCGCTTTTTCACTTTTTGTTGAAAATTAACGACACTGAATTGACACAAAATCGTTCACCTGTTGTTTGAGGTCCATCAGGAAAAACATGCCCTAGATGGCTATCACACACCGCACAACGGATCTCAGTTCGAATCATTCCATGCGTTAAATCTTCAAGATAGCGGATTGCAGTATCATTGATCGGTGCATCAAAACTTGGCCAACCACACCCCGAATCATACTTATTGTTGGAGACAAATAACGGGCTGCTGCAACAGGTACACGCGTACACACCTGTGTCACGATTATGTAATAACTTGCCACTAAACGGGGCTTCTGTACCGCGTTGACGGCAAACATAAAACTCATCATCCGTTAGTCTTTCACGCCAGTATTCATCAGGTTTAACATTATTCTCAATCTTCGATTTCACTTACAAAACTTCCCTTCTTCTCAATGTTGCGCTGGTACTTTTTATGCCAAAAACTTGCATACTCCACTCTTTGTAGCACATACTTTCTCACCATGAAATGGTAGGTATGTAATTTCTAACTGCCTTAGAAGGCTAAAGTATTTTACGCCAACTGAAAGTAAACAGAAGCGGTATAAAGTTTAAAATTTAATCACTTACGATTAATTGTGAAAAAAAGCGACGCTTTTTTTTGACTTTAAACAAGTTAAGTCCGATTATCTGTTGCAGACATTTACTGGATTCTGTAATTTTACTACCAGTTATCTTTAATCAGAAATTAAGTTGTGGAGCAACTATAATGACTATCAAAGTAGGTATTAACGGTTTTGGCCGTATCGGTCGTTTCGTATTCCGTGCAGCGCAAGAGCGCAACGACATCGAAGTTGTAGGTATTAACGACCTTATCGACGTAGATTATATGGCATACATGTTAAAGTATGACTCAACTCATGGCCGTTTCAACGGTACTGTTGAAGTTGAAGCTGGCAACCTAGTTGTAAACGGCAAAACTGTACGTGTAACAGCTGAGCGTAACCCAGAAGATCTAAAATGGGATGCAATCGGTGTTGACGTGGTTGCTGAAGCAACAGGTCTATTCCTAGACGATGCAACCGCTCGTAAGCACATCACTGCTGGCGCGAAAAAAGTTGTTCTAACTGGTCCTTCAAAAGACGCGACTCCAATGTTCGTAATGGGTGTTAACCACGCTTCTTACGCTGGTCAAGACATCGTTTCTAACGCTTCTTGTACTACAAACTGCCTAGCACCTATCGCTAAAGTTCTTAACGACAAGTGGGGCATCGAGTCTGGTCTTATGACTACTGTTCACGCAACTACAGCGACTCAAAAAACTGTAGATGGTCCTTCTGCGAAAGACTGGCGTGGTGGTCGTGGTGCTTCTCAAAACATCATCCCATCTTCAACTGGCGCAGCTAAAGCGGTTGGCGTTGTAATCCCAGAACTAAACGGCAAACTGACTGGTATGGCTTTCCGCGTACCTACAGCGAACGTTTCTGTAGTTGACCTAACTGTTAACTTACAAAACCCAGCATCTTACGCAGAAATCTGTGCTGAAATGAAGCGCGCTTCTGAAAACGAATTCGCTGGCGTTCTAGGCTACACTGAAGATGCAGTTGTTTCTCAAGACTTCATCGGCGAAATCAACACATCTGTATTCGATGCTAAAGCTGGTATCGCACTAACTGACAAATTCGTTAAAGTTGTATCTTGGTACGACAACGAAATCGGTTACTCAAACAAAGTTCTAGACCTAATCGCTCACGTTTCTAAATAATCGTAGTGTTTAGCGAAGAAATTCGTTGAGAACAAAAAGGCGGCCATTGTGTCGCCTTTTTAGTATCTGTCCCTTTCATTTGTGGGGCTGCGTTAGACAATCCGAGCCGTTCCTCACTTATTTATCCGGTAGGAATGGCATGAGGTATCGAATTTATGGATCTGCAATCTCTCCCTACCCTGACTTATCTTTCTGACAACGTCACTATCGTTGAGAAAGAGGGCGTTAAAATTGTTCGCGTTATTCATGACAAAGCAACCGCCGGAATTACACTGCATGGCGGCCATGTCATCTCATTCACTCCTAAAGGACAAGATGAGCTCATTTGGATGAGTGACACGGCCATTTTTGACGGTAAAGCCGCTCTAAGAGGCGGGATCCCTGTTTGTTGGCCATGGTTTGGCCGTATTGCTGCACCAGCCCATGGTTTCGCACGCACCAGTGAATGGGCATTGATTGAACATAGAGAAAACGAGCAGGGCGTCATTATCGTGCTAGGGCTCGACCATTCGCCCCAAACACTGACTATTTGGCCATTTCAATTCCAAACCCGTCTTTATGTTGAAATCGGTGACAAGTTAAAAGTCACTTTAGAAACGACCAATACGGATGAGAAAGCATGGACGTTTTCTGCAGCGCTGCACAGCTACCTCAAGGTTGGTAATATTACCCAGACCACTACTACAGGTATGGGCGTTGAATATATAGACAGCTTACAAGATGCAAAAATGTGTCAAGGTGGTTCAACACTGGTCCTCACCGATACGATTGATCGCGTCTATACCGCGCCTGAAGCACAAATTCAGGTCCAAGATCCTGTTTTGAATCGTACGTTAGTGGTTGAAAACACTGGACACAACTCTGCCGTCTTGTGGAACCCATGGGCTCACGGCGCTCAATCAATGGCAGATATGCCTGACGATGGTTATCAAACGATGCTGTGTGTTGAATCTACACTGCATGCCCCTTGCTTGTCCGCAGGAAAAACCTTGCAACCAGGTGAAAGCCATCAGCTCGTCACGACGGTTTTTTCCAACTAAGCTTTTTTGGCGAATTTTCCGTCATCATACTCATGCTGAGGGCAGTGAAATCACGCTGTCCTTTTTATTTCTAGCCGCAGACGCTAAACTGGCGCCTTTGTTTTTCAAGCGAGATTTTCATGGCGTATCTGTGCCCCCTTTGCCAGCAACCTCTGTTGCAACAGCAGCAAATATTGAAATGTGAAAATAATCATCAATTTGATATAGCCAAAGAGGGCTACGTCAATTTGATGCCTGCACATCATAAACGCTCAAAAGATCCGGGTGATAATAAAGAGATGATGCAAGCTCGTCGCCGTTTTCTTGAAGGTGGACATTACGATCTGATGCGTCAGACGGTCGCTCAGTTGTGCAGTAAGTATCTGCAAGATTCTTCTTATCAGTTTTTAGACATCGGCTGCGGCGAAGGTTACTACACCCAATTTGTCGCTCAAACGCTTGCACAACACTCGATACAATCGGTCACCTATGGGTTAGATATCTCTAAAATCGCCGTCCGTTATGCAGCAAAGCGCTACCCTATGGTCAACTTTGTCGTTGCCTCCAGCCACCGCTTGCCCTTTGACGATGCTTCCCTAGCCGGTATATTACGAATTTATGCGCCCTGTAAAGCGCAAGAGCTTTACCGCTGCATTCAAAACCAAGGAGTGGTGATTACCGTTACACCCGCGGCAAGGCACCTCTATCAGTTAAAAGAAGGGATCTATCCTAATGTTCAACTGCATGATGAAACCGCAGAAGAGATAGCTGGGTTTACATTAGTAGAGCAACAAAAACTGCACTACACCATGGCATTAAGCGGTAACGATGCTTTTGATTTATTACAGATGACGCCGTTTGCATGGCGGGCCAGTGATGAGCTAAGAGCGCAATTAAAGCAAGCTGAGCAATTTAATTGTGAGGCCGATTTTATGATCAGCGTTTACCGCAAAGTTAGTTGATAATAATTCTCATTATATTGCAAATCCACAGTGTCTCCATTATTATGCCAAATTCAAAATGGAGACACTCATGCGCTTAGTTACTTCTCTGGCTCTACTATTACCACTTTTTGGCTGTGCTTCGCACCAGCCGAAGCCCATTGCTCACTTTTATGACTACCAATTATCTACCCCTAGCGGCAAACCATTGAATCTCAATTCGCTGCCGAATGAGATAAAAAATGCCGATATCATTTTAGTCGGTGAGTGGCATACACACCCAGCCATTCATCGCTTCCAAACCGAGCTATTGGCACAACTCAGCCGAGAAAACACCCATGTAGCCTTGTCTATGGAACAATTTTCACGCGATGAACAAGAGATACTGAACCGCTATCTAGCAGGAGAAATCGGCGAACAATACCTTATTTCTCAGACCAGAGCGTGGCCAAACTACCAAAGTGACTACCGCCCACTGGTTGAATTTGCAAAATCACAGCAGTTGGATGTCATTGCCGCTAATGCGCCTAAGCCTTTCGTACGTTGTATCGGCAAAGTAGGGATCAAATACCTTGATAAATTAACGCCAGTAGAGCGGGCTCAGGTTGCACACCAAATTGACACCTCAGCCTCTCCATACAAAGCGAAATTCATGGCATCAATGCACCACGGTTCAAAAGAGCAAACTGAAAAACAGTACGCAGCCCAGGTCGCTTGGGATGAAACGATGGCAGAAAGCATGGTGGATTATTTACAAAACCACCCGACAGCTCAGGTGATGCACATCGCAGGAAAGTTCCACACCGAGCAGGGTTTAGGCACGGCGCATTCTATCCTTCGCCGAAATCCTGATTTAAAGATTGCCATCATCACGCCCGTAGAGGATACCCAGGCATCATATCCGGATTTCCAACTCACTGTACTGCCAATTCCTACCGCCTATGTTCAAGCAGAGCATCGCATGCAAGCCTATCAACAGATAAAGAATCGCAACACAGATCTCACTTGCGACTAATTAGCGGCGAATAACGGGCCTGCTTATTCTTTTCATATAAAGTAGGCGCGTTTTTTGCTTGTACATACTTCATACAAATTGCGAATTTTTTGCACAAGTTTTTCATAAATCTGTCGATACATTAACTGATGGCATTTATAGGAGAGAAGTATGACACCGGTAGGGACAAGCTCAGCGCAACTGCATTCACTCCAGCAAGTTAAGGCTCAAGCAAATTCTACAGCGGCATCCCCCCCCTCTGCCCCGCTCAAAGTGGAGCAGAATACCGTCACTTTGTCTGATGAAGGCAAAGCCTTGCTCGCAGCGCTGCAACAACTCGACAAAGAGAGTAAGTTAGAAAACAAAGAGAAAACCGTGACTGGCAAAGTGGAATCATTTGCTCATGGTGCTTTGGGATTAGATCATCCAGATAAAAAACCAGAAGAAGATGATAGCTCCTATTCCGCAGGGAAATATTTTTCCGCCGCGGCAACAGTAGGAGGTTTGTTACTGCTTCTCTAGTCTTTTAGATTTCTATTGGATATTAATTGCGGTTTGGATGGTTGATGATGTGATCCTCCCAGTCGATAACATCAATCTCATAAACGACTTTGTTGCGAACACTTTCTTGCGCGGCGTGCATCGCCTCTTTGGAACCAGTAATCAAAGGATGCCATTGCGGCAATGTTTTGCCTTCTGACAGTACACGATAGGCGCACGTATCCGGCAACCAGTTAAATTCATCAATTTTATCACGCGTCAGTTTTAAGCACTCCTCACCAGAATTGAAACGGTTTGGATAATCCTTGCATGAGCAGGTATCGCTGTTTAACCAACTGCAAGCAACATTGGTGTAATAGACCTCATCACTATCTTCATCCATTAACTTGTGTAAGCAGCACTTACCGCATCCATCACAAAGCGACTCCCACTCCGATTCCGTCATTTGTTCTAATTTCTTATTTTGCCAGAATGGTGTGCTCATGAGTCTCTATCTTACTTAACGAATGGGGTGCGTGTTATACCTCCACACCAACCAAAGTTCAAGGATAAAAACGGCTTGTTAATTTAGGAAGCTATTGCTGTACACTTCGGTCACATCTGCTAGGATCGTCACCCTTTTCTTTTTACTGGTACTCAATTATGGAATGCAGACTTGGTTGTGGTGCGTGTTGTATCGCCCCTAGTATTTCTTCCTCCATCCCGGGTATGGAGCAAGGAAAGCCAGCAGGTGTACGTTGCATTCAACTTAATGACGCTAATTTGTGCAAGTTATTTGGTAAGCCTGAACGTCCAAAAGTATGCCACGAATTTAAGCCTTGCCCGATGGTCTGTGGCAACACGAACCAAGAAGCTTTGAGCAACATTACCGAACTCGAAAAAATCACTTGATGGCACTGCTTTGTTTACCTTAATTAATGGCGCCACTCAAAATTGCCCCAGCAGCTAGGGCAATGATTCGAAAGGTGCTACAGCTTTTGTCTGCCAAGCAAAGAGTGTGATAGCGTCGTACCATCAACAAGCTCAAGCTCACCGCCAACAGGCACACCATGAGCAATACGACTCGCAGAGACTTGATGGGCGCGACATAATTCCGCAATGTAGTGCGCGGTCGCTTCCCCTTCAACGGTTGGGTTAGTAGCAAGAATGACTTCAGCAATGCCACCACGTTGCAAACGGTAATCCAGCGTATCTAAACCAATATCACTCGGGCCAATACCATCTAAAGGTGATAAGTGCCCCATCAGAACAAAATAACGTCCAGAATATTGGCCTGTAGCTTCAATGGCCGCAATATCAGCAGGGCTTTCGACTACACAGAGTTGGCCATTATCCTGCCGCTTAGGGTTGCTACAAATATGACAAGTTTCTTCTTCAGTGAAAGTTCGACATTCACTGCAATGTCCAATTTCTGTCATGGCTTGGCTTAAAGCATCGGCGAGCTGTAAGCCGCCTTTTCTATCGCGCTGTAACAAATGAAAGGCCATACGCTGTGCTGACTTGGGACCCACCCCAGGCAGACAACGTAAGGCCTCCATCAAATGCTCCAGCATATGACTGGTACGCATTAGTAACCTATTCTGTTTGTTAAAAAGGTCGTTCGTTAAAACGGCATCTTCATACCTGGTGGTAATTGCATACCGCCAGTGACAGAAGCCATTTTTTCTTTTTGAGTCTCTTCCACGCGGCGCGCAGCATCATTGAAAGCGGCGGCAATCAGATCTTCTAGCATCTCTTTGTCGTCTTCCATTAAGCTTTCATCAATCTCTACACGGCGTACGCTGTGGCTACCAGTAATGGTCACTTTTACCAGACCAGCACCAGACTCACCAACCACTTCCATATTCGCAATTTCTTCTTGTAGCTTTTGCATGCGCTCTTGCATTTGTTGGGCTTGCTTCATTAGGTTGCCCATACCGCCTTTACCAAACATGTTTATCTCTCTGGTTGAATTGAGTGTTTCACATAAGGTGGGGTCATAACATATAGATTCAACCCCACACTCGCTTAATTGATTAAATCGGCCGCACACTGTCGCGATCAAGTTCCGCATCAAAACGTCGCTTGAAGAACATTACGTGAGGGTCGGCCTCCAAGCTGTTCAATGCTTGCTCTAATTTGAGTTGGTAAAGACGCTCTCTAAGCTCCAATGGAGTCTCACCTTGCTCACCAATTGTCACGCTAAGGTGGCACTCTTCAGCTAATGTCTCATTGAGCGCTTCTAACAACTCGCTTTGTGCTTTATCGGTATTAAGATGGGCCTGACTTGGCCGCAGCACTAGCTCGATTGATGAGCCCGATTTGTGGTAGACAGAATTAAGTGCTAATTGTTCCACTAACTTGGCAATATCGAGCTGGTGGATCAGAGCTGCCCACTCATCTTGTTCTATCGATTCTGCAAGTAACTTTTCTGCCATCTCTGGCGTTTTAATATGTTCTAGCGCTTGCTTAATTTGTGTCGGTGTCAGCTCTGTTTTTTGTTGTTCAACCACCACAGGTTGCAGCGTTGGACGCCACTGATAAGGCTCGTTGTCCAAGGTTGGGGTAGCTTCAGGAATGGATGTGGACAAAGGCGACACTCGAGCTGATTTTCCATGCGAGGCAACACGCTCAAGCACAGATTCAGATTTAGTCGATGCCGCATTAGGCTTTTTTGTCCCGTTGCTCTTTGTTTCATTCACTCCTTTTGCTGGCTGAGCAACCCCTTGGCGCTGTGAACGCAACTGGTGTCGCAGCCCTGCAATCGGTGAGGGACGTGGAGCTGAAGAAGGTGCCGGTGGTTGAGGAACTGGTGCAGGCTCATACGATTCTGGGGCATATTCCATTGCACTGGACATGTCATCATTCATATCCGCATAGCGGTTATCGTAATCTTGAACGATGCCATAATCAGGCTGAGTATCCTCATGCCTTTGTGGCTCATTAACCTGACTGTCCGATGCGGGAGCCACCGACGTTTGCTTAGATTCAGTTAGAGGCGTTGCCGCTGATGCGGGTTGTAGTGAAGGAGTGCCGTGGCTTGGCACTGCGACATCTGAACTCACTTCAGTACTGAACGTATTCACCAACGATACAGAAGCAGGACGAAACGCCATCATACGTAGCACAATCATTTCCAGCCCCGTTCGAGCGGTTGGCGAGAGTGCTAAATCTTCACGCCCTTTTAAAGCAATTTGATAATAGAGCTGCACATCTTGTGGGCTCAGTGCTTTGCTAAGCAGTTGCACTTTCTCTGAGTCAGGTTGGGTTTTGTCCAGTGTTGCTGGCAACGCTTGATACATCGCAATACGGTGTAACTGCGCCGCGAGTTGTTGTAGTAATCCATCCCAATCCACACCATTTTGTGCTAAATGTGCAACGCTATCCATCGCCGTTTGAGGCTGTTTACTGCTAATGGCTTGCAGTAAATGGAGTGCTTGATCTGTGTCTAGCGTGCCAAGCATTGGGGCGACTACATCGGCCATCACCTGGTTATTACCTAGTGCAAT
Source organism: Vibrio sp. V15_P4S5T153 (assembly GCF_963874485.1). Lineage (NCBI taxonomy): Bacteria > Pseudomonadati > Pseudomonadota > Gammaproteobacteria > Vibrionales > Vibrionaceae > Vibrio > Vibrio sp. V15_P4S5T153. The sequence continues at coordinate 338,998 of NZ_CAWNHR010000011.1, read as the reverse complement.
CGCTTGATCAGTTAAGCTAAGTGCATCACGCATACTGCCATCGGCAGCATGAGCGATCATTCTTAATGCTCTCGCTTCACAAGGGATCTGCTCTGCCGCTAAAACATGCTCAAGCTGATCGTGGATATTTTCAACACTGATCGGCTTAAGATGAAACTGTAAGCAGCGCGATAAAATCGTAACCGGCAGCTTTTGCGGATCGGTCGTAGCGAGCAAGAATTTCACATACTCAGGCGGCTCTTCCAACGTTTTAAGCAAAGCGTTAAAACTGTGGCGCGACAGCATGTGAACTTCATCGATTAAGTACACCTTGAAGCGACCGCGAGCAGGCTTGTACTGCACGTTATCAAGTAATTCGCGCGTATCTTCGACTTTGGTTCGTGATGCTGCATCTATTTCTAAAAGATCAACAAAACGGCCTTGGTCAATCTCTCGGCAAGTATCACATTGGCCACAAGGTGTGGCCGTAATACCGGTTTCACAGTTTAACCCCTTGGCAAACAAGCGACCAATCGTCGTCTTGCCGACACCACGTGTACCGCTGAATAAATACGCATGGTGCAATCTATTTTGGGCCAACGCATTTTCTAGTGCAGTTAAGACATGTGCTTGTCCCACCACCTCATTAAATTTTGTTGGTCGCCATTTTCGCGCTAAGGCAAGATAACTCATGAGTACGTCCAGTTGATTAGCTTAGTGACCTTCAAATTCACAAATACTATAAACGTTCAGGCCCAAACCTTGTAAACGTTTGTCTCCGCCAATTTCAGGCAGGTTGATGACAAAAGCTGCGTGCTCAACTTCACCACCAAGCTGGCGGATCAATTTAGTCGTCGCTTCAATCGTACCACCCGTTGCCAGTAGATCATCCACCACCAGCACTTTATCACCTTGTTTGATCGCATCAACGTGAATTTCTAATGTGTCAGTACCGTATTCCAATTCGTAAGATTGAGCTAACGTTTCGCGTGGTAACTTACCCGGCTTACGTACAGGTACAAACCCCAAACCAAGCTCTAAAGCCAATGGCGCGCCAAATAGGAAACCACGCGCTTCTGTACCCACAACTTTGGTAAAGCCCATGTCTTTATATTTTTCGACTAATAAAGCAATGGTTGCTTGATAGGCTTTTGCATCCTCTAGCAGGCTAGTTACATCACGAAACAAAATGCCAGGTTTTGGGTAGTTAGGGATGCTTTGAATGCTCGATTTGATCAAAGAGATAGTTTCGGTTGTCATAACTTACATTTACTTAGATTGGCTCTTCATTTCTCACGATACATTTACGTATCAGAATGATAGAGCGTGAGCTCTCAGCAACATAGATAAGCCACAATATCTTAGCCGCTGAAAAAACAAACGCCCATTCGAAGAATGGGCACACTTCCCCATAATGCTAGTGATTTTCTTGTTGGTTAGCAACCTGCTCATGAGTGGGAAGTCGAATAAACCAAGTGATCAGGACCACAAGCATAGTAAACAACATAATTTTGAGCCAAAAGTGCGGGACAACCCAGATGGAAAAAATAAAGCTTAGAACAATCCACAAACATCCCCGTTGTTTCACTTGCCGCGAAACAGCGCCATGTTGCTGCCAATTATCCAATATTGGGCCTAGCGTCTGATGTTGATGCAACCAAGCATGAAAACGAGGGCTACTTCGTAAGAAGCAAGCGCTAGCAAGGAGTATGAAAGGTGTTGTGGGGAGTAGCGGTAAGAATATGCCTATCACGCCTAACAGAAGGCAGAGCCCACCAGCCACCGTAAGAAGAAAATGACGAATATTGATGGTGAACTCCCAACGTACTATCCAACTCAGAAAGTTGAATAACCATTAAACACACGGATCCAAGTCAGTATTGCTGGCAATGTAGGGATCGAAAGTACGGCAATAAAGCCTAAAAAATAAAAAATGTTGTAAGGTTCTTTAAAATTCTGCTCTTCCATCATAACTTCTCTAGTGTTGGATGACTCCGTTCGTTTTGGCACCATAAACAAAGTTAATGTAACGTAAACGAATTGGGTGATTGTTGTTCTAGACGCGAACTATACCTCAAACAAATCACCGCAAACACCGACTAAAGATAAGGTTATTAACTGCTACCACCTTGGTAAATATTGAGTTTGAAGCTACTCGAACCTAAGCGATTAGTTGATAGCTGACAAGTTGAGTTGATCGGTAAATCTTTAGTGATAAAGTTTTTTAAACAGTTCAGCCCAAGGCTAACACCCGCGGCAATATGTTGAGTTAAGTAGCCATTTGACCATTGACTGTCGAGCCCAGCCGGCAGGATAGAGAGTGTACCTTCGCTTAAATCCGCAATACCGAATACCGCGTTGATTGGATTAGCACACTCTGAGCATTCAATACCTTTTTCCAGTATGTCGGCAAGGTCTTTCAGATCGGCACTGAAGCTTTTTAAGTTGCGAAGATAATCGTGAAACAGAGCACGAACGAGCAATGTTGAAGCCACACTATTTTCATAATGGGCATCTGAATCGACCAAGTAAAAGGCAAACTGCCCGTTCATCAACCATGCATAGTCAAATACCAGCGGCATCACATCCGCCGATTGTAAAAGACGGTAACTACACTTCCAACTGCCTTGTGAAGTATCCTTTTCTGGTAATAACGCGTGCAGCAAATCTTTCGCGGTACTGGGGTTTTCTCGTAAATACTCCAGATGCCAATGCAACTCTTGTTCTTCTGGAATATCACCACCATCATCGACCCGGAACCATTGCGTCGAAAAATCACGCTGATCAGATAAACGGCTAAACGTATCTTCGAGCGTACTTTCTATTGCACTGCTTAAATACTGGTGGTTACCAATCGGTTTAGGAAGAAAATCCTTAACACCAAATCGCAGCACTTTTGCAACATCAGCCATTTCATCAGTTGCAGAGACCACAATCAGTGGCAGCGAGGGATACTCAAGGCTCACCTCTTCAACAAACTCAATGCCGTTCAGTACTGGCATTGCTAAGTCACACACAACAAGGTCAGGCTCCGCATCTTTTAACTTGCGCAACCCCTCTAAGCCATTTTCAGCTTCAAGCACTTTATAGCCTTGAGCCGACAAATAACCACTGGTTATTCGCCTAAAAATTGGGTCATCATCAACGAGCATGATCAGTTTTTGCTCGACATGCTGATTATCTGAAGGTTTTTTCGCCAAGAACTCACTAGCCTGAATGTGAGATTTATACATAATCCTGCCTCACAATGCTTTTAAAAAGCAGTCATTTTATTGTTATAGGATAAATTGATAGGTTACTTTATAAAGTAGTCGCAAAATAAGATTTATACAAATGTTCCACTTTGTAACTCGGTTGCATACTATATATATGGGCTATGTATGGATTGTACGGAATGTTACTTTCGTCAAACAAGTTGATATGACTCAAGATTTGACAAATGATATACGTATAAATTACTCAAATTCGAAAAATAATGTGTCAGGAACAATGAAATTAGATGACCTAAACCTCTTTCGACTGGTTGTCGAAAATGGAAGCTATACCGCAACTTCTCGTAAAACAATGATCCCCGTTGCGACCATTACCCGACGCATTCAAGCATTGGAAGATTCTCTGAATCTTAGGTTGTTGAATCGCCATGCTCGAAAACTTTCGCTGACTGAAGCGGGTGAACGTTTTTTTCAAGAGTGCTCACCGTTGCTGCATCGCTTAGCTGCAACAGCAGAAGAGCTCACCGATGAATGTCGTGGCGCTTCAGGCAAACTAAGAATATCGTCACCATCTAATGTCACGAAACGCATGATGATGCCTATCTTCAATGCCTTCATGATGCAGTACCCAGATATCAACATAGAACTGACCACCAGCAATCAGGCCGATCAACTCGACCCAACCGAATGGGATGTCATTTTTAGAGTTGGCCCTCAACGAGACTCCAGTTTGATTGCGCGAAAAATTAATGAAGTGAAAGATGTGTTAGTCGCAAGCCCAGGGTATTTAGCGAAACACCCTGCACCAACTCATGCCGAAGAGCTCAGTAATCATTCATTATTGAAGGGATATCCTCTAGTAAAATGGCAGTTGACCAACAATAAAGGGGAATGCGTGGTCAATTGTGATACTGGTCGTTTTCAGGCCAACGCTTTAAACGTAGTGCGCAGCGCTTGCTCTGAGGGGCTGGGTATCACCTTAATGCCAGACGTGATGATTAAAGAATTTATCGAAGAAGGCAGCTTAGTCAGAGTACTGGAAGACTGGGTTTCCAACCCTCGTGATATTTATATGCTGTATAACCACAAGGATCATCTACCTGAAAAAGTCAGGCTATTTATTGATTTTGTGATTGCCTATCACATCCACTAGATTTTAGGCCCAGCATTGCTGGGCCATGAGTTATCGCAGCGGCAGATAGTCAATAAACTCGCTATAGAAACTCAATAAATTTACTCAAATCACGTTCAGGCACTTTCATTGGCGTGCACCCTGCGGTTCCTAGGTATAAGAAACCAACGATTTGATCATCGCCCTTAGCACCTAATGCTTGCCGAACGTGAGAGTGGAACATCCAGCTTCCCGAACGCCAGAAACCTTGAAAACCTTGGGCTACCGCAGCCATTTGCATCGCTTGTACTGCGCATCCCGCAGAGAGATGCTGTTCAATCGCTGGCACCTTTTCATGCTCCGTTACTTTCGCGATCACTGTGATTACCATGGGTGCTCGAAACGGTGCATTTTTCGCTTTTTCTATCTCTGCATCACTGCCGTTATCCGCTCGCACAGCAGACGCCAAAATACCCGACAACTTTTGCAAACCCGCTCCCTGAGCAATCACGAAACGCCAAGGGGTTAAACCGCCATGATCGGGCGCTCGCAAGCCTGCTCTAATAATATTTTCCAAGACCAGGCCTTCAGGTGCTGGCGATGTGAGATTGGCGATTGAACGACGGTTAAGCAGCAACTCTAGTGCATCCATTTCGATTCCTTATTGATGATTTTCCATAATCTTATACCAAACTGAGAATAACTCGCATAAAGAGATGACCTCATTGGCTATAAATGAAAAAAAGCGAGGATATTCCCTCGCCTAATTTAAGCAAACATATGAATGAAAACAGCCGAGATGACTACGGATAAAAACGTGCTTCAACCCCAGCTCGAGTCAGTAGCCCATCACAAGGAGCGAATTTATCGCCATACTTCTCAGCATGTTGATTCATCATTTCCACTAATTTCTTGATACCAATTTGGTCTATGTAACGGAATGGGCCGCCCAAAAACGGCGGGAAACCGATACCGAAAATCGCACCAATATCGCCATCTCGCGCACAACGAATTACGCCCTCATCCAAACAACGTACGGCTTCATTCAGCATAAGTAGCACGCAACGCAGCGCGATCTCCTTATCACTCTGTTTAGCATCTGGCGTTATTTTCAGCAATTTATAGATAGATTTGTCGATTTCTTTTTTCTTACCTTTATAGGTATAGAATCCCTTACCACTTTTACGCCCTTTGCGATTGTCATTGAGCAGCAAATCAAATACGTCTGGTCCTTGAAAACGTGGGCCGAGTTCTTGCACTAGAATTGGCATGATTTTCGAGCCAACATCAATGCCCACTTCGTCCAATAACGTGATAGGGCCGACTGGGAAACCGAAATCGAGCAAAGCCGTATCTATCTTTTCAATCGACTCACCCGCCATCAGGATCTGCGCCGCTTCATTCATGTAAGGTGCAAGGATACGGTTAACATAAAAACCAGCGCAATCTTTGACCACAATCGGCGTTTTGCCCTGTTTTTTCGCCAAGGCCACTACTGTGGCTATCGTCTCTTGCGATGTGGTTTGATGAGGGATCACTTCCACCAGAGGCATTTTTTCAACAGGACTGAAATAGTGCAATCCAATCACATTCTCTGGACGCGCCGCCTTCGCTGCAATTTTCTGGATTGGAAGCGAGGAAGTATTCGTCGCAAAAATGGTGCTGGTTTTGGCATTCGCTTCAACATCAGCCACCATTTGCTGCTTAAGCGTGAGATCTTCAAATACCGCTTCAATGACAACATCGATATGCTGATAGCTGGTAAAATCAATCCCGCCAGACAATTGCGCCATTTTTGTCTGCATCTGCGCTTTGGATAAAATGCGACGCTTGCGCTGTTTATCGAATAATTTGTAGTTGTAATTGAGCGCGTTTAATACCCCATCATTCGAAACATCTTTGATTCGTACGGGAACCTTGGCTTTTGCAACGCTAACATGGCTGATCCCTGCCCCCATTAAACCACCACCTAATACGCCGATACGTTTCACGGTTTGAGGTTTTGCGTCGCTGCCCGTCTCTTTTTTCATTTCGGTGGTGGCAAAGAAAATCGAGCGCAGTGCTTTGGATTCCGAGCTCATCACCAAATCACCAAATCGCTTCGCTTCAAGCTCTAACCCGGCTTTCAAACCACGATCTAAACCGTGACGGATCACCTCTAAAATCGCGTCTGCGGCTGGGTAATTACCTCGTGTTTTTTGCTTAGTCTTTTTAGCGGCCTGATCAAAAATTAATTTGCGACCAAGCTGCGTATGAGAAATTAATTTCTCTTTGGCCGACGTATTGGCCTGATGACGTTTTTTCCCAGAATTATCGAGCACATACTTCTTGGCCACATCCAGCAAGATAGTCTCTGCTACGCAAGCATCAATAACACCCAGCTGTTTTGCTTTTTTTGCGCGCAGCTGTTTACCCGTCAAAATCAAATCAAGAGAAGGTAACAAACCAATCAAACGCGGCAACCGCTGCGTTCCACCGGAGCCTGGTAGCAAGCCTAATTGCACTTCGGGCAAACCCAAACGCGTGATATCCGCGTCGCTGCACACCCGGTAGTGACAAGCCAGCGCCAGCTCTAAACCACCACCTAAGCATGGGCCATGAATCGCGGCAACCACTGGGAATGGCAAATCCGATAAGGTTTGAAACATCTCCTGACCTTGCTTGGCCAAGGCTTGTGCTTCGCTGGCCGATTGGCAAGCGTTCAGCATACGGACATCCGCTCCAGCAATGAAATTATCTGGCTTAAGCGAGTGAATCACCATCCCCTTTAGGCTGGTTTTTTGAGCCTCCAAGGTCGCAAAAACCTCTTGCATCTCTTGGGCAAACGCCGCTTGTAGCGTATTCATTTTTTCGCCGGGAACATCAATCGCCAGCCACGCAATATTTTGTTCATCAATTGTTAAATGAAAAGCTCTCTCTGTGCTCATTATTCAACCTCCAAAATCATTGCCGCGCCCAAACCACCCGCTGCACAAGCGGTATTCAGCCCTAAACCACCACCACGTCGTTTTAGTTCACGCAGTGTTTGTGTGATCATGCGCGCACCCGTCGCCGCAAAGGGGTGACCATACGCAATAGAACCACCTAGCACATTAAATTTATCCATATCAATTTCGCCAATCGCTTTTGCTCGACCAAGATGTTCCTGTGCAAACTTATCACTGGCGAACATTTTCATATTAGAGAGGGTTTGCGCGGCAAACGCTTCATGCATGTCAATCAATGTGAGATCGGAAAGCTCAATACCTGCACGTTGTAAGGCTAACGGTGTCGCATAAGACGGTCCCATTAACATATCGTGTTCAACACCAATCGCTGAAAAAGCGTAAGAACGGATATAACCCATAATCTCCAAACCAAGCTCTTTAGCACGGCCTTCACGCATTAATAGAATAGCGGCAGCGCCATCGGTGAGTGGTGTGCTGTTGGCGGCCGTCACGCTACCATATTGCCTATCAAACGCTGGACGTAACTTGGCATAACCTTCCAGAGTCGAGTCATGACGAATATTGTTATCTTCAGCGATCCACTTTTTATAGGGCTCTGGGAATGCCGTCATGACTTCGCCTTGGATTTTGCCCTCTTTCCAAGCTTGTGAAGCTAAAGAGTGAGAACGATGTGCCAAAGCATCTTGATCCAGTCGGCTTATGTGATGAGATTTTGCCATCTGCTCAGCCGTTTGCCCCATCGAAAGGCCCGTTGAATATTCAGCGACCGCGGGGGGGACTGGCATTAAATCTTTAAAAGATAATGATTTTAAGATGCTGAGTTTCTGAGCAACGGTTTTGGTTTTACTTAAAGCGAGTAAGCTAGCGGCTAATTTTTTAGACACTCCAATCGGCAAAACGGAAGACGAATCGGCACCACCAGCCATACCAATATCAATCGTGCCAGCCATTATGCTTTCAGCCACATTCACCGCCGCCTGAAAACTGGTAGCGCACGCTCGTGTGACGCTGTACGCATCGGTATGGATGTTCATTCCTGTGCCTAAAACGATCTCACGCGCGATGTTTGGTGCCTCAGGCATTTGCACGACTTGTCCAAAGACGAGTTGTTCGATCAATTTAGGATCGAGTTCCGTTCGCGCAAGCAGTTCACTCACCACCATCTTGCCTAAATCGACTGCAGGAACTTGACTAAATTCGGTACTTTGACGCGCAAAAGGGGTACGCAACCCCGCGACGATAGCCACACGCTCACCAGAGCGCGTTTTGACTTCCTGTTTGCCCATTGTTTCTCCTTAGAATAGAGGTCTGACCTGGCACATTGTAACGAGGTTGTTAAAACAATCAAACAAGTGTTTAAATAAACGTGATATTCGCATCGAATCGAAGAAAGTAATGTAGGTAAAGGAGATGGATAATCACTTAATCTTTAAATGAATAATGGAGTTATACCCAAACAACTTGGAGTTGCAGGTAGGCGGCAAGTGAGTGAGTCCCAATAAGCATAGGCAAACGAACGAACGTAGCCAACACCGCTGCGGCTTCAAGTAGGAAGGGTATATAAGCAAAAAAAAACCACACAATAATGTGTGGTCGGAATATATAAAGCAATTAACTTACGCCAATTGAAATAATCAGTTTCCTGATTAGGAGAAAGTAAAGTCAGCCTTCAAAAGGAAGTGTCATCTTGCTCAACATGTTAGTCGCAATGACTAACGAGATGACAAGGTGTACTATAGCCACTTCGTGCTATGAGATTTTGAAGTAGATCAATTTTATATTGATTTATTCCATACTATGAAATTAAAAAGCCGTCGACGCTTGAATTGATGTTACCGAACAACTTGAACGGATCGAAAGCGAACGAATACGCGAAGCGTTCATCGCAAGACGACCATAAAATGGCCTAAACAAAGAAGAAATCACAGAGCAAACGGAGACTCATGTGTCGATAATAACCATGTTTGGAAAGAAAAAGTCCAGCAGCCCGGTCAATAGTAATATTGACAGACAGAGAAAATATGAAACGCTTGTGCGTGCTTATCACCGAGATCTTTTTCGTTATGCCTATTGGCTATGTAAAGATAAAAGCATTGCTGAAGATTTAGTCCAAGAAACCTGCTTGAGGGCTTGGAAATCTCTCGATAGTTTGCTCGACGAGAAAGCGGCCAAATCGTGGCTTATAACTATTCTTCGTCGCGAGAACGCGCGCCGCTTTGAACGCAAGCAGTTTGAGTTGGTCGATATTGATGACTACAGCGGTGACGTAAAAGTCAACGATGATCCTCATCATCAACAAGAGTGGTTGCAGGCACAGATAATGAAGCTGGATATTGAATACCGCGAACCTCTTTTCCTACAAGTCATTGGTGGTTTTAGTGGTGATGAAATTGGCGAGATCCTCGAACTCAATAAGAACACGGTCATGACTCGTCTGTTTCGAGCTCGTAATCAATTAAAAGAACAATTGGATTCATCAGAAGCGTATAAGGGGCAGCAAAATGGATGAATTAGAATTTCGCCGCCGAGTTATGTCCGATCCAAAACAGCATGACCAAGAGATTATCCAAGCGGTATCCACTAGTGATACTAATCGTCAGTTCCTAGAGGACATATTGAGCTTAGATGCAACGATTGCTACTGCAATGAATGTAGACGTGCCTGACGATCTCGCAGACCGTATTCTATTTAGTCAAACCACAATGGCAAGCAATGTCATCCGCCCTACTTTTGCCAAGCAAGCGATGACATTGGCTGCATCGATTGCTTTTGTGTTTGGTTTATTGGTTGGCCAAATCAATTGGCGAAATGTGCTCATTCCACCGGCGCAGGCAAGCCTAATGGACACTGCCATCAAACACGTCATTGATGAAGAAGGCTTTGTCAACCAACTGGATGAACAAGTGAATTCAACGCAGATCAACGCCAAAATGCTGCCATTCGCTTATCAGTTAAGCAGTAACTTCCCTTACCACGTTTATTACCTAAACCACTGTGGTTTTGGCAAGGCAAACGCTCTGCACATGGTTTTTCAAGGTGAAAGCGGGAAAGTGACGCTCTTTTTCACAGGCATTGCCAGTGAACAAGCCGTGAACTTTAATGAGCAAGGCATGGCAGGAATCATCGAACCCGTCGGTGATGCTAGCCTGATCCTTGTCGGTGAAAATGGCGAAGATGTCACGAACATCGCTAAAAAACTAATGCCTATGCTAAAACCTTCCCATTAAAACCATTCCTGGCCTGTATATAATGCAGGTCAGGTTCTCCAGATTAAAATAGAGCATGAACTCTATAAACAAGCATTTTCCGCCTTTTTCCTGCCAAATAGACATCATTTCTGCAATTTTATCATTCAATTAGACAATGGTCGGATTTCTATCTTCTATACTTGCCTCTAGTATCAGCCACCAATTGAGCATTTGCTCAAAAACAACGTCCATTAGAGGCGATGAAATCAAAAAGGAAAAGCACCATGAACAAGACGCGTCTGTTTAAAAAATCGTTACTTGCCGTAACGGTAGCTCTCGCTTCACAACAAGCACTGGCAGCGGGCTTTCAGCTCAATGCACAATCTGCGACTGGCCTAGGTCGTGCATTTGCGGGTGATGCTGTTATTGCCGATAACGCATCGGTGATGGCTCGTAACCCTGCCGCAATGGCGTTGTTTGATGAAACCTCACTCTCTTTGGGCTTTGTATCGATCACATCGAAAATAAAAGTTAAAGATGCAAAATATTCAGCGATTACAGCACCTGGCTCATCTTTTGATTCAAATTATGATGATGCGGGTGACACTTCTATTGCACCGAATATTCACTTAATTGTGCCAGTCAATGATCAATTTGCATGGGGTATTAATGCCTATTCAAACTTCGGTACAAAAACTGAGTTTGATAGCTCCTTTGTTGGCGCTGAATACGGCGGCTTAACTGATGTGAAAAGTGCAAACTTTGGTTTATCAGGTTCTTACCGTTTAAATGAACAATGGAGTCTAGGTTTAGGTTTAGATTTGATTTATGGTCAAGGAAAACTCGAACGAAAAACAAGTCAATACCTAGGTAGCTCTACAGCGTTAGAAGCTGATGCCGATGGTTGGGCATTAGGCTTTAACTTAGGCACTGTTTATGAGCTGGATGAACATAACCGCTTTGGTTTTTCTTACCGTTATAGCCCAGACTTAGAAGCTGATGGAGATGTCAATTATTCTCGTTCAGGAAAAGGTAAAGTTGATGACACTCTCATTATGCCACTTCCTGATATGGCTGAATTCTCAGGCTTCCACCGCTTAAATGAACAGTTTGCCGTGCATTATAGCGTTCAATGGATTGGCTGGGCTGAGTTTGACAAGCTAGAAGCTAAAACAAGCGGGGTATTGAACGAGTATAAATGGCAAAATGGTATGCATTACTCGATTGGTGGTACTTACTACTTAAACCAAGATTGGACACTGCGTGCTGGCTACATGTATGACACCAGTGCTCAAGATCAAAAAACATCCGTTTCAGTTCCTGATTCAGATCGTAACTGGCTGTCGGCTGGCTTTACTTACCATTTAGACCAACACTCAAACATTGATTTTGGTTTCACGTATTTAATGGGCAAAGACGTTCAGGTTAACGAATCCACACCTCACCCAACATTACCAGTAGAGCTGTCTTCTATTTCAGCAACGACCCACGCAGATGCAATCCTAGTCGGCTTACAATATAGCCGCAGCTTCTAAGCGCAACGTTTATTAGCATAGCGTCAATAAAGGGCTGGTTTTCCAGCCCTTTTTAATGCTTGTAATATCATCTCCTCGCCTAATTCAGCTAACAACTGTACCTTTTTGGCCTTAAACCACACTACAAGTGTTCGCCAAAAATCAGAAACACTTTTGCAACAAGCAGAGCATTACGCTTATAATTAAATCTTTAATAGATTTTAATTTCAAAAACAACAAATTCACTGCTTTATATTTTTAAAGCATTAGCTCTAACCTTAAAATCCCCACACCGAATTCAAATATTTCAGCGAACATTATAATGAAATCAAATAAAACTCTTCTTTCACTTGCAGTGGCATGTGGACTATTCAGCGTATCAAACGCATCTCAAGCCGCCGGTTTCCAATTGGCAGAATACTCTGCAACAGGCCTTGGGCGTGCTTACGCCGGTGAAGCGGCTATGGCTGATAACGCCAGTGCACAATGGCGTAACCCTGCCATGCTGACTTATTTGAAAGGTACGCAAATTTCTGTTGGTGCAATTTACGTTAACCCGAATGTTGATGTGAATGGCACCGTGAGCCACTCATTACTTGGCACAACGCAAGCAAGCGCAAAAGACTTCGCTCATGATGCGGTTATTCCTAATTTTTACTTATCTCATCAGTTGAATGAACAACTAGTGCTGGGCTTTGCGCTAGGAACAAACTATGGGATGGAAACCGAACTGGGTAATGATTTTGCTGCCTCACACTTTGGCAATCAAGCAAGCGTTATTACTAAAGAAGCGAATCTCAATGTCGCTTATCAAGTAACCACTGAATTTAGTATTGGTGGTGGCGTACGCTATGTGATCGGAGAAGGCCATTTTGGTGCCACCGCTCCAGCAAAAAATGCACTGACTCTTCCGCAAGGTACAACCCTAAAATATATGGAAGGCGAAGATAACTCTTGGGGATGGCAAGTCGGTACAGCTTGGCAGATCAATGAAACAAACCGTATTGGCGCAAGCTATAAATCCGAAGTGATGATGGATTTTGATGGGCACGCTAAAGGCATTACTTACGGTGCTTACAAACCTGGGATGATGTCTGTTGCCTTGCCCGCCACAGCAGAGCTTGCTAGTTACCATCAATTAAATGAGAAACTGGCACTGCATGCCAGCGTGAACTGGACAGATTGGAGCTCATTCAAGGAACTGACTGCCGTATTCCCAGAGAAATCAGATCTGATCAAATCAGAAAACTGGGAAGATAACTACCGCTTTGCCTTAGGTGCGACTTACCAATACGACGCTAAAATCGCTCTGCGTACAGGTATTGCGTATGACACATCAGCAGTGGACGATAAAAACCGCACAGCAACAATCCCAGAGACTGACCGAACTTGGCTTAGTATCGGTGCAAGTTACGTTGCCACACCACAGCTAACACTTGACGCTGGCTTTACCTATATTTTTGCAAAAGATGCCACCATCAACGAACCGAGAGATGCCTCTGATGCCACTTCAGCACAAATTGGTGGTGCATTTAATGGTGAAGTAACGGGCAATGTTTGGCTTATCGGTGTACAAGCCAATTACCGCTTCTAAACTCATTAGAGATACTCCCAGAGGCCAGAGCACTGCTCTGGCTTTTTTATTCCTTGTAATTTCGATGGTTTTTGCTGCCGAGTAGTTGAGCTATGATAGCGGCAACGCTATTAATGAACAGGATTGAGCATGTCGACTGAAGAAATTAAAAATGAACGCCATAAAGCGAGACAACAGAAAGTAAAAGAGCAAGTCGATGCACGAATTGCCGCGGCTCAGCAAGAGAAAGGGTTGTTATTGATCATTACCGGCAATGGTAAAGGGAAATCCACCTCAGGTTTTGGCACCATTGCGCGCGCTGTCGGCCACGGTTTGAAATGTTCGGTAGCTCAGTTCATTAAAGGAACCTGGGAAAACGGTGAACGTAATCTGCTTGAAAAACTGGGCGTCGAATTTCAAGTCATGGCGACGGGCTTTACTTGGGAAACGCAAAACAAAGAAGCCGATACCGCAGCGGCGCAAGGGGTTTGGCAAGAATGCAAACGCATGCTTAAAGATGAGTCGATTGATGTGGTGTTGTTTGATGAGCTGACCTACATGGTGAGCTATGGCTATATCGAATTAGACGAAGTGATTGAAGCCTTAACAACACGGCCAACAATGCAGTCGGTGGTGATCACGGGCCGAGGAGCACACCGCAGCTTGATTGAAATCGCCGATACGGTGTCGGAAGTCAAAAATGTGAAACACGCCTTTGAGTCGGGCATCAAAGCACGAAAAGGCATCGACTGGTGATAAAAAAGCCTCCTCTAAATTGAGGAGGCTTGATCAATCATAATGAAATCAACCCAGTAAATTACTTAAAAAGACTTTTTAATAAGCCATCAACCGCTTTCTTGGTTTTCTCGTCTTTTATCTCAACGCCGAGCTTTTCCAAGCCACGGTCAATCTCTTTTTCCGCTTTTTGTCTTAACACATCATCAAAAACCAATTTGAATTTAGGATCGCTCCATTGCCCTGAGATGTTGATAGGAATCGTGACATCTCGCAACTCATCAATGTCTTTGCCACCTTGCCCCTCTAGCGTTCCCACCACAGAAGTGCTCACCAAAAAATCAACCGTTTGTTGCAGATAATTCGCTTTACCCTCACCACGAATACGCAACAGTGGTGATTGCATGGCGAGGTTATTGGTGGTGACTTCCCCTTTGTTCAATTTCAGCGTAGCGGTCATGGCGCTAAAATCGGTTTTCTTCACTGGGTCATCATCAACTTTCTTACCTTTAATTTTGGCGTAATTGCTACGGATAAGGTGAGCGACATTAATACCGTTGACTGCACCATCGGCAAAGTTGATGTTCACGGTTCCGACAAGGTTTTGTTGAATGCCCGTTGGCGTCAAACTGCGCCCTTTTACGTCCACATCGATGTTACCCGTGCCTTGTAACATCTCATTATTGAGTACATCTTTTAATAGCGGCAGCACCTGTACTCCCTTAACGCTTTTTTTAGCGCTATAAGTGGCAGGTACTTTGGTTGCATCCAGTTGAGCGGTCGCCTGAATCGTACCTTGGTAAAGGTTGGCACTGAATGAGGTTAAATTCACGATGCCACGATCGACACTAAAGCTGGTTTGCACATTCTGTAATCGAGCATTATTAGCTTTGAACTTGTCTATGGTGACCTTACCTTGCACATCCAACGTTTTTAATGCACTGAGATCCGGTTCCACTTCAGCGCTCACCGTAGCAGGCGCTGCTGACGTTGAACCTGACGATGCCTTACTTTCACTCACGGCACTGCTTGCCGTTGCTGGATTCGCAAGCCCTAAAAATTCATCCAAATCGATATTTGGGCTATGCATATTGAAGCGGATTTTAGGGATCTCAGCCAACGTCACTTTGACATCACCATCAAATTCTAATGCATTGGCGGTTAATTTACTGAGTAAGACATCCAGTTGGTTTTTAGAGAGATCAAAACGAATGTTCGAAGTTAAACC
This sequence comes from Vibrio sp. V15_P4S5T153, assembly GCF_963874485.1. Classification (NCBI taxonomy): domain Bacteria; kingdom Pseudomonadati; phylum Pseudomonadota; class Gammaproteobacteria; order Vibrionales; family Vibrionaceae; genus Vibrio; species Vibrio sp. V15_P4S5T153. The sequence goes on along the minus strand of NZ_CAWNHR010000011.1, from coordinate 323,510 downwards.
AATCTGCATTGGGCTTTGTGGCAAACTGGTTCCTTCTAGATTAGTATCCAACACCAGCGTATCAATCTTCACCAAGCTCATGGCTTTATCGAGAGTCAGTTGCGCACTCCCCTTCGCATCGAGTTTTAGATCAGCCGCCTTTCCTTTCACGCTGAATGACAGCGCATTCTTCTTACCAAACTCGAACGTGGCTAATTCAATCTTCGCAGAATCAATCTGGTTTGATGGGTCATTAAAGCTCGCATCAAGCACAACGTTCTTCAGCGCATAATCCTTGAAACCAGCGGCTAATTTGAATTCAGCTCGCCCTTCTGCGGCAAAGCTTTGTTGGTTATTTTTACCTTTGGCGGCAAAAGTTGCTGACGTCCATTTGTCCACCGCAAACTCTGAAAGATTTACCGCCACGTCATACAGCTTGGTATGTGTACCGGCTTTACGGTCTTGTATTTCCAGTAATGCGTTTTCGACGCTAACGCCCGCTAAGTTAATCGTCCACTCTTGAACAGGGTTGCTCGCATTGACGCTGCTTGTCTCTTCTTGTGCTGGTTTTGTTTCGTTTACGGCGGAAGAGGCGGCTGGTTGAGGCGCGGCTTGAGTTAAGCTATCTAAGTTTGAACGGCCATCTTTAAGGGTTTCAAGATGGAACTCAGCACCATTTAGGCGGATGTTGCCAATTTCCAGTTGCTTATCCAGTAATGGCATCACCGAAATTTCAATACCAACTTGATCGACTTTAAACAGGTTTGGAGCGCTGAAACCTTGTGGGTTTCTGAGTTCAGTTTTGCCCAGCTCAAAGCCAAGCGAAGGGAAGAAACTCCAACTGATATCTCCTTCAATGACTAAGTCCAACCCCGTTTTCTGTTTGGCTTGTTCTACAATCAAGGGCTTAAATTGGTTAGGATTGACCAACAGGACAAGTGCGAGCGCGGCAGCGATTAACGCGCCGATGATAATGGCAATGAAAAGAAACAGTTTTTTCATCAGCTTTTTCCTTGCTTAATTAGAAAAAGAAAGTGGCACCTAAAGTGCCACTTGTCTGCTTAAAAATAAAGACCACAAAAGTTAAGATTTCAACAATTTCGCGATGTGGGCTTTTAATACATCAATGGCGATACGGTTTTTACCGCCACGAGGAACGATAATGTCCGCGTACTGTTTTGACGGTTCGATAAACTGCATAAACATAGGGCGAACCGTTTTTTGGTATTGCTTCAATACCGAATCCATGGTGCGGCCGCGCTCTTCTACATCACGCTTCACTCGGCGTAATAAACAGATATCCAGCGGAGTGTCCATAAATACGGTCGCATGCATTAAGTCACGTAAACGTGGGTCTGTCAGCAGTAAAATACCTTCTAAAATAATCACTTTCTTGGGTGTTAATAGCGTTGTATTCGCGGTGCGAGTATGCTCAGTGTAGCTGTACTCTGGCACTTCAACCGCTTCGCCACGGGTTAATTGTTCTAAATGTTGGCAAAGTAGATCATGGTCAAGTGCATTCGGGTGGTCGTAGTTTGTCTTAACGCGCTCTTCCATACTGAGATGGCTTTGGTCGTTGTAATAGCAATCTTCCGTAATCACACCAATTTGGTGGTCGCCTACTTTGGCACGAAGTTCGTTATAAATCGTGCTTGCAATCAGGCTTTTTCCAGAAGCTGAAGCGCCAGCAATACCTACGATGACGCATTGATTATTCTCAGACATTATTTTTGCACCCGGTGATGGTTTGGTGATGAAAATAGATAAACTGCCCGATTATAGGGACTTCAACCACCTGATACCAGTCTCGATTTAGACTTTGGAAGAGGTTTGAATAACAAACTACCAAGCAAACGTTTTCGTCGTATTTCAGAAGAGATCACAACAGTGCTACTTTCACAGCACTGTGAATCAGCACTAATCTACCAATGTAAAACTGATTGCATCTGGCTTAGGCTTTCCTTGCCAATATAGGCTTGAACAGACTCGTTCCGCCAGTTGAAGATAACGCTGTGTATGCTCACTTTCTGGTTGAGCAACCACGGTAGGACAACCTTGGTCGATGTCTTCACGCAGGGCAATGTGCAGAGGAATTTGTGCAAGCAGCGCCAACCCATATTCACTGGCCAGTTTCTGCGCGCCACCGACACCAAAGATATGCTCTTTCTCTCCACAATGACTGCAGATGTGATAGCTCATATTTTCAATAAGCCCGATAACCGGAACGTCGACTTTTTCGAACATGGCCGCCCCTTTGCGCGCATCCGCTAGTGCCAGATCTTGCGGAGTGGTGACGATCACCGCGCCCGTTACCGGAATTTGTTGTGACAAGGTGAGTTGAATATCACCTGTCCCCGGTGGCATGTCGATGACCAGATAATCCACATCTGGCCACTCGGTTTCATTGAGCAGTTGCGCCAGTGCTTTCGATGCCATCGGCCCGCGCCAAATCGCCGCTTCAGATTTATCAACCAGATAGCCAATCGAATGGCTGAAAATACCAAATGCCTCAACTGGCTGCATCCACTTATTATCACGCACATCTGGCTTTGCTTCTTGCTTGCCAAGCATCATCGGCACTGAAGGGCCATAAATATCCGCATCCAACAAGCCAACTTTCGCCCCAGATTGAGCAATGGCTAGAGCAAGATTGACGGCGGTGGTTGATTTGCCGACGCCCCCTTTGGCTGAAGTCACCGCAATAATATTTTTAACACCATTAACACTATGAGCGACCGTCGTCGCTAGCGCTTTCGGCGCAATGATTATCTCAACACTGAATGGAGCAAGCGCATCGGTTTGCTGCTTGGAGACGACCCATTCGGAAAGCTCATTCAGCAGATTTTTAGCGGCAAATGGAATATGAACCGTCAAACGCCCCGCTGTTGTAACCGAAACCCAATGCGGTTGGTTTGCCCACCCCGCAATAAGATGAGGGTGTTCAAATTGGTTTAACCAATCGCAAAAATCTTGTTTAGATGTGAACGGCTGCATAGCTTCTCCTTTTTGCTCATGCTATCACTCTCTATTGTCAGACTGAACCCCAAAAAAGTTGCGGGATTCCTTAGGCTCACGCCTTGGAGTCGCTCGCTGCATAAGGTAGTATTGGTCTCTATTTTTCATACCTATCAAAAAAGCGAATATTAAGTATGGCGACTGACCCAAGAAACGTTTCTTCAAGGAAACTGCTGGTAACTTGTGCCCTTCCGTACGCTAACGGTTCGATCCACCTTGGTCATATGCTTGAGCATATCCAAGCTGACATTTGGGTTCGTTACCAACGCCTACGCGGCAACACTGTAAACTTCATCTGTGCAGACGATGCTCACGGCACGCCAATTATGCTTAAAGCACAACAGATGGGTATTACACCTGAAGAGATGATCGCCGCAGTAAGTGAAGAGCACCAAAAAGATTTTGCAGGTTTTGATATCAGCTTTGACAATTATCACAGCACTCACAGCGAAGAGAACCGCGAACTGGCTTCTCACATTTATCTTGAGCTGAAAAAAAATGGCTTCATTTCAAGCCGCACCATTTCTCAGCTGTTTGACCCAGAAAAAGAGATGTTCTTGCCTGATCGCTTCGTGAAAGGCACTTGCCCAAAATGTAAGTCAGAAGATCAATACGGTGATAACTGCGATGCGTGTGGCGAAACCTATAGCCCAACAGAGCTTATCAACCCGAAATCGGCCGTTTCTGGCGCGACGCCAGTAATGAAAGATTCTGAGCATTTCTTCTTTGACCTTCCTCAATTTGAAAGCATGCTCAAAGAGTGGACTCGCTCTGGCTCGCTACAAACAGAAACCGCCAATAAAATGCAAGAGTGGTTCGAAGGCGGCCTGCAACAGTGGGATATTTCACGTGATGCGCCATACTTTGGCTTTGAAATCCCCGGCGAAAAGAACAAATTCTTCTACGTGTGGTTAGACGCGCCTATCGGCTACATGGGTTCATTTAAAAACCTATGTAACAAACGCGATGACTTAGACTTTGACGAATACTGGAATAAAGACAGTAAAACCGAACTGTACCATTTCATCGGTAAAGATATTGTTTACTTCCACAGCCTATTCTGGCCAGCGATGCTTGATGGCAGTGGTTTCCGTAAGCCTAATAACGTCTTCGTGCACGGTTATGTCACAGTCAATGGCGCGAAGATGTCGAAGTCTAAAGGAACGTTTGTCAAAGCAAGCACTTACTTAAACCACCTAGACCCAGAATGCTTACGCTACTACTACGCCGCAAAACTCAATAGCCGCATCGACGATCTTGATTTGAACCTTGAGGATTTCACCCAACGAGTGAACGCCGATGTGGTCAATAAAATCGTCAACCTTGCATCGCGTAATGCAGGCTTCATCACCAAACGTTTTGAAAATCAGTTGTCTGCAACCTTTGCCGAACCAGAGCTGTACGCAGAATTTGCCGCAGCAGCGGATCGCATTGCTGATCTTTACGAAAGTCGTGAATTTAACCGTGCCATTCGTGAAATCACCGCATTGGCGGACAAAGCGAACCAATACGTGGATGAAAAAGCGCCTTGGGTTGTGGCTAAACAAGAAGGTCAAGAGCAAGAGCTACAAGACATTTGCTCAGTGGGTATCAACCTATTCCGCGTGTTAATGACTTACTTAAAACCTGTAATGCCAGCACTAGCGGCGCGTACCGAAGCATTCTTAAACCAAGAACTCACTTGGGAAGGCGTACAAACACCATTAACAAGCCATACGCTCACGCCATTCAAAGCGCTGTTTAATCGCATTGATCCGAAACACGTTGAAGCGATGATTGAAGCGTCTAAAGAAGAAGCGGCAGCAGAAAAAGCTGCGATTGAGAGCGCGCAACCAACCACAGTTGAAACTGAGCTAAGTAAAGACCCTATTGCAGCTGAAATCGAATTTGATGATTTTGCTAAAGTGGACTTACGCGTCGCTAAGATCATCGCTTGCGAAGCTGTGCCAAAAGCAGATAAATTGCTTAAATTCCAATTAGATATTGGTGGCGAAACTCGCCAAGTGTTTTCAGGTATTAAAGCCGCTTATTCACCCGAAGAGTTAGTAGGCAAGTACACCGTCATGGTAGCGAACCTCAAACCGCGTAAAATGAAGTTTGGTATGTCAGAAGGCATGATCTTAGCCGCAGGCCCTGGTGGCAGCGAGCTATGGATTCTTGAGCCACATGAAGGTGCTCAAGCTGGCATGCGCATCCTGTAATACATCAATCTTCACGATAGCATCCCCAACACACTCTGTGTTGGGGATTTTTTATCACCATACTGCTCAAAATCGATCCAGCTCACACTTTTAGTTCAAAATGCACCAATAAGATGCATCACTTCAACGCAAAAATACATAAACAATTGAATTTAAACAAATAAAAAACTGGCATTAACCCTGCTAACTCTAGATTGGTATAACATTAACAAGGAGTTGGTTATGTTTGTTTTTATCTCAATGCTTATCTCTATCGGTATATTGTGGCTGATGTTTTATCTGGCAAAACAGCGTGAATCCACATTACAACGTAAATATCAACTGCTGATCGACCTTCGCCAGCTACTGTTTTTATGCCGTCAGCACCGTAACATTACCCATCAAACACTAGCCTCTGGTCAAAGACGCGACACTGAGTTGAATGAATTACAAGATACGCTATACGAAAAAAGTAATCACTTAATTGCTATCGCACACTTTGACAACAAACCAATGTACCGTGTGCTGCAAATTAAGCTTAAAGCACTCATGAAGGAGTGGCCAGAGCGCTCTGTGGCTCGTAACCAAATGATGCATGGTAAAATAATTCGTCACTGTATGTTCTTAATGGATGAGGTGATACTGGCTTGGTTGGTGGAATCCAACCGCGAAGATCTCAGCGATGAATACCATATTAATTGGCAACAGGTCATTGATGCGATGGACGCGCTAACTCAGTTACGCATCAGCATTGATGAAATGGATACTCAAGATGGCCGCATACGCTTGCAGCATTATAGTGAGGTTGTCAGGCGTAGGATGAATCAACTCGCCTTAATCAGCCCTTTAACGGTAGCTTCGCCAAGCTGCTCAGCCGCGCTACATAGCCTGAGCGAACTGCATGATCATCCTGCCTTTCAAATAGAAGCTGGCGCGATGTACCAAATCACTTCGGATATTTCACTCAGCATCTCTCACGTTTACGACCAGATGCTCAGCGACTTAACCGAGAGCTTGTACATTCCATTGCCTAAATTGGCGATTGCTTAGTGAGTAATTGTTTAGCTGGTGACTGTTTGACTGGTGATTATTTAGAAAGTAAAAAGGCCACTTTATTCAAAAGTGGCCTAATCACTCACCGTGTACATAGATACATCAGTGTAAATTCAGAACTCAATTACAGCATTTTACGCGCCGCTTCGACAACCACTTTGATTGAACGAGCCTCGGTCTCTTTGAGTGTCGCGTGATCTGGGATCTCTTTTTGAGTACGGTTGATGATCACACCCGCCACACAACCTGCTTTCAAACCTGAGCTCGCACACATGGTTAGCAAAGTGGCGGATTCCATCTCAAAGTTCAATACGCCCATGTCTTGCCACTCTTTCATCGAGCCTTGGAAACGACGCACAACACGACCAGTGAAAGTGTCATAACGCTCTTGGCCTGGGTAGAAAGTATCACTTGATGCGGTAACGCCCATGTGCACGGTTGCACCACTTTCAACTACAGCCGCTTTCATTGCAGTGGCTACATCGAAATCAGCCACAGCAGGGAATTCCATTGGCGCAAAGTGCAAACTTGCACCGTCAAGGCGAACCGAACCTGTGCTGACAATCATATCACCCACATTGACATGAGGTTGGATTGCACCAGTAGTACCTACGCGTAAGAAAGTACGCACGCCAAGTTGAGCAAGCTCTTCAACCGCAATAGACGTAGAAGGACCACCGATACCAGTAGAACAAACAACGACTGGCTTACCGTCTAACTCTGCGCGGTACACAGTGTATTCACGGTGGCTAGCAAGAAAGACTGGATTTTCCATCTCTTCAGCGATTTTTTGTACGCGGGCTGGATCCCCAGGGATAATGGCCAAAGTAGCACCATTCAGATCGGCTTCGGTAACACCTAGATGGAAAACGGCTTGAGACATAAGTGACTCCTTATTGCGGCTTGTTCAGCTCATAGATATACATCGGGTATGCAGCTACTCTAGCGGACCACGCGCCAACAAAGAGTGATCAAATTCACAATGAATGACGCAATGTAACGAACACATTCTCATAAAAACGGTTTGCATCACAAAAAACAGCAAGATTGATGAAATAACACCCAACCCTAAAAGATGATTTCCAACACTGCATAACAAAACACAAGCGCAATATCGACGCATTTCACACTATTACCACAATAGGGTGCAAACCCAACAGGCATGAGAGATAACGACCCGCCATGCCTTGCTGAGCTTTTTAGTTTTTAGTTTTTAGTTTTTAGTTTTTAGTTTTTAGTCTCGGACTATTTTTTAAATTTCAATAGACGCAACGCATTGAGCGTCACTAACGCGGTAGCTCCACTATCGGCCAGCACCGCTACCCATAAGCCCGTAATACCGAGTAAACTCGTGACTAAAAAGATACTTTTTAAGCCTAGCGCTAGCGTGACATTCTGGCGAATATTGGCGAGGGTTGCTTGTGATAGCTCGATCATGGTGGCGAGCTCGACCAATCGATTATGAGTAATTGCCGCATCGGCCGTTTCCAACGCAACATCGGTACCACCCCCCATCGCAATACCAATGCTGGCTGCTTTCATTGCTGGTGCATCATTAATGCCATCCCCGACCATCGCCACTTGTTTTTGTTGCGCCAACTGTTGAATGTATTCCACTTTATCTTGCGGTAATAAACTGGCTTTGAAATCTATCCCTAATTGAGCACTCATCGTCGCAGCGCTTCTAGGGTTATCGCCAGTGAGCATAATAGTGTCGATCCCCAAACGGCGCAGTGCTTCAATGGCGGCTTTGGCATCTTCACGCAAGGTATCTTGCCATGCGATTAAACCGACAATGTTCTCTTGCTCAAAAACCACCACCACTGTTTTGCCTTGCATCTCTAGCGCTTCCACTTGCGCGCTAAATGCATCAGAAAACGGAACATTCGCTTTGCTTGGCGCTAATACGCGCAGTGATTTCCCCTCCACAACCCCCGAAACCCCACTGCCAACTAACGCTCGCTTCTCTATCGCTTCTGGAATGGGCAAAGCCATCGCTTGCACTTTTTTCACTAAAGAGGTTGCCAGAGGATGGCTCGAGCCCATTTCAACCGCTGCGACATAGCGCAACAATTGCTCTTCATCCCAGCCATTGAGCGCAACCACATCCGTAACTTCCGGTTTACCTTTGGTCAAAGTACCCGTTTTATCAAAAGCAATACTCTCTATTTTCCCAAGTTGTTCGAGCGCCGCGCCCCCTTTGATCAGTGCACCACGACGCGCCGCTGCGGCAAGGCCAGAAGTAATGGCCGCCGGAGTTGAGATAACCAACGCACATGGACAAGCAATCAGCAGTAAGGCTAAGCCACGGTAAACCCATGTTTCCCATGGCTGCGCAAACAGTGTCGGCGGTATCACAACCACGGCTAATGAAACCAACATCATTAATGGGGTATACCAGCGACTAAATTTATCAAGAAAACGTTCTAACGGCGCTTTGCGAGATTCCGCTTCTTCAATCAGATGTAAAATACGGTCAATCGCGTTTTCACCCTGTTTGGAGGTGATGGTGAAACGCACCACCTGATCCGCGACCACTGCACCCGCCATGATACTGTCACCTTGATAGCGTTCGACAGGCAGTGATTCGCCCGTTAACGCGCTCTCATCAAAGCTGGCCGACGCTTCGTGCAATTGACCATCCGCAGGTAGCCGAGAGCCGGGAGAAACTTCCACTACATCCCCCGGTTTTAGCTCATGTGCCGCCACCGTGATGCGTTCTCCTGCCACAATTTTTGTTGCCGTTTCAGGCACCAGTGCCATTAAAGCTTGTACACCGCTACGCGCTTTAGAAGCGGCAAAAGCTTCTAGCCGCTCTCCGATGAGGAAGAGTAATAGCACCATCGCTGCTTCAACCGTTTCACCAAGATAGAGCGCTCCGAGCGCCGCAACGCTCATTAAGGTTTCAATCGCAAAAGGTGTGCCTGAGCGTGCCAGTTGAATCGCTTTTTTACCGATAGGATACAAACCGGCAAGGCAGGTCAAAATGAACATCCCATCGCTGATTTGAGGGAAATAAGGCTGCACAATAGCGGCGAGTATCATAGCGCCAGCAATGGAGAGGATCTGCGCGTTCTGTTTTATGACCGACTTCCAGTCACTATGAATGGGGGCAGAAACTGGATTAGTTGCATCAATGCGGTGAGCCGTAAAACCTGCGTTACGAACCGCTTGCTCTATTTCAAGCGCTGCCTCTTCGGTATTAAACTTGACCACCAATTTTTCAGTGGCAAACAGCACTTTGGCGTCGATCACATTACCCACTTTTTTAAGCGCCGTTTCAACCTTACGTGCGCAAGATGGGCAATCCATCCCTTCAATTTTCCAGCTTTGGTTAAACTGTGTTTTAACGAATGTGAGCTGCGCGGGTTCATCATCAGGATCATTGCTTGCGCACTCTCGTGACCCGCAGCACCCCTCTTCATTTGAATCAACGCCCGCAGCCCTAATCGCGGTAATTTTAAGACTAGAGCATGACACCGCCTGCGGGTTTGCCATGCTATTTTTTGTAGTACTGCAAGCTTCATGTTTTGTGCACATAGGATTCTCCTTCTCTGATGCACAAAGCTTAAACCTTAGAGTCAACTCCAAGGTCAAGCGCATTTTTATCAAACCTGCACTTAACGCACATTCACCTTGATTAGATGGAAAAGAGGTGCACTGCACCTCTAGAATTTTATTTATTACTGCTGATATACCCAAACAACTTGGAGTTGCAGGTAGGCGGCAAGTGAGTGAGTCCCCATGAGCATAGGCAAACTATGTGATTGGGGTGAACGAACGTAGCCAACACCGCTGCAGCTTCAAGTAGGAAGGGTATAGTTTGCTATGTTGGTTTTTTAAAACAATGCGTTAAGTTTTTCCCTAATGCTCTCAGTACATCTCTGCGCGTAATAATGCCAACCAATTTACCTTGATCGATCACAGGATAAACTTTCGGTTTTCCTACTTTCATCATGTCAGCAAGCTCAATAATAGAAGTGTCTGATGAAACGGACAGCACTTCAGGGTGCATGCAGTCACGGACTAAATGGGTGTCTTCACAGAAATAACTCACCTTCACCAATTTATCGAGCAAATCCTGCTCTGATAGAAAGCCAATCACTTGTTCTTGGTCGTTAATAACAGGGCCACCAAGATGCTCCGAACGCATCACTTTTTCTAAAGCCGCAGTCATTGGCATGTCCGGTTTGAAGGTGATGGCTTGTAATGTCATATAGTCTTTAACTATTAGCGATTGCATATCTGTCTCCTTGGTTGCAACGGTATGCTGCCTTAAGTTAAGTGTTGACTAATTTCACCGTTTTGCTAAATGGAAAAAATCGATTTTGCTCATCGGCACAAACTATCGATATTACAAATAGTTAATTTTTATCAAGGGTAAATGGCAAAATCTTTTATCAAAACGTCTCATTTTTGAATCAAACAACACGTTAAGAACACGATGTCTCGCAAGATTTTACAGTTAATATCATTTATATCTTAAACATTGACCGTTGTATTAATAAGGACTGGGCATGGTGAATTCGCCACTGTTTTCCGAGATTATAGAAAACCCAGCACTGATGCGCAGCTTGTTGGAGTCATTACCCGAACCCACTTTTCTGATTAACCGCGATGGCGTATATGTGGAGGCCTTAGGAGGAACGGATCGCAGCCGACACCACGACCCAAGGGTTCTCATTGGTCTCAATCTATACCAGGTATTACCCGAAAAAAAAGCCGCTTGGTTTCATCAAATTATCCAAGAAGTCATTGATAACGGACAAATGCGAGAGTTTGAATACGATCTCGACCTAAGGGTGATAGCTCAATTTAAAGGCAGCTCTGGCCCTATCGATATTCAGTTTTTTAACGCATTGGTCATCCCGCTGAAAAATACTGAGTACGTGCTATGGATTGTGAGAAATATTACCGCTTATAAGCGCACGTTAGAGCGGCTTTCTATACACCAACTTGAGTTAGAAAAACTGACCAATGTGGATCATTTAACTCAGGTCTATAACCGTTATGCGATGGACTCATTGCTGCCCAAAGCGTTAGATAAGATCAAACGTGAGCAAAGTAGTGCTGCAATTTTCATGATCGACTTAGATTGCTTCAAAGAATATAACGACCACTATGGCCATGTGAATGGCGATACTGTGCTGCGCAAGATAGCGAGCACTCTGCAGCATTGGAAACGTAAAGATGACCTCTGCTTTCGCTATGGAGGAGATGAATTTCTACTATTTATTGCGGATATTGATATTAAACAGTGCGAGCAAAAAGCATTACAACTACTTAGTGAAGTGAGAGAGCTGCAAATCCCTCACCGCTATTCTCGTGTCTCATTGTATGTATCGATTACTATCGGCATCCAATATTGCGAACACATACCGACTGGCATGACGCCAGAACAGTTTGTATCAACGGCCGATAAAGCGCTGTTTCACGCGAAGAATCAACAGCGCGGAACTATTCATATACTACACAAGGCTTAGTCGATGGTGTGATGATTAGCCCAACGTTGCGCGGCTTGGGCATCTGAATCTCGAGACTCCACCCAGCGTGTTTGTTCGGTGGTGCGCTCTTTCTTCCAAAACGGTGCTTTGGCTTTAAGGTAATCCATAACGAATTCGCACGCCTCAAAAGCCGCACCACGATGTGAGCTCGACACGCCTACAAACACGATTTGATCGCCAATATCTAAATCACCGATTCGGTGGATCACACGGATTTTTTGCACCGGCCAACGTGCCTGAGCCTGATCACAAATATCACTCAAAGCTTTTTCTGTCATTCCCGGATAGTGCTCAAGCGTTAAGCCAATAACATTATCACCTAAATTCATATCACGAACTTTGCCAATAAAGGTAACCACAGCGCCAGCGGAAGTACCTTGCGACAAATCACGGTATTCTGCGTCTACCGAGAAATCTGATATTTGAACGGAAATACGGCTATCCATCACTAGCCTCCGGTTACTGGAGGAAAAAAAGCCACTTCATCACCATCACTTAACGGGTAATCAAAGGCAACGATGGTTTGATTGACTGCCACCAGCAGTTTTCCCGGTTGCAAGGCTAAATCCCATTTCCCAGGCTGCGAGGCTAAGTGGCTACGCAGTGCTTCAACCGTAGCAAACTGTGCCTTGAGTTGAATGCTGTCTTGGCCGATCAACTCACGAGTTTGAGCAAAAAAGAGGACATTAATCATGCGTGACCTTTTGTTGTGGCTGAGCGCTAAAGTAACCCGATTTCCCGCCGCTTTTTTCAAGTAAGCGCACTTGTTCAATCACGATATCTTTTTGTACTGCTTTACACATGTCGTAAATGGTTAACGCCGCCACCGATGCCGCGGTTAAGGCTTCCATTTCAACCCCTGTTTTACCGGTTAATTTACACAATGATTCAATTCGAACTTTGCTTTGTGCTTCGATGGCTTCAAGCTGCACTTCTACTTTAGTAAGCAGCAATGGGTGGCACAGTGGGATTAAATCCCACGTTTTCTTCGCCGCTTGAATACCCGCAATTCTTGCGGTAGCAAACACATCACCTTTGTGGTGTTGCCCAGAAAGGATCAGTTGCAGCGTTTGTGGTGACATCTTCACAAAGGCTTCCGCACGTGCTTCACGCACGGTTTCAGCCTTGGCAGAGACATCAACCATATTGGCTTCGCCTGAGGCATTAATATGAGTAAATTCGCTCATTGAAACCCCGTTAAACCGAAAGATGTGGCATAAAGTTGCATGGGCGATGGCTGGCATCTAACTGCTGTTTGATGATTTTTGTCCAACCGGTTTTGCACGCTCCTGTTGAACCTGGCATGGCAAAAATAACCGTATGGTTGGCAAAACCTGCAATGGCGCGAGACTGAATGGTTGAAGTGCCAATTTCATCGTAAGAGACCAATCGGAACAGCTCGCCAAAACCTTCAACTTCTTTATCAAACAAGGGCTTTAATGCCTCTGGTGTGCTGTCGCGTGAGGTAAAACCCGTTCCACCCGTGATCAGCACGGCTTGCACGTTTTCATCCGCGATCCACTGAGAAACAATCGCGCGAATTTTATACTGATCATCAATAACAATCTGCTTATCGGCCAGAATGTGTCCCGCTTGTTGAAGTTGCTCAGCTAAGTAACCGCCTGAAGTATCGTTTTCTTCAGTACGAGTATCGGAAACCGTCAGTACGGCAATATGTGCTGGTTGAAATGCGCTTTCTGCGTGACCCATGTGTTCACCTACTGTTCAAATGTGTACCAACATCACCCGCTAAACAATAGCCAGTGACAAAAAGAATTTAGCCGCCAATGGAGGCGAGATTAGGTGTCATACCCGTATTGCCATCTTGTAAAAAATGGCTGACCGACTTGGTCTGTAATTGCGCTTGAATTCGCTCAATTAAAGCTTGCTGTTGATTATCTTGGGCGAGCAGATCGCGTAATTCAACGCCTTGCTCACCGAAAAGGCAAAGGTGTAACTTCCCCTTTGCCGAAACACGTAAGCGGTTGCAGCTATGGCAAAAGTTTTTCTCATACGGCATGATAAGACCGATTTCACCTTGGTAATCGGCATGAACAAATACTTGCGCTGGCCCATCATTGTGAGCTCGGGTTTTCAGCACCCAACCATTGGCAATCAGTTGATTACGAATGGCAACACCTGAAATATGGTGACGCTCAAACAGCGAGTCCATTTCACCAGTTTGCATTAGTTCAATAAAACGAAGTTGAATAGGGCGATGTTTAATCCAATCTAAAAAAGCAGGTAACTGCTGATGATTAAGGTCTTTTAACAGCACAACGTTGACTTTAACTTGCTGGTAACCGACTTCAAAAGCGCGATCAATCCCCGCCATCACTTGTGTAAATTTGTTTTCACCCGTGATTTGGTGGAACATTCTTGGATCAAGACTATCGACACTGACATTGATATGCGTTAACCCAGCCGATTGCCAACCTTCTACTTGTTTGGCCATACGGTAACCGTTGGTGGTGGTCGCGACTTTCTCTATACCAGCGGTATTTGCCACACAAGCAATAATGTCGTTAAAGTCTTTGCGCAAAGTCGGCTCCCCCCCTGTGATGCGTACTTTCGACGTACCACAGTCGGCAAAGGCTCGCACGACGCGTTGTATTTCAGGAAGGGTTAAAAAAGACGAGTTTTTCTGCCCCGAAGGTTGATAACCATCAGGCAGGCAATATGTGCATTTAAAGTTACAGACATCTGTAACAGATAAACGTAAATAATAAAATTTACGTTGGAATCTATCTTCGAACTGTTGCGCCACGGAACACCTTTCCAAATACGGGAGGCATAATCATTTCCAATTATGCCCTTGTGGTATTAGACCACTGGCTTAACCACCCTATCTCACAAAAATGAGACTTAGCCAGTTAAGCTCGGAGCTATGGCAGCCGTTGAGGTAGTATAATTAACTATCTCTACAGCAGCTGATAAGTAAAATACTTAATATTAGTAAGTGATTCTACCCTTATCGTAAAAAAAAAGAGTCCATTACCCAATTTACCTCCTAATGAGTATGGGTTGTGAACAAGCTGATTTAAATTGTAGTTAATTATTAAAAAATAAGAAGAACAGATGACTCTATACACTTCAAAGAAAGTCGTCGCCATTGGCGGAGGACATGGGCTTGGACGCATGCTAGCGGCGTTAAAAGATTTTGGCTCCAATGCGACAGGGATTGTAACCACCACAGATAACGGCGGTTCCACTGGGCGCATTCGCCACTGCCAAGGTGGCATTGCATGGGGCGATACACGTAACTGTATCAACCAGTTGATCACTGAGCCTTCAATCAGTTCGATGATGTTTGAATATCGCTTTAAAGGTGCGGGAGAACTCAATGGTCATAATCTCGGTAATTTGATGCTGACTGCATTAGATAACCTATCTGTGCGCCCTTTGGACGCGATCAACTTGATCCGCAACATGCTCAAAGTCGATGTTAATATTTTACCTATGTCAGAGCATCCTTCTGATCTTAGTGCACTTTCTATGGATGGTCATTGGGTCACGGGTGAAACGAATGTGGACGAGATGACGGAAGATTTAAGGCGCTTAGATTTATCACCTGAAGTGCCAGCAACCAAAGAAGCCATACTCGCCATCAGTGCAGCAGACTGCATCATCCTTGGCCCGGGAAGCTTTCTCACCAGTGTGATGCCACCACTACTGCTGCCCGAAATTGGCAATGCCATTGAGCAAAACGTAAAAGCAAAGCTGATTTTTGTTGAGAACTTGTCTCCCGAGCAAGGACCTGCTGGTCGCATGTCGCTACGGCAGAAATTGGAATGGTGTGAGCGCGCCTGCCACGCGCGAAAAATCGATGTGGTGATCGGCGATACACCACATCCGGAGCTGGCTGAACACTGGCATTGTGTCACTACAGAGCTAGCATCATCCAATCGTGACTGGCGGCACGACCGAGTTAAACTTCAAAAAGCCATTGAGAATCAACTCACAAGCTAATCCATCAAGTGGCAGTTAATCCACCAAGTGGCAGTTAATCCACCAAGTGGCAATAGCAACGATGCGTCTCTTCGATAAGAGCGCGCATCGCCGCCACTTCTTCAGCCTCATCAAAAATGCAGTTTGCCTTTCCTTTGCTATCGATATCCACCGCTTTAGCGCACAGTTTATCCGCACCAAAGCTGGCGGCACTGCTTTTTAGAGCATGGCTGATGTCTTTTAAATATTCGATTTTATCCGGCAGATTTTGATCAGCTAGCTTCTGTGTATAGGCACTCAGCTCGCTGAGAAAAATATCGAGCAATATTGGCACATTCTCTTCTCCAATTTCTTGGGCCAAATGCGCAATTTTGTTTTTATTGATCAGTTCCATATCTCTATGAGTTCTCTCTACTGTTCCACGCTTGAAGCTTGCGGTAGATCGTTGAAGGGCTAACGTCTAAATAACTGGCTGCTTTAGGAATATTACCATCACACGCTTCTATCGCTTGTTCGATGGCTTGCTTTTCCGTCATCCATAAAGGAAAAATATCGTGCACGGTTATATTTTCCTTGCGCGTATCCGTCGTTAGGTTTGCTAATCGGATCTTGTTATCCACGACTTGATTTAGCGGTGGCGGTAACATGCTCAGTTCAATCTCGTTGCCGTGGTTCAATACCACCACATTCCGCAACACGTTTTGCAGTTGACGCACATTACCCGGCCATTCATAGCGCGTAAAACGCTCCACAACCTCTGGCGCTAAGCGGACAAAACCTTTGCCTTCTTCTTTAGACATAAAGCCGAGCAAAGAGTAAGCAATTTCAATAACGTCATCGCCTCGCTCGCGTAGCGGTGGTAAATGCAATGGGATCACATAAAGACGATAGTACAAATCTTCACGAAAACGACCCTCTTGTACCTCTTTCCATGGATCGCGGTTGGTAGCGCAGACAAAACGAACATCGACACTTTTCATCTTCGATGAGCCCACTTTCTGGAATGTGCCCGTTTGGATAAAGCGCAACAGCTTGGTCTGCAAATCCAAATCCATTTCACACAGTTCATCCAAAAACAGTGTGCCGCCATCAGCCAACTCGGCTGCGCCTTGGCGATCGGTCGCTGCGCCAGTAAATGCGCCTTTCACGTGGCCAAAGAGTTCACTCTCGATTAAGTCTTTAGGAATTGCGGCGCAGTTAATCGCAATGAAGGGTTTATCGCCACGTTTACTGGCCGCATGAATCGCTTCTGCGCACACCTCTTTACCCGTGCCACTTTCGCCAGTAATAAAAATACTGGCTTTACTGGAGGCCGCTGAGTCAATGGTTCGATAGACTGATTGCATGGTTTGACTGCTGCCGATAAAACCTTGGTAGTTCTGATTACCTGGGTTACCAGCCTCATTTTTTAGTTTGCTAGCTTTACGTATGGCGTTGTTAACCGTGACGCGCAAGCGGTCTGCTTCACAAGGTTTGATCAAGAAATCTTGGGCACCGTGGCGCATCGCTTCCACGGCGGTATCAATGGAACCATGAGCCGTCATGAATATCACAGGCACATTGGGGTATTGATTTCTCACAGCATGTAAAACGTCCATGCCCGTCATATCGGGTAATCGAAGATCCAGCAATATGAGGTCCGGCTCTCGGTGAGCTAAACTCTCTATCGCATCACGACCTGTACCAACAATATTGATATCGATTTCAAGGGGGGTGAGGTATGAACGATACAGCGCCGCAACGGAAGCCGTATCTTCCACCATCAAAAGATATTTAGCCTTTTGTAGAGAAAAGTCAGGTTGCATATTCTAGCCATTATTATTTTGCACTTTGCCTTAACTATTGCATTAAGGTTCGCATTTTGCAAAATAAAATGACAAAAAGGCACTAATTCGTTAGTTAATAGCCCTTTTGGCATAAAATTAATTGGCACGATATGTGCTCTATTCAATATGACCCTTAGGGGTCACCTAGCCAACTGACGTTGTTAGTGAATAAAGTGTTCACAAATAACAGCCAATAGACCTTTTTCTATTGGCTATTTTTTTAACTGTTGGTAATGAACTGCTGACGCAGTTTTTCAATTTGGTCACGCTTTTCGGCAGCCAATTCAAATTCTAGGTTTTGTGCGTGTTTGTACATTAACCCTTCTAGTTTGGCGATCTCTTTTTCCAGTTGTAGCGGCGTGAATATTTCATAAGTTTGCGAGCTTTCTGCCACCTTAGACAAAGGTACTTGTTTGTTCATCCTCTGCTGCTTGGACTTAGTAATATCACCTAATTCCATAATATCTTTGACATTACGTTTCAGCGCCTGAGGTGTTATCCCTTGTTCTTCATTATGTGCTTGCTGCTTTTCACGGCGACGATCGGTCTCATCCATCGCTTTCTTCATTGAGTTAGTAATGCGGTCAGCATAGAGAATCGCTTTGCCTTCAATATTACGTGCCGCACGGCCAATGGTCTGAATTAATGAACGTTCTGAACGTAGAAAACCTTCTTTATCCGCATCAAGAATTGCGACAAGAGAGACTTCAGGCATATCCAAACCTTCACGCAGTAAGTTAATACCCACTAACACATCAAATTCGCCTAGGCGAAGGTCGCGAATAATCTCAACCCGCTCAACAGTATCAATATCTGAGTGCAGATATCTGACCTTAACCCCATGTTCATGAAGATACTCAGTTAAGTCTTCAGCCATGCGTTTAGTCAATGTCGTGATCAGCACACGTTCATCTTTCGCTGAGCGAATGCGGATCTCTGACAACACATCATCCACTTGTGTTGCGACTGGTCGTACTTCCAGCACGGGATCAAGTAGTCCGGTTGGGCGCACCACTTGATCCACAATTTGTCCGGCTGATTTTTCTAGCTCATAGTTGCCCGGGGTAGCAGAAACAAAGATCGTCTGCGGCGCAAGTGATTCGAACTCTTCAAACTTTAATGGACGGTTATCTAAAGCGGAAGGCAACCGGAAACCAAACTCTACTAACGTTTCTTTGCGTGAACGATCGCCTTTGAACATCGCGCCAATTTGCGGCACGGTTACGTGTGATTCGTCGATAATCAATAAACCGTCATGCGGTAGATAGTCAAACAGGGTCGGAGGCGGCTCTCCCTCTTTTCGCCCACTAAGATAACGTGAATAGTTTTCAATACCTGAACAAAAACCGAGCTCATTCATCATTTCAATATCAAATTGAGTACGCTGCGATATGCGCTGCTCTTCGAGTAGTTTATTGTTTTCCAACAGGTAGGCTTGGCGAGTTCGCAGCTCCTCTTTGATGTGCTCTATCGCATCTACAATGCGCTCTCTTGGCGTAACGTAGTGCGTTTTAGGATAGATGGTATAGCGAGGAAGATCTCGCTGAATCATTGCGCCCGTCAATGGGTCAAACAAACTGATGCAATCTACCTCATCATCAAACATTTCAACACGCACGGCCGCATAATCCGATTCCGCGGGAAAGATATCGATCACCTCTCCACGAACTCTAAATTGACCACGTTCAAACGCCATATCGTTACGTGTGTATTGGAGCTCGGCTAAACGGCGGATAATGTCGCGCTGATCCATCACATCACCACGGCGAACATGCAGCATCATTTTCAGATAAGAATCAGGATCACCCAAACCGTAAATCGCCGATACAGAAGCTACAATAATCGCATCTTTACGCTCAAGCAGCGCTTTAGTCGCGGAGAGTCGCATTTGTTCTATGTGTGAGTTAATCGAGGAATCTTTTTCTATAAATGTGTCCGTGGTCGGCACATACGCCTCTGGCTGATAGTAGTCGTAATAAGAGACGAAATACTCAACCGCATTATTGGGGAAAAATGACTTCATCTCACCATACAGCTGGGCTGCGAGCGTTTTATTCGGTGCCAACAAGATAACCGGACGCTGCGCCTTGGCGATCACATTAGCCAAGGTGAATGTTTTCCCTGACCCCGTCACACCCAACAAGGTTTGATGAGCAAGACCTGCATCTAGCCCATCAAACAATTGCTTGATCGCCGTTGGTTGATCGCCTGACGGTTGATAACCCGATACCAATTCAAACGTTTTGCTCATAATGCCGTTGTCCTCTATAACTGAATAGGCATTCTCGCTGTTAGCCATGTTTTGTTGCAAGTAATTGTTCAAAATAGTTGCGTCGTAAATCACCCCTGTTTTGAAAAAATGCTAGTTTCTTCTCCATACGTTTGCTACCATCTTCGGCCTGATTCGTAAAAAACCACTCCTAACTTTCAAAAATAATCCACTTGTTTTCCCCAAAATTTCAAAATGACTCCCTTTTTCTCATCGCCATTCATTTTCATTTCTTATTGATAATTTCAGTTGATAAATCAAAAAATAAAATAAAAAAACATAGTGTTATATAAAAAATAAACTCAACAAATGAGTAGAGTAATAACTCAACATTCATTGATGAAACGAATTGCTCAGGATTCGTCAACACACTTATCCACAATTTTGGTGGATAACTAAACCTAGCCTAATGCCGATAAGGGGTACAGAAAAGTAAAGTATTTTCAGGGAAATATTTTTACTTTTTCTTCGGCTGGAAAGGTTGACACTGAACACCCCAGTCGCTACCATTCGCACCGCTCAAAGCAATTCCCCCTTAGTTCAGTCGGTAGAACGGCGGACTGTTAATCCGTATGTCGCAAGTTCAAGTCTTGCAGGGGGAGCCAAATTCCAGAAAAAAGACGTCCTAGGACGTCTTTTTTTGTATCTAAATCTAGCTATTTCAAGGAATTGTATTCTCTTAACGTCTTTTCCTGACTCGTTAATCAATATAATTGCCCTTCATCCAAAGCAGAAGAAACCCAAACGAGAGGAGCATTCCAATTAATCGTGATCTCATTAAACGACCATGCATTAATGTTATCTCTATAACAGGTTTGGCCAACACACTGCCCCTTCAATGTCGCAGCGACTGGATCACTGTAACTCACTGAGTTGGGTCCACCCACTAGTGCGCCAGGTGCTGGAGCTGGTGACTTTTCATCCGCAGCATGTGCCCAAAAACGGTGATGTGGACTTTTAGCTGCATTGGTGCCGTAACCTGTAATATAAGACAGGTTCATTGGGTTCGCGCCTAGTAAGTAATCCATCGCATTTGCAGCCGCTTTTACATACTTAATATCGCCGGTGAAATCATTCGCATAGATTAAGAAGATAGCTCTGTTTACAAAACTCGAGTTCGATCCCCACGGATACTCTTCTACCGTGTAAGGAATATGATAACCCTCGTTATTAATCTGGCCCACAAAGTTATCAGAGGTTGCGATTAAGTTTTTCCTTGCAACTTTAATTTGATCATCACCCAATCCATTAGGCACAACGGCCAAGCTTATTGTTGCTAAAGGCGCTGTGTACCCCCAGAACATTTCGCCATCTGCTTCAATGTTACCTTTTGGTGTCTCTAGATAATGAGGAGAAGCTTTCAGTGCTTTAAGGTACTTGCTGTCACCAGTGGTGATATAAAGTTCACTTGCAGCCCAGTAGAACTCGTCTGAAAGCTCTTTATCATCATATGGGCCCGACCCTGTGAAGTTATCATAGGCAAGAATATGAGGATTTTTGCTCGCGGCTTCCCAAGCCTCTTGCGCCGCATTCAAACAGTTTTTTGAGAACGCAGGATCAATCTCTTTCCAAATTCGCGCACATTGAGCACCAATTGCTGACAAGTTCAACGTAGCCGCAGTGGTTGGATAACCCACATATCGCTTTTGGGTGTCCATATGAGGTGGCAGTGGCATACCTGTCCAAGCTTCATCAGCAACTTTATGGAAAGCCATCCCTTTTGCGTCAATCTTAGTCAGTTTAAGTGTTTTGTCTTCAGACTGGTCACCAACAGGAACAGCTACAGGTTTGTCACTATGAATCTGCATTGCCAATATAAATTCGATATTCCAACGAGCCTCTGACAACAAAGGATTGACGCCATTTCCAGCTTCTGGAATTTTCACTTTCCCTTCTGCAAAAGGAATTGGTGCGTTATCTAGCCATTTACCTCTTTCAAACAGGTTCAAAAGAGTCCAAGTCGAGATACCGCTGTTAACCGTATACTTACCATGGTCGCCAGCGTCATACCAACCGCCGGTTACATCGACAGAAAAATCACAACCTGGCCACTTATTACCCCAGCTGTCCGTCTTATTAAAACAGGTAACCACATCGCTCATATGCCCGCCGGGACGCGCTAGATCGTCACGCTGTACCAGAGCCGTATCAATCTCAATACCACTACGGTTTTGGTAGAAGTAAGACAATGCATCGTACTTCAACTGATTGTAGATATCTTTGCTAATGCTAAATGGCAAGCTCTCGTCTTCACCGACTTTTACTTTCAAGCCACTCATATCTGATCTGTAGTTCGATAGGTCAATACGGTGAATAAACTCGCCTGATGCCTTATTAAGACCAAAGACTTCCGTTTTACCTAAATCGACATTGATATTGCTGTTGTTTGTTAGCACCCACTTTAAGGGCTCTTTAGATTCATTCGCGACAAATACAAACTTATCTGCTTGAGGAAGGTAACCGACTTGGTTAGCACGAACAGAATTTATCTTCAGCTCTTCAATGTATTTCTCACCGACGACTGAAACATTGCTAACGCATACGGTTCCCTTTTTCTGGGCGCCCATTTGAAACTGGAACTCAGTTTTAGCATCGCTTTCAAAATCATGGCTGAACTTAAACTTATAGCTCTTCTTCTTCAGTGAGACTTTTGTATCATCCACAAAATAGTTGGTATAAGGAGGACCTTCATGTTGAATAAGCGTTCTCATTTGAGTATCAACGGTTGCATAAGCATCAAATGAAACTTCATAATCTGCTTTGTTTGCCAACCCAATCCCGCCCTGTCCTAAAATCACATTCCAAGGGTTCTCTCCTGGACTTCTAATCTCAAGACATGCTTCGCCATTTTTGATTTTTACATCTGCACCAGCATTCCACCAACCATCCATGTTCCCGTTAAATTTGCCGTTCTTAATTTGCTCATTTGCATAAGCAGAACACGATGAAAGAATGAGTATTGTTGCCAATGATAGTTTGAACTTATGCATATTTACTCCTAGACATATAAATTACAACACCATTGAAATTAAGCTATTTTCATGGCTAATAAGTAGATGTCTGAGCACAAAAGAACCGTTCTAAAAACGCCTATTTCTCTCTTCGTGATACTGCTAGCACTTACCTCTAAGGTGATGAATCTGTTTCAAGGAAATCTCATCGATAAATTGACTTGTTTTCTAGCGAATAATTATATCAATCGGAGGTAAACTAACTTTATAGCCTTTACAACATGCTCTTGAGCCCGGCTAACTATCTAGACCTTTGATGTGAACAATATTAGTATGACCGAGTTGTAAGAAAATATAACCACCAAGAACGTTACCAACGTTATATAAGAGGCTATTTTCTCCTTCCGAGATATAAGTTGTCCGGTTTTAACGAAGGTTCATGATTTTTTCAAATTTGAAAAAATCATCTTCATTTGAATCTATCCCATCCTCTATACCATTAACTTCATAATTTTTTTCCGGATGAAATTTATTATAAAACTCCACAATATGAAAGCCACACTTATTGATATAGAAGTTGATGTTCCTTTTTTCAAAATAAGGCGTAACGGTTGTCCAAACCTTAGTTTCTGGATACGCCGCTTCAATGGCTCTCCATGATTTCTGCCCTAAACCTTTGTTATGACTTTCGGGATAAATAAAAAACAGGTCGAGACTGTTATATTGGGTATCCGTATTAATATTCAGCACCACACCACCCACTCTCTCCTCGCCGAGTACGATATGATTTATTACGGCACCCTTGGCGTTAAAAGAGCCAAATATATCTTCATCGGAAGGTATCGGCTCACTGTAAGATGGGCCAAACTGTTCGATTAACGCATTGGTAAAAGTCTGCTGTAACTTAGTTTTAAATTCAGGCAGCTCGTCACTTTTCACTTTAGTGAGTTTTATAATTTCATTTTTCATTTTTAAAATAACGCTCTTGAATACTCATCACGAACACGAAGAAAACAGGTACAAAGTAAATGGCAAGCAATGTAGCGCTAACCATTCCACCGAACACACCTGTTCCGATAGCTCGTTGAGTTTCTGCACTAGCGCCTGAGGCTAGCATCAGTGGTACAACACCAAGACCAAATGCCAGAGAGGTCATCAAGATAGGTCTTAATCGCAACTTCGCAGCTTGAACGGCTGACTGAACCAGCCCGTTGCCTTGCTCTCTTAACTGTTTGGCAAATTCAACAATTAGAATTGCGTTTTTCGCCGAAAGACCAATTACAGTGATCATCCCGACTTTGAAGAAAACGTCGTTTGGCATGTCACGTACGACAATAGCGAGTACCGCTCCTAACAATCCCAAGGGCACGACCAACATCACCGATAAAGGAATAGCCCAACTCTCATAAAGTGCCGCAAGCACTAAGAAAACGACTAGCATCGATAGCGCCATTAGCATCGGTGCTTGTTTTGCTGAGTGAAGCTCTTGTAAAGCCTGTCCTGTCCATGCAATGGTAAAGCCTGATGGAAGTTGCTTCGCCATTTGTTCTATTTCAGCCATCGCTTCCCCGCTAGAAACTCCGGAAGCTGCACTACCAGAAATTCGAACCGCAGGATAACCTTGGAAGCGAATAAACTGCGGCGCAGACTCAGACCAAATAGGCGTCACAATTTCTGATAATGGAACCATACCACCATTAATGTTTCGTACGTGGAGCTTGAGCACATCCTCAATCTGCATCCTTGATGAAGCATCTGCTTGCATAATGACTTGCTGCATTCTGCCTTCATTAGGAAAATCGTTGATGTATAGTGATCCAATCGCAGTTGATAGCGTCTCACTAATACTCGTGAATGAAACACCTAATGCCTCAGCTTTCTGGCGATCAATATCTAAATGAATACTTGTACCAGCAGGAAGCCCATCAGAATAAACATCGCTAAGTGATTTGCTATTTTTCGCCAACTCTAACATCTTCGTCTCAACGACTTTCAATGCCTCGTATCCCTGATTTCCGCGATCTTGCAAGAAAAACGTAATATCAGAGCTGGTTCCTAGCTCTTCAATAGAAGGAGGCAGCATGTGCATAACCGTGCCTTCTTTTACGTCAGCCATCGCCTCCTCAGCAAGTTTTAACTCGCCAAGTGTTGAGGTATCGTTACGTGTTTCCCAATCTTTCAATGTGGTAAAACTTTGCGCGGTATTCGTGCCTGAACCGGAAAAACCAAAACCAATAACCGTCATTGTTGACTCAATCGACGGACGGCTTAACGCATGCTGTTCAAATTTTTTCACAACATCCAACGTACGCACTGTGGTTGCGTCTGCCGGAAGCTGAATATTGGTAATAAAATATCCTTGGTCTTCTTCTGGTAAAAACGATGACGGCAACTGCCTGTACACTAGAACCAAAATTGCGCACAGAAACACAAAGACAAGCATCATTCGTCCTTTGCGATTCACTAACACGTTGACCTGAGATTCATACCGATTGTTCATTCGGTTAAAGCCACGATTAAACCATTTCGCAAATCTTGTTTGCTCGTGGTGATTAGCATTAACCGGCTTTAGCAACGTGGCACAAAGCGCTGGAGTTAGTGTTAGAGCCAAAAATGCTGAGAACAGAATTGATACCGCCATCGATAATGTAAACTGCTTATAAATTGCGCCAACCGAATCACTGGCAAATGCCATCGGGATGAAAACCGCCGTTAGCACAAGTGTGATGCCTATAATGGCGCCAGTAATCTCTTTCATCGCCTTAGATGTCGCTTCTTTCGGAGATAAGCCTTTTTCCGCCATCAATCGTTCCACGTTTTCGACAACGACAATCGCATCATCGACGATAATACCGATCGCCAGAACCATACCAAACATCGTTAACACGTTGATTGAAAAGCCAGTTAACAACATGACGGTGAACGTCCCCAACAAGGCTATCGGTGCAACAATAGCGGGGATCAAGGTGTAACGAATATTCTGTAAAAACAGAAACATAACAAAAAACACCAGCACCATAGCTTCAACTAAGGTATGAATAACCTTATTGATCGAAACTTTAACGAAAGGTGCTGTATTAAATGGAATTGAATAGGTCATCCCAGAAGGTAGACTTTGACTCAACTCCGCCAAACGCTTTTGTACCGCATCTGCAGTTTTAACGGCATTCGCTCCCGGAGTAAGCTGAATAGCCGCAGCCGTCGCTGTTTTACCATTTTCACGATTCAAATAACCATAGGATTGAGAACCGATTTCAACACGCGCAACGTCACTTAGGACGACTTTCGAGCCATTGTTGTTTGCACGAAGAATGATATTAGAGAATTCTTCAACGCTGGTTAACTGGCCTTGAACGGTTAATGGAACCGTTACTCGTTGCCCTAAAACCGTCGGTGCAGCACCGATACTTCCGGGTGCGATTTGTGTATTTTGCGAAGTGATAGCCTGACTAACATCATTCATTGTTAAACCCAATGAATTGAGCTTACTCGGGTCAACCCAGATCCTCATTGCCTTCTCAGCACCAAATGACTGAACACGCCCTACACCTTCAATACGGCGCAATTCATCTACGATGTTGCGAGCCAAATAGTCGTTCAATGCGATTTCATCAAAGCGGTTATCATCAGATTTCAACCCGACAATCATCAAAAAGTTGGATGTAGCAGATTCTACAGACAAGCCGCTTTGACGCACCACCTGCGGTAAACGAGATTCAACCGCTTTCAGTTGGTTTTGAACGTCAACTTGCGCCATATCAGAGTCTGTTCCCGGCTTAAATGTAACCGTAATAGACGCAGAACCGGAGTTGTCAGCAGACGACTCGAAATACATTAAGTTCTTAACGTTCGACAGCTCACCCTCAATAAGACTAAGTACACCATCATTCATTTCCTTCGGACTGGCTCCCGGATACGTCGCCATAATACTGACCGTTGGAGGCGCCACAGACGGGTAACGAGAAATAGGTAACTTCGGAATCGAAATACATCCAAACAAAATAATGAAAAGAGCAATAACCCAAGCAAATACGGGGCGATGAATAAAAAACTGAGACATAAAAAGCCACTCTAACCTTAATCAGTTTGTCGCAGATGTTAAAAGAACCTCAGGTTCTTCCCATTTGCGTTGGTCTACGAGAACGCCGCTCTCAAGCCTTTCCTTGCCCTCGACTACGATATTTTCTCCTTCATGAACGCCCGATTTCACGCGGTACTGACCATCGATCAATTCTCCGAGCTTTACAGGTTTTAAATGTGCATATCCTTCCTGATCAATACTCCAAAGATGAGGAGCACCTGCAAGATGCATAACCGCCTGTTGCGGAACCATTAACGCGTGGTTATAACTCGAATGAAGTACTTTGGTTTTTACGAACATCCCCGGTAATAACCAGCGTTGAGAGTTATCTACGAGCACGCGCAGCAAAACATCGCCAGTGCTTACGTCAATATTGATACCAGAAAACAGGATTTGGCCTTTGACTGGATAAGGGGTGCCGTTACTGCGTAAAATTTTAATTTTTGTTCCAGCAACACCAGGTTCACCATCTGCATTTGCTGTTAAATCTTCACGAATAGCTTCTAATGAAGACGCAGGTCGACGAATATCAACAAAGACTTGATCGACCTGTTGGATACGCGCCATCGGTACTGCATCCGTACTGCTGACTAATGCACCCTCGGTCACCAAGGTTTGCTCTATCAGTCCAGATATCGGTGCGGTCACATTTGCAAACTTCAGATCAAGCATACGACGAGTGAGAGTCGCTTTAGCGACCGCAACATCAGCAACAGCTTGATCTCGGAGCAAAACAACATCGTCATAGTCTTGACGACTGATAGAATCTTTTTTTACCAAAGGTTTTAATCGTAACTCTTTTTCCAGAGCACGTTGATAAGTCACCTGCGCTCTCTGTAAGTTTGCTTTGGCAGTATCAACTTCCGCTTCAAATGGCGCAGGATCAATCTGGAATAACGACTGGCCAGCTTTCACTTCAGCGCCTTGTTTGAACAAGCGATGTTGTACTATCCCAACCACTTGTGGGCGAATCTCTGCAACGCGCACGGCCAACACTCTTCCGGGAAGCTCTTCATAAACATCTAAACGTTGTGGTTGTATTGTTATCGTTGAAACTAAAGGCAAAGACTCTTTTAGTCCGACTTCACTTTCATCTTTATTGGATTGATTACAGCCAACTAAAAAGAAAAGTACCAATATATGTAAGCTACTAGATACACATATATTTATCTTTTTCACTGAGGTATCCTCTGAACAAATCAAAGCGGACTATCCGCTGTCAATAGTTGTTGAGTCTAATACCTGTGTGTGGAGGTCCCGCGGAGTGAATGTGGAGATTTGATGGAGATGAACAATTTGTACGTTGAAGGGCAGAAATTTGCTACAGATTCAGGAACCGGGTCTTATCGTCAGGCGTTAATTCTGATCGCTGAGGATGAATTTGAAATTGTCGATATACTCTCCGCTTATCTAACGCGCAGCAATATGCGTACGATTCACGCTGCAGATGGTCAAAGAACACTAGAACTTCATTCATCCATGAAGCCAGATCTTATACTGCTTGATATCCAGATGCCTAAAATGGATGGATGGAAAGTGTTGTCGGAACTTCGTCAGAAAAGTAACACCCCTGTCATCATGCTTACCGCAATGGACCAAGATTTAGATAAATTGATGGCACTCAGAATCGGAGCTGATGATTACGTCGTTAAGCCGTTTAATCCGGCAGAAGTCGTCGCGAGAGTCCAAGCCGTTCTAAGACGCACCTTAGAAGTTAATCAACCTCACAACAAAAATATACTGCGAGCCGAACCGTTTGAAGTCGATTTAGAGAGTCACGAAATCGCTGTTCATGTGGATGGAGAACGTCATACTCTACTGCTAACCTTAACTGAGTTTAAATTGTTGACTCACTTCATTCGTTCACCCAAGCGAGTGTTTAGCCGAACAGAACTATTAAGTACGTGCCTACCTGAGGGTGACACGCTGGAACGAACGATCGACAGCCACATCAGCAAAATCCGCAAAAAACTTGAAGCCTACGGTATTCAAGGCGTTCCGGCTGGTGTTCGTGGTGTCGGTTACCGTTTTAAGGGCGACCAATGAAATTAAGTGGTTTGAGCCGTCAGATTGCATTCTCAATGATAAAAATCGCAATCGGTTCAGCATTACTTGCCACAATGGGCTCGTTTATTTTTTACTATCTTTGGGATAAATATTGGCCCAATTATATACCGAGTGAAGATGCTCTCACTCCTTCTTGGCCAGAATGGGTTTGGCTCGCACTAACCTGCGTTATTGTCATTCTGCTAGCCGTCAAACTTGCTACTAAGTTATCCCAACGCATTTTGGAACCGCTAAGTGCTGTTGCGCAAGGAATGCGAAAAATCGCTGAAGGCGACTTACATTTCCGCGCTAACGTTGGAGACCGTTCATTAGGTGAAGCCGCTTTATTAGTAGACGATTTCAACCTCTTAGCGGATAAACTTCAACGAATGACAGAAGAGCACGCCTTTTGGAATGCAGCGATCGCCCATGAACTCAGAACCCCGGTGACAATTTTACGGGGCCGATTACAAGGGTTAGCAGAAGGTGTCTTTACTCCAGATAAAAACCAGTTCACTAAACTATTAGTACAAATTGAAGGGTTATCTCGATTAATAGAAGATCTGCGTGTTATTAGCTTAATGAATAGTGATGAATTAAGAATAAATAGAAAAGAAACCAACTTAGCGACAGAAATAAAATTACTTACTGATTTGTCGGTAAATATGCTGAATGAAGCAAATCAGCATGTAGAACTTAATGTAACCACAAAATCTGTCTTTTGTGACCCAACCAGAATAAGACAAGCTTTGTTGGCTATACTGGAAAATGCGAGTAAATATGCTCTTCCGGGTGCAATAACTATCTCTACTCAGCTTAAAGATGGCTTTTGCCATTTAAGTGTGGAAGATTCTGGCCCGGGAGTTTCACCTGATTTAATTCCGCATATTTTTACAGCATTTCGCAGCGCTAAGGACACCCCAAAAAGTGGCAGCGGATTAGGATTGGCTGTTGTTGCTGCTATTGCCACAGCACATGAAGGAAGCGTTAGTTGTCGTATAAGCAATAAAGGCGGAACGATTATTGAACTCTATTGGCCAACTTAATCAAAATCACGAGAACGATTAAATCCACCATAAGCCTAAGTATTCATTAATTTTTCACATCAAAGCGATTCAATAACAAAATGGAGAGACCGGTTCGTCACACATGAATCAATAACGTCGAAAGCCTATATACAGGGTGATCAGAACCATATTTACATATTGACAATTGTACAAATGTTTCACACTATCGGAAATAATTAATGATAATAGTTATCATTACGTCGTAATGTTTATGCGGATAGTGCCCATGAAATCTCTACATAATGTGATGAACGCTTCATCAATCACTCCTTTACCCAATCTCTACCTTCTAGACAAATCATCAGAAACCGATAATCAACGATCAATGACCGTTCACCAACACCGCCAAGACATTCAAAATATCTTGGCGGGTCGTGACTCAAGGATGTTGGTGATTATTGGGCCATGTTCAATCCACGACCCTGAGGCTGCAATTGACTATGCACAACGACTCGCAAAGGCACAAAAACAGTTCAGCAGCACTCTCAAGTTGGTGATGAGAACTTATTTTGAAAAACCGAGAACGCGGACTGGCTGGAAAGGATACATGGTTGACCCTGATCTCAACGGTCAATTTAACTTACTCAAAGGGCTCAGCTCTAGCCGTGAATTACTCAAGTCAGTCCTAGCGCTGGGTGTACCAACAGCGACTGAGTTTTTAGATACGCATATCGCTCCGTATATCGCGGACCTTATTTGTTGGGGTGCGGTTGGCGCAAGAACCACAGAATCACAACCGCATCGCCAACTCGCGTCGGCATTGCACTGCCCTATTGGTTTTAAAAATGGTACTGACGGCAATACGACAATTGCAATCGATGCGATTCATGCCGCTAACGATTCACATCTGTTGATTATGGCGGGTGAGAATGGACAACCGGTTGCGGTGCAAACTCAAGGTAATCCATATTGCCATATTATTTTACGTGGTGGTGTCACGCCAAACTATGCAAGTCACAGTGTTAAAAGTGCGGCTTATCAATTACACCATAGCCAACTCAGTAGTAGGCTAGTGGTTGACTGCAGCCACGGCAATAGTGGAAAAATCGCTAAGAATCAATTGGATGTAATAGACAACATAGCCCAGCAACTGCTGTCTGGAGAGCGCCACATTGCGGGGGTAATGTGCGAAAGCTTTTTGCAAGGCGGTAGCCAAGCTTTGGATAAAGGCCCGCTCTGCTACGGCCAATCCATCACTGATGAGTGCTTAAGTTGGGAGGATACAATGTGCTTTTTAAATACGCTCGATGATGCGGTCGCAACACTTCAACAGCAGCAATATTGTCAGCCCGCTCCAGTGTAAACGACCACTAAGGTGAAGCTCCTACTTGCTTCACCTTGCCTACCGTCAGCGGCCTTCACCTAATTATCGAGCGTAGCGCCGCCATCCACTCTCAAATCATGCATGGTGATTTGACTTGCTGCATTGGACATCAAAAACATAACAACCCCAGCAATGTCTTCGGGCTCCGCCATTTTGCCAAGGGGTATCCCCAAACGGTACTGTTCAAGATTACCTTTTATCACTTCTCTTTCACCATATTCGCTGTTCCATAACTGCGTTTGCATTTCGGTGCGTGTTGAGCCTGGGCTAACGATATTGCATCGAATTCCATCGTTTGCAAGCTCAAGAGCTGCGCACTTGACCAACATATGCAAAGCCGATTTAGATGCCGCATATGCTCCAATATTGAGCCGAGGCGTATTCGCTGAATTAGAGCCAATCACAATAACATTGCCACGCTGGCGCACTTTCATTCCTATCGCAACCCCTTGCAAAGCGGCTAAGGTGCCAAACGTATTGACATCAAACATCGCTTTGATCTCTGACATCGATAATTCAGTTATTGAACCAAGGTGCAATATGCCAGCGCAGCTGATGAAATGATCAAACTGATAGCGCTCATTCAGTTCTTGTACCCTTTTTTTTACGTCGTCATGATGCTGTAAATCAAGCTCATAGCAATGAAGCTGCTCGGTATAGCGCTCGTTCAAACTCGCTAATTGCTGAGTTAATTGGTGGTGATTTCTATCCGTCGCTACAACTCGATAACCGCTCGCCAGTAAAGATTCCAATACCGCATAACCAATCCCCTGTCCGGCTCCAGTCAATAAAACCGTTTCGTCTAATTTCATCATTTTCCTAACTTTACTCCGTTAAATCCACACTAAACCATAGCCATAACTGAATCTCAGCCTTAGTTAATAACATTAATTATCATTTGTTATTGATAATTATTATCATATATAATCTGCGTACTTTAGTGGTTTGTAAAATAATAAGCAATTAGGCGTAACACGTTATTAATGGAGTTTTGGTGATGAAACGTGAAGTTATTGGGTTTTCAAAAATGGCTAATCAGCTATTGGATGAGCACTTAAAAGAATCTCCCTTCTTTTTTGCTTCGCCTCACAACACCATGCTTGGCGTGGGAATTGCTCATCAGTTCAATCAGGCGATCCCATTCTGTAAGCTGGCGGATCAAGCAACAAAGATGCTAGAAGCAGCAAAAACAGATGAGTACGATAATCCTATTTTATTTGCGACGATTCCTTTTAATGAAGAGACGGCGACGCGTTTCTTTATTCCAGAAAAGCTCTATGTTTCTGGTAGCCCGCGGGCCAGTGAAAAAGAGGAGCAGCAGAGCCACAAAGCGACCATTGTTTCACCGCCAACAGGCAACGACTACAGGCAAGGAGTCACAACCTTACTTGAGCTGTTTAATACCACCGAACTATCAAAAGTGGTGCTATCACGTTTAGTGAAACTCTCGACTCCACAACACATCGATCAAACTCGTTTATTGCGTAATCTGTTGTCCATCAATCGCAATGGCTACACTTTTTCTACTGAAATTGGCCCTAACGCCAAGTTAATGGGCGCCAGTCCCGAGTTGTTGTTGGCGAAGAAAGGCGGGTTTATCGTTTCTAACCCCCTAGCAGGCTCGCGGCCTAAATCAAACAATGCGGTGCAAAACCAACAACGCTCTGCTTCATTACTTGATACGCAAAAAGATCTGAATGAACATGCCTTCGTCGTCGAGGAAGTTGAGAAAGTACTCAGCCGCTACTGCCATAACTTATTTACCCCTATGGTTCCATCAGTGATTGAAACCGAAACGATGCTGCATTTATCAACAGTGCTTGAAGGGCAAGCCGATGATCCGATGATTAACTCGCTGCGCATTGCAGCAGAGTTACACCCAACACCCGCGGTGTGTGGTTATCCAAGATTATCGGCTTATCAAGCGATTAAGCAGATCGAAACCTTCGACCGCGGCTACTTCACTGGCATGATCGGTTGGTGCGATGCTCGGGGGAATGGCGAGTGGGTTGTCACGATACGCTGCGCTGAAGTGAGCCAAAACGAGATGAGTGTGTTCGCTGGAGCTGGCATTGTGAATGAATCCTCACCGCAGAGTGAACTCGATGAAACAGGGGCAAAAATGAGCACCATTTTGAAAGCCGCTGGTATTGAAATTGATGAATTGCTTACCGCCTAAGGAGTGGTCATGAATAATCTTAACCCGACCGATTTTACCCCTTGGCCAGAGCAATTCAGCCACCGCTATCGTGAGCAAGGCTACTGGCAACAAAGAACCTTATTTGATTACTTCAGTGATTCCGTCAAAAAAAGCCCTGACGCCATCGCACTGATTGATGAGTTCGGCCAGTACAGCTATCAAAATTTATATCAGAAAATGATCAGCCTTGCGGCTGGCTTGAGCTCACTAGGTTTGCAGCGGGGTGATAATGTCGTACTACAAATGGCCAATCGTGCTGAATTCTATCTCTGCTTTTTTGCCTTGACCATGCGAGGCATTAAACCGGTTCTAGCTCTGCCAGCGCACCGCTATCTAGAGCTGAGCTATTTTTGCCAACATACTCACGCCAAAGCCTATATTTTTTCAGACGATATCGTGGGCTTTGACGCGAAGCAGACCGCGCAGAAACTACGAAGTAGTTGCCCTTATCTCTTGCATACCATTGTTTGCGGTCAATCCTCACACGAGCAAATTCAGGAATTAGATACGCTTTACCACTGCGGGGAAGACGATCCTATTACTCATTCGGTCTTGGCTGATCAAGTGGCTTTTTTTCAGCTTTCCGGCGGAACGACCGGTACTCCCAAATTGATCCCTCGTACGCACAATGACTACGCTTATAGCGTACTTGGTAGCATTCAAATTTGTCAGTTTGGTCCACAAACGAGGTATTTGTGTGTTCTTCCCGTTGCGCATAACTTTCCACTCAGCTCGCCCGGCGCATTGGGCGTCTTTTACGCCGGCGGTTGTGTCGTGCTCGCTTCCGATACCACACCGCACACCGCTTTCCGTTTAATTGAGAAGCACCACATTACTGTCGCAGCACTAGTGCCGCCGTTAGCGCTACTGTGGATGAAATACGCCGAGTCCGCTACAGAAAACATCGAGAGCCTCACTCTGGTACAAGTCGGCGGAGCGAAGTTTAGTGAGGCCGCAGCAATGCGCTTACCGACGACTCTTCACTGTCAATTACAGCAAGTGTTTGGAATGGCTGAAGGGTTGGTTAATTACACACGACTTGATGACCCACTCAGCGTGATTGTTACTACTCAAGGACGCCCAATTTCAACTGATGATGAAGTGATGATAATCAACGATGAGGGTGAGCCCGCTGCGGTGGGTGAGGAAGGCTTACTCATGACCAGAGGCCCTTATACGATTCGAGGTTATTACCGAGCTCCAGAACATAACCAGCGCTCATTCACCGACCAAGGCTTCTATATCACAGGTGACAGAGTGCGTAGGACGGCTGAAGGAAATATTATCGTCACGGGACGAGAGAAAGATCAGATCAATCGTGGTGGAGAAAAAATCGCAGCCGAAGAGGTTGAAAACCTGCTACTTCAACATCAGGATGTTCATGATGTGGCTTTGGTTGCTATTGCTGATGAGTTTCTTGGTGAACGCAGTTGCGCCATTGTCGTTCCAGATAATGGTAAAACGCTTAAACCCATTACTCTGAAACGATTTTTACACGCTCAAGGATTAGCAGAATTTAAGATCCCTGATCACATCCATTTCGTCGATGAATTACCCAAAACCCCCGTGGGCAAAGTCAACAAGAAATGGTTAAGAACGCAATACTCTCACTAATCATGGCAATACAGGCGCTCAAAATAACGTGAAGATGAAAAAGCCGATATCGTCGATATCGGCTTTTTCTGGGCGATGCGTTCTCTTTCGCTAGTCTAGTCGCCCAGTATACTCAAACCGGTTGCTCTTCAGTGGAACGCGTGTCCGTGACTTGATGTGACGACTGAGCAACAACACTAGGCTCCATCACATGCCACCACTCTCTTAAAGTTGAATATTTAATCATCTCTGAAAAGGCGCACTCTATGCCCATCTTGCGCCATGATTCAAATAAGGTAACCGCGCGGATAGAATCTAAGCCAAGAAAAGTGAGCTTCTCATCTACATCCACTTCATCTAAATCGAGATCCAATAGCTCAGCCACTTGCTGACGCATCTGTTCAAGGCTCAATAAACCGGTTTCTTGACTGTGGATCATTTGTGGTTTTAATGCCTCAAGCGAGGTCACGCAGCCAACACGCTCTGTGATGTATTTCAACGTATGATGATGATCTTCCAAAGAGAAGTCAGCCACAGCATCACCGACCACAAAAGGCTGTATATCCAACATAAAGGCATCTAACGCCGTTGATAAGATACCTATATGTGCATAGACACCCACAATGATCAACTGGTCACGCTGTGTCTCTTTCATCCACTCCAGCAGCGGCGTTTTCTTAAACGCGCTATAACGCCATTTGGTGTATTGGATATCCCCGTCTTCAGGTGAAAGCTCAGACACAATCTCAGTATCTTTTGTCAGCCCTGTTCCCCAAAAATCAGTCAGTAGCGCTCTCTCTACTGGGTCTTGGTTAGGGGGTTGAGCTGTGTACACCACGGGGATATTGGCCTGACGAGCCAGTGATTTCAGCTCTGAAATATTCGCTAATAACTCAGGAACGGGTGCCTGAGAATGATCAAAAAAGTTGATAAAGTACTTTTGCATATCGTGAATGAGCAGTACCGCTCTATCCGCTTGGACATGCCAGTGAACTTTATTTTTCGGAAATGTTTCAGCCAGCGGAATGGAGTAGCTGGCTATTTTGGGAATCGCCATAAATATAATCCTTGTTAAAAGAGGCTTTTCTCGTTCGTGATGCCTTAAAGCCAATAACGACTTCAGAAATAAGAGGCTCGTATTCGTCGACAATCGCCACTCAAATGGTAACAATTATCATTTCATTAATACTAAAGCAGTCTACGCATAAAAATCAATTGTTAATGAGATTAATTCTCAATTATATGCATAACGTACCGCTCTCGACTCACGGCAACACAACGAGAGCCCACCACAAAACGAATAGCTAATTCATCGTTTGCGCCGCAGGTTGGGAAGTGACCTCATCTGAGGAGACGTTAGGTTCTGAGCTTGTGTTAACGATAAGCGCTGGATCAAACAGAGTCGCTTGGCGTAATGAGCGAAATGCCATCACCATCAACGCACCAATTCCCGTTGCACCTAAACCAAAAGTGAGGATCGACATCGTTGGTGCTAGCACTTTACCCAACGCCCCTAAACCGAGTGCTCCAATCGAGTCTCCCGATACATCTTGCGCCGTCCATAAGCTACTTACGCGGCCTAACAGGTGATCTGGAGTGTGTCCTTGTACGATCGAATATTGAATCAGAGAAGCGACCGAACCCAAATAACCATAGCCAACTAAGATGAGAGCAAACCACCAAAAATTATTCACAAGCCCCATAGCCACAATCGCTAAAAATGAGCCTAACGTCGCGTAGATTAAGACCATTCCTGGCTTTTGCGACTGTTTTACCCAACCTGAAGTCAGTGCGCCACACATCGCCCCCAACGGAATGGCCGAATACATCACACCTGCGTTAGCGGCGGTACCCTGAAATGAGACTAAAGCTAACGCAGGGAACATCACTCTAATCGCGGTTGCTAATGTTTCGAGTGTGCCAAACAGCACTACACAACCAACCACTTTGTTTGAAAATAGAAATTGAACACCTTCATACAGTGATTGAAATGGATTCTCCGGCGTATGATGTTGCGGTTTCATCGAAGGTAATCTAAACAGTGGGATCAGCGTACAAAGCGTTCCAACAGAAGCCGCAATATAGTTCCAACTGACATCACCGACAGTGATCAGTAAGCCGCCAATCGCTGGTGAGAGAACCATACCTAATCGAACCGTTAACATGCTCAATGCGGCAGCTTCAGGTAATTTTTGTCGCCCAACAATGGTCGGTAAAGCAGCCATCAAGGCCGTCATACCCATAGCGCCAAAAAAACCATCCCACACCGAGAGGATATAGAGAGCCGCTAAGGAGGATTGCGCGACTATGCTATTGAATGCTAATGCAGCAAACCCAATACCACAGGTCGCGCGCGCAAACAAAATCAATCGACGGCGATCGTACTTATCGGCCAATACGCCTCCTAGCAGCAGGCCAACAAACATCCCG
This sequence comes from Vibrio sp. V15_P4S5T153, assembly GCF_963874485.1. Classification (NCBI taxonomy): domain Bacteria; kingdom Pseudomonadati; phylum Pseudomonadota; class Gammaproteobacteria; order Vibrionales; family Vibrionaceae; genus Vibrio; species Vibrio sp. V15_P4S5T153. Next base: position 286,044 of record NZ_CAWNHR010000011.1, on the reverse strand, counting down.
ATACCATCCAATGCCATGATAAGACCTACCTGCAAGGTCGAACCGGTCATTTGATGTATCTGTATCGGCACTGCGACCGTCATCATGCCAAGAGCAAGCACTGACATCATGCGGGCCATAAAGACCATTCGGAAATGTGGGTTGTTTTTCAGTAGGCTAAAATCTAAAAATATATTCTTTATATTCATACTATTATCTATTCAAACCAGAATGTAATGCTTTCAAAACATCGCGAAGATTAAGACGAAACCAGCCTTGATACGCACTGGTTTCGTCGATGGTGGTTTTTGTTATTTTTTCAGTGCAGCCTTCGACTCCAGCAGCGTATTTAAACATTCGCCAATCTGGCGTACATTTTCTGGGGCCAAAATATCTTCATGTGAACAATCAAACTGATGTTTAATCAACTGGCCGACAAAAGATTGCCAATGAGCATCAATATCATAACCATCTGGCACCGTACGTTGCGCCACGAAAAGGTGTGCCGGACCTTGATAATCAGACGTTTGTGCCTGTGCAAGTAGACGTACCGCATCTTCATAGTTAGCGGTAATCTCATTGAACATCGCCAAACGTTGCTCATCTAATTCAATATCGGTTAGCTCATTGATGGCCAGAAACTGCTCTTTTTCACGCTCAATTTCGTACTGCTCTTCTTCATCCATCGGGCCATCCCAGCTCTGACCTTCCGGTGGATAGGTATCCAATAACCCTAAAAAGTGCACCTCTTCACCCTGCTGTTGAAGCTTCGCGGCCAATTTTTGTGCCACAATTCCGCCAAATGAATAGCCTAATAGATGGTAAGGTCCAAATGGCTGTACCTCTCTTAAGACGGGTAATAAACGATCACACACTTCTTCCATCGTTTCACTGGTCGCCATCGCTCCGCCGGGCCGAGGTGATTGCAAACCATAAATGGGATAATGTCCTGTCAGATATTTAGGTAGCCCTGTGTATTGCCAAGCAAAGCCAGAAGCAGAGTTGACGCAAAAAAGTGCTGGGCCACTTCCGGCACGGATAGGCAGCACTTCACCAAAACCAGCTAAGGTGGGGTCGTTAAAAGCATCTTCATCTAGCAGCAAACTCGCCAGTTTCTCCACCGTAGGATTGACCATGATTTGACCCACTGTGACAGGTAGGTTTAGCGCTCTTCGAATATCTGCCGCTAATTTCATCGCCAGCAGTGAATGCCCGCCGAGCGTAAAGAAATCATCATCAGCAAACAGTGTTTCGACAGCTAATACTTGAGAAAATAGCGTCACCAATTGTGTTTCAAGGCCCGGATGAGCCTTGCGCCCTACCCGTACTGCGACGTCATTTGGCCGCGGCAATGCTTTTTTATCTAGCTTGCCGTTGGCGCTAAGCGGATAGTGATCCAGTAACACGATAGCCGCGGGAACCATATGGGCTGGTAAATGTTCGGAAAGTTCAGCGCGTAGCTTCTCGCCATTCGTTACGCTCATATCATGCGCGATGACGTAACCGATAATTTGCCGTTCATCAGCGCCCAACATACTTGAATGGGTAGAGAGCGTCTGAGCACAGACCAACGCTTGTTTTACCGCAGGAAGTGCCTGTAATGCGCTTTCAATTTCACCCAGTTCCACACGCTGCCCGCGAATTTTTATCTGATCATCACTGCGTCCTAAATACTCAATCGAGCCACACGCTAACCAACGTACGACATCACCAGTGCGGTACATTCGCTCGCCACAAGTAAACGGATTGGCGATAAACCGATCCGCCGTTAACGCACTGCGATTAAAGTAACCGATGGCTAATTGCTCGCCAGCAAGATAGAGCTCGCCCGGCACACCGATTGGTACAGCTCTTAAAAAGCTATCGAGCACATAAACTTGGGTGTTCCATACCGGTAAACCAATCGGTGCACTACGGCCAACGCTTGCGTTTAATGCCTCGCCGTAAGCTGGATAATAAGTCACGTCAACCGCCGCTTCCGTCGGGCCGTACAAGTTATGCAGCGGTGCATTAATTCTACGTGCGTACTGATGGCAGAGCTCTTTCGCAAGCGCTTCACCTGAGCAAAATACTTGCTTGAGGCTTGGTGCTACGGTGAAACCCGTTGGGTGAGTTGCTTCAATTGAGGCCATGAAAGCTGCCAGCATTGAGGGTACAAAGTGCATCGTGGTCACGTGATAATCGTCAATTATTTGCAATAACCATTCAGGGTCTTTATGCGCTTCAGCCGGAGCCATCACTAAGCTCGCCCCTTCCAGTAAGGGCCAGAAAAACTCCCACACGGAGACATCAAAACTGCAAGGCGTTTTTTGCAATACCACATCATCAGAGCTCAAGGGATATTGGTGCTGCATCCACTTCAATCGGTTGACAATCGCTTGATGAGAAACCAACACCCCTTTTGGGTTACCCGTTGAACCTGAAGTGTAAAGCAAGTAGGCCGCATTTGAGGGGGTAAGCCCATCTGCGCGGTTCTGCCGCTCTGCGCGCACGGGGGCTGGTAACTTATCCAGCAACAATAGTGTCGCTAAACCTTCAAAACGTGAGGTGAATGAAGAGCAAGTGATGATCAGCGCAGGCTTAGCATCATTGATCATGTAGGCCAAGCGCTCATCTGGATAACCAACATCCAACGGTAAATAAGCCGCACCACATTCGATAATACTGTAGATCGCCAAGCTCAAGGTTGCGCTGCGTGGCAAGGCAACAGCAACAATATCCCCGGCCTTAACACCTTGCTGAAGCAGCAAATCGGCAATAGCGGCCACCTGCTCAGCCAGTGCTTGATAGGTAAAACGGTGCTCACTATCAATTAAAGCCAACTGATGTGGAGAACGTTGTTGCTGCGTGATCATCAAATCACGCAGTGTCGTGCGTTCAACGGCGGTTTTGGTCTGGTTGACGCGTTGCTGCAATTCAATTTCGCCACTTAACCGCAGATCCCATTCAGCGAAAGGCTTATCACTCGAAACCATAAACTCATCCAGCATTTGCTCAAATCGTTGTACGATCTGTTTTGCTACGCCGACTCGGTCTCGATATTCAAACAGGATATGCAGTTGCTCTCCCGGTAAGACGAGAATGGTTAATGGATAATGGGTATAGCCACGATTGTGGATAGCCATTAATTTCGCGCCGCTAAAGTCTTGCTGGTACCAACGGCTATGATCTGGATAGTTTTCGACCACCAGCAAGGTATCAAAGAGTGTTTTTCCACCCACCAGTTGCTGGATCTCACCCAAGCCAAGTTCATCGTGCTCCAGTAATTGGATTTGGATCGCTTGGTGCGCTTTTAATTGCTCACTCAAACTAAGGTGAGGTTGCAGTGTCACACGTACAGGCACGGTATTACTGAATAACCCTATCTGTTCATCAATACTGGCAATACGGCTGAACCGACCAGAGATTGGCGTACCAAAAACCACCTCTTCACGGCCCGTCATGCTGGCGAGAATACTCGCCCAAAGGCCTTGCATTAAGGTGCTCATGGTTAAGCCATGATGTCGTAAACACTGATTTAACTGATCCGTTTTATGCTTTGATAGCCATAACTGATGCTCGTTAACTTCCTCGCTAAGCGGAATATCATCAAAAGCCATACTCGGCTGGACATCAGCTAATACTTTGCACCAAAGCTCGGTCGCAACGGTTTTATCACGCTGCGTTAGCTGGCTCACAACATGAGCATAGCCGACGGTTACCGGAGGTAAATTCGAGACCCCTTGGGCGTATGCACTGAGAAAGTCATTCAATAAAATCGGCGTTGACCAGCCATCGACCACCAGATGATGTGCCGAAAGGAGCAGTGTGCTTTGCTGATCACCATGAAAAATCAACTGGGCCTGCAACAGGCTGTGGGTAGGATCGTTAAGGTCAAACTGGCGGCTTAGCTCTTGCTTCTCTAACTGATCAATCAACGCGCTTTGCTCATCACCACTCATGTTTGTTATGTCATAACGTGTCAGTGGCCAACTTGGATTAACCTGCGTCATCACCTGTACGGTACGCCCCAATATCGAACTATCAAATCGAGCGAGCAACTGCGGATGACGCCTAATCACCGCATTAAGCGCTTCGCTCACGCGATGCTCAGACAGTTGACCTTGGAAAGTAAGACGCGTGGTGGAGTTATAACTGCTATTTTTATCCCCTAATTGAGATTGGAACAGTAATCCTTCTTGTAAAGGCAATGCTGGCAGTACATCCGCTAACTTGCCATAGTGGTGTTGCAATAGGCTCGCTTGTCGCAGTGTGATTCCCGGCTCGGTATAGTCAGCAGGTACAGAGAGGTCCAACTCAGCACTATCGCCAACTTGTAGCGCTTGCTGTATTTTGAGCAGCTCACTTTCAATCTGTTGGCTCAGCGACACCATTTCCTGTTGGCTGAATAGATGAGCATTCCAAGACCAGTTGAGCACCAATCGCGGCGTTGCCGATTCTTCGACGAAAATATTTAGCTCTAAGGGATGCTGCAAAGCCCGTTCACTGTTTAAGGTGACGGCAAATGTATCGGCAAACTGCCCACTATATTGCTGTGGTGACCACTGACCATCGCTGCTTTGGAAACGGCCAAGGTAATTAAACAGCAATGACGGTTGGCGTGTATTCGCCAACGTGCGTAACTCATCTCGATACGGATTATCAAGATAGCGCAGCACCATATAACCTAGCCCTTTATCTTTCACACTGCGCTTACTTTGCTTCACTTCACGTAACCGCTCGCGGTAATCACCCTGCTTTGGCACGTTAATGATCAACGGATATTCGGTGGTAAACCACCCTAGAGTTTGGTTGAGATCGATCTCCTCTTTACACTCTTCACGGCCATGAGATTCGACGTTCACTTTAATCTCTTCACACCCATAACGTCCTGCGATCGCCCCCGTGACCGCGGCTAATAGCATCTCTTCAATATCGAGATTCGTCTGGTGTGTAGGTAATTCCAATAAAGGCTGCGTAACGGCATGAGAGAGTGGCGTACGCCAATGCGTCATGCGTATTTTATCGACAGGATCCTTGATGGGAGCAACAGCACGCTGTGCCTGCGCTCGCCAAAATGGCATTTGCGCAGCAGCGACCGCTAAATGTTGATACAGCGCTTTTGACCAACAATGGATACCGGTAACCTCCTCAGAAATCACCGCCACTTCACCTGTGACTTGTGCTTGAGTTAATGCCTGCAACTGCGGAAGCAATATTCGCCAAGAGACACCATCGATAAGGAAATGGTGAGCAAGGATCATGAGACTTTTACGCCCACTGCGCTCCGTTATCATCACCAAGCGTAATAGCTGACCCGATGATATTGACATCGACTGACTGCGCTGGCTAAACAGACTGTCCAACACGGGGCCATCTAGCCTCTCAACCGAAACCGATTCAACCCAGTTTTTTACATCAAGATTTTGCAGCGCCTCAATATGGTATTGCTGCTCTTTTTGGACCAAGCGACATACGGAATGGTTGGCGACCAGTTGCACTAAACTGGCTTGCAAGTGCGCTAATTGGGTTTCGCTTTCCACCTCAACAAGCACACTTTGCACATAACTGGTTGTATTAGAAAATGTCTCCTCAAACCATTGCCACATAGGTAGAGGCCGAATAATGCCTTCTTGTTTCTCGCGCTGTTGTTGCTGTAGTGGCACCATTTGGCCCGCCATCATACCCAGTTGACGGGCTGCAAAAATAGCTTTGGGTCGTAGATCATAGCCCGCCGTTCGCAATCGCGTCCCAAGGCTCATTGCCGAAATACTGTCCCCGCCTAGGTTAAAGAAGTCATCTGACATTCCTACGTCACTGACACCGAGTAGCTCGGTGATCGCATCACATAACAGCTGCTCTGGTTGGGTTATTGGGGCCACGCGTTCGCTACGCGTGCCTGCCGAGTACTTAGGGAGCGCTTTTCTATCGATTTTCCCATTCACATTCAAAGAGAAAGCATCCAAGATCATCACATTGGCTGGCTGCATATAGTCAGGCAGCGCCTGTGCGATAAGACTTTGCAGTCTTTGCTCTGTGAACGCGGGTTGAACTGACTCACCCTGAGCCCCTTTCTCTAAAGTACAGTAAGCCAATAAACGATGAGTATCGCCAACAGACTCTGCCACGACTACCGTCGTATTAACACCATCAATCGCATTAATAGCACTTTCTACATCGCCCAATTCAATACGAAAACCGCGAATTTTGATTTGGTGATCACACCGGCCAACAAAATCCAGTAACCCATTGTCTCGCCACTTCACCAAATCACCAGTGCGGTACATTATCTTGCCATACGCAAAGGGGTTCGCCACAAAACGTTCTGCTGTCATACTTGGCTGGTTGAGGTAGCCCTTTGCTAACCCCGCACCCGATAAATAAAGCTCACCCACCTCACCAATAGCGACAGGCTCTAAATTTTCATCAAGCACGTAAACACAAGCACCGGCAATCGGTCGACCAATGACAGGCGATGCATCTGCATCAAGCGAAGCGCTGATCGCATCAACCGTAAATTCTGTTGGTCCATAAAAGTTTTCCACCAGCAGTTCGGGAAACTCACTCACACGTGACCAAAGCTTTTGTGGTATGGCTTCACTACCAATCAAAACTAACGTCGGCACGTGAGCACTCGTCATTAATCCACTATCGAGCATTTGATCAAACAGTAAAGGCGGTAAATCAAGAGCATCGATATTATCTTCAGCAACACACTGAACCAGTTCGTAGGCGTCTTTCCGTTGTTCATCGTCATACAAATACATAGTATGGCCAGACAACATCCAGAGTACTTGCTCCCAAGAAGCATCGAAGGAGAATGACGTCGTATGCGCCGCACGAACAGTAATAGCTTGTTCTGGTAACTGACGACGTGTCGCCAGTTTGCTGATGGCCGCAGAAAAAATCGAACCTTGATGAGAGCGCAGTAAATTCAACAGCGCTCCATGTGTGTTCATGACTCCTTTGGGGTGGCCAGTCGAACCTGAAGTAAAGATGATATAAGCCACATCGCCGTGGCTGATCGTCGGTTTGGGTTGTGGCGCTGTGTGAATGCGAGCCAATTCAGGAAGAGCAATAAACCTAGGAACGTAGCTTATCGATGAATAAGCCATGTTTTGCTCATTCTCCTCCACAACTAAGCACCAAGGGCGTGCTTGTTCAACAATCGATTCAATACGTTCTATGGGATAATCAAGATCGATAGGCAGGTAAATCGCACCCGCTCGCAAAATCGCTAGCATAGTCACGACGCTTTCAGGCCCACGTCGTAACGCGACACCGGCAATATCACCTTGGCGCAAGCCTGCGGTAATCAGTTGATCCGCTCGAGTTTCAATGAGGTGATTGAAGGCATCAAATGTCCAACGCTGCTGTTTAAACACCAAGGCCTCTTCGTTTGGCTTGCTCTCAACCGTCTGATGCCATACATCCAGCACAGTTTGCTCTGTTTCATGTTCATGTTGTGGCCCCACCGACCACAAAGTAATCTGCTGCTTCTCGCTCGGCGGGATTAACTCTACCAAATCAAGTGGCTGTGTTGGATGGTTGGCAATCTGCTCTACCATCGCAACGAAACGAGCGGCATGAAGTTCTAATGACTCTTGGCTATATTTGGTGCTGTTGGCCGTGATATTAACACTCAGTGTCTGGCCATCGAGCACTGGCGAAAATTCAATCTCATCAATCGGACCTGCCGAGAGGATATGTGTCTCAGTCTCTACGCCAGATAAATTCAGTGCAGCTTCAAAGGGTTTAAAGTTGAGTATCGGGCCATAGAGCGGCTGGCCTACTAATCTCAGATCGCGTTGGATCTGCTCAGCGTCATACATCTGATGGCGACGAACTTGGCGGATGGTTTTATTCATCTCTCGCGCCACATCAATAATGCTCATTTGTGGATGAAGTGACAGTGCCACCGGCAGTACATTCACTACCGCACCAGCGGCACAAGTGGCGGCATTGCCCATTCGGCGCATAAAGGGGACACCCACACACACTTGCTCTTGCCCAGAATGTAAATGGAGATAAGCAAATACCATCGCCATCGCAAGCTCAGCAGGTAACAACTGTGGACTATAGCGAGTTAACCACTCTCCACCGATTAATGGCACGGTGTGAGTGAGCGTGCTCGATGATGTATTGGCTGCGCTACCTGTGGTGAGCGAAATAACATTGGGTAAATGAGCCGCTTGCGTTTGCCAAAAGTCATACGCCTGCTGGCGCTCAGCCGAGTCTAAAAATTGCTGATATTCTTGAATTACATCACTAAAAGCGCTGAACTCTTGAGGTTTCGCAGCGCCAATCCGCCAATGGTTATAAAGTTGGCAGATGTATTGACTGATGGCATTCACGCTGAACCCATCCACGTCAATATGATGGTAACGTTGATACCAAAACCATTGTGGTGCATTGCTTGAACCAACATCAATTAAACAGTGTCGGAAACGCCTCTTTCTTACTGAAATGTCCAACCGCTGCGCAAGATCGTGCTTCATCCACTCCCGAGCCGACTCTTCTGGCAAGGCGGCTTGTGAAAAGTCGAGGATTTCAAGCCACTGCCCTTCTTCATCCGCTGGATAAAACTGCTGCCTCACGCTGCCATCGCTCTCTAAATAATGGCAGTGAAGGGAATCAACGCCTTGCAAGCCGATGGCTACCGCGTTTAAAAATAACTCAATATCGATTTGACCTTGAATCACCACGTAGTGGGCAACATTAAATTGCTCTGGATTGGGCATCATCTGCTCGGCAAACCAAATACCTTGCTGTGTACCGATAAGAGGCCACTGATCCTCTTGCACTGATGAGTTGTACATCTCTTTATTCCTAACAAAAGTCATTGCCTATGTCCCTTTTTGTTACCCCGCTTAACAAGCATGAATGAACAGCGCCGCTATTGCAGGAGTCAAAACTCGTTTGGTTTAAGCTCGAATATCTAACCACTGAGCTTCGATGTAGTTGCAACACTCTTGTTTTGACCTCGGTCCAAGGATGGCTTGCCAACCAGCGGGAATGGCTTTGAATTCTGGCCATAAACTGTATTGATTATGCGAATTGATCAGCACTAAAAATTGATGCTTAGATTCATCAAAAGGGTTGGTGTATTTTTCTGACATATTTCTCTCTACCGATGAAAATTAAAGATAAGGTTCTAAAACATATGACAAGCCATCGATGATCCCGCCGCGCCAACAGAGTCGATCGTGACCGCCGTCAAACAGACGAAATTGAATCCGATGCTGTTGTGAAGCCAACTGTTGGTATAGATCTCGACTTAAATCGATCATGATGTCTTCGCCGCTACCCACTTCGAGGAAAAGCGCAAGACGTGAATTGGCACCTAAACCTTGATGTACCTCTTGGCTCATTTTGCTTAATCGCGAGTCGCTTTTCGGTGGACAATATTCACTGGGGGGTTTAACGATCGAGAAATCGGGCCACCAAAATGAACCCGATTGACAAACCACAGAACCGAATCGCTGCGGCCAGTGTAATGCCGCGTACATTGCCGCTAAGCCTCCTAAACTCTGGCCTACGATCACCGTTTGGTCTGCATCGCGGGTTACTCTGACGCGCTCGTTAATCGAGGGGAGTAACTCCTCCATCACGGCTTGCCAAAAAAGCGGATTACAGCTGAGATCATCACTGCGTTGTTGAGCGCTAATTTCATCAATCAACACATAGAGCGCCGCTGGAAGCTTTCCACTGTGGGTCGCCTGTGAAAGAGCCTCATAAACTGGCATCGATTGAGACCAAAAACGGCCATCCAGCATCAACACCAAGGGTAACGGCTCAGTGGTGGGTCTTTGCGCAGTCGAATAAAGCCAAATCTCGCGCGATGTACCGAGCAAAGTGCTGCGCCAAGTAAAGGTCGAATCAGCACTTTTGAAGCACTGACCTTGCGCTGAATCGAAACCGAGCCACTCTGTTTGCGTAAGCGCTTTAGGCATATGACAAGGTGTTTTCGCGCGCCCCCACTCGCATTTTGACAAATCATTTTGAGCCAGTGGATCAGCGCAACTCAGTGGAAAAATGGAGCGTAGCCATTGCCGATGTTGGTGGCGCATTGCATCGTATGAACCTTGGTAACTCGGCTGCACTAACGCTTCTGGGACAGGAATAAAAGAGTACCCTCCTCGCCAACTCTGTTTGACGCTATCGATATAAAACCACACATCGGTATTATCGATATGAGTAAACTTCGCCATCGAAAAACTGTGATGATCGGTGACACCATTAATATCAACGTAGATCGCTTGATTTGCGGCCACACTCTGCTTCGACCCACGCCATAAAAAAAGCACTTTTGCATATTCGCTTTTTATTTCAATCACATAAGGCATGCCGATCGATTGCACATGTGCCCACCAAGGCTCGTCACCAATAGAGCCGCCCTCTTGAATAAAACGGGCCAACACCCTATTGAGCTCAGCCCTCTCTTGTGAGCTCTCCTGATTAACAACCATTACTAAAACCACCCCATATCAAGCCTAGTATTTTTGAAACATAGAAACTAAGTAGCATAAAACTGCATTGATGATATTGCAAATAATAACAATTATCATTAACATTACAACCAGCAACAGTTGATTCGATAATGGTTGCAGCAACATCATTTTTTCTATTAAGGAACTTTTAGGTCATGAAGCCCATGGATATGAATAACGGTAATGGTAAGGCAGTCAGAAATATCAATAAGACTCAACTCGCCACACTGATTGGCATCCTCTGCGTTAGTACTAGCGCAAATGTTGTCGCGGAACAGCTCGAAAAAAAAGAGCCACAGAAAAAGCAGGATACTGTGGTTGTGGTGGGTGAGAAATTGGGAGGAACACTGGCCGAAAACACCAGTTCGCTCACCCTGTTCACCGATGAAGTGGATGATGGTGAAAGCCGAGATTACTACGATCTGCTCGACCGCGTACCCAACGTACTCAATGCACCTTCGGGCATTCCACACATTCGTGGGGTCGATGGACGTGGCCCTGGCGAAGGTTTTCTGACCTTCATGACAGGCGCAACACCGCGCGTCAATACCACGGTAGACGGCGTGTCTGAATCTTGGTCTGGAGAAGCGTTTGGTAAAGCTGGACTGTGGGATACAGAACAAGTGGAAGTCTATAAAGGGCCGCAATCCACCAACCAAGGCCGCAATAGTATTGCTGGTGCAGTTGTGATCAAAACTAAGGATCCAACGTTCCACCGTGAGGGTAAAGTTCGCGCTGGTTATGAAAATGAAGACAGTAAATATCATCTCGCAGGGGTCGTGTCGGCACCTCTGGTTGAAGATACTTTAGCGTTTCGTCTTGCCGCCGAAGGTACCAAAGGCAATACCCCTATCGATTACTCTCTGCCTAACGGCGATCAGTACCCTTGGGATCCTTCCGAGCTCGAATCCTATAATGTCCGTGGTAAATTATTGTGGAAACCTCAAGGAAATGACAAGCTAACAGCCAAGCTAACGGTTGGTAGCCGTAATGAAGAGGGGCAATACACCAACTTCGTTACCAAGCCGGGCACACTTGAACTGCATAGCAAAAGTGGCACGCGTCGCCAAGAAACCAAAAGCTGGAATATCAACCTAGACGTCAATTATGTGATTAATGATGAACTGACAACGGATATTTTAGTCGCCCATCGTAACTACACCACCAAGTTCAAAGCTTATCCTGATACTAATTGGTATGGTGATGTGGATGAAGATAACTACACCGCAGAAGCAAAGCTTACATATCAATCACTTGATGAAAAGTACAATGCGATTCTAGGCCTAGCCAGCTTCTTCAAAGATCAATACACCGAAACAGATTCATTAAAACGTAAAGATGAAGTTTTAACCAACTCAATCTACTTTGACTCAAGAATTCGTTTGGATAATCGCTGGCAGCTATTATTAGGTGCACGTTATGAAAGAGATGAACTGAAGCGAGATTTCGATCACGCTACCCTACCACTCGATTTTAAAGCCGATGAAGATGACGGCATCCTATTGCCTAAGATTGGTCTATTACTTGATGTCTCAGATCACTCCACCCTCGGTCTTACGGCCCGTAAAGGCTACAATGCCGGTGGATTAGGCTATAACGAGTACAAAGAAGAAGTTTTTGTTTTTGAACAAGAAAAAGTCTGGAGCTACGAGCTAAGTTCTCGTTCAAGTTTCCTGGATGACAAGCTGGATCTGACTGCTAACCTGTTCTACAACGACTACAAAAATTATCAAACTTCGGTCTCTGGTGACAGCGGCAAACGCTTCGACACCTATATTACCAATATACCGAAAGGGAAAACTTACGGTACGGAAGTTGAAGCCTCTTACTGGTTTGATTCTGGGCTCGACCTGTTTGCGTTTGTCGGTCTTCTTAAAACGGACATCAGCGAAGGACCAACCGGTACCTCTACCAATCTCTCAGGCAATGAGTTCAGTTACGCTCCTAAACTGTCTGCAGGTGCGGGCTTTACGCAACACTTAGATTCTGGTCTATTTTTTGGTGCTCGTGTTAACCACGTTTCTGATTACTATACCGATTTAGCCAACACAGAGAGTAAAACGGCTGGCGATTACACTGTGTTGAATCTGAATGCAGGTTATACTCTCAACGATTTGACTATTCGCGCTTACGTGAAAAACGTCACTGATGAAGAGTACGTGATTCGCCAGAAAAGTGATCTCTACGAAGTCGGCGGGCCACGCACCTTTGGCATAGTCGCTGATTACCAGTTCTAGTTAGTCACTCTGACTCACTCTCCTAGACATCAACACTTTGTTTTTGACTGGGGGAGTGATTTTTCACTCAATCTGAGATAAACGTCACCACGCAGGCGACGCATCGAACAAGTTCACTCACTCGATAGGTAAAATAGGCATGCTCATCATTCCAAACTGGCCATCTTTCATCCAATACCACCAGCTTGAAGTGAAGTATCTACCTGAATACAAAAATAAACTTGAAGAGCAAGGGATCTCCCTGCCCTCTTCTTTAAACCAAGCCGTGCTAAAGCGCCATTGTGAATTTTTAGCTGGCAGGATGTGTGCAAAACACTGCCTAACCAAACTGGATCAATCACAGTCGCTAACGTTAGAGATTGGCAAGGGGAACCAAGCGGTTTGGCCGCAAAATATCGTAGGCTCAATATCCCATTGCCATGGCTACGCTATCGCAGCCGCCACTCACCAGACTCAAGCGTGTGCCGCTCTTGGTATCGATATTGAACAACTCATACGAGATGAATGGCTCAGTGATATTCGCCAGCAAGTCATGACACCCGCAGAGCACATTTTTGCTCATCACTTTGCCCAATTAGCGAGCTTTATTACGTTGATTTTTTCCGCGAAGGAATCGATTTATAAAGCCATTTATCCATGGGTTGAACAGGTTCTTGATTTTCACGTGGTAGAACTGATCCACGTTGACAAACACGCCAAACGACTCATTTTTCAGATTCACACTGATCTTCATCCTTTTTTAAATCCATCATATACAATCAGCGTTGGTTACCACTGGCCTGACAGTGAGTATGTACTGACTTGGTGTTATTTAAGTCAAGCCCATTTTTCGACACATAAAAAAATAGCCGGCTGACACTGCTTTATAACGCCCCATATCAACCTAATACTGGCGTAGCAGCGTACAAAATTCCGTCAAAGGTATAAAACCTTATCTTTCCTTGGTTGTTATTCGCTTGGCAAAGCACGATAATCACCAGATCGGAACTTAAGACTTATATAACTATGACCGAATATTTTTTGTTATTAATCGGCACTGTACTGGTCAATAACTTTGTACTGGTAAAGTTTCTAGGGCTATGTCCTTTCATGGGCGTATCAAAAAAACTAGAAACCGCAATAGGGATGGGGTTAGCGACGACTTTCGTGCTAACTCTAGCGTCAGTGTGTGCGTATTTAGTAGAAAGCTATGTTCTTAAACCATTAGGTATTGAGTACTTACGCACCATGAGCTTTATTTTAGTGATCGCCGTGGTGGTGCAATTCACCGAAATGGTGGTACACAAAACCAGCCCAACGTTATATCGCCTGCTCGGGATTTTCCTTCCTCTTATCACCACCAACTGTGCGGTACTTGGGGTTGCGCTTCTCAACATCAACGAAAATCATAACTTCATTCAATCCATTATTTATGGTTTTGGTGCCGCGGTTGGGTTCTCATTGGTATTGATTCTGTTTGCTTCCATGCGCGAACGCATCGGCGTAGCCGACGTACCAACGCCCTTCAAAGGGGCATCAATTGCTATGATAACCGCAGGTCTTATGTCACTCGCCTTCATGGGTTTTACAGGATTGGTGAAGTTGTAATATGAGCACAATACTCATCGCTATTCTTGCACTTGTCGCATTGGCCGCTGTGTTTGGCGCTATCTTAGGTTTTGCCTCTATCCGTTTTAAAGTAGAAGCCGATCCTATCGTCGATCAGATTGATGCGATTTTACCTCAGACACAATGCGGTCAATGTGGCTATCCGGGCTGTCGCCCTTATGCACAAGCCATTGCCAATGGCGATAAAATCAATAAATGCCCGCCCGGCGGCCAAGCAACCATTGAAAAATTGGCTGACTTAATGGGCGTTGAAGCCGAAGAGTCTGCGCATGATCTTGATAATAAGGTCAAAACCGTTGCCTTCATTCATGAAGATATGTGCATCGGTTGTACAAAATGCATTCAAGCTTGTCCCGTAGATGCCATTGTTGGTGGAACTAAGGCTCTGCATACCGTGATCAAGGCAGAATGTACTGGCTGTGATCTGTGTGTTGCTCCCTGCCCAACGGACTGTATTGAAATGATCCCGGTAGAAACTACGACCGATACTTGGAAGTGGCAAATGAACGCGATTCCTGTTGTTGATGTTACCGACTCTGCCTCACGTGCGCAGAAAAGCGTGAATTAAGGATTGGTATGTTGTCATTAATAGAACAAATCAAAGCTGGCACTCTCTGGAACTTCCCGGGAGGCATTCACCCGCCAGAAAATAAACAGCAGTCAAATCAAACGGCACTGACTCATGCCGGTATACCGCAAGAAATTGTATTGCCACTCAAACAGCATATTGGCCGAGCCGGTGATTTACTGGTCAGCGTTGGCGATAAAGTACTCAAAGGCCAACCACTAACACAATACACCTCAACCTTCATGTTGCCTGTACACGCTTCAACCTCTGGCATCATTACCGCCATTGAACCGCGCACCACGGCGCACCCTTCTGGGTTAAGTGAAATGTGTATTGTCATCACGCCAGATCAACAAGATGAGTGGGCAGTGCGCGCACCACTGGCTGATTATCGACAACACTCCCCAGAGCAATTGATTGAAATCATTCGTCAAGCTGGCATCTCTGGGTTGGGCGGCGCCGGTTTTCCTACTGCAAAAAAAATGCAATCAGGCCTCGCTCGCACTGATATTTTGATCATCAACGCCGCCGAATGTGAACCTTACATCACGGCCGATGATGTACTCATGCAGCACCATGCCGCAGAGATCATCGATGGGATCAGTATTGTAGAGCACATTCTTAAGCCCAAATTAACCATCATCGGTATTGAAGATAACAAACCTGAAGCAATTCAAGCGTTAGAAGCCGCCGCAACACATAAAGACATCGTGATCCGCGTGATCCCAACCAAATACCCTTCAGGTGGTGAAAAGCAGTTAATTAAATTGCTGACCAACCAAGAAGTGCCTGCGGGTAAAATTCCAGCCGATATTGGCTTGATGGTACAAAATGTTGGCTCTATCTACGCGATTAAACGCGCCGTCATGGATGGCGAACCCCTGATTAACCGCGTAGTCACCTTAACGGGCAATACGTTTAAACAGCCCCGGAATGTCTGGGTTTTATTAGGCACACCCGTACAATATTTACTCGAACAATTTGGCTATAAGGCAGATAAAAAATTACCGCGTCTTATCATGGGCGGCCCGATGATGGGGTTCACCCTGCCTCATTCGCAAGTTCCGATCACCAAAACCACCAACTGCATTCTGGCACCCACTCGTAAAGAGATTGCCTCTTCACAACATGAAATGGCCTGCATTCGCTGTGGTCAGTGCGCGGAAGCCTGCCCGGCCTCCTTATTGCCTCAGCAACTGTTCTGGCACGCGAAAGCGGAAGAATATGATAAGTGTGAAGAACTGAACCTCAAAGATTGCATTGAGTGCGGGGCTTGTGCTTATGTTTGCCCCAGTGAAATTCCATTGGTGCAATACTATCGTCAAGCCAAGGCCGAGATAAAAACTCGCCAGCAAGAATCAGAAGCCGCTGAACGCGCCAGAGTGCGTTTCGAAGAGAAAAAAGCACGTTTAGAACGCGATAAAGCCGATCGCGAGAATCGTTTCAAAAAAGCAGCCGATGAACGTCGTCAAGAGATGAAACACACAGGCGGCGACGATGCGATTGCAGCGGCCATTGCTCGCGTTCAAGCGCAAAAAGCACAAACAGAAAACAACCCAAGCACCGTAAAACCCGCCGTTGCTGCGGCTATTGCTCGCGCTAAAGCCAAGCAAGCCGAAGCACTGCAAGCAGGTCAAGTCGAGCCAGATAACGCTGAAATGGTTAAATTGCGCGAAGAGCGCAAACGTCAAGCTCGCGAGAAAAAAGCGCAGCAAACCAGTGCTGATGCACCACCAGCAGAAACTGGTGATAATAAAAAAGCAGCAGTCGCTGCCGCTATTGCTCGCGCCAAAGCGCGCAAAGCAGAACAGCAAACGGCGCCGAGTGAACCCCAGCCAACACTTGAACCTGCACCTGCTCAACCTGAGGATGCAAAAAAAGCGGCAGTCGCTGCCGCCATTGCCCGCGCCAAAGCACGCAAGGCAGAGCAGCAAACGGCGCCAAGTGAACCTCAGCCAACGCTTGAACCTGCACCTACTCAACCTGAGGATGCAAAAAAAGCGGCAGTCGCTGCTGCCATTGCCCGCGCCAAAGCACGCAAGGCAGAGCAGCAAACGGCGCCAAGTGAACCTCAGCCAACGCTTGAACCTGCGCCTACTCAATCTGAGGATGCCAAAAAAGCGGCAGTCGCTGCCGCCATTGCCCGCGCGAAAGCACGCAAAGCCGAGCAGCAAACAGCACAAGCGAAAAACAATCATAATTCTGAGGAGAATAATTAGTGGCCTTTTTTATTGCCAGCTCCCCCCATGCACACAGCAAACGCAGCACATCAGAGCTGATGAAGTGGGTCGCCTTGTGCGCCTTACCGGGGCTTATCGCGCAGAGCTACTTCTTTGGTTGGGGTACTCTCATTCAACTAATGCTCGCTATCATCATCGCTTTGGCTTTTGAATCTGCCGTTATGCTACTGCGTAAGCGCTCACCACTGTTGGCAATCAAAGATTACAGCGCCGTGGTCACCGCTTGGCTTCTGGCCATTGCCATTCCTCCGATGTCCCCTTGGTGGGTTATCTTTATTGGCCTTATTTTTGCCATCATTATTGCAAAACACTTATACGGCGGACTAGGACAAAACCCATTCAACCCCGCCATGATTGCTTATGTGGTTTTGCTTATCTCTTTCCCTGTGCAGATGACCAGTTGGATTGCTCCAACGGAATTAGCCCCGGATCCAATCTCGTTTAGTGATGCATTTTCACTTATTTTCAGTGGCTTCAACGTAGAAGGTTTATCACTACAACAAATCCGAACGGGTATCGATGGTGTCACTATGGCCACCCCATTGGACGCCGTAAAAACCGGATTACATAATGGTGAGACTCTGCATGAAGCGATGAGCCAGCCTCAATTTAGTGGGTTAGCTGGGCTTGGCTGGGAATGGGTTAACCTTGCCTATTTAGCTGGCGGCTTATTATTGATCAAACTACGTGTGATCAACTGGCATATCCCGATTGCGGTGCTGTGTGGTTTAGTAATGGCAAGTGCTTTCACTGCACTTATTGAACCGGGAGCAACCGCCTCACCCTTGTTTCATTTGCTCTCGGGCGCGACTATGCTCGGCGCTTTTTTCATCGCAACCGATCCAGTCACCGCTTCCACAACCGTCAAAGGTCGCTTAATTTACGGCGCATTTATTGGCATGATGATTTTCATTATCCGCAGTTGGGGAGGCTTCCCTGACGGGGTAGCCTTCGCTGTATTACTTGCCAACATGTGTGTCCCACTGATTGATTACTACACTAAACCTCGAACCTACGGGCATTAAGGAGCGCTATGTTAACCGCCATTCGCAATAACGGTTTGATTCTCGCTATCTTTGCCTGTGCTTCAACAGGTGTTGTAGCGTTAACCCAATACCTAACAAAAGATCAAATAACCAAGCAAGAGCAGATTCAACTGCAATCGATTTTAAACCAAGTGATCCCGCACAGTTTGCACGACAACGAACTGTACAAATCCTGTACACTGGTGACTGATCCTGCACTTGGTACAGACCAACCTATGCACGCTTATATTGCCACACAAAACGGTGAACCGAGTGGACTGGCTATTGAAGCCATCGCACCTGATGGCTATAACGGCGCGATCAAGGTAATTATTGGCATCAAGCACGATGGCACCATCACAGGGACTCGCGTTCTGTCTCATCAAGAAACACCGGGGTTAGGTGACAAAATAGATTTACGCGTCACTGATTGGATATTGAGCTTTACTGGCAAGCAAGTCACTGAGCAAAATATCGAGACTTGGAAAGTGCGCAAAGATGGGGGACAATTTGATCAGTTTACTGGAGCGACGATTACGCCGCGAGCCGTCGTCAAAGCGGTGAAAAATACCGCTCAGTTTGTGAATCAACATCGAGAAGCACTATTAGCACAACCTTTTGACTGTAAAGGAGCCAGCAATGAGTGATCATAAGACACTGATTAAAAACGGGATGTGGAGCAACAACCCTGCGCTCGTTCAACAACTTGGACTGTGCCCTTTACTAGCGGTTTCTTCCACTGTCACGAATGCGCTAGGTTTAGGCGTTGCGACATTGCTGGTTCTCGTCTGTTCAAATGTCACCATCTCATTAGTACGAGATTATGTCCCCAAAGAAGTTCGTATCCCTGTGTTTGTGATGATCATCGCCGCACTAGTAACTTGCGTACAACTGTTAATGAATGCCTACGCTTACGGCCTGTACCTATCGCTAGGGATCTTCATTCCTCTGATTGTGACCAACTGTATCATCATCGGTCGCGCCGAAGCATTTGCCTCAAAAAATGCAGTATTGCCTTCAGCACAAGATGGATTTTGGATGGGCATGGGAATGACCACTATTCTGGTCATTTTGGGCGCACTGCGTGAAGTAATTGGCAATGGCACACTGTTTGATGGTGCTGATTTATTACTGGGTCATTGGGCAACCATTTTACGCATTGAGGTCTTCCATTTTGACAACAGCTTTTTGCTTGCGCTCTTGCCGCCTGGAGCGTTTATTGGTGTTGGCTTTTTGATTGCAGCTAAAAATATCATCGATAAAAATCTGGCTGCTCGCCAACCTAAAGAACAAAAGCCCGTCATAGAACGAGCACGCGTCACTAACGCTTAGCGAAATCATAAGGAAGTTTTCCAAACGATGAATAATGTCAAACGAGTCGAGATCCTCGAGCGTTTACGGGCCAATAACCCGAAGCCAGAAACCGAGCTTAAATGGAGCACACCGTTTGAGTTACTGATCTCAGTACTGCTTTCCGCTCAAGCGACTGACGTCAGCGTTAATAAAGCCACTGACAAACTTTACCCTATTGCTAATACGCCACAAGCTATCTTTGAGCTTGGCGTTGATGGGCTAAAGCAATACATCAAAACCATTGGTTTATTCAATTCCAAAGCAGAAAACGTCATCAAAACTTGCCGTATCTTATTGGATCAATACGCAGGAGAAGTGCCAGAGAGCCGTGAAGCATTAGAATCGCTGCCCGGCGTTGGCAGAAAAACGGCCAATGTGGTATTGAACACCGCTTTCGGGTGGCCAACCATCGCCGTTGACACGCATATTTTCCGTGTTTCAAATAGAACCAAGTTTGCGGTGGGTAAAAACGTTGATGAAGTGGAACAAAAACTGCTCAAAGTCGTCCCTAAAGAATTCAAAGTTGATGTTCATCACTGGTTGATCTTACATGGTCGCTACACCTGTGTCGCAAGAAAGCCGCGTTGTGGCAGTTGTATCATTGAAGATCTTTGCGAATTCTCTGATAAAACTGACCTATAAAATTTAACCAGATCCCCAAAAGACTCAACTCTGCAAGTAGGCAGTAAGTAAACAAATTCCTTTGAACATAGATAAACTCTGTGATTGGAGTGGGTGAACGTAAGCCAACATCATCGCCACAGTGGTCGGGTGGGGATAGATATTTCATCAGAAAGTTAGGAGCTCAACATGTCAAATAGTCGTATTTTGCACACCATGCTACGCGTAGGCGATTTAGAAAAATCGATCGCGTTTTACACCAAGGTCATGGGTATGCAACTGCTTCGTACTAATGAAAATACAGAATACAAATACACATTGGCATTTCTGGGTTATGGCGATGAATCTCAGGGTGCGGTGATCGAACTGACCTATAACTGGGGCACCACAAGCTATGACCTAGGTAATGCTTTTGGCCACATCGCGATTGGTGTTGAAGATGTGTATACCACCTGTGACACGATTAAAGCGGCTGGAGGTAATGTGACCCGTGAAGCTGGCCCAGTAAAAGGTGGCACCACGCATATCGCTTTTGTGAAAGATCCTGATGGTTACATGATTGAACTTATCCAAAACAAACAAGCATCAGCAGGTTTAGAAGGATAAGCCTCTTTGCAGCATCAGCTAGTTATATAAACTAGATGCGTAAAGTTTCCCGGATAACATCACAAAAAGCAGCCTTTGAAATGGGCTGCTTTTTTACTCTAACGTTATTAGATAATTGTTCGACCCAGTGAAATAACCACACGACGGTTTTTATCTTTGCCGATGGGTGATGCGTTGTCAGCAATCGGCCTGCGTTTACCATAGCCTTGCACTTGAATGCGATCCTCAGGTAACCCCAGTGATTTAAAGTAATCTCTTAATACCTCAGCCCTACGCTCAGAAAGATCCTGACTCACTCCTCGACTATCAACAGAGTCGGTATAGGTAGAAACCAACACCAAATCAATATCTTGGTTATAGCGAATATAGTCAGCAATTTGCGCAAGCCGTTTTTGCGAAGCTTTATTGAGTTGTACATTATCGCGGTCGTAATGCAGAATCGTAAATGAGATATCTTCAAAACTGTACGTCAGCAAATTGCTCACACAATCGCTAAACACGTTGTACTTCTCTTGAAAAAGAACCGACGAGAGAGCGACTTCAATGCGCTGATCTCGGCTTTGCCAATCTTGGTAGCTAAAGGTTGGATAGCGTCCTTTTTCCAATTCACTGAGTAGGCTCCAAGCGGTTTGACCACCGATATAACCATCGAACTGTTTGAAGAATTGCAAATTGGTAATACGGTCTGCACTCTCACCCGGACGCCAACTCGGTGGTAATGACACTAAACTTACGTTGCGAGTTTCGCCCATTGGACGACGCATTTTGAGTTCGAAATCGAGGTTAATCTTCTTATTCGCACGTGAAGAGAATTCAGCGTCACCGTAATTAGGGATAGGATGGACCAAACGACACTCTAAAGGGGTATTCGTCACCATCTGCCACGTAGACTGCTGTGGTGTTGCCACATAACGCTTATCCATCGCCATAGGGGCAAAGGATGTCAGTATGCTGGTCATCACAATAGTGGCAGTAACCCATTTATTCATAACGATTTTATTCTCCGAGCGATACTACAACGATGGCGGAAAATTGCCGCTTCGCTTTCTATTGACTAAGTTAATGCAAAAATCTAGCCACATCACCACACTATCCAACGCATAGTGAAACCTGCATTTATTAACGTGTTTGGTTTTTATCGTAGAAAGAATCTGTAATAATGCCAGCCCTGTCACACAACCAAGAGCTAGCATGACTGAAGTAAATGAAGCATTGACACTGAAAAAGCGTTTCCGCGGTTATTTTCCCGTCGTCATCGACGTCGAAACAGCCGGTTTCAATGCAAAGACCGATGCACTATTAGAAATCTGCGCGATTACGTTGCGTATGGATGAACAAGGTGATCTGCACCCAGCATCGACGATTCACTTTCATGTTGAGCCTTTTGAAGGTGCCAACCTTGAAAAAGAGGCGCTTGAGTTTAATGGCATTCGTGACCCATTTAGCCCATTACGCGGTGCTGTCAGCGAAGCCGAAGCACTCAGAGAAATTTATAAGCTAGTCCGAAAAGAGCAACGCGACAATGACTGTAGCCGCGCGATCATGGTGGCGCACAATGCTACCTTTGACTTGAATTTCGTGATGGCAGCCAGTGAACGCTGCAAGCTAAAACGAGTCCCTTTCCACCCTTTTGCGACTTTTGATACCGCTGCGCTAAGTGGTTTAGCCTATGGGCAAACCGTTTTGGCCAAAGCGTGCAAATCCGCTGGGATGGAATTTGACAATAGAGAAGCGCATTCAGCGCTATACGATACGCAAAAAACAGCCGAACTTTTTTGCGGTATCGTCAACAAATGGAAGGCCCTTGGCGGATGGCCACTTGTTGAACCTTCAGAAAACAATAACAAGTAAACACAACTAACCGAGAAATATATGAATCCTGTAGTAATTTCTGTATGCATCATGCTGCTTCTTGCGCTGATGCGGGTCAATGTCGTCGTCGCACTGACATTTAGTGCGATCGTCGGTGGTTTAGTTGCAGGGATGAGTTTAAATGACGCTGTTTCTGCATTTGAAAGTGGCTTAGGTGGTGGTGCAACCATCGCACTAAGTTATGCGATGCTAGGCACCTTTGCCGTCGCGATTTCTAAATCTGGTATTACTGACTTACTGGCGCAAAACGTGATTAAGCGTATCCATGGCAAAGAGCATGGTGCGGCCACCACAGGTTTGAAGTATGCGGTTCTGGTCGCGCTGGTTCTAGTTACCATGTCATCGCAAAATATCATTCCTGTCCATATCGCCTTTATTCCGATTTTAATTCCACCGCTATTGGGCGTCTTTGCCAAGCTGAAGCTTGACCGCAGGCTGATTGCTTGCGTGCTCACTTTTGGCCTTATCACGCCCTATATGGTCTTGCCTGTCGGCTTTGGTGGAATTTTCCTCAATAACATCTTACTCAAGAATTTACGCGATAATGGCCTTGAAAACGTGACGGCAAGCCAAGTGCCGATAGCCATGCTGCTACCCGCCGCTGGGATGATTTTTGGCTTACTGGTCGCCATTTTCTTTACCTATCGTAAACCTCGCCAGTATCAAGAGACGGAACATACTGTCATTAATACCGAACCAAAAGCGATCAACAAAAAGCATATTTTGATTGCCGCGCTCGGTATTATCACGGCACTTGCCGTGCAACTGTCCACAGGTTCGATGATCATCGGCGCACTGGCTGGTTTTATGGTCTTCACTTTTGGTGGTGTGATTGCATGGAAAGAGACGCACGATGTATTCACCAAAGGTGTACATATGATGGCAATGATTGGCTTTATTATGATTTCAGCGGCCGGATTTGCCGCCGTGATGAAAGCCACCGGTGGAGTTGAGTCGCTCGTCGAAGCCTTATCAGTAAGCATTGGCGACAACAAAGCGTTATCTGCTTTATTAATGCTGATCGTCGGTTTGTTGGTCACTATGGGCATTGGTTCATCCTTCTCAACGATTCCAATCATCGCAACCATTTACGTGCCCCTTGCCCTCGCCTTTGGCTTTTCGCCTATGGCGACCATTGCGCTAGTGGGTACCGCTGCTGCGTTAGGCGATGCTGGCTCTCCAGCGTCAGATTCCACCTTGGGGCCAACGTCAGGCCTAAATGCGGATGGCCAACACGAACATATTTGGGAAACGGTGGTCCCAACCTTCATCCATTATAATATTCCACTGATTGTGTTTGGCTGGATTGCGGCAATGATCCTTTAGTCAAACCCTGTTAACGAGCACAAAAAAGGCTTCCTCGATGGAAGCCTTTTTCTTTGCAGCCTATTTGGGGAGATGCGCTCGATTACGCGCCTTCGTTATGAATCTCTAGGTTGGCGAGATCTTGCTGGATTTCTCGAACCGTTTTTGCATCGTCGCTGCGCATCGATTCAAGAAAATCAAGATACTGCTGATCAATATCGCCCGTGACGTATTCTCCGTTAAATACCGACGCTTCAAATTTTGCAATATCGCGGTTACCCATGCCGACGGCATCCACTAAATCTTCCAGATTTTGGAAAATCAGAGCATCGGCACCAATTCGCTGCGCAATTTCATCGGCATCTCGACCATGAGCAATCAACTCGTTAGCACTTGGCATATCAATGCCATAGACGTTAGGGAAACGGATCTCAGGCGCGGCTGACACCATGTACACCTTGTTTGCACCAGAATCACGAGCCATCTCAATAATTTGCTCTGACGTAGTTCCACGCACTATCGAGTCATCCACTAGCAACACGTTTTTGCCCTTAAATTCAGAACGAATCGCATTGAGTTTACGGCGCACCGATTTTTTACGCTGTTGCTGGCCCGGCATAATAAATGTGCGGCCAACGTAGCGGTTTTTGACAAAACCTTGGCGATATGGAATATCAATCGCTTGTGCAATTTGCAATGCGATATCGCACGAAGTCTCAGGAATGGGGATCACGACATCAATATCTAAGTCAGCAAATTCGTTCTTGATGCGCTCACCCAACTTTTTACCCATTTCTACGCGCGCGCTGTAAACCGAAATTTTGTCGATAAACGAATCTGGGCGGGCGAAGTAGACAAATTCAAAAATGCATGGGTTAAGTGTTGGATTATCGGCACATTGTTTAGTAAATAGCTGGCCATCAAAGGTCGCATACACCGCTTCTCCGGGGGCAAGGTCACGCACAAAATCAAAGCCGACAGCATCTAGCGCCACCGACTCCGAAGCGGCCATGTATTCGGTACGACCATCGACTTCACGTTTACCTAAGCAGATAGGACGAATACCATGCGGGTCACGAAACGCGATCATCCCATGCCCAATGATCATCGCGACAACAGCATAAGCACCGCGAATGGTGCGATGTACATTGGCGACAGCACGAAACACATCTTCTGCGGTTACATTGCCTCTGACTGTATCAATTTCATGCGCCAAGACGTTAAGCAGCACTTCGGAATCTGAAGTGGTATTGATATGGCGACGATCTTTTTCAAACAACTTCTGGCGTACTTCGTTGGCATTGGTGAGGTTGCCGTTATGAGCAAGCGTGATACCGAACGGGGAGTTAACGTAGAAAGGTTGAGCTTCTGAGGCACTCGAACTACCCGCAGTAGGATAACGCACATGCCCAATACCCACCGTTCCTTGAAGACGCTGCATGTGTTTTGCTTCAAAGACATCTTTCACTAAACCGTTCGCCTTACGCAGACGGAAACGATTGCTTTCTATGGTACAAATACCAGCGGCATCTTGGCCACGATGCTGCAATACCGTTAACGCGTCATAAATTGACTGGTTTACCAGCGTTGTACCCACGATTCCAACAATACCACACATGTCCTGATCCTCGATTTGCGACAGTAACTGGCGCTAAATCGCGCCAGAGAGAAAACTTGATGTTGCTTGTAAGTGCTCAAAGAACGGCGCAATGATACGGCTAAATTCCGGTACCAATTGCGAGCTCTTCCACCACTCTGAATTTGGAAATGCGGTAAACGCATCCATAAAAAACAAGGCAGCTGAAACAATCAGCACACCACGCAATGCTCCAAAAACAATGCCCAGTACCCGATCAGTTCCTGATAGGCCCGTTTTTTGTACCAATTGAGCAATCACATAGTTAATGATCGCTCCGACAATGAGTGTTGCAACAAACAGTGCTGCGATGGCCGCGCCATTACGAAACATGTCATCTTTGATATTTGAAAAATACACCGCAAGTTTTGCGTAGTATTGGCTGGCAATAAAAAATGCACCGAACCATATCACTAATGACAACGCTTCTTTAGCAAAGCCACGGACTAAACTGATCAATGCCGATAGGCCGATCACACTTAAAATGACAATATCTAACCAATTCATGAGTTCTACATCTTAAGTTGGCGCGCATTTTAACAGAAAAAAACGCGACGCAAACGTTTTCTTATGGGTTTAGTGGTTTAAATTTGAGCAATTGACCTTTTGCACCGGTAATTTTTTCCAGTTCTAAGAGTTGACGCTCAAGCTTGGTTTTGGAAACATCTGGACCAATAATGATCCGAGTGAAGCCATTTTCTTGCTTAGTATGAGCTTGATAACCCCGTTTTTGCAGATCTTTAACCACGGTTTTTGCGTTTTCGGCATTCTTTAATGCCATCAACTGAATGAGCCAAGCACTATCTTGGTAATCATTTCTTTCCGCCGTTTCTTTCACTTTCACAGTGAGTGGCTTGCTCTGCGTTGCTGCGTCGCTCTGGTTAGTTTGTGCGATCACTTCCACAGGCGAATCGGGCAACGCGACTTGATCTTCAACGGGGTCGAGAATTTCAAACTTCTCTACGTCGCTGTCTAATTCGGGTTTAATTGGGATGCTGGCGATATCTTCTTTGTAGTGGGTCTTTTTGCCATCCAATACATCAGGTAACACTATCACCCCTATCGCCACCAATATAATTGTTCCTACCAAGCGGCTCTGAAACTTACTTGCCATTTATACTCCTTTGTTCTGCCAGTGCTCTAATACTTCACCCACAGTATGAAACGACCCAACCACGATAATGACATCATTGCTATCGGCTTGTGTCATCGCGGCTTCAAAAGCGCTGACTGGGCTAGCAAACGGTTTAACGCCAGGCTCAAGGTACTGACACAGTTCATTCGCTTGCGCGGCTCTAGGGCCACTTAATGAAGCAGGATACCAAACGTTAGCGATTGATTTCAGTTGATGAAGCGTGGCCTTCACATCTTTATCACGCAGCATGCCAATCACCACATGGACCTTTTTGTGTGCGTAACGCTGTTTGAGCTGCGCCACCAAATATTCGGCCGAATGGGGATTATGTGCAACATCAAGAATGATTTCTGGGCTATCACTGATTTTTTGCATCCGCCCAGCAAGTGTTGCGTTGCTAAGCCCATTGACGATATTGACATCACTCACAGCCAAACCGGAGCAGCCGAGTGCCATTAATGCCGTAGCCGCATTAGGCAAGGGCAAGCGAGGGAGCGGTAAATCAGATAACTCAAATGGACCACTTCGCCAATTCCACGTTGTTTCAGAGGCAAGTTCATAGGAAAACTGAATACCGACTTGGTACATCTCCGCACCAATATCATCAGCATGCGCTGCAACCGTTGGTGGTGGCTTAGGCTGGCCGCAAATAGCGGGTTTACCTGCGCGATAAATCCCCGCTTTTTCATAGCCAATAACATTGATGTCATCGCCGAGCCAATCCACGTGATCAATCGCCAAGCTGGTGATCACAGAAACATCGTGATCCACGATATTGGTCGCATCAAGTCGGCCACCTAGCCCAACTTCCAATAAAATGACATCCACCGCTTGCGTTTGAAATAAACGCAGCGCCGCCAATGTACCGAACTCAAATAGGCTTAAACTGATGTCACCCCGTTGCGCTTCAACAAAAGCGAAGGCTTGCGTATGCTGTTCATCGCTGAGCTCAAGCGCATTAATACGCACGCGTTCGTTATAACGGATAAGATGAGGTGAGCTATAAACGCCCACGCGATAACCTGCATCCAATAAAATGGCTTCCATTAATGCACAGGTCGAGCCTTTGCCATTCGTTCCAGCCACGGTAATTACGGTAGGTGCAGGTTTAATAAGATTCGCTTTTTGAGCCACAGCTTGAACACGATCCAAGCCAAGGTCGATAGCGGAGGTATGAATATTCGCTAAATAATCAAGCCACATCGCAAGAGAGGATGTGGCTTGTGGGATAAGGTTTTGAGTCATCTAACGTTTATAACCATTAAGCAGTTAGTGTGTTAGTGCCTACTTTACCCTTTTTCGTGCGCTTCTGGTACAGCGTAATCAGGTTCAATCGGTGAATCATCAACAGAAACGACCAACGGTGAGCTGTGATTGGTCAATTTAGCGATCAATCCCCCCACGCGTTGACGCATTTCACGGCGATCGACAATCATATCAATCGCACCATGCTCAATCAGGAATTCGCTGCGTTGGAAACCTTCAGGTAAGTCTTCACGTACCGTTTGTTCGATAACTCGACGACCTGCAAAACCAATCAGTGCTTTAGGTTCACCAATATTGATGTCACCAAGCATCGCTAAACTTGCCGATACGCCACCCATTGTAGGGTCAGTCATGACCGAGATATAAGGTAAGCCTTTGCTTGATAAACGTTCAAGCGCCGCACTGGTTTTTGCCATCTGCATCAATGACATTAACGCTTCTTGCATACGCGCGCCGCCACTGGCAGAAAAGCAGACCAAACCACAGTTGTTTTCTATAGCGGCATCAACAGCTCGTACGAAACGCGCACCAACTACAGACCCCATTGAACCACCCATAAAAGAAAATTCAAAAGCACAAGCAACCAAAGGCATACCCAATAGTTCGCCTTGCATCACCACAAGAGCGTCTTTCTCGCCACTGCTTTTTTGAGCAGCTGAAAGGCGTTCTTTATAACGTTTTGAGTCTTTAAATTTGAGTTTATCTTGCGGCTCTAACTCGTCACCAATCTCGACACGATTCTGTTCATCAAGAAAAGTCTCTAAGCGGCGACGTGCTTTCATGCGCATGTGATGATCACATTTAGGGCACACTTCCAAGTTACGCTCAAGCTCAGCGTGATATAACACTTGCTCACAAGAAGTACATTTAGTCCAAACCCCTTCAGGGATGGATGCTTTACGCGAAGTTACGATATTGCTTTTTTCTAAAATCTTTTCAAGCCAACTCATGGAAGACCTTTACTCTTAACTCTCTCACGTGATTGCGAAAGATACAAATTTGGGATTTATGCGTGAGGATTAAAACATATAAAATGCTTAGTGTAGACAAAAAACTGGTTGTACCTATTTTCTGGCTGTCATTCCCACACACGTCACGACTCTGTTTTGGACACTTTACGCGTTATTAGTTCAAATTATCAGCTAAAAATAGCGGCCCAAGCGACTCTTTTGGTAAAGAAAATTCTTCTGGATAATCAACAGCAACTAAATATAATCCTTCCGCTTTGGCTGTTGCACCCGCCAGTTTTCTATCTTTGGCTTCAAGCAGCCATTTTATCCATTCGGGAGGCTGCTCACCACGGCCGACAACGATGAGGCTACCGGTAATATTTCGCACCATATGATGGACAAAAGCATTTGCTTTAATGTCGATGACGACATAGTTGCCATGCCGAGTCACATTCAAATGCATGACGTTTCGCCAAGGACTATTCGATTGACAATGCACAGCGCGAAAAGAGGTGAAATCATTTTCGCCCAATAAAAGCTGCCCTGCTTGCTGCATTTTCTCAACGTCTAAATCGCCATGATAATGACTGACACCTGAAGATAATATGCCAGGGCGATAAGCATGATTATAAATGATGTAGCGATAACGGCGTGCTGTAGCCGAAAAGCGAGCGTGAAAATCGCTTGAAACCTCAGTTGCCCAACGAACAGCGATATCTTTTGGTAAATGAGCATTGACACCCATTGTCCAAGCGACCATTTTTCGGCAAGCCGTAGTATCAAAATGTATCACCTGCCCTGTGCCGTGAACCCCTGCATCGGTGCGCCCCGCACACAATACTTCAACCGGATGGTTCGCCACAACTGTGAGTGCTTTTTCTAATTCTTCTTGGACACTTTTAACGTCACGTTGTCGCTGCCAACCATAGTATTGAGAACCATTGTACTCAATACCTAAAGCGATTCTCATCATCTGATTCTCTTTGAAAATGGGTCGGGCAGTATAATCGCAATCAAAAAAAAATTCTAATCGACAAGCCATCTACCCCGACAACTTTCAATGTGAAGTTCAGGTCATCTGCAAGTCAGAAAAGGCTATTCAATAACAACGAGGCCGTATATTCACGGCCTCGTTTGTTTTTAAGCTCGGCGATTAATGCTGTCAATCAAGGATTTCGCTTCTCGTCGAATATCATCACTACCATCAACAATGGCTTCCTCTAACAGTTTTATCGCCCCTTTATCATCGTTCATCTCGATGTAAATTTTGGCGAGGTCAAGCTTACCCGCCGCCTCAGAGTTATTGTCTACATCGATATCACCAATGTCACCAATCACATCCGGAAATTCACTTAAACCAACATCTAACTTGAGTTCTTCATCTTCAGGGCTAATCCCCTCTTCACCCTCAACTTGAGCCATTAGCTCATCGATGGTCATGTACTGGCTCTTTTGGGCTTCAAAATCATCGAGTTCATCTTGAATTCCCCAGTTTTCATCAAGAATTTGAGGCTCGTCGGTTTGAATCTCATCATTCCAAACGGCAAGCTCTTCTTCAGGCACGTCATCTGGGATGGAAGCTTGTTGATCTGGCGTTAAATTAAAACCGTTCCAATCTTCGCCACCAACCTCTAACATTGCATCAATATCCATACCCGCACTATCAATAGTGCGGGCATCGAGTGGGCGGTCAAACGTGAACGGCGCAGGGGATATGCTTTCCTTATCTAGCCAATCTTTTAAGGCTTTCTCATCAAACTCCTGCTTTGAAATACTCTGCAACTCGTTTGCGTCATCGTCTACTGAAAGCGGCTGTTGATCTGTTTCTAGTGCTGGTTCATTAATTGAAGCAAGTGCATCTTCTTCACTGAATTCAGGCAAGGCGTGCTCATCAATCGCTTCAAAACTTTCTTGAGCAACAGGCTCTGACGCCGTTTCTTGAGGCTCGGCTATCGCATCCGCTAGCGCGTCTTCTTCTGTGTACTCTGGCAGCTCAAGATCCGTAAGGTCGCTCTCGTCTTCCTTTTCTTCTAGAGAAGGCTCGTTAATTGAAGCAAGTGCATCTTCTTCACTGAATTCAGGCAAGGCTTGCTCATCAATCGCTTCAAAATTTTCTTGAGCAACAGGCTCTGGCGTCGCCTCTTGAGGCTCGGCTATCGCATCCGCCAGCGCGTCTTCTTCTGTGTACTCTGGCAGCTCAAGATCCGTAAGGTCGCTCTCGTCTTCCTTTTCTTCTTCTAGAGGAGGCTCGTTGATTGAAGCAAGTGCATCTTCTTCACTAAATTCAGGTAAGGCTTGCTCGTCAATCGCTTCAAAACTTTCTTGAGCAACAGGCTCTGACGCCGCTTTTTGAGGCTCAGCTATCGCATCCGCCAGCGCGTCTTCTTCTGTGTACTCTGGAAGCTCAAGATCCGTAAGGTCGCTCTCGTCTTCCTTTTCTTCTTCTAGAGGAGGCTCGTTAATTGAAGCAAGTGCATCTTCTTCACTGAATTCAGGTAAGGATTGCTCGTCAATCGCTTCAAAACTTTCTTGAGCAAGAGGCTCTGACGCCGCTT
>NZ_CAWNHR010000011.1:91305-254423 GCF_963874485.1 Vibrio sp. V15_P4S5T153 | reverse complement strand
CGTCTTCCTTTTCTTCTTCTAGAGGAGGCTCGTTAATTGAAGCAAGTGCATCTTCTTCACTGAATTCAGGTAAGGCTTGCTCATCAATCGCTTCAAAACTTTCTTGAGCAACAGGCTCTGACGCCGCTTCTTGAGGCTCGGCTATCGCATCCGCCAGCGCGTCTTCTTCTGACTGCTCTGGCAGTTGGACTTCGGAAAGCTCGCTCTGTGACTGTTCTTCTAGCGATGGCTCATTAAAGGAAGCAAGGAGATCTTCTTCTTCTAACTCCACTAACTTGTCATCGTGGAGCTCCTCAACATGGTCCTTTGCCGATGATTCTGCTGAATTGGTTTGAAGCGGCTCAACATCAGCTTGGCTTGGTTCTTCCTCTTCTAGCTCACCAATGTCCCAGTCTTCATCTTGTGGAACTCCAAATTCGTTAGGGCTGACTTCTGGTTTGCTAACCTGTGCGGGTTCTATTTTTTCCGGGGATGTCGAGCTGTTTAGAGGTTGCTCCTCATTCGGCTTCAGATCCGGATAACTTGCCCCTTCAATTTCTGGGTTAAAATCAAATGAGTCGTCGATAAATTCTTCATCGATGTCGCCATCAACCACTCCCATCTGTTCATCATCCAGTAGAGGATCTTTTTCAGGAGCGGCACTTAGCAGATCGTCAATGAAGATGTCGCTGTTAAACTCGGAATCTTCAACGCTATCGTTTTCATTATCCAACAACTCGCTATTTTGCTGTTCGGCCTCTTCGATATTCTGAGCATGCTGCTCGATTTCCAGCAACTCTTCAAATAATGCCGTACCATCTTCTTCAGCGAGACTACCCTTATCTTCAGCACCTTCTTGCTCTTGGTCTGCCTTTTCAAACTCAAGTGATTCAGAACCATTGTCAGTAAATAGTTCGTCCAATAGCTCTGTACTATTCTCATCCAGCTCGGTTTCAATGTCGGATTCCGTAGTTTCTTCACCCAATAACTCATACAGAGTTTGATCACCAGTGAAGTCAACATCATCAATATCTTCTTCGCTCGAAGCGATGTCTTTATCGGGCTGCACAAGTTCTTCAAGTAAGTCGGTGCTTTCCGATAAGTCTGTCTCGCTCTCTTCATCATCACCGAGTAGCTCATCGAGCAGTTCGACACTGTCACTATCAATTGCTAGGACATCTTCATCTTGCTCTTCTAATAATTCATCCAGCAGCGCTGTTTCAGTGGAGGAATCAGTTTCTATTGAGGTGAGGTCAGATTGCGCTTCAATCGTTGCGAATAGATCATCAAGTTCACTATCCGACGCTAGCTCTGCTTCTTTTAAATCGAAGTTACCGCCGGTTTTTGCTAGATCAGGCTCTTCTGAATCCAAGTTGAAATCATCTTCGGACTCATCCAATAATGAATCAAAGTCAAAACTATCATGATGATCGTCATCACTATTGGCGGCAAACAAATCGTCAAGTAGCGATTGATCTAAAGTATCGCTTCCGAGATCTTCAGCTTTCTCATCTCCAGCCAATAACGCGTCAATGTCGTCTTCAGAAATGGAATCATCATCATCGGATAAATCAAATTCTGTTTCGCTATCATCTTCATCTAATAACGCTTCGTCTAAAGCTCGCGCCATCTCATCGAGACCGACAGCTTTTTCGTCAGTACCAACACTGATGCCGTTACTGCTAGCAGTCAAATCTTCTAAATCCGCAGCAAGATCACCATCATCGCCGATACTCGCAAATGGGTCTTCGCCATCTTCACCTTCGAGGTTGAAGTCTAAATCTGTATCGTCTAAATCGGCAAAAATGTCCGATTCTTGTTCAGCATTGTCATCGATTTCATCATCCAGTGTGATGTCGTCACCAAATAACTTCTCACTATCATCAGACTCACCAAACAAGTCATCATCCAGCATTAAATCATCGTCAA
The DNA here is from genome assembly GCF_963874485.1 of Vibrio sp. V15_P4S5T153. Taxonomy (NCBI): domain Bacteria; kingdom Pseudomonadati; phylum Pseudomonadota; class Gammaproteobacteria; order Vibrionales; family Vibrionaceae; genus Vibrio; species Vibrio sp. V15_P4S5T153. The sequence continues at coordinate 252,515 of NZ_CAWNHR010000011.1, read as the reverse complement.
TATCTTCAAGGCTGCCAGCAGCCATTGGCGTTATGGGCTCTTGATTACCTTGAGTGACAACAGGCTGCTCCGTTGGCTTGGATCGGCGGCCAAGCAACATCACAACCAGTAAACCAATTAACAGACCAGGAATAAGGGCGAGAGCGGCGACCAACCAAGAGTTGGAAAGCAGTTGATCAAGTGCACTTGGTGCAAGCTTTTGCGCCTCTAGTGCTTTTCGACGTTCTTCATCAAGTAGCTTTTCAACTTCAGAGCGAATGCGGTTTTCGTCACCGAGTTCTCCTTTGAGTGCATCGACTTCAGATTGAACATCTGCCAGCATCAAACGTAACTTATGATTTTTCTCTTCAAGCGCCAGTAATTCAGTATCAGATTTCGCAACTTGTGTGCCAATATCTTTTAGCACAGGTTCACTCTTCGTCTTTTCAACAACTGGTTGAGCGGCAATAGAGGCAATTGTTTTTTCAGGCAAAGCTGTAGAAGCAGCAGTAACAGGCGCTGTTGGCTGCGCCGTATTAGCATTCAATTTGGCTTGATGCGCGGCCATGATATTGACCGCTTCTTGTGTGGGCGCACTATTTACCTGTGCCAATGATGGAACACGTAAGTTGCTACCCGGAATCAAACTGTGAATATTTTGATTTTCGAACGCCTGAGGGTTTAGCCGATAAATGGCCAGCAGGGTTTGTTGTACAGTGACGTTATTCGATGGGCGTAGTCGAGTGGCAATAGACCACAAAGTGTCGCTGTCTAAGGTTGGCCCAAAAAACGTCGATGGTTGGCTATTAGCCTGCTGAAGATTACGAGTTTGAGTGAGATTTTCTGAAAATTGAGGAGAAGACTGGATCTCACCATTCGGCCCAACCAGGCGAATGCTCTCGGCACTAACGATAGAAGTCTGAGTCACGGCAACCATTGCTATCGGCAACAGTAGACGCTGAAAAATTTGACGCATATAAGGCTCAGCTATGTGCTTGGAATAAATAAATACGATGATCTGTTTAATATATCGGATAACGCTAGCAAAACTATAGGACGCAAGGTAAAAAATGTGTCACGACTACGATAATCGCAGGAATCTCACACATTTTCCCCGCTAAGTGAGCTTGCTCAGACAAAAACAGTACCATAATAAAAAGAAAGGCCAGCATTGGCTGACCTTTTTAAATAGTACTTAAGCTTACTCTGCGTCTATTTTTGCCCAAGTGTCACGTAGACCCACTGTGCGGTTAAAAACCAACGCTTCTGGTTTAGAATCTTTCGAGTCAGCACAGAAATAACCCATGCGCTCAAACTGATAACCTTGCTCCGCGTGTGCCGACACCAAACTAGGCTCAACAAAACCATTAATTTTAACCAATGAATCTGGGTTAATGGTTTCGGCAAAGTTGTCAGCCGCCGCCGGGTTGGGAACGGTAAATAGGCGATCATACAAACGAATTTCAGCTGGCAAGGCTTTATCGGCGGATACCCAGTGAATAACACCTTTCACTTTGCGTCCATCTGCCGGGTTTTTACCCAGAGTATCCATATCGTAAGTGCAGAATATTGTCGTAATATTGCCTTGTGCATCTTTTTCAATGCGCTCTGCTTTTATTACGTAAGCGCCGCGTAAGCGAACTTCTTTGCCTAGCACTAAACGTTTGTATTTCTTGTTGCCTTCTTCACGGAAATCTTCACGTTCAATCCACAATTCGCGAGTAAATGGAACTTCACGTTCGCCCATTTCAGGCTTGTTTGGATGATTTGCCAGCGTTAACGTCTCGACTTTACCCGCCTCAAAGTTTTCTATCACCACTTTTACAGGGTCAAGAACCGCCATGGCGCGAGGCGCATGTTCGTTTAAGTCTTCACGGATACAAGACTCTAACGAACTGAATTCGATCATATTTTCCTGTTTTGTCACACCTATGCGTTTGCAAAATTCACGAATCGATGCTGGTGTGAATCCACGGCGGCGTAAACCTGAAATCGTCGGCATACGTGGGTCATCCCAACCATCCACTAATTTTTCCGTAACCAGCTGGTTTAGTTTACGCTTAGACATTACCGTGTATTCAAGGTTTAAACGGCTAAACTCATACTGATGTGGTCGACAATCAATCGTGATATTTTCCAACACCCAATCGTACAGACGGCGGTTATCTTGAAACTCTAGGGTACAAATTGAGTGCGTGATCCCTTCCAAGGCATCCGAGATACAGTGGGTAAAATCGTACATTGGATAAATGCACCATTTATTACCCGTTTGGTGATGCTCAGCGAAACGAACACGGTAAAGCACAGGATCGCGCATCACCATAAAGGATGATGCCATGTCAATCTTGGCACGTAGGCACGCTTTGCCTTCTTCGAAACCACCAGCGCGCATTTTCTCAAATAGCGCTAGGTTTTCTTCAATGCTGCGATCGCGGTACGGACTTGGCTTACCTGCTTGAGTCAATGTACCTCGATATTCACGGATCTCTTCTGGACTGAGCTCTTCAACATAAGCCAGACCTTTTTGGATCAACTCAACCGCGTATTGGTATAGTTTGTCAAAATAATCTGACGAATAACAAACATCACCAGACCATTGGAAGCCGAGCCATTTCACGTCGGCTTTGATTGACTCAACGTACTCCATATCTTCTTTTTCAGGGTTTGTATCGTCAAAACGTAAATTACACTGTCCCTGATAGTCCTGAGCAATACCAAAGTTTAAGCAGATAGATTTAGCATGACCGATGTGCAGGTAACCATTTGGCTCGGGCGGAAAACGAGTATGCACACTTGTGTGTTTGCCATCCGCTAAATCTTTATCAATGATTTGGCGAATAAAATTCGATGGACGAGCCTCAGCTTCACTCATCTATAGCACCTCAAAATTATTTAGTATCGTCAGAAGATTTTTCTGTATGTAAGAGCAGCAATGCTTGCAGAAACAGAAAGTTTGTCGCTAATGATCCACAATTATCCGCTCTTGCACAATAAAAAGTGGGCATTTCCTGCGATTATTTCAAGACATTGCCTTTTGTCTGGCTAGGCTAAGCAAAATTTCAGGCAAAGGGCGTAAGAAATAGGCAAAAGCTACCGTTGTGGGCAGTCTTAAATTTGAATAGCGCTCATTTGATGAATAAGAAAAGCCTCTGCATGAAGCAGAGGCTTTAAAATAACCTAATCATCCGTTGCGATTAAGACTAAGGAAGTTTCACGCTAGAAAGATCTTCGTTTGCATTGATAGACTTCATCTCACCAGCAACGATTTCAGCAAGAGGACCTAAGATAACTTGTAGGTTATTAGTACCCAGTTTCACCACACCCATTGCACCCAATGCTTTTAATGTTTTCTCGTCGATAATGCTCATGTCATTGACAGATAAACGTAAGCGAGTGATACAAGCATCGATGTTAGATAGGTTGCTGTGACCGCCTAGAGCTTTAAGGTATTGTTTAGCGAGCTCAGAAGACTCTTTCGCGCCTGATACTTTGCTATCGCTGTCGTCATCTTCGCGACCTGGTGTTTTAAGGCCAAATTTCAAAATAACGGTACGGAAAATCACATAGTACAAAGCAAAGAACACAATACCTTGAACTATTAGCATGTACCAATTAACCGCCAGTGGGTTACGTGATGACAATACCATATCCACAAGGCCTGCAGAGAAACCGAAACCCGCAATCCACTGCATTGAAGCAGCAATGAATACTGATAGACCCGTCAATGCTGCATGCAGTACATATAGTGCAGGAGCAAGGAACATGAACGAGAATTCTAGAGGTTCAGTTACACCGGTAAAGAATGAAGCAAAACCAGCTGCAATCATGATAGAAGCAACTTTCTCTTTATTCTTCGCTGTAGATGTGTGGTAAATAGCCAATGCCGCACCAGGTAGACCAAACATCATAATAGGGAAGAAGCCTGCTTGGTACATACCCGTTACGCCTGGGATACCAGTACCCTCAGCGATAGATTTTGCACCACCTAGGAAGTTAGGAATGTCGTTAATACCCGCAACGTCAAACCAGAATACTGAGTTCAGCGCGTGATGAAGACCAACAGGGATTAGCAAACGGTTAAAGAACGCATAGATACCTGCACCCGCAGAACCTAGACCTTGAATCGATTCACCAAACGATACTAGACCACCATAAACATGCGGCCATACATACATCAGAACGAAGGCGATAAAAATACCAGCAAACGACGTCAAAATAGGTACTAGGCGTTTGCCAGAGAAGAAGGCTAATGCTTTATGCAATTCTACAGTAGAGAAGCGATTGTAGATTTCAGCAGAAACAATACCGACTAAAATACCAACAAACTGGTTGTTGATTTTACCAAAAGCAGCAGGAACTGCGCTTGGATCAATACCTTGGATCTGTGCAACGGCTCCTGGAGAAAGCAAAGTCGTCACGACTAAGAAACCAACAAAACCCGACAATGCAGCAGCACCGTCTTTATCTTTAGACATACCGTAAGCCACACCAACAGCAAACAGTACAGACATGTTATCAATGATTGCAGCACCTGCTTTAATCAGGAATGCAGCCAAGGCACTGTTTGAACCCCACCCATTTGGGTCGATCCAATAACCAATACCCATTAGTATCGCGGCAGCTGGCAATGTGGCAACTGGTACCATCAACGCCTTGCCTACTTTTTGAAAGTATCCAAGAATATTCACCTTAAGTTCCCCCTATAGGATTTAGGATTTTTTGTATTTGGTTGAGCCACTTATTTTAGTCGCTCAATTTAGTCAAACTCAGTTTATGATATTAATTTTGCTCCGCAAATTAAAACCTTATCATTTGTGATCATAATCACCACAATCTGCCAAATACCAAGGTTTTTGCTAGCGAGATCATAAAACTTATTTTACAATTAAAAAAAATGGAAATTAGGCGATAATATTTGCCTGTTTCATCGTCGAATAGCATGTAAGCTAAACAACCCCGACTGGCTTTTTTCGTATAAAATGCAAACTATAACCATCAAATAACCCAGTCAAAACGAGCACTTAATTTTAATGTCATCCAGCATTGGCTGTTTGCTAGCAAGATAATTCGCGACCTAATTGAAGTAAGAAAAGAAAGCACCGTACTGGCACATTCCACCTTTCATTTCGTCGCCTCGCCAAATTTATAAAATATTGATAGATAAGGATTTGATGATTATGTACGCACTAACTAACTGTAAAATCTACACTGGCAGTGATGTGCTAGTTGACCATGCTGTGATTATCAACAACGAGTTGATTGAAGCGGTCTGTCCTATTGCGGATTTACCACAAGATATAACGACACAAGATTTAAGTGGTGCAAACCTAAGCCCAGGCTTTATCGACCTGCAATTGAATGGTTGTGGCGGTGTGATGCTGAATGATGAAGTAACCGCGACTACGATGCAGATCATGCATAAAGCCAACCTAAAATCAGGATGCACAAGCTTTTTGCCAACGTTAATCACCTCTTCAGACGAAGACATGCGCAAAGCGATTTCTGCCGCACGTGAATATCACTCTCAATATAAAAACCAATCACTGGGTTTACACCTTGAAGGGCCATATCTTAATGTGATGAAAAAGGGCATTCACAGTGTGGATTTCATCCGCCCTTCAGATGACAACATGATCGCCACTATGTGTGAAAATAGCGATGTGATTGCTAAAGTGACATTGGCGCCAGAGCACAACAATCCAGAACACATTGAACGTTTGGTGAAAGCTGGCATTGTGGTATCGATTGGTCACACTAACGCAACTTATACTGAAGCACGTAAAAGCTTTGAATCAGGCATCACCTTTGCCACACACTTATTTAATGCCATGACGCCGATGGTTGGACGTGAACCCGGTGTCGTTGGTGCAATTTATGACACCCCAGAAGTTTATGCTGGCATTATTGCTGATGGATTTCATGTTGATTATGCTAACATCAGAATTGCTCACAAAATCAAAGGCGAAAAGCTTGTATTAGTGACCGATGCCACAGCTCCTGCAGGCGCTAACATGGATTACTTTATTTTTGTCGGTAAGAAAGTATATTACCGTGATGGTAAGTGTGTTGATGAAAACGGCACACTGGGCGGCTCAGCACTCACTATGATTGAGGCAGTGCAAAACACTGTTGAGCACGTTGGTATCGCATTGGACGAAGCTCTGCGGATGGCGACTCTGTATCCGGCAAAAGCAATTGGTGTGGATCACAAACTAGGCCGAGTTAAAAAAGGCATGGTGGCGAACCTCACTGTATTTGATAGAGACTTCAATGTTCAGGCGACGGTTGTTAACGGACAATACGAGCACAATTGATAATGAATGGCGGACAAATAGGTAACGTAGATTTAGTCAAACAACTCAACAGCGCAGCAGTGTACCGATTGATCGACCTACAAGGTCCGATATCTCGTATTCAAGTTGCCGATGTGAGCCAACTTGCTCCAGCAAGTGTTACAAAAATAACCCGCCAACTTCTAGAACGCGGCCTCATTAAAGAGGTCGCACAACAAGCCTCTACTGGCGGACGTAGAGCCATCTCCTTAACAACCGAAGTCGCCCCTTTTCACTCTGTCGCCGTACGTTTAGGCCGAGATTACATTCAGCTCAGCCTGTATAATTTAGGGGGCAAAGAACTCGCGTCGGACTATCACGAGTTTCACTATTCTCACCAAACACAATTAATTGAGGGGCTCCTTTTCCACCTCAATACCTTTATCAAACAACAGCAAGAGCGAATCGAACAGTTCATTGCCATTGGTATTGCCCTACCCGGCTTAGTCAACCCAGAAACGGGTGTCGTAGAATACATGCCCAATATTGCTATTGATGCACTCGCTTTAGGTGACATCATTCGTGATAATTTTCATGTTGAATGTTTTGTTGGCAACGACGTGCGCGGTATGGCGCTTGCCGAACATTATTTTGGTGCCAGCAAAGACTGTCAAGACTCTATCCTAGTCAGCGTTCACCGAGGAACTGGGGCTGGCATTATCGTCAATGGTCAAGTATTCCTAGGCTATAACCGTAACGTAGGTGAAATTGGTCATATCCAAATCGACCCACTCGGCGAACAGTGTCAATGCGGAAATTTCGGCTGTTTAGAAACGGTAGCCGCAAACCCGGCTATTATATCTCGTGTTAAAAAACTGATTGCTCAGGGCTATGAATCTAGCCTAGCGAATATAGAGAGCATTACCATCAATGATGTATGTGAGCACGCCAATCTCGGTGATGAGCTAGCAAAACAGAGCTTAATTCGAGTGGGTAATCAACTCGGTAAAGCCATTGCGATGACCATCAACTTGTTCAACCCACAAAAAGTGGTAATTGCAGGTCAAATTACAGCCGCTCAAGAGATCGTATTCCCCGCGATTCAACGAAATGTAGAGAATCAATCACTCAAAACTTTCCACACCAATTTACCCATAGTCGCGTCGCAGATTGATAAACAACCAACCATAGGTGCATTTGCTATGATTAAACGGGCAATGTTAAATGGTGTTTTACTTCAAAAATTACTTGGCGATTAAGCAACCGATTGAATTATAATAAAAGGCTGTGTCGTCATGACACAGCCTTTTTTACAACCAAAACATTATTTTTAAACCAAAGCATTACTAAAGGAATTTATGGAACTTATCCTAATTTCAACGGCTTTTTTCGCAGGGTTTATTGCCTTGAAATGTAATTTACCTCCGTTGGTTGGCTTTTTAGTTGCTGGGTTTGGCCTTAATGCTGCTGGCTACCACAGCAGCGATACCATTCTGACCCTAGCCGATCTAGGGGTTACCTTATTGCTGTTCACAATTGGACTTAAGCTAGAGATTAAAACCTTACTTGCGAGAGAGATTTGGGCTGGTGCCACGGTTCATAACCTCCTTTCGACAGGGATTTTCAGCATTGCTTTATTGATATTCAAATATTTAGGGGTTAGCTCTCTGGCCTCGATGTCAATTGAACAATTAGTTCTGCTTGGTTTTGCTTTGTCATTCTCCAGTACTGTTTTTGCGGTGAAATCACTGCAAGAGAAAGGAGAAATGAACGCGACATACGCCACTATCGCCATCGGTATTCTTGTGATGCAAGATATCTTTGCTGTCATATTTTTAACCGTCTCGACAGGAAAACTTCCTCATTGGTACGCTGCCACTTTATTGATCCTACCCTTTATGCGACCACTATTTTACAAACTGCTCGACTGGGTTGGTCACGGTGAAATGCTTGTTCTGTTTGGTATATTTTTTGCCTTAGTGGTCGGAGCAGGATCATTTGAATTGGTTGGGATGAAACCCGATCTTGGTGCTCTGATTTTAGGCATGCTGCTAGCAGGCCATCGCAAAGCATCTGAGTTGTCAAAATCACTCTTTAATCTAAAAGAGCTGTTTCTCGTCTGCTTTTTCCTCAACATTGGACTATCAGAACAACCCACAATGACTGGGTTTGCGCTCGCATTGTTGCTCTTACTGCTGCTTCCCATCAAAGGTATCCTCTATTTTTGGGTACTCAACCGCTTTAAATTCCGAGTGAGAACCTCACTGTTAGCCACCTTGTCTTTATTCAATTTCAGTGAATTCGGACTGATTGTGGGGGGGCTTGCTTTCAAAATGGGATGGATGTCGGGTGATATATTGGTCGCACTGGCCATTGCGGTATCCATTTCATTTGTAATCGCAGCCCCAATAAGCCGTAAAGGCCATGAACTCTATCAACATTCACGGCAATGGCTCAAAGAACATGCCGCTGAAAAACTCAACACCAAAGATCAATTAATTAATCCAGGCCATGCCCAGGTACTCATATTAGGGATGGGCCGCATAGGTACCGGTGCATATGATGAGTTGCGCTCTCGTTATGGCAAAATAAGTTTAGGCATAGAAGTCCGAGAAGAGGTTGCTCATGATCACCGCTCACAAGGGCGCAATGTTATTGCTGGTGATGCAACCGACCCTGATTTTTGGGAGCGTATTCTAGACACTGGTAATGTAAAACTCGTACTGCTTGCTATGCCGCATCATCAGGGTAACCAAATCGCACTATCGCAGTTACAACACCGTAATTTTAAAGGTCAAATCGCAGCCATCGCCGAATACCCAGACCAATTGGAATCACTATTGGAAAGTGGTGTTGATGCGGCATTCAACATCTATAGCGAAGCGGGTAGCGGTTTTGCCCGTCACGTATGTAAACAGCTCCAACCTAATTTTACTAAACCGTAATAATGTCTAGGTAAGCCATCGCAATTTTTAGGTAAAACATTGTCATTTCTATGCCCAACTCAATACGGCCCCAGAGCTTAGTTGGGCATAATTTACCCACCATCGCTCAAAAACAGAAAACAAATAGAAAAAATTCACATAAAGCACTCATTACTTAAATAAAATTCACCAAGATGCATCTTATGTGATATTAACGACACCATATGGTTGCTTTTTTTAACCAGAATGGCAAATTAGGTCCAACAGATTAAAAATCATCAAAAGGAAGTTGTATGTGTTCTATATTTGGCATTCTTGATATTAAAAGTGATGCAACAGCGTTACGCCCAATAGCGCTAGAGATGTCTAAAAAAATGCGTCACCGCGGCCCTGACTGGTCTGGCATCTATGCTTCAGAAAAAGCAATCTTGGCTCATGAGCGCCTTTCTATTGTCGGTTTAAACAGCGGCGCACAACCACTTTACAGCCCAAATAAAAAGCACATATTAGCGGTCAATGGTGAGATTTATAACCACAAAGAAATTCGTGCTCGTTACCAAGGCAAATACGATTTTCAAACCGACTCTGACTGTGAAGTGATATTAGCGCTTTATGCAGACATGGGTGCCGCGCTGCTTGAAGAACTCAACGGCATCTTTGCCTTTGTGCTCTATGATGAAGAAAAAGATGAGTACCTCATCGGGCGTGACCATATTGGTATCATTCCTCTTTACCAAGGCCATGACGAACACGGTAACTACTACATTGCATCCGAAATGAAAGCTTTGGTAAGCATTTGCAAAACTATCAGTGAATTTCCTCCTGGTAGTTACTACAGCTCGAAAGAGGCAGGCGCACAGCGCTACTATATTCGAGATTGGAATGAATATGCGGCAGTCCAAGGCAATAGCAGCAGTAAAGAAGAGCTAAAACAAGCATTAGAAGCGGCCGTGAAGCGCCAACTGATGACAGATGTACCTTATGGTGTTTTGCTTTCTGGAGGATTGGACTCTTCAATTACGTCAGCCATTGCGAAACGTTACGCTGCAATGCGAATTGAAGATGATGAACAATCAGAAGCATGGTGGCCACAGCTTCACTCTTTTGCGGTGGGTTTAGACGGTGCTCCAGACCTTAAAGCGGCTCGTGAAGTGGCTGAAAAAATTGGCACTGTACACCACGAAATGACTTATACCATCCAAGAGGGTTTAGATGCTATTCGTGATGTTATTTACCATATTGAAACGTATGACGTGACGACAATTCGAGCCTCTACTCCGATGTATTTGATGGGGCGGAAAATCAAAGCTATGGGTATCAAAATGGTACTTTCCGGCGAAGGAGCGGATGAGATCTTCGGTGGTTACTTATACTTCCACAAAGCACCAAACGCGCAAGAATTCCACGAAGAAACGGTGCGTAAACTGCTGGCGTTGAACTTGTTTGACTGTGCTCGCGCTAATAAATCTTTAGCGGCTTGGGGAGTGGAAGGACGCGTTCCTTTCCTAGACAAAGAGTTTATTGATGTTGCAATGAGGCTTAACCCTGCTGACAAAATGTGTGGCAATGGCAAGATGGAAAAACACATTCTACGTGAGTGCTTTGAAGATTATCTGCCAGCCTCGATTGCTTGGCGTCAAAAAGAGCAATTTTCCGATGGTGTGGGCTATAGCTGGATTGACACCCTAAAGAGTGTTGCTGAAGAAAAAGTTACCGATCAACAGATGGAAACAGCAAAATACCGCTTCCCATATAATACTCCAGCGACAAAAGAAGGGTATGTTTACCGCGAGATCTTCGAAGAGCTGTTCCCGTTAGAGTCTGCTGCACAATGCGTTCCTGGAGGTCCTTCTGTAGCTTGTTCTTCCGCCAAAGCAATAGAGTGGGATGAATCCTTTAAAAATTGTATTGACCCGTCAGGCCGAGCTGTTAAAGCGGTGCATAATGAAGCGTACTAACCAAAACGCTGGCTAATAAAGCAAATAAAAGGCGCAAAATGCGCCTTTTATTTGTCTAAAGAGCTTACTGTAGAGAGTCAATCACGAATCTAATTCTAAATGTTTATTATCAATGCTCATCGGTATCACTTGGCTGATCATTTTAACCAGCATAATCGATCGCGTCTCACCATCGGGCTCTTGGTAAATGGCATCAATTCCTGAGAACTGCCCACCCTTAAGTCGAACTACCTGCCCTTTTTCTGGAATATTGAACGATGCTACCGGTAATTTTAACTGGTCGAGTAACTTCAATTCCTCGATCAAATCACTGTCCAACTCCTTCGGATGTGAACCAAATCGGATGAAATCAACCACACCGCGAGTAGAGCGCACACTAGTAAAGGTTGGGCCAATTTCAAAATCAAAGTAAATGAACATATAGGAGGGAAAAAGTGGCTCTTTGACAACTTGCCGCTTACCCCGAAGAATTCTCTCTAGTTCAATTTCTGGGTAGAAACATTCGACACCTTGGTTTTCAAGGTGTGCTTTAGCACGCCTCTGATCGCCACGTTTACAATACAACAAATACCAACGTTTCATTTTATTCCTAGCTACTGCTTTTCTTTTTCTTGAATCCTAACACCATCCTCCTCCTCAATAAACGGCTAATAAACTGAACACAAAAATAAACCCTTAATGTCCGAACAAGGCAAATTCAAATAATCAGTAATGAAAGATAAGTTTTCATAACGCAACAAAACTTTGAGTATTGATAGACATGCATTTCAAAAACAATGAGTTAGTTAATAATGCCAGAATAAAATACTGATTTTACTCATTGCGATACGCTAAAAGCCCATGTATATCTAAAGCACAATTTTTCTCATCTCAAATACTAATAATTCTTATGACAAACCAACATCAATACTTTGGGCACCCAAGGGGCCTATTTTTACTTTTTGGCACAGAGCTATGGGAACGTTTTTCGTATTATGCGATGCGCGCCATTTTGGTACTTTATCTTACAGACGCAACGATGAATGGCGGTCTAGGTTGGTCGACTAAAGATGCACTCGATCTTTACGGCACCTATACAGGGCTAGTCTACATCACACCGCTTATTGGTGGTTACCTTGCAGACAACTACCTTGGGCAACGCCGTTCTATTTTATTGGGTGGAGCGTTAATGGCCATTGGCCAATTTACGCTAGCACTACCTGCAGATGTGCTAGGCATTGGCTCTCTACACACTTTCTATTTAGGCCTTGCACTGCTTATCTGTGGTAACGGTCTATTTAAGCCCAATATCTCAACAATGGTTGGTGACCTATATAATGAGGGTGATAACCGTCGTGATGGCGCGTTCACCATCTTCTACATGGGGATCAATTTAGGTGCGCTACTTGCTGGTGTGATCTCTGGTTCTGTTACTAACTCATTTGGTTGGAAAGCCGGTTTTGTGGCCGCTGGTATTGGTATGCTGATCAGCCTTGTGATGCAAATGGCAATGGCTCAATCATGGCTTGGTAATATTGGCCGCGAACCAGCAGCTAAGCGCGATCTAAAACTGAAAAAATCAGCAAATAAAGAACCACTAACGAAAGCAGAAGTAGATCGTATCAAAGTTATCCTTGTGATGAGTTTGTTTACTATTGTTTTCTGGGCGGGTTTCGAACAGGCTGGTGGTTTAATGAACATTTACACGCAGCAATACACTGATCGTATGATGGGTGGTTTTGAGATACCTGCGGCTTGGTTCCAATCGTTAAATCCATTTTTCATTATTACTCTTGCCCCTGTATTAGCCGTATTATGGGTAAAATTAGGTAAGCGTGAACCAAACTCGCCAATGAAGTTTGCATTAGCGATGTTCTTCTTAGCCCTAGGCTTCCTATGCATGGTTGGTGCAGTTATGGAGCAAGGTGGTGACACTACCGTAAAAACATCAATGCTATGGCTTGTCGGTGCCTTCTTCTTCCATACCTTGGGTGAACTGTGTCTATCACCAATTGGTCTATCGCTTGTCACTAAACTAGCCCCACTACGCCTTGCTTCATTAATGATGGGAGCATGGTTCGGTTGTAACGCAATCGCGAATTATGTAGCAGGCCATGTAGGTTCTCATGTTGGAGAGCTTGGTGCGATGGCTATCTTCAGCGGTATTGCAGTAACAGCAACCATTGGCGGCGTCATTTTATTGTTGTGCTCTAACACGCTCGTTCGTTGGATGCACGGTGCAGAAAGAACCACAAGCTACGCTGAAGAAATTGAAGAGCAACAAACTCAGTTGGTTTAGCTTCAAATTCACCTAGTAGTAATTCAAGAATAATAATGACAAACGGTCACGCTATAGTGACCGTTTTTGTACCAGAAAAGAATTCAACTCATCAGCGCTTAACTAAGGAAGCCATCATTTCTATATGCATTGCCGAATCATTTAGGCACTCAATGTAGGTAAACAATTCTCCACCAGCGTGAATAAAAGTTTCTTTACCTTGCTCAGCTATCTCTTCTAGGGTTTCTAAACAATCCACCGAGAAGGCGGGTGTGATGATATCCAACTTTTTAATACCGCGGCTTGGCAGAGCCTCTAATGTTTTGTCCGTATAAGGCTGTAGCCACTCTTCACGTCCAAAAATAGACTGGTAGGTCATGCCGATTTGGTCAGCATTCAAACCAAGTTCTTGTGCCAAAAGTTCTGTGGTTTTTTGGCAGTGCTGTGGGTAGATATCACCGTTATCGGCGTATCGCTTAGGAATACCGTGGTAGGAACAAAGCAAATAGTCACCTTGCCCGTTACGTTGCCAAGAGTCACGGACTTTACTCGCCAAAGATCGTATATAAACAGGGTGATTATGATAATCACGAATAAAACGTAAATTGGGCGTCACAGGCATACGTTTCATCGCTTTGGCAAGGCCATCAAACACGGCAGCCGTAGTAGTACCAGAATATTGAGGGTACAGAGGCAGCACCACAATCTCTTCAACACCACGCTCCAATAATGTGTTGATACCCCCTAAAAGGCTTGGTGAACCATAGGTCATACCAAGTTCCACTGGTGTACCGAGATACTGTTCTAACGCTTGCACTTGGCGTTTAGAGTACACCATCAAAGGAGAGCCTTCTTCCATCCAAACAGATTGATATAACTTAGCAACCTTGGGAGCTCGCAGCGGAAGAATCACACCATGTAATAATGGACACCAGATCCAACGATTCATATCAACCACACGTTGGTCATGTAAAAATTGGCTTAAAAATCGTTTTACTGCCGATGCCGTCGGTTCACTCGGCGTTCCCAAGTTAACCAATAGCACACCCTGTTTTTGATTATTTTGCATTACTTCCATTCATCCATTTCATTGTTAATTATTGAGTACGAATTCGCGGCAGGAAAGTTCATAAAAAAAGCGACCTTTAGGTCGCTTTCACTATAACAAAGTTAACAAGCCTATACTGAGCCAATTATGCTAATGCTTTCTCAATATCAGCGCTAACTTGAGCAACTGGCTTAGTGCCATCAAATTTTAGGTATTTCGTATTACCCATTTGTGCTTCTTTACCGTAGTAAGTGATCAGCGGCGCTGTTTGCTCGTGGTAAACACCTAAACGAGCACGAACGGTTTCTTCTTTGTCATCATCACGAACGACAAGATCTTCACCTGTTACGTCATCTTTACCTTCCACTTTTGGCGGGTTGTAAATGGCGTGGTAGGTACGACCAGAAGCCAAGTGAGCACGACGTCCCGCCATACGCTCAACAATAACGTCATCGGCAACATCAAACTCAATCACATAGTCAACATTAATACCCATTGCTTTTAAGCCATCAGCTTGAGGAATCGTGCGAGGAAAACCATCGAGTAAAAAGCCCTTTTCACAATCGGCTTGGGTGATGCGTTCTTTGATTAAGCCAAGGATGATTTCATCAGAAACAAGTTGACCAGCATCAATCACTGATTTCGCTTTTTTGCCAAGTTCAGTACCTGCTTTAATCGCAGCACGTAACATATCACCAGTAGAGATTTGTGGAATACCGTACTTCTCCATGATGAATTGAGCTTGAGTGCCTTTACCTGCACCGGGAGCACCTAGAAGAATGATGCGCATGTTTAATCCTCTTTAGAAAATTATGATTTATACCGAAGCTCACAACCAGATGAGACTTAAAACCAACGGTAAGTTTCGGTATAACGGTAATGAGATGAGTGAATAATAATTCGGCAAGCAACATACACAGCTTACCGATCGCATTCAAGCGATGCATTCTAACATACAAATTTAAGCGACTAACCAGATTAAGACTAAAGAATATAATCTTGGCCGGATGTTCGCTGCAAGTTTGCCTAAAATATCGCTCGTTCTCAGCAGAGAATCGCTATTCAAAGCAAAAAGCTCGCAGTTGCGAGCTTTTTGTTAGCCAGTTAGCTATTCAACCTTAGTCAAAAGCTGATTAATTGCGGTTAAGAATTGTGACGGATCTTCCATCGAACCACGCTCAGCGAGCGTCGCTTGACCTAGTAAAACTTCAACCCAGCGACCAAATACTTGCTCATCCGCTTCATCGGCCATCCGTTTCACTAACGCATGTTCAGGGTTAAGTTCTAAAATATACTTCACCTCTGGTACCGGTTGACCAGCCGCAGCAAGCAATTTTGCCATCTGCGTACCCATCTCATAATCGTCGGTCACAACAACCGCTGGAGTACTTGCCAGTTTAAAGGTAGTTCGAACCTCTTTGACACGATCGCCAAGGTACTGCTTCGTACGTTCAACCACCGATTTAAACTCTTCTTCAGTCTCTTTATGCTTCTCTTTTTCCGCTTCATCTTCGAACTGGCTCAGATCTAGCCCTGCTTTGGTGATGGATTGGAACATTTTTCCATCAAACTCAGTGAGGTAGTTCATCAACCACTCATCAATGCGATCAAACATTAAAATAACTTCGATACCTTTGGCTTTAAACTGCTCTAGGTGTGGGCTATTTTTGGCCGCTGCATAGCTATCGGCGGTAAGGTAGTAGATTTTATCCTGCCCCTCTTTCATCCGTTCAACATAAGCCGCTAAACTAACCGTTTGCTCTGCTGAGTCAACCTCGGTCGAGGCGAAGCGCAAT
Source organism: Vibrio sp. V15_P4S5T153 (assembly GCF_963874485.1). Classification (NCBI taxonomy): domain Bacteria; kingdom Pseudomonadati; phylum Pseudomonadota; class Gammaproteobacteria; order Vibrionales; family Vibrionaceae; genus Vibrio; species Vibrio sp. V15_P4S5T153. Next base: position 236,281 of record NZ_CAWNHR010000011.1, on the reverse strand, counting down.
AGGCTGGCGATCTTCTCTTTATTAGCAAAATCTTCTGCAGGCCCCTCTTTGAGTACCAAACCAAACTCTTTCCAGAAGGTTTGATATTTATCAGCATCATTGCTCGCCATACGTTCAAGCATGGTCAATACACGCTTGGTACAAGCATTACGCAATGATTGAGTCACCTTGTTATCTTGTAAAATCTCGCGTGAAACATTAAGCGGTAAATCGTTTGAGTCGATTAAGCCACGTACAAAGCGCAAGTAGGACGGCATAAATTGCGCAGCATCATCCATGATAAATACACGCTGAACATAAAGTTTCAAGCCTGATTTATGATCACGATTCATCATATCCCAAGGTGCTTTCGCTGGTATATAAAGTAGGCTGGTATAATCGTTTTTACCTTCTACACGGTTATGGCTCCACAACAGTGGGTCAGCATAATCATGGGAAACGTGCTTATAGAACTCTTGATACTCTTCATCACTGATTTCTGACTTAGAACGCGTCCACAACGCCTGTGCTTTGTTGATTTGTTCCCACTGGGTCTCTTCAGTCTCATTACCTTCGTCATCACGAACCTTGGTTTGGATAGAAACTGGAATTCCAATGTGGTCTGAATATTTAGAAATCACATCACGCAGACGCCATTCAGAAAGGAACTCTTTGCCTTCCTCTCGCATGTGCAAAATGATATCGGTTCCACGAGACTCTTTATTAATGCTTTCGACTGTATATTCACCTTCACCTTGTGAATACCATTGAACCGCTTCGTTAGCGGGTAAACCCGCAGCGCGAGTTCTTACAGTGACCGCATCAGCGACGATGAAGGCCGAGTAAAAACCCACCCCAAACTGACCGATAAGCTGAGAGTCTTTAGATTGATCTTGGGATAGTTTAGAGAAAAACTCCGCTGTGCCGGATTTTGCAATCGTACCGAGATGTTCAATGACATCTTCGCGGCTCATACCAATACCGTTATCTGAAATGGTCAGCGTATTCGCTTGGGTATCAAACGATAATTTAACGCCTAAGTTGGCATCACCTTGATATAAATCGGCATTAGACAACGCTTGAAAACGAAGTTTATCCGCAGCATCAGAGGCATTTGAAATTAATTCGCGGAGGAAGATCTCTTTATTGGAATAAAGAGAGTGAATCATAAGATGAAGTAACTGTTTGACTTCAGATTGAAAACCACGAGTTTCTTTATTGGTAGTAGCCGTTTCGCTCATACTAGCTCCATAACATCTGAGTTATTTTCATTCACACACAGAGTGTGCAACCAAGGATGATTTGCTAGTAAGATGAGGCTGGCAATTGTAAATTCAAGGTCAATAATCATAAAAACACTGTTTTTTTCATTTATTTTGATTATGCTTGCCGTAATTTTTATCAAAGAAAATAAAAACTAGCATAATGTTTCATCAATTGCTTCCCCAAGCAGGCTAGGTTGATGGACGGTTAAACATGCCAACAATAAGAAGATTATCATGAGTAACATAGGCACAAAATTCATCCTTGCTAACCGATTCACGTTTGATCCCAATAGTAACTCTTTGCTTGAACAAGAAAACGAACAAGAGGCTGTTCGCCTTGGTAGTAACGAAAGTCGAATTCTACTTCTACTTTGTGAACGCCCAAATGAAGTCATTACACGCCATGAACTGCATGAGTTTGTGTGGCGTGAACAAGGTTTTGAAGTTGATGACTCAAGCTTAACTCAAGCGATTTCAACACTTCGTAAAATGTTGAAAGATCAAACTAAATCACCAGAATTCGTTAAAACCGTGCCAAAACGAGGTTATCAAATGATCGCCTCGGTGACTCGAGCAACCCCCTACTCACAAAAAAACACCACCAATGAGCCTGAAGAGGAACCGTTACTGGCCAGTGAGTCTATCCAAGACATTGACGCGGACACCACTTCGCAACCCGAAGAGACAACATCCCAAACCGTGACGACAGATCCACTCGCGAAAGTAAAAATAGGGAAAGAAAAGTTAACACTGCAAAGCAAATTGATGTTGGTTGTGGCTCTTTTCTTACCTATTCTGGCTCTCCTATTGACTAGCCCTGCACAATCAAAATTTAAACAGATTGCGGTTTATAACAACATAGTTGTGAATACTCCCATCAATCATCCAGACCTAAACAAATGGTTACCTTCTATTGAAAAATGCGTAAAAAAATACAATGAATCACATACTGGAGAACTGGCACCTAAGCAGGTGATTGCGACTGGTGGTCAAAATAATCAGCTCGTATTGAATTACATCCATAGTTCTGAGTTCTCGGGTGAAAATGTCACTTTACGAATTTTAGCTAACCAAGATGATTTGGCCAACGTGTGTAAATAAGGGCATAAATATGAATCCAAAAGTGGCAACCCTCATCTTAGCTATCTCTGCACTATTCAGTAGTTGGTTATACTGGGGCAGTGATTTAAAAATAGAACAAATCCTAACGGCGCAAGAATGGCAATCTAAAATGGTCACTGTGGTAAAACGCAGTCAACAGAATGATTCTGTTGGGCCAATCCGTCGGGTTGATGTCAATTCGAATGTGAAATATTTACCTAACGGTACTTATATTAGAATGTCAAATGTGAAGTTATTCGCCGTGGGTGGTGAAAGTGAAAGTTTCATTAATATCTCAGAAACCGGCACCTGGGATATCAGTGATAGCTACTTATTGATATCGCCTAGCGAATTTAAAAACATTAGTTCTAGTCAAAGTAAGGACTTTACCCCTGAGCAACTAGAACTGATTACTCAATTTTTCAAGATGGATGCTCAACAAAGTCGACGTATTGATGTCGTCAATGAAAAAACATTATTGCTCACCAGCCTAAGCCATGGTTCGACAGTGCTGTTCATCAATTAGCCATCGAGTAATCTGTAACTTCAATGAAGGATCGAAAAGGTCCTTTGTTGCGAATGGCCCTTACTTCTTCACAAAAGGTACACCATGGAAAAAGCCAATATTGAGATCTACTATTGCCGCCAGTGTAATTGGATGCTTCGAGCCACTTGGCTAAGCCAAGAGTTACTGCATACTTTTAGTGAAGAAATTGAATCTGTGCGTCTCTACCCTGATACAGGGGGACGATTTGAAATCATGTGCAATGGGCAACGTATTTGGGAACGTAAACATGATGGTGGTTTCCCTGAAGCAAAGGTTCTTAAGCAACGAGTCAGAGATATCATTGACCCAGAGCGAGATCTGGGTCATTCAGACAACAGGTAAATCAGATAGCGACCGGTTTAAGAGCTAGTCGCTAAACGATATTGCGCCAGTTGTTGTCCCTCTAGCCCCATGACTTGAAATAATCCATCCGTATAAATAGCGTAGCTTGGGGGAAATTCATTACGTGGAAAGGTCGCGGACCCCGGGTTGACAATAATGACATCATCTTGACCTTGCGCCATAGGGATGTGCGAGTGGCCATGGATCAAAACATCACCTTTTTTTAATGGTGGCCTATTTTGAGCATTATATTGATGGCCATGCGTTAAGAAAAAACGAGTTCCTGACTCCAAAACTACCCAACAAAAATCCATCATCATCGGAAAGTCGAGCAGCATTTGGTCGACTTCGCTATCACAATTGCCTCTGACCGCCACAATATGCGGCGCCCATCGATTCAAGCACTCCGCCACTGCGGTCGGATTATACCCATCAGGTATAGGATTACGCGGACCATGATTTAAAAGGTCTCCTAGCAGTACTAAAGTGTCTGCACCTGACTGTTCAAATAGACTGAGCACTTTTTCAGTAGCAGGCAGTGAACCGTGTAAATCCGAAGCAAAAAACAACTTCATACTTTTATCTCCGTATTTTGGAGCTACAGATTGTACGAATTTCAGCACACTTCGTCATCTTTAGTTATGGATAAACATTGTCATTTATCACCACAAACAATTCACGTATGCTAAATAAGTTTCCTATATTAGGTTAGATGGCAAACAAGCATCGCCACTTAACCAACATGGCTATCGTTCTCATCACCACCATTTAGGTGATATCGCACAGACCAATGAGGTAGAAACATGAAAATACTATTAACGGGAGGGACTGGCTTTATCGGTAAAGAGCTGATGAAACAGATTTTCACGCACAATATCTACCTCCTCACGCGCGATATAGAGCGAGCTAAGCAGCAGCTCGCCCATGTAGACAAAGGTAGTATCACCTACCTGACCTCCCTAGCGAGTTTAAAAGACGCGAATCAATTTGACGCCATTATCAATCTTGCAGGAGAACCGATCGCCGACAAACGTTGGAGCAAACAGCAAAAAGCGATCATTTGCGCTAGTCGATGGGAAATAACAGAGCGGTTAGTTGAACTCATCCATGCCAGTACTGAACCACCCTCCGTTTTCATCAGTGGCTCGGCCGTCGGCTATTATGGTGACCAACAGTCTCATCCGTTTGATGAAACATTACATGTGCACCAACAAAGTTTTCCTCATCACGTTTGCGAAAAATGGGAGCGCATCGCACTCCAAGCGCAATCAGAAAAAACTCGAGTGTGCCTATTGCGTACGGGGATCGTGCTCGCTAGTGATGGTGGTGCTTTAAAGAAAATGCTGCCACCTTACCGTTTAGGCTTGGGCGGCCCTCTTGGTAAGGGTGAGCAGTATATGCCATGGATCCACTTATTAGATATGGCACGAGCGATAGCCTATTTATTAGACACGCCACATGCACAAGGTGCTTTTAACCTCTGTGCTCCACATCCCGTACCTAATAAGCATTTTAGCCAACTATTGGCGAAAACATTACGTCGACCACACATACTATTCACTCCCAAATGGGTTCTAAACCTTGCAATGGGTGAAGCGGCTGTTTTACTGTTTGACAGTATTAGAGCAAAACCTAAAAAGCTAACCGAGCTAGGATTTCACTTCCAGTTTTCACACCTAGAACCTGCGTTGAAAAATATATTACAACATCGTGCTTAACCAAAACTGGCCTATATTTTTTGTGCATAGCAAGGTATACGATAATGACAAAAGCGATACTTATCTGTGGATAAACCGACGGTTGCATAAAGTAGCACAACCAACTTAATTGTCATTAATTCGTAACATTCATGTGACATGATACAACTCTGGATATCCCAGTTAATCCAATATAAAGCGTTACATGTGGTACGACGAATATGACATTACACCAATTAAATTGGCTCAGTGTCGGTGTTGCGCTGACACTATTTTTAATATTATAGACACCTTTGCTTGCCCTCTCTTTGAGAGATAAAAAACGCTACTTTAACGGTAGCGTTTTTCATTTGCCCTTGATATTCCAATTTTCACCCCTATTTCTAAGACTATAAACTTGATTATCGCAAGGAAAATATCATGCAATCACCTTACATCGTTGAGGTCAATCAGCACAACTTTCGAGAGGTGTTCGAACGCTCAGTTGAGACTCCTATTCTCTTTTATTTTTGGGCACCCATGAATCAAGAGAGCGTACAACTCATTCCTGAATTACAAAGCGTAGCGCAACAGCACAGTGGCGCATTCACATTGGCTCTTCTCAACTGCCAGCAAGAACAGCAAGTGGCAGCGCAATTTGGTGTTCAAACCCTGCCAACAATCGCTCTGTTTATTAATGGTCAAGCGGTCGACGGCTTAGCAGGTGCTCAGACCATAGAAACAGTGAATACAATGTTAAGCAAACATTTGCCAAGCCACGATGAAGTTGCGCTACAGCAAGCCTTAACACTGATAGAGCAAACACAACATTCGCAAGCACTCCCCTTGCTACTAAGTCTACCTGACGATATGAAAGCAAAAGCAGAGGTCAAACTGGCCCTCGCTGATGTGTTTCTGGAAACTCAGCAGTATGAAGCGGCAGAAACAGAACTGGATCGCATCCCACTAGAGTATCAAGATGGTTACTATAAAGGCTTAATCGCCAAATTGGAGCTGCACAAGCAAGCTGCTGACAGCCCAGAGATTCAAGCATTAGAAGAGATTTTTTCCGCTGAGCCAAACAACGCTCACATAGCAAGTGAGTTAGCGCTTCAATATCATCAAGTTAACCGTAATGAAGAAGCTCTCGAGCTGTTATGGTCATTTTTACAAAGCGACCTCAATTGCCTCGATGGCGGACTCAAAAAAGTGTTTATGGACATTTTAAGTGCGCTTGGACAAGGAAATAGTGTGGCAAATCTCTATCGCAGAAAGCTGTATTCACTATTATATTAATAATATCAAGCAATTAAACTGGAAACGTTCTGCTTTGATTGTTAAAAAACCAGTATCAAATCTCATTATTTCATTTGTTCCATATCGATAACTGATAGAGAATGATCAATAGCAAAGCTCAAACGTTGATGAGAATCGCTCCTATATCCAAATGACTTGGAGATACTGGCAGTCGGCAAGTGAGTTCATCCCCATAAGCACAATAAGTTCTATGATTGGGGTGAACGAACTTAGCTAACACAGCGGCCGTTTCAATAGAGAAAGGAACATCAACATTAGGATTATTTAATACTAAAAAGGAACCGTTATGGCTATTGATTCACTCGTCGCCGTTGGCATATTTGTATTCGTCGTTATTTCATTTATCTTTTCTGCTGTGAAAACCGTTTCACAAGGGAGCAATTGGACAGTAGAGCGTTTTGGACGTTACACACACACCCTACGCCCCGGTTTAAATATCATTATTCCGTTCATTGATCGCGTCGGACAAAAAATTAATATGATGGAACAGGTGCTTGATATCCCAGCACAAGAAGTGATATCCAAAGATAACGCCAATGTTGTTATCGACGCGGTTTGCTTCGTGCAAGTGATTGATGCTGCGAAAGCCGCCTATGAAGTTAGCGAACTACAACACGCCATTCGCAACTTAACTCTAACGAATATGCGTACCGTACTGGGCTCGATGGAGCTGGATGAAATGCTCAGCCAGCGTGACATGATCAACACTAAATTGTTATCGATAGTCGATCAGGCGACTAACCCTTGGGGTGTAAAAGTCACTCGCATCGAAATTAAAGATGTACAACCACCAGCGGATTTAACCGCGGCGATGAACGCGCAAATGAAAGCGGAGAGAAATAAACGTGCTGAAGTGTTAGAAGCCGAAGGCGTACGTCAAGCACAAATTTTACGCGCCGAAGGCCAAAAGCAGTCTGAAATACTTAAAGCTGAAGGTGAAAAGCAGGCGGCTATTCTTCAAGCAGAAGCACGTGAACGCGCTGCCGAAGCGGAAGCTAAAGCGACAGAGATGGTTTCGAATGCGATTGCGCAAGGTGACATGCAAGCGGTTAACTACTTTATCGCTCAAGGATATACCGAAGCACTTAAAGCCATTGGTCAAGCAGAGAACAGCAAAATCATCATGCTGCCATTAGAAGCAACTGGGTTGATGGGTTCGGTTGCTGGCATTGCTGAAATGTTCAACCTGAAATCCTCACAAGATAAGTAGGCCTAACGTGATTGAGCTAATACAACAAATGAATTATTGGCACTGGCTCGCATTAGGCTTAGTGCTTGTTGCATTGGAACTGCTTGGAACTGCTGGGTATTTTCTTTGGTTAGGTATTTCCGCACTCATCGTTGGCCTTATCTTTGCGATGCTCCCCATCAGTTGGCAACTGCAGTGGATGGCTTTTGCAAGTTTATCACTCGTCACGACTTGGTTATGGTGGCGTAAACAATTTAAATCAGACCACGATGGTGACGAGACTCGTGATCTGAACCAGAAACAGAAACAGCTGATCGGACAAACAGCTCGTCTTAAAGAGAGCGTTCAAGAAGGGGCAACTTTTCGATTGCAGCTCGGCGATACGACGTGGACAGCAAAATGCCAGCAAAACCTAGAAGCTGATGTTGTGGTTAAAGTCGTAGATGTCGAAGGAATTGTGTTGATTGTTGAGCCTAAAGAGAACCAGCCTCATTGAGTAAACATCAGTAAGAAAGTACATAAAAACCAAAAGTGATGAATTGCTTTTGGTTTTTCCATTTATGGGCAGCCAAATTGTAGTGTGTGCCTCGACAGCTCATTAGCTAATGAGCTCATTTTCACACTGACTTGTTCAAGTCGTTATGGCAACACTGCCCCTTCAAATTATCTATGATTGGGCATTCACTACCGCCGTCGCCTGGACATTCGGTAATCCATTCTTCTAGTTGCAACTTAATCAATGAAAGCTCTGCCAGCTTCTGTGATACTTGTTTCAACTTCTCTTGTGCTTTCTCTTTAACTGCAAAACTGGTCCGGGACGGATCGTTGGCAAGGGCGAGTAAGGATTTACATTCCTCTAAACTAAAACCAACGCGCTTGCATCGCGCAATAAGTAAAAGATCATCAATATGCGCTTGTTGATAATGACGGTAACCATTCTCTGAACGAAGGGGCGTCGATATCAGCCCCTTCTCTTCATAAAGACGAATGGACTTAGCGGTAAGTGCTGTTAACTGAGAAACTTGGCTAATATTCATAGTAAGTGTAATACTTAAAAGGCATGGTTTAACCATGCCTTTTATAACGATAAATCGCAAGCTTGATTATTGATTTAGTAACCAGCTCAGAATCTGAGACTTCTCAGCTTTATTCGCTTTCTCATACCAGTACCCTAGCATATCTAATGGCTTATTTTCTGCCGTCAGAGGTTGGCTAATGTTATCTCGATTGCTAAATGCCCAGTTTTCAAATATTTTCCGATCGTTAACATCAGCTTCAGCAAACCAATATTGAACCATTTCAACAGGCTTTGATTTAATGTCATTTTGAAAATCAACATTAGCATCAGTGATGGATGCATCAGTCGGAAGTTTGATGTTATTCTGGCGATTATACATAATTATTTCTTTGTTATAGTCGCGAGTAATTCCATCCAACCTTGGTAATTTATCTTGCTTATATTCAATATATTCAATATTTTTAGAAGAGCGAATAATGAATATCGGTTTTTGATTAAATGCTTCAGCTTGTACAACTGTATTAACCGTCTCTTCAATTCCAATATCTAATGTCTGATCCTCAGCTTCAAAAGTAATCACTACAGGATGTGAATTAAATTTCTCAAATTCACCATATTTAGAGACTAGCTTTGCAACCCTAACGACCAGTTGGTTAACTCCGTTATCCAGTTCTAGTTTTGATAGCTTATTAACTCTAAACCCAATCTCTTCACCATTTACAGCCAATATATTGACATCATCACTCAGCCTTACCTCAACTTTAGCTAGACTACTAAATGGAACCACAATTGCACTCAACATAAGTGCTTTTAACCAAATTTTCATCATAATTTCCTTGTAAATAAAGTGAGCACCAAAAAAGGTGCTCACTCATAAGTAGATAAGGCAATAGCTTTACTTCGAATTAGAAGTAGTATTCTGCACCAATTAGAAGGTTGTTATCAAAACCATCAGCAGCATTCATCTTATAATTACGTAAATCCATAAATAGATAAGTGCTTGGTAACAAATAACCCAAACGAGCTGTTACTGCCAAGTCTCCCGTATCGGCAAGTTTCGTGCCTTTTTCTTTCGCATCTGTTGTGCCAGCAACGCCCAACTTATACACCCAAGAATTATTCACATACTGAGCTGTTGCAGAATAAGCCAATTGCTCTTTATCTGCTAAGTCATTATTCATTAACTTTACAGCACCCGTCAAAGTAAATGCATCGAAACCAGCGGTTGCACCAAGAATAGCGTAGTTGATATCACCTTTCTTGTCCGCGCCGTCAGTATATTCAGCTTGAGTGTAGTAACCGCCATGTAGATTGACTGGACCTGCTTGATAAGAACCAGCAATACTCACCACTACAGCGTCAGTTGTTTTTTCCATGCCGCTTAGAGTGATTTGATAGTTAAAACCACCAAAGCTCTCAGAATCGAAGCGTAGAACATGATCAGCACGGTCTTGATATCCAGCACCAATGTCATTATTCCAGTCAAAAACGTTACCAAGACCAGGGTTTGAGTGAGGCCAATCGACATAGTTGTACGCAGCAACAAGCTGACGACCATATTTGAACGACCCAACACCGTCAAAACCTAAGCCTAGGTAGGTATCACGAGCACCGAGTTGACCATTGTCATTATGAGTCCATGATGTGTCAGGATCAAAACCGCCGTGACCTGCATTGCCACCCTCAATCTGCCATAGTAGATTTGGCCCGAAATCTTCAAACTCAACTACGCCACGAAAACCAATTCTGGACTCGATGGTTGCTGTTACAGATTCATCACCTTTGTCAGGAGAAGCGATAGTAATAAAACCTGCAGCTTGGCCGTAAAACTGAACGGCATCACCAGCTAGAGGAATAGCAGCTTGCGCTGAACCAACTGCAGCCATAGCAACTGCAGCGCCTAAAAGAGTACGTTTAAACATTTTGTCCATGGAAAAACTCCTAAAAATAGATATAGCTGTTTTTTATTTCCCCCTTAAGTTGGCCGCCGAAGGGAGAAATCATTTCCTATGTTGAAAACCTAAATTAATCATTAATTTTCTGATTTTCTCTTTTCCTGCATACACATCGTGTATCCATGTTCACTAGACTAACTTCGCAACAGAAAACATCAATGAGAACTTAATTTTTATCTAAAAAAATATGAGCTACGGCAAACTTTGACCAAGTAAGTGATCAAGATCTAATAAGTCATAAAACAAAATATAAAAACAAAAAACTCATTAATTTTCAAAATGATAAAAAAACAATTACACTAATAGCTTGAAGTGCATCGCAATAATAAATTGAAAGAGAGTAAAGTTCTTCTTGATTGGCATCGAAGCAAATGAGGGCTTTTTTTTCTAATTACTGGACATTTTAATGTGGCGGTTTGAGATAAAAATAAAGCCTCAAAATTAATTTTGAGGCTTTATGAAGGAAGGGATGCTTAAAAAATTAGCTTTTCATTAACTCAAGCAAATCTTGTTCGCTGCGAATTTCGATCCCTAGTTCTTGCGCTTTTACTAATTTTGAACCGGCCGCTTCTCCGGCAAATAGTATATCGGTGTTTTTAGAGACGCTTCCCGTTACTTTTGCGCCAAGCTCTTGTAGCGCCGCTTTCGCATCACTTCTAGAGAGTTTCGACAAGCTCCCCGTCAAAACCACCACTTTACCAAGTAAAGGGAGAATCGCATCTTGGCTCGGCTTTTCGATATTAGGCCACTGGATACCGAGTTCGATCAATTCATTAATCACCCGTTGGTTTTTATCTTGCTCAAAAAAAGATGTGATGTGACTCGCAACGATAACTCCAACATCTTGAACTTCAAGTAGTTCTTCATGGGTCGCTTGGCGAATTTTGTCTAATGACCCGAAATGGAGCGCAAGATTCGCCGCCGTCGCTTCCCCGACTTCACGTATGCCCAATGAATACAAAAAACGGGGTAATGTGGTCATTTTGGCGGCATTCAGTGCATTAACGATATTTTGTGCTGATTTTGGTCCCATACGCTCTAACACCGTTAGCTGCCCTGCTTTTAGACGGAAGAGGTCCGCGGGCGTGCTCACCATCTCTTTATCAACAAGCTGCTCAATCACTTTTTCGCCTAAACCATCCACGTCTAACGCTTTGCGAGAGACAAAGTGCTTTAATGCTTCTTTGCGCTGAGCTTGACACACTAACCCCCCAGTACAACGGGCGACAGCTTCACCTTCAACACGCTCAATGTCAGAGTTGCACACCGGGCAGTACTGCGGGAAAACAATATCGACCACTGCATTAGAGCGTCTGTCTAACAACACAGAAACAATCTGTGGGATAACATCGCCTGCTCGACGAATAATAACGCTATCACCAATTTTCACGCCTAGGCGCTCAATTTCATCAGCGTTGTGTAATGTCGCATTGCTGACGGTGACTCCCCCCACAAATACAGGTTCTAACTTCGCAACAGGTGTAATAGCCCCGGTACGGCCCACTTGAAATTCAACATCGTTCAGGAGCGTTATTTCTTCTTGGGCAGGAAATTTATAAGCTATCGCCCAGCGAGGTGCCCGCGCGACAAAACCGAGCTTTTGTTGCAGTTCAATATCATCAACTTTAATCACCACGCCATCAATCTCATACGCGAGTTGAGCGCGACGAGTTAAGATACTTTGGTAGTACTCTTTCACTTCATCCATTGAAGAGACTAGACGTGTTTCAGGGCACATCGGCAGCCCCCACCCTTTTAACTGCAAAAAGCGCTGATAATGACTGCTTGCTAACTCAGCGCCTTCAATCACACCAACACTGTAAGCATAAAAATTCAACGGCCTTTGAGCTGTGATTTTTGAGTCGAGCTGTCTCAAGCTCCCTGCGGCTGCATTTCTTGGGTTAACAAAGGTTTTTTCACCTTTTTTGAGTGCTTGTTGGTTCAATCGCTCAAAACCGGCTTTAGGCATGAACACTTCACCACGAACTTCTAAACGAACGGGCCACCCTTTTCCCTGTAACTTCAGTGGAATAGCACTGATCGTTCGCACGTTTTCCGTAATGTTTTCACCGACCGCGCCATCCCCACGCGTGGCGGCTTGTACTAACACACCATTTTCGTAAAGCAAACTCACGGCTAAACCATCAAGCTTAGGTTCGCAGCAAAAAGCGTTAAAGTGGGCACTCGGTATCCGGTCTTGCATCCGCTTGTGAAAGGCATCAAGCTCATTCTCATCAAACACATTATCTAAAGAGAGCATTGGAATTTCATGAGTCACCTGGGCAAAACCCTCTAAAGGCTTACCTCCAACACGCAAGCTGGGTGAATCCGCTGTGACTAACTCCGGATACTGCGATTCCAACTCAAGCAGCTCACGCATCAAACGATCATACTCAGCGTCAGGAATTTCAGGGTTATCTTCTACATAATAACGTACAGCATGATAATGCAGCGTCTCACGAAGTTGGCTTAATTTGTGTTCTATTGTTTGCATCATAATTCTCTCGGATCATGAAAAAAGGCTCCGACTAGGAGCCCTTAATGGTCGATGTTTATTCTACGCGTCTACGCGTTGCGTGCGCTTTTAAACTCTTGGATTTGGCGTCGGTAGGCAGCCAATCGATCTGGCGTCATTAAATTACGCGCATCATCCAATACATTGCCACCTAAATCATCAGCGATTTGTTGAGCGGTTTTAAGCATTAATTTGAAATTTTGATCAGGCTCGCCGTAGCAAGGCAGTGTCATGAAGAATGAGATACCGCGAGTAGTAAACTCCGCAGGATCATGGTGTGCCAATGTACCGGGTTGCATCATGTTGGCAACACTAAACAGCACTTTCCCTGTACCTGACAGATCGGCATGTCGGTGGAAAATATCCATCTCACCATAAAGAAGGCCGTTTTGCTGCATACTGTCAAAAAGCTTAGTGCCGACAAAGGGATCATTTCCCGCACAATGCACATTCAGCACAATAACTTCCATTTCGGCTTCTTGAACGTCGGATTTTTGATTATCGTCAGCAATGACATCATCTTGTTCACTGAGACTTGGGGATTCGGTTTTCATCGATATTGAGGGTACATCATCGAGTTCATCAAGCACATTTTCAGGTTCAAAGCTTGGTGAATAACCGTCAATGAGAGGGTCAACCGCTTCACTAAAATCTGGCTCTTTACGTACTTTGCGAATAATTTCGAAATCATCTTCCGGAGCAAATGAACGCTGGGTCGCAGATTGTGTATCATCGTGATCAACATCAATTTTACCAAGAGGCTTATCCTCAAACTTGGACTTCCCTTCTTTCTTACTGGTCCAAAGACCATGAAATAGCAACGCGGCTATCGCTAGCGCGCCAACAATTATGAGTACGAATCGCAATTCCTGCATGTTTCACTCTCAGTTTCTCGATGCATGGTTATTCTCAGCTTTACCAGCTTGAATTGAACGTGTCACCAACGTGGGTTATATCGGTCTATCGGGGTACTTTACCAAAAGTTTGTACCGATTTAGAACAACTTAATGTGAGAAGTTCAATACATGATGTGATTTTCACCACGCTTTTCTTCTTCGGCAGGTTGAGTAGAATAGCTTTTTAGTATTGATTAACAGATATTCACATGGATAACGGTATGACACTTAAGCAACGTTCAGGTTTTGGATACTTCTTTTTTGGTCTAGAGCTAGCACTCACCCCCGGCATTCGACGCTTTGTGATTCTGCCATTACTCATCAACATCATTCTCGTCGGCAGCGCTCTTTTTTACTTATTCAATCATCTCAATACGTGGATAGAACAGTTTATTGGTCAAATCCCTGATTTTTTATCTTGGCTAAGTTACGTTTTATGGCCATTGCTCGCGATCACTATCTTAGCCACGTTCTCCTATTTCTTCAGTACGCTGGCTAACTTCGTCGCTGCACCATTTAATGGGCTACTCGCAGAAAAAGTGGAAGAAAGATTAATTGGCGCTCCAATCAACAGCGATGGCATCTGGTCTATGGTCAAAGATATCCCACGTATCCTCGCAAGAGAGTGGCGAAAATTAATCTATACCTTACCCAAAGCAATCGGTTTGTTCTTATTGCTCCTAATTCCTGCCTTAGGACAAACCTTAGGCCCTTTGCTGTGGTTCATTTTCACTGCATGGATGTTAGCCATCCAATACTGTGACTACCCATTTGACAACCACAAAGTGAGCTTTAACCAGATGAGACACAATTTGAAACAAAAACAGACCAAGGCGTATAGCTTTGGTGTTTTAGTGTCGATTTTTACCACCATACCCATTGTTAACTTAATCGTCATGCCGGTTGCTGTATGCGGGGCAACAGCCATGTGGGTTGGTGAATTTAAAAACAAACTGCAGTGATGGTACGAGGGAGATTCAACCTGCATATCCCTCTATAAGTTATAACTTTTTAATCCTTTTACGTTTTAAGGTTAACACCTATTCTGCATCTGTATCTACTCACGTGTCTTATCAGACCGCTAGGCACATATAACGTGTGTAATAAAGGAATATCGCAATGAGCAAAATTTACGAAGACAACTCTCTGACTATTGGTAACACTCCTCTTGTTCGCTTAAACAAAGTCAGCAAAGGTAAGGTACTGGCGAAAATTGAAGCGCGCAACCCAAGCTTTAGCGTGAAGTGCCGTATCGGTGCCAACATGATTTGGGAAGCAGAAAAAGCTGGCACACTGAAACCTGGCGTTGAACTTGTAGAGCCAACCAGCGGTAACACCGGTGTTGCTCTTGCATTTGTTGCAGCTGCTCGTGGTTATAAGTTGACACTTACTATGCCTGAATCAATGAGTTTAGAGCGCCGTAAACTGCTTAAAGCTTTAGGAGCCAACCTTGAACTCACCGAAGCGGCGAAAGGCATGAAAGGCGCAATTGCTAAAGCAGAAGAAATTGTTGCCAGCAACCCTGAAAAATACTTGTTGCTGCAGCAATTCAATAACCCAGCCAACCCACAAATCCACGAAAAAACAACAGGGCCGGAAATCTGGGATGCAACTGATGGTGAGATTGACGTGTTCGTTGCAGGTGTCGGAACCGGTGGTACTTTAACGGGCACAAGCCGCTACATTAAGGGCCAAAAAGGCAAGGCTATCATCTCAGTTGCGGTTGAACCTGCGGAGTCGCCAGTCATTGCTCAAGCACTTGCTGGAGATGAAATCAAACCTGCGCCACACAAAATCCAAGGTATAGGAGCGGGATTTATTCCTGGCAACCTCGATTTATCCCTCATTGACCGTGTTGAAGCTGTCACTTCAGAAGAAGCGATTGAAATGGCAAGGCGACTCATGGAAGAGGAAGGGATTTTGGCTGGAATTTCATCAGGCGCAGCGATTGTAGCAGCGAATAGATTAGCAGAACTACCTGAATTTGAAGGAAAAACAATTGTAGCGGTACTACCAAGCTCAGGTGAGCGTTATCTGAGCACCGCACTATTTTCTGGCCTATTTACCGAGAAAGAGAACCAACAGTAATAGGTGGTTAAATCAAATTTTCGTTTAAAAAAGCCCCATACAGGGGCTTTTTTGTTGATCCTTGCCTCACCTTTGGTAATATCACCTCGTTTTATTTTAAGCTTCGAAATAAAGAAGTCAGAAACGTATTAACTATAATGACGAATGACAACATAGATTGAAATCGTGATTATGAAATTTAAATCAGTATCAGCTATGACACTAAAACAGCGTTACTCTGCTAGCAGAACCGTTGATTAGCAGTTAAGCTGTTCTGGTGAAGAAACTAACAAAAAATAAATCAATTGGGGTATATAACATGTACGAGAAGCAAGTAGAAATCACTGCAGAAAACGGCCTTCACACTCGTCCTGCTGCGCAGTTCGTTAAAGAAGCAAAAGTATTCGATGCAGACATCACAGTGACTTCTAACGGCAAAAGCGCAAGTGCTAAGAGCCTATTCAAACTTCAAACTCTTGGCCTAGTAAAAGGTACCGTTGTGACTATTTCTGCTGAAGGCCCTCAAGCTAAGCAAGCGGTAGATCACCTAGTTGCTCTCATGGACCAACTACATTAATCCGGTCCACTATTTCAAAGCCATTTTGTGAAAACAAAATGGCTTTGTTGGAAATAGTCTACATTTTGAGCTACTAATTACCGTTAGCGCAATAGTCCACATTCTCCCGTTTACAGTTGACCAATTTAAGGTAACGCTATGATTTCAGGCATCCTAGCATCTCCAGGCATTGCTTTTGGTAAAGCACTGCTACTTCAAGAAGATGAAATTGTCCTAAATACTCACTCTATTTCAGATGACCAAGTAGAAGCAGAAGTTCAGTGTTTTTATGACGCTCGTAACAAATCTTCTGCTCAGCTAGAAGTGATCAAACAAAAAGCACTTGAAACATTCGGTGAAGAAAAAGAAGCCATCTTTGAAGGCCACATCATGTTGCTTGAAGATGAAGAGCTAGAAGAGGAAATTTTAGCACTCATCAAAAATGACAAAATGCATGCAGACAACGCGATCTATACCGTGATCGAAGAGCAGGCTGCTGCCCTAGAATCTCTTGATGATGAATATCTAAAAGAACGCGCGACAGACATCCGCGATATCGGTACGCGCTTTGTTAAAAATGCACTCGGCATTAATATCGTTTCACTGAGTGATATTAACGAGCGGGTGATTCTTGTTGCTTACGATTTAACACCTTCTGAAACTGCACAAATCAATCTTGATTACGTGCTGGGTTTTGCTTGTGATATCGGTGGTCGTACATCTCATACTTCAATCATGGCACGTTCACTTGAGCTTCCAGCGATTGTTGGTACTAACGACATCACTAAGAAAGTAAAGAATGGCGACATGCTTATTCTTGACGCCATGAACAACAAAATCATCATTAATCCTTCAGAAGCACAGCTTGAAGAAGCGAAAAAAATTCGTGATGATTTTGCTGCGGAAAAAGAAGAGCTCGCAAAACTAAAAGACCTACCTGCTATCACACTCGATGGCCACCAAGTTGAAGTATGCGGTAACATCGGCACAGTAAAAGACTGCGATGGTATTTTACGCAACGGTGGTGAAGGCGTTGGCTTATATCGTACTGAGTTTTTATTCATGGACCGCAGCGCGCTACCAACTGAAGATGAGCAATACCAAGCTTATAAAGAAGTTGCAGAAGCGATGAGTGGTGAAGCGGTGATTATCCGTACCATGGATATCGGTGGTGATAAAGATCTTCCGTACATGGATCTACCAAAAGAGATGAACCCATTTTTGGGCTGGCGCGCGATTCGCATCAGCTTAGACCGTCGTGACATCTTACGAGATCAGCTTCGTGGCATTCTGCGTGCATCTGCGCATGGTAAACTGCGTATCATGTTCCCGATGATCATCTCTGTAGAAGAAATTCGTGAGCTTAAAAACGCCATTGAAGAATACAAAGAAGAACTTCGCACTGAAGGCTTAGCGTTCGATGAAAATATCGAAATCGGCGTTATGGTTGAAACACCTGCGGCAGCGGCAATTGCGCACCACTTGGCAAAAGAAGTGTCATTTTTCTCTATCGGTACCAATGATTTAACCCAATACACTCTTGCGGTTGACCGTGGTAACGAAATGATTTCACACCTGTATAACCCACTTTCTCCAGCGGTTTTAACCGTGATTAAGCAAGTGATTGATGCCTCACACGCTGAAGGTAAATGGACGGGTATGTGTGGCGAGTTAGCGGGTGATGAACGTGCAACGCTACTTCTACTTGGTATGGGACTCGATGAATTCTCTATGAGTGGTATCTCTATCCCTAAAGTGAAGAAAGTGATCCGTAACTCAAACTTCGCCGAAGTTAAAGCGATGGCAGAAGAAGCACTCTCTTTCCCAACCGCAGCTGAAATCGAAGCTTGTGTGGAAAAATTCATCGCAGAGAAAACGCAATAATTCGCTAATACCAATGAGATAGACGACTAAAAATAGGTCGTCTATTGTTGGCGATTGGTATACTATAATTCGACAGAATAAAATTAAACGTTAGGAGCATGACACAATGGGTCTGTTTGATAAACTTAAGAAGCTAGTATCTGACGACAGCTCAGATGCAGGTGCGATTGAAATTATTGCCCCTCTTTCTGGTGAAATCGTCAATATCGAAGATGTGCCAGATGTTGTTTTCGCTGAGAAAATTGTTGGTGATGGTATTGCGATTAAACCATCAGGCAACAAAATGGTAGCTCCAGTTAACGGCACTATCGGTAAGATTTTCGAAACTAACCATGCGTTTTCAATCGAGTCTGATGACGGTGTTGAGTTATTCGTTCACTTTGGTATCGACACAGTTGAGCTAAAAGGTGAAGGTTTCACTCGTATCGCTCAAGAAGGCCAAGCGGTTAAAGCAGGCGATACTGTTATCGAATTCGACCTAGCGCTTCTTGAAGAGAAAGCAAAATCAACACTAACACCTGTTGTTATCTCTAACATGGACGAAATCAAAGAGCTAAACAAGCTTTCTGGCACCGTCGTTGTTGGTGAAACACCGGTTCTACGTGTAACTAAGTAATTCGTTAAAATTTTTATTACGTAAAAAACGCTGCTGATTTGCAGCGTTTTTTGTTTCTACAAAAACAGCTCAAATCGCACTACAAACCTAACGCGTATTGCAACAGTTTTTCCTTCACTGGGCCTGAATGTTCGGCCAACTTCAATACCGCGTTGCGCACCAACTTTGCAGGCAAAACCTCGTTGCTGAACGTTTTATAAAACAGATCCATTCCTGATTGCATCACTAAGTTATCCGGCCTTCTGCGTGTTTCATAATTCCGTAATTGCGCTTGTGTTAAAGCTTCTTGATTTTGTGTCACAGCTAATAACGCTTTTACATCTTTAAACCCTAAATTCACCCCTTGCCCAGCCAGAGGGTTAATCGTGTGTGCTGAATCGCCAACCAAAACACATTGCCGTTTCGCATACGTCTGAGCATGACGACGAGTGAGGGGAAATGCCCCACACTGCAACACGTTAATATCGCCTAGTTCCTCAGGAAAAGAGGCCAACACTTGCTCCCTTAACTGCTGCTTGTTCATCGCACACAATTGGCGAATTCGTTTTGGTGAGTCATACCATACCAAAGAAGCTTGATTACCCGGCAAAGGAAGAAACGAGCGCGGGCCGGATGGAAAAAATTGCTGCCAAGTAATATCTTGCTGAGGTTGATGAGTTTCGACATTGATCAACATGCAATGGTGTCGATAATCCCACGCGGTAATACCAATTCCCGCCAGCTGCCGCACAAGAGAATTTGCACCATCCGCACCAATCACCCAAGTTGCAGTAAGAGTTGCGCCTGACTCTAAAAGCACGCTATTTTGTTGGCCAAACACAATGTGCTTGAGCTTATCAGGACAAAAAACCTGCAAATTCGGATAGTGCACAAATTGCCCCCACAATCCGATCTGAATAAGACGATTTTCGACCATATAACCCAGCTGAGGGAGGCCCAATGCATCGCTATGAAAACGAGTACGGCACTCTGGGTGCTCCCAGGTTTCTAGGCGGCGATAAGGGCAAACACGCATTTGCATAATTTCATCCCATGCGCCTAAGTCAGTAAGTAACTGAACCGAAGTTTGCGAGATGGCTGAAACGCGCAGATCCATTGCTTGGTCTATTGTAAACGCTTCAGGCTCTATACCTTCGACCAGAGCAACCGTGCGACCTTGCTTAGCAAAGCCTATAGCCACTGCCGCCCCAACCATGCCACCGCCAATCACCACCACGTCAAAATTGTTCATTGTTTACACTTAATCGTCTGAGTTTTGAGTCGATTTTCATTGTACGTTTTCAGCTCTTTTTTGCGAATTTTTTTACACAAAAACCCTGCACTTTCTATGGTGAAAATCTAGAGATGACGGAACATGCGAGAGATTTTATTGGATGACTAGTCAGTGACTTTTTAAAGCAGTACAATACGCGGCTTACCGCCGAGATGGCGGCTACAATTTGAGCATTAGTTCAACCAATTTAGACCAATAAGACGAGCGAAAGTGAGATGAGTAAGAAACTGCTAATTAAAACCTGGGGCTGCCAGATGAACGAATACGATTCATCAAAAATGGCCGACCTGCTTAACGCTGCAAACGGCTATGAGCTAACGGAAGAGCCAGAGGAAGCAGATGTATTATTACTTAACACCTGTTCGATCCGAGAAAAAGCACAAGAGAAAGTCTTTCACCAACTGGGTCGTTGGAAAACATTGAAAGATAAAAAACCAGGCGTCGTGATTGGCGTTGGCGGCTGTGTTGCAACCCAAGAAGGTGATCACATCCGTGAACGCGCTCCTTTTGTTGATGTTATTTTTGGCCCGCAGACCCTACACCGTTTGCCAGAAATGATAAAACAATCGCAAACTAACGATGCGCCAGTCATGGACATTTCGTTCCCAGAGATTGAAAAATTCGACCGTTTACCAGAACCAAAAGCAGACGGCGCGACCGCATTCGTCTCTATTATGGAAGGGTGTTCAAAATACTGCACTTACTGCGTAGTACCTTACACTCGCGGTGAAGAAGTCAGTCGCCCGATGGATGATGTGTTGTATGAAATCGCGCAACTCGCGGCGCAAGGTGTACGCGAAGTCAATCTTTTAGGACAAAACGTTAACGCATACCGTGGCCCTATGCACGATGGTGAAATCTGTTCATTTGCTAATCTGCTGCGCTTAGTGGCCTCTATTGATGGTATTGATCGCATTCGATTCACCACCAGCCACCCACTCGAATTTACCGACGATATTATTGCCGTTTATGAAGACACACCTGAGCTGGTGAGTTTCCTGCATCTTCCGGTACAAAGTGGTTCAGACCGAATCCTAACCATGATGAAGCGTCCACACACCGCGATTGAGTACAAATCCATTATTCGCAAACTGCGTAAGGCGCGCCCAGAGATCCAAATTAGTTCTGACTTTATTGTCGGTTTCCCCGGTGAAACAGATAAAGACTTTCAAGATACAATGAAGCTGATTAAAGACGTTGATTTTGATATGAGCTTCAGCTTTATCTTCTCCCCTCGCCCGGGTACGCCAGCCGCTGATTACCCATGTGATTTATCAGAAGACGCCAAAAAAGAGCGTTTATATGAACTGCAGCAAACAATCAACGCACAAGCGATGCGTTACTCACGTTTGATGTTAGGTACAGAACAACGCGTATTAGTCGAAGGCCCATCTAAGAAAAATCTAATGGAGCTTCGCGCCCGTACCGAAAATAACCGTGTCGTTAACTTTGAAGGCTCCGCCGATCTGATTGGCCAATTTGTCGATGTAAAAATTGTCGATGTGTTTGCCAACTCACTGCGTGGTGAACTTGTTCGCACTGAACAAGCGATGGATCTTCGCACCGTAATTTCACCAACGCAAATGATGGCGAAAACACGTCGAGAAAATGAGCTAGGGGTAGCCACTTTTACACCTTAGGTTTAAGCATAATGTCATACAGTGCTCGATCATAATCGGGCACTGTACCATGGCAAACTGAGAGGCAACATTGAGCAATAAAATTGTTACGCTAGAGATAGATCTAGAACCTTCAGACAACCGCCGTCTTGCTAGCCTGTGCGGTCCATTCGATGACAACATCAAACAATTAGAACGCCGTCTTGGTGTTGAAATTAATCACCGCAGCCAGTTTTTCACCATAGTCGGTAAACCACACACTGCCGCGGCTGCGTTGGATATTATCAAATCTTTGTACGTTAATACCTCACCCATACGTGGTCAAATTCCCGATATCGAACCAGAGCAAATTCATCTAGCCATCAAAGATTCAGGGATCCTTGAGCAGCCGTCTGAATCAAGTATTCAACATGGCAAAGAAGTCTTCATTAAGACCAAAAAAGGGCTGATCAAACCGCGTACGCCTAACCAAGCTCAGTATCTCGTTAACATGGTGACGCACGACATCAGCTTTGGTATTGGCCCTGCAGGGACAGGTAAAACCTACTTAGCCGTTGCCGCTGCAGTTGATGCGCTGGAGCGCCAAGAAGTTCGTCGAATTTTGTTAACACGCCCGGCGGTTGAAGCAGGTGAAAAATTGGGCTTCCTACCCGGTGATTTAAGCCAAAAAGTCGACCCGTACCTACGACCGCTTTATGACGCGTTGTTTGAAATGCTTGGCTTTGAGCGAGTAGAAAAGCTCATTGAACGCAATGTGATTGAAGTTGCGCCACTCGCTTACATGCGCGGACGTACGCTCAACGATGCTTTTATTATTTTAGATGAAAGTCAAAACACTACCGTTGAACAAATGAAAATGTTCCTGACACGGATTGGGTTTAATTCAAGAGCCGTTATTACGGGTGATGTGACACAAATCGATTTGCCGCGTGGCGCTCGTTCAGGTCTTCGCCATGCCATTGAAGTGCTCAATGAAGTTGACGAAATCAGCTTCAACTTCTTTTTGTCTGATGATGTCGTACGTCATCCAGTGGTTGCTCGTATCGTCAACGCTTACGAAAAATGGGAAGCTCAGGACCAAAAAGAGCGTAAAGCTCAAGAGCAACGTCGTCGTGAAGAGCGAGAAGTAAAGTCTGTGGATGTTTCTACTGAAGTGAATGCAGTAACCGCAACAAAAAACGTTGGTGAATAATGAGTATCGAACTAGATTTACAATTAGCGGTCAAAAATGAGCAAGGGTTACCTACTTTTGATGATATCAGCCATTGGTTAACTCACGCGCTGACCCCATTTCAGGAACAAGCGGAAGTCACTGTGCGAATTGTTGATTCCGAAGAGAGTCAACAGCTCAATCGCGATTATCGAGGAAAAGATAAGCCGACCAACGTGCTATCCTTCCCTTTTGAGATGCCTCCGGGCATAGAGTTGGATCTACTCGGTGACCTTGTCATTTGCCGTCAAGTGGTGGAACAAGAAGCCGATGAGCAACAAAAACCGTTGATGGCACACTGGGCTCATATGGTTGTACACGGCAGTCTACATCTGCTAGGTTATGATCATATCGATGATGATGAAGCCGAAGAGATGGAATCTCTTGAAACTGAAATTCTGCAAAAAATGGGCTTTGAAGACCCGTATATTGCCGAGAAGGAATAGCTCCAGACAATGAAGCTAGTACCGCTAAAGTCGGTACGATATGTGTGCTATCACACATCTGATAGCGAGGAAAATTAGAGAAACAATGAACGAAGATAACCCCCAGAATTCTGAAGGTCCGAGTAGAAAGTCCTTCTTTGAACGCCTAGGCCAATTATTTCAAGGTGATCCGAGAGATCGCCAAGAGCTTGTGGATGTGATCCGCGACTCTGAAATCAATGACCTTATCGACCATGACACAAGAGATATGCTTGAAGGTGTGATGGAGATTTCTGAGATGCGCGTGCGTGATATTATGATCCCACGCTCACAAATGGTCACTATCGATAAAAACGATGACTTGGATACCTTAATTGCGCTGATCACCGATGCTCAGCACTCACGTTATCCAGTGATCAGTGAAGATAAAGACCATGTTGAAGGCATTCTACTAGCGAAGGACTTACTCAAATATTTAGGTTCAGACAGTGCACCTTTTAACATTTTAGAAGTGATCCGACCGGCAGTCGTGGTACCAGAAAGTAAACGGGTTGATCGCTTATTGAAGGAGTTCCGAGAGGAGCGTTACCACATGGCGATCGTCGTGGATGAATTCGGTGGCGTGTCTGGCTTAGTGACCATTGAAGATATTTTGGAAGAGATCGTTGGCGACATTGAAGACGAGTTCGATGATGAAGAACAATTGGATATCCGTAAGCTCAGCAAACATACTTTTGCAGTTAAAGCGCTGACCACCATCGAAGAGTTTAACGAAACCTTTGGTACTAAGTTCAGCGATGAAGAAGTGGATACTGTAGGGGGATTGGTGATGACGGCCTTTGGCCACCTGCCAAGCCGTGGCGAAGTTGTAGAGATCGACAAATACAGCTTTAAAGTCACCGCAGCAGATAACCGCCGAGTGGTTCAACTGCAAGTCACTATTCCTGATCTTGAATCACTTCCAGTGATAGCAGAAGAGTGACATAACCCCATTCACATCAGCAGAATGAGATAGATGATTAAAGCACTTTTTCATCGCCGCTTGCGGCCGCTTGCGGCCGCTTTTGTTGGCGCATTAACCCCACTCGCTTTTGCTCCTTATCAGTTTTGGCCGCTGGCCATACTCACCCCCATGTTGCTATTGTTGCTCATTAATCAGCAACCAGCTAAAAAAGCAGCATGGATAGGTTACTGCTGGGGCTTAGGTTTTTTTGCTTTTGGCATCAGTTGGGTGCACGTCAGTATTGATACCTTTGGTGGTATGCCAAAAATTGCCAGCCTGTTCCTAATGTCATTGTTGGTCGGTTATTTAGCCCTTTATTCTGGGCTTTTCGCTGGCTTACTCAACCGTTTTTTCCGTCATAACACCATCAGCCATTTTTTATTAGCCACCCCTGCGCTTTGGCTAATTACCGATTGGCTTCGAGGCTGGGTAATGACCGGCTTTCCTTGGTTATGGCTTGGTTATAGCCAAATTGATAGCCCGCTCGCCAGTTTCGCACCACTGGGAGGCGTTGAGCTGGTCACCTTCTTCACGCTCCTCTGTTCTAGCGCTCTAGCAATGACGTGGCTTAAGCGCTCTTGGATACTCGTGCTCATTCCTCTGACCATATTGGCGACGGGGTTTGGACTACGCAATTTCGATTGGGTCACTCCCGATCCCAGCACACAAACTCGCGTCGCACTGATTCAAGGTAATATTAAGCAAGCGGAAAAATGGCTTCCCAATCAGCGCTGGCCAACCATTATGGCCTACACCGATCTCAGTCGAGAAAACTGGGACGCAGATATTATCGTATGGCCAGAAGCGGCGATTCCCGCATTTGAATTCGAGATCCCTTCCTATTTGAGTAACTTAGATTCTGCGGCAAAAATGAACGACAGTGCGATTGTCACAGGCGTGCTCAACCAAAGCCCAGAGCGATCTTTTTACAACAGCATTCTAGTACTTGGCACCAACCCTTATGGCGACTACCGTTATGACTCTGACGCTCGCTACCATAAGCATCATTTATTGCCATTTGGTGAGTTTGTGCCATTTGAAGATTGGCTCAGGCCCATCGCACCCTTTTTCAACTTGCCGATGTCTTCATTTAGCCGTGGTGACTATATTCAACCGAATCTGATTGCCAAGGGTAGACACCTAGCCGCGGCACTGTGCTATGAAATCATCTTCAATGAACAAGTCAGAGCGAATGTCACTGATGAAACAGATTTTATCTTAACCCTCTCTAACGATGCGTGGTTTGGGCATTCAAATGGACCATTGCAACATATGGAGATTGCTCGGATGAGAGCTTTAGAGCTGGGTAAACCGCTCATTCGTTCAACCAACAATGGTGTCACCGCCGTGACGGATCATAAAGGTAAAATAACGCAGCAGATCCCACAATTTGAAACGGCCGTATTGAAAGCAACCATCACGTCGACCAAAGGAGAGACGCCGTATCACGCTGTCGGCACTTGGCCGCTCTACGCCTGGGTGTTACTCAGTTTGATCGTCGGATGGACAAGACGCCACTCACCTCATTCTTAACCTCAAAAAGGCGCATTTCAGCGCCTTTTTGAGGTTTTCTATCAGCAACACTTAAGGTTTTAATGGCTGACGAGTAAAAGCCGTTTGCCCACATTGAATACAAGGCATAATTTCAGTTGGATGATTATACTGGGTTTTATGCCCACAATGGTCACACACTAACATCCCAAGGCCTATCATCTCCCCCGCTTGATACAAACCTTGTCGTTCTAAATCTTGAAACAATTCCACCCATTCCACTTTTGTTTTATCGGTGATTTCAAAAAGCCCCTGCCAAATTGAATTGGTAATCATCAATGAAAATGGGCTGCTTCTACTCTCTTCAAAACTATCCGCGAATTCTTTGAGATCCGCTTTTACATAGGCAGAAATAAGCGCCAATTCATCTTTGGTGAGATTATTGGCAGCATCAACAACCTTACCTGATGTCTGCAAAACTTGGGACATTTCATCAGGACTATGTTTGAGCGTTTCAATCACGTCATCCACAATCTCTTCGTAACTTGTTTTACGTTTTGGCATCACCCACCTCCATCAAACCAGATTGGCTATTGTTGTGTACCCCTGCTTTAGGTATTCTATGTCGATCTATTAGACTCTGTTCTAACCGAACTCACAAATTCCAAGATAACCGGATATCATCGATGCAAGAGCAATATAACCCGCAAGATATTGAACAAAAAGTTCAACAGCACTGGGATGACAACAAGACCTTTGTTGTAAGTGAAGACCCAAATAAAGAAAAATTCTACTGTCTTTCTATGTTCCCATACCCAAGTGGCCGACTGCACATGGGTCACGTGCGTAACTATACTATCGGTGATGTAGTCTCTCGTTTTCAACGTCTGCAAGGCAAAAACGTTATGCAGCCCATTGGTTGGGACGCATTTGGCCTACCCGCTGAAAATGCGGCTGTAAAAAACAAAACGGCACCAGCGCCTTGGACCTACGAAAACATTCAGTACATGAAAAACCAGTTAAAACTGCTGGGTTTTGGCTACGATTGGAGCCGTGAATTCGCCACTTGCACGCCAGAATATTACCGCTGGGAACAAGAGTTCTTCACTAAGCTGTATCAAAAAGGCTTAGTCTACAAGAAAACCTCTTCCGTTAACTGGTGTCCAAACGACCAAACCGTTCTCGCTAACGAGCAAGTTGAAGATGGCTGCTGCTGGCGTTGTGATACACCAGTAGAACAAAAAGAGATCCCACAATGGTTTATTAAGATCACCGCGTACGCACAAGAACTGTTGGACGATTTAGAGAACTTAGAAGGTTGGCCTGAAATGGTCAAAACCATGCAGCGTAACTGGATTGGTCGCTCAGAAGGCGTAGAGCTCAAGTTTGGTGTCAACGGTCATTCAGATCTCGACGTCTATACCACTCGCCCTGATACCTTGATGGGTGTCACTTATGTGGGCATTGCGGCTGGTCATCCATTAGCGACCATTGCAGCGCAAAATAACCCTGCTTTAGCTTCTTTTATTGACGAATGTAAGAACACCAAAGTTGCAGAAGCTGAACTGGCGACCATGGAAAAGAAAGGCATGGATACGGGCCTAACGGCCATTCATCCTTTAAATGGTCGTGAAGTGCCTATTTATATCGCCAACTTTGTGCTGATGGATTACGGTACAGGCGCGGTGATGGCCGTACCTGCTCATGACCAACGTGATTTTGAGTTCGCCACCAAATATGGCCTAGACATCATTCCAGTCATCAAACCAGAAGATGGCTCTGAAGTCGATGTGTCTAGCGCTGCGTACACTGAAAAAGGAGTCCTATTTGGTTCTGGCGAATTTGATGGTTTAGCCTTCCAAGCAGCATTTGATGCTATTGCAGCCAAGCTGGAAGCTGAAGGTAAAGGCAAGAAAACCGTTAATTTCCGTCTACGTGACTGGGGGGTTTCTCGCCAACGTTACTGGGGCGCGCCGATTCCTATGGTGACCACTGAAGATGGCCAAGTTCACCCAGTGCCAATTGATCAACTGCCCGTCATTCTACCAGAAGATGTTGTGATGGATGGTGTAACTAGCCCAATCAAAGCCGACAAAGAGTGGGCCAAAACCACCTTTAATGGCGAGCCTGCACTACGTGAAACCGATACCTTCGATACGTTTATGGAGTCGTCTTGGTATTACGCTCGTTACTGTTCACCACAAGCGGACGATATTTTAGACCCAGCGAAGGCAAACTACTGGTTACCAGTAGACCAATACATCGGTGGTATTGAGCATGCTTGTATGCACCTGCTCTACTCACGCTTCTTCCATAAGCTATTGCGTGATGCAGGCTATGTCACTTCAGATGAACCTTTCAAGCAACTACTTTGCCAAGGCATGGTATTGGCAGATGCGTTCTACCACACGAACGAGAAAGGCACCAAAGAGTGGGTAGCGCCAACTGACGTAAAAGTGGAACGCGACGGTAAAGGCCGCATCACTCAAGCCGTAGACAACCAAGGCCGCAACGTTGAGCACTCAGGCATGATCAAAATGTCTAAGTCGAAAAACAACGGTATCGACCCGCAAGAGATGGTTGATAAGTATGGCGCCGATACGGTTCGTCTATTCATGATGTTTGCCTCTCCGGCTGACATGACGCTTGAATGGCAAGAGTCTGGTGTAGAAGGTGCTAACCGCTTCCTAAAACGCGTCTGGAAACTGGTTGCAGAACATAGCGCTAAAGGTGTAGCTGAAGCGGTAGATAGCGCCTCTCTTACTGGTGAACAAAAAGCGCTACGTCGTGATGTGCATAAAACCATCGCCAAAGTGACTGACGATATTGCACGCCGCCAGACGTTCAATACCGCCATTGCTGCGATTATGGAGTTGATGAATAAACTCACTAAAGCGTCACAAGAATCCATGCAAGATCGGGCCATTCTCGACGAGGCTTTAAAAGCGGTTGTCAGCATGCTTTACCCAATCACTCCTCATATCAGCTTTGAACTGTGGAATGCACTGGGTGAGAGTGATGTAGATAATACCGTGTGGCCGACCTACGACGAATCCGCCCTAGTGGAAGATGAAAAACTGATCGTCCTACAAGTTAACGGAAAACTTCGTGGTAAGCTGACCGTAGCCGCTGATGCAAGTAAAGATCAGGTTGAAGCACTCGGTTTAGCGGACGAGAACGTCATGAAATTTACGGATGGCTTAACCGTGCGTAAAGTTATCTATGTACCAGGTAAGTTACTGAACATCGTTGCGAACTAATATCGCAGCCTAATGTCGTAATAATTGGTTTATCAACAGGGTAGCTCGCTGCCCTGTTGATTTATCTTAGCGTTCTTACCCACAGAGCTATAGAGCGCTAAGATAAGTCACCTAAATATATGAGAACTTAACCCCAATGCGCCAAATTTCGTCTTACTCTCTGAAATTATCGTTAATTGTTATTATGAGCAGCCTACTCTCAGCTTGCGGCTTTCATCTGCGTGGCGATTACTCCGTTCCCGAAGAACTCAATCGTGTCTCTGTCACCAGCTATGATCAATACAGTACCTTCACTCGTATGGTAAAAAATCAATTACGAATGAGTGACATTGAGATTGTTTCCCCCTCAGAGACGGTGCCAAACATCTATCTAATAAGCGAGAGTGTTGGTGAACGGACGCTTTCGCTTTATCAAAATACTCGTGCTGCTGAATTGGAATTGACGTTCAACGCCTCCTATAGCGTCACCCTACCTGAAGTGGGGATAAAAACGTTTTCAACCAGTGTGACTCGTAGCTATCTTGATAACCCATTAACCGCTCTCGCCAAATCGGTAGAGCGAGACATGATTGAAGATGAGATGCGCAAACTAGCTGCAACTCAAATTTTACGCCAAATGGCACGTCTAAAAGCCGATATTGCAGCGAATGAACATCAACTTGAACAACAAGAAAATGAACAGCAGCGAACAGACCAGCAGGCCTATGAGATAAACACCGTGGAAAGTGAACCGTCACAATTCACGGCTCCTGCGACAAACTAAAGGCGAGTAATGAGAATATTTGCTGACAAGCTGGCCGATCACTTAAACAGGCCCTTGATGGGACTTTACTTACTGTTTGGCAACGAACCGCTATTGCTGCAAGAATCACGCGTGGCGATAGAGAAAAAAGCGTTAGAACAAGGATTTGAAGAACGCCATCGTTTCAGTGCCGATACCCATTTAAACTGGGATCAAGTCTATGACTGCTGCCAGGCTTTAAGTTTATTTTCCAGCAAAAAAATCATTGAAATTGAATTACCTGAAACGGGTGCAAATGCAGCAACAGCAAAAGAGCTCGTCGCCCTAGGTCAATCGCTTCATCCTGACGTACTACTTGTGATCATCGGTGAGAAATTGACCAAAGCACAAGAAAGCACTAAATGGTTTAAGACACTCTCAAGCCTAGGATGTTGGGTGAGTTGCTTAACCCCGGATATCAGCAAACTGCCACAATTTGTCATGATGCGCTGCCACACATTGGGGCTAAAACCTGATCAAGAAGCAGTGCAGATGCTGGCGCAATGGCATGAAGGCAATCTGTTCGCACTATCTCAAAGCTTAGAAAAACTCGCGCTACTCTATCCAGATGGCTTACTGACGCTGATCCGCTTAGAAGAATCATTAAGCCGACATAACCACTTCACCGTCTTTCACTGGGTCGATGCGCTGCTCGAAGGGCAAGCGAATCGGTCACAACGTATTTTACGCCAGCTCATTACCGAAGGCACTGAGCCTGTGATTCTGATACGTAGCCTACAAAAAGAGCTGCTACTGCTGCTGCAAATGCATCAAGATTTAACCCAGATGCCGATTGGCTCAATCTTTGATAAGTACCGAATTTGGCAATCCAAGCGACCTTGGTACGCGGCAAGCTTAAAAAGACTATCGAGAGATAAACTCAAACAGCTGATTGCATTACTCACCCAAGCCGAAAGAGTAACTAAAACTCAGTATGAAACCTCAACTTGGCCAATATTGCAGCAAATCAGTATCGAATTTTGCTTGCCACAGTCCGTTGTATCAAAGTTGGCTTGAAGGCGTGTTATACTCCGCGCCATTTTGTCAGTAACCAGACCAATTTTTAAAGGAGATGACGCTTGCAACACCACGAATTGAAAGACTTTCTTGCCGATAAAGCCGACGATATGAAAGCCATTGATATCAAAACCTTAGATGTTAAGGGAAAATCTAGCATCACCGATTACATGATCATTTGCACAGGCACATCAAAACGACATGTAGCCTCGATTGCCGAACATGTCGCAACTGAAGTCAAAAAAGTGGGCATCGAACCACTGGGTATGGATGGCGAAAGTGAAGGTGAATGGGTCGTGCTAGACATGGGCAGCAGCATGTTGCATGTTATGCAAGAAGAGCACCGTGATCTGTACCAGCTTGAAAAACTTTGGAGTTAAGTTTTGAAAATTCAGTTGATTGCCGTTGGTACCAAAATGCCGAAATGGGTAGAAGAAGGCTTTCAAGAGTACCGCCGACGTTTTCCACACGATATGCCGCTTGAATTAGTGGAGATACAAGCGGGCAAACGTGGCAAAAATGCGGATATTGCAAGAATTTTGCAAAAAGAAGGCGAAGCTATGCTCGCGGCCGTGCCAAAAAGCAATCGAATTGTTACTCTCGATATTCCAGGTAAGCGTTGGGATACCGAACAACTGGCGGAACAACTTGAAAGTTGGAAGCTCGATGCCCGTGATGTATCGATTTTAATTGGTGGCCCTGAAGGGCTTTCTCCTGCATGCAAAGCCGCCGCAGAGCAGAGCTGGTCGCTTTCGCCGTTGACACTTCCTCACCCTTTGGTTCGAGTGGTCATGGCAGAGAGTTTGTACCGCGCTTGGAGTATTACGGCTAATCACCCTTATCACCGAGAATAACTATTCATGTTACGTAAGCGTAGCCAAATTCGTGACTACCAATCAGAAGCTCGGCTGTTTCGCAACCGAGCAATTGTCTCTTTTATTGCGATCATCATACTGGTGGGCGTTCTGCTTACCAATTTGTACCATATTCAAATTAATCAATATCAAGATTACAAAACGCGATCCAACGATAACCGAATCAAAATCGTCCCGATTGCGCCTAATCGAGGGTTAATTTATGACCGCAATGGTGTGCTACTAGCGGAAAACCGCCCTGTATTCAACTTAGAGATCACACCTGAGCAAGTGCGCGATATGGATGATACGATCACGCGCTTACAGCAATACCTGACCATCTCACCAGAAAAAATTGCCACCTTTGAAAAAGAGCGTCGTCAGACACGCCGGTTTAATTCAGTGCCGCTTTTGACACAGTTAACACCGGAAGAAGTGGCCATTTTTTCGGTCAATCAGCACAAGTTTCCCGGTGTATCAGTAAGCGCAAGCTTAAAGCGCTACTACCCCTATGGTGAAGTTCTCACTCATGTTATCGGTTATGTATCCAGAATCAATGACCGAGATATGGAACGTCTAGAACGCGAAGAGCGCTCAGCCAATTACCAAGCCACTCGTGATATTGGCAAACTGGGGATTGAACGCTTTTATGAGGATGTGCTGCACGGCACGGCTGGCTACCAAGAAGTTGAGGTCAATAGCCGAGGACGCATCATTCGCACCTTAAAATACGTCCCTCCCGTGGCAGGGAAAGACATTGTATTAAGCTTGGACATTGATCTGCAGCTTTATGTGCACAAGTTGTTGGATGGCCGTCGAGGTTCAATTGTAGTGCTCGATCCAAAAGATAACGGTGTCCTTACCATGGCATCAAGTCCAAGCTACGATCCAAACCCATTCGTACATGGTATTTCTAGCGCCGCCTACAACGAACTTCTCAATGACCCAGACCGCCCGTTAGTCAATCGAGCGACACTTGGTATTTACCCTCCCGGCTCAACGATTAAACCTTTTATTGCCGTCGCTGCACTTCAAGAAGGGGTTATAACCCCAACAACAACACGTAATGATCCTGGTTATTGGGTGATACCAAACTCCAAAACGCGGCCCTTCCGAGACTGGTTGCGCTGGGGGCATGGTCGAGTGGACATTAATAAGGCGCTCGAAGAGTCTGTCGATACCTTCTTTTACCAAATCGCCTACGACTTGGGTATTGATCGTCTCTCTAGTTGGATGATGAAATTTGGCTTTGGTGACTATACAGGTTTAGACATTTATGAAGAAGGCAAAGCGAACATGCCAACGCGTGAGTGGAAAATGGCACGTCACCGAACCCCTTGGTATCAAGGTGATACGATTCCGGTCGGCATTGGCCAAGGGTATTGGACATCAACACCGATGCAAATTGCCAAAGCGACTTCCGTGCTTGTTAATCACGGCAAAGTGATTGCGCCGCATTTATTGCGTTCGACGCTCAAAAATGGTGAAGAGTTTAGCAGGCAAGAGCTTTCAGAATTAGAAACTTCGCCACCGATCGAAGGGGTGCCGAAACGCTATTGGGACATCGCAATCAATGGCATGCGTCTTGTAAACCACGGTAAAAAAGGAACCGCACGGCGCTCATTTACCAATATGAAATATGTCAGCGCTGGAAAATCTGGAACTGCGCAAGTGTTTGGCTTGGCAGAAAACCAAGTGTATAAGGCCGATGAATTAGCCGAACACCTTCGTGACCATGCCCTATTCACAGGCTTTGCGCCTGTAGATGACCCGCAGCTCATTGTCACTCTGGTACTCGAAAACGCAGGGGGAGGTTCTGGCAATGGTGGACCCGTTGTTAGGAAAATATTTGACCGCGCCATTCTAGGTAAAGAGGCTGAAAAATAATGGAACTGGATCCTTCAACAGGACAAAATCGAGCGCTTTTTGAGCGCTTGCACATCGACTTGCCATTACTGCTGGGTATTTTGTTATTGATGGGGTTTGGGCTGGTCGTGATGTACAGCGCCAGCGGTCAGAGCTTAACTATGATGGATCGCCAAGCTATGCGTATGGTACTGGCTCTTGGTGTGATGATCTTTCTTGCTCAAATTTCCCCAAGAACTTATGAGTCTCTTGCACCCTTTATGTTTTTCTGTGGCGTACTGCTGTTGCTCGGCGTGCTGTTTTTTGGCGAATCGTCCAAGGGAGCTCAGCGCTGGTTAAATTTAGGCTTTGTTCGTTTTCAGCCCTCAGAATTGCTTAAACTCGCAGTGCCTCTCATGGTCGCTCGCTACATAGGGAAACGTTCTCTTCCACCCACCTTTAAAACCCTAGTCGTTTCGCTGTTAATGGTGTTTATCCCTACCGTGCTAATCGCGAAGCAGCCCGATCTTGGCACTTCAATATTGATTGCAGCCTCCGGCATTTTTGTCATTTTCTTATCTGGAATAAGCTGGCGAATCATTTTTTCTGCCGCCGTGGCTTTGGGTGGCTTCATACCTGTGCTTTGGTTCTTCCTGATGCGTGAATATCAAAAAACCCGAGTCAGAACACTTTTCAATCCGGAATCCGATCCACTCGGTGCAGGCTATCATATCATTCAGAGTAAAATAGCCATTGGGTCTGGTGGGTTGTCAGGAAAAGGATGGCTACACGGCACACAGTCGCAACTTGAATTCTTACCTGAGCGGCACACCGACTTCATTTTTGCCGTCATTGCTGAAGAGTGGGGCATGATTGGCATCTTGTGTTTACTCGCTATTTATCTTTTTATCATCGGACGTGGTCTATACCTCGCGAGCAACGCACAAACGGCTTTCGGCCGAATGATGGCTGGAAGTATTGTACTCAGCTTCTTTGTTTACGTTTTTGTAAATATAGGTATGGTCAGTGGTATTTTACCCGTGGTTGGTGTTCCCTTGGCTCTCATCAGCTATGGTGGCACATCCATGGTCACTCTCATGGCTGGCTTTGGCATACTGATGTCTATCCACACTCACCGAAAAGCATTTTCTAAGGCAACCTAAGCATGAGAAACTCCCTATTTATCTTTATATTAACGAGTCTATTTCTCATCGGTTGTAGCTCTTCAAGCCGCTATTCAATAACAGACGACGTGGCCCCTAACACGCCACTCTCGGTTGAGCATATTGAAGATGCACATCCGCAATACGAACCCTATAGTTTGGGCGGCAACAAGAATTACACTTTGAGATGCATAAACTACACCATTGTCAAAGAGGCCAAAGGATTTACAGAGAAAGGCCAAGCCTCGTGGTATGGAAAAAAGTTTCATGGACATCTGACATCCAACGGTGAAATCTACGACATGTATTCGATGACGGCCGCCCATAAAACGTTGCCGTTACCCAGCTACGTTAAAGTAACGAATTTAGATAACAAAAAAACCGCGATCGTTCGGGTAAACGATCGCGGTCCCTTTCATGAGGGACGAATTATTGATTTAAGTTACGCTGCCGCTTACAAATTAGGTGTAGTTCAAACCGGGACTGCGAATGTGGCTATCGAAGTCATCACCATCGATAAACCCATCACGACGTCACCACAGAAAAAGAAGGTTCAATATCTCATCCAAGTTGCCTCTGCAAAATCAGAGCAAAGAATACAAACTTTATCCGAACAATTGAGTCAAACATTGACGGTTGAAAGCTTTGTAGACAGTGTGAATGGCAGTCATCGCGTATTTTTAGGGCCATTTAATGACGATGCCCTGACTCAACAAACGCTAGAAAAAGTTAAATTACTCGGTTACGAGACCGCCTTCATCAAAGCGCAACCCGTCACTCAGTGACTTATCAAATCCAGTGATCTTGATTCAAGCTCTGGTTTGATAGGTCGTTTCTGTTAAGATATGGACAGTTAATAAGATAATTTGCATTCCTCATGAAAAAACACACATTCTTAAAACCGATTCTAGCGTCTTCTATTGCGCTTTCTGCAACCTTTACTAGCTCAGTATTTTCTGCGCCTATCGTGATACCTGATGCTCCTCAGATTGCCGCTAAAGGCTATGTATTGATGGACTTCCACTCAGGTAAAGTGCTGGCAGAAAAAGAGATGAATACCAAACTTTCACCTGCAAGTTTGACGAAAATGATGACCAGCTACGTGATTGGCCAAGAACTGAAACGTGGCAATATCTCTCCGCAAGATAAAGTGGTGGTCAGTAAAAATGCGTGGGCGAAGAATTATCCTGACTCTTCAAAAATGTTCATTGAAGTCGGCACTACAGTTACCGTAGAAGAACTCAATAAAGGTATCATCATTCAGTCTGGTAATGACGCTTGCGTGGCGATGGCTGAACACATTGCTGGCTCAGAAGACGCTTTTGTTGACCTAATGAATGCGTGGGCAAGTTCACTAAAAATGAGCAATACGCACTTTGCTAACGTACACGGTCTAGATAACCCAAATCTCTATTCAACTCCATATGACATGGCGCTACTAGGTCAAGCGTTGATTCGTGATGTACCAAACGAGTACCGTATTTATTCAGAGCAGAAATATACCTATAACGGGATTACCCAGTACAACCGAAATGGTTTGCTGTGGGATAAAAGTATGAACGTAGATGGTATTAAAACCGGTCATACGAGTAATGCTGGGTACAGTTTAGTTAGCTCTGCAACGGAAGGGAAAATGCGCCTCGTTGCTGTGGTTATGGGGACCAAAGATGAAAATGCTCGTAAATCAGAAAGCAAAAAACTTCTGAGCTATGGCTTTAGATTCTTCGAAACCGTTGCGCCACACAAAGCAGGTGAAACATTCGTCGAAGAAAAAATCTGGATGGGTGACAAGGATAAAGTGGCGCTTGGTGTCAATGAAGATACTTACGTTACACTCCCTCGCGGTCAAGCGAAAGATCTCAGCGCAAGCTTTGTTCTTGAAAAAGAGCTCAGAGCGCCAATAAGCCAAGGTGATGTGGTCGGTAAGCTTTACTACCAGCTTGATGGCAAAGACGTGGCTGAATACCCTCTTTTGGCATTAGAAAATGTGGATGAAGGCAGCATATTTAGCCGTCTTTGGGACTACATTATATTACTTTTCAAAGGGTTATTCTGATATCCCTTATAGAAGTAAAACAAAGCCGCCTTACCGCGGCTTTGTGATTATTGAGTTCCATCAACATTCGCTGTAGTATTCGCCACCGCTAATCGAATTATCAACGGGAGTTTCCATTATGCTGACTATCAACTCTGATGCAAAACTCAAAGACTTACTCGAGTTTCCTTGTTCATTTACCTACAAGGTGATGGGCCACGCAAAGCCCGAACTTCCAGAGAAGGTTCTTGAAGTTATCCAACGTCACGCTCCAGGTGATTACAGCCCACGAGTTAAACCCAGTGCAAAAGGGACTTATCACTCCTTATCGATTAACATTACCGCCACCTCTATCGAGCAAGTTGAAATACTGTACAAAGAGCTAGGCGAGATCGATATCGTACGTATGGTTCTGTAGCCCAAAAACCGTGATTGAGATGCCTAGCCTCTCATTTTTTGATTTATTCAATTTTTTTTGAAAGCAGCTTAGGCTGCTTTTTTAATATAAATCATATAGCTAGCATATACCCCATCACACTAAGGACAAATTTATCGTCCTCATTAGTAGTCCATTCGCTGGAAGAAGTTTATAATCCAAAAACTTTATTTATACGGTAGATGAGTCACGCTGATGTTAAATTCGCTTGTTGTAAAACGTCTGGGTCGCCAAGAATACCTTCCTGTATGGGAAGCTATGCATGAATTTACCGATACAAGAACCGAAAGCACACCGGATCAGATTTGGCTTGTCGAACATCAACCAGTTTTTACCCAAGGCCAAGCAGGTAAAACTGAGCATCTTCTCAATACTGGCGATATTCCAGTGGTACAAAGTGACCGAGGCGGCCAAGTTACCTACCATGGTCCAGGCCAACTGGTGGCTTATTTCTTGATCGATTTGCGCCGCAAAAAATTAGGTGTAAGAGAGTTAGTGACCAAAATTGAACAGATCGTGATCAATACCTTACAAGCATACCGTATTGACTCAGCCGCAAGACCGGATGCCCCTGGTGTCTATGTCAAAGGGAAAAAAATCTGCTCTCTTGGGTTACGGATCCGTAAAGGTTGTTCGTTTCATGGTTTAGCGCTAAACGTCAACATGGATCTCTCCCCTTTCCTACGCATTAACCCTTGTGGCTATCAGGGTTTAGAAATGGCCCAAGTCAGTGAACTGGGCGGCCCGACAGAACTACAAACCGTAGAAAAACAACTTATAATAGAACTCGTTAACATATTGGCTTACGAGCAAGTAGAATTCAGCACAGAAGCACCTCTTCAAAGGTAAAAAGCATGAGCAAACCGATCCAAATGGAAAAAGGCGTTAAATACCGCGACGCTGATAAGATGGCATTAATTCCTGTAAAAAATATGCCAGCCGCCGAACAAAAAGAAGTTTTGCGTAAGCCCGAGTGGATGAAAATTAAGCTGCCGAGTGATAGCCAACGCATCCAAGAGATCAAATCGGCAATGCGTAAAAATAATCTCCATTCGGTGTGTGAAGAAGCGTCTTGCCCTAACCTAGCAGAATGCTTTAACCACGGAACCGCCACCTTTATGATTTTAGGCGCCATCTGTACAAGACGGTGCCCATTTTGTGACGTTGCTCATGGACGGCCAAATGCCCCAGAGACAAACGAACCACAAAAACTGGCGCAAACCATTAAGGATATGAAGTTGAAATACGTGGTTATCACCTCAGTTGACCGTGATGACCTACGTGATGGTGGTGCCCAACATTTTGCCGACTGTAACCGTGAAATTCGAGCATTAAACCCAGAGATCCGTATCGAAACGTTAGTACCGGATTTTCGTGGCCGTATGGATATCGCCCTTGAACTACTCAAAGATAACCCACCGGATGTATTTAACCACAACTTAGAAACCGCACCACGTCTATATCGTAAGGCGCGTCCTGGGGCAAACTATAAATGGTCATTGGAACTGTTGAAGAAATTCAAGCAACAGCATCCAAGTATCCCTACCAAATCAGGCATCATGATGGGGCTTGGTGAAACAAAAGAAGAGATAGTGGAAGTATTGAAAGATCTTCGAGCTCACGACGTCACAATGCTTACTCTTGGTCAATATTTAGCACCGAGTCGCCATCACCTGCCAGTTGAACGCTACGTTCCACCGTCTGAATTTGACGAACTTAAAGAGATCGCACTAGAGCTTGGATTTACTCACGCCGCCTGTGGCCCATTCGTACGTTCCTCCTATCATGCGGATATGCAAGCCAAAGGGCTAGAAGTGAAATAACCACACAGCACAAGTTCAATCAAGCCGATGTTTACTCATCGGTTTTTGAGACTCTGCTCGGTTAATGATTGAAGCTTGAATATTGATTCTATGTTCTATAGGCTAACGGCATAGAAAATAGATAACAAAGCTAGGGATTTATTAATATGAAAACGATCAGTACATTAGCACTTGTTACAGCCACTTTAATGGCCGGTTGTGCGTCTAATACTCAGCAAGATAACTATCGTGAAGCCTCCTTTGAGCTTTGTAATACTGAAGTCAACATTTACTCTGTAAGTGATGATGGCCGCGTTCGTATTGTCTGCGCTGACGGCTCTAAGTTTGCCTTAAATAGCGAAAAGACACTTGATACCATGCGCAATATTAATATTGAGTATTGTGATGGTGAAGGTTTAGGCAAATTTAACGAGAGCACTAAATATTACTCTTTTCAATGTAAGTCAGGCACATTGCTCAGCATTGCAAAATAGTTCTGCAGAGCACATTCAACAGCAAGAGGCCACTCTTCTTATTGGTGCTCAATAAAATAAATAATGACCAAATAAAAAAGCTCCTAAATATTAGGAGCTTTTTTATTGTGCGTAAAACTACGCGTATACAGGCAAACGCTTACAAATTTCTAACACTTTTGCCTTCGTTGCTTGAATAACAGATTCATCACCCATGTTGTCCAAAATATCACACATCCATCCAGCTAGTGCTTTCGCATCAGCTTCAGTAAAACCACGGCGAGTAATTGATGGAGAACCCACGCGGATGCCAGAGGTCACAAATGGGCTACGCGGATCATTCGGTACAGAGTTTTTGTTCACTGTAATGTTAGCCGCACCCAATGCCGCATCAGCATCTTTACCTGTAATATTTTTATCGATCAAATCGACAAGGAACAGGTGATTTTCTGTGGAACCTGAAACAATGTTGTAACCACGAGCCAAAAACTCGGCCACCATCGCTTTCGCATTGGCGACTACGCGTTTTTGATACTCTTTGAACTCTGGTTCTAGAGCTTCTTTGAACGCAACCGCTTTACCTGCGATAACGTGCATTAAAGGACCACCTTGACCACCAGGGAATACGGCTGAGTTAAGCTTCTTATATAAGTCTTCACCTGCATTCGAAAGAATAAGGCCACCACGAGGACCTGCCAGTGTTTTGTGGGTAGTGGTCGTCACTACGTGGGCATGAGGAACTGGGTTAGGGTAAACACCCGCCGCAATCAAACCAGCTACATGCGCCATATCAACGAACAAGTAAGCGCCCACTTTATCAGCAATTTCACGCATTCTTTTCCAGTCGCAAACTTGTGAATAAGCAGAGAACCCACCGATGATCATTTTTGGCTGATGCTCAACCGCTAATGCTTCCATCTCTTCGTAGTTAATTTGACCTTTTGCATCAATGCCATAAGGAATGATGTTGTACAGCTTACCAGAAAAGTTGACAGGAGAACCGTGAGTCAAATGGCCACCGTGTGCCAAGCTCATTCCTAATACGGTATCACCTGCGTTAAGCAAAGCCATATAAACCGCGTTGTTTGCTTGTGAGCCTGAATGCGGCTGCACGTTCGCATAGTCTGCACCAAACAGTTCACACGCACGTTCAATCGCCAGTGTTTCTACTTTATCGACAAACTCACAACCACCGTAATAGCGTTTACCTGGGTAACCTTCAGCGTATTTATTGGTGAGCTGTGAACCTTGCGCTTCCATTACACGTGGGCTTGTGTAGTTTTCCGAAGCGATAAGTTCAATGTGTTCTTCCTGACGAAGAGTCTCTTCTTGAATAGCTG
Organism: Vibrio sp. V15_P4S5T153; assembly: GCF_963874485.1. Classification (NCBI taxonomy): domain Bacteria; kingdom Pseudomonadati; phylum Pseudomonadota; class Gammaproteobacteria; order Vibrionales; family Vibrionaceae; genus Vibrio; species Vibrio sp. V15_P4S5T153. The sequence goes on along the minus strand of NZ_CAWNHR010000011.1, from coordinate 195,331 downwards.
CGAACAGGTCCGCATCGTAATCTGCGATGTTCATATCACGCTTAAGCATCTGTATCTCCTGACTCAGATTTTACTGAAAGTTTCAAAAAAACCACACAACGACCAAAAGCAAACGTTTTCGTCACCGTAATATGGCGCACATTCTACATAATTTGATCTGGGTCATAAAGAACAAATTACAGAAATTATCATGCAGTTTTTTCATAATGGATAGTGAGGTAACTCATGCTAAACAGTAAGTTGGATAATGATGAGTTAGTATGTCAACCATTCTGCTTTACACCTTGTAAAGCTGCAATTACATAGGTTTACCTCAATTTTCACTCTCTATCTACCGAAAATATTACTTTTTCTTTACTATGCTCGCCATTCTTAGCTATTAAAATTATTTATCGATGCGAACACACACACGTAAAGAAGATTGGGTTGCCATTTTAACGGGAACCTTTTTGGTCGCACAAGGCGTCTTCTTTCTCCAGTCCGCTCATTTACTGACAGGTGGAACCGCTGGTTTAGCACTGCTGATCAGCCAGTTAGTCCCAGCCTCATTTGGTAGCATTTATTTTTTGGCTAACACCCCTTTTTACATTTTGGCTTGGAAACGATTCGGTCATCGCTTTGCCATCAACAGCGCGCTATCCGGCGCATTAGTCTCTATTTTTGCAGACCATCTTTATTTGGTAATTTCTTTGGAAATGGTCAATGAAATTTACTGCGCCATTGCCGGGGGATTATTAATGGGTCTTGGCATGTTAATTCTCTTTCGTCACCGTTCCAGCTTGGGTGGCTTTAATGTCTTGTGTTTGTTTATTCAAGATAAATTTGGGATCCCTGTTGGCAAAAGTCAGTTGGTTATAGATTGCTCAATTTTAGCTGCTTCTGCCTTTTTTGTTTCGTTTTCCATTGCCACACTGTCTGTGCTCGGGGCTGTCTCACTTAACCTTGTGTTAGCAATGAATCATAAACCCACACGATATAGCGTGACTTACCCTTAAGCTGTCGCAATACCCATAAGATTACGAAGAGATAAAAACACAACCAAATTTAGCCTTAATTCTTACACCGTAAATGCCCCCCATTATTTTTATTTAAACATTAGCTGGCTCTTATATAGAGGACCTCTAACAAGGTGACCACATTAAGCTAATGCAGTAATAGCAAGTGATTACATCACCTTATCCGACTCTCGGTACTCCATCTCAAATTGAAAAACCCAAAATACAGTCACCCATTCCATATATCACACATCGCGTCTTATTTTTGATGCACCTGATCAGTTGAAGTCGTCGGAGCTTAATATGAGAATGCACTGCTAAAAAATAATTATTATTCGTTACCTTAATAATTGAGCGGTTAGGAGCTTCTACAATGGGTGAAAGAGGAAGGATCCGTATTTCTAACTATCAAGGTAAATTTTTCTACCGCCTGATAGATTGCTTAGTAATACTGATCACAATGTATATTACACTAAAGTTTCACTCACATATCGTTACGATGTCTTATATATCTGTGGGACTTTTAGGGGTTATTTTTTATTCATTTATTGCTGAAAGCCTTGATATATACAGCGGTTGGCGAACCACAAAACTTAGAGTTTTAACTCTACACACTGCTTTTTGTTGGGCTTCAACTGTTGGCTGCTTAACTTTAGTTGGTTATTTCACAAAAACTGGAAGCGATTTCTCACGTTTAATTTTAGGTTTTTGGTTTGTCGGATCATTTATTTTATTACTGCTTTGGCGCTTCGTCGCATTTACAGTCATTTACTATCTACATAAAAAAGGTTATCACACCACTAAAGCTGTCATTATCGGCATGACACCGCAGGGCCTAGAACTATCGAAAAATCTCATCAATAACCCTGAGTTAGGTATTAAACTGACGGGTTTTTACGATGATAGGGGTGATGAACGTATCGCAAGCGATATTCCAGTGCTCGGTAAAGTTAATGATGCATTAACACTTGCCAAAAACGGTCAAGTAAAAAGTGTGTACATAGCACTACCAATGCAAGCCCAGCATCGAATCAGCAAGATTCTAGAGGCCTTTTCGGATAGCACAGTGAATACCTATATTGTGCCAGACTTTTTCACCTTCAATTTACTGCATTCGCGTTGGTATACCATCGGCGATGTTAATGCTTTTAGTATTTTTGACACACCGTTCAATGGGTTAGGTACGTGGCTAAAACGTTTTGAAGATTTAGTCTTAAGTAGTCTTATCTTGATTTTAATCAGTCCTGTCCTTATTGCAGTTGCAGTAGGCGTGAAACTCAGCTCACCAGGTCCCATTATTTTCAAACAGATGCGTTATGGGCTGGATGGAAAGTCTATCAAAGTATGGAAATTCAGAAGCATGCGTGCCATGGACAATGGGAACAAAGTGACACAAGCAACAAAAAATGATCCCCGAGTGACTCCTTTTGGTGCGTTTATTCGGAAGACATCATTAGATGAGCTACCACAGTTTATTAATGTGCTACAAGGTCGAATGTCAATTGTCGGCCCTCGCCCTCACGCCGTCGCACACAATGAGGAATATCGAACGATCGTTAACCGCTACATGCTGAGACATAAAGTAAAACCAGGAATTACTGGCTGGGCACAAATTAATGGCTGGCGTGGTGAAACCGATACCCTAGATAAAATGGAAAAACGTGTCCAATTTGATTTGGACTATATACACAGATGGTCGTTGTGGTTCGACATCAAAATCGTATTTCTCACCGTATTTAAAGGATTTGTAGGCAAGAATGCTTACTAGAATGGATAAAGCATACTCATATGAAAACAACTAATTTAAATAGAATCGCGTCCTTTGGTTTGGCTTTTTTTACGTTATCAGCCGTGCAAGCAAAACCGCAACCTAACCCAATCATAACTGAATCAGGGATTGCTATTGTACCGTTTTTAAACTTATCAACGGGTTATAACGACAACTTAGCAAAAGCGTCACAAGATCTCGAACATTCCCAATATTCAGTGTTCGAACCAGGTATCGGTTTAGCAATAGAGCCGACAAGTGGCCAGAAACATCGCGTAGGTTATCGACTACAAAGAGGCGATTTTTTCAGCTCTAGCAAAGATAACTACACTGACCATTTCTTTGATTTAGCCAGTGACTGGGAGCTCAATTCCAAGCATCGATTTGACTTCAGCTATGCTCTTGCATTAACTCATGAACAGCGTGGTGATAACGATACGACACTCAATTTGTCGTACAACGAATACAACACCAATAACGTCAACCTCGGTTACGGTTTTGGTGGTGAAGACGCCAAAGGTCGAATAGAAACCAACCTTGGTTGGGGCAATTTGGACTATAAAAACAACCAAAATATTACTCAATACCAAAATTGGGATGAATTACGATTCAACAGCTCTCTATACTATAAAGCGCTGCCAAAAACATCGTTGGTTTTCCAAATTATCGTTAATGATAGGCATTATAGTGATATAGCCCCAGGCTCAACTCTCAAAGACAGCACCCATTATATGGGATATGTTGGTACCTCGTGGGACGCAACAGGGAAACTGCAGGGAAATGCCAAGGTCGGTATGCAACATAAAGATTTTGAATCCTCTTCTAGGGAAGATTTCGACTCTTTTTCATGGGATATTGATGTCACTTATCTCATCCGCACATACTCTGCAGTGCAGTTGAAAACAAATCGTAAATCAACCGATACTGACGGTACAGGTGATTCAATCGATACCAAAGTGTATAACGCAAATTGGACACACAATTGGAGTGACATCATCTCTTCTAACGTCGATTATTCTCTATTAAGCGAGAATTACACCAGCACTGCTCGCGACGATGACACCAGTAAGGTAACACTTTCATTAAGCTACGATTTTCGTCGTTGGCTAACATTCAAAGTCGGCTACCAACTTGAATCGAGAGATTCCAGCATCAATTCGTTAAGCTACGATCAAAATGTTTATTACTTTGCTATTGAAGGTGTGATGTAACTTACGATGAAGTACTTCTTAGTCATTCTATTGAGTTGTCTTTCCTGGTCAACATTGGCCAATGAGAGTTTTTATAAGTTAGGCGTTGGGGATCAAATTCGGATTCAAGTTTATGATGAACCAGAGTTATCTATTGAAACGCGTGTGGGTGACAGTGGTAACATTGATTACCCTTTTTTGGGACGAATTAAACTGAAAGGAAAAACGATTGAGGAAGTAAAAACTGTTATCCACAATGGTTTAATCGATGGGTATCTGGTTAACCCCAATGTTTTTGTCAGCATAGTCGAATATCGTCCCTATTTTATCAACGGACAAGTGAAAATATCCGGGAGTTACCCGTATCATCCGGGGTTAACCGTAAACAAAGCCATTACGATTGCGGGTGGATTCACTGAGCGAGCGTCTAAAACTAAGATCTATATATCATCAAGTGATGCTCCTGAGGCCAAGCCAGTAAAAGTAACATTGCTTCATAAAATTCAGCCTGGTGACATTCTCACCGTAGAAGAAAGCTTTTTTTAGGTAACTTAGTTGTATGGAAAACTCTTTAATTAAAAATCACTTGAACTCAGATGAAGTTATTGATATTCGTCAGTATTTTCATGTTCTTCTCAACTATAAATGGCGTATTCTACTTTTTTCTACAATGGTCACCGCCATTGCCGTATTGATTGCATTATCGATTCCTTCGCAATATACCGCTCGCGCCTCACTGATCATCGAATCAAAACAAGCAAAAGCTGTTTCGATTGAAGACATCTATGGTTTAGATACCAAAAGCCAAGAATACTATTTGACTCAAATAGAGATCTTGAAATCAGACCGAGTCGCAGAGGAAGTCATTAAACGCCTTAACCTTGCCAGCCACCCAGAATTTGACCCTACTGTAGAAAATAATCAAAAAACTGGGTTTAAATTCGATGTATTGGAATGGTTTCCTGTTCTAAAATCGTTCAAGAAAGAGCCAGCGGAAATATCACAGGAAGACCAAAACTATCGGACTAGCCGATTGGTTCTGGCTAAGTTTAAGCGTGGGCTAGAAGTTAGCCCAATAAGAAAAACTCAACTAGTGAATATTTTCTACACCAGTAAAGACCCTAAATTATCGGCTCAAATTGCCAATGAGATTGGTAACGTCTTTATGGATAGTCATATCGAAGACAAACTTCAAGTTGAACTGAAGGCGAATAGCTGGCTCAACAACCGCATGGGTGATTTGCGCGAACAACTAAAAAAGTCAGAAGCTCAACTACAAGCATTTTTAAAATCTGAAGGACTAGTTGATATCCAAGGCGTTGAAAGCCTAGCATCTCAAGAACTTGAAGAACTGACCTCTCAATTGAATAAAACGAGAGACAGACGCGTTGCAGCTGAAACTCTTTATTTGGTCGCTCAAACGTACAGCCGTCAAGATGGTGACCTCTCTGCCCTTGCATCTATCCCAGAGATCTCTAACCACCCGACGATACGAGATGTCAAATTGGCTGAAGTGCAAGCTGAAAAGAAAGTCTCGGAACTATCAAAACGTTATGGTGACAAACACCCAAAGCTAAAATCAGCTCAAGCCGAACTAGCCTCTGTTAAACGCAATTTAAATTCCGAACTAAAACAGCTACTAAACGGGATCAACAATGAGTTACAGGCTGCTAAGCAAGCAGAGAGTTCTTTGCACCGGGAACTTGAGAAACGCAAATCAGAGTTTCAAAGCCTCTCCGTAAAAAATGCAAGATATTCAGAGCTAAAGCGTGAAGTCCAAACAAACCGAGAGCTGTTTGATCTCTTTTTAAGTCGTCAAAAAGAGACCAGTGCATCGAGCGACTTTAATGCTACGATTGCTCGTTTTACCGATTTTGCCAATCCGCCCCTCGCCCCAAGTAAACCGAATCGTAAACTGATTGTATTGTTAGCGTTTGTCGCTTCGTTTGGTTTGGCGTGTGTTGTTGCTTTTATTGCTGATGCGGTAAACGATACATTCCTTGATGTAAAACAGGTCGAAAAACAGTTATCACTAAGCTTACTCGGTATTATACCGGCAATTAAAACTCGAGGTCCCCTGACGCTCAAAACCTATTTTGATTCGAAACACCGAGAGCTAACAGAAGCGATTAGAACCGTTCGGACTGGTTATTTACTTGCCAACACCAACAAAGATCATCATGTTGTAATGGTTACTTCTTCACTACCAGAGGAAGGAAAAACAACCTCGAGTATCAATTTGGCTTTTTCACTGGCACAAATGGAAAAAACACTACTGATTGACTGCGATTTGAGAAAACCATCGGTTGCACACCGTTTTGGCATCTCTGGTTCACAGCCAGGAATGAGCAACTTGCTCATAGGTACGCATACCATAGAAGAGTGTCTCTATACCGATGAAGAATCAGGGCTTGATGTTTTGGCAGCAGGAGTCGTGACAGACAATCCTCTTGAACTTATCTCCTCGCCTAAGTTTGCCTCACTACTCGAAGAGCTAAAGACACGCTATAGCAGAATTGTGATTGATACACCTCCGTGTTTAGCTGTTAGTGATGCATTTATGCTGTCGCAGTACGTGGACTCGACCATACTCGTGATCAATGCTCCACACACACGCACTAAAGTAGCTAGAGATGTGGTTGGACGCTTAACGCAGCAAGGAGCGAGAATTGATGGCGTCATATTGAACAAACTGAACACCAAAAAAGCCTCTAATTATAGCGGTTATCATCAATATCAATCCTATTACGGCCCAGAAAAATAACCATGAAGGTCGTGAATCACCCTTTTTTAGCCCATGCTTTGCGTTTGAGCATTGGGCTAACTGCACTCGTTACTCTCTATTTTGCATTTCATTTTTTGACGGCGTCCATTTACGCGCTAGCAACAGAAAGAAATATCGACTACTGGACAAAGCACAGTGATGGTGTAACTTCAGAGCAAGTGAATGAAACAAAGGCCATGATACTAAAGGCAATACAGCACCACAGAGACCATCCTCACTACCACAATTTACTGGGTAAGGTCTATGAGTGGGAAGCCTATTTGAGCGATGATGTAGGTAAAGAGAGCCGCTTGCTCAATGCAAAAAATGCCTACTTGGAAAGTGCATTATTGAGACCTACTTGGTCAGATACATGGGCTGATTTATTGGTGATTGAAACTCAGTTGAAAGGGGAAAATATTGATCTCTATTTTGCACAAGCCAATAGATATGGGCCTTTTACACCCAAAGTGAACAACACACTTTCCCAGATTGGCCTTAACCATTGGTCTATTTTTTCAGCGCCGCAGCGAACTATCATTATTGATCACGCCGCAAGAGCATTAGCTCATCCTCAAAGCCGAGGAGAAGCCTACCAGTATCTTAAATCAAACGGTCTCTTAAAATTTACCTGTGCAGCTATTATTTATAACCCTCAACGTTATACTGAGAAAAATAATCTCTGCAAGAGAGCGCTAGAGTGATCTCGATGATAAAACATTATTCAATAAACCGGCCTATCGCCTTGTTCATGTTAGCCTTGCTTTCTCTTGGTACGGCTTCGCTATCACTGGCAAAAACACTGAATATTCATGCTGAGATACCGGTATTTTTGGAAAAGTCACTCGGCGGTGATATTTATCTCCACTTTACACTTGCGCTATTCATTACCTTGGTTTTTATCCGAGTAATTTCCGCCACTCTTTCCCCTATACAAAGCATATTTCTCGCCATAGTTATCGTCTCGACCTGTTGCGTAATTGATGAAAGTTTACAAATGTTATCGCGTTCACGATCATTCTCTTTGCTCGATTTAGGGGCAAGCTTACTTGGTATAACAATGGCCTCAATAATCTATTACGTTACTAGCAGACTTCAATCTTCAAACTTATGCTCCAAACTAAGACAACCTCGCGCATAAAAACGCCTTAAGAATGAGAATCGAACCCTTATTAACAGAAGTACGATATCACTGGATGTACTACTTCACTTATAATCATCGCAACAGTAAATCGTAGGCTTTTAGGACTTACCAATGAAAAAATCACTATGGATATTTTGGATTGCTATTTCAGCTTTGCTGGCTAGTTCAAGGTTATATGCCGAAACAGAAATTACTTGTTCACTTTATAAAAACCATAAAGTGGCCACAGACACAATAAGAGCCAGCCTAGAACAAGCAGACGATGCCATTATTTCTCTGCAAGCTTTGATGAAACTATGCCCAAGCATGGCACTAGAAATGGCGGACCTAGCGTCTACTCTGCACCCACAACTAGCACTCGATATCTTCAATACAGTATTTGACCATATATCGAGTGACCAAGTCGCAGCTTTGACTGCAATACTCGTTAAAAATGCACCTCAAGAGATGCGTTCTGAAGTCATTCAGCTTGCTGTAACTAAATCACCAGAGTCAGCTCAAGCTATCGTTGATGCTGTTATTGCAATGGATTTAATGGACTCAACTGATGTGATTGTTGCTGCAATCTCCGGTGGCGCTGACCCAGCGACCATTACTGAACCGACAGCGGCAGGTACTCCATCGGCTTTACCTGGTGGCTTACCTCCAGTCGCAACGGTGCCAGGTAACACCACAACACTTGGAACCGGCAATGGCAGTGGTGGTGGTACCGCTTCACCAAACTGATCGTTTAATTCGATGCTTTCATCCAGTTTAGGGCAGGTATATTCCTGCCCTTCTTAATTGATATTAATAGTATGCGTCTAATAGAAAAATCCATTTTCCCAATATTTCTCATTTTTATATTTTGGCTGCCCATACCTTTAGGTAGTAATCGCCCATTAGCATGGTCATTCAATGAAATCTGGATTGCATTGCTGCTTATTGCCTGTTTATTCAACTACTCTTTTGAGCACTGGAAAAACTGTCTGATAAAGGGAAAATTAGTCATCATTCCCATCGCACTTATCACTTGCTGGTCATTCATCCAAAGTATTCCACAACTTGGTATAACTCAGGATCCTAGTTTAGTCTTTGTCTCTGCAATCAAATCGCTCCACTATTTCCAGTTTTGTCTTATTGCTCTTGTCCTTATCAACACACCTAAAAAATTAAAACTTCTCGCAGTAGTCATGGTTAGCAGTGGAATTTGCCAAGGCTTTTACGCTGGCGTGATTTTGCTACTCAACCTAGATCATTCGATAGTTTTCAACCTACCACTAGGTAACAGAGCATCCGGAAGCTTTGTTTACCATAACCACTTAGCTAATTTTCTGATGCTGAATCTTTGCATTGGATTTGGTTTACTGATCGCGCAACTCGATAGCTCACATAAAAATGGATTGAGAAATATCACTAAACAATTTTTAGCGGTGCTACTAACCGATAAGGCTTTTGTTCGTTTAGGGCTCGTGATCATGGTGATCGCACTAGTCTTAACACGCTCAAGAATGGGAAATATGGCTTTCTTTATCGCCCTAACCGTAGGTTGTGTGCTGTTGCTATTGTTTTACAAACCGAAACCCAAAAGTGTTTATGTGCTTATAATCAGTTTATTCATCATTGATACGTTCATCGTGAGCCAATGGTTTGGATTGGAGAAAGTCAAACAACGTCTTATTGAAACTAGCTTGGAAAGTGAATCAAGAGATGATGTTGTCAGATATTCCCTAGTTGCAATACAAGAAAGGCCTCTGACTGGCTTTGGGGCTGGTACTTTCTACTCCACTTTTCCTTCCTACAATCAAGGAAAAGTAAAACTGTTTTACGATCATGCTCATAATGACTACATCCAATTCACATTAGAATCAGGCCTTGTCATGGTTTCGATATTAGGTGTAATGATCTTAGTCGCCGCCCAACGCGCATTTTATGCGTTTAAAAACCGCAGAAATAGATTGATGAAAGGGATCGGATTATCATCCATGATGGCTATTATTGGTATGTTGATACACATGAGTGTTGATTTCCCACTTCAAGCTCCCGCAACAACACTTTATTTCTTGCTGTGTTTATTGATGGGACACTGGTCAAATTCAATGCCGAGTCTGGTCACTCGTTCAAAATATTCCTGATATATAAAAACGACTTTAAGTTGCAGGTAAACGAATGTATCCAACACCGCGCAGCTTTAAGTAGGAATGGTATACGTCCTGAGCAATTTGATTAATAAAAAAATCCCTCGATTATCTCGAGGGATTTTCAATTATTAAATTAAAACGATATCAATTAATCGAATACAAACTGTAAGCCTTCAACTAACCAACCACCAGTCCAAACATTAATCTGCTTGATGCGTTTACCTTGCGGCACAGTGTACGTTTCAACTTTTTTGTTGCTCGCATAGTAGGTTGACCCCAATAACACGCTAGAGCCATCCTTCATCGTGAACTTAATCGCCACTATGTGGTAACCACCCCAGTTATAAAGACCAGAGGTAACTTCCACGGATTGCAATTGTTCAAGAGCAATCGGTGCTCTTAGCACACCACCGTTAGTACCTTGTACCGGGCCGCCCACCAAGTTATTGGCCGTCGTGCCGATCGCATCGATCGCAAAACCAGAACGCAGATACATCTGGTTATCCGCCGTCACGACACGTTGCGATTGCTGAGTATTTGAGTAACCAAAAATTGGAGACTCACCACCCACCGTTGCACGTAATGTACTCGAACGGTATGTATTATGGCTCAACCAACTTGGCTCAACAAAAGTAGGTAAAGTGCCATCTTGATTGATGTTGGTCAGGTGGAAAGCGTGCTGGTTCCAAATACGAGTCGCATTCTTCCAAGGTTTTGCACTGTCCGCCGATTCATAAACAAACACACCATGGTTAACGACATAGTTTTTATCAAAATCATTAGCAACAACAATCAGCTCTGCATTATTGTCACCTTCCAGATCGACCACGATAGGATATTCCCAAAGTGTCGCCGTTGAGTGCGCTAACGAAGCACGTTCTTTACCCGTTTTGCCATCTAACACACGTACACGAGCATGGTCTTGCACTAGTACTTCATCGATACCATCATTATCAAAGTCATAGGCAGACACACCAATTTTGCCGCTGCCAGTATCATCGTTCGCAACAGACCAAACGCGCTCACCTTTGCTGTTATACATATCGACAGCGGCATAACCCGCGTAAACAATCCCTTTTACATCCAGATCATTGGTACCATTTAGCGTAGCTAACTCAAACTGAACACCGTCCAACAGCCAACCAGCGCTCCAAGCTTTAATGCCTTTAATACGACTACCTGCTGGTACAGTAAAGCGCTCGGTCTGCTTGGAATAAGCATAGTTTTTAGAGCCCATAGAAATCACGCTACCGTTGCTCATTCTAAAATCGAGCGCCAATAAATGATAACCACCCCAATAGTATTTACCCCAAGTCAGATCAATCGCTTTAATATCTTCGACGTTAACTGCGGCATTAAGATTGCCTCCCGTACCACCGACTAAAGTCGAAGCAGAGGCACCAATCGCATCAATCGCGAATCCTGAACGAACAGAGATTTTACCATCGACCGCCAAAACAATAGAAGCAGGATTGCTATTAGGTTGATAACCGTAGATTTTTGAGAACTCAGTCGTTTCAACTGCTTGAGCTTTGCCTAAAAAGTTAGATACCGCCTGCACGCCACCGCCTGGATTGGCAGTATTGTTGATTTCCCACTTAATGGTGCCATCGTGTTCTAGCACAGCAAAACGTGCGTTATGCCCAGTTGATGCAGAAGCAGGAACTGAAGCGATAATCTCTGGCTCAGCATCATTATCTAGGTTAACCAGCGAAGAGAACCAAACTGCATCATTGGCATGATATTGCCAATTGATCGCGCCGTTATTTTGAAATAGAGTACCACCTGAAAATACTTCTTGTTGCTGATCGCCATCGACATCAACGTTGATCGATGACGGTGCCCAAGGGTGGTTAAAAATCAGCCCTGTGTGGTAGTTATACACACCATCTGCAGCCAGAATTTCGACGCTGCCATCATGGTCTAAATCAGCCAACGTGATATCACCAACAATACGCCAGCCACTTTCTGTGGTTGGGATCTGTTTTTTGATGTTGCCTTGGTTATCCAAAATCGTGATGAATTGATCGCGATTGTTGGTTGTAACAATTTCAACGATTCCGTCACCATCCAGATCGCCTACGGCAGGAGAATAACGCGCATCCGCGATCACACCACCATTCGCATAACTCCACAACTCAGAACCATCCACACCACTTAAAGCACGCACTAAACCGCCATTGGCATATTTGTTTCCTTCAAATGTCACTACGATCAAATCTGCGACATCTTTTTCATCAATCTTGCCATCGCCATTGTCATCATTCAGTTGCGCGGCAACCGGCGTAACCATCACTTGGTTAGAATTAGGTTGGAAAGCACTGCCTTGCCAAGACCACTTAAGCTTCATATTGAGTGCAGAGCTGTCACCTTCATAAGGAACAACACGCATTGAACGAGGCTTTGAGAAATCAAGAGTTTCGCCATTGTAGGCTGTGACTGCTCGCATCTGCTCATTTTGAGTATGACCACCAAATACCGCTAAACGGTTATAAGAGAGGTTATCCCAATCACTCAGCATGACACCTAAACCTTGTGGCGCTTCCACATCCACTTCATGAGCATAGATATAAGCAGGCAATGAGTAGCCTGAGCGCTCACCCTCTTTCAAACAGAAACGCTCACCCGTTTGGCGGCTAACGATACAAGCCTCAGGATAAGTTTCAGAAGCCAGCACTCGCATTGAGCGTGGTTTAGAAAAATCTAAATAAGCGCCGTTGTAGGCCTTAACATTCTTAAGATCTTCGTTGCCAGTATAACTATTGAACACAGCCAAACGGTTATAAGACAGGTTGTCCCAATCACTCAGCATGACAGAGACACCACTCGGAGCCTGTACATCGACTGGATGAGCATAAATCCAGCTAGGTAGGGAGTATCCCGAGCGCTCTCCTACATTCAAACAATATTTTTCGCCATTCAGGCGGCTGATAATACACCCTTCGGCTTCATTCGTTGTGGCTTGAGCCACGGTGCTACTTAGCGACAAAAGACTGACAGCAAGTGCAATATATTGAGACGTCATTTGTAAGACTCCCTTTACTTGGGGTTAATTTTTTCAAAGCCAGAAACGATATGCATCTGGTTGATTTTTTGTAATTATTATTTTTCAAACCTAGGAACTGGTGAACTGGTATCGTGAATTGCCAATAAAAATCCGACGGAATTATCAATAAATGGAAGGGATATTTCAACACAGCACGCCTATTTTTACGCCTCACTAATGAGACATCTCAAAGTTGAGAAACGAACCGACTATAGTGAATATCGCTCTATTTTTTCAAGAAGCGTTTTATAGGTGCTGTTATACTTAAATCAATTAGATAAAGAGGGTGGTATCTTGCGTTACATATTTATTTCACTTATTTTAATCAGCCTAAGCCCAGCCATTATCGCTGAAGTCGTTTCTCATAATGTAATAGAATATGGTGCCATCGCAAATGATGGAGAGGATGATTCATCCGCATTTCAAAATGCACTGAATCAATTAAATGATAATAATGTACTGATTATTCCCTCTGGCGAATATCAGATTTGTAAAACCCTTTATTTAAAGGAAAAGAATAACATTGAAATTATTGGCTCCATACACAGTAAATTAAAGAAATGTAGTCCATTTAATGGTGAGTATTTACTCAGTATCATGTACACACAAAATATCAAACTGCAAGGTCTCAGTTTTGAAGGGCTGAATAATGGTGACTTAAAACCTATATGGGGAGAACAAGGTGTCTACCTTGGCAGCACTAAAGGCACCTTAGTGGTTCAAAATCAATTTACTCGCTTTGGTGACGCGGCATTGCGCATGACTACCGCAAGTCAGGACCACTCTATGCCACCCGGGTCGATGGCAATCAAAGTGAGCCATAATCACTTCGAAGACTGCGCTCAAGTCACTACAACGCAAGCGACTGTAGGAACAGAGATGCCAGGCACACAAGATATTATTATTGATAATAATCAATTTAATGCTTGTAAGTTAAAATTATCAGCACGGGCCGATACCAAAAGCGCCAAAGTCATTAATAACCAATTTGAAAATATTAATGGTACTGCAAATGAAGTCAGTTATTATTCAGACGTTTATTACTCAGGAAACATCTTTTCAAATATAAATGGATTCGCTATCAATATTTATCCAAACTCTAGAACAAAAAAAATGTTCGGTGGGGAAATATTTCCATTATTGGAAACGCTTTTGATACTATTCAACAAGGTATACGTTTACAAAGCTTCAGTAAAAATGACCCAATAAATCAATCCATTAAAAACATTCAAATAAGTCATAACACATTCGAAAACATTTACTTTGGAAATGAAATTGAAGAACAGTATAAAGCTATTATTAGAACCAATAGCCAAGATAATCTCGTTTCTTTTGAAAACGTCAATATTATAGGAAATCAGTATCATTTAACACCATATAGTAAATTCATCTCAATTGACAATAAAAGCAAGCTTATTAACATTAGAAACAATGAACAACTTTATAATGAAAATTATCATATACAGGATGTTATTAAAGATTGATAAGTGCGCACCACCAACAAGATACAACTATTTGATTGAGCTCAAGAGTAAGTGACCACTATGTAATTCAACGTTAAGAATATATTGCTTATATCATTCAAAAAGTACAATAAAAACCGCCAAAGGCGGTTTTTATACACATAAGATTAGATCACTAGATAAAACTATTTTTTTACCACTATCATTGACTGCTCAATTCGCTCACTAGAGACAGTATCTACAACCTGAGCATTAATGGTATATTCACCTGCGGGATAGCTTTTATCGAAATTAATTCCACGCACTTTTGAATAAGTATCACCTGAAGCAATAACCCATTTCTCTCTCGCGTTGACAGGAATAATCAAACCATTAGGGCCTACCGCAGTTATCCAAAACTCGACATTAGCATCTCCCTCACGGCTATTATTTAAATCAATGGTGAATGGAACAAAACCGCCGGTACTTTCCACACTATTAATACCAAATTGATTTTTGATATCAATAGTCAAACCATTGAGTTCAGGTAGGCTATTTAAATCGACCCCTTTCACAAAGTCTTGGTTGGCTTTAAATACTTCTCCATTTTCTGCAACAACTTGAAGAGAAACAGTATATTTTCCGTCTGCCATATACTCTGGAACCCAGAAACCACGTTGAACATTCAACATACGACTATCAGACTCTTGCTGAGCTGTATCCACTCCAACTACCGCTTTGGCTGGAAAGTAGATACCTTCTGGGCCTTTAATTGATAGCCAATACTTGAACTTCACTGTTTCACAGCTTTCATTATGAATCCCTAGCTGAGTAGAAATGTATCCACCGTTACTTGCCAGCTGGTTTTGATTTAATGAAAGGTTTGCTTCAATCACTGGCTGTAACTCACAATCCACTTCAGCATAAGAAGCGGTTGAAAATAACAGTGCCAAGCATGATGCCAGATAATAATGAGGTTTGTTCATAATAGATCCTTTAAAGTTAGACAACTATTTGTTTTTACAACTGGCGCTAAGGCTAATTGATAACTATAGAAAACACATCCGCTTTTTATTAAAGGATCAGCTTTTATCAAATCTAAGACAATCACATTGACTAAGTATTAATAATAATAAACAAATTTTATTCAACTAATAGCTTCCCTGAAAACAAACTAAAGTTTACTTTAATTTAAGCAATTTAATTCTTTCGCTTTATCTTTTCGTTAAGTAGTAGCCAAGCATAACGACTATTAGTCACTAAATAACGCTTCCACATTCTTCTAGGTTCTTGTAATACACGATATAACCATTCCAACCCAGATTTTTGCATCCATAAGGGTGCACGAGAAACATGACCTGCAACAACATCAAATGTTCCCCCTACCCCCATCACAAATAACACGCCCAACTGCTCTTGCCAGCGGTTGATAAAATTTTCCTTTTTCGGCGACGTGATCGCCACAAACAGTAGTTTCGCCCCTGATTGACGGATCTTTTCAACTATCGCGTGCTCATCATCCCAAAAATAGCCATGGTGATAACCCGCAATCACTAATTGTGGATGCTTTGCCTGCATGGCCGCAGCCGTTTTTTCAACAATCTCCGACTTTGCGCCTAGGTAGAACACTGGCATTTGTTCTTGTGCAGCCATCGCATTGAGCTCTAGAAACAAGTCAACACCCGCCACTCGTTCGGGAACTTGGTGACCTAAAAAGCGCGCGCCCCAAACCACACCCATACCATCGATATTGATAATGTCACACTCGGTCACGGACTGAGCCAATTCAGAATCCTTACGCATATTGACTAACTTAGCGACATTGACGACCACATGCTGGGTAAACTCTTGTCGCAAAATGCGATCGCGGATCAGAGCAACAGTTTCACTCATCGAAGCCACATCCATTGGGCTACCAAGAAAATTAATGCGTTTCAATCGGTTATTCCTCATTGGTAATTCTTAAATAAAAACGGAATGAAAAGTACATCCACGCCTGTGTCCAGCGCGCGTAGTGAATTCGATTAACCAAACGTTTGTTACGTTGATAAACAAACTGATCCCGCTCGGGCATGTACAGCGTTTGAATAGCACGCTGAATGACGCGTTTAACCAAAACAACATCACTCTCCTCACCTCCAACACTGAGTAAGGTAATAATTGCCTGTGATACTGAGTGCGGATCCAGTGGATAAGGATTGTTGTGGTAATATTTCGCTGTTCCATCGGTTTCAAATAGATGCTGCTTGTAAAAATAAAAACCGCGTGCAATCACCTCATCAAATTCCTTTGTCGCTAAAGTAGTTCGTATGAGGTGTAGTGCTTCTAAATTGTAGCCCGTATGAAATCCGTCAATAAACACATGATGATGACGAGTACCATAGGCCCAGCTGCCATCGGCAGCTTGAGCCTGAGCACTGTTACGCGCAATGCGTAATGCCAACTCAGTGTAGTCTGGGCGAGACGTTTCTCGACCGACCACGGCCAGCCAAGCTGCCGCCCACAAACTGGCGTTGTGCACAAACGCCGTTTCCCCGGGGATATACGCAAAAAACTCCCCGCTCTCATTTTGAGTCAATAAATGGCCAGCAATAAAATCACCACTGCGCAGCGCCAACTCGACCCAGTCAGCTCGCCCCGTCAGTTGCCCCAATTGGTGTAAGGCACGGCTGACATAGACTGTCGTGATCACATTTGGCTTCCCCTTAGGAACAAAGAATGCACGCGCTTTCCAATCAAAATGATACCCCCAACAGGCACCATGCCAGATTTGCTCATCACAACGCTGAGCCACTAGCCACAGCGCAAGTTGCTCCGCTTCTGTGAGCAAAGCGGGATCTTTGGTCACTTGATACTCTTCGATTAATC
Source organism: Vibrio sp. V15_P4S5T153 (assembly GCF_963874485.1). Lineage (NCBI taxonomy): Bacteria > Pseudomonadati > Pseudomonadota > Gammaproteobacteria > Vibrionales > Vibrionaceae > Vibrio > Vibrio sp. V15_P4S5T153. Next base: position 177,994 of record NZ_CAWNHR010000011.1, on the reverse strand, counting down.
CGAGAATAAACAGAGCCACGCCTTTAGGGTTTCGCGCTTTGGGCACACCTAGCCATGGCCGAAGATTAAGGGGAGAGCGTTTGAACAACTGGATCCATGCTAAGCCGAAAGTCGAGTCTTTGCTTATCGGCAAGCGCTTGAACCAGCTTGAATTGAGTCCATCAAAAGGGTCATATCCAGCAAATTGTTCTGTACGAGCTTTCTTAAGAATAGCGGTGGCGATGCTATTGACGGTCATTTAGCTCTTCCTCGTTCCTTATTCGTCAATAACTCATAAAACCCTAGTAGCTTTTGTGCAACCACGTCTTCGTGAAATAATTCATCAAACTTTTCTTTTCCTAGTGTTGCAAGTTCTAGTCTTTTGGCTTTATCACTTCCCAGAACATTTATAGCACTTGCCAGTTCATAAATATTACCAGGAGGAACTAACAGGCCATTAATATCATGAGTAATAGCATCATCAATAGCACCCACTGGGGTCGTTATAACAGCGACACTTGCTGACATAGCCTCTAAGATACTAATAGGTAACCCTTCTGCATAGCTGGGAAGAACAACAACATCGGCTATAGATAATAAAGAACCTTTCTGTTCAGAATCAATCCAACCAAGAAATTCAACTCTATTTTTAACACCAAGTTCATTACAAAAGTCTGTTAGGCTATCAATATCCCCGCTCCCTGCCACGTACAATTTTGCATTATCATTTTTAACGAGGGAAAACGCTTCAATTAAATCTCTTATCCCTTTCCTTTTTGACAGTTCCCCCATGAAAACCAAATTAAATTTTTCATGTTGTGATTTTTCAAATGGAAAGGTAGCAACAGGATTATGTAACACATTCCATTTTAGTCCTGTAATATTTTCAAAATTACTCTTCCAACAGTTGCCTAAGCATAATCTTAAATCATATTGTTTGAAAATCTTATTGACTATGTACTTTTTTAGTGAATTAGAAAAAAAATCATCCACCTGAGCCGCGTGACATTGATATACTACAGGTATTTTGTATATCTTAAGCCAAAATAAAAAACATGCTTTCCTAAAGAAACTACCTTTAAGTGAACCATGAACATGAGCGCCATCAAAACAATTAAAAAACAAGAAAAATGGAAACTTAATCCATAAATAAAAAAATGAAAAATGCTTATTTAAAAAACTGCTAGGATTATGTGTGAAATAATAAACAATCTTGTATCTACTGTTTATATAGTCATTCAGTATAAATGTGGAAACAACAGATGCCACCCCCCCCTTACCTTCAGGGCTAACACTAATAACTAAAATTTTGGGGTTCATATTTTTTACCTTTGAAATTATACACTTTAGAAAATGGCTTAGGCTCTCCATCAATAAACAAGTCCCTTATACCTCCGACACCGGATTGTAATCCATCAATTCCAAATACAGTGTTAACTTCTATAATCGATATCCCATTTTCTGTTATAGCAATATCCCACCCAGCGAGATTTAACTGCGTAAGCTTATCTGCAGAAAGCAATATTTCGTTTTTAATATATTCCCAATTAGGAAGCTGTAATGAAGAAAAATCAAACCCAGAATCAGGATGTCGTTCAACCCTTTGGTTTCCAAAACTATATGTAGCAAAAGACTTCACGCAACCTCCTGTATCCACGTCTATTCCAATAAGCAAGCCACCAGCACAGCAGTTATCAATTTCCTTCCCAGCGACGCCAATCCTTAATATCGCAGCAATAAATTCAACATTACCATTATCATGCCTAAGAGTGATAGCCCTTAATGTATTGACACTTTTGGAATATATTTCATTTAAATAATTGTGTTGTATAATTTCAGACTCAACAACATAATCACCTTTTAAATTAATAAAATAGTTATAATCTATTCGCCTTCCGTCATAATAAAACTCAGAACCAATGCGTTTAGCTATTATTATTCCATTACCACCACGTCCCATCACCGGCTTTATAAAAAGCCTACTACATACAGTAGTGTCTAATGTGTTTTTTACATACTCATCTGTTAGTAAATCACATTTTATACTTCTCAATTCTAACCCAGACTTCACGAATAATACTGTTGAATTTTGCAATCCGACACTTCTGAATAAATAATTCATTTCTATCTTATTTTCGACAAGTTTAGACACCAACTTAACATTATCGTATTGCGGGAACAATATTTTGTAAAAATAATAGCTTGGAATGTATTTCTTCATTTCATTCAATGTTAAATCACAGTCATTCGAATAAAAATCATGAGTATAGTACTGACTTGGAATATAGCCCCAATACTTTCTTAGTTGCGTAACCTCACTCCAAATCAAAGAGTATGATTTTTTATTTTTAGAATATATGAACCGTTTTAAATTATATCTGACACGTTCATTCATCAAAACCTGATATAGTAACCTAACACAATCCAACACTATATGTTTAGTATAATAAATCATATATCTCACTCTATATAACAAATTGCTTGACGATACTTGCCATTGGAGGTTCGTTCGATCTCAGAAACAATTTCAATAATAACCTCACTAGAATTACCGACTCTTTTCTTTGTATTATCCACCAATTTTCTCTGCTGGATAGAATCAAAAGCCTCTTGATTGACAACAACTTTAACAACTATTTCCTTGGGATTTATTTGTATAAATTGACAAGCAATAAGACCCTCTATTCCTTTAGGAATGTGATTCAGTATGTGTATCTTTTGCCCGTCCTCACCAATTAAATAGTCACCAATCCGTCCCTCAATACGGTCAATCACAGGAAAGATCCGACCACAAGGACAGATCTCGTTTTCAGATAAATGCACATGATCACCGGTCTTATAGCGGATCAAAGGGAAATACTGATTATTAAAGTTAGTGCCGACCAATTCATAACGCCCGTCGCCTACGGCTAACAATTCCACATGCGAATAGTCGGAGAGCAAATGGTAGCGACCATGCTCACACTGCCCTATCGCAGCCACTCGCTCAAATAGGCCATACCAGTCAAAGACTTTGCAGCCAAAGCGTGTCTCAATCACCTGTCTATCTTCTGCTGACAACGATTCTGATGAAGTCATAATGGATTTGAGCTTCGCCGGATAATAACTTTGGTTAGCTTCTAAATAGCGGGCTAACGTAGCAATCGAAGAAGGGTATGCCTGAATCACTTCAACCCCAAAATCGACCATGGCTTGCAGATAACTCGACATCGTTTGCGATGTCAGATGGAAAGATGAAAGCACTATCATCTGCTCAAACCAAGAGTAGCGCCAGAATGGTCCTTGCTTTTGACTTAACGGCACCACCATATCGCCACGGATCCACGCTCGTTTATCCCCTTTACGATATCCAGCCCAAGCCAACTGTCTTTCGACAAAGGCTTGCTCACGAATAACCGAATGCCTATCTTGCAAAATAGTCAAAGGTGTCCCCGTTGTGCCACTGGTCGCCCCTTTCACCACCACTGACGGCTTATTTTGTGAGATAAACTGTTTGTGATCACGGCGTAATACGGATTTATCCAGATAAGGGAAAGCCTCAAGCTCAAGATTAGGCAACTCTAAATCCTGATAAAACGGCACATGGTTACGAGCATTCGCCAAGGTTTTTTGTAGCTGCTTGTGTTGATAATCCGCTAAATGAGTACGTGGAAACTCGTTAGCTTGGATCTCTTGCAACACCGCGCGCATCTCACCATTTTCTCTGACCATTTTGCGTGACAGCGCCCGTACAGAAAGCATGACATTTTGCAGCCAGATTGGTGCTTTAATATAAAGTGAACTGGTAAACATCAGTAAAAGTCCTTTGGAACAAAATTTGTATAATTTAGGCTGTATTGACAACTGCATTGGTTACATTTAAAAAATCACCCGTCAGATATTATTGCTAACTATCTTGATGAATATTAAAGTGCAGTTCCGCTCATTGAAAAATCACTCATCCGCTGTGATATTCAGTCCACACATTTCCTTAAGGAGAAAATTAATAGATAAAACCATATTTATTATCTCCTGTGTAGATGGTGATTAGATGAACGGTAGTGACAGGATAAAACCACCACCAAAAACATCAACGCAGGCGTTTTTACTGTTAAGGCATTATTAGTAACTGATATCAAAATAAAACTGAGCAGAGCAATTTTCGCGGACCATTCTTGCTTATAAACCAACATAAAAGGAACAAGATAAGTAGAAAGCAATAAGCCTATACACCCTAATAAACCAAAATTCAGAACCCATCCAATCACGTAGTTTTCAACAACATTAATACCAATATAAAAAACAATATCATTCAATAGATCATGTGAAGCACCGAATAACCACTCTGAAAAAGAAAGCTGTTCAAGTAAAATAAAAACATCGAATCGCGCTTCGGCGCTCGTATCTATATACAACTTAGACAATATCCGTTCTCCAATCGGGCTTAATACTAGGGTCAAAATAACGGCAATCACAGAGAAATAGACCAAAGCCTGAAGATAAGCAAATTTCAGCTTTGGGTAGCGCACTCCCTGACCGAAAAAGTCACGTAATTTAGGTAACATCATAAGAAAATTACCCAATAGGAAAATCCCCAACGCAGCTCGCCCTCCAAAAGCAAACAGGGCTAGCACGATAACAGAGAGATACATAGCCGCCGGAATTCGTGTATAACGCATAACAATCGGCGTTAGCGATGCCGTAATGAGAGCATTGTTAAGGGGATGTGCCATAAAAGCAGTAGAGCGGAAGAATGAAAAACTACCAATCTCAACAGCAACAATGCTCTGCCCCAAAACAAGTTCAATAATCGCGATGCATGCATTAATAAATAAAAGATAACCGAGTAGAGCCAGTAATCGATTTTTAGCTGCATCGGATAACCCGTATACAACAGGAACCAGAACTAAAGGGATAAAAATCGTATCAATAAGATAAGCGAGTCCCGACGTACCGAATCGCATAAAGCCATATAAAATAACGGCCAGCATCGACACTATGGCTAGCCACCAAGCCTTTTTGAGATCGTGTAATGGCTTAATTAGGTTGAAAAGGCCAACGCGCAATATCAACAGAGCAAAAGCTCCCATACTCAAATAGGAATAGACATGAATTTTAAGTACGGGACTCCCGCCTTCTGAAACGTACTGAATTCCCATATTTTCGAGTAAAAAAGCCCCCAGCAAAAACGCACTGAGGATAATCAGAATCATCCATCGAATGAGATTACGTTCGCTCAATTGGGCCTCCAGATTGAGAATAAACGTTGACGTGCATTAAAAGCATTCGTGCACCACAAACAGATGCCATAGAACAACAAGGATGAGGTGACATAAAAAGCTAGGATAAATAAGGGGTTGATAGTTAATGGTAACTGTTTGATGGCATATAAGTATCCCCCCATAAAGAGTGCCGAAATGATCACTTTGACGCCATCAATGCCGATGGCATAACGATAGCCCGCTCGCCATGAACTGATAAAAGAGAGTATAGCGACTAAACCACTCACTATAAGCAAGGTGATAGCTGCACCCAACATGCCAAAATGATTGAGCATCACAGGTAGCAGTGAAATAGTCGTCACTAAGCCCGTGATAGAAACCCATAGTAGCTTGCGAGTCTGTAATAGAAACTGCAAACCATGATCAAGGTAATGACCTTTAACATTAATCAGATAAACAGCGATCGCTAACACCCAGAATAGTTCAGTAGAACCACTGATATATTGCTCACCCAAAAAGAGCCTAATGATCTCTTCTTGTAATATTCCAAGTCCAAGTAGAGCCGGGAAAGTAAGGGTAACCAATAAATGCAGATAGGTTTTATGCTGACTCACAAGGGTGATTTTATCTTCCGAATATTTAGCCAAATTAGGGTAGAGAGGCATCGCAATCATCATAAAAACTAAGCTCATAACTCCAGACAGCAAATTAATTTGCGCAGCATAAATACCAGTTTCATTAATACCAACAAAATGGGCGATAAATAAACGATCGACTCTTCCCCCTAATACGCCAATTCCTCCCGCTAACATGATCGGAATACCGTAAGTAAGCAGACGCTTTAATATAGCAATATGCCATTCAGGCCGCCTAGGAAAACCCAGCCCCAAAGCTCCAATGCCAAAGCTCAAGGTTAAAGCAAACAACGCAGACTCAATAGTAGCAGCCCAAGAGAGTGAAAGGATGGAGAGCATTACCGCAGAAATTGACTGCAATACGGTCGCTTGACGATAAGCGCTCAATCGCTCATTTAAGCGACTCAATTCTAACTGGTATTGAAATATCGATTTAACCGACAGCAAAGCACCCAGTATCAATAATCGTTCCCAATTCAATTGCTGATAAATGAATAAAGTTACGGCGATAACAATAAAACCAAGCAAAGATCCGATAATAACCAGCAGTGAAATGGTTTGAACGAGTTGGACTTGCTCCCGATCCGAATACCCGGGGTAGAGACGTAACATCGACGTGTTGAGCCACTGGGTACTAAAAGCACGCACGAGTTCGATAACCACCATAGCCACCGCTAACACACCATAATTTTCTGGTGTAAGGAAACGGGTTTGTACGGCGATTAGCATAAAGACGCTCAAAGCAGCAAAAACCTGAACAGGGGCATATCTGAGTAGGCTTGCTATCACCCCATCACCTCATCATATAAAGACTCATATTGTTCTAAAACACCTTGGGATGAAAAATTCCTGCGTATATAATCCTGTGCATTTTGAGTATCACGAGAGGAAATAGAGTCTATAGTTTTTGCTATATAATTTGCTTGTTCATCTGAAAAAAATGTCACACCTAGTTTAGCAAACGCGTCTTTCCTCTCGCCTAAAATCCCCACAGGTGTCGCAATAAGAGGCAAGCCTGCTGCCAACATTTCCAGAGGTGCTAGGCCAAATGTTTCTTGATCTGATAGAAACACACCGATATCAGCGTATTTATATTGCTGAATAATTTCTTTCTGATTCAGTTTTCCAAGAAAAGAAACATTATCGGATAAGTCCCATTCTTCAATTAATTTTTCAAGCTCAGAATAGTAAACAGGATCAACATTAGGACCTATTATATTTAATGTTACATCTCTACCTAAATCTCGTATCTGTCTTAGTAAATCTAAAATGAGATCCAAACGTTTACGACGTGAAATGAGAGCACAGGTGACTAAATTTATTTTATTATCCAGCACCTCATTAGCGTTTTTTTTGTTAAGTAGAGAAACATAAGCTTTATCAATAGGATTACCAATTAAGTGTATTGGCTTTTTGGTATCCATTCCTACAGCATTAAGTAGCTCTTCTCCTACACAAGTAAAAGTATCAACAGAGAATTGGCTGAAAAATGGAACAACTTTTTCATATAAAAAGTCATTACTAAAAGATACTGGCTTTCGTCCTATTTTTCGATATGAATGAAGAGTTAGAATATTCTTAGAATTGCCTCCAGGCCAAATCATCCAACTATTCATATGCCCATGTACTATGTCAGGCTTGTAATTTGAGATTTGTTCTCTTACTCGTAACCATCCTGTCAATATTCCGGGTAAGGGTATCCCTATACGTGATTCATGGGCAGGCGAAAATATAACTTCTACTTGTTCAGAGAGATTAATTGGACGACCGTTATACTGCTCTTGACTGCTAGGATCAAAAGCCAAGATGCGATAGTGATATTTTGAAAGCTGAGTTTTAGAGGCTAACTCACGAACCAACATCTGACATACAGAATCTACGCCACCTGCATTTTTTTCTCCCCAGTTAAGGGTTGAAATAGGCATGATCAGTAACACTTTTTTCATCAGTTCGATTCCATCTTCATCAATGAACAAAACGTTTAACCCCGACCACTTTTCTCTAGTAGTCAGAGTTGTGTACACATTAGTCTTTATTTGTTTAGCGCAAGATTAGGTGAACTCAAGCAACCACACCACGAGTATCAATCACGACTTTCTTGGCAAACGCCGTTTTATCTGCTTCTTTAAAATCTCGGTGATCAACCAGCACCACAACGATATTGGCTAACTCTAAAGCACGCTCTAACGAGACTAGCTCAACATCATGTTCTGTTAACTTACCCGGTAATTGGTGGATATTTGGCTCTACCGCTAGAATTTGTCCAATATTGTCTTGTGCTAAATGCAAAGTGATGTCTAAAGCTGGGCTTTCACGTAAATCATCAATATCAGCTTTAAAGGCCAAACCTAAGCAAGCAATAACTGGTTTTTTGAACTGATCTGCGGCTTGTTTTACCTGATCAACGACCCAGTGTGGTTTACCATCATTAACATAGCGAGCAGCAGCAATCAGTTTTGCTTCTTCTGGGCAGCTGTTAACAATAAACCAAGGGTCAACTGCAATACAGTGCCCGCCAACACCTGGTCCTGGATTTAATATGTTGACCCGAGGGTGGCGGTTGGCCAATTTAATTAATTCCCAAACATTGATTTTTAATTTCTCACAAATAAGGGAAAGTTCGTTCGCGAATGCAATATTGACGTCGCGAAAGGAATTTTCTGTTAATTTCGCCATCTCCGCCGTACGAGAGTTGCTGATGATGCATTCGCCTTTAACAAAGGTTTTATACAGAGCCATCGCTTTCTCGCTACACGATTTACTCATGCCACCAATCACTCGGTCATTACTGACCAACTCTTGTAGTACATAACCCGGTAAAACTCGCTCTGGGCAATGCGCTACCTTAATGTCAGCCGTGTCACCTTTGTGCTGTGGGAAAGTTAAATCAGGACGAGCCTCTGCTAGCCATGCGGAAAGCTTTTCTGTCGCACCGACAGGGGAAGTACTTTCCAATACCACCAAGTTGCCTTTTTCCAGAACTGGTGCAATCGCTTTGGCCGCGGCTTCTATATAGCTAAGATCAGGCTCGTGATTATCACCTTTAAATGGTGTGGGTACCGCCACTAAGAAAGCATCAGCTGGTTCAGCTGTCACAGTTGCTTTTAGTTTGCCAGTCATCACTGCACTTCGAACTACGATATCTAAATCCGGTTCGACAATGTGAATTTCACCTTTGTTGATTGTATCGACAGCGTGTTGATTGACATCTACGCCAATCACTTCAATACCACGCGAGGCTATAACGGCAGCCGTTGGCAGGCCGATATACCCTAAACCAATCACAGAAACTTTATTAAACATCTTATTTTCCTTAAATCTTATCTTGCTAGAATGTCGGCGATACGTTGACAGGCTTTGCCATCACCGTATGGATTGTGTGCTTGACTCATGAGTTGGTAAGCGCGCTCATCACTAAGCAACCGGTCTAACTCTTCACAAATCAGTTGTGTGTTAGTCCCAACCAGCTTGACCGTACCCGCGCTTACCGCTTCAGGTCGTTCGGTGGTGTCTCTCATCACTAATACAGGCTTCCCTAGCGACGGTGCCTCTTCTTGAATACCACCGGAATCGGTTAAAATGATGTGTGCTCTGTCCATCAAATAGACAAAGGGCAAATACTGTTGTGGATCCACTAAGAAAATGTTTTCAATGCCTTTTAAAAGACGATTGACGGGCTCTTGAACATTCGGATTAAGATGTACCGGATAAAGAATTTGACAGTCAGGGTGGCGCTTTGCTGTGATGGATAAGGCTTCACAAATACGCTCAAATCCATCACCAAAACTTTCACGACGGTGGCCTGTAACAAGAATGAGTTTTTTATTGTTATCAAGCATCGGAAACTGGTGTGCCAGCGTAGCATTGAGATCTTGCTCGTTATGAATCTTGTTACGGATCATAAACAAGGCGTCAATGACGGTATTCCCAGTAATATGGATGTTCTCGAGGCAATAATTTTCATCCAATAAATTTTGTTGAGATGTTGCCGTTGGTGCGAAATGGTAGTGAGTCAATGCACCCGTAAGCTTGCGGTTCGCTTCTTCAGGCCAAGGGGAATAAATATTGCCGGTGCGTAATCCAGCCTCAACGTGGCCGACTGCAATTTGCTGATAATAACAAGCAAGTGAAGTCGCAAACGTTGTAGCGGTATCGCCATGAACTAAGACGATGTTTGGTTGAAAGTCTTTTAGAACCGTTTCCATACCGTTCAAGATTTTAGTCGTTACTGTCGTCAGTGTTTGCCCTGGTTCCATGATATTAAGATCAAAATCAGGCACCACTTCAAACAACTCTAAAACCTGGTCAAGCATTTCCCTGTGCTGGCCAGTGACGCATACTTTTGTGTCGAAGCGGTTATCTTGTTTAAGCTGATGAACTAGAGGCGCCATTTTAATTGCTTCAGGTCGTGTACCAAACGCAATGAGTATTTTTTTCACTTTATTTATTTCCTTGGGCTAAACTAAACGACTGTTAAGAACAAACTGTTCAACGCTATTTCTTCAAAAAAGCAGATAAAAATGGTGAATAGCAACGGTTAAATACGCTACCGCCACTAGATGTCGCCTCTAGAATGCGCATTTTCTTCACATTTTTTTGCTTTATGTATATAAGAGAAAACTTATTAACCACCCATATTTAATCACCTACTTACAAACTATGAGTAGAAATTAATTGCCAAACTGTTGCTTTGTTTTTTGGGGTGGGTAATCAAAAAGTCATATAAAACTTTCTATGTGCTACACACAAAGTTTCATTGCACTTTCCTTTAATTGATATTGTTTAGATATATGTTCGATGATCCCTTGGGCCCCGCTCTCTATCAGTTCCAAAACCCGTTCAAACATATGAATATTTCCTTTGTAAGGATCAGGGACTTCCGTGACACCGATGTGGCTATGCGATAGAAACAGTGAAAGTTTCTCTTTATGTTTAGCAGGACAAATGTCAATCAGATCCGCTAAGTTGGCTTTATCTAAGGCAAAAATAAGATCAAATTTTTCGAAATCCTCAGAACAAACCTGCCTTGCTCTTAAATTTGACATTGAATAGCCACGCTGCTCAGCGACAGATATCGCTTTGGGATCTGGTTTTCGGCCCACTTGATAATTCACAGTACCAGCGCTTTCAACAAATAAATTAATTCCATGTTGTTGCGCTTTTTGGCTCAAAACAGCTTCAGAAAGCGGTGAACGGCATATATTTCCCATGCATACGATGAGGATAGAGAGTTTTTTATTTTCCATGGCCATTACTGATGCATTCACTTCATTTTGTCTCTGTATTAAAGAGGTGGATAGAGTATCGCAAGGCGCATTGCAATGGGTGTCTCAAAATTGAGTCTATCTATAATTAATACCTAAGATTTAAATAGGAAAAATGAACTGGCTATTTTGATGGATTATCGAAAATGGCATTAACCATTTGATATCTCGCTTGTATGTTCAAATAACTTGATGTGATAAGCCGGCCGCATGTGATTTCATCTAATGAGCATAGATAACGGTGAATGGAATAGGTGTGAACGGTGAACAAAGAAGAGCCTGCAGGGCGCAGGCTCTTGATACGTTAATCAGTGAACACTTCTGGTTTTAACATCATGCAGCAGTTCTTGATTAAGTTCAGCTTCAACATGACCTGGAGAGCGTGTTGATGCCGAGACCAAACGATACATAGCAGGGATAACAAACAGAGTAACTAAAGTGGCAAAACCCATACCGAAGAAAATCACCGTACCCACCGCAACTCGGCTTTCATAGCCTGCTCCTGTCGAGATAATTAATGGGATGGAACCTGCTAAAGTAGTAAAGGCGGTCATCATGATTGGCCGTAAGCGCCTTGCTGAAGCATCAATAATTGCTTTTTCAAACTCAACCCCTCGGTCACGCAGCTGGTTGGCAAATTCAACGATCAAAATGCCATTTTTGGTCACCATACCGATCAGCATAATCATCCCAATCTGGCTATAGATGTTGATACCTTGTCCCATAATTGATAGACCAAGAAAGCCGCCAAACACACCCATCGGCACCGTCAACATCACCACTAACGGGTTGATAAAACTTTCAAATTGGGCGGCTAGTACCAAATAAGCGACAAGCAGCGCTAACGCAAATACAATGGCTACACTCGATTGGTTTTCTTTAAAATCTTTTGACTCACCTGAGTAACTAATGGAAATATCACTAGGTAGCGTTTCAATGGCTTTCTGATCCAGAAAATCAAGCGCTTCGCCCAACGTGTAACCAGCCGATAAATTTGCAGTAACCGTGATCGCCTTTTGCTTATTGTAATGAGACAAGCGGATTGATGATGCCACTTCTTCCACTTTCGCAAGTGCATCCAGTGTAACAAGCTCACCGGATGCGGTTCTCATGTAGATCTGGCTTAAATCGGAGGCGTTATTGAAGCTATTTTCGTCCCCACGGAGATAAACATCATACTCTTCGCCACGCTCAACAAAGCTGGTTTCACTCTTCCCGCCGAGCATCACTTCTAACGTATCTGAAATATCCGCGACACTGATCCCCAATTCCGCGGCACGCTGCCTATCAATCGTCACCACCAGTTCAGGTGTCTTTTCGGAATAATTGGTGTCAGCTCCTTCCATAAAGGGGGAATTTTCAGCTTCCGTTTTTAACAATTCAGCCCATTTTTTGAGTTCAGGATAGTCTGACCCACCTAACACAAACTGAACAGGCTCGTTAGAGCCACCACGAAAGCCGGGCATAAAGGGCATAACTCGTACATCGGGAATTCCCGTTAGCGTTTTTTTGACCTGCCCTAATGCTTGTTGAGCGGTGATGCTTCGTTCGTTCCAGTCATCCAAAATCATGATAACAAACCCCGTCTGATCACCCGCTTGCCCACCGAACGCGGGCGATTGAATACTAAACGACTTGAGAAAACCTTTGCCAACCAAGGGCATTAACCGCTGCTCAACAAGATCCATATTGGCCGACATCCGATTATAACTGGTCGCATCCGCTCCGCGCACAAAGGCAAAAATAACGCCGCGATCTTCTGAAGGCGTGAGCTGAGAAGGCACTTTCTGCATCAGAAAATAACTGCCACCAACGCATGCAAGGATGACGAGCGGTGCAGCCCATTTCCAACGGATAGCAAAACGTAAAGAGGATTTGTAACCCGCTTCTAAACGGCCAAAAACACGATCAACAAAACGATTAAAACGGTTTGGTTTGACATTGACCTTTAAAATCTTGCTACCGAGAACGGGCGTTAAAGTTAACGCTATTAGCGATGAAAAGAGAACCGACATGGCCAAAAGTACAGAGAACTCGGTGAACAACAGGCCGACCATACCGTCCATAAAAGAGATCGGTAAAAAGACCATCACTAATACCAATGTGGTGGCAATCACGGCAAAGCCGACTTCGCGCGTCCCTTTATAAGCCGCCAGCAGTGGCTTCTCTCCCTGTTCTATGTGATGAAATATATTTTCCACCACCACAATCGCATCATCAACAACCAAACCGATGGAAAGAATCAGCGCCATCAAGGTGATAAGGTTAATGGAGAATCCGAAATAGTAAGCGGCAATAAAAGAAGAGATCAATGATACTGGCACAGTAACGGCTGGGATTAGCGTTGCCCGAACTTGGCCGATAAAAATGTACAGTACCAAAATTACTAAACCACCCGTGATAAACAGTGTGCTATACACTTCCGAAATTGAGCGATCAATAAAGACGGTCGAGTCGTAGTCAATGGCCAAGCGCGTTCCTTTGGGTAGAAACTGCTGAATATTATCGACTTCTTGATGGACACGCTGCGCCACATCCAAGGGGTTAGCATCTGACTGTGGCACAATGCCCATGCTCACATTAACCACACCGTCGCTTTTGAAGGTTGAGTTTTCGTTCTCAGCGCCGATGAAGACATCCGCGACATCTTTTAAGTAAATCGGCGAATTGTCACTTGCGCGCTTAACCACCAAATAGTCAAAATCTTGAGCCGTTTTGTACGCTCGGTCGGTACGCACCGACATTACTGTCGAATCGTTACGCACTTCCCCGCCCGGGCTTTCAATATTTTCACTGCGCAATGCACTTGATATATCAGAAGTCGTGACACCACGCCCAGCCATCAGATTCGGCTTGAGCTTGACATACATCACCTTATAAAGACCACCAGACACATCCACAGAACTGACGCCAGAGATTAAACTAAAACGGTCAATCAAAGCTCGTTCGATATAATCGGTCAGTTGGGTTCGATCCATCTCTGAAGAACTGAGATTAATGTACAAAGAAGCTTCACCAGAGCCATTATTTTTGAATACGGTTGGATCATCTGCTTCATCGGGTAATGAGCGCTGTGCTCTCGCAACGGCGTCGCGGATATCGCTCACACCAGTATTGAGATCGTAACCCAGTTCAAATGTAACGGTAATCCGTGACATGCCATTACGCGTGGTAGATTCAATTTCATCAATCCCGCTAATGCCTGCCAGTTGATCTTCCAATACAGAAGTGATTTGGCTTTCAATGATGGTAGCTGAAGCCCCTGCATAGCGAGTACTGATTGAAACCACCGGGCTTTCAATATCGGGCATTTCCCGGACCGAAAGCTTAGAAAATGACACTAGACCAAAAACGCACAACAGTAAGCTTAATACCACCGCCGCCACAGGGCGCTTCACTGAAACATCGGATAACCACATTATTTGTCATCCTTTTGTATCGGTGAGCCATCCACATTGACTTCAGTAACGACAATGCCGTTTCTCATATTCACGATACCTTGCACCACAATCTTATCGCCAATGGCTAAACCTTTATCAATCACCACTTGATTGTCGATCCGCGCGCCAAGCCAAACTTCCGTGCGTATTACTTTATTATTGCTATCAATCACATAGACATAGCGTTTAGTGCCTGAATATTCGAGTGCTTGAACAGGGATAATGGGCGCTTCAATCGCTGGGAAATTCAACTTAGTAGAAAGCAACATTCCGGGTTTTAGCTTGCCATCTTGGTTATCGAAATGAATACGGACACGCAAATTCAAGGTTTCACGGTTAATGCGTGAATCAATACCCACAACTTTGCCGGTAAACTCGTTTTTTGCCCAAGCATTACTCTTCGCCGTCACCGTCATACCTTTACTGATTAACGAAAGGTAACGCTCTGGCACTTGGATATCGAGTTGCATCACCGATAGGTCATCTAAAGTCAGCAATTCCGTCCCTGCACTGACCATTTTGCCCAAACTAAAATCAATAAAACCAACGGTGCCATTAAATGGCGCGCTAATGCGCAGATCGTTTAAATTTGCGTTTGCTGCATCTAAACGTGCTTGAGCAATATCAACACTCGCTTTTTGCGCATCGATTTCCGTTTGGGTAATGGCATTCCGTTTGACCAAACGTTCAAACTCTTTCAACTTACGCTGTTCATCGTTCAAATAGGCTTGAGCCTCTGAAAGTGCGGCTTTGGCTTTATCATCATTAAGCTGAATTAAGAGCTGACCTTTCTTGACCTCTTGATTAGCCTTAATCGCAATATGGCTGACCTTTCCCGAAACTTCAGATGAGATCTCCACTGCTCGTTCAGCTTCTAATTTACCAATCAGTGAAAGAGACTGAGACACTTGATGAGTTGCCACACGCTCTGCGACCACCGCAACGGCTTGTGGTGCTTGCGCAGCGAACGCACTTAACGGTGTGGTAAGCAAGGTAACCATCATTAACGAAAGAATAGACGTGTTTTTCATAGTTTTTATTCAACAATAAATAGACTGATTGAATTGTAACTGCTTATACGACGCTCGAACGTCAAGGAGTGTAAATCTTATTAAATATCTGTAACGTGCGTCATAACTTAGCCTCCTCCGGCTGCTTTTTAGGCGTCACACAGGCTATACCCAAACAACTTGAAGTTGCAGGTAGGCGGCAAGTAAGTTCATCCCCATGAGCATAGATAAACTATGTGATTGGGGTGAGCGAACGTAGCCAAACACCGCTGCAGCTCCAAGTGGGAAGGGTATAAATAGAGCAAAACTATCCATTCCTCCTCCCTTTGCCCAAAAAGGCAGCATTCAATTCAAAATCATAAGAAAAAGGCTTTACAGAGAGAGCGAGTTTGCTATCATGCGCTCCGCACTTGAGCAATGCGTTGGGAAAACGTTGTTTAAGCATACTGTGAGCCAATAGTGTCGTTATAAGCACTATAAATCACATTGTATGAAAACCCTCTGGAGGGGTTCCCGAGTGGCCAAAGGGAGCAGACTGTAAATCTGCCGGCTCCGCCTTCGATGGTTCGAATCCGTCCCCCTCCACCATATTCTCTCGTAAGAGAAACCTTGATTGATACGTTGGGAAAACATCATTCAAGCCTATTTTTAGAATAGGAAAACACCCGGAGGGGTTCCCGAGTGGCCAAAGGGAGCAGACTGTAAATCTGCCGGCTCCGCCTTCGATGGTTCGAATCCGTCCCCCTCCACCATATTTTCTCGATTGAGAACGATAAAAAGCCAGCTTTCGAGCTGGCTTTTTCGTTTCTTTACATCATAGCTCTATAAATTGACGTCACTAAGTAGTCTAGTTAACCCTCAATATACTGAAGTAGAGCGGTAACACAGCTTTGTGCATCACTGCAATTGATACTCTCTGGCAGTTCAGTCTGCAATAAAAACCCTTGTTCCAAAGAGTGGCAAGATGAACTTTCACTTAAACAAATCGGAACTCCTTGAGCAGAAAGGGCATTTAATAACAACAAAGCCGTTTGTATATTTCCCCCAGCATTGGCGGTAAAATGCAGCTCAAACTCAGCAGCGCTATTGAGTGAGGTCAGCGCATGCTTTAATTGAGTGTCCACTTCGGTTAAAGAAACCGAATCTAAATCACTAAAGATCAGCATGCCTTGGTTCCTATCAGCATACTGCCAAGCAACGATATCAACCTGCTGCATATAGGCTCGCTGCATGCTTTGCGCGGCCGCCTGAATGATCACCTGCATTTGGTCACTGTTGCTTCTTCCACCACTGTCTTTAACTGATAATTCAAAAATATACGTGCCAGCAATCGTAGGATAAAACGCCGTTGCTTTCAGAGAATCTGCATTGATTAAGGTAAGCGATTGAGGCCCAGAAACTTGACGCCAAGACTTCGTTTTAATTTCATATATTGATAACTCAGATTTCGCCGTTCCGCTCAACGTAATACTATTTACTGGCAGTATTAACATCTGATCAGCACCAGCATTAACCGTAGGCTTAGTCAGCTTATCCGCATCTTTCAAATCATCGGCTTTACATCCCACGATAAGTGCGAGCACACTCAGGATCACGAACAACTGGTTTAACTTAAACATAATATTTTCCTGTGATTAAGCATTAGAAGAGGTAACTGGTACTGGTGGAAAGAAAGGCGACTTCACTACCGTCCAAATACATTGCAGCATCTTGTTGCGCGTAATCCATCATCACATTCGATTGCGTATTGGTTTGGCTGAGCTGGTCATTTAAGCGGACCCCATCGCTGAAGGCTGAGATCCATTCCATCGGTTTAGTGGCACTGGTGGATGAGAAAAATACGCCGCTTAAAAACAGCGCTAATAATTTGGTATTCATGCTTACTCCTTGTGAGCGGTCTGATTCACCGACCCATTCAAGGTAGCATTCTCAATACAAATAAATCGTCAGCAGTTTATTGACCATTTGTATCCAGTTTGGTCACATTAGGTAAAGAAATCTGTTTCGGCCATTGCAGTTCAAAACATGCGCCCCCTAATGCTGAACCATTTACTTTTACTCTAACCTTACCTTGATGCCAACGAGTGATCTGTTTGACAATCGCCAGCCCAAGACCATGGCCTTTTTCACTATTACGCTCTTGATTATTCACTTGAGTAAAGGGCTCAAAAATACGTTCAATATCATCTGGCGCAATACCGGGGCCATCGTCTTCTACCACCAAAAAAAGTTGCCCATCAGATTCGTTCAACGAGAGATGGATCTCTTGCTGCGCAAATCGCGCGGCATTACTCAGCAAGTTTTTAACGGCCCGCAATAAAGCTCGATTATCGACAAATATCGTTTGCTGTCGCAATGAATCCAACACGCTGACACGCAATGTGAGTTGCGGGTTTTCAAGCTGGAAATGCTCCGCTTCTGCAACCAAATTGTCGGCAAAGTGGCAATAAGAAAAATGGCGAATATCTGTGATACGGTTATAGCGCGACAAAACAAGTGTCTGGTTAATCAAATGATCGAGATCTTCAATACTGGAGTGAATCACTTGGCGGTATTTTTCTTTCTGGCTTAAGGCAATGTCTTCATCCTCAAGCATTTCAAATGCAAAGCGTAAACGGTAGAGCGGTGTTCGTAAATCATGCGCCACGGCGTTGGTTAAGGTTCTTTGGCTGGCAATCAGCTTTTCGATGTTATTTGCCATGTTATTAAAAGAATGACTGAGCTGAGAGACCACGGACAGCCGAGATGTCGTCGCTCTACGAGATAATACTCCTTGGCCAAATTCATTCGCCGTTTTTACCAGACGTTTCAGATCTCGCCATAAAGGATAAATCCACATAACTAAGGCCACAGAAATGGCTAAAAAAAAGAAACCGCCGATAGCCGTAGTGAGCTTTAATTGGGTTTGGTAGGAAATATTGTCCTCGACGCGTAACCACGTATTCTCATCCACCGCAGCCAATAAGATCATGCTGCCTTGTTGATTGATATAACTGGTCATCTGCTCTTCATCAGCCAACAATTTACTTCGCTCGATGGATGACAAATCTTGCTCTTGCAATAGACTCAACTCTAAAGGTATTCGGCTATTTTGCTCAGCAATACTAGTTTGCCATTGAGTACGGGGTTGGCTACGGAGATCTTCTACCGCGAGGTATAATGTGCCTCTGGACTGGTTAAGCGCAGCGAGCTCTCTCGGTTCATTGATCGCGAAATAGAGCACTTTGTCACTCTTCAACACTCTTTGCAAAAGTGCCATAGGATCACCATCTTGAAAAATGATCTCGCCTTTTTGCAACGCTTGATAAACTTCTGGGGAGGCGTGGTAACGGTCTAATGCCTCTAATCGAAGTGGGTAACTGAAATGCTTAGCATAGCCATCAATAATCGTTGTCCACTCAGCTTGAGGCACTTGACGTAATTTTTCAGATAGAAACGTAAAGTTACTCTGATAGACAGGCTTATAAAATTCTTCAGAGATACTGCGGCTAAGATATGGGATCGGATTAAATTGCGTGGGAATACTGAGTAATAAGATCGGCAGAAACACAGCTACCCAGAGTACCCAAAAAGATCGAATCATGACCACTTCCCTTCCGATACAGCGCAGAGCTGATATCCTTTACCTCGAACCGTTTTTATCAACTTAGGTTCATTAGGATCATCTCCGAGCGCACGCCGCAAGCGTGATATACGACGATCAATTGAGCGATCTAAACCATCATATTCAAAACCACGCACATGCTGAGCGATATCATCTCTCGTGACAATGGTGCCGACATGTTGGGCGAGTAGATACAAAAGCTCAAACTCGCTGGTCGTGAGTTTTATGGGCTGCTGCTCAAGTAATACCGCTCGATGCTGTAAATTCATCCACAAGTTACCTATACACAATTCGTATTTGTCACTTTGACTTCCTCTTGCTTGCCTCCGAAGTAAAGCTCGAATACGTGACAGCAACAAACGGGGCTTAACCTGCTTAACAACATAGTCATCGGCACCCAGTTCCAGCCCCATCACCTGATCAATATCGTCGTCTAACGCCGTTTGCATTAAGATCATACCGTGGTATTGATCTCGGACAGCGCGGCAGACATCCATACCACTTTGCCCTGGTAGCATAATATCCAGAATGACTAAATCAGGTTGCTCATCCAAAATCCGATCAACGGCTTGAATCCCATCAGCAACCGTTGAGACACAAAATTCATAGTGGTTGAGAAAATCTTTGATCAGTTCCGAGAGTTCTAAATCGTCTTCAACGAGAACCACTCGATAAGAGGGGGAGAGAGTACTGTTCATTGTGTTTCACATCCGTTTGCTAAGAACGCAAACTATAGCGGATTGTGTTTCATCTTTGTGTGACTAATTGTGACCAAGCAACAAAGTTGTGGTGTTGTTAAAATATTAAACAAACCATCAACAGCCGAACCTACCGCGTTGAATCAATAAGAGCACGAAGAAAGTGCCATTGGGCCGTGACTCATAAACAGAGTCGATAAAAAAGCCCCGAAAATTCGGGGCTGAAAAATGACTGAACCTATAGGGGTAGGCCTCAATCAGGATACTAAATCGAACAAAATTACGCGTGTTTCATACGGACGAAGCACTTGATGTTCCAAAACTTTGAGTGGTTTTATATCTGTATAGTTACCTAACAGGTATTTTGCTTTCTCAATCGGTAACTCTTTTGGCAACACACATTCGGTGTCAACGCCATAATAGTTATTGATACAGATCAGCACCTGTTTCGCGTTGCGTCGCTGGTAGGCAAAAATCTCTTTATGATCGGGTAGCAAATCGGTGTAATCACCATCGGTAATCACTCCTATTTTTTTGCGCAGCGCTATCAACTCTTGGTAGAAATAGAAAACCGATTGCTCATCAGCTAACGCGCATTGCGCATTCAATTCTTGATAGTTTTCTGCGATATCTAACCAAGGCTTACCTTGGCTAAAACCAGCAAAGCGCTCTGCATTCCACTGCATTGGCGTGCGAGAATTGTCACGGGATTTTTGTGCAAGAATGGCCATCATGGCTTCATGACTTACCCCTTGCTGGTTCACCATGATGTCGTAAATGTTAGTACTTTCCACATCTCGGTACTGTTCAATAGAGGTGTACCCGGGATTGGTCATGCCAATTTCTTCACCTTGATAAACATAAGGCGTGCCTTGCATCATATGAATCGATGCGGCCAACATTTTTGCCGACTCGACGCGATAACGTTGATCATCCCCTAAACGGCTCACGATACGAGGTTGATCATGGTTACACCAAAAAAGTGCTCCCCACCCTTTACCATTTAAACCCGTTTGCCAATGGTTGAAAATCTGCTTCAATTGCAAGAAATCAAATGGCGCTTTCGTCCATTTTTCACCGTTCGGATAATCCACTTTTAAATGGTGGAAGTTAAACACCATCGACAGCTCTTTGCCGTCCAAGCGTGAATATTGTTGGCAATGTTCAAGCGTTGTTGAAGACATTTCCCCCACAGTGACGCTGCCGTATTGTTGAAAAACAGCTTGGCTGATCTCTTGTAAAAATTCATGCACGCGCGGGCCATCGGTATAAAAACGGCGTCCATCACCTTGGTGATCATCACTGAAATCCTGCGCTTTTGAGATTAAATTGATCACATCGAGACGAAAACCATCCACCCCTTTTTCGGCCCAAAAACGAATCACTTGCTTCACTTCCTCACGAACTTGAGGATTTTCCCAATTTAGATCCGCCTGCTCTTTGGCAAATAGGTGCAGATAATATTGCCCTGTTGCGTCATCTAACGCCCATGCACTACCACCAAACTTTGACTGCCAATTATTTGGAGCCTGACCATTAATCGGGTCTTGCCAAATATAATAGTCACGATACGGGCTTGATTTATCACCCAACGCCGACTGAAACCAAGCGTGCTCGGTTGAGGTGTGGTTAACCACAATATCCATAATAATACGGATACCTCTTTGATGAGCTTGAGCCAGCAGTTCATCAAAATCTTGCATGCTACCGAATTGAGGATTGACACTGTAATAATCCGAAATGTCATAACCGTTATCAACCATCGGAGATGAATAAATGGGTGTCAGCCAAATGGCATCAATTCCCAAGCGGTGCAAGTAATCCAGTTTAGAGATGATCCCTTTGATATCTCCCGTTCCTTTATTGCCGCTATCACAAAAACTTTTGGGATAAATCTGATAGATGGTCGCAGTTTTCCACCACTGACTATCACTCTTGGTTATAACCATATTGACAACTCACTTACCAAAATGAAAATGAGTGGTGAAAACTCACCACTCGAATGAAAGGTTATGCACTTGCTGGCTCTAGCTCGCCTTTAGCTTGAGCTCGTTTGTATAAAAACAGAGTAAGCAGAATTGGGACGGCCATCGCCACCAGCATCGCGATGCCGTAAATACCCCAGTATTGTGGTTGAATCGAAAGAATACCTGGTAAACCACCCACACCGATGCCATTCGCCATCACCCCTGCACTACCACAAATTGCGGCTGCAATAGCACTACCAATCATGGCGCTTAGCATTGGGAACTTGTACTTTAAGTTGACACCATACATCGCTGGCTCTGTCACACCCAAATAAGCCGAAATAGCCGCAGGAACAGAGATGTCCCGCTCACCGTGTTTTTTGCTGATAAAGATGATACCGACGACCGCAGACGCTTGAGCAATATTTGACAGTGCAATCAGTGGCCAAATTGGCGTACCACCCATTTCTTGCATCAATTGCAGATCCACCGCGTTAGTGGTGTGGTGAATCCCGGTAATGACCAGTGGCGCATACAAGAAACCGAACACCATTGAACCGATAACCGCAAAATCGCCAGTCATTGCAGCTTTAGCCGCAAACGCGACGCCATCGCCCAATACGCGACCAAATGGACCAATTAAAGCGTGGGCCAAAATAACGGACAATATGATAGAGATAAACGGCACAACAACGAGGTAAAGATAAGAAGGGATGATGCGCTTTAAGTTTGTCTCAATAAACGCCAGAGCAACACCCGCCAACATTGCAGGAATAACCTGAGCTTGATAGCCGACTTTCTCTATCACAAACAAGCCAAAATCCCACACTTCGGGCATCTGCTTACCGATCAGATAAGCATTCATTAATTGAGGCGAAACCAGAGTCACACCCAAAGTAATACCTAGTATCGGTGTTCCACCCAACTTTTTCACCGTTGACCAACAAACACCAACCGGTAGGAAGAAGAAAATAGCCTCGCCAATTAACCATAAGAAAGAATGAACCGTGGCCCAAAATTGGCTAATTTCAACCAAAGTTTTTCCATCGAACATGCGAATGTCGCCAATGACATTACGAAAACCGAGGATTAAACCGCCGGTGATGATCGCTGGCAGCAAAGGAACAAAGATTTCCGCAAGATGCGAAATGCCACGTTCTAAAAAGTTCATGTTTTGGCGAGCGGCTTTCTTCGCTTCATCTTTAGAAACGGCTTCTTTGCCTGAAAGCCCGATTAAGATGGCGTAAACTTCGTCCACCTCAGTACCAATCACAACTTGAAACTGCCCAGCATTGGTAAAACACCCTTTAACCATGCTCAGCTGTTCTAGTCCTTTTTTATCCGCCTTGTCGGTATCATTTAAAACAAAGCGTAAACGAGTCAAACAGTGACTCACACTGGCGATGTTCTCTTTACCACCTACCAGCTCGATAAGACGTATCACGTCTTGCTTCGCTATCTTGGCCATACTTTTGCCCACCCTATATTGGAATACTGTCTGTTTTTCTTTTTAATGGGAACATTCCCACCTACAAGTGCAATATTGACATAAATAATAAAAGGTAAAAATGGGAACAATCCCATTAATTGAATAAGATCACAGACTAATTGTAATTCACTTTAAGAAATAAGGAGTTAGATTGTTAGCGGTTGTTGAGTGATGTGTGCAGGGTTCATTTCATTATTAAGCTGTAAAATCAATAAATTAGCTGCTTTTTCTCCCGCTTGAGCATAGCCAGGATCAATACTATAAATATTAGGGAAAAGAAAAGAGAGCAGCTCATTACCACCCACACCAGTGACGGCGATATCATCTCGGCCCAATTCTTGGAGACGTTTAATCACGCCAAGTGCCAGAGTGTCACTGGCGCACACGATAGCTTGAGTCTGATCATTCAGCACTTCATCAACCAGTTGGTAGGCACTTTCATGATGCAAACGTCCAGTGCGATAATTGGGAGTGCATCCACTTTGTTTGCACCAATCTAAGTACGAATCTAAACGTAATTTACCTGTCGTTTTATCGCTAGGATCGACCCCAATGTAGGAAATATGAACTCGATTTTTCGAAGTCAAATGAGCAAGCGCGCCTTGAATAACACCATAATTGTCATAGTTAATCGATGAGACTTTATCGGCATCCATCGCAATCACAACCGCTCGCGATGCCCATAGGTTGAGTTGTGTGATATCGAGATCGGTAAAACCAAATACAATTACACCATCCACATTACGCTTATGTAAAACCTCAAGGTGCTCGTTCGTTTTAGTGCGATCAAACTGGCTTTCCATAATCACCACATCGTACCCATTTTGATACAACACCTGTAGCATTCGCCCCACGGCACGGTTTTCAGACGGTGACTCAAGGCGTGAGATAATCACGCCAATCACTTTCTCACTGCCACCACGCATTAACTGAGCCGATTTCAGTGGCACATACCCAGAATCTTGGATAACGCGTTCCACTTTTGCTCGTGTTTCAGGCTTCACTTTTGGGTCGTTCGTCAATACACGAGAAACCGTCGATTTACCAACACCAGACAGTTTTGCAATATCCAAGATAGTCAGTTTTCTGCTCATGCGAACCTATAGCGTAAATAAAAATGGAAGATAGCATGCGCTTATCTTAAATGAATTATTGAGTGGTACAGCCTTGATAAGTCGTTGATCCCACTTCGAGCAAAGCCTCATCGCCTTTCGTATGTAAAAGCACGGTTTGAGGCTGAGTTTGCTCGCTATCGTCGATCACATACTTTGCGCCAGAGGCGGCTGGAATTTGTATTAATGTATATTCGCGATCGGCAATACGGAGAACGGCTGACTGTTGCTCAATATACGCAACATCAAAATGCTCACCAGAACGGCATTGATAATGCTGGAACAGGTTCTCACTTTCAACGCGCGAATCGTTCGCGTAATGTGGTGAGCATGCTGCTAAAAAACCAACACTGAATCCAACAAAAAGAAATGATTTATTCATATTGCCTTCCACAAAGGGGGGAATTTTTACGGTGCAAGAAAAGCAGGGACATCGCGAATACTATCAAGTACCACGGTGGCGAGTAATTCACCCTGCTCAGTAACTGGCTTACCCGTACGCACTAACACACGAGTACCAACACCTGCGGCTTGTGCAGCCATCATATCTTCAGCTTTATCGCCTATCATCACGGATTTTTCCATATCGATATCAAGAAAGTCCCGTGCGGAGATAAACATACCAGGCTTGGGTTTGCGGCAATCACACTCTTCTTTATACTTACCTTCACCGTGCTCAGCATGGTGCGGGCAGTAATAAATACCATCAAACTCGACACCGTGATCGGCAAAATTCCAGTCCATCCATTGCGTTAAAGATAAAAAGCGCTCTTCACTAAATTTCCCACGAGCGATACCTGATTGGTTGGTCACCAAAACCAGCAAATACCCCATGTCTTGAAACTTCTTAGTGGCTTCAAATACACCATCAATAAACTCAAAATCATGCTCATCATGAACATAGCCATGGTCAACGTTGATCACGCCATCGCGATCTAAAAACACTGCAGGTTTAGCCAAAATAACTCTCTCATATCACGCCAGATATGATGATTATTACACGCTTTATTTTTTTCATCACTACCTAATTCACCAAAGCGTTTAGACGTCTAGACGTAAAAATATCTATTGACTTAAATCAAGTTAAGCCATAGCATCGTCCAACAAGTGAGAGAGAGTTCAACATTTTATTCTGTTATCCCTGCACAGGTTTTCCGATGATTCAAATTAATCAAGTAAATAAAGTTTTCTATCAAGGCAATAAGGAAATTCATGCTTTGAAAGAGATTAATCTTCACATTAAGCAAGGCACTATTTTTGGTGTAATTGGCTCGTCAGGTGCAGGGAAAAGTACGCTGATTCGCTGTGTCAACATGCTAGAAGCTCCAACAACAGGTTCGGTTGTGGTTGATGGCGTTGATTTAACTCAACTGAGCAAATCAGAACTCAGCCAAGCTCGTCGCAACATTGGCATGATCTTTCAACACTTCAATTTGCTTTCATCACGTACGGTATTTGACAACGTTGCTCTGCCACTTGAACTGGCTGGTGTCGAAAAAAATAGCATTGAAAAGAAAGTGTCAGAGCTGCTGCAACTGGTCGGCCTGACGGATAAGCGCGAAACTTATCCTGCAAATCTGAGTGGTGGTCAAAAGCAACGTGTTGCAATAGCGCGAGCACTCGCCTCTGATCCCAAAGTATTGCTGTGTGACGAAGCCACCAGTGCGCTTGATCCTGCGACGACTCAATCGATTTTAGAGCTATTGAAAGAGATCAACCGCACACTCAATATCACCATTTTGCTAATTACTCACGAAATGGATGTGGTAAAAAGTATTTGCCACGAAGTGGCCATTATTGGCGACGGTGAACTGGTTGAAAAAGGCACAGTTGGCGAGATTTTTGCTCACCCTAAAACCGCCTTGGCCCATCAATTTATTCGCTCAACACTCGATTTATCAATTCCGGAAGATTACCAAGCTCGCCTGCAAGCCACTCGCGTAAAAGGTAGCTACCCACTGGTGCGATTAGAGTTTACAGGCGCAACGGTTGATGCTCCCTTGATGACACAAATTGCCCGTAAATTTAATATTGATGTCAGTATATTAAGTTCTGACCTTGATTACGCTGGTGGCGTTAAATTCGGCATGATGGTCGCTGAACTGTTTGGTAATGAGTCGGACGATACGGCTGCTCTTGAATTTCTTCGCGAAAACAACGTAAAAGTAGAGGTACTTGGTTATGTCCTTTAACACCATCACCGCTTGGTTAAACCTGAATGGCGATCTTCTACTGATAGCAACCTGGCAAACACTCTACATGGTCGCTGTCGCGGGCATCGTCGGTTTCGTGGTTGGTATTCCACTAGGGGTTATTTTACATACCACCAAAAAAGGCGGCCTTCTCGAAAACACTCAGCTGAACCGCATTCTTGGTGCCATCGTCAACATTGGTCGCTCTGTGCCATTTTTGGTGCTTATGGTGGCCATTATTCCGGTGACAAAACTGCTTGTCGGTACGTTTATTGGCACCACGGCGGCCATTGTGCCGCTGACGATTGGCGCAATTCCATTTGTCGCTCGTTTAATTGAAAGTGCATTGCTGGAAGTGCCCACTGGTTTGGTCGAAGCTGCGCAGTCAATGGGGGCTACGCCGATCCAAATTATTCGTAAAGTGTTGCTTCCTGAAGCGCTACCAACCATTGTCAACTCAGTCACCATCACTATGGTCACTCTAGTAAGTTACTCTGCCATGGCCGGAACCGTTGGCGGCGGTGGCTTGGGCGATGTCGCTATTCGTTACGGCTTTCATCGCTACGACTTAGGCATCATGACGGTCACCGTGGTGATGTTGATTGTCTTAGTACAAATTATTCAATCGATTGGCGATAAGTTTGTCCGCCGTGTCGACCACCGTTAAATCACAATAAAGTTAAAACACAGATTCGTTTTATAACAAGGAGTTAATCATGAAATTTAGCCTTAAAGCTCTACTTACCCTCGCCGTTAGCGCTTCAGCACTCGTGCTGGCAGGCTGTGGTGAAAAAGCGGTCGACAACAATAAAATCAAAGTGGGTGTCATTGCCGGTGCTGAAGCACAAGTTGCTGAAGTTGCAGCAAAAATTGCAAAAGAAAAATACAACCTAGATGTAGAACTCGTGACGTTTACCGACTATGTTACCCCTAATGCGGCACTGGATGATGGTTCGATTGATATCAATGCATTCCAACACAAGCCATACCTTGATCAACAGATCGCTGACCGCGGTTACAAATTAGCGATTGCAGGTAACACCTTTGTTTACCCGATTGCTGGCTATTCAAAACAAGTGAAATCGGTTGATGAGATTCAAGATGGCTCTCGTATTGCGGTACCTAACGATCCAACCAACCTTGGTCGCTCTTTACTGCTGCTAGAACAGCAAGGCCTTATTACTCTACGTGACGGAGCAGGCCTACTGGCAACGGTACGTGATGTGGTCGCCAACCCAAAAAACATCACTATTGTTGAGTTAGATGCCGCGCAACTGCCTCGTTCACTTGACGACGTTACGCTCTCTATCATCAACACGACCTACGCCAGCTCAATCAATCTAACGCCTGAAAAAGATGGTGTGTTCGTTGAAGATAAAGAGTCACCTTATGTCAATATCATTGTTTCTCGTGCAGAAAATCTGAATGCTGAAAACGTGACTAACTTTGTTAAAGCCTACCAAACAGAAGAAGTGTACCAAGCCGCTTCGAAAATTTTTGACGGTGGCGCAGTAAAAGGCTGGTAATTAATAAGCCTATTACCTGTGCAAAAAAGCCCATAAAAACAGAAAAGCCGATACGCGATGTATCGGCTTTTTCGTATCAACAACACGCACCTGTTTACTTAATATGATCCCAAGACATATTGGACACAATACGGCATGGGTCGCATTTAAAATGGAAAATGTCGTGCAGCGGTTCATCGAGTAGCCACTCTCCCCCACATTTCGGGCATTTTCTGGCTTGTTCGTCCGCTAGGCTCTGGCCGCCAACTCGATACTGATAGTAATAAGTAGGGACGTGGGTCAAAAACTCAATTCGTCCTCGTAAATCCCATCCTCTAATAAACAGCACACTGTCCACATCGCAAATCTCGTGCAGTGCAGCGTGTTCTGCTCGGCAACCACCCGCCATCTGAAGTTCATCACACGCCTGCCACTCTGTTTGCCATTTGATCACTGCTTTATGATCGCCATTTAAGGTCGCAGAATTACGATATAAAGGGATCGGCAGCAATGTGTCACCACTGCGCAGCGGAGAACAAGTGTGTACATAAGTGGTGTAAAGTATCTGCCAGCTAGGCAAAACATCATCAGCGGCTTGCTCGGAATTAAGATCGCGCCCCAACAAACGGGCTTTCGGAGCCAGCAAACTAGCCTCCGTCAAGCGACTCAGGCACACCCTAACAAAATCAGAATGATACTTAGGGTGTAAGCTTTCTTGCTCTGGGCAAACCACCCGCACAAAGAACTCGCCCTCTCCCATCACGATGGGGAATTCACGCCCAAGCACTTGACCGTTATAGCGTAAAGCATCCATTAGGCCATTAATCGCTTTATCTACCGCCGAGATAGTCGTGTTATCAAAACACTCAAACTGCAATTCAACCACGTACATCGTTACACCACAGGTTCTAAATTAGCGAAAAACTCGGCCACACTTTCGGCCAGCACGTCGCGTTTATCGGTACCTAAACGTTCTAAAATCACATGTCCAGAAAGGTTACAGATCGAAATTACATCCATCTCCGCATCGGTTGCACCAATAAACACGGTTGGTTTGAGTTTTAGTCGGCGCTGAGTCACCAAATGACCGAGGATATTTTCCTGCAAACGAACAAAATCATCCTCACTCCACACTTGCAATAGAGCGAGCTCGTTGCCTTGCCATTTAGCTGGCATGTCCGCACAAAACTGTACGCCATAAAAGGCTTTAATATCAGAATGTAGAGTCAATTCAATCGCTGCTTCTACGTTAGAAAAATCAGCTGCAACCGATCTGACGACGGGTTTCCACAGCACACGGTCTTGGTCGTTCATCACTGCGCAAGGGGAATCCAACTCAGCCAACTCATCATTACGAGGAGACTCGCCATGCTTTGTTTGGTAAGCGTCAAGATAACGTTGAGTAAATGAAAGTAAGGCT
Organism: Vibrio sp. V15_P4S5T153; assembly: GCF_963874485.1. Lineage (NCBI taxonomy): Bacteria > Pseudomonadati > Pseudomonadota > Gammaproteobacteria > Vibrionales > Vibrionaceae > Vibrio > Vibrio sp. V15_P4S5T153. The sequence continues at coordinate 148,478 of NZ_CAWNHR010000011.1, read as the reverse complement.
TGCTCGGCAGTTTGTGCCATGAAGTGCTCCAAAATTGATGAGTCGCTGCCTTGTGTGATGACAGCAACCCTAGGATTGCGTAAAATTCTGCTTATTCTAATCGAATTGACGTGAAAGTATGAGCAAATATTCCGATGCCAAAGCGCTGGCAGGGTTAACCCTTGGCAAAAAAACCGACTACGCCAAACAATACGATCCAAGCTTACTGCAACCTGTCCCTCGTAGCTTAAACCGTGATGATCTGCATTTGGGGGATAGCTTACCGTTTAAAGGCTGTGACATTTGGACTTTGTACGAGCTATCTTGGCTCAATGAAAAAGGGTTACCACAAGTGGCAATTGGCGAGGTTTCTATCCCTGCGACAAGTGCTAGTTTGATTGAATCTAAATCCTTTAAGCTCTACCTCAATAGCTATAACCAAAGCAAAATAGCCAGTTGGGATGAAGTAACGCAGCGCTTAACCAACGATTTATCGGCCTGTGCCGGCGCGCCAGTCAGTGTCACTCTCAACCCGGTGACCGATTACACTGGCCAAGCGATTGTAACTATGCAGGGTGAATGCATTGATGGACAAGATATTGAGATTGAAAGTTACCAATTTGATGCCAGCTTACTGAAAAGTGCCGCGCGTGGTGAGCAAGTCAATGAAACACTGCACAGCCATTTACTGAAATCGAACTGTTTAATCACCAATCAACCCGACTGGGGCAGCGTCGAAATTCATTATCAAGGTCAACAAATTGATCGAGAAGCACTGTTACGTTATCTCGTCTCATTTCGTGAACATAATGAGTTCCACGAACAGTGTGTAGAGCGCATCTTCACCGACATTATGCAATACTGCCAACCGACACAGTTAACGGTATACGCTCGATACACTCGCCGCGGCGGTTTGGATATCAACCCATTTCGCTCAACCGAACAAGAACGGCCAACACATAACCAACGTATGGCCCGTCAATAAGGATTAGCATTAGGATGATCAACGTGCGCTGGACACTTTTGCTCAGTTTAACTCTGGCTCTGTTTTCATTGGCTTCACAAGCCACTATCTACTCGTCGCCAATGTTAAATGAAGCCAATGGGTTGATTGATATCTCACCGAATCAAGCCAAAACCCTAGCCACTGAGTATCTGACTCAGCGCAAGTTGGCCGAAAAATCAGAAAAATCATCATCAGTGATGGCGCGCGATGAAAGCGACAGTCGGATTCGAACACCGGGCAGCAGCGTTGATGCGTTAAAGATTTTAGCCAAAGCAGAGTTCCAGTTGCACAATATGGATGCCGCACTGGCCGCGTTAAAACTTGCTGAAGAGCTCACGCAACACTATCAATTACCTTATTTAGCCACGGATGTACAAATACTCAAAACTCGCCTAATTTGGCTCAATAATAATGATGCAAGCGCCGCTCGGCAGGCGCTACGCGCGATCAGCATTCAATATGATGCCATCAAAAATGCGGATCAAGTGGCAAAAGGTCTCGATTATAAAATTACCCTGCTCAAAGCAGAAATTGCCTCAAAAGCCAATGATATCGAACTGGCCAATAAGCTTTTTGCTGACCTAAAGCCTTACATTGATTCGATCTCCTCACCGAAAACCGTGATTGAATATCAGATTGTTATTGGTCAACATTTTCTCATTCATGGCTTTTACAATCGTGCTTTATCTGAGTTGCTAGTTGCCTATTGGGGCGCGATTGAAAACAACTCAAGCGCCCTACTCGCTAAAACCAATACCTTACTGGCTCAGCTTTTTTTTGAAAGAAAAGTGCTCGATAAGGCTTTAGAGCATTTGTCTCAAGCCGCCGATTTTTATGACGGCTATAACAAGTCGCCAGCCTTGGCTGATGTATTGCAACGTATGGGCGATGTCTATTACCAGCAAGGTAAATACAATCTAGCGCTCGTTCACTACTTCAACGTGATCGATCACGAAACGAGCCGCAATGATCTGGAAAAAGTCATTGAAGTGCGTATTAGTTTGGCGGCGACCTACCTTAGTCTCTATAACTACCCATTAACTGACCAATATCTCACTCGCGCTGAAGACTTGCTTGAGCTGAAAGATTATCCTCGTTTAAAGGCACAGGCTTACTTACTGCATTCAGGATTAGCCTTTCACCAAAAGCAAGCCGATGTGGTCATCAGCAACGCTCAACACGCCTTAAGCGTTGCTAAAACGATGCAAGATGAAGAGATTGAAGAGCATGCCTATCGGTTACTGGCCTTGGGTTATGAGCAAAACGGTCAGTACGCACAGGCCTTAGAGAACATAAAACGCAGCAATGCACTATCGCAAATACGCCAAGAAAAACTCAATCAGATCAGTGAAGATGCTTTTCGTCAACAAAAAGAGTTTGTAGAACAAACCTTACATCTGGTCGGGCAAGAAAAAGCGCTGCTCAAAACTCAAGAAGAGTATAATAAGTTCAAAAAGATCGCCTTTATTCTGTTTATTATCTCCATTATTTTATTTTTACTGCTACTGCGTAGAGGCTACCTTATCCAGTTGCAAAATGAAGAAATCGATGAACTCAACAGCACGCTCTTTACCCATTCTCGCTCTCGCTTACGTAACCTGCGCATGCTCAATGCTAAGCTTCCTTCAGCGATGCAAAAAAGCAGCCGTCATTTTGAGCCGTGGTATATTGGTGAACTCATCCACGAGCCACTGAGTGATCGCCTCCGCTTTGTGATGATTGATATTCCCTTTCTGCGCAACATGTACTTAGAACATGGCTATTCAGCTGGCTTAGAATTGGAGCATCAATTTGGTCAGTTTTTAAAATCGAAAATCAAAGAACCGAATCGGATTTATCACTTTTCAGATTCCAATCTGCTCTATATCGAACCGAATGCCGATCGCAATACACCGCCTGAAATCGCATTCGATCAAATTCAGCAATGGATAGATGAATTTCAACCTGAACGTCGCTTAAACCGTACAATACGGATGGGCATCGCCGACTACCCATTTTTGCCAAGAGCTTATATGGCGATTAATGATAAAGAGCTGCTCGATATTCTGCTGATGGCAACCAACACGGCTCGTGAGCTAAGTATGAGAGAAGAAGCAAGCCATTGGGTCTACTTAAAAGCGATTGATAACGCTCCAGCCGCTAGTTTTGCCTCCAACAATATTCGCAAATCATGCAAGCACGCCATCAATCAAGGGTTGATAAAAGTGCATTCTTCTTATAAGAATGAGGAGAGCATCAAAAAACTCCTAAAAGATGGGTAATTACTCGGCATTCAATGTGTTAAAGCAGTGACGTGGGCAATTAATTTGTTATTATCGATAAATCAATTAATAGGATCCTAACGATCCTCGCAGTTTAGTTTAGTTGTACATGGGCGCTCTCGAACAGGATATTCAAACACAGTTACAGCAGCTGAAAACTCAGTTGGAACAGGTTCGTTTGACACACAGGGACACTTCGTTCAAATTTAAACGAGAACATACTGTCCTAAAACGGATCGTCGCATCATTAAGCTTGGCATGTCAGGGTAATGATCATCAGCTAAATATTAATTTATCGGATCTTCGTGAAGCTCTAGAGCAACAAAAAGATGTAAGCACGCTCATACCTCGCTTAGCCGTATTGGAGCGCATGTTGAAGCAACAAACTTTGGTTATGGAAAAAGAAAACTCTCATTTGGACTCTCAAATCAAACATTGTGGAGAAACATTACTTCGCGTTGCTGGCCTACCCGCCAAACTTAAGCGTGATTTGCGTGATCTGCTCAGTTTTTCAGAAGCTCAGCCTAAAGCCGAACAAGCGATTCAACTGCTTGGGATTTATGAACGTGCAATCAAAATAATAACAGCGAACCCGAACACGGCCATCAGCGAGCTGCATGTCGCGGATAGAGAGCTATTGACCAAGCTATCCGATGAACTGCAACACCTGATCACTGAATTGGATTTTGAAGGTGAATCAGGGGAACTACTGGTAGATATTCGTGCCAAGCTGTTGATTGGCGTATCGACATCAACGCTCTTAGAGTTGACGTTAGAGATTCTAAAACTGGTGATTGATGGCACCAACAGTGAGCGCAAAACATCTGAGAAGTTTTTAGAACAGGTCAACTCATCACTCACAAAACACATTAAAAGTAGCACTCACAACGCAGACCAAAGCCAGAGTTACTTTGAACATCGCCAAGAGATGAATGCTGAACTCGCCGCTTTGATTACCCAAAGCCAAACCCTAATCAAAGATTCTGTGGCGATTGACGATCTTAAGCTCTCCGTTTCACCTATATTATGCGAAATGGCGTCACTTTCTGAACGCTTAAGTCATGCAGAGCAACGCGAGCAGGCACTGATTGAACGCTTAAATTATGGCAAAAATCAAATGGAAGCTCTGTTTGAGCTCACTCAAGATTATCGCCGTCGATTGGAAGATCAGTCTCAGCGCTTGCTGCTTGATCCACTGACAAAAGTCTATAATCGCACGGCCTTTAATGACCACCTTGAGCTGGAATATCGGCGCTGGATAAGAGCTCAACACACTTTCCGAATCGTAATCTTTGATATTGATAAGTTCAAAACTATCAACGATAGCTTTGGCTATACGGCAGGTGATAAAGCCCTTAAAATTATTGCCCGCACCATATCCAAAGAAGCATCCGATACGGATACCGTGGCACGTTTCTCTGGTGAAGAATTTATTATTTTACTTCCCGATCAAGAAGATAATCACTGTTTCAAGGTGGTAAAAAACATTCAACGTCATGTATCGAGGCTCCCTTTCAAGTTCAGAGACAAGAGTATTACGATTACACTTTCAGCCGCGAGTACCTGTTTTAAAGACTCCGATACGCCAGAGGAAGTACTTGAACGTTTACGCCGCTCGTTACTAGAAGCCAAGAGTTTCGGCCCTAACCAAGTGGTTTGGAAATAAACACAAGTCCAGATCGGATGTAGACAAAAGAAACCCATTCAAATCGCGGCCTTAACTGGTCGCTATTTGAACAAAACCAAACTAAAGCGTGCTTAACATCACACTCTGCTTGCATAAACATTTCCTAACAATCGAGAAAAGAACTAGATTGATACTGTAATTTCAATCAGTTATGTCGTCCTATCGCACATCCGTCACTAAACGAACCATGACCTATACTCCATACTAAGCGAGTATATATAAAAACCAACTTTAGTCGTAGCGTGGACATTTTCCTTACTTCTCAACTAAGGAGGCCAGTATGATTACTCATATCAGCCCTACAGGCAGCATGGATCTGCTTTCTCAACTTGAAGTTGAGCGTCTAAAAAAGACCGCGTCGAGCGATCTATATCAACTGTATCGCAACTGCACTTTGGCGGTACTTAACTCTGGTAGCCATACGGATAACTCAAAAGAACTTCTTGAAAAATATAAATCTTTTGATGTCACTGTCATGCGCCGTGAACGCGGTATCAAGCTAGAGCTGACGAATCCACCAGAACATGCCTTTGTTGATGGGCAGATCATTAAAGGAATTCAAGAACATCTGTTTTCGGTCCTGCGCGATATCGTTTATGTCAACATGCATCTGGCGGATAATCAGCGCCTAAATCTTACCAATGCCATTCACATCACCAACTTAGTGTTTGGTATTTTGCGTAATGCCAGTGCCTTGGTTCCCGGTCTTGAACCTAACTTAGTGGTTTGTTGGGGTGGACACTCTATCAACCCTACTGAGTACCAATATACGCGGGAAGTGGGCCATGAACTGGGCTTGCGTGAACTGAACATTTGTACAGGCTGCGGACCAGGCGCTATGGAGGGGCCAATGAAAGGGGCCGCCATTGGACACGCTAAACAGCGCTATACCGCACAACGCTATCTTGGCTTAACCGAACCATCGATCATTGCCGCCGAGCCACCAAATCCGATTGTGAACGAATTGGTGATTATGCCGGATATTGAAAAACGCCTAGAAGCTTTTGTGCGAATGGCGCACGGCATCATTATTTTCCCCGGTGGAGCAGGAACAGCGGAAGAACTGCTGTACATTTTGGGTATCATGATGCACCCAGATAACGCAAGCCAACCAATGCCAATTGTACTGACTGGTCCAAAAGAGAGCGAAGCCTACTTCCGTTCAATCGACACATTCATTGCCGAAACATTAGGTGAAAAAGCACGCCAGCATTATCAAATCGTCATTGATGATCCAGAAAAAGCGGCGCGTATCATGAGCCAAGCGATGCCGCTGGTTCGTCAGCATCGTAAAGATAGTGGTGATGCTTATAGTTTCAACTGGTCCCTCAAAATCGAGCCTGAGTTCCAACTGCCTTTTGAACCGACTCACGACAGTATGGCCAACTTGGATTTACACCTAAACCAAAAACCAGAAGTACTCGCTGCTAACTTGCGTCGCGCCTTCTCTGGCATTGTCGCTGGTAATGTGAAAGCGGAAGGCATTCGAGAAATTGAACGTCACGGCCCATTCATCATTGATGGCGATGCCCAATTGATGAAAAAAATGGATCTATTACTAAAAGACTTCGTTGCACAACACCGAATGAAGCTGCCCGGCGGCAGTGCTTATGAACCTTGCTATAAAATTGCAACCAATAACCATTAACCATTAACCATTAACCATTAAAGGCAAAAATAACTTATGCCGGGGATGAGTGGCAATATTAAGTGAGATCATTACAATAAGGGCTTATTAAGCCCTTATTTTTTGGTCGTTATGTCTTTACACCTTGTCATCATTGATGCTTTGAATTTGATCCGTCGGGTGCACTCCGCACAACCCGATCCTAACGATATGGCAAGAACCATAGAGACAACCTCGCGCACCTTGCACCGTATCATCAATGAAGCTCAACCGACCCACATCATCGCCGTGTTTGATCATCACTTACAAGACCGGGGCTGGAGAGCACAACTTCTACCGACTTATAAGCAGAACCGGAAGCCGATGCCAGAAGCACTGCAACTTGGCTTAGACGCCATTCAGCAAGCATGGTGGGAATTAGGGATTGATTCACTGCTCTCGGAAGGTGATGAAGCCGATGATTTGGTGGCCACCTTAGCCACGAAAGTGGCAAGCCACGGTGAAAAAGTAACGATCATTTCAACCGATAAAGGCTACTGCCAACTGCTCTCTCCCACTTTACAAATTCGTGACTACTTTCAACATCGTTGGTTAGATCAACCCTTTATTGAACAGGAATTTGGCGTAAAGCCGAGCCAATTAACCGATTTTTGGGGATTAACGGGCATCAGTTCAAGCCAAGTTCCCGGCATTGCCGGCATTGGTCCAAAAGCAGCAAAAGAGATATTAACACAATTTCCCGACATAGAAGCGGCCTACGCCAGTGCTGATTTGGCCAAGAAATACCGTAAAAAATTTGATGAGCAGATCGATATGGCGCGAGTCTGCAAACACATTGCCACACTAAAGACCGATATAGAGCTCGGTTTTAACTTGCAAGACATTCGCTTTTCAGCGCAAGTATCCCATCCAGAATAGCAAAACGCTCCTAGAAAGGAGCGTTAAATTAACCTATTGGAGCATTAGTGCGGAGAGATGTTCGACAAGCATTGGACATGCACTGTGATCTCTTCACGATCATGATACAAATGCTTTGCCTGCATGCGGAACTTTACATCATTTTTAATCAGAAAAACTTTTAGGTTTTCAATATCTTGTAAAACTTCATCATAGCGCCCTTTCATTGGCAGCTTTAAGTTGAAGATGGCTTCTTTCGCCCAACCCTTGAGGATCCACTGCCCCATTAAATGCGCAACACGAGCTGGCTTTTCAATCATGTCACACACAATCCAAGTCACGTTCTTGCGTGGCGGCTCAAATTTAAAACCATCCTCGGCATGGTGTTTCACTTGTCCTGTGTCCATCAAACTTTCAGCCATTAGACCGTTGTCGATAGCATGAACAAACATCGAACGCTTCACCAGTTGGTAAGTCCAGCCCCCCGGGCATGCGCCCAAGTCTACCGCCCACATTCCCGGAGCCAAACGTTCATCCCACTCTTCACGAGGAATAAACACATGGAAAGCCTCTTCCAACTTCAGTGTGGAACGACTTGGCGCATCGGCTGGGAATTTCAAACGAGGAATACCCATGAAAAAAGGCGAGTTATTGTTGGTGTACGAATACCCGACGAAGCAGTGGCCGGGTTGAATAAAGCAGACATGTAGCACAGGTCTCTTCGCCGACTCTTTGTTAGACAGAATCCCCTTGCCACGTAACGCTTGACGCAATGGCACGGTAAACTTACGACAAAATTTGAGCAACTCTTTCGCTTCATTGGTATCTGGCGTTTCAATGCGAATGTCACCACAACGCGGAAAACCCTCAAGTTCGGCGAGTTCAGATAAGATAGGCGAAATACGATCATCTTTAGGTAAATCGCTAAATTCCGCCGCTACCGCAAACATCTGACGAGCAAAAATAAGCGATTGGAAATCGATCTCTTTAATCAGCTTATCAGCATCACCGGCCTGATAGCACTCAAACAAAACGTAACCCGTATTGTTTTTCAAACGAGGAAAACCAAAAACCTCTAGCTTAGTCGCTTTATCTTGGATCTCTCCGGCACACTCTTTTTCAAAGCCTGCACGACAATAGAGCATTACGTGTTTCACTGGTCCACCTCTTGAATATTAAGTGCTGCATAGCCAAACACTCCCCACCCTAGCATAAAGAACACGCCACCAAATGGCGTGATCGGGCCAAACCACTTGATGCCCGTGAGTGCTAAAGCGTAAAGACTGCCGCTAAAACAAAGGACGCCGATGATAAAGCAAATTGCCGCAATGAAAAAATATTTTTGTGCTTTCGATCCCAAACGACAACGCAGCAAAATACCACACGCTAATATGGCTAAAGCGTGAATCGATTGGTACTGCACTCCCGTTTCAAATACCGAAAGCAAGTAAGGGGTTAAATACGCTTTTAGGCCGTGCGCCGCAAAAGCTCCTAGAGCGACACCAACGCCCGCCATAAAAGCCGCGATAGTGAGCAATAACTTACTCTTCATCTAGCAATACCTCTTGTTCCCTTCTGGCTTTTTTGAGCATCCAATCACGGAAAGTGGCGATGCGCCCCATATCGGCCTGCTTCTCGTGACAGACCACATAGAAAGCATTTTTAGTCATCAGCACTTCGTCAAAAGGCGCAATCAAGCGACCCGCTTCCAGCTCTGGCTGAGCTAACACGTTATTCCCCAGTGCGATACCTTGCCCATGCGCCGCCGCTTGCAGCACCATGGTCGAATGGCTAAAGATGGGGCCGTGGTTGACATTCACCCCTTCAAGATCGTTCTCTTTGGCAAACTGTTTCCAATCTTTACGTGAAGTATCGTGTAGCAGAGTATGGCGTGTTAGATCGTCCAGTGTTTCTAAAGGCTTAGGGCCTAACAGCAGTGAAGGAGAACAAAGCGGGATCAAAAACTCTTGATACAACTTATCCGCGCGTAAACCAGGCCAGTTACCTCGCCCATAATAAATCGCCACATCCACATCATCGGTTAACGAACCTTCATCCATATCAACCGCTTTGATACGCACATCAATATCCGGCTCTTGCTGGTTAAAATCGGCCAGACGCGGCACGAGCCACTGAATCGCAAAACTCGGCGGTAAACTAATGGTTAATGCCCCTTTCTCACTGCGCTCTAGTACCTTATCGGTGGCTTCAGAGAGTGCGGTGAAGATATCTTTAATGTCGAGAAAGTAACTTTGCCCTTCTTCTGTCAATAGCAGAGAACGATTACGACGGCGAAATAGCTTTAACCCTAAAAATTCCTCTAACGCTTTGATTTGATGACTGACTGCGGCTTGTGTCACAAATAGCTCTTCCGCAGCGCGAGTAAAACTCAGCTGGCGAGCTGCCGCTTCAAACACTTTCAGCGAGTTTAATGGTGGCAATCTTCTGGACATAGGTACACTCAAAAATTAGATTAGTTTTTTTAATCTGAAACATTATAAATTGTCCATTGCCGAGCGGCTAGAGAAATTCTATATTTCACCCCGCAACAAGGCCTGAACGGCTTGATTCAGTTATGAATCAATTGGCTTTTGTTGCGATGTTGTGTTTGCAAACTCGTATTTCGAGTGAGGTAGAATTCTACCATCCTGTTTTGTGCAGTTATCCCCTGCACCAAAACATATACTTCCTGTATTTATTGTTTGACCTGTCTGTCAAATTCTTTAGCACCGCCCTTGGGCGGTGTTTTTTTATGTCTGTGATTAAGTCGGAGCCATAAAAAAACCGCTCACGAAAACGTGAGCGGTCGATTCTGTATCGAGATAACGATTAAGGTCGATATACCTTGATGTTGTTAAAGCCTTGCTCTTTCAAATACAGAGCTTGAAGCCGGCTCATCACACCGCGCGCACAATATAAGAGATATGTTTTCGATTGATCCAAATCGCCAAACTGAGTCGATAACTTGTAGAAAGGCAAATGTTTTACTTCCACACCTTCAATCAGCAGTGGCTTGTCATCTTCTTCATCTGGGCTACGAATATCAAGTACCACCGCATATTTTTCGATAGCGGTCACTTGTTCAACTTCAGGTGCTTGCTCTTGGCTCTCTTTCTCAATATCACGAATATCCATTTGACGAGCGTTGTAAACAACGTGCTCTAGGATTGAGAAATCAAACTTCGCCTCTTCGGCTTCTAATTTCGCTTTCACCGCTTTAACTGTTGGGCTTTTTGAAATAACCCCACAGTATTCTGGCATCGTTTTGGCGAAATCTTCTGTTCCAATCTCGCGCGCCACTTTAATAATCTCTTCTTTGTCCCAGTTGATGAGAGGACGTAAAATTAAAGTATCTGTCACACCATCAATATGACGAAGATTAGTTAGAGTTTGGCTCGAAACTTGACCCAACGCTTCTCCGGTCACTAAAGCTTCAATATTTAACTTATGAGCTATCATGCCTGCGGCGCGCATAAACATACGTTTTAGCACCACACCCATTTGGCCATCGTCTACTTTTTCTAAGATTTCAGCCACCACTGGCTCGAAATCGACCGAGATAAAACGCACTTTGGCTGAAGAACCGTATTTATTCCACAAATAATGGGCCACTTGCTTTACACCAATTTCATGCGCTGGGCCGCCTAAATTGAAGAAGCAATAATGCACTTTTGAGCCACGTTTGATGTGTAAATAGCTTGATACACCCGAGTCAAAACCACCAGAAATCAAACTCAATAAATCTTCTTGAGTGCCAAGAGGGAAACCACCTAAACCTTTATAACGGGCAATCACTTGATTGAGCAATTCATCGGCTATTTCAATGTTGATGGTAACGTCTGGGTTTTTTAGTTGAACTTTTGCACTCTCAACTGCTTGGTTTAAACCACCACCAACATAACGCTCAACATCGATTGAGGTAAAATCATGCTTTCCTCGACGCTTAGCACGCACGACAAAAGTTTTTCCTTCGATGTTATTACGGCTGAGCGCTAACACTTGCTCGTAAATGTCATGCATATCCTTAAACTCAGATTGCTGCACTTCGAGCACTTGCTGGATGCCAGGAGTATGAGTCAGAATTTCAAGGACTTCTTGATAGTATTGGTCACTTTGCGCAGCCACTTCAATGTGATCGCGACGGTTAAATACCGCGACCGACTCTGTTCTTCGTTTGATGATATTACGAATATTGGACTCTAAAATTTTTGTGAAGCGCTTGCGTACTGAGTCACTTTTAACAAAAATTTCCGGATGGGGCTTAACAATAAATTTCATAGTTCTATTCGCAATCTGATTGGGCAACGTGGTGAATCAATGGGTCGCATTCTGCTTGCTACTGATACACCGCTAAGGGCGCAGGATTATACACGAGGTGATAACCATAAAAAAGACGAGCCTTAGCGCTCGTCTATGTGTTTTTACATAATCCAACGTAACTTACTGAACGGATGGAACTTCATCACTGTACAGCGGTTCACCTTGCATGATACTGATTTCTACTCGGCGGTTGCGTGAACGTTCACTTTCCGTATCGTTAGAGCCGACTGGGTCGGTATCGGCCATACCACGCACCCTGAGTCGTTGATGAGAAAACCCACGAACCTTTTCCATCTCTTGCGCCACAGAAACCGCTCGTTGAGCCGAAAGATCCCAGTTTGAGCGATACAATTCAGAATCGACACTTTGATTGTCGGTATGGCCAGAAATACGCACAATGCCCGGCACATCTTTAACCAGATCGGCAATTTGACGAACCAATGGACGAAACTTAGGTTGTAGAAATGCAGAACCTTCGGGAAACGCACCTTTTTCACGAATACGGATCACCAATTGCTGACCTAAGTTTTCAACTTCAATAGCGCCTTGTTCGATTTCTCTTGCTAACGCTTTTTTGATGTCCTGTTCAACAATTTCCATCTCTTGCGACATAGATTCTGCTTGCTGTTGTTGCATTTCCGATTGAGTATTTTGGTTATTCTGCGTTGAAGTTTCAGGGGATTGCCCCCCCGTCAATTGACCTTCTTCACGCTGAACACCACCCGCTCGATCTGAATCCCCTTCTTGAAACTCAAGTGTCTGCTGCGTGATATCAATGGTTTGTTGCATGATGACATCAATCGGTGTCGGCTCGGGGCGGCCTGGGCGAAACTCTTGTGCAATGATGCTTGTCCCTTTAGGAATGTCTTTCACTTCCAAACGATTTTGCACACCAAAAGCAAACTTCATCGAGCCTGCTATCTGTTTAAACTTCAGTACGTCCATCTCGGAAAAAGAGAGCAGCAGTACGAAGAAACACATCAACAGCGACATTAAATCAGCAAAGGTTCCCATCCACAACGGCAAGCCGGGAGGTGGGCATTTACAACCTTCTTCATCATCCATTACAGGCTCCGTTATTCGCTATCAACATCTAAAACACGCTTGCCTTCATTGAGGTAGTTTTTCAGATAACTATCAATGACCCGTGGGTTTTGTCCATCCTGAATGGCCAGAACGCCATCCATGATTAAACGGCGGTTAAGCTTTTCTTGATCTCGGCGCAAAGCGAGTTTGTCTGCAATCGGGAAAAAAATCATGTTCGAGAGAACAGCGCCGTACAAGGTAGTTAATAAGGCAACGGCCATGGCAGGACCAATTGATTTAGGGTCATCCATGTTAGACAGCATGGCAACCAAGCCCACCAAAGTACCGATCATGCCCATCGCTGGCGCTACGTCACCAAAAGCACGAAATACGCCAGTTCCCTGTGAATGACGCTCATCAGTCAATACAATGTCTTTTTGCAACGCAGAACGCACCACGTCAGCATCATGGCCATCCACCAGCAAATCGATCCCCTTTTGCATGAAGCTATTGGTAATTTCCATCTCTTCTAATGCAAGAAAACCACCTTTCCGCGCCGCATCAGCCATTTCTACAATTTTCGCGATCAAATCTTCAGGTTCATCGGATTTGAACATAAATGCCTTACCTGCCACCTTGGCTGCACCGAAGAATTGTCCCATCGTGAACTTCATCAATACAACAAACATTGACCCACCCACTACGATCAAGATGGATGTGACGTCGAAGAACATCATTAGGCTTCCGCCTAAAATCATCGCCATAATAACGAAAGCGAGGCCTCCGATCAGGCCTATCAGCGTTGCTAAATCCACAAAGCACTCCTCATGCTGCTTACCCGCGATAATGAGTTTAAACTCGTTATCGGCAATAGATTCAAATCTTTAAGTAAATTATTGGATCATACCGAAATTCTCTCTATTCAGTTTATACCTAAACTGAGCAAAGATGCACTGTTGCCAGCACAATGATATGGCCAAGATTCTGAGTCACCGTTACTATTTCAGTAAATATCGGTCTGGTTGCTAAGTATCGTATTATTATTTTTATTATTTGTGATAGTGACAGTTCCAAAAGAGGGACTTTTCAGACAAAAATCGTTGGTTAAATTTGACCATCACTACGCCCTAAGGTAACTTTCGTGCATATTTACCAAGATAAAAAGATTATGGCGAGCAAGAAACCTGAAAATATGTCCTTCGAAGCGACAATCGAAGAACTTGATAGCTTAGTGGAACAGCTAGAAAATGGCGATTTAGCCTTAGATGATGCGCTAAAAAAATTCGAGCGCGGAATATCCCTTGCTCGTGCTGGACAAAGTAAGTTAAGTGAAGCGGAACAGCGAGTCAGTATTTTGCTCAGTGCGAGCGATGACGCGCCACTCTCTGACTTTACTGAACTACCTGAGTAATAGGCACGTATTACTGATACATACTTATTACTGACTCATATTTATCGATCTCATCGCTCGCTATGTGACATGAACCTGTCAATTAAGTCACAGGGAAACGGTCGATCGTAACCTAGTAGATACCACAACTTAGTAGAAAGAGTGCCCTATGATTGAGGCTCTGAGCTCCTATCAGCAAAGAAATATTGACCAATTAAACCTTTGGTTAGGCCGTTTACCGCACCAAAAACAACCGTTGATTGACGCGATGCGCTACGGTTTGTTACTTGGCGGCAAAAGAGCTCGACCTTATTTGGTGTATATCACAGGGCAAATGCTTGGTTGTACGCCAGATGAACTCGATACCCCAGCCTGCGCAATAGAATGTATTCATGCTTATTCATTGATCCACGATGACCTTCCCGCGATGGACGACGATGAATTGCGTCGCGGTAAAGCCACTTGTCACATCGAATTTGACGAAGCCATCGCGATTTTAGCGGGCGATGCCCTGCAAACACTGGCCTTTACTATTTTGGCAGAAGGTCAACTCGCCGAACATGCGCAAGTCAACCGCATTAAGATGGTCCAAATGTTGGCTCAAGCTTCCGGTGCTCAAGGTATGTGTATAGGGCAAGCGTTGGATCTGCAAGCCGAAAATCGTCTGGTCTCAGTGCAGGAATTAGAAGAGATCCATCGCAATAAAACGGGAGCCTTGATGCGTTGTGCAATCCGTTTAGGTGCGCTTGCGGCTGGTGAAAAAGGGCTGGCGGTACTACCACAATTGGATCGCTATGCCGATGCCGTTGGTCTCGCATTCCAAGTTCAAGATGATATTTTGGATATCGTTAGCGATACCGCGACATTAGGTAAACCTCAAGGCTCGGATCAACAACTCAATAAAAGTACCTACCCAGCGCTGCTAGGGTTACAAGGTGCTATTGATAAAGCACAAAGTCTGTTACAGGAAGCTCTTCAAGCCTTGGAAGCAATACCCTACAATACAGAATCACTCGAAGAGTTCGCCCGATACGTCGTCGAGCGCAAGAACTAAACTATAAGCGCGCAAAATTATGACTCTTGATATTTCAAAATACCCAACACTGGCTTTAGCAAATACACCCGATGAACTGCGCAGTCTGCCGAAAGAGGTTCTGCCAACGTTGTGTGATGAATTAAGAAACTACCTTCTTAATTCCGTCAGTCAGTCGAGTGGCCACCTTGCGTCAGGCTTAGGCACGGTTGAATTAACGGTTGCCCTACACTACGTCTATAACACCCCTTTTGATCAGCTGATTTGGGATGTAGGCCACCAAGCTTACCCGCACAAAATATTAACTGGTCGCCGCGAGAAAATGTCGACCATTCGTCAAAAAGACGGTCTTCACCCTTTTCCTTGGCGTGAAGAAAGTGAATATGACACGCTCTCTGTTGGTCACTCGTCCACCTCAATCAGTGCCGCCTTAGGGATGGCGATCAGTGCAGGTAAAGAAGGGAAAAATCGCAAAGTGGTGGGCGTGATTGGTGATGGTGCTATCACCGCAGGTATGGCCTTTGAAGCAATGAACCATGCTGGCGACGTTCATCCGGATATGTTAGTCGTGCTCAACGACAACGAAATGTCGATCTCTGAAAACGTCGGCGCACTGAATAACCATTTAGCGCAACTGCTTTCCGGTAGCCTTTATACCTCAATCCGTGAAGGGGGCAAAAAAGTGCTCTCTGGCATACCGCCTATCAAAGAGCTGGTACGCCGCACAGAAGAGCACTTGAAAGGCATGGTCGTACCCGGCACCTTGTTTGAAGAGCTTGGATTTAACTATATCGGCCCAGTCGATGGCCATGATGTGATTGAACTTATCAAGACATTACGCAACATGCGCGAGCTCAAAGGCCCGCAGTTTTTGCACATCATGACCAAAAAAGGCAAAGGTTATGAGCCCGCCGAAAAAGATCCGATTGGTTACCATGGCGTTCCTAAATTTGACCCGAGCCACACTAGCCTGCCAAAAAGCAGCAATGCTAAACCTACTTTTTCTAAAATCTTTGGCGATTTTTTATGCGATATGGCCGCGCAAGATCCAAAATTAATGGCGATTACACCCGCGATGCGCGAAGGCTCTGGCATGGTTCGCTTTTCAAAAGAGTTCCCACAACAATATTTTGATGTGGCGATTGCTGAGCAACATGCCGTCACCCTTGCGACAGGTATGGCGATTGCGGGAGATCATCCGATAGTGGCGATCTACTCAACCTTTTTACAACGGGGTTATGATCAGCTGATCCATGATGTTGCCATCATGAATTTACCAGTTATGTTTGCCATTGACCGCGCAGGGTTAGTCGGAGCTGATGGCCAAACTCACCAAGGTGCGTTTGATTTAAGCTTCATGCGCTGCATTCCCAACATGGTGATCATGGCACCCGCCGATGAAAATGAGTGCCGACAAATGCTCTATACTGGCCATAAACACACAGGGCCAAGCGCAGTGCGTTATCCTCGTGGCAATGGCATGGGAGTCGAAATTCAAACCCAATTTAGTGCGTTAGAGATTGGCAAAGGACGCATTATGCGCCAATGTGACACGGCTATCGCGAATGAAAAAATCGCGATCCTCAACTTTGGCACTTTCCTACCAAACGCGCTTGAAGCAGCCGATAAGCTAAATGCAACAGTGGCTGACATGCGATTTGTTAAGCCCCTTGATGAAACACTCATTCGCCAACTGGCTGCGCAACATGATGTGCTAGTGACCTTGGAAGAGAATGCGATTGCAGGTGGTGCGGGTGCTGGTGTCATTGAATTGATGATGAAAGAGAAAATCCTAAAACCGGTACTCAATCTAGGTTTGCCTGATCAATTCATCGCTCAAGGCACACAAGAAGAGCTGCATGCAGAATTAGGTTTAGATGCCAAAGGCATCGAGCGCTCCATTCAAGAGTATCTAGCGAAGTAGCTCATTTTTTTGTTCGCTGTCGGCTTTTATAAACTGAATGTCTTGATGAACCACATCACTTTCAGTTACATCCCAAGACTCAAAACCCTCGCATCGCGAGGGTTTTGTTTTTATATCGGCAGGCTCCACTCAAACTGAGTAAACAGCCGTTGCCATACCTCATCAAAACCAGCTTTAAGCACTAATGTTTGGCCAGTAAACGGATGAGTAAAACGTAATTCAGAGGCATGGAGCATCAGACGCTGCGCGTCATAATGATCGCGAAATAGGCGGTTGTGCTTACCATCACCATGAGTGGTATCACCAATAATTGGATGACTCAAATGGTGCATATGACGACGCAACTGATGTTTACGGCCCGTTTGCGGTTTCATTTCCACCAAACAGTAGCGGCTGGTTGGGAAACGCCCGGTTGAATACGGCACTTCTACTGTCGCTAATGGTTGATAAGCGGTGATCGCTTCTTGGGCTTCTTTATCTTGTTTGGCAAACTTATCGGCAATTTTATCTAGCTCGATTTTGAGTGGGTAATCAAGCACATCCCCTTGTTCAATCCAACCACGCACAATCGCATGGTACGTTTTTTCCATTTGATGGTTGGCAAACATCGGCATCATTTGCGCCGCCACTTCACTGGAGAGCGCAAACACAAGCACGCCAGAAGTTGGCCTATCTAATCGATGTAGGGGAAACACATGCTGGCCAATTTGATCGCGCAGCGTTTGCATCACAAATTGCGTTTCGTGTTTATCTAGCCATGAGCGATGCACCAGCATTCCTGCAGGTTTATTCACGGCGACCAAATCATCGTCCTGATACAGAATCTCTAACATGGTTGGCTTACCTCATCAATCAAACGTAGCAGCGCAATCACCTCAGCCAATTCCGCTTGATGTTGCCATGCCTCTTCAAAATAGGGAGTGAGCGAGAACCCTTGAGGAAGCTCTGTTTGCTGCTCAATTGCCAATAACATTTTGGGGATGAAAATCCACTGCAGCCACTGCTCCGGAGTGAGGGTATCGATGGAGAAAGGCTCTGTGCTCATCAATGCGCTTTCGCTTGGCGGCTGAGATTGCCAGCACTGAGAATTGCGTAACTGAGTTTCTAGTTGCTTCAACAGGTGGGTCAGTTTTGTGCTTACTGTCATTATTCACCAAGTTAATTTGCTAAGTGACCTTGAAAATGGGCTATAGAGTACCATTTATTGTTCAAAGAGAGTTATTGATCAAAAATAGTTATTCAAGAACACAAGTTAAGGCCACTTTATCCATGGATACCATTCATACGCTTAGCCAATTGCTCACCAATAGTGGTAGCCAATATCGGATCTTTGATTTAGGAAGACGCATCTGCCCGATTGAAAATACACACTTTTCTCAAGTAGAAAAAGGTCAACAACCGTATCCCTATCCATTGCAGCGTCATGCTCATCTTGCCATCGCGTATTGGAACCAAGCCCAACAACCTTGGATCTGGTTTCTTAAATTCTCTTTGGATGAACGCGGCCTACTCAAACAAGCTGAGATAGGTAACTTCATCAAGTTTGTACTTGAAGCGATGGGGTCACGTTTGCATCAAGACCTCAGCGATGAGCAGCAGCAAAAGCTTGCCAATAACCCTTATACCTTTAAACCGAGCGACGACAAAATGGCGGTATTCCACAGCCAAATACGCGCCCAGTTGAACCTACCATCAAGCCAATATTATGAGCATGCGCAACACTATTTTAGTGGGGATTTAGGCTGGGAAAACTGGCAGACGGTCGGCTTACAAGGCATTACTGATATTTGTGCTCGTTTAAGCAAAGAACAAAATAGCGTGTTATTAAGGAAAGCATTAAACCACCTACCAGCTCAGCCTTTGTATGCCCTGCTGGGTGCACTCGAACATAGTGCACCGTTGAATGATAAGTTGGCGCTGCGTTTGCAAGAGATGGCGATGTTGCACATCGAAAGCCACGAACCTGATCTGTTCTTACTCTCTGCTTTAATACGAGCCTTATCAGGTGCGGATAATGCACTCACCGCAACCTTGGTTGAACGTATTCTGCAAAGCCCACGCTTGAGCCATCAAGAGATATTAATTGCCATTGCAGGGCGCTCGTGGCATGTATTGTCTAACCCATCACTTGCCGAAACGTTTTTATTACGCTTGGCGCAAACAGGCAATCAAGCCCTCTTTAACCAGCTCTTTGCTGATTTAGTGATGCTGCCAGAACTGCGAATGGTACTGCTGCCACTGCTGCATTCTAGCCCTTCGATCGAATTAGCCGATGCCTTAATTCGCTTACAACAAACAACTAAAGCTCAATAACTGGAATGTTTATGCTAGGCGATCTATTGGCTATTTTATTACTCAGCTTGGGCTGCTTTCTTTTCTGGCAACAGCGTCGCCAAGCCGAATTGGCAAAAGCGGCGATCAGTCGAAAATGCGAACAACTCGACTTACAGCTGATCAGCGTTGCTTTTGGACGCCACAAATTCAAAACGCCAGAAGGACTCTGGCGTTGGCATACCGTTTATTGGTTTGAGTTTTCTGCACTAGGTGACGACTGCTACCAAGGTGAATTACAAATGATAGGCTTTAGGCCATCTGCTTTTCATTTGCCGCCTCATCGTATGTAAACTCAAATTCCCAATAAGGGCCAAAAACATCTTCTTTCTCACCCAACAGCTCAAAGCCGAGTTTTTTGAGTACCGCAATAGAGGCATGGTGGCCAATATTAGCAGTGGCTGTAATTTTTTGTCGTTGCAATTGGTAGGCTGCTTTAGGTAAAAAAGCCTTCAATGCCTCAGTTGCAATGCCTTTGCCCCAATACAATTTATCAAAAAGAAAACCGAGTTCTGCTCGCTCTTCGTCAAGTTCAATGAACAAATGCCCCATGTATTCGCGGTTATAATTATCTAACACCGCCATTGCGTACAAATGAGGATCATGAAGCACTCGTTGAAAAAGCTGTTTTGCTGAAGCGACCGTTTTAGGGCCATTCATCTGTGCCCGATTTTTGGCGCAACAATTGAGCATCAAAAAATCAGACTCTAACGAATCGGTGTAAGGGAGAAGAAGCGTTCTTCTTGTTACGGTTGTCACGTACAATCCTTGTTAGCCGCAAAATAATACCGAAAGACTCAACTAGGCTTAGGGCAATACGCCTTAGCCCAAATAAAATCTGGTACTCTATTTTTGCAAAGAAGCCGAAAATTAAACCAACCGAACGATGAGGTAATTGATCTAGATTGTTTTTTTGTTGTTATTATTTTGCAGCACTTATCATATGAACTTTTTTTGAAGCAACAACACGCTAAAGCCAGAATGCAAGTAATAAGAAAAGCCTCAACACGCATGTGTCGAGGCTTAAAGTCTTACTCGCAGCAGTCCAGCTACTAAATTGTGTGCTCCATGCATCATCCATAATAGTGGCCAATTCTTCGGCTCATCCTGCATCGCCATCCTAGCGGTGTCCAAACTTTCCATGGTACTAACACTCCGGTCAATACTCATCACTTGTTCCTTGAGCGGTGTCCATAACATCATCCTGATGTTGTCCTGCCTTATCCACAAGGTGTCCATCGCCAATCCATGCAGCTCGCATCCTGCCAACTGTTGTATCCTTACGCTGTCCTAGCATCCTGCGTGGTTATTCTTCGTGAACAACCTTGTCTTCTTCCTGAAGAGACCAAACCTTGGTGCTTTGTAATTCCTTGTCAGAATCCTTCCGACAGGGTTCAATTTACTCGTTTGGCTTTAAGAAACAATCACCTAAAAATATCATTTTTAAAAAAACAACCTAAAGAAATAGATATATTAATTAAAAACAAATAGTTATAAAAAAATCACCACCAAACACTGCGTTAAACACTGTGATTTCTTACAAACAATGTGCGAGATCTCTTACAACACTTCGCCACTTTTGCTCTTGGTAAATAAAAGGTAAGATCACAGCAACTCACAAAAAGGATAACCTATGCTCACAAAAGATGTCACTCAAGAACTAGAAAACATCTTGACTCTCTTACAACAACAGGGAAAGGAACCGAGTGTGGCCTTAGTAAAGTCACGTCTTAGCACCTCAGTGCCAATGCCAGCCTTGATTGCAACCATCAAAAGTTGGAAAAATGCACACCGAGTTCCCAAAGTAGAAGTGAGCGTTAGTACGGAAAATAGCGTGAACAAGGTAGCCGAACTTGAAACGCAACTAGCCGCTTTGTCAGCCCGAGTAGCAGCCCTAGAGGCACAACTAAACGAGAAGTAATTGAATGATGAAAATTTGGGTGGACGCCGATGCATGTCCGAAAGTAATTCGTGAAACCATTGTCCGCGCAGCCGAAAGGACGGGCGTTGAATGTACTTTTGTGGCCAATCATGTTGTTCCGATTCCGCAACGATCTAACATTCGTTCACTGCAAGTCCCCAGTGGTTTTGATGTTGCCGATAACGAAATCGTCAAACGGGTAGAAGTGGGCGATTTGGTAATTACTTCCGATATTCCACTGGCCGATGAAGTGATAACCAAAGGTGGCTTGGCGCTCAATTCTCGTGGTGAGCTGTATACCAAAGAGACCATCAAGGCACGCCTCAATATTAGAGATTTTATGGATACGATGCGATCAAGCGGTATCCAAACTGGCGGACCAAGTGCGCTTTCTCAAACAGAACGACGCGAATTTGCCAACCATTTGGATCGCATTTTGGCTAAAGCGAACAAATAACCACGTTTTGACGGTTGGACAATCACTAGCCTGTCCAACCGTTCCTCTTCATTAGCGCTGAACCGCCTTAAATCTTGGATTGGTTTTACAAATTACATATAAACGACCGCGTCTTTTGACGATTTGACAATCTGGATGACGTGATTTTGCGCTTTTTAATGAACTTAATACTTTCATAGTTTACTCCTTACCAAACTGAGCAAAGCGACGATTGAAATTCGCCACTCGTCCTTCTTTTTGAACAACTCGCTGCTTACCGGTGTAATACGGATGCGATTCAGACGACACATCTAAGGTGAAATAAGGATAGGTGTTGCCATCTTCCCACTCGATCGTCCGATCAGTTTTTAGCGTTGAACCCACAATAAAATACTTATCCACACTGGTGTCGTGGAAAACCACTTTTTGGTATGGCGGATGAATTCCGTCTTTCATCAATTTCCCCTCACTTAAATTGTTATGTTATAACATGCCAATTAATAATCATTACCAAGAAGAAAAGCAAGCTTAAATGTGATATTTTTCTCAACCAACGTGAAAAAAGACGGATACGGATATGCACACCATTGCTCCGATTGGCACTATTGAAACGCCTTATAAAGAAAAATTTGCCGTTCCTCGCCAACCTCGCTTAGTGGCGAGCGCAAGCGCGAGAGTCAAGCTCATCGGTCACGCTAATTGCTTAGAGTCGGTGCGAGGCATCGAACAATTTAGCCATGTCTGGTTACTTTTTCTGTTTGACCAAAACCTCGATGCCGGTTGGAAACCGACGGTGCGCCCACCGCGCTTAGGCGGAAATGAGCGGATCGGCGTATTTGCTTCACGGGCCACGTTTCGACCTAACGGTATCGGTATGTCTGCCGTTGAATTGAAAGGCGTCACTCAGCAAGGTGATCAGGTTTATTTGGAACTAGGCAGCGTAGATTTAGTCGATAACACACCGATCATTGACATCAAACCCTATATTCCCTATTCCGATTCGATAGCCACAGCCAGCGGTGGCTATGCCGAGAGCGAGCCCGACAAGATCGCAGTGACCTTTAGCCAAGCGGCGTTAACGGTACTGAATGCGCGGGCAGATC
This sequence comes from Vibrio sp. V15_P4S5T153, assembly GCF_963874485.1. Taxonomy (NCBI): domain Bacteria; kingdom Pseudomonadati; phylum Pseudomonadota; class Gammaproteobacteria; order Vibrionales; family Vibrionaceae; genus Vibrio; species Vibrio sp. V15_P4S5T153. Next base: position 125,537 of record NZ_CAWNHR010000011.1, on the reverse strand, counting down.
ACGACATGGTTAAAGCCGTCATTGAGCAAGTGCTGGCTCAAGATCCTCGCCCAGCCTATAAAAAACATAAAATCGATCATAAAGAATATGCGGTAAATCTGTTCGATCTGAACGTAAAATTCACTATCGCAAACAACTTAGTCTCAGTAACCGCAATAGAACGCTTTTGACAAAGCCGATTGGCTGATATTATTAGCGGCTTAATTCTAGCCTCTCATTGGAGAGCGCTTTTAACTATCATGAAACGGATACCATAGAATGCGTACCAGTAAATATCTTCTTTCTACTTTGAAGGAGACTCCAAACGACGCAGAAGTCGTGAGCCATCAGCTCATGTTACGTGCAGGTATGATCCGTAAGCTGGCTTCAGGTCTTTATACCTGGCTGCCTACTGGTCTACGTGTGCTGCGTAAAGTCGAAAACATCGTTCGTCAAGAGATCGACAATGCCGGTGCAATCGAAACCTTGATGCCCGTTGTGCAACCGTTTGAACTGTGGGAAGAGACAGGCCGCTCTGAGAAAATGGGCCCTGAGCTACTTCGCTTTACTGACCGCCATACTCGTCCGTTTGTGCTTAGTCCAACTGCTGAAGAAGTAATCACCAGCTTGGTACGCAACGAAGTCAGCTCTTACAAGCAATTGCCGCTGAACCTGTACCAGATTCAAACCAAATTCCGTGATGAGAGACGTCCTCGTTTTGGTGTGATGCGTGCTCGTGAATTCTGCATGATGGATGCCTATAGCTTTGATATAGATAAAGCAGGCTTAGAGAAATCTTACCAAGCGATGCACGAAGCTTACTGTAAAGCCTTCGATCGCATGGGGCTTGATTACCGCCCAGTATTAGCCGACACCGGCGCTATCGGTGGTAACGGCTCTCATGAGTTCCATGTATTGGCTGAAAGTGGTGAAGACATCATCGCCTTCTCAACTGAATCGGATTACGCCGCCAACATCGAAAAAGCAGAAGCCATTGCGCCAGCCGTTGAGCGCGCCGCGCCAACTCAAGAGATGACGCAGGTTGATACGCCAAACGCCAAAACCATCGCTGAATTGGTTGAGCAGCATGGCCTACCGATTGAGAAAACAGTTAAAACACTGTTTGTAAAAGCATCTGATGAGATCGATGCCTCTATCGTGGCACTGATTATCCGTGGTGATCATGAACTCAATGAAATCAAAGCCGAGAAACTCGCTGAAGTTGCCGCTCCGCTAGAAATGGCTAGCGAAGAAGAGATTCGCGCGCTGATTGGCGCAGGCCCAGGCTCTCTTGGCCCTGTTGGTCTTGAATTGCCATTTATCGTTGATCACAGCGTAGCCGTCATGAGCGATTTTGGCGCAGGAGCCAACATCGATGGCAAACACTACTTTGGCATCAACTGGGGCCGTGACGTTGAGCTAGCGAAAGTGGAAGATCTTCGTAACGTCGTTGAAGGCGACCCAAGCCCATGTGGTAAAGGGACACTAATGCTCAAACGCGGTATCGAAGTGGGTCATATTTTCCAATTGGGTACTAACTACTCTGAGAAAATGAACTGTGGCGTTCTTGATTCCAATGGTAAAAACACCATTTTAGAGATGGGTTGTTACGGCATTGGCGTATCACGCGTTGTGGCATCAGCCATCGAGCAAAACAACGATAAATACGGCATCATCTGGCCTGACGCGATCGCACCTTTCCAAGTGGCGATTGTCCCTATGAACATGCACAAATCAGAGCGCGTCCAACAAGCTGCTGAAAAACTGTATACGGAACTGACCGCAGCTGGTATTGAAGTGCTATTTGATGATCGTAAAGAGCGCCCGGGCGTAATGTTCTCAGATATGGAACTGATCGGTGTGCCACATACCATCATTATTGGCGATCGCAGTATGGATGAGGGCAACTTCGAATATAAACATCGCCGCAGTGGTGAGAAGTCGGCCGTCGCTATGAATGAAATAGTCTCCTTTATTAATGCTCAAATCGCCTAATAAAGTATACTCTTGAAAAGGTTGCCTAAATGGCAACCTTTTTTATTTTGTCACCAGCCACAAAAGCTTTTTCAAGCATATTAATCTTCGATTCATCTACGGTGATCTATTCTTTAATCCATTATTAATGGAGGTGACCTATGGATCTAAAAAGTTTACTTAACCAAGCATTGAATTCAGACATCGTAAAACAAGGTTCAAGCCAACTCGGCGCTATCACACAAGATTCAAGTAAACTCAAAACCTTAGGAGCAGGTGCACTCGGTGGTGGCCTAATCGGTTTATTGATGGGCTCGAAGAAAGCAAAAAAAATATGCACTAAAGTGATAGGGATTGGTGGAGCAGCGGCGCTCGGCGCACTAGCCTATAAAGCGTATAATGACTGGCAAGCAAAACAAACGACCACTCAACCGCAGTCTAGCTTTGACCCTAATGATGCTAGCCACAGCACGCTGATCCTAAAAGCGATGATTGCCGCCGCAAAAGCTGATGGTCATGTGGATGAACAAGAAATGGCGAAAATTGAGCAAGCCATCTCTGAAATGGGCGCAGATAACCAATTGCAGCAGCTGGTAAAAAATGAGCTGCATAAACCGCTCGATCCCACGGCTATTGCACAGTTAGCCACAACGCCCGCACAAGCGAGTGAGCTTTATCTGGCCTCTTTACTTATCGCCGATGAACAAAATTTCATGGAAAAAGCGTATCTGAACGAGCTCGCTAAGCAACTACAGCTAGCCGACGATCTGGTTATGGCGCTAGAGCAGCAAGTGAACGCTTAAAGTTTCATCACATGCAATCAGAGCTTGCGCAAACGCAAGTTCTGATTTTGTCTTTGCCAAACGTAATGTGTATATTGAGAGCCATTATCATTAGTTAGGATTTAATCTATGCAAGTTTACGGTTGTTGTGAATTAGTGCGCGAGCTTTATGCGCAGATAGGCAGTGGTGATCAAGCTTATATTCCTCAAGCAATCTCCTGCGCCATCAAAACCTTGAATGATGTCGCAGCAGACGAATCGCTGCCAAAAGCGGTTCGAGAGCAAGCAGCCTTTGCGGCAGCTAACTTGCTGATTTCTGATTTCGAGGATAAGTGATGAATTTAGCCAATTTTGCCTCGATGGATCCAATCATGCTGATGAGCATCATCAATATGAAGCTACGTGATGATTTTAATGGCGATCTTGATAAGCTGGCGGATGACTTTGATATCGATCGTGCGGCATTAGAGGCTCGCTTAGCCAGTGCAGGTTTTGAGTTTTTACCGCAAATCGGTCAATTTCGTTAAGGCATAAAAAACCCGCTAATTTAAAGCGGGTTTTTGTACTAAGCTTTTTTCTCTTTTCTTGCCAGAGCCTTACGCTCATTGCGTTTCGCTTGGTTCTCAATAAAGCCACTGAGCTCTTTTTCCGCCCAAGCTTGTGCTTGTGCTTCGCTTTCAAAACCCATTTCGCGCTTTGAAACAACACTTCTGCGAGAGGTCACTTGACGTACGATTTCCGCCGCCCAACCATTGCGCTTTTCAGTCACTTTGATGGTAAATTTTTTACTTTCTGACATTTTCGTTTTCCTAAGGGAATAATAAGGGATTACTCATCAACGTTTGTCGCGCGCCATTATATTATATGGCGGCGGATGTTGAACACCATCCCTTGGTAAGCGCGGCATTAGAGCACAAATCACAATTTTTTTCTGCATTTTTTACAAAAAATTCATCCTCAAAGTAAACAAAAAAGCCGCTGAGTTGCAGCGGCTGGAATAACAAGACTAAGTCGTTTATCTCACTGGCGACAAGGTGAGTTACCCTAAGTTCTTACGTGCATTTTGGAACATACGCATCCATGGGCTGTTTTCACCCCAAGAATCAGGATGCCAAGAGTTCGCTACCGTGCGGAACACGCGCTCTGGGTGCGGCATCATGATCGTCACACGGCCATCTTGAGTCGTTAAGCCTGTAATGGCATTTGGTGAACCATTTGGGTTGTTCGGATATTGCTGCGTGGCATGGCCGTTGTTATCCACAAAACGCAGCGCAACGGTGCCTGATTGTTCAATCGCCGTTAAATGTGCCGTATCACGAACTTCAACGCGCCCTTCGCCATGCGAAACCGCAATCGGCATGCGCGAGCCAGCCATCTCATTAAAAAACAGTGAATCAGATTGCTGCACTTCCACTAAGCTAAAGCGCGCTTCAAAACGCTCTGATTCATTGCGCACAAAACGCGGCCATAAATCCGCACCAGGGATTAACTCTTTCAAATTCGACAGCATTTGACAGCCGTTACACACTCCTAGCGAGAAAGTATCTTCACGTTGGAAGAAACGTTGGAACTGTTCACGAGCTTGTACATTAAACAGCACAGATTTCGCCCAGCCTTCACCCGCGCCCAATACGTCACCATAAGAGAACCCACCACATGCGACGAGGCCTTGGTACTCTTCAAGCACCGCTTGACCCGTTAAGATGTCGCTCATGTGTATATCGGTTGTTTCAAAGCCTGCGCGATCAAACGCTGCCGCCATTTCAACGTGTGAGTTAACCCCTTGCTCGCGCAAAATAGCCATTTTTGGCTTCACGCCTTTAGCGATATACGGTGCCGCCACATCTTGTTGCACGTCAAAGCTCAAACTGACGTTAAGACCTTTATCACTGTTATCTTGTTTTGCTGCAAATTCTTGATCCGCGCACTGCGGGTTATCGCGCAGCGCTTGCATTTTATGCGTAGTTTCAGCCCAAATGGTGCGAAGTTCAGTGCGGTTACGTACAACAATAGGCTGCTCACCAGCGGTAATGACTAGCTCATCAGAAGCCTCCACACGACCGATAACGTGTGAACACGCTTGTAAACCATGCGCCGTTAGCGTCGAAAGCACCGTATCCAAGTCATGGTGACGAACTTGAATGACGGCGCCCAGCTCTTCATTAAATAACGCGGCCAATGCATCATCACCTAGTGCGGCAATATCGGCTTTCACGCCACAATGACCCGCAAAGGCCATTTCAGCTAGAGTAACGAATAGACCACCGTCACCTTTATCGTGATAGGCAATAATCTGCTGATTCGCGACCAAGGTTTGGATCGCTTCATAGAAGGCTTTAAGCTGCGCCGCATTATCTACGTCTGCGGGTTTATCACCCAACTGTTTGTAGACTTGTGCTAACGCCGTTGCGCCCAAGCGATTCTTACCATTACCTAAATCAATCAAAACCAGTGAGGTTTCGCCCTTATCGGTTCTTAACTGAGGGGTGATGGTGTTACGTACATCTTCAACACGAGCAAATGCCGTGATCACCAATGATAGCGGAGAGGTCACTTCTTTTTGTTCGCCATTCTCATCCCATTTGGTCTTCATCGACATCGAATCTTTACCCACAGGGATAGTCAGGCCGAGCGCAGGACAAAGCTCTTCACCGACCGCTTTTACTGCCTCATACAAACCAGCATCTTCACCAGGGTGACCCGCTGGTGACATCCAGTTCGCCGACAACTTAATGTGTTTGATATCACCGATATGGGTAGCGGCAATGTTGGTGATCGCTTCGCCCACGGCTAAGCGTGCCGATGCCCCAAAATCCAGCAAGGCAACTGGCGTGCGCTCCCCCATCGACATCGCTTCGCCATGGTAAGTATCATAACTTGCCGCGGTAACCGCGCAGTTTGCTACTGGCACTTGCCACGGACCAACCATTTGGTCACGAGCGACCAAACCAGTGACGGTTCTGTCACCAATGGTGATGAGGAAGGTTTTTTCTGCAACCGCAGGGAGACGCAGTATTCGATCAATCGCTTCGTTCAATTCGATATCACGGCGATCAAGTGCTGGATTATTAACTTTCAGCGTCTTCACATCACGATACATTTTAGGTGTTTTGCCAAGCAATACGTCCATCGGCATATCAATTGGCGTATTGTCGAAATGTGAATCTTCCAATTTCAGTTCACGCTCTTCAGTGGCAATGCCCACAACAGCATAAGGCGCGCGCTCACGTTGGCAAATGGCGTCAAAGCGCGCCATGTTTTCTGGCGCTACAGCCAGCACGTAACGCTCTTGTGATTCATTACACCAAATTTCAAGCGGGCTCATTCCTGGCTCATCGTTAGGTACATCACGCAGTTGGAAAATACCGCCACGTTCGCCATCATCAACAAGCTCAGGCAATGCGTTTGAGATACCACCAGCGCCTACATCATGGATAAAGGCGATCGGATTCGCCTCACCGAGTTGCCAGCAGCGATCAATCACCTCTTGGCAGCGGCGTTCCATCTCTGGGTTTTCACGCTGTACCGACGCAAAATCAAGATCTTCCGCAGATTGACCAGATGCCATAGAAGAAGCGGCGCCCCCACCAAGGCCAATGTTCATTGCCGGACCACCAAGCACAATTAAGCTCGCGCCAACAGGGATCTCTTTTTTCTGCACATGCTCGTCGCGGATATTCCCCATCCCACCAGCAATCATGATTGGTTTGTGATAACCACGCACTTCTTCACCAGCGTGAGAGTTAACTTTCTCTTCGTAAGTACGGAAGTAACCTAACAAGTTTGGACGACCAAATTCGTTGTTAAAAGCCGCGCCACCGAGCGGGCCTTCCAGCATAATATCGAGTGCCGTGACAATGCGCCCCGGTTTACCAAAATCCGTTTCCCAAGGCTGCACAAAATTAGGAATACGCAAGTTTGAAGTAGTAAAACCGACTAACCCGGCTTTAGGTTTTCCACCAATCCCCGTTGCACCTTCGTCACGAATTTCACCACCGGAACCCGTTGAAGCGCCCGGCCAAGGAGCAATCGCCGTCGGGTGGTTGTGTGTTTCCACCTTCATTAAAATATGCGCTTTTTCATGGTGATAACCATATTGGCGTGTCTCTGGATCAGGGAAAAAACGCCCAACTTCTGAACCCACCATGACGGCGGCATTATCTTTATAGGCAGACAGCACGTGATCAGGAGTCACTTCATAAGTGTTTTTGATCATCTTAAACAGCGATTTATCTTGCTTAACGCCATCAATAGTCCAATCGGCATTGAAGATTTTATGGCGACAATGCTCAGAGTTTGCTTGAGCAAACATCATTAATTCGATATCGGTTGGATTACGCTCAAGCTTAGTGACGAAGCTTTCGAACAAATAATCAATTTCATCGTCAGCCAATGCAAGCCCAAGGGTAACGTTTGCTTTTTCAAGCGCTGAGCGGCCGCCTTTCAGCAAGTCGACGTACGCTACGGGAGCAGGTTCAGCGACTTTAAACAGTGAAGTTGCTGATTCGAAATCGGTAAACACGACTTCCATCATTCGGTCGTACAGCAGGGAATAAAGCGTAACAAGTTGCGGTTGAGAAAGTTCGCGATCTAATTCGATGTAGTAAGCCGTGCCTCGCTCTAAGCGCTTCACCTCATTCAAACCACAGTTATGCGCAATATCCGTCGCTTTGGAAGACCAAGGCGAGATGGTTCCAGGACGAGGAGTGACCAGTAAAAGAAGACCTTGTGGCTCATGTTCTTGAATCGTTGGGCCATAAGTGAGTAGTTTCTCTAATTTTTCAAGGGATTGAGCGTCTAAATCCGCAGAGAGATCAGCAAAATGCATGAACTCCGCGTAAATACCCAATACAGGCAGTTGCTGTTCACGACAAAGTTCAACGAGTTTGTTAACACGAAACTCAGAAAGCGCTGGGGAGCCACGCAAAATTCTCATGTGCTTAGGTCTCTTATACAGTGGGTTGAGGTGTAATTGGAATGAATTCAAAATCATTAAAATACAATAAGTTAATAAAAGAAAACTGAATACATACCAATTTCACCTCGTGATTTCGAACGCATTATAAAGGAATTCTTTTTGTGACGTAACACCAAAAGCAACCGTTTGCGTCATTTTTTTTGTCAAATTTGAAATACAGCCACATTAGCGTGGTCGCCGACACTTTTTCATCCGTTTTTGATCTGAAACTTTGCCAATATGGCCGCCTTTGATATAAAGGCAGTAATTGATGTAAGAGATCGCTCATAAATGCCAAAGTATTATCTGATTCAGCTTCATCGCTCATTGTCCATTTTCCTACTCACTCTTTTTGTCGTCGGTTGCCAAATCGATTCAGATCCTAAAAGCGAGCTTGACCATATTCGTGAACGTGGCGTATTGCGAGTGGGTACGTTGAACAATCAACTCTCCTACTACATTGGCCCAGATGGCCCTGCAGGCCTGGACTACGAACTAGCGCGCGAATTTGCCAATCAGCTTGGGGTTAAACTAGAGATGAAACCCGCTTATCGGTTGTCTAGTCTCTTTCCTGCACTGAAAAATGGGGAAATCGACGTTGTTGCAGCAGGGTTAAGTCAATCGAATCAACGCTTGAATGAGTTCAGAACAGGGCCCGCTTATTACTATGTCAGCCAACAAGTCGTCTATAAGAAAGGCAACTGGCGTCCAAGAAATTTAAAACAATTACTGGAAAAACAACCGGAACTGATTGCTGGGCATGAAGGTGACAGCGTTTTTTCTATCGTGAATGAATCCCACTTTGAAAATACGCTCAGCGACATTAAACAGATCTACCCAGAGTTTCAGTACAATGTGAATAATAACGCCGACGTTAACGACCTTTTAAAACAGGTTTCGAATGGCGAACTGCTATTTACCATGGCTGATTCGGTCGAAGTCTCGCTGTCGCAGCGAATCTACCCTGACTTAGCCGTCGCCTTTGAATTAACTGAAGATCAGCCTATCGCTTGGTATATGCGTCGCTCTGAAGATGAAAGCTTATACGCCTTGATGATTGAGTTTTTTGGCAACCTTAAACAATCTGGTCAATTAGCGGCCTTGGAAGAGAAATATATTGGTCACGTGGGCACGTTTGATTATGTCGATACGCGCGCCTTTATTAGAGCACTCGATGTCCGCTTACCAAAATGGGCCCCTCTTTTCCAACAATATTCTGACGAGTTTGATTGGCGATTGATTGCCGCCTTAGCTTATCAAGAGTCTCACTGGAATCCATTAGCTAAATCCCCCACCGGGGTCCGCGGTATGATGATGTTGACTCTCCCTACGGCAAGAAGTGTTGGTGTCGCCAATCGACTCGATCCGGAACAATCGATTCGTGGTGGTGTCGAATACCTACGTCGGATGATACAGCGTATACCAGACTCCATCCCAGAACATGAGAAAATTTGGTTTGCTCTCGCTTCCTATAACGTCGGCTATGGGCATATGATGGATGCAAGACGCTTAACCAAGCAACAAGGTGCGAACCCTGATTCATGGACTGAAGTCAAAGAACGCCTCCCTCAACTGAGACAAAAGAAATACTTCAGCCAGACTCGATATGGCTACGCGCGAGGTGACGAAGCCAAGGCCTACGTTGAAAATATTCGTCGCTATTATCAAAGTATTATTGGCCATGTTGATCAACAAAAGCAGATAGACAATAGTTCAGGTACTGATGATTTGGTTGTGATCAGTATTGAGGAGGAGGAGGCCGCGTTAGAAGCGATGGAATCGGCCGATGAGGCGCAGGATAATCAGTATCTCGACCCCGTAGCTCAATAAGCATAACAATAGCTAAATCTTCCACGTTGAACAAAAATTGCACACTTGATTTCCAAGTGTGCAGCCCATACATCAAAACGTGAAAAAGATCGTTTCCTAAGTTTCATATTATGGTAACAATCCTGCACTATAAAGGCAGATTAAGATTGTCATAAGGCACCCTAAACCATTAGGGATCATTGTCAAAACTCAGCAGTAGGAGGTTGTTTATGCTTAAACGTAAAAAGCTATCAAAACACCTTAATAAAACGGTGGCAGCGAACCGTCGTAAGCGTATGTTATCCAATAATAAAAAGAAAATTATCTGGCGTAACCGTGCATTTATGCAATTAATCTCTGCTTAACCTTCAGCGGCAAACATCTACTCAAAGTGGATGTTTGCTAAAGCCCATCACTCTGTTGTTTATTCCGCTGTTTTTCCGCCTGTATCTCTGCGCGTCTTCGTCTAAAAAAAGATTGCAGTTGCTCCCGACACTCCTCTTCTAACAATCCTTTATCGACCGTCGCGTAATGATAGGAGGCTTGGCTTTCAAATAAATTCAGCACCGTACCGGCCGCCCCAGCTTTGAGATCTGGAGCGCCAAAGACAATCCTTTTGACTCGGCTATGCAGCAGTGCGCCTGCGCACATTGGACAGGGCTCTAAAGTGACGTATAAGGTAGTATCTAGCAAACGATAATTTTGTAACCGTTGACCTGCTTGACGCAAAGCCTGAATTTCAGCGTGCGCTGTCGCATCATGTTGACCAATAGAGGCATTCCAACCTTCAGCAATGATTTCGCCATCTTTAACAAGCACAGCGCCCACAGGCACTTCACCTGCTTGTTCTGCAAGATTGGCAAGCGCGATAGCTCGGCGCATAAACTTTTGATCTTGAACGGTAAACTGTGTATTCATATATCCTATTTTCTCTTTCACTAGCCTTTGCCGTTAGCGGACGATAGCCGTTCTGCCAGAAAATCCACCAGCAACCTAACTTTTGAGGACAAATGGCGATTTTGTGGGTATAAGGCCCATACACCTTCACGATCATCTCGGTACTGATGCAACACTTCTTGCAACTCACCCGAGAGCAAATACGGCTCTACATAATAGTCGGGCAATTGTACGATTCCAATCCCTTGCAACGCGGCATTCAATAACGCCACACCGCTGTTGCATTTAATTTTTCCTTTAACACCGATTTCACGAGAGCGTTGTTGATCCTTAAATCGCCAATAGTTCATAGTACCTTGTAAACATTGGTGATGAACCAACTCTGACAATGAATAGGGGGTGCCATATTTCACCAAATAGTCAGGGCTAGCGCAGACAAACAGTTGTCGGTTGGATAACTTTTTGCCAATAAAACTCGAATCATCTAACTGCCCTAATCGTACGGCGACATCAATTCCTTCCGCAATCAGATCCAATTTTTGGTTAGTGAGTATCAGTTCCAACTCCAATTGAGGATGTAACTGTAAAAACTCATGCAGCAAAGGCGCGACTTTCTGCTCACCATAAGTCACCGGAGCGGTCACTTTCAGTAAACCTGACGGCGTTTGCTGCATCTGCGTGACAGCAAGATCAGCCTGCGCTAAGCCTTCAACCAATTGCCGACACTGATGATAATAGAGTTGACCCGCTTCGGTCAGGGAGACTCGCCGCGTGGTACGTTGCAACAACTTTACCGCCAAGCGCTCTTCTAATAGCGCAATACGTCGACTGACATTCGCCACTGATGTCGATAGTTTGTGCGCTGCTGCGGTAAAACTTCCAGTTTCAGCCACCGCAACAAATTCATGAATGCCTTCCCAACTCGCCATCTTAATTATTACTGATAAGTAAAAGTGATTCTTATTTTAGACCGATTATCAAATTTCAAGAAGGGAATATACTGTCACTCTCCCCAACTCACTTGAAACTTCAAGTAATGTGCAAAGGAAAATCTTATGTCATCACATCAATTCATTAAATCTCGCGCGGCGATTGCGTGGGGGCCAAATCAACCACTAAAAGTCGAGGAGGTTGACGTTATGTTGCCCCAAAAAGGCGAAGTGTTGGTGCGTATTATTGCGAGCGGCGTTTGTCATACCGATGCCTTTACGCTATCTGGTGAAGACCCTGAAGGGATTTTTCCGGTTATCCTCGGCCACGAAGGCGGCGGTATCGTTGAGCGGATTGGTGAAGGGGTAACCAGCGTCGAGGTAGGAGATCATGTCATTCCCTTGTACACCGCAGAGTGTGGTGAATGCAAATTCTGTAAATCAGGTAAAACTAACCTGTGCCAAGCAGTACGTGAAACGCAAGGAAAAGGATTAATGCCTGATGGAACTACACGTTTCTATAAAGACGGCCAACCCATTTTCCATTATATGGGTTGCTCCACCTTTTCTGAGTATACCGTGTTGCCAGAAATTTCCTTGGCTAAGGTCAATAAAGCGGCGCCATTAGAAGAGGTCTGCTTGCTCGGTTGTGGTGTCACAACGGGCATGGGCGCGGTGCTCAATACGGCCAAAGTTAAACAAGGTGATACTGTGGCCATCTTTGGCCTAGGCGGCATCGGGCTTTCCGCCATTATTGGCGCAAGAATGGCTGGTGCCAGCCGTATTATTGGCATTGATATCAATGAGAATAAGTTTGAGCTTGCTACTCAGCTTGGTGCAACGGACTGCCTGAACCCGAAAACTCTGACTAAACCAATCCAAGAAGTGATTATTGAGATGACTGATGGCGGTGTTGATTTTTCTTTTGAGTGCATCGGTAACGTCAATGTAATGCGCCAAGCGTTAGAATGCTGCCATAAAGGCTGGGGAGAATCGGTCATTATTGGTGTGGCTGGCGCGGGCCAAGAAATATCAACTCGCCCTTTCCAATTAGTGACGGGCCGAGTATGGCGTGGTAGTGCATTTGGCGGCGTAAAAGGCCGCTCGGAACTGCCACACATTGTCGAGCGCTATCTGGCGGGCGAATTTGGTTTGCAAGAGTTTATTACCCATACCATGGGTTTAGAGGATATAAACCAAGCCTTTGATTTAATGCATAAAGGCGAAAGTATTCGTTCTGTGATTCATTTTGACCAATAAGCCTTAATAGCCAGCCCTTTTTTCTTAAAGGGCTGGGTGGGGAAACTTGCTATGCACATTGAAAACATTAGCCAAGCCAAAGTATTTGAAGGCTGGCATAAACAGTACACGCACTCATCACAAGTACTAGGGTGCAGTATGCGTTTTGCTATTTATCTTCCACCTCAAGCGGCCTACCAATCGGTTCCGGTGTTGTATTGGTTATCCGGCTTAACATGCAGCGATGAAAACTTCATGCAAAAAGCTGGCGCATTTCAAAGCGCGGCTAAGCTCGGTATCGCGATTGTTGCCGCCGATACCAGCCCAAGAGGTGAAGGTGTTCCTGACGACCCGCAAGGAGCGTATGATTTTGGCCTTGGCGCAGGATTTTACCTCAACGCAACTCAAGCGCCTTGGGATAAGCACTACCAAATGTACAGCTACATTGTGCAAGAACTTCCAGCCTTAATAGAGCAACATTTTCCCGTAAACCAACAGCGAGCGATTGCAGGACACAGTATGGGTGGCCATGGTGCATTAACCATCGGATTGAAAAACCCTCAACGCTATCGCTCGATTTCAGCCTTTAGCCCGATAAGCAACCCAATACACTGCCCTTGGGGGCAAAAAGCATTTCGCCACTACCTTGGTAGTAACCTGCAAGATTGGAAACAATACGATGCGGTTGAATTGCTCACCACTCACTCATCATCCTTACCCATTTTGGTTGACCAAGGAGAGGAAGACCCGTTTTTACACGAACAGCTTAAACCTGAACGCTTACTCGCCGCTGCACAAGCGAGTAATAGCCCACTCTCGTTAAGAATGCATAAAGGTTATGATCACAGTTATTTTTTCATTCAAAGTTTCATTGATGATCACTTAGCATTTCACGCACAGCATCTGCACAAATAAGATTGAAAAAGCCCGCGATACACTCGCGGGCTTTAAATTCAGACTCGATAAATAATGTTAACGCTACAAGCTGTATGTGTAAGGCGCTTGCACCCCTAGCGGAATACCAAAAGCCCAGTAAGCGAGCAGGAACAGCGTCCAACCAATCAGCATCGCAATGGAGAAAGGCATCATCATTGAAGCCAAGGTGCCAATGCCCGTCGATTTTACATAACGTTGGCAATACACCACGACTAATGGGAAGAAGACCATCAGTGGAGAGATAATGTTAGAAACCGAATCGCCCACGCGGTAAGCCGCTTGCGATAGCTCGGGAGAAATCCCTACCGCCATCAGCATAGGTACCAGAATTGGACCAATCAATGCCCATTTTGCCGAAGCCGAACCCACCAGCAAATTAACGCTAGCCGTAAGTAAAATCATCCCCACAATCGTTGCTTGGCCGGGTAAGTCCATCGCTTTTAGGCCTTCGGCGCCATACAATGCCAACATAGTACCAATATTAGACTGACCAAACGCTGATAAGAACTGAGCACAGAAGAACGACATCACTATGTATCCGCCCATCGTAGCCATGGTGCCAGACATCGCTTTTATCACGTCATTACTGTTTTTAAAGGTGCCAGCCACTCGGCCATACACAATTCCCGGAATAATAAACAAGATAAAAATCAAAGGAACGATCGACTTCATCACTGGCGCAGAAAAGGCCGTTAGCTCACCATCAGGCGAACGCAGTGCTGAGTTTTCTGGGATCAAAGCCGCTACTAGTAATGCAATACCTACCACCATTGCCCAGCCAGCAAAACGAAATGCTCTCGATTCAGTTGCGCTGAATGTTCCTAGATCAGGCGCTATTTCCGCATCTTCATCGACAGGCATATTCGCTAGACGAGGTTCAATAATTTTCTCAGTCACATACCAACCAATCGCAACGATGATCACCGAAGATAAACCCGTGAAGAAAATGTTCGCCAGCGGATTCACTATGTATTGAGGATCCAAAATTTGTGCGGCGGTTTGTGTAAAACCAGCGAGCAAAGGATCAATACCAGAAGGGATAAAGTTCGCTGAAAAGCCACCAGAAACACCAGCAAATGCGGCTGCAATACCGGCCAGTGGATGACGCCCTGCCGCATGGAAAATAATCCCACCCAGAGGAATAACCAATACATAACCAGCATCAGCAGCCGTATGCGACACTATCGCCACCAAAATCAGCATCGGTGTTAGTAGTTTCGCTGGCGTGAAATTTAGCATTTTCTTAAGGCCTGTAGTGATAAACCCAGAAGAATCAGCCACTCCCACACCGAGCATGGCAACCAGCACGATACCTAGCGGCGCAAAGCTGGTGAATGTGGTCACCATATTGGCTAGAAAACTCGCGAGCGCTTTACCTGTCAGTAGGTTATTCACCTGCAATGCTTCACCCGTTCGAGGGTTGGTCAAATCAAATGTCACATTCGATAACAGTGCCGATGAAACCCAAACAATAATCAGTGCCCAGAAAAACAAAATCGCAGGGTCAGGAATTTTATTTCCTGCACGTTCAATAAAATTTAAAAAGCGATCCATACCGCTCGGCTTCGGAAATGGTGCTTGTTTTACGACTTGGTTACTCATTCGTAACTCCATATGTGATGTTGCTGCTGTAGGCCTATATCAATTTATTTAGCCGACCTATTAATCGTCGGTTATTCTATAAAAAAGCCTCAACCAAAGCACAAGCTTCTACAGTTTTTTACAAAAACGGGGACATATTTTGCAAAAATAGCATTCCACCACAACAATCCAAACACATTCTTATGCTCTTTTTTCCTACAAATCAGTAACCAATTTGCAAAATCAAATATTTCATTTTTGTATAAGCATCGAGACGCTAATCAAACTCACTGAACTGCGAAATCATGGTTTTCAGCTCAACCGACTGCTTATTTCCCTGACGATCATGCCAATAGGACTCAATATAAATGGTTTTCAGTGAGCCCGATAAAGAGACCGTTGGTACTGACCAACTGAGTGTATAAAAGGAATGTGAGTTATCTTGTCCGTTAACAATATCACTATCAAAATTCGCTGGCGTGAGAGTAGAAATCGCGGCAGAAGCGCCACGGCTACGAAACCATTCCAACTTTTGTTCGGCCAAATGTAGTGCTTCGATACTATGAACGGCAAAATCCGCCTTTTGCTCAACCAACACTTGTAATTTGACCAAACCCAGTGCCCCAACACCAATTAGAACAAACGATATCATTACTTCTATTAGGCTAAATCCTTGCTGTTTAGAGATCATTCCATGAACCTTTTTGCCATCTAGGTGGAACCGAAAAGGAAAAGCTGTTTTCAATATCACTGTTATATTGCAAACGTAGCGAGTTATAAAATAGTGCTATCTGACCTTGGGTATCAAAGGCCATTCCTCCGGTAAATTGAAAAGATCCCGACTGTAAGTAGGTAGCGTGCTTTGGCGTCAAGGTGGTAGCGCTGCCGTACAATGTTTTTATCGGTGCATCAAAATTAGCATTGAGATCCGCGATGAGTTCAGTATCAAATCCATTCCAATTTGCCGTATCAGCGGCAAATCCACTGTTAAAATGAAAGAGCACCCCTTGAATGCTGCCACTCCCTCGAATCCCTAACACGCCATTATGCACCAGCAAAAAAAGGTAAGTCCCAGGATGAGCATTTTGTATGGTTGACATTGTATCAATCGATGCTTGGTTCAGTTGACAACTGCCATCAATCCATACTTGATTCGGCTGACCAAGAACTAAAGCACCTTTAAATTTCGAAACACAATCAACATCACCACTGGTCATTGTGTAACTCAAGAACTTAAATTCAGTATCGTCGCGTGCTTTTTCCCATTCTCCCCGTTCGTAACCAAAGAGATCTTTAAATGGGTTTAGCGTTTCATCTCGGTAAATATCATTTTTGACATTGACTGCTTCATAAAGACCGCTACTATTTTTCCAAATACCGCTTTGTGAACTACTGTTCGTTTTATGCGTCGGCGCGCAATCGGCACTATTGTCAAAAACAGCGCTTGGTTTTTGAATAGCACTCCCAACACCATTATTTGTCACTCCCGCCGTAGCAATAACATATTTAGCAACGGCGATAGCCGCGCATTCATATTTCCCATCACTATTTTTGGGCCCGGGATCTGGTGGAGAAATAAGTGTAGAGCCAAACACTATTAAGTCTGAAGTAGAGCGAATGGCTCCTGGACTTCTCCCACGTTGAAACAGAATGTTCTTTTTCAACGTCGTCATTTGATACTGGGACATAAGTGTACTGGCGTTAGTAGGGTCTGCAGAGAGGTACGTTAACTCTAAATCGACACACAAGGTATTGAGGTTATTTGGAATTGAACTATTTTTATTGTTCACAATATGGCTATAACCACACTCAAGCCCCCCTTCTGCTCGCCAATGCTGTTGCCTCGCTTGCACCTCATTTTGTGCTCGTTTGATCTGAAAAAAGAGCGAACGGTAGGAGCCTAATGCCACCACTAAAGCGAGCACCAACAAAAGCGTGGTGATCAATAACGTTACAGCGCCTTGCTGAGCTTGCTTCATTACTGCCAATTCCTTTGTTTTATTGCCACTCCAAATGATGTTGATACACGGCTATCCCCCACCAACTCTGCTGCCATAGAGATCGTCATGTAGGCTGAGCTCACACCATTCGCCGCTAATGATGCTCGCTGGACTTGAAAATGAGTCACATTAATCTGGTTAGTATCAAAAATAGCAGAGCAACCAGCCGTCGCTTGGGAAACGGTTTTGGCCCCAGAAATCACAGACGTCGGCCTGTCACAGACACCCAACGCGCCAGAAGTCATGACAAACCCAACATTTCTGATCTGTTTCGTTGCCCCCGTATCATCAAGGTAGGCATACGCGAGCGTTGATTGGTCGGCCGAAACAAAAACGATATCATCGTTATCCAATAACGTGAGTGAGTTACCATGACCGCCATCATAACCTGCACGTTGAATATCTTGTTTGAGGTATTGCAGCGCGCCCGTCACTTGTTGCAGTAGCAGTAGCTCCTTGCCTCTTTCGGTCGCTACCTTCTGCCCAGTGATGAATACAGAGCCGATAATGGCTATCGCAATCAAGCCAAGCATGGATGCCACCATGAACTCAATTAACGTTGCCCCCATCTGCTTGGTTTCAGCGATATGAACTTTATAGGCATGCTTTTTTGCTCTCGGTATGTTAGCTGCACTGCTTAAAACCAAAATAGTCTCCTCCATTACCACATAGGCGCATTCGTCCTGAAGGTCTATAGGTCGTGAATTTGAGTGCACCTTGGTGTGTTGAAAAATCAAGGCTCCCATTTACAGCTCGGCCATTAATGGCTTCAAAATGGATCTGATTTGACGGGTAATTCACCCCCAATTCAATATTTCGATAAGGTTGCCCCGATAGCGATGAAATCACTTGCCCCCCGGGATAGGTTCCTGAATTAGTCAGCACGATTTGCCATTCACCTTGGCTATTAACCGAACCCGACATGACAATATGCGCCCATAGCGGCTGCTTTCTCATTACTGCTTCCGAACGGGCGCTCATCATCAAGCCATTAATCTCACCCGCTAAACGTTGCATCTTTTGCGTATCACTGACTTGTTTGAAATTGGGAGCCGCTATCGTGAGTAAAATAGACAAAACGGAAACCGTGATAAGCAGCTCAAGTAAAGTAAACCCGCGAGCCATTTCCCAAATTCCTATGTAATTAAAATATGAAACAAAATTCACCTTGCGCGAATGCTATCACCTAATAAAAATAGCGGGTAAATCAACAAGGAACTCCACGTGATGATTCGAAATTCTAAATGCAACAACCACAACCGGCGGTCGTTCGGGATGACATTGATCGAATTATTGATTGCGGTTGTGATTATTGGCGTACTGTCTGCAATCGCTTATCCAAGTTATACCAAGCACGTTTTAAAAGGACACCGAACCACCGCTCTCGCCGATATGGGGAGAATTCAACTGGAACTGGAGCATCACTACGATAAGGGTTATGACTGGAGCGGGATCATTTCAGGGGGAAATTGCGTCATCTGTGAAAGCGATGCTGAACGCTATCAGTTTTCAGTCGCCAGCTCCGCAGCCAGTAGCTACACCATCACCGCGACGGCGCAGAGCACCAGAGGCCAAGACAAGGATGAATGTCTAACCAGCGATAAGGTCATGACATTGAAATCAACCAACGAATCAGCCCCAAGCGCATGTTGGAAATAGAACACCACAAAGGTTCAGTTTGTGAGGGGAGGAGAAAATCATCCTGTATCAGGAACGAATAAGGCCTGCATTGCAGGCCTTATTGGATAGATAATAATTCAACAGTGAATTAGCTGGTTAAATCATCGAAGAACTTTTTCACGCCATTAAAGAAACCTTCAGATTTAGGCTTATGCTTATTTGCCGCTTCACCACCGCAAGTTTCTTCAAATTCACGTAATAGTTCTTTTTGACGCGCGCTCAGTTTCACAGGTGTTTCAACCACGAGTTTGACAACCAAATCACCGATCGCCCCACCGCGTACGCCTTTCACACCTTTACCACGCATACGGAACATGCGCCCTGTTTGCGTCTCTTCTGGCACTTTCAAGTTTACACGACCATCGAGTGTTGGAACTTCAACTTCACCGCCAAGTGCCGCCATAGCAAAACTTACAGGGACTTCACAGTATAAGTTGTTGCCATCGCGTTCAAAAATGTGGTGCTCTTTGACGTGAACTTGTACGTACAAATCCCCCGCTGGAGCGCCCATTTCTCCCGCTTCACCTTCGCCAGATAAACGAATGCGATCGCCCGTATCCACACCGGCTGGAATTTTAACATTAAGCGTTTTGGTTTTTTGCTTACGTCCCTGTCCGTGACACACGTTACATGGGTCTTTAATGATCTTACCTTTACCATGGCAAGTCGGACAGGTTTGCTGTACAGCAAAAAATCCTTGGCGCATCTGTACTTGGCCGTGACCATGACAGGTTCCACACGTTTGCGCAGACGAGCCTTTCTTCGCGCCAGTACCTTCACAAGAATCACAATGGACCAGTGTTGGCACTTCAATCTCTTTTGAACAACCACGAACGGCCTCTTCTAAAGACAGTTCCATGTTGTAACGCAAGTCAGCACCACGTTGTGCACGCGCTTGACCACCGCCCCGACGACCACCACCGAAAATGTCACCAAAGACATCACCGAAGATATCGCCAAAATCGGCACTGCCGCCACCAAAGCCGCCACCGCCCATTCCGCCTTGTTCAAAAGCAGCATGACCGTACTGATCATAAGCCGCTTTCTTTTGCGAATCGGTTAAAATTTCATACGCTTCTTTTACTTCTTTAAACTTGTCCGAAGCGCTGTCATCCCCTTGGTTTCTATCAGGGTGAAACTTCATTGCTAGGCGCTTGTACGCCTTTTTAATATCGCGCTCAGAGGCATCTCGGCCTACGCCTAATACTTCGTAAAAATCACGTTTTGACATCTTCTTCGTCACCAATTTGTTACCGCAAACGACACGCTGCCGCTTGGTGTTTATATCGACCTAACTAATGGCTCTAGATTCTAGTGAATTCAAACTAAAAAGACACTGTTAGTTAGATGGACACCAATGAGTTTTCATTAATTACAGACATACGGGCGTAAGAGTTACCCCAAACGCCCGCATCATACCGTTGATTTCATTCTTCTCTTAGAGAAGTTAGGGGGGGTTAAACTCGCGAGCCACCCAACCCTAGCCCTCCCCGTTTAAAAGGAGGGAACTCAATCAATTACTTTTTGTCTTCTTTGACTTCTTCAAACTCAGCGTCAACGACATCGTCTTCTGCAGACTGTTGTTGGCCTTCACCCGCTTGTTGTGCTTGAGCTTTTTGCTGAGCGATCTCCATCAGTTTTTGAGCAGCAGCCATAAGCGCTTGAACTTTAGCGTCGATCGCTTCTTTGTCTTCACCTTTCTTCGCTTCTTCAAGCTCAGTAATGGCCGCTTCAATCTTCACTTTATCGTCAGCAGGAAGAGCATCACCCGCTTCTTCAATTTGCTTACGAGTACCGTGAATCATTTGGTCCGCTTGGTTACGTGCTGTCGCTAACTCTTCGAACTTTTTGTCCGCTTCTTTGTTTGCTTCAGCTTCTTGGACCATTTTCTCGATTTCAGCATCGCTCAAACCGCCAGACGCTTGGATAGTGATCTTCTGCTCTTTGCCTGTTTGTTTATCTTTCGCAGACACGTGCAAGATACCATCCGCATCCAAGTCAAACACAACTTCAATTTGTGGCATGCCACGTGGTGCAGCTTGAATACCTTCTAGGTTAAATTGACCTAGCGATTTGTTGTACATGGCTTGCTTACGCTCACCTTGTAGAACATGGATCGTTACTGCGTTTTGGTTGTCTTCAGCGGTAGAGAATACTTGATTCGCTTTAGTTGGAATCGTTGTGTTTTTCTCAACCAACTTAGTCATCACGCCACCCATTGTCTCGATACCGAGAGACAGAGGCGTTACGTCAAGTAGCAATACGTCTTTTACTTCACCCGCAAGCACACCACCTTGAATGGCCGCACCAACAGCAACCGCTTCATCTGGGTTAACATCTTTACGCGCTTCTTTGCCAAAGAATTCAGCCACTTTCTTCTGAACCATAGGCATACGAGTCTGACCACCCACTAGGATAACGTCAGTGATGTCGCCGACAGACAAGTCTGCATCAGCCAGCGCCACTTTTAGTGGCTCAAGCGAACGCTGAACAAGGTCTTCCACTAGAGATTCTAGTTTCGCACGTGTCACTTTCACGTTCATGTGCTTAGGACCAGCAGCATCAGCGGTGATGTAAGGCAAGTTCACATCTGTTTGTTGCGCTGATGACAACTCAATCTTCGCTTTTTCTGCGGCTTCTTTCAGACGCTGCATCGCAAGTGGATCAGTTTTTAGGTTGATGCCTTGCTCTTTTTTGAACTCATCAACGAGATAGTTGATCATGCGGTTATCAAAGTCTTCACCACCAAGGTGTGTGTCACCGTTAGTTGCTAGAACTTCGAATGTTTTCTCGCCTTCAACTTCATCGATCTCGATGATTGAAATATCAAATGTACCACCACCAAGGTCGTATACCGCGATAACGCGATCGCCACCTTGTTTGTCCAAACCATAAGCAAGTGCAGCCGCTGTTGGTTCGTTGATGATACGTTTTACTTCAAGACCTGCAATACGACCTGCATCTTTCGTTGCTTGACGTTGTGCATCGTTAAAGTATGCAGGAACCGTAATAACGGCACCAGTAACTGGCTCACCAAGAAAATCTTCAGCTGTTTTCTTCATTTTCTTCAGAACTTCAGCTGAAACTTGAGGAGCGGCCATTTTTTGGCCTCTTGCTTCAACCCAAGCATCGCCATTATCTGCCTTCACGATTTTGTAAGGCATGATTTCAATATCACGTTGAACTTCTTCGTCTTCAAAACGACGACCGATCAAACGCTTAATTGCAAATAGCGTATTGGTTGGGTTTGTTACCGCTTGACGTTTTGCAGGCTGACCTACTAGCGTCTCACCATCTGTATATGCAATTACCGATGCAGTTGTACGTTCACCTTCAGCGTTTTCAATAACGCGAGGTTTGTCGCCATCTAAAACAGCAACACAAGAGTTAGTAGTACCTAAGTCAATACCAATGATTTTACCCATCAGGCTATCTCCAAATAAATTCTATTTTTGTTTTATGCTACCCCCTATGTGGGGGAGGGAGAACAGGGTTTCAACCCTTACTCACAAACTAAACAAGGATGTTCGTTTCTCGTATGCCCAATAAATAAGGTCACTCAGCACCTTTTCAAGGGCAAAATTGAAAAAAGTTATGATATTTCGACTAAACAGCGTAAATAACGACTTTTTCAATCCCGAAATCACTTAATGAAGGTTTCTATCTCGACATTAATCGATTTCGACATAAAAAAGAGAGGCGACGTACACCTCTCTTTGGCACTGAATAAATTAACGCCAATAAAGCATTTGGCTTATTTCGCAACTCTTTACTTTGATACCATGACCATCGCAGGGCGAATCACTCGGCCATTCAACTCATAGCCCTTTTGCATCACAAACATCACAGTGTTAGGTTCATGATCTGGGCTCTCTTGAATTGACATTGCTTGGTGCAATTCTGGGTTGAATGTTTCGCCTTCAGGATTAATCTCTTTCAGGCCAAACTTTTCAACTACGCCAATGAAAGTTTTGTGCGTCAGTTCCACACCTTCCACCAGCGGTTTCACTACTTCGTTCTCAGCGTCAGCAGCTTGAATCGTGCGCTCTAGGTTGTCTAACACTGGCAACAACTCTTCAGCAAAACGGCTCAACGCATATTTACGCGCTTTATCGATCTCTTGCTCTGAACGGCGGCGCATATTTTCAACTTCCGCTTTCGCTCTTAGCACCGAGTCTTTTTGCTCTTGAATTTTTGCTTCGCTCGACAGTAGCGCCGCTTCTAATTGCGCAATTTGGGACTCTTTCTCATCGACTTCAACTTGTTCGTTCCAATCGATATCCGCGTCAGTACCAACGACTTCAGCTTCTTGACCCACTACTTCTTGCTGTAGTTCTTCTTCTTTGATTTTGTTTTCTTCGTTGTTCATGATATCTCCAGAATCCAACTATTTTGCGCTTAACCTCCACAGTTCAAAAAGTTAAGCACACAAAAATTCGCACAAAGGCATAACTTGCCCTTATTATGGGGATGAACAATCCTGATTCAAGCCTAATTAGTTTGGAAAATTTATGAAAAAACCATTTGAAGTGATCGCTATCATTGGAAAACCAAGAGATCAACAAGCCATTCAAACACATAAAGAGCTTTATCAATGGCTAACTTCAATGGGATATCCGGTCTTTATTGATGATCGTCTCAGCGAAATATTGGAAGGTGTACCTGCGGAACATTTCGCTAGCTTGCTTGAAATCGGCAAAAAAGCAGACCTTGCTGTGGTGGTCGGAGGCGATGGCAATATGCTCGGTGCCGCGCGCGTATTATCGCGATTCGACATTTCCGTGATTGGGGTGAATCGTGGCAATTTAGGATTTTTGACCGATCTCAACCCAGAAGATTTTCAACCAAGGCTACTTGCAGTACTCAATGGCGAATATTTAGAAGAACAACGCTTCTTACTGGAAACAGAAATTCATCGCCACGGGCAAGTCAAAAGCCATAATGCAGCGCTTAATGAAGCCGTATTACACCCCGGCAAAATTGCACATATGATTGAATTTGAAGTCTATATAGATAATAGCTTCGCTTTTTCTCAACGCTCCGATGGCCTTATCGTTTCTACACCAACGGGCTCTACCGCTTATTCACTTTCTGGCGGCGGGCCGATTTTATCTCCCAGTTTAAACGCCATTACACTGGTCCCCATGTTCCCGCATACCCTTTCAAGCCGCCCCCTAGTTGTGGATGGCAACCGCCAGATAAAACTGCTGGTTTCACCTGATAATCGCGGAACACAGGAAGTTAGCTGCGATGGACAAGTATCCCTACCGGTTTCCCCCGGTGATGAAGTGCATATTTACCAAAGCCCAAATATTCTAAAGCTCATTCATCCTAAAGATTACAGCTACTATCACGTGCTAAGAAAGAAACTGGGTTGGTCGAGTAAATTGTTTTAAACCAACCTCTTCACCTTCTATTTACTGTCGACCTCGATTAATAATATCGAGGTCTTTTTTACAGGGAATCATTAATATTTAATGGGTTTTAAAATTTCCATTTATTTTCCATCATAAATTTACTTATCCTATAGCTGATTATTTGTGAGCCATGATTTATTCCATATTCAAGTTAAGGACTTCGATCACAATTATTATTTCTATCAATTTACTTACTGAACAACTTGGTTAAGAATCGTTCCATCAGTCAACCAGCTATAACTCACCACGGATTTAGATATGAGTAAAAATCTAAAAATTCAAGATAAGTTATGGTCAAGCTCCCTAGCTTGGTACACGCACGACTATCAAATCTCAATTTTACCATCTTTTGCACACGCCTAGCCTGCTTGGTTGTTTCTGCATTCTTTCGAATCCATTAAACAATCAGCATCAACACTAAATCTATTTATATCGTTTTTCGATACTTGCATTCATCTTTATTAATTTAAAGTTGTTGCTTGGTTATTCTCAAATAGATTTATTTCACTCGAATTTTATCGCTAATTATTTGGCGCGATATTTTGCACTCTAAATATATAAAGGGTGTTGACTAATATCGCCTGACGAAAATTAAATTATTCAAAGGTATTATCATGGAAAACTTTAAACACTTACCAGAACCCTTCCGCATTCGTGTTGTTGAACCAGTAAAACGTACAACACGTGAATATCGCGAAGAGGCCATCCTTAAAGCGGGTATGAACCCATTCCTTATTGATAGTGACGATGTATTTATTGACCTTCTCACTGACAGCGGCACAGGCTCTATTACTCAAAGAATGCAAGCAGCAATGCTCATGGGTGACGAAGCTTACAGTGGCAGCCGCAGCTACTATGCGCTGGCGAATGCGGTGAAAGATATCTTCGGTTATGAGTTAACTATCCCAACTCACCAAGGCCGTGGTGCAGAGCAAATCTATATTCCTGTTCTAATTAAAAAGCGTGAGCAAGAAAAAGGCCTCGATCGTTCAAAAATGGTGGCGCTGTCTAACTACTTCTTCGACACCACTCAAGGTCACACTCAGGTTAACTGCTGTGTGGCGAAAAACGTCTATACCGAAGATGCGTTCGATACATCTGTCAATGCAGATTTCAAAGGTAACTTTGATATCGCGAAACTGGAAATGGCGATTGAAGAAGCAGGGCCTGCGAACGTACCTTACATTGTCAGCACGATTACTTGTAACTCTGCCGGTGGTCAGCCTGTCTCTATCGCTAACTTAAAAGCGGTATACGAGATTGCTCAACGCTACGATATTCCTGTCATCATGGACTCTGCGCGTTTTGCTGAGAATGCTTACTTTATTCAGCAACGTGAGCCGGGTTATCAAAATTGGACTATCGAAGAAATCACTCGTGAAACCTATAAATACGCAGATGGTTTAGCCATGTCTGCTAAGAAAGATGCAATGGTTCAAATGGGTGGTCTGTTGTGTTTCAAAGATGAATCGATGATGGACACTTACACGGAATGTCGCACGCTTTGTGTGATTCAAGAAGGTTTCCCTACTTATGGTGGTCTTGAAGGTGGTGCAATGGAGCGTCTTGCTGTCGGTCTATACGATGGCATGCGTCAAGACTGGCTAGAGTACCGTATCGGTCAGGTTCAGTACCTTGTTGATGGCCTAGAAGCCATTGGGGTTGTGTGTCAGCAGGCTGGCGGCCACGCAGCATTCGTTGATGCAGGCAAACTATTACCTCATATCCCTTCGCATCAATTCCCAGCTCATGCTTTGGCCTGTGAACTCTACAAAGTAGCCGGTATTCGCGCGGTAGAAATCGGTTCGTTACTATTAGGCCGTGATCCTGCAACGGGTAAACAACACCCTTGTCCTGCTGAGTTGTTACGCCTAACCATTCCTCGTGCTACTTACACTCAAACGCACATGGACTTCGTTATCGAAGCATTTGGGAAAGTAAAAGAGAATGCCCACAACGTGAAGGGACTCGATTTCACCTACGAGCCACAAGTGCTACGCCACTTCACAGCCCGTCTAAAGGAAGTTGAATAATCACTAACTAAAGCGCGCCTAATTGGCGCGCTATTTCCTTCTAAATCGAGCAAAACAAAATCTATAAATTTAGCGGGCTTTTTCCTCAACATGAAACTTAAACAAGAGTAACGATTATGAACAATAATCCATCTTTAGTAGGCGGAGCTTGTATCATAGCAAGCGTCTGTGTCGGAGCCGGAATGTTAGGGTTACCGAGTGCGGGAGCCGGCGCTTGGACGACTTGGTCTCTTATCACAATTACCTTCACCATGATCATGATGACACTCTCGGGTTGGATGCTATTGGAAGCATTCAAGCGTTACGATCTTAAAGTGTCTTTCAACACTGTGACCAAAGACATCCTTGGCGATAACGTCAACCGAATTAATAATTTAGCAGTTTATTTTGTCGGCGGTATCTTACTTTATGCTTACATCACATCTTCAGGTTTAATTCTAGAAGGTGTTTTAGGTATCAATAACAAAATCACATCAGTCCTGTTTGTTGCTGTTTTCTCTCTTTTCGTTTGGCACTCTACTCGAGCAGTCGACAGGATCTCTATTGTTCTTATTGCCTTTATGGTACTGAGCTTCGTATTTGGTGTTTCTGGTTTAGCCGTTAACATAGATACTAGCGTACTTTTCGACCGCATTAACGAAGAATCCAATTATGCCCCATACGCTATGGCAATGTTACCTGTGGCGTTAACTTCATTTGGTTATCATCACTCAGTGGCCAGTATACGTTCTTACTATGGATGTGAGCATCGCGCAAAATACGCCATTTTGGGCGGTACCGTTATCGCACTATGTCTGTACTTCCTATGGATGGCCAGTATTTACGGTAACCTACCACGTAGCAATTTCGGCCCAGTGATTGCCCAAGGTGGTAACGTTGAAGTTCTGTTAGCAGCGTTAGGCTCTGTGATTGATTCAGACAAGGTATCGCACGCAATCAACACCTTCTCAATGGCAGCCATTCTTTCTTCGTTCATCGGTGTAGGCTTAGGTGTTTTTGATTTTCTGGCAGACCTGTTTAAATTTGAAGACAACAAACAAGGTCGCACTAAAACGTGGCTAGTGACATTTATTCCACCACTCACCCTTTCTTTATTGTTCCCTTTTGGCTTTATTCTGGCGATTGGCTATGCGGGTGCTGCTGCAACAATCTGGGCTTGCTTAATTCCAGCGTTATTGGCTCGTAAATCACGCACTTTAGAAGGTGGTCAAGAAGGATTTATGGCACCGGGTGGCAACGCAATGATCGGCATGCTGATCTTATTTGGTATCGCAACCGGAGTATTCCACTTTATGTCAATGATGAACCTATTACCGACATTCAGCGGTTGAGTCAGTTTCACTACACCAATGGCAACCCACTAATGACGAGAATTACGATGGCGAGTTCTTTGAAAACCACCAAGCCTCTTTTCCAGCGCGCTCATGCGTGAAAGTTGCTCGCCTTCCTATGGATGCGAAAGTGGAAATTGAAGTGATAGCGACCAAGTAAACGCTATTCTCTAGATGATAAAAAAGACGCATCAAGCGTCTTTTTTATGTGAATTTATGCAATGTAGATTAACCCTAGCAAACCAACTACGGCGATTGTCGCGCCAAACACCATGACACTCGATAGTTTGTCAGCCAATGTCGATTGGGATTTACCTTTTTCAGAGGTGTTTTTATTTTCTAATAGCGAAAGAAGTGCTGAGTTCATGATTTACTACACCTTGTTACATTGTATACAGGTTGCGTATTCTATCTTTTTTGTGAACCTCGTCAAACTATTTAATGAACATTTAATAATCAATTCAAAACTAATTAACCCCATCGAATGAAGTAAAATTCATTAGAAAGCCAGAGCTATCAAGCAACATAAATCACTTTCTGTCGCATGCACTAAACTCAGCGCAGTTTCCAATACTCATAGTTTTCTGACAGGCATCTTTACTGTATAAAAAAACAGTTTATACTGTTCACTTATACAGTGTTATTTGATTATATAGGTACAGAAATGCTGGCTCATTTAAGTGTGAATAATTTTGCTATTGTTAAATCATTGCAGTTAGAGCTTTCCAAAGGAATGACTACCATTACTGGCGAAACCGGTGCGGGTAAATCCATTGCAATTGACGCGCTCAGTTTATGTCTTGGTGGCCGTGCGGAAGCAGGAATGGTCAGGCAGGGTGAAGAAAAAACCGAAGTCAGCGCCGCCTTTATTTTGGACAATAACCTCAACGCCACGCGCTGGTTGGAAGACAATGACTTGCTCGACCAAAAAGAGTGTATTTTACGCCGAATCATCACCAAAGATGGCCGCTCTCGTGCCTTCATCAATGGCAGCCCTGTGCCTCTTTCACAACTCAAAGCTCTAGGTCAATTACTGATCAACATCCACGGTCAACACGCCCATCATCAACTGATGAAAAGTGAGTATCAAATGAGCATGCTGGACCAATACGCAGGTCACGTGAATCTTGTCAAAGAGACACGCTTAGCCTACCAAATGTGGCGTCAAGCAGATAACCAGCTCAATCAACTCAAAGAAAATAGTCAACAAAACCAAGCTCAAGTTCAACTGCTGGAATATCAAATCAAAGAACTCAATGAATTGGCGATTGGTGAAGAAGAGTTCACCGAACTCGAACAAGAGCACAGACGTTTAGCCAACAGTGGCGAGCTTGCTACCACTTGCCAGCAAGCCATTGAACTTATTTATGAGGGGCAAGAAGTCAATGCGCTAAGTTTGCTGCAGTCAGCCAACCACGCCTTGCTTGAACTGGCCGAGTTAGATGAAAAACTTGCCACCTTACCCAACATGGTGGCTGAAGCCATCATCCAACTCGAAGAAGCCAACAGTGAATTGCGAAACTATCTGGACAGTATCGATGTCGATCCTGAACGTATGGCTTATGTAGAAGAACGTTACTCTAAAGTGATGTCCATATCGCGCAAGCACTACATCGCTCCTGAAACGCTTTACCACCACCACCAAGATCTGCTCAAACAAATAGCGCAACTTGACTGCTCTGAAGATAAATTACAAGAACTGGAAAGTAACGTTGCCAAACAGTATCAGCAGTTTGCAACCTGTGCCGACAAACTGCATAAGTCTCGTAGCCGTTACGCGAAAGAGCTGGATAAATTAATCACCAATAGCATGCACGAACTGAGCATGGAAAAAGCCAAGTTCTGCATCGAAGTTAATCATGAAACAACGCATCCATCACCACTGGGTTTTGACACCGTAACTTTCTTAGTCTCAACCAACCCGGGTCAACCGCTGCAGCCTATCGCTAAAGTCGCGTCAGGCGGAGAACTGTCACGGATATCTCTAGCAATCCAAGTGATCACCGCTCAAAAAGTAGATACTCCTAGCCTTATTTTTGATGAGGTCGATGTCGGTATCAGTGGCCCGACAGCAGCGGTAGTCGGAAAAATGCTAAGAACATTAGGTGAATCAACTCAAGTACTGTGTGTGACTCACTTACCACAAGTGGCAGGCTGCGGGCACCAACAACTGTTTGTTAGCAAGCAAGCCAAAGCAGGAAAGACAGAAACACAAATGAAACGATTAGATAGTGAACAACGCATCGCTGAACTTGCTCGCCTTTTAGGGGGTAGCCAAATCACCGAATCTACCCTTGCTAATGCGAAAGAACTGCTGATCGCCGCCTAAGCTGACATTTTTCTTTTTAGGTTTGCAACCAAACTCAAAATTTGCAGTCTCAACTAGCTCGTAGCTCAGTCTATTTTTTACTTCTGCTGCGAGCTTGTTTATTATCAGTCCAGTTTTACGACCTATTGGCAAAGAATTTTGAATATGCAGTTAAAAAAGTGGTTAATCGCAGTCCCTTTAGCAATGACAATGCTGACTGGATGCTCTTTATTAGAAAAACTCGTTTATCGTATTGATATTAACCAAGGCAACTACGTTGAACAGCAAGCCGTCGATCAACTCAAGTTCGGTATGAGCAAAGAACAGGTTAGGTTTGTCATGGGGTCGCCGATGCTTATTGAAAACGGTTATCCCGATACTTGGTATTACATTTATCACCACACGGAAGGCCACAAAGAATCGATACAGAAAAACCTGATTGCGACATTTAATACCGCAGGTGCTTTGATGGAAATCAGTGGCGACTACCCTCCTAGCGAACGGTTTTTTGAAGGCGTAAACTGAACGAAAACACGTTCAAACAAATGATACCCAAAGTGCACCTCACAATGAGTGACACTAACGGACAGGGCTCATAACGAGCCCTTTATCTTGCATCCAATACCGCAGTAACGTTTACTGTTGCGCTTTTGCCTGCTCGGCTCTCTTGCGACGGATCTCTTTAGGATCGGCCAATAACGGACGATAAATTTCAATGCGATCACGGTCTCTGACCGTCGAATCTAGCTTAACGTTACGACTAAAAATCCCGACCTTATTTTTTGATAAATCAATCTCTGGGTAGAGCTCAAGCACACCGGACTGTTGAATTATCGTTTCGACGGTTGAGTTTTTGTCTACCACCAAATTCAGTACTCTTTGCTCATGAGGCAATGCATAGACTACCTCAACATGGATCATCTCAGATTCAATACTCATTACTGATACACCTGTTTCGCTCGTTTGGTAAATGCGTTAACCATATTACTGGTCAATTCATTGAATATCTTGCCAAAAGCCAATTCCACCATTTTGCTCGAAAATTCAAACTCCAGTTTAAGTTCAACCTTGCAGGCCTGTTCATCAAGTGCAGTAAAATACCAACCGCCTTTTAAAGCCTTAAAAGGACCATCGACCAAATTCATCAAAATAGCTTCACTGGCCACCAACACATTCGACGTTGTGAACGTCTTACTTATCCCTGCCTTTGAAACATCCACCGAAGCCACCATCGACAAATCGGAAGATTCAATAACGCGAGAACCAGAACAACCTGGTAAAAATTCAGGATAACGAGCAACGTCATTCACGAGATTAAACATTTGTTCTGCACTAAAAGACACTAAAGCAGAACGACTGACTTGCTTCATATTCTCTCCTCATCACCACCGAAAGAGTCTGGTGTGTAACAATTTTACTTTTATTCTTATCCTACGCAAATAAAAGGATTTCCTAAGCTCAAACCAAGCCGTATAATGCCGCCACTATGGTAAAGAAAAAATCAAACTCAAAAGCAGGTAGCAATACCATTGCTGTAAATAAAAAAGCTCGCCACGAATATTTTATCGAAGATGAAGTAGAAGCAGGCATGGAGCTCCAAGGCTGGGAAGTCAAATCTCTTCGTCAAGGCAAAGCGAATATCGCAGAAAGCTACGTTTTCATGCGAGACGGAGAAGCCTTTGTTTCCGGAATGACAATAACGCCACTGCAGCAAGCATCCACTCACGTGGTTGCCAACCCAACTCGCGTGCGCAAGCTGTTAATCAGCCGCCGTGAACTGGATAACCTTTATGGACGCATCAACCGTGAAGGCATGACACTTATCGCACTATCACTGTATTGGTCTCGCTCTTGGGTGAAAATCAAAATTGGTGTAGCGAAAGGTAAAAAACTGCATGACAAACGTGATGATTTAAAAGAAAAAGATTGGGCAAGAGAGAAAGCACGCGTAATGAAGAGCTCATTGCGTTAATCTTGACCACTTAGACGCAGAAAGCTAGACAGACAAAGGTTTTCTGGTAGTATGCGTCAACACACTTGGGGCTGATTCTGGATTCGACGGGAATTTTGCAGTCTGAGGTGCATGCCGTGGGGCGGTTTGCCACGTTAAAAGCCGCAAAAAAATAGTCGCAAACGACGAAAACTACGCACTAGCAGCTTAATAACCTGCCAAGAGCCTTTCTGCCCTAGCTTCCGCTCGTAAGACGGGGAACAACAGAGAGTCAAAACCAAACAAGCTCGTGCCGCGTCTCCCGCCTGAGAGACAAAGCATTAAAACTAATTCAGGATAGCCATTAGATAGCGTGTCGGTTCGCAGTTTGATGGTGAAATTAAAGATCGAATAAGCATGTAGTACCAATGATGAATGATTTTCGGACGCGGGTTCAAATCCCGCCAGCTCCACCAATCATAAGTTTAAAGACGTCCTAGGGCGTCTTTTTTCTTGCCTGAAACATAATAAAATCAACAGTTTATAGTCCATTATCGTCCACAACGTTCTCTACCTTCCATACTTTTTGGTATTCCACGTGGTATTCCAAGCAATAAATGATAGTATTTGGAATACCATTTATTTGAGGAGTTGACCCAATGGGAACCAGAGCAACTAGACTAACAAGTAAAGCTATTACCAACGCAAAGCCTAAAGAGAAGGATTATGTTCTTTCAGACGGCGACGGTTTACAGCTACGAGTTAGGACAAATGGTTCTCGGTTGTGGAACTTCAACTACCGCCACCCTATTACTAAAAAACGCATCAACATGGGTTTAGGTGCTTTCCCTGAGTTATCTCTCGCTAATGCCCGTAAAAAGACAATAGAAGCAAGGGAGCTTGTTGCTGATGGCATTGATCCTAAAGAAGCCAGAGATTCAAAGCTTTCTGAAATGCAAAAAGAGCTTGAAGACACATTACTCAACTTAGCTAAAGAGTGGTTTGAAAGAAAAAAAGAAAGTGTCACACCAAACTATGCCGATGATATCTGGCGTTCTTTAGAACTACATGTATTTCCGCAAATAGCGAATACACCAGTAAAAGATATCGATGCCCCACTCGTTATTGATCTACTTAGACCTATCGAAGCAAAAGGCAGTTTAGAGACGGTTAAACGCTTATCTCAACGCTTAAACGAAATAATGAACTACGCGGCAAACTGTGGTCTTGTTAAAGCGAATCCATTAACAGGTATTCGAGCCGCTTTCAAAAAGCCCAAAAAAGAAAACATGGCAGCACTAGCACCAGATGAGTTACCAGAGCTCATGGGAGCTATCGCCAATGCCAGTATAAAGCGTACTACTCGTTGTTTAATTGAGTGGCAACTTCACACTATGACACGACCTTCTGAAGCCGCAGGCGCTAGATGGGATGAGATTGAGTGGGAAGAAAAGATATGGACTATTCCAGCCGAGAGAATGAAAAAAAGAAGAGAGCACCGCATCCCGCTCACAGAGCAGATGCTAGCGCTATTAGAAGTAATGAAGCCGATAAGCGGCCACCGTGTATTTATCTTTCCTTCAGATCGCGATCCAAAGAAACCATGTAACAGCCAAACGGCAAATATGGCTCTGAAACGTATGGGTTTTGCGGGAAGATTGGTTAGCCACGGTCTGCGCTCTCTCGCAAGTACTACACTCAATGAACAAGGCTTTGATCGTGACTTAATTGAGGCGTCATTAGCCCACGTTGATGATAACCAGGTTCGTAGTGCTTATAACCGTACTGACTATCTAGAACGCAGAAAGCCTATGATGTGCTGGTGGAGCGGGCATATAGAAGAGGCTAGCAAAGGAAAACTATCAATTACAGGCTCTTTATCGTTAAAGGCTATAATTTAGTAGCAAATTCAATACCACCAGCGTTGCTGGTGGTAATTAAAACAACAGAATACCTAGAAATAAGAGGACGGATAACGTGACGTTTCTCCTTAACTCGTCACAATATCTGAGTAAAAGTGTTACATATAGCTGAAACTCTAACTGACTTACTGCATAAAACCATTTAATTCAGTAAAACCAAGGCCGACTCGAGACTGATTGGAACCAAATTTTTGTAATAGATTAAGCGCATATTCATACCTCAACTCTGAAACTGGCGTCGCAAGTAGCTCTCGAGTTTCTAGAAGAACTTTCCCTATATCATCTTTATTTTCCTCATCACCTTGCTCTGTAGTGGTCAACTAAAATTGGCCACGGTTTTAGAGTTTTCCCAATATAATCGTTCTGATTCATTGGGAGTTAGACCACCGTTATACTGATGTGGCCTGAGTTGGCAGTAATATCCGATAATGTAGCGGGTGATCTCTTGTTGAGCCTCAGCGAAGCTATGATAACCCACAGTTGGCACCCATTCCGTCTTCAAACTTCTAAAGAAGCGCTCTATCGGCG
>NZ_CAWNHR010000011.1:0-90861 GCF_963874485.1 Vibrio sp. V15_P4S5T153 | reverse complement strand
TAATGTCACCTGTTAACTTATGAGGTGATGATATCACCTCTAACTAAGTGACCAAATTCACTATGCCACTACAGTCACACCTTGAATAACATTACCTACGACCGATACGGGAAGGATCTAAACATTGAGCAAGTGATGACTGTCGTAAACCTGATTGATCCCCTCCCTTTAGATAAGGTGAAAAACTATTCAACTGAGTGACCCTAGCGACCTCTTAAGCAGTTATGTGGCTTTAATTTTGGGCGTGATTTCACGCCCCAAAAAAACAAACTCATTCGCTCACTCTTTCAGCAATCAGCTCAAAAAAACCAAATAAACAATTTAAAAACAACAATTTAAAAAATAAGTTGCAGTTAAATATGCATACATGTATGTGATTAATAGGTTGCTAGTTTTTTTTCTTTACGGCCGTGAAAGACCTTCTTAGATTGATTGAAAAGCAATTGATTAATTAGGAGTTATTATGAATTTGTCTTCTTCTGTGGCACAAAGCTTACGCTCTAATTTCAGCGATAACGTAAATCTCGAAGCTATCCTCAGTCTTAAAATACCAGTGCAACGAAGCCATAAGACACTAGAACCACTAACAGGTGTCGAACTACTAGATGCTTACACAGATTCACGTATAAAACTCGGCAAATCTAAGCTAAAAAACATCCAGCAAGATCATGAACTTCTTGCGAGAGTATTGCACCTTATCGGCTTTGATGACTTAAACGAGCTTGATCGTGCAGGCGCTAAAAGCGTTCGAGACGCCTTGAGCCACTATCCCACAAACGCAAAGAAACACTCTGAGTTTGCGGGACTAACAGGGTACGACGTAATCTTCAAAAATGCTGCCTTGCCAAAGCCTAAACCATCCCTTTCCCTTACAACCGTCAAAGGGATAATCGAAAAATTCTCTACTTTTCTTAACTGGAGCAAAGCTCATGGATACGTTAAGGACAATGTATTCTATCGACTTCCAAAAAAGAGTGAAAAAGGTGGAAAGAAACGCCTATGCTTTTCCGACCACCACCTTGCTGCCATTTTCAACATGACAGACTACAAATCTCATCGCTACCTTCATTCTTATTACTACTGGGTACCACTATTGTTACGTTACACAGGGGCAAGGCTAAATGAAATCTGCCAACTAATCTTTGATGATGTAACTCAAGTTGATGGTGTTTACTGTCTTAAGATTAGGGAGAACTTCCAAGGGCAGAGTGTCAAAAATAGTTCATCTATCAGGCTGATCCCTATTCATAATGAATTGATTGCAAAAGGCTTCTTAGCATTCGTAAATTCAAAGAGCAAATGTCGCCTCTTCCCAGAGCTACCACTTATTAAAGGGTACTACTCACACAATGCTTCAAAGTGGTTTCAACGCCGCAGGGATTCATTGGGTTTAGGTAAAGGGTTAGATGCACACTCTTTCCGACACACGTTCATCAATGAGTTGAAACAATTAGGTGTTTCTAAAGAGATTATAGAGTGCATTGTTGGCCATAAACATAACTCTGAGTCGCTTGATACCTACAGTGAGCAATACCATCCTAGAATTCTGGATCCTGTGGTAAATATGATTGATACATCTCATACAGAGAATGTGCTTCCTTATTTTTCTTGTTTAAATTAATAATTAAGAGGTAATTGAATGAACAATAACACAAACCGTGAATCTGATGGTTATATTTATAACTCAAGAAGAAATATCCGCACTAATGATCGTATAGAGCAGTTGTATCGCGATCAAGATGATAATTTTCTTGCCTTGATTTATTCTGTTGAATACAAAAACTCAGAAGGTAAATGATGGAAGGCAGGTTCTCGTTGGGCTTTTAACTCTCTTGATACAGCCTTTATTTTAGATAAT
Organism: Vibrio sp. V15_P4S5T153; assembly: GCF_963874485.1. NCBI lineage: Bacteria > Pseudomonadati > Pseudomonadota > Gammaproteobacteria > Vibrionales > Vibrionaceae > Vibrio > Vibrio sp. V15_P4S5T153. The sequence goes on along the minus strand of NZ_CAWNHR010000011.1, from coordinate 89,003 downwards.
GGATTTAGAGAATTCCCAAGCACATCTAAATAACCTTCTAAACATTTAAATAATCACAGTTATTCACCTTAACTTTTGGGTGAGTGGTTTCGCTCACCCATAATTTACCAAAACGTTATTCTATGAAAGAAAATACTTTATCATTACTTAATTCATATTCTATTAATGATAGCCTAGAAGAAATAAAGAAAGATGCCGACGAAAAAACATTTATTTTTGATCGACTAGTTTTAAAAGGTCAATCAAACATCCTTTTTGCCCCACCAAACGCAGGTAAAACTCTATTAATGTTAAATCAACTAAAACAAGCCTATGCTACTGGCTTTCTTGATGGGTTATCTATTTTCTATGTTAATGCTGACGACTCTCAAAGCGGGGTCATAGAAAAAACAGAAGTTCTATCTGCCATTGGGGTTCACACTCTCGTGCCCGGATATAATAAATTTAAAACAGATTCACTGTCACATATATTAGGTGGATTGACTGCCGATGATGATGCAAAGAATGTTGTGCTAATTGTAGATACTTTAAAAAAATTCGCAGACACGATGGACAAGAAGAACATGCGTAATTTTGGCATTAAGGTGAGTGAGTTCATACTTAAAGGAGGTACGTTCATAGGGCTAGGTCATACAAATAAAACCGAGATATGAACAACAACCTTATTTACTCTGGTACATCTGATCTTATTGAAGACGTCGATTGTATCTATATGATGGATATAGAAGAAGAGAAAAAGAGTTTAAATGGTATACAAACTAGGTACATAAAACTGATTAACCAAAAGTTACGCGGAAATAATGCGTTAGAGTTAACCTTCTCTTATGAAAAATCAGAAAAAATGTCCTACTCGGAAATGGTAGATTCCGTTTGTCGTATTGATAGTGATACTTACTGTAAAGACAAGCTATTGAGAGTTGAGGAAAATCACTACTCTAATTACCTCAATAAGTATAAAGATGCTGTTTCATTAATTACTAAGGTACTAAACACCATTGAAATGGATAAAACAGAATTACGCGATTATTTAATCCAACACACCAATTACGGACGTGATAAGTGCATTGAGATCATTGATAAACTTTCTGGCAAGCTAATTGATTTCAAGTTAGGTGGAAAAACAGGACGAAAAAAAGTCTATTTTCTTATCACTACCCCCTAACTATTTTACTCGTTTATTACATTCATTACGTTTATTTAACAAACTGAAAGAACGGAATACCCTAGATAAAAGCCAGTGCTCGTCACTGGCTTTCCTCAAAAACTAAGCTTGTGGCTTACCTAAGCCCTTCATCAATACATCAAACATCAGCCCAGCAAAGCCTTTCGCTATAGCTTCATTAGATAGAAGTTTCATTGCCATCTCGTTATGTACGTCCATACTCTCGATAATGGCATTGTTGATTGACTCTGGGAATTGGCCGAGCATCGCTTGTTCTTTGGTGTTGCTGCGGAGTTGATCCATCACCACTTCATTCTCCGAGATCTTGCCTGCAATGGTATTGGCATAATTGAGCATATCATTTTCAGACAAACCATCTTCGATAAACAAATCGTTCATTCTCTGGATGATCTCGTTAAGTAGTTCAGTTTTTGGATCTTTCGGCACGGCACCAGTGCCTTCCTTTGCGGCTGGCAAGTAAGACTTTGGCTCTTCACCGATTTTCACGCCAAGCTGTAGATCGGCTTCACGCTGCTCGTGCAAGCGGTAGTGCGTCATTACCACATCGGATAAATCAATTTCATCCTCCACCACATCAAGGCGCAGCAGCGGGTAAAGATGTTTGGCGAAGATACTCAGCTTTTCCAGATCATAATCATCAAAATTGACGATTTGAGAGGTAAACTCGTAGAAGCGATAAAAAGAGATTAAATCTTTCTTGAACACTTCCAGAATATCTCGTGCTTCTTTGGCGTGTTTGACGCTGTTTTCCGCAAACTTGATTTTCTTGTCGTTCTGCTCAATTTTCGCTTTTGACAGTTCCGCTTGTGCGGATTGAAGCACTTGTGTCGCTTCTTTATAACGAACGGAGAAACGATCAACGGCAGGTTTGCACACATTGGCTAATTTAGCTTGGCTCGCTTGTTTGTTGTTATAAGCCTCAACAAATGCCTCAACCTCTCGCCACTGGTAAATGCAAACCTTATCCAACTTCTTCATCAGCTCATAAACGATGTTTGGATCGGATACACCAGCGAGTTCTGCGGTTTGGAAGTAAACCTTAAACTCTGCCAAAATCTCTTCTGGGTCGTTCACAAAATCGAGCACAAAGGTTTTGTCTTTGCCTTTGTAGGTACGGTTTAGCCTTGAAAGGGTCTGAATGCACTCAACGCCTTTTAATGGTTTATCGACATACATGGCCACCAGTTTCGGCTGGTCAAAGCCCGTCTGGAATTTATTCGCCACCAGCATCACCTGATAATCTGTTGTATCAAATGCTTTACGCATATCACGACCACGCAGATTCGGGTTCATATTGGTTTCCGTGAATGGCTGATCAGGTAAGTCAGGATCATTCACTTCGCCCGAAAACGCCACCATTGCATTGACGTTGGTATAGCCTTTTTCTTGCACGTATTTTTCAAAGGCGAGTTTGTATCGTACGGCTTCTAGTCGGCTACTGGTGACAACCATCGCTTTTGCTTCACCGCCAAGCAGATGTTTCACTTTCTCGTTAAAGTGCTCAATGATGGTTTCCACTTTTTGAGCAATGTTATACGGGTGCAAGCGAACCCATTTGGCCATTTTGGAAGCAGCTTTTTTGCTGTCCACCTCGTGATCTAAATCTGGGTTGTTGTGCGCTAATTGGTAAGCAACTCGGTAACTGGTGTAGTTCTGTAAAACATCCAGAATAAACCCTTCTTCAATCGCTTGGCGCATGGAATAAACGTGGAAAGGCTGTGGTTTGTTGGTGTCGCTTGCTGGTTCATCAAGGTTTGGCTTGCGACCAAACAGCTCTAATGTTTTCGCCTTGGGTGTAGCGGTAAAAGCAAAGTAGCTGAGCTTGTTCGAGCCTTTACGTGCTTCCAGTGACAACCGCAGCATATCTTCACTCGACAATTCAGTCTCGCCGCTGGCGCTCTCTTCACCACCTTCAAGCTGCTCGCTCATCAACACTTCACGCAATTTGCGAGCGGTTGTCCCTGTTTGGCTGGAGTGCGCTTCATCTGCTATCACGGCATAGCTTCGACCAGCGAGGGTTGAGTCTTTGCGGATCGCCTCTAAAACGTGTGGGAAGGTTTGAATGGTGACGATAATGATCGAGGTGCTTGCTTTTAGTTCTCCTGCCAGTTGGCTGGATTTAGAACCTTGTGCTTCTTCTCGGTTAACACGCGCAATCATGCCTTCGTTATGATCAAACTGATAAATCGTGTCCTGTAGCTGGCTATCCAGTACCGTTCGGTCAGTGATGACAATAACAGAATCAAAAACCTTATCCCCTGCCTTTTTATTAAGCTCAGGATGGTCGCTTTCTATAGATGGAGAAGTGTAGTGTTTTGATGCGAGTTGATGAGACAGCCACGCAATCGAGTTTGATTTGCCAGAGCCTGCACTGTGCTGGATAAGGTATTTATGCCCTGTGCCTTCACTATCCACCGTTTTAAGCAGTTTAGAGACGACCGCCCACTGGTGATAACGAGGGAAAATCATCGTTTCTTTTTGAGTGATTGAACCGTCTAGGTTTTCAACGTCTTTCACTTCAAGGTGAATGTAGCGGCCAAGGATCAGTAGCAGGTTATCTTTTTGGAAAATCTCGTTCCAAAGGTAAGACGTTGCGTAACCACCATCTTCGGGTACATCATTACCTTTACCACCTTCACTTGTGCCTTGATCAAACGGTAGGAAAAAGGTTTTCTTGCCATCTAAGCGCGTGGTCATCGCCACATTGTATTGGCTCACGGCAAAGTGAACCAATGCACCACGCTTAAAGGTTAATAACGGCTCTGGTTTACGAGTTTTTGGATCTTTCGGCTGCCTATCCTTCATATACTGGACTTTGGCGTTATCAATCGACTGTTTAAACTCGGATTTCAGCTCACACGTCGCAACAGGGATACCGTTGACGAAGAGAGTTAAATCTAAACGCCCATCATAGCCATTGGATGAGTAAACCAGCTCTGGCACGACTCGCAGAATATTTTGTTCATAACGGGCGGTTGCCGCTTCGTTTAAGTCGTGATCAGGCTTGAAACTACAAAGGTCAAACTTGGCCCCACGATTACTGAGTTTGTTGCGCAGCACCCACAGCGTGCCTTCATTTTTAAGTTCTTGCGCTAATGATTTGAGCAGAGCGTCAGCCGTTGCATTGGGGTTACGCTCCGTCTCTGGGAAGTGCTGAGCCAACTTATCCCACTGCTCAGGTTGTGTTGCTTTGACAAAGGCAATCACATCATCGGTGTAAAGTGCCAACGCTTTGTTGTACTTGTTCGACTCACCCAGCAACCAACCGTGAGACTGCATTTGGTCAAGGATGTCGTTTTGAAACTGAAACTCTTTTAATGCTTTTTCTTGGTTCATTTATCCGCCCTGATTGTTGAGTCGCTGCTTGGCGTTGGCAATCGAGTGTTGTAACTTTTGCTCTAGTAATTCAACGTCTATCAGGCGGGTCAAATATTCAGCCACGTGAATATCGCTGCCTTCCATCTCGAGTAACTCAATTTGTTCTTGTTTTTTACTGGAGCATAATATTATGCCTAGTGGCGGGTTCTCACCTTCTTCGGTTTCGTATTTTTTCAACCAACTAAGGTAAAGTTCCATCTGGCTTTTGTGGCTGTGTTTGAATTTTTCTAGCTTTAAATCTATCGCCACCAAGCGCTTTAATTTACGGTTGTAAAACAGTAGATCGATGTAAAAATCATCGTTATCAATTTGAATGCGTTTTTGTCTGGCAACAAACGTAAAGCCCGCGCCTAATTCTAATAAAAACTGCTCAATGTCTCTTAGAATGGCATCTTCTAAGTCCTTTTCTAGATAGCGATCATTCAGTTCTAGAAAATCCAATATATAGGGATCTTTTAGCAGCAAGTTTTTATTGTATTGACCCGAGGCTCTCAGCTCAGTTAGCTCGGCGACGATGGTTTCGTCTGGCTTTTTAGAAATGGCGGTGCGCTCAAAAAGCAATGCGCCAATGCGCTCATCAAGGGTACGGGTTGACCAACGCTCTTGCATGGCCATGCTGGTGTAAAAATCCCGTTTGAGCGGGTCGTCAATAGCGCAAAGGATAACAAAATGGCTCCAACTCAATTGTGCAGACAGCGTCTGCACAATGTGAGCATCTGTAAAAACCTCTGCAAATTTAACCATTTGGGCAAGATTGCGTTTACTCCACCCTTTACCATATTGTGCCGTAAGTTCAGTGGCTAGGGTGGCGATCACTTGTTTGCCATAATCTGCCCGTCCGCCGCCTAACACCTCTTGACGAATTCGGTTGCCGACCTGCCAATAGAGCACGGTGATTTCATTATTAATGGCAGCGGCGGCACGCTGCTTGGCGCTGCGGATCAGCGCGGCCACCTCTTGGCTCAAGGGGAGTAGGTTATTTAGGTTGCTCATCCTTGCGCTCCTTGAGGCTGCCCCTGTTCTACAACAAAGTGACGCACATCAATCTTGCCTGTTACGGCGGCTGAGATAAGGGCTGTTTTGCGTTCTCTAGATAATTCGATCATCTTCTCAGCATTTAATATTAGAGACGAGAGAGATTTTTCTTGTTGTTGGACAAAATTAACAATTGCTTGTTGCTCTTCTTTTGATGGTCGTAAGAATGGAAGATTATTAAGTTGACCTAAAGACAATGCTGGCTGTGCAGTTACGTTAACACCATCATCCATCGCACCCTCTTGCTTCAGATGTGTTAGCAGATGGTGACAATATTGAACATCCATTGCTTTATCATTAATTTTTAGGCTTAAGGAGTTTCCAGATACTACAGCTTTTTTATCGAGAGCAGGCATTACCGAGTTCATACCATACCTAGCACCAATCTTGGCTATAATAATCGCCCCTTCAGTTGTCTCACTTCGGCTTATTGTTTCAAAATGCTCTGTTGAGATCGTTTTTAACTTTGTTGTATCCAATAATCCAGTTGTAGCAAAGTTACTCTCGATTACATATACATCACCATTATCAACAAAGTGCTCAGATTTTAAGTTGCTACCAAATGGGCCATCGACAAAAGAGCCTTTGTCTTCACCTTTGATATGTTTGAGGCAACAAACAACCCAATGCTCAGGCACTTCACCCAACCACTCCACGCCAGAGTCTTTCATTGGTGCATCAGGGTTAAGCCCTTTGGTCACGGCGTGAGAAATCACCGCTTGGCGTTTTTCTTTTAACAGCTCAATCAGCTTTTCTTGCTTGGCGATTAGGGTGTCGATCTTGGCGGTTTCGTGATCGAGGAAATTGGCGATTTTTTGTTGTTCTTCAAAAGGCGGAAAGCATACTGTTAAGTTCTCTAACGTGTTCATTCCTATGTTTTGTTGTGTACCAAATGTCCAGCTCAGTTGAACTGATTTTTGGAACGAATCGGATCTTAGATAATTTAGTAAAAAATATGGGTTGTAGCTTTTCTTGCACCTCATTACTGCGAGAGGTGACCAAATATTAAATCTTCTATTTGTTTCAACAATCGCAGAAATGCCTGTGGTTGCACCTGATTTAATCATATAGACATCGTGTAGTTGAGGTCTGTATTTTTGACTAAAAAGAGTATCATCTTCTTCAGATATATATCCTCTAATCTTGTCAAAGTTTATATAACCTCCAGACACTGCTTCAGCCGATACGAATGGAATACCCTCATCTTGAAATATTGGTGTAGAGTGAGGACCATCAGTTATAGGTGTTGATAATACGTGCTTCAGTGCCGTTACTTTCCAATGAGCAGGTATTGCATCTAACCATTTACTATCAGCGGTCATGTACTTTGGATATGCTTTATAACGACCAGCCATTATGAATGCACCTCTTGTAGCAACTGCATAATCTCAGCCGATACCGCATCCAAATCCGCATCAATGTCTTCTAATGCTCTTGGTGGTTCATACACATAGAAATGGCGGTTAAATGGGATTTCATAGCCGACAATCCCTACTTCACCATCTTTAGGGTCGGTCTTGCTTTCATCAATCCACGCATTCGGCACGTGCGGCAGCACTTCACGAGCAAAGTAATCGGCAACGCTTTCAGTTAGTGGCACGTTCTCGTTATCACGCAGATCTGGGTTGGCTTCAATCTGACCTTTTGTTTTACAGACTTCGGCTTCGTCATCGTGCTCGCCTAGGTGTTTGACGATCAGTTTTAGTTGAACTGCGCTGAGTTTAACGGCTGCTAGTCTAGCTTTGAGTTGTTTGAGGAACTTATCACGCGATAAATATTTCTCTTGTTCAAAAGAAGCGAGCGCATCAAGAATGGCTTGTTGAGTCGTTTCATCCATTTTCGCCCAAGCATTATCGGCTTGCAGGGCTTCAAGTCTCAGTTCATCTTTCGGATAAATCGCCAATTGCAGCGGGCGCTCAACGGTAATGCGGCGATAGCCAAACTCTTTGTAGTCAAAAATCTTGCTAAAGTCGTTTTCGGCAAACTGACCATAGGTTTTTACTATTTCTTTGATGCCGCCTTCTGTCAGTTCTTTGCGTTTACTACCCAGTGATTTACGCATTGCTGCATAGAATACATTTTCATCATCACCTTCTACTTCACCACCGCCACTGCGACCACGACCGCCTGTTTTGGCACGCTCTTTTGATGCATTGATCAGCTGAACCTTGCCTTTGCGATGAGCAGGTTTATGGCTAGATAGCACCCAAATATAAGTGGCAATACCTGTGTTGTAGAACATATCGGTTGGCAACGCCACAATGGCTTCTAGCAGGTCATTTTCCAGAATGTAGCGTCTAATTTCGCTTTCACCACTCCCCGCACCGCCTGTAAAGAGTGGCGAGCCATTCAAGATAATACCGATACGTGAACCGCCTTCGCCTTTGTTTTCAGGAGAAGCAGAGCGCATTTTGCTGATTAGGTGCAGCAAAAAGAGCAATGAACCGTCAGACACGCGTGGCAAGCCTGCGCCAAATCGACCTTCAAAGCCTTTTTGCGTGTGCTCATCATTGATTTGTTTTTGGATCTTTTTCCAATCCACACCAAACGGAGGGTTTGACAGCATATAGTCAAACTTGTCGGTGCGTAGTTGGTCATTCGATAAGGTATTACCCAGTTTGATGTTATCGACCTTCTGCCCCTTGATCAGCATATCCGCTTTACAGATAGCGTAGGACTCAGGGTTTAGCTCTTGACCAAATGCAGACAGGGACGCTTTTTCGTTTAGCTCCAGCACGTATTCCATACCAGACGATAAAAAGCCGCCCGTGCCTGCGGTTGGGTCATAAATGGAGCGCACTAAACCCGATTGGGTCAGCGCATCATCATCTTCAGTGAAGACCAAAGAGGTAGTTAAGCGCACGATATCTCTTGGGGTAAAGTGTTCCCCTGCGGTTTCATTGGAGCTTTCAGCAAAACGGCGAATAAGCTCTTCAAACACTAGCCCCATACCATAGTTGCTGATGGTATTCGGGTGAAGATCGGTGGTTGCAAAGCGTTTGGCCACTTTGTAAAGCAGATCGGCCTCTTCCAGTTTGTCGATGGTATTGAAAAAATCGAAGTGCTCGAAAATCTCACGCGCATTAGGGCTGAACGATTGAATGTAGCTCTCTAGGTTACTTGCTACGCCTGTTTCACCAAGGCGGTTTAAATCCATTTTTGAGGTATTGTAAAAGCTTAATTTCGCTGCGTGGGTGAGCAGTTTATCTTGCGCCTCAATCGGCATGGCTTTGACTGTTTCGTATTTTGCCAGTACCTCTGGCTTGGTAGCTTCTAGCACACACTCTAAGCGTCTTAGCAGTGTGAATGGGAGAATGATGCGTCCGTATTGAGATTGCTTGAAATCACCACGCAGTAGGTCAGCCACCGACCATAAAAACGCTGCTGTTGAAGAGAAATTGTTGTTAGTCATTATAATCAGCACATTGAATATGAAAAAATTGTGCCGATTGTACCTCACCACTCTCCAAGTCGCAGCGACATACAACAAAAAAGCACCTATTACAGGTACTTTAAATGAGAGATCATATTTTAAACAATGCTAGTTCTTAGCCTTTGTAAGGCGGAGCTGCATCAATGATATACCTAGCTAACAATTCCAAAATATCATTTACTCGCTTTTCGCGTTCTTGCCTAAGCTGTTTGAACGTCGACATATTCAGCTCAAGCGGCTGTTCACTATCAATGACTGCTTCTAGATTAAATGCATCTTCAGCATGCTTAACGATTTTCTTTATCCAACGCAATTTAGGCATGTAAGACTCATCGTGTACGTTTAAAAAGCCTGCGTTCTCTGCCTTTTGTATGACTTGGTCTTCGAGCGTTGTAGATTCAAACAGTTCAAGTTCAATGATGTAACCGATAAGATCGGAAGATGGAATAGGTTTGTCCATAGTGTTTTTTATAAGCATAAGAACTATTTTAGGCTGCTGCAAATTTACGTTTTTCAAAAGGGGAGTTAAGAGGGGTATCCACTCTTGCCAGCGGACAATGCGAAGCACTTGACCTATCTGGAACCATAACCCAGCATAACCAGTTGATTTTAAGTTGTTTAAATCTAAAAAATAATTTTCTATATTTATAGAAAACATATTTCATGATTAAAAACTGGACTGTAACAACACAACCCGTTCGACTTGCATCAGATGGTGTAATGATGCGAGAGCGTTACCTACTAAACACCGAACACGCCAACCACAAATACACCGAAGACCTCGTATCACTCTTCGGCTGTGGCGCTACCTCCAAGCGCATTGCTCTTACAGGCGAACAATTCAGGCTTAATCAGCAGCTAAATAACCGCCGTGGAGGTCGCCCACTATCGACCTACGCTATGGAATATTGCCTTACGTTGCCAAGGGGCTACAGACCTAGCTATGAGCAGTGGCAATCCATTGTCAAAGATTGTGCATTGGCTCTTGCTAAATTGTGTCAACTTAACAAATGTGAATTTTCGCAATACCGACAACAAATTCGAGCTGTCTTGCACCAGCAGGAACAGAAAGGAAAAAAAGGTAGTGGCGACCATGTGCATTTGATGATTGGTAAGGTTGTCGGCAATCGAGTCCTCACGGAATTACAACGGAAAAAAGCAACAAAAGTCATTAAGCAAGCATTCAACAGCGCAGTACTGCAACATGTCGGCATAGATTACCGGAGCTATGAGCCAATTGAAAAAGAGAAAGGACGCAGACTATCAACTTGGCAATACCAATATAAAAAAGCCACTGAAGCCCTTGAAATTGAAAAACTCATCAAGCTGATGCAAAAGCAGTTTGATAAGTGGTTAAACGCAAAAGAAGAGCTAAATGATCGACAAATTCGACGTCAACAAAACAGATTATTAAAAAGCTATGAGCAATTAAAGCAACACTCATTAAGTGCGTCGCAGTTGGAAAGGATTAACGCCGTCAAAAGTCAGATTAAGTGATCTGCGTATCATAGATATCGGTTCAGCTCCCAAATAGGGAGCTGAACTGGCGTCCTTAATTAGGATAATAGGCTTCTATATTGATACTGGCCTCATATGGTACTAAGATAAGGTACTAAAGAGTTATTCTCAAAAATCACAAACACCCTAACCTATTGAAGTAACTGTTTTTTAAGGCAGTTGAAGGTGAGTCCCGCCAGCTCCACCAAATCATAGTTTAAAGACGTCTCCGGACGTCTTTTTTCTTTTCTAATCCCTTGTCATATCTAGCTTTAAGTGGTTCAGGGAGTCTCATCGAGATTCACTTACGTAACATTCCTCGTAACACTGCTACAGCTCACCTCAACCACTTTGTTCATTCAAGGTAACTGTTCATTTATTACGAACAACTTGCATCACTGTACAAACTATTAACGCCCTACTTCCTATCGCAGCTTTCATCGCTGAAATCATCCATTCTGCTCATCAAAACTTTTGACTTACAGATTACGAGTAACAATTTACTCACAACTTAAAAGAAAATGACTTTAAGAGTAAAACTTTACTCATTGATAAGTAGGGTGTTGTCGATGGAAGAACTAACCGTACAAGCTTTTATCAAAGGTGAATGGATAGATATTGGTATTATCTCGTTCCCTAAAAGTAGCCAACATAATTTCCGAGTAACTGAACTCAACTACCTCAGCGACTATGCGCTAGAACATCACGATAAAGATGACTTTCACGCTGTTTCACTCAACCACCCTGTCTCATTCTTTTTTAATGACATGGGTAAACCTGGATGGTTAAAGTTTCTAGACGATATTATGCCTAGCGGCGCTAGTAGACGGTACTGGGTTAAACTCCTAGATATTGAAGACCTTAGTTCAAACGAACAAGACTATGTTTTGCTCAAGTTTGGCACGATGTCGCCTATTGGCAACTCAAACCATTTGGCTTAAAAGTCGGACTGCTCCCCTCTTCTCCCGATGCGTTAAAATCGCTATTGATAGATGGTGAGGATGGGTAAAATGCTCAGTATCAGCGCTCTTGCTTTAGATTGAATTGCTATAACAAGCTAGTATTTTTTAATGATTTAGGAATACATGGACGCGGGTTCAGTTCCTTTTGAAGTAGGAAATTGATGATTTTGCCAGGTGGCTCTAAACAATCGCAACTCAATGACTATCGCTCAATAAATAGAAAGCGCGCCAATCTCAACTTAGGACGCCACCCTGATGTTTCTCTTGTACAAATGCGGAGGTCAGTTTACACACCCGCAGTTATGCATTCGTTTGTTGCTGATGGGTAGCGACTGTCGTGAGTTTATCGGCGCGGAAAAGCTTGTAAGCCATAATGCCAATAACCAACGCTTTGATAATCATCATTTGTGGGTTACCGAAATAGGCAGCCATACCAACAAACCCCGATAAGAACATGAGCAAACGGAACCTTTTCAGGTCAGTCATATACAGTGCCAACAAAATTAACGCGAGATCGCCAAACTGCAAGGCTTCAGCAAGTGTGGGGTTATTGATAAAGCTGCTTACGGCCACATAAGCAATATAAAGAATACCGCTCGCCATCAAAGCCGCAGCAGAATTGATCACCATTTTGCTGGTGTTAGTAAAATCTTTCACATATCGATAGGCGTTAATGGCACCAACCGACAGGTTAAGGATGACTTTAGGCCACCAGCCCATCAAAATTGACCAAGCAATGTCATTCGCAGCCGAAGCAAATGCAGCATAGCGAGTAAACTTCATCGAATTAAAAATAGTGAGTGATATATAGAATGCGACAGATGTCCATCCTAATACTTCGCGTAATATATCAAGCAAAATATGGTCTCTTTTTACATAGAATCATCATCCACAACAATGAAACTATCTGCTACTAATAAGGCCAGTAGTGGTTTATAAACCCACCACATAGCCGTTGGGCGCAGGATAATATCACGGCATTCGGTATAAATCCTAGAAAAGACTCTTATCAATACACGCTTATTCTCGAAAATATGTTTCTCAATTTTGGAAACAAAAATGCAAGCTCAACAAACGCATCACCACTCCCCTTTTGACACATTCAATCATCCCTGAATAAAAATTGACTGACGTACGCTAACTCATTCAGCGAGGAGAACGAACCTCAGCAACTTTCGTCTCAATCAACTGGTAGCGAATCCCAGCTTGGTCAAACGACTGGCGCAGCGCCGTTAAATTCCGGTGATAGGTCACTTGCCGACCAGATGCCGTCTTCACTTTCATTACCATATTACTCATACACTTATCCTCTACACTTAACCGATTGGTTGCATCAAACTATGCTATTTTGAATATTTATCACCAAACAACTTGGAGTTGCAGGTAGCAAGGAAATCATTATTGTGCGAACTCTTTGAGTGCCGCCATCGCCTTTTCTGCCTTCTCTTTTTGCACAAAAATATGGTCATGATAATAGCCCGCCATCACATTAGCGCTGATGCCATACGAAGCTAGCTTAGTTGCAAAAGCGGCCGTTAAACCCACCGCCTCTAAACTTGAATGAACCGTCAGCGTAATTAAGCTGAATACCGATTCAAAATCGAGCTGCGCCGCAACGGCCTTTTGCTGCTCAACGACCAAGGTCAGCCCTTCACGCTCTTTAAATGTCGCCACGGGTTCTAAATGCAAATAATCGGCTAATGCCCCTTGCACAGTACAAAACACATAACTTCCGCCCACCAACTCGGGTGACATGGATTGCAGTAAAACCTCTAAATCAGTAATCGCTGTCATATTTTCTTTCTCATTCAAATTGAAGCCGAAGTGCAGAGTAAAGCCCTCTGTGGAATAAGTGAAATTAATAATACTAATGGTTAATCAGTCATTCTTATTGAATAGAAAATCAATTGAATTCTATGGCGACTTTAGGCTCGCTGTCTGCGCACGAAAAACTTAAAACAACTCAGTTGATCACACTTGTACTGCAATCAATTGAGCCTTTGGTATTAGATAGTTAGAATAGCGTTCACTTTGAGGAGCGATTATGTCTATCGAGTTCTACAACCAAAATGCCCAACTGTTTTTTGCATCAACCAAAGAAGTAGATACCCATTCGCTGATGGAACACTTTACGCCCCATATTCCAAAAGGGGGCATCATCCTTGATGCTGGTTGTGGTTCTGGCAGAGATGCAAAAAGTTTCATTGAGCAGGGTTATAAAGTGGTGGCATTTGACGCCAGTGAAGAATTAGCAAGCTTGGCATCTCAACTGCTTCAAATTCCGGTCACCGTTTCAACCTTTGCTGATTTTCAAAGTGATCAATCTTTTGATGGTATTTGGGCTTGCGCATCGTTACTGCATGTTGGTGAATTGGATCTTCCAGATACCTTTACTCATTTAGCTTCTCAGCTAAAACCATTAGCCCCTTTATATTGTTCTTTTAAATATGGAACAGGGGAAGTGGAACGTGATGGCCGTCGATTTACCAACGGTGATGAACAACGTTTAGCACAGTGGATCGCTCATGCCCCATTGAATGTGGCAAAAATCTGGATAACCAATGATTTAAGAACGGATCGCCAAAACGAACAGTGGTTGAATGCTATTTTAATAAAAAGTGAAGAGCGATGAGCGCTCATAGAAACAAGGGTCTGGCCACTTTATATAGCGGCCCAAAACTGAGTGCGGGAGGGAAACAAGACCCGCTACTTCCTAAGTTAATCCAAGCCATTAACCACGCTAGTGAAATAGAGATCTCGGTTTCTTTCGTTCAACCTTCCGGATTGGATTTACTATTTGACCCTATTCTTGACGCTCTAAAAAGTGGAGCCTCACTCAAATTACTGACTTCGGACTATCTAGCAATAACCCACCCAGTCGCATTACGACGCCTTATGATATTGGCGGAACGTGGAGCGCAATGCCGTATTTTTACTTGTGAAAGTCAACATAGCTTTCATATGAAATCCTACATTTTTGTTAAAACAGAACAAGGGACCATCAGTGAAGGGTGTGCTTGGGTCGGTTCAAATAACATCAGTAAAACAGCATTACTACAAAGCTATGAGTGGGCTTTACGCCACGATTTTGAGCAACCAGCCACTTCACCCGCAGCGCAAGAATTTGAATATATTCGTGAGCAGTTTTCAGTTATTTTTTCTCATGAACAGAGTATGACTCTCTCCCATCACTGGATAGACGACTACTTACTGCGCTACAAAAAACTGTCAACGCAACGTTCATTAACACTGTTGGATGGAGCCGATGAAGCACCGGAGATACCTACCCCAAACTCAATGCAAGTGTTGGCTTTATCAGCGCTAAACCAGAGCCGTGAGCAAGGCTATGTACGTGGCTTGGTTGTCTTAGCGACTGGAATGGGAAAAACATGGTTAGCCGCTTTTGATGCCCAACAGATGCAAGCAAAACGCGTCTTGTTTGTTGCCCATCGAGAAGAGATTCTGACTCAAGCTGAAAGCACATTTAGTAAATTAATACCTAACGCTAAAACTGGCTTATACAACGGAGCTGAAAAAACAGAGGAAGCTGATTATCTTTTTGCTTCAGTCGCCACCTTAGGTAAAAAAGCGCAGTTAGCGCGCTTCAAAGCCGATGATTTTGACTATATTGTTGTCGATGAATTTCATCACGCGAGTGCGCGTAGTTACCGAGATTTACTCGCTTATTTCCAACCAGCATTTCTTTTAGGCTTAACTGCAACACCCGAGCGCTCTGATCAAGCCGATATATTATCGCTTTGCGACAACAATTTAGTGTTTGAGCGTAACTTGGTGCATGGCATTGATGAGAAAATTTTAGTGCCATTTCATTACTACGGTATTTACGATCAATTCGTCGATTATCAAGAAATCCCTTGGCGCAATGGCAAATTTGACCCTACAGCTTTGGACAGTGCATTTGCGACCAAGCAGCGTGCCGAACATATTTATCACCATTGGTTTGACAGAAAACAACAGCGCACATTAGCTTTCTGTATTTCTAAACGTCATGCCGATTACATGGCGAAATACTTTTCCAAACAAGGCGTTCGCGCTATCGCCGTCTATAGTGACTCTCAAATACGTCGAAACGACGCCTTAAAACAGTTGAATGAAGGAAGTATCGACATTCTTTTTTCTGTCGACCTGTTCAATGAAGGAACCGATCTACCCGCGATTGATACCATTTTGATGATTCGTCCCACCGAATCAAAAATACTCTTTTTACAGCAATTAGGCCGCGGTTTGCGCCAATCTCCGAGTACAGGTAAACAGCAATTAATGGTGTTAGATTTTATCGGTAATCACTCTTCATTTTTAAATCGGCCCGCAACCCTACTCAATGTGGGTTCACTGAAAGAAATAGTCAAAGCGACCAACCAAACCACTTCGTTAGCGGCCGGTTGCTATGTCAACTTTGATCCACAACTGCTGCAATTTTGGCAAACCTTAGCAAAACAGATACGTTCAACTGCGGCTGAAGATTACCAAGATCTCAAGCATCAGCTCGCACACCGACCAAGTGCCGCCGAATTTTTCCACCATGGCTATGATCTCAGTAAAGTACGCCGCTTGATGAAAAGTTGGTTTAGGTTCGTGGCAGACCAAGAAAGTGACTTAGCACTGACTCAACGACTGACGAAATATGACGAGTTTTTGCTCAAAGCAGTCGAAATCACAGCGATGAGCAAATGCTTTAAAGCCGTTTTACTTGAAGCACTATTAGAGCTTGATGGTTTGCGAAAGCCCCCAACATTGAATGAGCTAGCGATTCAAAGTCATAAAGTGTTATCACGTAGACCTGATTTGATGCGACGAGATCTCACCGAACAAGCCAAGCAATTTAGCGCAACAGGATCCGAATGGCTAAATTACTGGAATCGAAACCCAGTCAAAGCGTTTACAAGCCCAGACTCTTCTGGCCATGCATGGTTTAAGGTGGATAATCACCGCTTTTTACCCACTTTTGCTGTAGACAATGCCGATTTGCCACAGCTTCATGATCTTATTCAAGAACTTGTCGATTTGCGTTTTGCCGAATACATACAGCGAGTCAGTAAGCAAGAAGCACATTCAAACTCAAAGCCAATCCAAACTTCGGCCAAGATCCTTCCATTACCAAGCCAAGCAAGCGAAAAAGGTACCTATTTGCCCCTCTACCCCGATCTAAAAATTGCTTGCGGTCATTTCAAGCAAGGTACTCATGATACTCAAGATCAATATTTAGTCGCCGGTGGTTACGGTAAGCTTGACCCAACAAGACATTTCATTGCCCCCGCTTCAGGTAATTCAATGAATGGAGGTAAAAGCCCGATTCAAGATGGTGATTTACTACTACTTGAATGGGTCACACCAAAGAGCGCAGGTTCAATTTCTAATCTGGTCATGGCGATTGAAACTCAAGATGAAACGGGTGATAACCACTACTTGCTACGCGTAGTACGCAAAATAGGACCAAACCATTATCAGCTTGAGGCACAAAACGCTGACTACGCTCCCATGCTCGCAACCGACAGCATGCGTACTTTTGCTCGGCTCAAAGCCATCCTCCGTTAATATTGCGTGCTTCCTGACGCTCGATTGGGAAAATAAACATAAAACCAAAATAACCACCAGTTGTTTTGTGACAGGCAGCAAATAAAGAGACGATAAATTTGCGCTTGAAATAGCGATTCAAATCACCTTTTCAGCGCATTTATTCCCATAAATCTTATTCACACATCACATAAAACCGCGCGAATGTTACTGGCCACGGTTTATTTCCATTTGGAAGTGGAAATAGGGCTTATCCACCCTTGCTCCCTTTTACGCTATTTTCTTCTCCAAGCTAAACATTTGGAGAATCCCACGGTGCAAAACTCTCAACCCATTAGCATGGATGATGCACAGATTATAGAGCTTGGCTTGTCGCTCACCGAACGAGCCATTGCCTTGCTTAATTCACACGCTATCTACCCCGATTCGCTACAGAAAAAAATGCTCGAAACACACATCAAAGCGATGGTTTGGCGCTCATTTAGCGGTGAATCGTTACCTGAACTCGATATGGAGATGTTTGATGAAATCTCTCCCATTTGTTTCACCTTGGCCGAGCAAGTGTGTCGTTGGATGGAGAACCTCGCTTATGAAGAAGCGCATCTGCTTTCGGTCCATTTTGAAGTAGCTAAAGAAAACGAATTAAACCCAACAGCAGGAGAAACAACATGTCAGTAATCAAAGTCGTTATTGGTGATCGCATGGGCAAAGGTCAGAAAGTAGGAGCCGGTGCTCAAGCGGCAGGCGCTGAAGTGACCGTTATTCCCGGCATGGCCGCAGACATGAAGTTAGGTGATGTCATGCAACAGCAGCAAGCCGATTTAGGGATCTCTTTTTGCGGCAGCGGCGGCGCAGGTGCTATCACAGCGCAAACAAAATATGGCTATCAATGCCGTTATGGAATGCGCTCTGTTGAGGAAGGGATAACCGCGATCAATGAAGGCTGTGTGGTTTTGGGTTTCGGCTTTATGGATAAAGAAGAGCTGGGCGAAAAACTGGTGAAGGCGTTTGTGGCTAAGCATGGCGTCAAAGCATGAAAGAGCAGTTAACCACTAAGGTAACTGTGAGTGGCAAGGGCGAAACAAAGCAGCAGGCTTTTGCCGCGGCTTTAAGCCAAGTGCAACCCACGTTACTTAAGAATAACGCAAAAGTGCTCCTCCGGATTGAGCCGTTAGACGTCAACGTTTTGCAAGCAGAAGAGAAGGTAAAGCGAGAGAAATTCCTTTTCTTCTTTCTTGCAAGAGATCGACGCCAATACAGCGTCAAGCTAGAGGTTACGGTCAGCCTGACCTACATAGATGTGGAACAGGTCGATTTCAAACGTTAACAGGTCACTATAAGGATCCCTGACATGTTTCTTATCATTCTCTTTAAGTCCATCATCATTGGTGGCTTAGTCGGTATCGGCGTTGGAGTAGGCGCGGCAAGGATGTTCCATGCTCCAACTATCCAAGGTATGGGCGCATTTCGTACTCTGGGAGAGTTGAACTCGTGTGAAGGCGACCCTGCCTCTCACTTCTCTTTTGGGCTTGGATTCTTCTTTAATGCTTGGGCCTCAACGGTTGCGGCAGGGGCATTCACTCAAGATGTTGACCACCGCATCATCCCGAACTGGGGCGCGGCGGCGCTGATGATAAAAAACCGCGACCTTGCCACTACCTTGCATGATCCAAAACGAATGGGCATTGCTTGCGCCATTATCGGTGCGATTGTGGTTGCGTTTCTTAACTCAACGGCGGCGGCCGTTCCTGCGGCGCTGCAAGTCACGGCGGTAAAGGTATTAGTACCAGCGGCAAACTTACTGGTGAATACCGTCATGCCGGTTATTTTCTGGCTAGCGGCAATTGAAGCGGGTAAAAAATCGGGCTTTTGGGCCACTATCTTTGGTGGTTTAGCTCAGATGATTATGGGCAACGCCGTTCCTGGTTTGGTGCTGGGTATTTTGATTGGTAAAGGTGTTGAAGAGAGTGGTTGGAACAAAGTAACCCAGATCATGATGGCGGCAATTATTGCACTGTTTGCGTTAAGTGCTTTCTTCCGCGGGTTCGACATGAAATTTATCGAAGCTTTCCATATGCAAGTTCCTTTGTGGCTTGAAAACATCCATCTCATGATCAGTGGCAAATAAGGAGTTGACCATGGACGAAAAAATGAAACACAACTTTTGGTATGCCGACTGGTCTTTCCCGATTTTCGTGGGCTTGCTTTCAGCCGGGGTTTTTGCCGGAACGCACATGTACTACTTATACGGTGTCGGTGCTTTTAACGAAGTGGCGTTTGTTTCCATGCTGCGAGCAGGGATGGATACAGGCGCGTACGGTGCGGTGGCCGCTTTTGGTGCAAGCTTTCTGTTTGCTCGCATCATTGAAGGTTCGCTCGTGGGCATTTTGGATATCGGTGGCGCAGTGCAAACCGGTGTGGGTTTAGGGATTCCAGCTTTACTACTAGGTGCTGGCATTGTTTATCCTCTTGAAAATTTCACCGCTTCGTTAATCACAGGCATGCTCGCTGGTTTGGCGATTGGTGGCTTAATTGTGCTGGCACGTAAATTTACCATCAACCAAAGCGATTCAACCTACGGGGCTGATGTGATGATGGGAGCAGGCAATAGCTCCGGCCGTTTTCTTGGACCATTGATCATTTTATCTGCGATGGCCGCTTCTATCCCGATTGGGATCGGCTCTCTAGGTGGCGCATTGATTTTCTATGTGTGGGGTAAACCGATTACGGGTGGTGCCATTCTCGGAGCGATGGCGTTAGGAGCTCTTTTTCCTATCGCACTGTAAAACAAGCTGGGGTTTAAATTCTACTGAGAATCGCTCTTCGCGCCGATGAGCGAAGAGCGTGAGATGCAAATTATGTATGACATCCTGATCAAAAATGCCCAACAAGCGGGTGGGTGTAGTATCGATATCGCCCTTCAGGGCAACAAAATAGCGGCGGTGGGCGATCTTGCTGGTTCATTGGCAAAACAGACCGTCGATTTAGATCATGACGTTTTTGTGAGTGCTGGTTGGATTGACGGCCACACTCACTGCTATCCGAACTCGCCTATTTATAACGACCACCCCGATAACGTTGGGGTGTCCGGTGGCGTGACAACTGTCATTGATGCGGGCAGCACAGGCGCAAACGACGTGGATGATTTTGCGCAGCTTGCAGCGCAATGCACAACCCATGTGCGCGCACTACTTAACATCTCGAAAATTGGCTTGTTGCGCCAAAATGAACTGGCCGATGCCAACGACATTGATCTGGATAGCGCAAAGCAAGCGCTGCTTCGTCATCCCGAATTTATTGTCGGCTTAAAAGCACGCATGAGCGGTAGTGTTGTCGGCCACAATGGCTTAATGCCGCTTCAGGCTGCCAAAGCATTACAGCAGCAATGCGGCTGCGTTCCATTGATGGTGCACGTCGGTAATGCGCCGCCGGATTTGGATGAAATTGTCGCTCTGCTGGGCAAAGGCGATATTCTCACTCACTGCTTTAATGGCAAACCTAACCGCATTCTTGATTGTCATGGGGAGATAAAAAGCAGCGTTCAGCAGGCCAGAGCTCGAGGCCTGAAACTTGATATCGGCCACGGCAGTGCCAGTTTCAGTTTTGAGGTGGCTGAGCAGGCAATCGCACAAGGGATTTTGCCCGATACAATCAGTTCTGACATTTACTGTAAAAACCGACTCAATGGCCCGGTTTACGGTCTTGCCCACCTGATGTCGATGTTTTTTACGCTCGGATTATCCCATGAGCAGATCATTGAGCGCGTGACGAGTCAAGCAGCGCAAGCACTTCGCCTAGCGAAAAAGGGGCACTTAATTGCAGGCTATGATGCCGATTTAACGCTCTACACCATCGATAAAGCGTCGGTTAACTACACCGATACTCATCACCAGCATCGAACTGGACAACAGAGATTTACGCCTCTTGCTGCCATCATTGACGGCAAGCTTGTATTGACTGAACAAGGACAACAGCATTATGTCTTCCATTCTTGAAAAATATCACTTGAAACAGGTGATCAACGCATCTGGCCGTATGACAGCTCTTGGTGTTTCCACTCCGCAGCCCGAAGTGGAGCAGACCGTCTGTTTTGGGATGAACAACTACTTTGAAATGAGCGATTTGGTGAACAAAACTGGCCAATATATTGCTCGTTTGCTGCAAGTTGAAAATGCGGTCGTCGTCTCATGCGCTTCAGCGGGAATTGCACAGAGTGTCGCGGCAGTCATTGTGCGTGGTAACCCTTATCTGCTTGAGCATCTGCATGCAAAAACGCACCCGATCGCAACGGATATTGTGATCCCCAAAGGGCATAACGTCAATTATGGTGCCCCGGTTGGCAGCATGGTAAATCTTGGCGGCGGTAACCTGATTGAGGCCGGTTGGGCTAATGAATGCAGCGCAGAACAATTAGCCGCGGCAATCACCCCCAATACCGCCGCCATTCTCTACATTAAATCGCACCATTGCGTGCAAAAAAGCATGTTAACCGTGGCACAAGCGGCCAAAGTGGCTCAAGACCACCAGCTTCCGTTGATTGTTGATGCAGCAGCAGAAGAGGATCTACAACTCTATTATCAGCAAGGGGCTGATCTGGTGATCTACAGTGGTGCGAAAGCGATTGAAGGCCCAACCAGTGGTTTAGTGATTGGGAAACATCAATATGTGGAATGGGTTAAGCAGCAATCTGCAGGGATTGGCCGTGCGATGAAAGTCGGTAAAGAAGGCATTTTAGGCCTAACGCATGCCATTGAGCTGTACTTAAGCCGCCAACAAGAAACCGGCCAACAAATGGTGGATAAAATGACGCCATTTATCGAGGGGTTAAACCGTATTGAAGGGATAAGCGCGCGCGTGGTTTGGGACAGTGCAGGCCGAGATATCGCACGTGCAGAAGTGAGTTTTGATGCCAAACAATTTGGTATCAGCGCTAATGAAGCCGTTACACGCCTCCAAAATGGTAACCCAGCGATTTATTGCCGCGCTTACAAATCCAATGAAGGTTCGGTGGAATTTGATGTCCGCAGTGTTTCATCTCATCAACTTGAACTTATTCTTAGCGCCATGAACCAACTGAATCAGGAGTCATTAGAATGTCTTTAAGCCCTAATTTTTACGCTGACCGTGTATGTCTCAATGTGCTGGCGGGTTCGCATCATAATGCGATTGAAGTCTACCAAGCCGCAGAAGGCCATGTGTTGGTCGGTATGCTCTCGAAAGATTACCCAGATACCGCAAGCGCTGCGGCTGATATGAAAGCGTGCGCTGAAAAAATCGAGAATGCTTTATCGATTGGCCTTGGCGCAGGGGATCCCAAACAATCGGATATGGTGACGGCTTTAGCCGGAATACTACAGCCTCAGCATGTCAATCAAGTCTTTACTGGTGTGGGGGCTACGCGTCAAGCTCTAGGTCAAAATCACACCATCGTGAATGGTTTGATTTCACCATCAGGCACTGTTGGCTTGGTTAAAATCTCAACTGGCCCGAAAAGTTCAGGTATGGAAGAAGCGGTTGTTCCCGTTGATACGGCGATTGCCATGTTGCAAGATATGGGCTGCAGCTCAGTCAAATTCTTCCCAATGCAGGGGCTAAAATGCAAAGCTGAGTACCAAGAAGTTGCCAACGCCTGTGCTCGTCACCACTTTTGGTTAGAGCCAACGGGTGGTATTGATCTAAACAACTTTGAAGAGATTTTACGCATCGCTCTCGATGCTGGAGTCGAAAAAGTCATTCCACACATTTACAGCTCAATCATCGATGAGAAAACCGGACAGACTCGCCCCGAGGATGTGAAAACCCTGCTGGCCATGACTCAAAAACAACTGGCACATTCATAACACCGACGCCGGAGCATGTGCTCCGGCATAACAAAGCGTTGGCTATCTATTGCCTTTAGTGCATTTTACCTTTTAGATAGCGCTGTTCATGCTGGAATAGGAATCGATGATGTACAAGCTACCGCACCCTCGCCTAATTCATTTGTTGGATGCTGTATCCGCCTCGCCTTTGACTCAGGACGAACTTGCGCAACGGCTTAATGTTTCGACACGCACCATACGCACCGATGTCGCGCTGCTCAATAATGTGATGGTCAATCATGGCGCACATCTTCTCCACCAGCGCG
This sequence comes from Vibrio sp. V15_P4S5T153, assembly GCF_963874485.1. Lineage (NCBI taxonomy): Bacteria > Pseudomonadati > Pseudomonadota > Gammaproteobacteria > Vibrionales > Vibrionaceae > Vibrio > Vibrio sp. V15_P4S5T153. The sequence continues at coordinate 65,853 of NZ_CAWNHR010000011.1, read as the reverse complement.
GTTCCGGTTACCAACTCAATATCTACAACCCATCAACTTTCGAGCATTTTTTGTCGAGGGTGCAAAATGCAGAAACGATTCCAAGGACCAGTAAAGAGCGCATCATCCAGATTCAAGTACTGCTATTAACGGCAGAACAAGGCGTAAAAATTGACGAATTGGCCGAGACATGGAATCTAAGCCGCACTGTTATTCAAAATGATATGGTTGATGTACGCAGCCAACTGGCCACGTTTGGTTTATCGATCGAAAGTAAACCTCGTTTGGGCATGCAGATCCAAGGCCCAGAAATGGCGATTCGCTCCCGTTTAACACAACTTATCTACATCGAACAAAAAGAGACAAAACAAGCTCTGGGCTTTATTAGTACGATTTTCCCTGAAAAATCTCAGCAAATTTTTGCAGCGCGCTTTCGTGAAGTGTTGACCAACCATACACTCTATATCAATGATATTGGGCTGCGTTGGTTAACCCTTTATGCTGCCGTCACACTGCACAGGCTCGCGTGTGGCAAAGAGCTTACCGAATTTTCTAAAAACGATGTTCATGAAACGACGCTACCAATTGCCAAAGCGTTATTTTCTGCGCTACCGATGCTGTTACCCGCCAATAACCATGAAATTGCCGCCTTGGCGATTCACATTCAAGCGAGAATTGCGACGAATCAAGCACTCCTTAGCCAGGGTGTACAGCATGAAGCCGATGCTCTAGTCACTCACATCTTTGATTATATCTATCAAAATTACCCTTACGATGTGCGTGACGATGCGCTATTACGCCGCGATCTTCACAACCACGTCTGCCATATGATCATTCGAGTCAAACATCATGTCGCCACAATTAACCCATTGGCCGAGCATATCAAACAGCACTACCCACTCGCTTACAGTATTACCTTATCGGCCATCGCAGACTGGATCAGAGAGACGGGTTACTGCATGACACAGCACGAAATAGGCTATCTTGTGATTCACATTGGTGTGGGGCTTGAACGTAATTACCATTTAGGTCACCGTACACCCAAAGCGCTCCTGTATTGCGACGCCGGTAATGCCGCAACACTTGGGCTAGAAGCGATCATCCGCCGCCAGTATCCGCAATTGGATATGAAAACGGTTTATTCCCCTGAACAATTGATCACCGCTGATGCCACGCAAGCGGACCTCATTATTACCACCATGCCCTTAGCCAATAGAGAGATTCAGAGCTTTGTGGTTGACCCCTTCCCTACCCAACATCAATTGGAAGAACTGGGCAAACAAGTGTTGGTTGATCGCACGCACTCTTATCTTTTGGATAAGTATTTTTCCAAGGCTCAATTTCTCTACCTTGATGACGTCATTGAGCAATCACACCTCTTTGAACAGGTTTGCTCGCATCTTGAATCAACAGAGTTGGTAGAGGAAGGATACCGAGCTTCACTGCAAGAGCGAGAGAGTTTGGTTTCAACCATGATGGGCGAATACATTGCTCTACCTCACTCGATTGAACTCTTTGCTAAACGTTCGATGGTTTACACCGTCGCTGCACCGCGTGGAATTGAATGGGGTAATGGTGAAAAAGCCTATCTGATCTTTTTCCTCGCCTTAAGTAAATGTGACTATGAAGAGGCGATGGGGCTGTATGATCTTTTCCAAGTGCTGATTAATAAAAAATTAGGTAAAAGTCTGTCGCAATGCGAAACCTTCAAGCACTTCAAAACACTGGCGCACTTGGAATTACAATAAAATATATCGCTGTGTGATCCTTCCTAGATGCCCTCTATTTTTTAGATACCATCTATTTTTAGGTTCCGTCTGTTTTTAGAAACACTCGTTTTTTGGGGACTAGTCTCTTTTATAAACAAGCCGTTTAGAGAGAAAACCGAGACACAACAAGGCCCTCGCTAAGAGGGCCTTAATATCAAGATTACCGAGTGGAGATAGCTTACAACACGTCGAAGCGATCGGCGTTCATGACTTTGGTCCAAGCAGCGACAAAGTCTTTGACGAACTTCTCTTTGTTATCGTCCTGCGCGTAAATTTCAGCGTATGAGCGCAAAATGGAGTTTGAGCCAAACACCAAATCAACACGAGTCGCTGTCCATTTTGTTTTACCGCTCTTACGCTCAACCATATCGTAAGAGTTACGGCCTGTTGGCTTCCAAGTATAATTCATGTCGGTGAGGTTAACGAAGAAATCGTTAGTCAACGCCCCAACACGGTCTGTCAATACACCATGTTGACTGCCGCCATAGTTTGTACCGAGCACTCGCAATCCACCAATCAATACGGTCATTTCTGGGGCGGTCAGGCGCAATAGTTGCGCTTTATCTAACAGCATCTCTTCTGGGTTAACCACGTAATGTTTCTTTTGCCAGTTACGGAAACCATCCGCCAGTGGCTCAAGCACATCAAACGATTCCACATCCGTTTGTTCAAGCGTTGCATCACCACGTCCGGTAGTAAAAGGCACAGTAATATTAACGCCTGCCGCTTTGGCCGCTTGTTCAACACCGACGTTACCCGCCAAAACAATGGTATCGGCGATGCTAATACCCGCATCAGCAGCAATTTTATCCAGAACAGCCAACACTTTGCTGAGTCTTTCTGGCTCATTACCTTGCCAATCTTTTTGAGGAGCCAAGCGAATGCGCGCACCGTTAGCGCCACCACGTTTATCGGAACCACGGAAAGTACGAGCACTATCCCATGCGGTGCTGACCATCTCACTGATGCTTAAGCCGCTGGCCGCTATTTTTGCTTTTACTGCATCCACATCATAATCTTTACGACCTGCGGGGATGGGATCTTGCCAAATGAGATCTTCTGCCGGCACATCAGGGCCAAAGTAACGCGCTTTAGGCCCCATATCACGGTGAGTAAGCTTAAACCAAGCTCGCGCAAACACTTCAGAGAAATACGCTGGGTCTTTGTAGAAACGCTCTGAGATCTTGCGATATTCAGGATCCATCTTCAGCGCCATATCGGCATCGGTCATCATGGGGTTATAGCGAATGCTTGGGTCTTCCACATCAACCGGTTTATCTTCCTCTTTGATGTTGATTGGCTCCCACTGCCACGCGCCAGCAGGGCTCTTCGTCAGTTGCCATTCGTAGGTAAACAACAGGTGGAAGAAGCCGTTATCCCACTGGGTTGGGTGCGTAGTCCATGCACCTTCAATACCACTGGTGACGGTATTACGGCCAATGCCGCGACTGGCATGGTTATTCCAACCCAAGCCTTGTTCGTGCAAGTCCGCCCCTTCAGGATCTGGCCCTAAGTTCGCAGCGCTACCATTACCATGCGCTTTACCCACAGTATGCCCACCCGCTGTCAGCGCCACGGTTTCTTCATCATTCATTGCCATGCGCTCAAAAGTGACGCGCATGTCATGTGCGGTTTTAAGCGGGTCTGGATTACCGTCAACGCCTTCAGGGTTTACATAAATCAGGCCCATCATCACGGCAGCAAGCGGGTTTTCTAGATCGCGCTGACCGGAATAGCGGCTATTTTCTCCGCCACTTGGCGCTAGCCACTCTTTTTCTGAGCCCCAATAAGTGTCTTTTTCTGGGTGCCAAATATCTTCACGACCAAAAGCGAAACCAAAGGTTTTAAGCCCCATGGATTCATAAGCCATATTACCCGCCAAGATCATCAGATCTGCCCAACTGATTTTGTTGCCGTATTTTTGTTTGATTGGCCACAATAAGCGACGAGCTTTATCTAAGTTGGCGTTATCGGGCCACGAGTTAAGCGGAGCAAAACGCTGGTTGCCAGAGCCCGCACCACCGCGACCATCTGCAATTCGGTAAGTCCCAGCGGAGTGCCATGCCATGCGGATCATCAAACCACCGTAATGCCCCCAGTCGGCAGGCCACCACTCTTGGCTATCGGTCATTAGTGCTTTGAGATCTTTTTTCAAGGCATCAACATCCAATGTTTTTAGCGCATCGCGGTAATTAAAATCCGCCCCCATTGGGTTGGTTTTCACGTCGTGCTGGTGAAGAATGTCAAGATTCAGTGCTTTTGGCCACCAATCCATGTTCGATAGTTCAGCAGAGGTTACTCCGCCGTGCATGACAGGGCATTTACCGCCCGAATTCATACCTTTATTCTCCATTGCGTTCTCCTTGCTTCGCATTACTGCGGCTATTTAAGTGTGCTTGATTTATTCTAAAAACACTCAGCACGGTCAATATTGGCTGAACATTCACTGTATTAAATTCAAATGCAACAAAACTTAGAACAACATCATGTATATACAATAACAACGAGAGGTGATGAGCCTGCGGTCACGACTTGTTCGAAAAACCTTTTTCTTCAAAACCTTGCCACGATTATTGTTTCTGCTGCGTTCTGTACAGACTAGACAAGATGAGCATTAAACACTAATTCACTGTGGCTATTAATTTGATAGGCATCCTCTAACGCAATACGGCTAAGTTCACCCCTAAAGTCTCTCCTAACCACAGAACTTGTCCCTCAGAATGGTCATACCTATCGTCTCCAGAAACCGGATGGATTAACACGCTAAGACCTTCCCGATGTTCATCTAGCCACTCAATAAATCCGTGGCTATTGTCAGCAAGGTGTACTTCAAACATCGGCTTTAAGTGCGGGCCAACAAGCCTTGGTACTAAGCCAAACATGGCTTGTACATCATGTCGTTGTTGGGCAATTTTTTGTTGTACGCGCTGTGCTTTTGCTTGCTCTGCGAGATCAAAATAAACATGGGCATGAAACATAAAATAACTCCTCTTGATTTTTAAGCAGTGTACTACGCCAAAAGAGCATAGAAACCACAACAAATTTGCTGATGATTTTCAGCTAATTTGAAGGTACTAACCACAACGTATTCTATTTTAAGAGCCAAGAAATGGGCATTATCACACGATGACGTTGATTCAAACGAAGAACCAGCGTATTAAATAACCTCAAACTTTCGATGGTGGATACCCGCTTTGCAACCTATCAATCAACTGCTCCTCTCAATGCAGCCGTTATTGGAACAGTACGGATACCTAGCACTGATCATCAGCATCTTTTTCGAAGGGATTGGCATTCCGATGCCCGGCCAATCGCTCATGATTGCCGCGTCCATTTTGTCATCCAATGGCGTAATGAATTTCTCTCTTGTTATGATTGTATCGTGGCTAAGCTGCTTTATTGGTAATAGTTGCGGCTATCTGCTCGGCTATTATTTTGAGGGTTGGTTGGATAAAAAAGGCTATATTTCAGGGGCTAAATTTCAAAAACTGCAAAGCGCTATTCAAAAATACGGCCCGATTTGCTTAATCATCAGTCGCTTTGTTGAGGGGATGAAACAATTCATGCCATTAGCCTGCGGAGTGGCGAAAATGCCCATCAGAGTATTTTTACTGGGTAACGTGCTTGCCACCACAGTTTGGGTCGCGGTCTTTGGTTTACTCACCCATTTTGCATTTGAACATCTTCACCAAATCAGCCACTTTTATTCTGCTTACCGCTATTGGATCTGGGCAATGGCCGCTATCACTTTTATCGTTATGATTTATGCAGTATTGAAACATAGACACACTCAGCGCTGATAGCGACCTGTCTCTGACTTCATTTCCCCCCTTCTGTCATCACCACATAAAAATAAGTGCAGGGGCTAGTGATTGTGTTTCCACTCAATTTGATGTTTGATGTTGCCATTATGTGAACATTTACACCAACTCTGAATGTGCTCAAAGAACACACTAGGATGATTTAAGGAGACAACATGGACGTGATCGTCTTAGGCAGCGGCGTCATCGGGCTAACCAGCGCATGGTATTTATCACAAGCGGGCCACCGAGTAACGGTGGTGGATCGCCAATCACAAGGTGCAAAAGAAACCAGTTTTGCTAACGCAGGGCAAATATCTTATGGCTACTCTTCCCCTTGGGCTGCACCCGGCATCCCACAAAAAGCATTAAAGTGGCTGTTTGAAGAGCATGCGCCGTTGAAAATAAAACCGTCTATCGACCCACAGCTGTTGGCGTGGATGGGTAAAATGTTATTGAACTGCCAGCAGGATCGTTACAACATCAATAAAGCCCGAATGCTGGCGATTGCCAATTACAGCCGCGTTTGTTTGGCTGACCTGAATCAGCAACATAACCTGCAATATCAAGGCCGTCGGCTTGGAACGTTGCAAGTATTTCGCAGCGAAAAACAGCTACAAGCGATACAAAAGGACATCAAACTACTCGAGCAAAGTGGGATTCGTTATCAGCTTCTTGATGTCGATGGGTGCATTAAGCAAGAGCCGGGGCTTGCTCTTGTACGCGATAAATTGCGAGGTGGTTTGTACCTCCCCGACGATGAAACCGGGGACTGCTATCTGTTTTGCCAACAATTAACAGAGCTCGCGAAAAGCCGTGGGGTGCAATTTCTGTTTGATACACAAATAAAAACATTAACCACTGAAGGTAAAAAGATCATCGCTGTCCAAACCGATAAAGGTGAACTGAAAGCAGACAAATATGTCGTCGCACTCGGCAGTTACTCTACCGCTTTACTGGCGACATTGGGTATCTCCATTCCTGTTTATCCAGTGAAAGGGTACTCACTAACGCTGCCGATTGTCGACGCCGAACTGTCCCCACGTTCAACGGTAATGGACGAAACATATAAAGTGGCCATCACTCGTTTTGAGGATCGAATTCGTGTCGCGGGCACGGCAGAGTTAGCCGGGTTTGATCCTGCCTTGCCTGATGCGCGCAAAGCAACCATTGCAAAAGTCGTGACCGATCTCTTTCCTCAAGGCGGTGATTTAGCACAAGCTGAATTCTGGACAGGCTTTAGACCAATGACGCCTGACGGGACTCCGATTATAGGCTCCACTCCATTTGAAAACCTCTACACCAATACCGGACATGGAACCTTAGGGTGGACGATGGCTTGCGGATCTGGACAGCTTCTTGCCGACATTGTCAGTGAGCAAACTTGTGCTTTACCAATTCATGAGTTGAATCTCTCTCGCTACCTCATCAACTAGTTACAATAGAAAATGCTTATTATTAGCTAAACCTTAGTAGAAAGTTATTATGCATAATGATTCACCCGAGAGGATTTAATTTCCAACCTTTCGGGTGACCAACCCATATGCGCTGAAATTTTAGCCAATTCTAATTAACCCACCTATTATTTAACATTTCGTTAGCATTTTGTGTTCCTCATCACGCTAACGATTATTCACAGACAAATAAATTAACATCTAAGTTACAAAAAGATTAATATGTTGCCCACAAAGCAAACACAACACTCACCAAAACTACTAAAACAGGGAAATGCATATGCAGTCATTTGTTGATTTTCTGAATGGAATAATCTGGAGCCCGGCGCTAATTTATTTATGCCTTGGTGCGGGTTTATTCTACTCAATTGTGACCCGATTCGTTCAGGTCCGTCACTTTTTTGAAATGTGGCGACTTCTTCTTTCCGGAAAAAGCTCAACCAAAGGGATATCCTCTTTCCAAGCTTTGGCCGTTTCACTTTCGGGACGCGTCGGTACGGGTAATATTGCAGGCGTAGCCGCAGCAATTGGTTTTGGTGGCCCTGGTGCTATTTTCTGGATGTGGGTAGTGGCCTTTTTTGGTGCCGCGACTGCTTATGCTGAATCAACTCTGGCACAAATTTATAAAGAAGAAGATGAAGGTGAATTCCGTGGTGGCCCCGCTTATTACATCGAAAAAGCGATGGGACAAAAATGGTATGCATGGATCTTCGCCATTTCCACCATCTTTGCTTGTGGTGTGCTTTTACCTGGCGTGCAATCCAACAGCATTGGTAATGCCGTAGAAGCGGCTTTTGGGGCTGGCCCAATCATTGAAACGACTATCGGTAGCTTCACTTTTGCTAAGATTTTTACTGGTACCGTAGTGTCAATTATTTTAGCTTTCATCATCTTTGGTGGTGTTAAGCGTATCGCTAACTTCACACAGGTCGTGGTGCCATTTATGGCTTTGGCCTATGTGATTACTGCGTTTGTTATCATCCTGCTTAACATCAGTGAAGTACCACGTATTTTTGCCATGATCATTGGTGATGCGTTCACACCAATGGCAGGTATTGGTGCTGCGATTGGTTGGGGGGTAAAACGAGGTGTTTACTCAAACGAAGCAGGCCAAGGTACTGGACCGCACGCTGCGGCTGCCGCGAGTGTTGATCACCCAGCGCAGCAAGGTTTAGTGCAAGCATTTTCTATCTACATTGATACTCTGCTGGTCTGTTCCGCAACCGCGTTCATGATTCTGATCACTGGTGCTTATAACGTACACGGCGGCGCAGAAGGTGCATTTTTAGTACAGAACATCGCGGCGGATATTAGTGCCAATGGCCCAGTATTTACCCAAATGGCGATTGAGAGCGCACTACCGGGCGTGGGCAAACCTTTTGTTGCGTTTGCTCTGTTCTTCTTCGCCTTTACCACGATTTTGGCATACTACTATATTGCTGAAACGAATATTGCTTACATTCGCCGCACCTTTAAAGTCGATGGCCTGATGTTCCTTCTTAAAGTAGTGATCATCGCAACGGTATTCTACGGCACAGTGAGAACCGCGAACCTTGCTTGGGCAATGGGTGATGTGGGCGTGGGTTTGATGGCGTGGCTAAACATAGTCGGGATTTTGATCATCTTCTTTATGGCTAAACCAGCTATTGCAGCACTCAAAGATTATGAAGAGCAACAAAAACAAGGTGTCGATGAGTATCTTTTCAACCCAGTAAAACTCGGCATTAAGAATGCGACATATTGGGAAGGAAAATATAAACGCAAAACGGGACAAGAACCAACCGTAGAAAAAAGCTCCGTGGGTGTTGAACAACCATCATCCTAACGATTAGCTAAGCTCATCAGCAAAAAGCAATCAAGGTAAACGTAAAAAGGGTTAGCAAACGCTAACCCTTTTTCTTTTTCATCAACCCGTATTAGGCTGCGATTTCTTGTGTCGTCAACTTTTCGACAACAGCGTTTTGCGCTTTCTTTTCACCAATCGGCAAAATAACACGGCCGTATTCGTTATTCAGAACTTGAGCCATTGCAAAATAAATCGCACTTGCGCCACAGAAGATACCTTCAAAGCCGGCAATCGTGCCGATAAGCTCGCTACCAGTGAAATCACGCGCCGCTAGCAAAGCAAATAGAATGGTCAGTGAGCCGAATACCACTTGTTTAGCTCGTGGGTAGCACAATGAACCGATAAACATGAAACCAGTGAAAATACCCCACAACGCTAAGTACCAACCCATAAAATGAGCAGGGCTTGCTGGTAGTCCCATGTATGGCATGACAATCAGTCCAACCAATGTGAGCCAAAATAGACCGTAAGAGGTAAACGCTGTGGTGCCAAAAGTGTCACCACGTTTGAAACACATGATACCCACGATGACTTGACTTAAGCCGCCGTAGAAAATACCCATCGCCAAAATCATAGAGTCGATAGGGAAAAAGCCTGCATTATGGATATTAAGCAGGATAGTCGTCATGCCAAAACCCATTAGGCCTAGCGGCGCTGGATTGGCCAATTTAGTAGACATTCGCGAGTACCTTAAAAAATGTTGATAAAAATTACGCGCGGATTTTAGTGGAGTAGCACACAAAATGGAAAGAACGTTAACGGAAACTAAGATTGTAAATTTAGATACTTGATTGTTCAAAAAGAGAGCAGGACAACCGAATTCGATCGTGCTGCTCTCCTTTTGCTAAATGTTACTCTCTATTGGCAGTTTATTTCATCCCAAAACCAGTTACTTTGCGTGGGTGATTCCCATACTCCGGGGTTATTTTTAGCCATAAAACACTTTCCATTATGCGTAATTTTATCGCCATTTTTTGCAACAGTAACCCCTGCAACCCAGCTTGAAAAATCACTGCTTGGTGGCGTCGGCTCTGATGTGACGGGCGGTTCTGGCTCATTGACGACTGGCGGAGGCTCAACAGGGTCAGGTGTTGTGGGCGCTGTTGGTTCACCCGTAATAAGCTTCCAAGGATCACCTTGAGTGGGTTCATTACCTTGTGACCACCACTTAGCTTCATAAGTAGCGCCTTTATAGCTCACCTTATCGCCCGTGTTATATACCTTTGTTGCTTCCCAGCCGACAATGCCATCCACTGGTGGCTCTGGTGGCGTACCGGGATCAATCGCATCCACAACACGCACTTGGGGCCAGCTAGAATGTGAACCATAAAAGTTAGTCACACATTTTTCGTAATCACCAGCAACAAGGGCTGAATACGCGGTTTGGAAACCAACCAGTTCACATTCAAACGAGTAGCCACCTGGGCGATCAGAGTAATATTTCCAATTACCATCCCAGTTGGTATACAGCACATCCGTCGCACCGTTCAAATTTAAGCTACCGTAAGGCGTTTGCTGCCAACAGGTATTCTTTTCATCTGACTCAATCGGTATTTGATAATGATCCGCTAGCCCTTCCCAGTAGCGAATGCGATTAACCGGTTGACCTTTATCCTTATTCTGTTCACCGCACTCAATGCCACCATTGATAACGTTAATTGTGGTGCCAAAACCATAGCCAATACCGGCATCGCTTTCACGTTGCGAAGGTGTCCATGTACGGTCAATTACGTGCAACATTGCCGGTTTCGGTGCTTGAGGTGTTAAGAAAAACCAAATCGCTGAAGCTAAATTCAACCAAGAATCCGCTACTAATCCGGGGTTATTGAGTAGTACTTTGGCATCACCATCAAACATCACTTCAGAAAAAGCGCCATAGTTGAAATGATAAGAGAGCTGCTTCGCGCCTCGACCAAAATACCCTTGCCCGGCGGCGCACGGCCAACGAGCATTTTGCCAATCATTTTGGCCACAACCGGTTGTATAGCCACTTTGCCCTTCAGACCACCCCATTTCACGTACATGAACCAGTGCTTGCTGCCACTCTTCAAGCCCATTAGGGTTATCAGATACGTTGTCTTTCGCAATGTGGCCACCCGTTTCTTGTGAGAAATGAGCAAAAGCCGTCACGATGGATTTTTTACAAATTGCGTCTGAATCTCGGCCATCCGTATATTCGCCACAAAACGCGGGGAATTTGCCTATTGCCCGTAAGAAGCGCGTATAGGTGTATTCGGGAGCCGCCATTTGAGTTAAGAAATCCCACTCGTACTGTGGAAAAACTCGTTCAACACGCTTGACGTTTTCAGGGTTAGAACTTAACCCCGGTACTATTGCTTCAACAATCGCATTCGAACGCGTTTCTAGTGCTTTCGACCAGATGGCATACATAGGATCCGCTGTTTTGGCTTTTTCTGCCGCTTGTAGCTCTACTTTAGAGACAATATAACCCGCAGAATTTTCAGGGTCAGGTAAGATATTTAACGCGTAACTGTTTGCGGCTAAGACACTGCTAATCAGCACGGCTAAATGCTTTGTTTTCAACATATCAATCCCTTATTTTTTGCTTAGTGGGTACGGTGAAAATAGTATGGATAGCCGAGCCATTGTTGACAGTGAAACTTATTAATTAAATGTCAAAATGCGAGTGGTTTCATCATGATGTAAACCAATTATCGTACGGCGACATCGCCCTTTGAAGGCAAGTCGATAAATATGAAAAAGCCTCAAAAAAGCTTGAGGCTTTTAGAGTTCAATCTATTTTTCATCAGGTTAAGTGAACAACCAATGCCTCAAATTTCTCAAGCATCATCGCACCGGCAATGGCTTAGCGCACATGAGCGTGGCCAGTAAAAAAGTGATGAACTGGGCCGCGACCTTGGCCAACATCCAGCTCATCGGCATAGCCAATGGCTTGCGATATGTACTGCTTAGCCAAATACACGGATTTGTGCAGGTTATTTCCTTGAGCAAGATAAGAAGCGATCGCAGAAGAGAGCGTGCAACCCGTCCCATGGGTATTTTGGGTTGGAAAACGCTTCGCACTGAGTAATTCTGACGAAGATTGCATGATCAAAAGATCATTGCTGTTTTCATCTTGTTCTAAATGCCCACCTTTTAGCAGCACCGCCTTTGCACCCAACGCTCGTAAATCAGCCACCATACCGCTCATTTCGACTTCAGATTGAGGAACCGGCTTGCCAGTAAGTACTGCTCCCTCAAATAAATTGGGGGTAATGATGTCAGCCAAAGGGATCAACATTTCTTTTAATGTACTGATTGCCGATTGCTCAAGTAATAAATCACCACTGGTCGCCACCATCACGGGGTCTATCACAAGGCTCTTGGGTTGGTATTGCTGCATTTTTTTGGCAACGATCTTGATGATACTGGCATCGGCTAGCATGCCAATTTTAACGGCCACGATCTTCAAGTCGCTAAAGACGGCATCTAACTGGCTTTCGATATGATCAAGTGGAATGGGGAAAATGGCGGAGACGCCTTGAGTATTTTGTGAAGTAATGGCGGTAATAACGGAACACGCGAAACTGCCAGTTGCCGATATCGCTTTGATGTCGGCTTGAATGCCTGCCCCTCCACCGCTATCAGACCCTGCGATAGTGAGTACAACAGGTATGTTTAATAGCGTCGTTTCTTGTGTGTGTTTCTGTATTGGTTGTGCCATGGTCGCTCCTATGACAAGACATACAGGAACTGACTTTGACCGTGGTTGGAAAGTTCGGTAATCGAATTTACAAAGGTTAGCCGTTGTTATTCGGCTCGTGACAAAGTGCTCATAGTTCCCTACGTCAGTATTAACTGAATCAGGTTCGACGGGTCTCGAATTTCGATCTCAGCCGATGCAGAATCTGCATCGGCTCCCCGACTATTTCGCAGCAATCATAACAGGGCACTCACCGAAGGAGTACGCTTTTCTGGAGGAATTATTCCCACTCAATAGTGGCTGGTGGCTTACCTGAAATATCGTAAACCACACGAGAAATACCATTCACTTCATTGATGATACGGTTAGAAACCTTACCCAAGAACTCATAAGGCAGGTGCGCCCAATGTGCGGTCATAAAGTCAATGGTTTCCACAGCGCGTAGCGATACAACCCAATCGTATTTACGTCCATCACCCATAACGCCTACCGAACGAACAGGTAAGAAAACCGTGAAAGCTTGGGACACTTTGTTATACAGATCAGCGGTATGCAGCTCTTCAATGAAAATAGCATCGGCGCGGCGCAGCAAATCACAGTACTCTTTCTTCACTTCGCCCAACACGCGTACGCCAAGGCCTGGACCAGGGAACGGATGGCGGTAAAGCATGTTGTAAGGCAGACCAAGCTCTAGGCCAATCTTGCGCACTTCATCTTTGAAAAGCTCACGCAGTGGTTCAACCAATCCCATTTCCATATCATCAGGCAAACCGCCAACGTTATGGTGAGATTTAATCACGTGCGCTTTACCTGTTTTAGAGGCAGCCGATTCAATCACATCTGGGTAAATCGTGCCTTGCGCAAGCCATTTCGCATTTTTCAATTTCTTTGATTCTTCATCGAAGATATCAACAAACACATGGCCGATGATTTTGCGTTTCGCTTCCGGATCAGACTCACCTTGCAGTGCGTTGAGGAAACGATCTTCTGCATTAACATGAATGATGTTTAAACCAAACTTGTTGCCAAACATATCCATTACTTGCTGAGCTTCATTCAGACGCAATAGGCCGTTATCAACGAATACGCAGGTTAATTTATCGCCAATCGCTCGGTGAGCCAGCATCGCCACAACTGACGAATCTACACCACCCGATAGGCCAAGGATCACCTCATCGTCGCCGACTTGCTCTTTAATACGAGCAACCGCATCTTCGATGATAGACTCAGCCGTCCATAGACGCTCACAACCACAAACGTTGAGAACGAAATTCTCAAGCATTTTTAGACCGTTTTTGGTGTGCGTGACTTCTGGGTGAAATTGCACGCCATAATATTTTTTCTCTTCGTTCGCCATTGCCGCATAAGGACAAGTTTCCGTTTGCGCTGTTTTTACAAAATCAGCTGGAATCTGCACCACTTTATCACCGTGGCTCATCCAAACGTCTTGCGTTAGCTCAAGGTCGCTAAACAGGGCCGATTCACCCATTAGCTGTACAGCTGCATAACCAAATTCACGTTCCTCAGAACTGGCCACTTTTCCGCCCAACTGTTCAGCCATGGTTTGCATGCCATAGCAAACACCAAACACAGGTACGCCAGAATCAAACACATATTGTGGCGCACGCGGAGAGTTGGCTTCAGTCACACTTTCAGGACCACCAGAAAGAATAATGCCATCTGGGTTGAATTCACGGATGTCTGCTTCTTCAACATCCCAGCTCCACAGCTCACAATAAACACCGATTTCGCGAACACGGCGGGCAACCAGTTGTGTGTACTGAGAGCCGAAATCTAAGATCAGAATACGTTGGTCATGGATATCTTTAGTCATTTAAGGTCAATCTCAATCATTAATGTAGTGGATGGGGAGCATCACGCTCCCCATAAGCTTCAAGCTATTCGTGGTTCGTCATTAACCCAAGCGGTAGTTTGGCGCTTCTTTGGTAATTTGAACATCATGCACGTGTGACTCTTTCATACCTGCACCAGAGATACGAACAAACTCGGCTTTAGTGCGCAGATCTTCGATAGTGGCCGAGCCAGTTAAGCCCATGCTTGAGCGTAAACCACCCATTTGTTGATGAACGATCTCTTTTAGACGGCCTCGATAAGCGATACGACCTTCGATCCCTTCAGGTACAAGCTTGTCAGCTGCATTGTCAGATTGGAAATAACGATCAGAAGAGCCTTGAGACATTGCACCCAGCGAACCCATACCGCGGTAAGCTTTATATGAACGACCTTGGAACAAAATAACTTCACCCGGAGCTTCTTCAGTACCTGCAAACATGGAGCCGACCATCACGCAAGATGCACCAGCAGCAATCGCTTTACAAATATCGCCAGAAAAACGAATACCGCCATCAGCAATCACAGGAATACCGTATTGATCAGCCACTTCAGCTGCATCAGAAATCGCCGTAATTTGAGGAACACCAACACCCGTTACAATACGCGTTGTACAGATTGAACCCGGGCCAATACCGACTTTGACCGCGCTTACGCCCGCGTCAATTAGAGCTTTCGCACCGGCACCCGTTGCAACATTGCCGCCGATAATATCGAGATCAGGATAAGCGGCGCGCGTTTCACGAATACGGTTAAGTACACCTTCTGAATGGCCATGGGAAGAGTCAATCAGTAGAACATCCACTCCCGCTTCCACTAATGCTTTTACGCGCTCTTCATTGCCAGCACCGGCACCAACAGCCGCACCAACACGTAAACGCCCTTGTTCATCTTTACAAGCATTCGGTTTGCGTTCTGCTTTATGGAAATCTTTCGCGGTGATCATACCAGTCAGTTTGAATTCATCATTCACTACCAAGACTTTTTCAACACGCGCTTTGTGCATGCGCTCTTGTACATCCTGACGAGATGCGCCCTCTTTAACTGTGGCTAAGCGATCTTTTGGTGTCATGACTGCTTCAACTTTTTTTGTTAAATCAGTAACAAAGCGAATATCGCGGCCGGTGATGATACCGACAAGCTCATTGTGATCGCTCACCACAGGGAAACCGGCAAAACCATGTTTCTCTGTCAAAGCAATCACATCTTGAATGGTTGCATCAGGGCGAACTGTTACTGGCGCAGTGACTACACCCGCTTCAAAAATTTTGACAAGACGGACTTGTTCAGCCTGCTCTTCAATGGGCATATTTTTGTGGATAAAACCAATACCACCCTCTTGGGCAAGAGCGATCGCAAGGCGAGCCTCTGTCACTGTATCCATAGAAGCTGAGATCATCGGAATGTTCAGTGCGATATTTTTGGTCAGCTGAGTATGGAGATCGGCTGTGTTTGGGAGAACGGTGGAGTGTGCTGGTACGAGAAGAACATCATCGAATGTCAGCGCTTCTTTGGCAATTCTTAGCATTTGCAATATCTCACAATTAAGAGGAGTGAATAAAAGGTAAATCCAAGTTGTCTCAATTTGCCCTAATACACAATGAACAGGATAAATCGATTTGGATTTGATATTGCGGTCGGATTATACGCCCGAGGTAATCGCTTGACCACTCATTTTTTCATTTTTAATTTGCATTCCAACCCTTGATATGTATTATATTGCCGCTAATTTCCATACCCTCGTCTAGGGGATTAGCCTTGCCTTCTTTGACCAACGAAAACATCTACACTGTCTCCCGTCTCAATGCTGAAGTACGCCTGTTACTTGAAAATGAAATGGGCATTGTGTGGCTCGTTGGTGAAATATCGAACTTCTCCGCTCCGGTTTCTGGCCATTGGTATCTCTCACTCAAAGATTCTCGCGCGCAGGTAAAATGTGCGATGTTCAAAGGCAATAATCGCTTTGTGACCTTCAAACCTAAAAATGGCCAGCAGGTACTTGTTAAAGCGCGTCTTTCTCTTTATGAACCCAGAGGTGACTACCAAGTCATTATCGAGAGCATGCAACCCGAAGGGGATGGTCGTCTCCAGCAAGAGTTTGAAAAGCTGAAGATGCAGTTGGCCGCGGAAGGGCTGTTTGCACAATCCAATAAGCGCCCCTTGCCGGAAAATCCTCAATGCGTCGGAGTTATTACTTCAAAAACTGGCGCAGCCCTGTTTGATATTCTTGATGTGCTCAAGCGGCGCGATCCAAGCTTGCCCGTCATCATTTATCCTACACTGGTTCAAGGCGACCAAGCGGCCATTCAAATTGCTCAAGCAATTGGTAGAGCAAATGCGAGGCAAGAGTGTGACGTATTGATTGTGGGTCGCGGTGGCGGTTCTTTAGAGGACTTATGGTGTTTTAACCACGAGATCGTAGCGCGCACAATTGCCGCTAGTCAGATCCCAATTATCAGTGCCGTCGGGCATGAAATCGATGTGACGATTGCTGATTTTGTGGCTGACGTACGTGCCCCAACCCCCTCCGCTGCTGCAGAATTAGTCAGCCGAGACAACAGTAATAAGCGGCAAGCTTTCGCCTCATACCAGCACAAGCTACAAAATGCGATGCGCTATTACACCAGTCAACAAGCGCATCATTTACGCGCTTTGGTTCACGCGCTAGAGAAACAACACCCCACTTATCGCTTGCAGCGTCAAAGCCAGCAACTTGATGACACAGAAATGCGCCTACAGCGGGCGATACAGCGCTATATTTCGACTCAGCGTGAGCACATTGGCCAGCAATACCATCAACTGCAGTTGCATTCTCCCGTGCAAACCTTAGCGAAGCAGCAGCATCGACTAGCCAAAAGCGAGCAACGATTGCTGGACGTAATGGAGAAAAAACTCCTGCGCACAGCACACCGTTTAACGCTAGCCGCAGAGAAGCTTGACGCAGTAAGCCCATTAGCGACACTAAAACGAGGCTATTCGATCACGCGAGATAGCTCAGGCAAAGTGATTCACCGCGCTCGTGATCTAAAAACCGGCGATCAATTGATCACGCGAGTAGCGGATGGCGAAGTTTTCTCTACCGTTAATTAATCACTTAATCCTGTGCTTGAAACTCAAATCGAATCTTAGATTTTGATTTGAGCTCATTGCATGAGTTACAGAAAAAGTTTGCCGCGCCACACGCCTGCAATTTCTCCAGCTCAGAATCACACTCAGGGCAAAAACCAATTTTGTTAAAGTGATGTTTGCACTGAGTACAATGGTAACGCCCATCCCACGCCAGTGGATTTTGGCAACAAGGGCAAAGATTTTCCTGCATATTGATCCCATCTCTCTTTGTGTCTTTCACATAACATCTCTCACATAGTGTGATTTTGGTAGATGTTTTATATCGTTCGTTTTAATAGATAGCTCGTTTGCGTAGATAGTTCGTGCATGTGATAGCCGACACTTCATCAAACGGCATGTATGGTCTCGGATTATCGAGAGTTCAGCTTTGATCTCTATCACAATACCTTTAGGCTCACCAACCATCTCATACACATTAGGCTATGATCGATAAAAGATCTCAGCCTGATCATTTGCTTTATCTGCTCCGTTCAGCGATCTACTCTCAAAAGAACATTTATATAACCACACACCGAAAGCATAAGTTACATATTCTGCATATGGATTTATAACGATATAAAACTCCACTTGATAGCTAATAAATCAAAAAAACCAGAATATATTAAAATGATCTTTTGGCGAAATGTTCTACTCATTTTGTTTGATACTTATACAAAGCAGCAACGTTGCCATGCTCTGTTTTTCACTCAATCATTTTGGCACTGCACTTCATTTTCAGACCGCCACGTTAGTGAAGCTCTATTGCCAATGATAAATTTTAGGCAAAAAAATACCCAAGTCTAAGCTTGGGTATTTCAGTTATGAGGAAGGCTACTTGCTGCGTCCTTTCATCATCGTCATTAAGCGTTTACGTTTACGCTCTTGAGATAAGGTCAGCTTATTCACTTTTCCTTCAAATGGGTTATCACTGCTTTGGAACTGGATACGAATAGGCGTACCCATGATTTCTAAAGACTTACGGTAATAATTCATCAAATAACGTTTGTAAGAATCTGGCAGCTCATTCACCAAGTTACCGTGTACAACGATAATCGGCGGGTTATAACCACCTGCGTGAGCGTATTTAAGTTTTACGCGGCGGCTACGAACCATAGGCGGTTGGTGATCATCGGTTGCCATTTTAAGAATGCGAGTCAATACCGATGTACCAACACGTGTTGTCGCCGATTTATACGCTTCTTGAACCGATTCAAATAGATGACCAACACCTGTACCATGCAATGCAGAGATAAAGTGGATACGAGCAAAATCGACAAAGCCTAAACGGCGATCGAGCTCTTTCTTGACACGTTCTTTGACGTCGTTATCGAGCCCATCCCACTTATTGACTGCAAGCACTATCGAACGTCCGGCGTTTAGTGCAAAACCTAGCAGGCTAAGATCTTGATCTGAGATATTCTCACGAGCGTCAATGACTAACAGAACAACGTTTGCATCTTCAACGGCTTTTAAGGTTTTGACGACCGAGAATTTCTCAACCGTTTCGTTAATGCGAGTACGACGACGCACGCCAGCAGTATCAATCAATACATACTCGCGCTCATCACGCATCATCGGGATGTAGATGGAGTCTCGCGTCGTTCCGGGCATGTCGTAAACCACAACACGCTCTTCACCGAGAATGCGGTTGGTGAGTGTCGATTTACCGACATTCGGACGGCCAATGATCGCCAGTTTTATCGGCTGATCTTGCAGACGTTTGTATTCAGCTTCGGCTTCTTCTTCGGTGTAATCTAACTTTTCTTCTTCGGCATCTTCAAAGTCGGTTAGATCTTCGATTTCGCCTTCGGCCTGCTCTATCATTTCTTCAGCAAGTGGATTCAAAGCTCGGTCGATAAGGATCCCAACACCACGGCCATGAGCGGCAGCAATTTGGTACATTTGATCAACGCCCAATTGCCAAAACTCAGCGCTTGCAGCATCAGCGTCAATGCCATCCACTTTATTCACGACCAAAATAGCGCGCTTTTCAATTTTACGCAGATGTTGGGCGATCATTTCATCAGCCGCCGTTAAACCAGCGCGACCATCAACCATAAATAGCACAACATCAGCTTCATCAATCGCGGCCAATGACTGTTGAGCCATTTTCGTTTCTACACCCTCTTCACTACCATCAATACCGCCGGTATCGATAACAATGAAGTCGTGCTCACCCAATTTAGCTTGGCCATATTTACGGTCACGCGTTAAACCGGGGAAATCCGCCACCAACGCATCGCGAGTGCGAGTTAATCGGTTAAACAACGTAGATTTACCGACATTGGGGCGCCCAACAAGAGCAACAACAGGAACCATACTAACCTCTACAATATTTTCTCTTATGTAGTTATAGGTAAACACTTGCTAGCAAGCATTAAATTTTTACCTATAACCACATCTATTTATTCAATAAAACGGCCCCTAACTGTTACCAGCCAGGAGCCGAATGTGAATTATATCACGATTTATTTTTTAATCGTCAGTTTCTTTACATTGCCATTACGGGTGATGCTGACATAGCCATCGTCGACAGCGAGAGGACTCACCGCAAAACCACTCTTATCAACCAATTGTTGGGCAACGAATTCGCCACTGCTACGATCAATCCAATGTAGATACCCTTCACTGTCACCTAGCACAAGGTAGCCATTGATAATCGCTGGTGCAGTTAACAAACGATGTTCAAGCTGTTTGTTGCTCCAAAGTTCGGTACCACTTCTTGTATCCACAGCCACCACATGATCTTTGTCGGTCACCACAAATAATCGGCCACCATCGCTAGCCATGTCTGTTGCTGAAGAGTAATTCCGCTTCCAAGCTGGTTTGCCCGAACGCAGATCAATGGCGATCAACTGGCCATTAAAACCCACCGCATACAGCATGCCGCCAATCACGACAGGTGAGGCATCAACATCGACTAGGCGGTCAATTTCAGTGGCACCTTTAGGCATGCCAATTGGTTGCTGCCAAATCAACTGACCACGCTCAACGATCGCGGCAGCAAGACGGCCACCTGAGGTTCCCCAAAAAACACCGCCCGATACCGCAACAGGTTTGCTGTCGCCTCTCAACGTTAAATTAGGAACTTCAGTACTGATGGTCCATTTTTGCTCACCCGTCGCTTGGTCTAAACTCACCAAAGTACCACGACTGGTATTAACAATGATCATGTTCGCATCTGCAGCCGGAGCTGCTAGCACTTCACCATCGACTTTAACTTGCCATACAAGCTCACCCGTAGCTTCATCAAGCGCAGTGACTAAACCGTTTTCACTACCAATGTAAATTTGGCTATAGGCCGCCGCTATACCGCCGGATAAACGCATGGTGCCATCTTGTTCAAGATCGGTTTTCCACAGCTCTTTACCCGTTTTAGGGTTCAAGGCTTTCACCAAACCATCACGGCTAGCAATAAACACTTTGTCGTAAGCGTATTCTGGAGATAACTTTGAGAAGTAATGCCCTACGCCATCACCAATCGATGTGCTCCACTGAGTTGTAGGCGTAAATTCACTCGTTACCATTGGCACAGGAGCCATGATAATGGTGTCTTCTTCACTAGCACACCCTGCAAGTGCTCCAAGCACAACGGCAGAAACGAGCACTTTGTTGAACAACTTTTTCATCAACTTGTGCCCTTATTTGGCAAGATCGTCCAGTTTCATCTGTAGCGTTTGGCTTGCATCGTCAGCTTGTTGTGCTTCCGTGTATGCCGCATAAGCCGCGTCTGTGTCGCCTTTACGCAGTGAGATATCACCACGCAGTTCCGCAATGCGTCCCGCCCACCCTTTCTCTGTGATGGTCGTAAGATCAGCTAAGGCGGCATCAAACTGGCCTTGTTCCGCTTTAATACGGGCCACGCGATAGGTCGCTAACGGTAGAATAGCATCATCTTTGGTGTTTGCTTTTGCCCATTCAAGCTGCGCTAAAGCTTCATCAATTTGACCCGCTTCTACTTGAACTTTTGCAAGTTGTAGTGCGGCTAAGACGGCATATTCTGTACCTTTATTACTATCAATAAAGCTCTCAACAACCATCTCTGCTTCTGCGCCTTTTGCAGCTAACTGAGTTACCGCTTTGCTATAACTTTCAGAAGCGGCTTCTTGCGCAGCAATAACGCTATCTTGGTAGTAACGCCAACCAAACAAGCCACCAAGGCCAATTACAGCACCAAAGATCACGGCTTTACCGTTCTCTTTCCACCAATCTTTTATCGCTTCAACTTGTTGTTCTTCAGTATCGTAGAGTTCCACTTCCTGTCCTCTTTAATAGATGTCTCAAATGCGCTTGCTTACACAAGATGCGTCAGTTTGCTCGCGACTTCAGTTTGAGAAATCGTAATTTGTTCACCACCGATAAGATCTTTGAGAACTACTGTGCTTTCTGCGACTTCATCTTCGCCTAATACCAAAGCCACCGCAGCGCCCACTTTATCAGCACGTTTAAATTGTTTTTTGAAGTTACCACCACCAAAATGGTTCATAACACGCAGCCCCGGAACCTGTTCACGCAACTGCTCAGCAAGTTTCATTGCTGCCATCATAGTGCCTTCACCCGCACTGACCATGTACACATCGACACTGCGACGCACGTCGGTCAGTTCCAGTGTTTCCATCATCAGCACTAAGCGCTCTAACCCCATGGCAAAACCCACTGCCGGTGTCGCTTTGCCACCCAGTTGTTCTACCAAGCCATCATAACGTCCACCGCCACAAACCGTACCCTGAGCACCTAAGCTTTCGGTGATCCACTCAAATACGGTGCGGTTGTAGTAGTCTAGGCCGCGCACCAAGCGCTCGTTAACTTGGTATTCGATACCCGCAGCGGTAAGAAGTTCACATAAGCCTGCAAAATGTTGCTTGGATTCTTCATCTAGATACTCAGACAATTTGGGTGCGTCACCTAAAATCGCTTGAATATCTGGATTTTTAGTATCGAGTACACGCAGTGGGTTGGTGTACATGCGACGTTTGGCATCTTCATCCAACACCTCTTGATGCTGCTCTAAATAGTCAATCAAAGCGGTGCGGTAATTGGCACGCGCTTCAAGAGAACCAATTGAGTTCAGTTCCAAACGAACATGTTTGTCGATGCCCAATTCACGCCACAAACGCGCGGTCATCATAATCAGCTCGGCATCAACATCAGGGCCATCCAGGCCAAACACTTCAACCCCACATTGGTGGAATTGACGGTAGCGCCCTTTTTGCGGACGTTCATGACGGAACATCGGCCCCATGTACCATAAACGTTGCTCTTGGTTGTAGAGCAAACCATTTTCGATACCAGAACGGACACAACCTGCGGTACCCTCAGGGCGAAGCGATAAACTGTCACCATTGCGATCTTCAAAAGAATACATCTCTTTTTCAACCACATCGGTCACTTCACCGATCGCACGGCTAAATAGATGTGTCATCTCAACGATAGGCATACGTACTTCATTGTAGCCATATGCACTAATCACGTTTTTCACTGTGCCTTCCACTTTTTGCCAAAGTGGAGACTGAGTTGGGAGGCAGTCGTTCATGCCTCGAATTGCTTGAATTGTTTTTGCCACAATACTTACCGTAAGGTCGTTGAGATTAATTTTGTTCGATTTGAGTCACGTTGATTCGGTTCTTCTCATCGAGAATAGAGGCCTTCGCGCGAATTTTCGCTTCGAGTTGGCTGACCAGACCATCGTTATCAAAACGCTCTTTCTGGCGGACGCCGTCTTCGTAGAATGCACTTTTCTTGTTGCTGCCAGCCAAACCAAGATGAGAAGCTTCAGCTTCACCTGGGCCATTAACCACGCAACCGATGATCGAGACATCCATAGGTGTCAAAATATCTTCCAAACGTTGCTCTAACGCATTGACTGTGGCGATCACATCAAACTCTTGACGTGAACAGCTTGGACAAGCGATGAAGTTAATGCCTCGCGAGCGAATACGCAGCGATTTAAGAATATCAAAGCCGACTTTGATCTCTTCGATCGGATCCGCAGCCAGTGAAATACGCAGCGTGTCGCCGATGCCTTCGGCAAGCAGCATACCTAAGCCGACTGCCGATTTCACTGCACCGGCTCTTGCGCCTCCTGCTTCCGTAATACCAAGATGCAGAGGTTGGGCAATCTGTTTAGCCAGTAGACGGTAGGAATCAACGGCAAGAAAAACATCCGATGCTTTAACGCTGACTTTGAATTGATCAAAGTTGAGTCTTTCAAGAATATCGACATGACGCATCGCTGACTCGACTAAAGCAGCCGGTGTTGGCTCACCATATTTCATTTGGATCTCTTTTTCGAGCGACCCACCATTCACGCCAATCCGAATGGGTATGTTCTTGTCACGTGCGCAATCGACCACGGCGCGAATACGTTCTTCGTTGCCAATGTTACCAGGGTTGATACGCAAGCAATCAACGCCATATTCGGCGACTTTCAACGCAATGCGGTAATCAAAATGGATGTCAGCCACCAGCGGGATGGATACTTGCTGCTTGATCAACTTGAACGCTTCTGCCGCGTCCATTGTCGGTACAGAAACTCGTACGATATCAGCCCCGACTTTTTCTAACGCTTTAATTTGGGCGACCGTTGCCGCAACATCGGTAGTGCGCGTGTTGGTCATAGATTGAACAGCAATAGGAGCACCATCACCGATGGGCACATTACCGACATAAATACGCGTCGATGAACGACGCTTAATTGGAGATTCGTGTTGCATAGTATTTTCTAAGGTAAGGTGAATCGAGCGACTTTACCGGAAGTATACCCAGAAAGGTCTACAGGTTCACTTGCAAATGTCATTGAAACGCTTTCAGGCGCGCCAAGAATGATTTGAAACGGAGCTTCACCTTGCAAGGTTACGGTTTGCCCTGATTTTTTAATCCCAGTGGAAAGGGTTTTGCCTGCTGCATCTTTCACCTGAATCCAACAATCTGCGCTGAATGTGAGCGTTAGAGGAGCGTATGGATTCGTTGCATCCTGCGGTGGCGTCTTATCCAATACAGGATCGTCGCTCGCACTAAGGTCGGCTTCGGCTGTATCATCTTCAGGTGAAGGGATAAGTTCTGCAGCCTGAGTGTTGATTTCTACAGGGGCATCCACCGCTTCTGCTTCTACTTGAGATTCGTCAACCGTAGGCACTAATTCAGGAACGGTCGTGAAATCCTCATCTCGCAAACGCTCAACCGATGTCGACGTGATTGATGGTGAACTCTCAACCACAACATTCTCTTGTTCTTGGTTTTGCCACCACCATAATGAGGAAATACCAATAATGATGGCAAAAATACCCCATGTCAGCGTCATAATACGGCTATCGTGTTTCTCTCGCTTGGTTTTCTTCGAAAAACTTTGCATCGGTTGTTCAGCGACAACCGTAGGATAGCAATCATCAAAGGAAGCTAAAATAACTGACTCTTTGATCCCGACGGCCTTCGCATAGGAACGTAAATAACCGCGAGTAAACGTCGCCACTTGGTCCGAGGCGAAGTTATTCTCTTCTAAACTCTGAATGATAGAGAGACGTAACCGCAACCTATCGGCAACTTGCTTTTGCGTTAATCCCAACGCTTCACGCTTTGCCTTTAATAAAGTACCGGGTTGCACCGTGTCTGTTTTTACATCTGCAATAATCTGTTCTTGTTCAGTAGTCATCCGTTTTGTACATCTCATTATGTTATGGCTCGAATGGCACCGTCATCACTTTTATTGTTATTAGTTCGTAGTAATAAAATGGTGCATCCCAACACGGTGAAAAATTTGCATTCATTGATGCAGGCGACAGTTCAAATTTAACATTACGTCAGTTAGCAATTCTAATGGATATTTGACGTTAAACAACATGGCTTTAGGAAAGAAATTACAGCTAGGTCAATATTTTTCATAAAATTGACGTCAAAATCGCGGAAAATTATTTCAAATGGTAAAAATGCACAAAGCCAGAGGAATCTCTGGCTTTGCTTTATCATCCGATTTAGACCGATTTGACAGGAATGACATCGCCACCCATTTGTTTCATTTTGGTCCGTTTGGTTCTATCAATCACATCACCTACTAGCTGCCCACAAGCGGCATCAATATCATCACCACGAGTTTTACGCACCGTCACTGTGTGTTCATACTGCATCAGTGTTTTTTGAAAACGGTCAATACGTGAATTACTCGGTTTTTTATAAGGTGAACCGGGATAAGGGTTAAATGGGATCAGGTTAATTTTGCACGGCGTGCCTTTCATCAACTTAGCCAATTCGTGCGCGTGGTCCATATCGTCATTGACATGATCTAGCAACACATATTCCACCGTAACCTTGCCACGGTTTGCATTTGAAGTGGCGATATAACGACGCACTGAGGCTAAGAAATCTTGAATATCCCAGCGATCATTGATCGGCATAATTTCGCTGCGTAATTTGTCATTGGGTGCATGCAATGAAATCGCTAATGCAACATCGATTTGCCCTGTCATTTGATCAAGACCAGAAACCACGCCCGAAGTGGACACGGTGACACGACGTTTTGACAAGCCAAAACCTAAATCATCCAGCATGATCTCTAACGCTGGGATCAAGTTTTTCATGTTGAGTAAAGGCTCGCCCATCCCCATCATTACTACGTTAGTAATCGGACGACGACCCGTCTCTTTCTCAAGGCCAATTTCTCTCGCTGCGCGCCAAACTTGCCCGATAATTTCAGACACTTTGAGGTTACGGTTAAAACCTTGCTGAGCCGTTGAACAGAATTTGCATTCCAGAGCACAGCCAACTTGGGAAGAGACGCACAAAGTCGCTCGGTCTTCCTCTGGGATGTAAACCGTTTCAACATCTTGATCTCCTACACGCATCGCCCACTTAATCGTACCATCAGACGAATGTTGTGCTTGTGAAACGATCGGCGCGCGAATTTCACAGCGTTGTTGCAGTTGCTCACGCAGTTTCTTGTTGATATTGGTCATTTGTTCGAAGTCATCACAACCAAAATGGTAGATCCACTTCATGACCTGATCAGCGCGGAACGCTTTTTCACTGAGCTCTTCAGCAAAAAATTTACGCAGACCTTGGCGATCAAAATCAAGCAGATTGACTTTTTCAATAGTCATGTGGCCTCTCAACGGCGGAAACAATAAATAAGGGCGCGAATTGTACAGCCTTTATGCAGTAACAACAAGGGTTGTACAACCCTTCAATTACTAAGTCATTCAATGCTTGGCGGATTGTTTTTACTCTGCAGCTCCCAATCATACGAGTATAAAAAAGCCTCACAACGTGAGGCCTTAATCGAAATAATTTGGGATAAAAAACGCCAAGATTAACGAGAGAAAATCTCTGATTCTGGGAAGAAAAAAGCGATTTCACGTGCCGCCGATTCAGGACTATCACTGCCATGAACTGAGTTATGGCGCATGCTTAATGCGTAATCAGCACGAATGGTTCCACATGCCGCTTCTTCTGGGTTAGTTTTACCCATTAATTCGCGGTAACGAGCAATAGCATCTTCACCTTCAAGCACTTGAGCCATGATCGGCCCTGAGGTCATAAATTCTTTTAGTGCTGGAAAAAACGCTTTGCCTTCATGCTCAGCATAAAAGCCGCTCGCTTGCTCTTCGTTCAAATGTACCATTTTCGCAGCGATAATACGCAAACCTGATTTTTCGATACGGTGATAGATTTCACCAATCAAGTTACGTTCTACCGCATCGGGTTTAATGATAGAAAATGTTCTTTCTAGAGCCATAAGGTTATCCTTTTTCTTTTGTTTTTTTAGTTATAGTGAACCGCCCAAAACAGAGAGTTGAGCGGTTTTTCATTATTGAGTTTGGTCGGTCAAAATGCGTGCTAATGTACGCACCCCCATTGCAGTTGCACCTGCGGCCCATTTATCGCTTGCTGATTTGCGGTAAGTACCAGCGCAATCAAAGTGCAGCCACCCTTTTTTGTAATCTTCAACAAAGTAAGAGAGGAAGGCCGCTGCGGTACTTGCTCCCGGTGAATAATCACCTGAGCTGATGTTAGAGAGATCCGCAAAGCTTGAAGGTAACATAGAGCGATGAAACTCAGCCAAAGGCAGAGGCCATAAGCCTTCTTTCTCTTGGTGAGCTGCCACCAATGCCTGCTGTGATAAGCTCTCATCAAAGCTCAGCAGTGCATGGTAATCATTGCCGAGTGCATTTTTGGCGGCACCCGTTAATGTCGCGCAATCAATAATAAGCTGTGGTTTTTGCTCGTTGGCATAAATCAAGCCATCGGCCAACACTAGGCGGCCTTCTGCATCGGTGTTCATTATTTCAACTGTGGTGCCGTTTTTATAAGTGATGATATCACCCAGTTTCAAGGCGCGTCCGGAAACCATATTTTCTGCACAACACAAAATGAGTTTCACACGTTTATTAAAACCACGCATGATAGCCAAACCAAGGCCACCGGTGATCGTTGCAGCGCCCCCCATATCTGCTTTCATCGCCGACATAAAGTTGGACGTTTTTAAACTGTAACCACCAGAATCAAAAGTAATGCCTTTGCCAATTAAGCAAGCAAAAACAGGAGCACTTTCTTTTCCTGTCGGATTGTAATCGAGTTGCAGCATGGCTGACGTACGCTCGGAGCCGCGACCAACCGCATAAATACCTTCCCAACCTTCGGTGAGTAGATCTTTATCTTTGACAATGCGGTAGCTGACATGCTCAGGGGCTAGCGATTTGATGAACTCAGCCGCCATGGTCGCTAACTGACGCGGCGCGACTTCTTCAGCGCTTTTATTGATGATATCACGCGTCCATTCCGTCGCTTTAATACGATATTCTAACTCGGCTTGATCTGACTCACTCAGCGGTTGCCATTCTAGTGTGTTGAGTTTTTTCGCTTCACGATAACCTTGGTAGAAAGCCCAAATATTTTCTAAGTGCCAACCGTCACCTTGTAGGCTGATAGCTCTGATAGCTTGCCCATCAAGCTTACGTGCCGCGCGCTGAACCGCGCTGAGTTCATGCTCACTCTCAATAGCATGAATTGTGGCACCATTTTCTGAAAACGAAACAATCGCCTTTTCTCCCCACTGAGGCTGGGCAGCTTGTTGGCTGATAAATACGGACATCTTTGTAGACATGGTTTCTCCTTGCCTGAATATGGCCTCACCTGTGCCATTACGATTAAATAACCAAGGGATGTTAGCATTTTGTAGGGTCAAAATGTCAACTTGATAAAAAAACGGACCATTCGGTCCGCTCTTTTTAGTTAAAATTGTTAACTCTGTGATGTTTTACTGAATAACCATCATGTTAGCAATAGTCTTAGTCGATCTCTTCCATCCAACATAGAATAATCGCTTCGAGAATTTTTTCGTTGGAACGGTTTGGCTCATCATCAAACTCTTCCAGTTCCATCACCCACTGGTGTAGATCCGTAAAACGTACATTTTTAGGATCTACGTCTGGGTATTGCTCACAAAGCTCGATCGCAATGTCACGAGAATCGGTCCATTTCATTTTGCTTTCCTTTTACAAACAGTCAACGGGCGTTAATACGCTCAATAGGATTAATGATCTTCAGAAGCCAGATTGAGTGTATACTTTGGAATTTCAACCACTAAATCTTCGTTAGCGACTCTAGCTTGGCAGCCAAGGCGAGATTCAGGTTCAAGACCCCACGCTTTATCAAGCATGTCATCTTCCAACTCATCACTCTCATCAAGTGAGTCAAACCCTTCGCGAACGATAATATGGCAAGTCGTGCATGCGCAGGATTTTTCACACGCATGTTCAATAGCGATACCATTTTTCAGCGCCACATCCAGTACGGTTTCTCCTGCTTGCGCTTCCAGAACGGCACCTTCAGGACAAAGCTCTTGGTGAGGTAACACAATAATCTTAGGCATAATTTTTCTCTTTAAATATCATCTACCGATTGACCAGCAAGTGCACTGCGAATGGATTTATCCATACGGCGTGAAGCAAAATCTTGGCTGGCTTTGTCTGTCTCTTTAATTCCTTGCTCGATGGCATCGGCGCTATCACCATTACGCAGCACAATTAAATCTTCTATTGCATTCAGAAGGATCTGCTTTTCTGACTCAGATAACAATTCATCACCATCGGCCTGTAAGGCAGAGATCAAACCTTCGATAACACGATCGGCTTCTACACGTTGCTCTGCCAGAGCGCGAGTCTGCATATCTTGTTTGGCAAACGTCATCGAATCTCGCAGCATATTTGCTACTTCATTATCACTCAGTCCATACGAGGGCTTAACTTGAATTTCCGCCTGAACTCCCGTACTTTTTTCCATCGCTGTCACGGAGAGTAAGCCATCTGCATCAACTTGATAAGTTACGCGGATATGCGCGGCACCCGCCGTCATTGGTGGAATACCTTTTAGTGAAAAACGAGCCAATGAGCGGCAATCGTCTACCATCTCACGTTCGCCCTGCACCGTATGGATGCTCATGGCTGTTTGACCATCTTTGAAGGTGGTGAATTCTTGAGCTTTCGCAACAGGAATGGTGGTGTTACGTGGGATGATTTTTTCCACTAAGCCACCCATGGTTTCAATACCCAGCGACAGGGGAATTACATCCAGCAGTAACATTTCTGAATCGGGTTTATTACCCACCAAAATGTCGGCTTGAATTGCTGCACCAATCGCGACAACTTCATCAGGGTTGATGCTAGTTAGTGGTGTGCGACCAAAAAACTCACCGACTAAATCTCGAACCAGTGGCGTACGAGTTGAACCGCCGACCATCACCACTTCCAACACTTCATCTGCAGTAATCTCGGCATCTTTGAGTGCTCGACGACACGATAGTAAGGTTTTTTTTACTAGTGGCGTGATGAGTTGGTTAAACTCATCGCGAGTTAAACGCCCTTGCCAACCCAGCACAAAAACCTCGACACTATCAGTATCAGATAAGGCAATTTTCGCTTCGGTGGCCGCATCAAGCAATGCTCGTTGCTGCTCTGCACTGAGCGGTTCAGCTAAGCCGATTTGGCTCAAAAAATGGTCAGCAATCAAATGGTCAAAATCATCACCACCGAGCGCAGAATCGCCACCAGTCGCGAGTACCTCAAACACGCCTTTCGACAGACGTAAGATAGAAATATCAAACGTACCGCCACCTAAATCATAAACCGCAATCACACCTTCTTGCGCTGAGTCTAAGCCATAGGCAATCGCTGCAGCGGTAGGTTCATTGAGTAAACGCAGTACGTGCAAGCCGGCAAGTTGAGCGGCATCTTTGGTGCCCACGCGCTGCGCATCATCAAAATAAGCAGGTACGGTAATCACCACGCCCGCTAATTCACCACCTAACGACGCTTCGGCACGCTGAGCAAGAGATTGAAGAATATCGGCGGAAACTTGAATCGGGTTCTTATCACCTTGCGCCGTTTGCAAAATAGGCAAACCGTTGTCACTGGCTTTGAAGCGATAAGGCAATGTGGGATAACGCGCCTGAATGTCAGCCAGTGAACGGCCGATCAAACGCTTCACAGAAATGATGGTATTGGCAGGATCAACTTGCGCGTGTGCTCTGGCATCAAAGCCTACGCAACGCTCTTGAGCCGAATAGTGGACCACCGAAGGGAGGATCGAGCGTCCTTGTTCATCAGCAAGCGTCGTCGCATTACCGCTTCGAACTGATGCGACTAATGAGTTGGTTGTCCCCAAGTCGATACCCGCTGCGAGTTTATGCTGATGCGGCGCAGAGCTTTGACCGGGTTCTGCAATTTGAAGTAATGCCATGGGTTGGTCCTTATTATCGAACTAGCCGAGTAACTGTTCTTCGACTCTTTCTATTTCATTTTTGAGCTTGGCAATAAATTTAAGCTTGCGAACCGTATCAGCCGCAAGGCTCCATTGAGCATGGTTAAGTTGTTGCTCAACCAAGATAAGATGCTGTTTATACATCTTGCTAACTCTGTTTTCAAAATCGAATAACGCACTTTCAACATCAGACTGTGAGGCGATGGCTTCAAGCTCTTCTCGCAGCTCCATTTGCTCCATTAAAAACAGCGGATCTTGCATGGTTTGGTGTTCTGCGCGTAACTCTATGCCTTGTTCAAGCAACAAGTATTCTGCGCGACTGATCGGCGATTTTAATGTTTGATAAGCATCATTGATTTGTGAGGCGTTTTGCACAGCAAGCAGGCGATCTCGCTCAGACGCAGTGGCAAAGTTGTCGGGATGAAACCGTTTTTGCAGCGCACGAAACTGAGAAGAAAGAAGGCTACCATCCAGTGCAAACTGACTTGGTAGCCCAAATAATTCAAAATAGTTCATTAACACATTGCTCCTAGTGCTCGACACTAGGCTCAAGTGAGCCTAGTCACGCCGAAAGCCAATCCGTTACACGTTGAAGCTTTCACCACAACCACATTCGCTTTTTGCATTCGGGTTGTTGAACTCAAAACCTTCGTTTAGCCCTTCTTTGACATAGTCAAGCTGTGTGCCATCAAGGTAGACGAGGCTTTTCGAATCGATAATCACTTTGACACCATGATCTTCAAACACTTCGTCTTCTTCGTTAACGTCATCAACGAATTCAAGCACGTAAGCCATACCCGAGCAGCCTGTTGTTTTCACTCCAAGACGTAAACCTACGCCTTTGCCTCGGTTATCTAGGAATGCTCGAACGCGATGCGCTGCTGTTTCAGTTAAGGTAATGGCCA
Organism: Vibrio sp. V15_P4S5T153; assembly: GCF_963874485.1. Lineage (NCBI taxonomy): Bacteria > Pseudomonadati > Pseudomonadota > Gammaproteobacteria > Vibrionales > Vibrionaceae > Vibrio > Vibrio sp. V15_P4S5T153. The sequence goes on along the minus strand of NZ_CAWNHR010000011.1, from coordinate 33,731 downwards.
TACTACAACCTTAGATTCTTAGTTTGAACTTATGGGAGTGAACCATCATTCACTCCCTTAATATTATTGTTGGTGTTTCTTTTTATAATCGGCAACGGCAGCTTTGATCGCATCTTCCGCCAAAATCGAACAGTGAACTTTCACTGGTGGAAGCTCTAGCTCTTCCGCAATTTCAGAGTTCTTAATAGCTGCCGCTTCGTCAATGCTCTTGCCTTTGACCCATTCAGTAACCAGTGAGCTCGAAGCAATCGCGCTACCACAACCGTAGGTTTTAAATTTTGCATCTTCAATGATGCCTTCTGGCGTCACTTTAATTTGTAGCTTCATTACGTCGCCACAAGCTGGAGCGCCAACCATACCACTACCAATGGTTGGATCTTCTTTATCAAAAGAGCCAACATTACGTGGGTTTTCATAGTGATCAATTACTTTTTCGCTGTATGCCATGATAGTTACCTCTAATCCTCTATTTCCTTGGGAATAAACCAGTGCCTTTTAAAGGACTAGTGATGTGCCCATTCAACGGTGTTTAAATCCACACCCTCTTGATACATATCCCATAGAGGAGACATGTCACGTAATTTGCTTACGGCTACGCGGATTTGTTCAACGGCGTAGTCCACTTCCTCTTCGGTCGTAAAACGGCCAAATGAGAAACGAATTGAGCTGTGCGCCATTTCATCGTTCAAACCAAGCGCGCGCAGTACATATGACGGCTCTAAGCTGGCCGACGTACAAGCACTACCTGATGATACTGCTAAGTCTTTCAAAGACATCAGTAGCGATTCGCCTTCAACAAAGGCAAAACTAATATTCAGGTTGTGCGGAACACGCTGATCTAAATCGCCATTCACACTCACGGCTTCCATGTCTTGTACACCAGCGAGTAGACGATCACGCAATGCTTTTGCGTGGTCAAAATCTTTTTGCATGTCTTGCTTAGCAATACGGAATGCTTCACCCATACCTACGATTTGGTGCGTTGGTAATGTGCCTGAACGGAAACCACGTTCATGGCCGCCACCGTGCATTTGCGCTTCAAGGCGAATACGAGGTTTACGGCGAACATATAATGCGCCAATCCCTTTAGGTCCATACGCTTTATGCGCAGAAAGGGAGATAAGATCCACTTTCATTTCTTGTACATCAAGGGGAATTTTACCGGCAGATTGCGCTGCATCTACGTGGAAAATTATCTTGCGTTCACGGCAAAGCTCACCGATCGCCATGATGTCCTGAATTACGCCAATTTCGTTGTTCACGTGCATGATCGACACCAAAATTGTGTCATCACGCATTGCCGCTTCTAATTTTTTTAGATCAATCAAGCCATTCGATTCTGGCTCAAGATAGGTCACTTCATAACCTTCACGCTCAAGCTGACGACATGGATCAAGCACCGCTTTATGCTCGGTTTTACAGGTAATGATATGCTTACCTTGCTTGGCATAGAAATGCGCCACACCTTTGATCGCGAGGTTATCTGACTCTGTCGCACCGGACGTGAATACGATTTCGCGAGGATCAGCATTAAGCAGTTCAGCAATTTGCTCACGCGCAGTGTCTACGGCTTCTTCTGCCTGCCAGCCATAACGGTGCGATCGCGATGCTGGATTACCAAAAACACCATCCATCGTCATGTACTGAACCATCTTTTCAGCCACGCGAGGGTCAACTGGACAGGTAGCTGAATAGTCAAAATAAATAGGCAGTTTCATTTTCTACTCCAATGTAAACATTGCCGCTATGAGCGGGCATTAAGACCTACGGGCACCGAGCCGATAATCACGGTATTGGTATTTTTATTGGTTAACCCGTGGTTCACCGTCAGGCCCAAGCCTTGGCGGTCAGAAATTTCTAGTACTTCATTATCAATCATTAACTCGCCAAGAGTAATGTTGTTCAGAAAGTCACTAATGCGAGAGCTAAGATCTCGCCATAACGTATGTGTTAAGCAGCGAGTACCACCTTGGCAGTCGGCTCTTCCATTACATTTTGTTGCATCAACTGATTCATCAACAGCGGCAATCACAGTACCAATCGAAATTGAGCAGGCATCTGCACCTAAGCGGTATCCACCACCTGGACCACGCACACTAGCAACTAGCCCCGCTTTACGCAGTTTAGAAAACAGCTGCTCAAGGTAAGAGAGCGAAATGCCTTGCCGTTCGGAAATATCCGCCAGTGGCACTGGGGTTTGTTGCGAATGCAGAGCCACATCTAACATGGCTGTAACCGCATATCTTCCTTTAGATGTAAGTCTCATATCACCGTATCCACATTGATTATGTGGTTGGAATTTTTCCATACCTGACTAAATAGGTCAAGTATTTATTTGACTAATTTAGTCAGGTATTTAACCCTATTATTAATCTGGATAATTATTGATTGCTGCGATGCTTCTCAATTGAGGTCAACACACCACGTAATATATTGATTTCTTGAGACTCTGGACGCGAACGAGAAAATAGCCGACGGAGTTTATTCATGATCTGTCCCGGCTGTTCCTTTGAAATAAACTGTGTCTGTATCATTACCTTTTCAAGATGCTGATAGAACATTTCTAATTCGTGATGCAGAGGATACGCTTCTTCTGGCTGGGCTTGATAACCTTTTTTTTCATTATTTAGATAGGCAACACGCATCTCATAACTCAATGTTTGTACGGCCATAGCAAGGTTTAACGAACTGTATTCAGGATTAGCCGGAATGCACACATGAAAATGGCATTTTTGCAGTTCATCGTTGGTCAGCCCGGTTTTTTCTCGGCCAAACACTAAAGCAACCGGGTATTGCTGCCCTTCTTGCGCCAATTTTTCACCACATTCACGCGGTTCAAGCATTGGCCATTCTAAAGTTCGTGAGCGTGCACTTGACCCAACCACCAGGCCACAATCTGCGACAGCCTGCTCTAGCGTATCCACGACCTCCGCATTTAAAGCAATGTCGCTTGCTCCAGCAGCTAGAGCGATCGCTTGGGCGTCTACCTCGCATTGAGGCGAAACCAAAATCATTTTACTTAGGCCCATGACCTTCATCGCTCGGGCAGCAGAACCAATATTTCCTGAATGAGATGTCCCTACTAAAATGATTTTTACATTGTCTAGCATTACGTTGTACGCCACTCTATTTTAAACGACAGAATACTAACATAAACCTGACTAAAATGGTCAGGTCCTTTAGCTACACATGAACAACCGAGCAAAAAATAGCCACTTCCTTTTTAATAAAACTTTGTTATACTACTGCCCGCTTTTTCGTTCTTTAACATCCGTTGGGAAAACTGTATGCATCCAATGCTAAACATTGCTATTCGCGCTGCGCGAAAAGCTGGTAACCATATTGCTAAATCACTAGAAAATACTGAGAAAATCGAAACAACTCAGAAAGGGACTAATGACTTTGTTACTAACGTAGACAAAGAAGCAGAAACTATGATCATCGATACAATCAAAAGTTCTTACCCAGAACACAGTATCGTTGCTGAAGAAAACGGGCTTATCGACGGTAAAGATAAGGACGTTCAATGGATCATCGACCCACTGGATGGCACAACAAACTTCGTCAAAGGTTTACCCCACTTCGCCGTTTCCATCGCGGTTCGCATTAAAGGCAAAACAGAAGTTGCTTGTGTTTATGACCCAATGCGCAATGAGCTGTTTACCGCTCAACGTGGTGCTGGTGCGCAATTAAACAACTCACGCCTTCGTGTTAAACAGTTAAAAGATCTTCAAGGCACTATTCTCGCTACTGGTTTCCCATACAAACAAAAGCAACATGCCGAATCTTTCATGAAAATCATGTCTGCACTGTTTGTTGAATGTGCTGATTTCCGTCGTACTGGTTCTCCTGCGCTTGATTTATGTTACCTAGCTTCAAACCGTGTCGATGGTTACTTTGAACTGGGTTTAAGACCTTGGAATTTAGCCGCTGGCGAGCTGATCGCTCGTGAAGCAGGCGTTATTCTTACCGATTTCTCTGGCGGTACTGAATACATGAAATCGGGCAACATTGTAGGTTCAAGTGCCCGTGGTGTTAAAGCGATTCTGAAACACATTCGTGATAACGGTAACAGCGCTATTCTTAAATAGGTTGCACTAAATACCATCAACACCGTCAAAATTGATTCAAGCCTCGTATAGCAATATACGAGGCTTTTTTAGTTTCGTTTTATACTTTGCTACTTAGAGTGACAGCGGTGAGATGGTTAGAAAAAAGCCGCAGAATATTCTGCGGCTTTGGCTATTTAAGAAACTTTCAGGCTGCTAAGGAAGTTCGTCGAACTCCGCACCCTCTTTTTCCACTTGAGGTGGAAGTAGGTGCTCACGGGTAATTCCTAATTTCAATGCCAACGCTGATGCGACATAGATAGATGAATAAGTACCCACGGTGATACCGAGCAGTAAAGCGGTGGCAAAACCATGTATGTTCGCCCCACCTTGCACAAAGAGTGCGATCACCACCAGCAAGGTGGTTCCCGATGTAATCAAAGTCCGGCTCAAGGTTTGGGTAATTGAGCTGTTCATGATCTCGGCTGAATCACCTTTACGCAATTTACGGAAGTTTTCACGGATACGGTCAAATACCACAATCGTATCGTTGAGCGAGTAACCGACAACGGTCAGCAAAGCGGCAACAATCGTTAAATCAACCTCAATTTGCATGATAGAGAAGATGCCAAGCGTGATGATCACATCGTGTGCCAATGACATCACCGCACCCGCTGCGAGCCGCCATTCAAAACGAACAGAGACGTAAAGCAAAATACAGATGAGCGAAGCTAAAATCGCTAAACCTCCTGCTTCAGCTAATTCATCGCCCACATTCGGACCAACGAACTCAATGCGACGCATCTCGACACTTTTTCCTGTCCCCTCTTTAATAGCAGAAAGAATTTGATTGCCTAACGTCTCGCCAACCATGTCAGCACGTGGACGAAGACGAACCATCACTTCGCGCGCGGAACCGAAATTCTGCACCGTCGCATCGCCAAACCCTTTCGCTTCCAAAGCACTGCGGATATCTTCAAGATTAGCTGGGTGTTCAAACCCAACTTCAATCAAAGTACCGCCGGTGAAGTCCAGTCCCCAGTTCAACCACTTGGTTGATAAAGTGAAAATAGACGCACCAATCATTAAAAGAGAGAATAAAAACGCAAATTTAGACCAACGCATAAAGTCGATCGTTTTATCTGCTTTTAGAATCTGAAACATAGTAATTCCTAGCCTTAGATCGACAATTTTTTAATGCGTTTACCACCATATAACAGGTTCACAATACAGCGAGTCCCGATAATAGCGGTAAACATTGAGGTTAAAATACCGATAGAAAGTGTGACGGCAAACCCTTTGATGGCTCCAGTACCCACAGCAAATAGAATGATTGCCGTAATCAACGTAGTGATGTTGGCATCAGCAATGGTACTGAACGCGTTAGCATAGCCTTGGTGGATAGCTTGTTGTGGGTTTCGTCCATCACGGAGCTCTTCACGAATACGCTCGAAGATCAGAACGTTAGCATCCACGGCCATACCAACCGTCAATACGATGCCCGCAATACCCGGCAAGGTCATTGTCGCCCCTGGGATCATCGACATCACACCAATAATGAGCACAAGGTTCGCCATCAATGCAATATTGGCAATCAAGCCAAAACCACGGTAGTAAAGCAGCGTAAAGAGCATCACCGCAACCATACCCCAGATGCAGGCTTGAATGCCCATATCGATATTTTGCTGCCCCATTGATGGACCAATGGTACGCTCTTCAACAATAGAGATTGGCGCAATTAACGCACCTGCACGCAGTAAAAGTGCAAGGTTTTGAGCTTCTGCAGCAGAATCAATTCCCGTGATACGGAAGTTACGCCCAAGAGCCGACTGAATCGTTGCTTGGTTGATCACTTCTTCATGCTTATCCAGAATCACTTTGCCATCAGGTGTCCGACGGCCGCTGTCTTTGTACTCTGCAAATACCGTTGCCATAAGCTTGCCAATGTTCTTTTTAGAGAACGCCGACATCTTATTTCCGCCTTCGCTATCTAACGAAATGTTCACTTGCGGGCGACCATATTCATCCATGCTAGAGCTGGCATCCGTGATACTTTGACCACCTAGAATCACGCGTTTTTTCAAGACAACCGGGCGACCATTACGATCAGATTTGATTTCACTCCCAGCAGGAGCACGACCAGAAGCCGCGGCGGCTAAATCAGCCTTGTCATCAACTTCACGAAATTCAAGAGTCGCGGTTGCGCCAAGAATTTCTTTAGCACGAGCAGTATCTTGAACCCCCGGTAACTCAACTACAATGCGGCTGGCACCTTGACGCTGCACTAAGGGTTCAGCGACCCCTAATTCGTTAACACGGTTACGCAAAATCGTGATGTTCTGCTCAACGGCGTAATTTCGAACTTCCTGCAAACGCTGCTCAGTAAATTGAGCAATCAGCGCAAAGCGACCGTCAGCCTTAGACGTAGTAAAAGTCATATCAGGATGTTTCGACGTTAATGCTTGCTGTGCTTGCTCTAATTGCTCATCGTCACGCAAAGTGACTTCCACTCGATCGTTGCCCACTGAGCGAATAGCGCGGTAGCGAATTTTGTCATCACGCAGTTCGCTGCGAAACGCTTCTTCTTGCTGGCCAATCAATTTTTCCATTGCGGCATCCATATCCACTTCCATTAAGAAGTGAACACCACCACGCAGATCAAGGCCAAGCTTCATCGGTGCCGCGCCAATTGATTCCAACCAAGAAGGCGTTGAAGGAGCAAGGTTAAGTGCAACAATTGTATCTTTGCCTAACGCTTCACTCACCACATCACGCGCACTGATTTGAGTATCGGTATCGTTAAATCGAACAAGAATTGATCCATTCTCTAGAGCAATGGATTTATGAGAAAGGCTCTCTTTATCAAGAGCTTTGGTGACAGCATCCAGCGTTGACATATCAACAGAGGCGCCACGCGCCCCTGTAATTTGAATTGCCGGATCTTCACCGTAAATATTTGGAAGTGCATATAAAGCAGAGAGAGTGATGGCGAACACCACTAACAAATACTTCCATAACGGATAACGGTTTAGCACAGCAAGGATCCTTTAGCTGTTATAAAGACTTAAGCGTACCTTTTGGTAGCACCGCTGTAATGAAATCTTTTTTGATCACAATTTCATTGTTCACATTCAGTTCGATAGAGATGTAATCGCTGTCTTCTGCGATTTTAGTGATTTTACCCACTAAACCGCCACTGGTTAACACTTCATCACCTTTAGTCATGGCGGCCATCAAACTTTTATGCTCTTTAACACGTTTAGCTTGTGGGCGGTAAATCATGAAGTAGAAAATAACCGCAAACATACCAAGCATGATCAGCATTTCATAACCGCCACCTTGTGATGCACCTTCACCTGCTGCGTGTGCTACAGAAATTAAACTCATTGAAAACGTCCTCTAAAATATTGTTGTGTAATGTAATTCTAATTGGGCTGCGTTGGCTTAATTTCAAGTTTATCACTTCACAAATCAAGCAAAACGCAGCAAAACCGTTATTGGCCCATTGGTGGAACTTCACGATTGCGACGAGCATAAAACTCCTCAACAAACGCGTCGAAGCGATCTTCTTCAATCGCTAAACGAATGCTTGCCATCAGGCGTTGGTAATAACGTAAGTTATGAATAGTATTTAAACGCGCACCCAGAATTTCGTTACAACGATCCAGATGGTGTAAATACGACTTCGAATAATTTTTGCAAGTGTAACAGTCACAATGCGGATCCAGCGCAGTTGTATCGGTTTTATGTACTGCATTACGGATCTTGATCACACCACCCGTTACAAATAGATGGCCATTACGTGCATTTCGCGTTGGCATCACACAGTCAAACATATCGATACCGCGACGTACCCCTTCCACTAAGTCTTCAGGTTTACCGACACCCATCAGGTAGCGTGGTTTGTCTTCTGGCAATTGTGGACAGGTGTGCTCAAGTACACGGTGCATGTCTTCTTTAGGTTCACCCACCGCTAAGCCACCAACCGCGTAGCCATCAAATCCGATCTCAGTTAAACCTTTCACGGAAACATCACGCAAATCTTCGTAAACACTGCCTTGCACGATACCAAATAGCGAGTTGGTGTTCTCTAATTTGTCGAAATGGTCACGTGAACGCTGCGCCCAACGTAAAGACATCTCCATTGATTTTTTCGCTTCGTCGTGCGTCGCAGGGTACGGCGTACACTCATCGAAAATCATCACAATGTCAGAGCCCAGATCTTTTTGAATTTCCATCGACTTTTCTGCGTCCATGAAAATCTTGTCACCATTGACTGGGTTACGAAAATGCACCCCTTCTTCTGTGATTTTGCGAATATCACCCAAGCTAAACACTTGGAAACCACCTGAATCGGTGAGGATCGGGCCTTGCCAGTTCATAAAATCATGCAAGTCGCCGTGCATTTTCATCACTTCTTGGCCAGGGCGCAGCCACAGGTGAAAAGTATTACCGAGCAAAATTTCTGCGCCCGTCTCTTTTACTTCTTCCGGTGTCATGCCTTTTACTGTGCCGTAAGTACCTACAGGCATGAATGCCGGTGTTTGCACAGTGCCACGTTCAAAGGTTAATTGCCCACGGCGAGCATTTCCGTTTTTCTTTTTAAGTTCGTATGTTAACTTCACGAAGCCTCCAATGTCAGAGAAACAGTCTGACGTATCATGATTAGGTGCAAGCACCCCTCTAGAGCGGTCGCCAATTCCTAGCGAAAAACGAAGCGGAGCTTCTTCTCCTAGCGTAATGCTAGCACTCGTTAATTGGTGTTCTTGGTGATAAACATCGCATCACCATAACTAAAGAAACGATATTGATGTTTCACGGCATGCGCGTACGCGGCCATAGTATGATCATAACCTGCAAAAGCGCTGACGAGCATAATCAGTGTCGACTCTGGCAAGTGGAAGTTAGTGATTAAGCAATCCACCAACTGATATTCATAACCAGGGAAGATGAAAATTTCAGTGTCACCGAAAAAAGGAACCAGCTCAGTGCACTTTTTAAGCGCATCTTGCGCGGCACTTTCCAGTGAGCGCACCGACGTAGTTCCAACAGCGATCACTCGGCCACCACGCGCTTTCGTCGCGTTGACGGCATCGACTACCTCTTGTGGCACTTCAACATATTCAGCATGCATATGGTGATCGTGAATATTGTCGACTCGTACTGGCTGGAAGGTTCCAGCGCCAACATGCAAGGTTACATAAGCAAATTCGACGCCTTTCGCTTTGATTTGCTCAAGCAGAGCCTCATCGAAATGCAAACCGGCGGTCGGTGCAGCGACAGCTCCCGGTTTTTGGTTGTATACGGTTTGATAACGCTCTTTATCAGCATCTTCATCAGGGCGGTCAATGTAAGGCGGCAACGGCATATGGCCAATCTCGTTTAAGATCTCCAGTACCGTCTTTGACGCTGTAAAACGAATCTCGAACAGCGCGTCATGGCGAGCCACCATGTGTGCATGATATTCGTCATGCTCTCCTAAATACAACTCACTGCCCGGTTTTGGCGGCTTAGATGAGCGAACATGAGCTAAAATCGTCTGTTCATCCAACATTCGTTCGACCAATACTTCCAGTTTGCCGCCTGAAGCTTTGCGCCCAAACATGCGAGCCGGGATGACACGTGTATTGTTAAAAACCAATAAATCGCCGGGCTGAGCTCGGTCAAGAACGTCTTTAAATGAGCCATCCGCCAGTTCACCGCTGTTACCGTCTAATTGCAGTAAGCGACTCGCCGTACGTTCAGCCGTTGGGTAACGAGCAATCAGCTCATCGGGAAGTTCAAAGTGAAAGTCTGAAACTTGCATAGTTCTTATCTTGTTCGTTTTGAGTGGATGACGTAATTTTTTTAAGCGCCGTAGTATATACGTAAACACCTTCGCTCGTCAGACCCAGATCTAAATTTAATGTAATTAAACATGAAAATGGCACCCAATCTTTACGCATCAATCAAAGTAAAAATAGCGGGAGCTCTCAGATATTTTGCGCAGAAAAAACTATAGTTGAATCAGGTCAATAATAAAAAGGAGCTCGTTATGATCAAAATTGAAGACATGATGACTCGCAACCCCCATACCCTGTTGCGTACACACACGTTAGCCGATGCTAAGCACACTATGGAAGCGTTGGATATTCGCCACATCCCTATCATCGATCCACACAAAAAACTACTCGGTATCATTACTCATCGAGATATTCTTGCCGCGCAAGAGTCGAGCTTAAAAAACATCCCTGAAGATCAATCATATACACTGACAACGCCATTATATGAGGTGATGCATACTGAAATTATGACGGTTGACCCGCGAGCGGGGTTAAAAGAGAGTGCTATCTACATGCAAAAACATAAAGTAGGCTGCTTACCCGTTGTAGATAAAGGCCAACTAGTGGGCATTATTACTGACACGGACTTTATTGGGGTAGCTGTTACCTTACTTGAGCTACAAGAAGAGAGTGAACCGGACGAAGTCGATATTGAATAACGTTCACTCCCTAATATAAGTACCTCACATAAAAAAGAGCGGCTTACGCCGCTCAAAGGTGTTACACAGATAATGATTGGGAAGTATAGCTAATTAAAATTGGTCTTCTTCAGTAGAGCCCGTTAACGCGGTTACGGAAGAGCTACCACCTTGGATGGTATTTGTCATCCGGTCAAAGTAACCCGTCCCCACCTCTTGTTGGTGTGCAACAAAGGTATAACCTCTTGATGCTGCTTCAAACTCTGGACGCTGAACTTTCTCAACGTAATGACGCATACCTTCGCCTTGCGCGTAAGCATGTGCTAACTCAAACATGTTGTACCACATGTTATGAATGCCCGCTAAGGTGATGAATTGATATTTGTACCCCATGTCCGACAACTCTTGCTGGAAACGAGCAATGGTGTCTGCATCCAAGTTTTTCTCCCAGTTGAAAGAGGGAGAACAGTTATAAGCCAGCAGTTGATCTGGGTATTGCGCTAGAATTGCTTCGGCAAATTGGCGGGCTTCATCCAAATCAGGCTTAGCGGTTTCACACCACACGAGGTCAGCATACGGCGCGTAAGCGAGACCGCGTGAAATCGCTTGCTCAATCCCAGCATTCACGCGATAGAAACCTTCTTGAGTACGCTCACCTTGGATAAAATCACGATCGTATGCGTCGCAATCCGAGGTCAGTAGATCCGCCGCGTTTGCATCAGTACGAGCAATGACCAAAGTGGTTGTCCCTGATACGTCAGCGGCCAAACGTGCCGCAATCAATTTTTGAACCGCTTCTTGAGTCGGAACCAGAACCTTGCCGCCCATGTGTCCGCATTTTTTTACTGACGCCAACTGATCTTCAAAGTGCACACCGGCCGCCCCTGCTTCAATCATCGACTTCATCAACTCGTAAGCATTGAGCACGCCACCAAAACCGGCTTCAGCATCAGCAACAATCGGTAAGAAGTAATCAATACCACCTTCATCTTCCGGTGATTTTCCAGCCGCCCACTGAATTTGATCGGCACGACGAAACGAGTTGTTGATGCGCTTGACCACCGATGGAACAGAATCGACTGGATAGAGCGATTGGTCTGGGTACATGGTGGAAGCGGTGTTGTTGTCTGCCGCTACTTGCCAGCCGGAGAGATAAATCGCCTCAATTCCCGCTTTGGCTTGTTGTACCGCTTGACCACCTGTCAATGCACCCAAACAGTTCACATAACCTTTTTTGGCACTGCCGTTAACCAGTGACCACAATTTATCAGCGCCACGTTGGGCCAAGGTGTTGGCTGGAGTGATTGAACCGCGCAGGTCAACCACTTCAGCAGCAGTATAAGTACGCTTTACATTTTTCCAGCGTGGGTTGGTTGCCCAATCTTTTTCTAGAGCTTCGATTTGTTGGCGGCGAGTTAATGTCATGGTCTATCCCTCTTATTTTGATGCGCAAGCGCACTGTCATCCTTTTCTCAGCAGTACGACCTATTCTGCTTTTGAAAACAGCTTCACGTTATTGGTTGTCAGTAATTGGTTATTAGTTATTGGTTTTAAATCTCATCAATCTAGGTAGTCATAACCCGGAACGGTGAGAAAATGTGTCAGCTCATCGCTGGTAGTTAAGCGAGCCATCAATTGTGCCGCTTCGCTAAATCGTCCTTGTGCAAATCGCTGCGTGCCGATTTCCTGTTTCACAACTTCAATTTCTTGCGCAAGATACTGCTCAAAAAGCGCTTTGGTAACAATCTGACCGTTATCCAAGGCTTTTCCATGCTTGATCCATTGCCATATTGACGCTCGAGAAATCTCTGCGGTCGCCGCATCTTCCATCAAACCATAAATGGGGACACAGCCATTGCCGGAGATCCATGCTTCGATGTACTGAAGTGCAACTCGAATATTATGACGCATGCCCTGTTCGGTACGTTCCCCTTCACATGGGGTCAACAGCTCATTGGCATGAATCGGCGCATCAGACAGACGCGTAACATCTAATTGGTTACAACGCTCGCCCAGTACTTGGTCAAAGACCGCTTTTGCCGTATCCGCTAAACCTGGATGGGCAACCCAAGTACCGTCATGACCATTATTGGCTTCGAGTAATTTATCGTAATGAATTTTATCGAGAACCAACTGATTTTCTTGGGGATCTTTAGCTGGAATGAACGCGGCCATACCGCCCATCGCAAATGCGCCACGCTTATGACAGGTGTAGATCAGTAAGCGTGAATAGGCGTTAAGAAACGGCTTTTCCATTGTGACAACTTGGCGATCTGGTAGCACCCGATCCGGATAATTTTTCAATGTCTTGATATAACTGAAAATGTAATCCCAGCGGCCACAATTTAAGCCGACAATGTGTTCTTTAAGCGAGAACAATATTTCGTCCATCTCGAACACGGCGGGTAAGGTTTCAATCAATACGGTGGCTTTAATGGTGCCAGTTTCTAACCCAAAATACTCTTCGGTAAAATGGAAAACGTCACTCCACCACTTTGCTTCTTGATAGGCCTGAAGTTTTGGAAGATAAAAATAAGGGCCACTGCCTTTTTTAAGCAATGATTTACAGTTGTTGTAAAAGTAGAGTGCAAAATCAAACAACGAACCCGGAATACTTTGCCCTGCATATTTAACATGCTTTTCTTTAAGGTGCAGACCGCGTACCCGACAAATGAGCACCGCTGGGTTATCTTTAAGCTGGTAGCACTTACCATTGTCAGGATTGGTATAGCTAATGGTTCCTTCAATGGCATCACGCAAATTGACTTGCCCATCCAGCACTTTATCCCATGCTGGTGACATCGAATCCTCAAAATCCGCCATGAACACTTTGACGTTAGCATTCAATGCATTGATCACCATTTTTCGGTCGGTTGGCCCCGTAATCTCCACTCGACGATCTTGTAAATCGTGTGGGATACCGAGAATTTTCCAGCTTCCTTCGCGAATATCTTGCGTATCCTTGAGAAAATCCGGCAGTTCTCCGTTATCAATACGTGTTTGTCGCTCTTCTCGTGCATCCAGCAGCGAATCGACACGGCTTGCAAATTTAGCACACAGAGTGGACAAGAAGATTTGGGCTTCTGAAGGGAAAATAGCTTGGTGATGTGGGCCAACGGCACCAACAACCTCAAGCTTGGCTTCGTGGTGTTCTTTGCTGAGTGCTAACTCTGTTTCTGGGGTCTGTGCAAACATAACGTTCTTCCTTAAAACCATTCCAACTACATTTGTAATTTAAAAACCACAAATTCAAATGCTCATTTTTTGCTATCCACTGACTTATCTCTACCGACACTTTCTCTCAGTCAATCCAATATTTCAAGCCTAACCAAGCTAGACATAAGTCTTACAAAACCTTATTAAACCTTACATCAACTCATCATTCAGCAAAAGAGACAAAGTTAATGAAAGGTTAAAAACAAAGTTTTATCCCGTTTCAAACCTATGTTTGATTTCCTTGTTAAATATGAAAGTTATTACGTTATTTTATTACACAGCTCAAAAAGGCAGATTTTAGTTTTAAACAGACGTTCGAAATGATGTGAGACGCAGTAAGGCTTGAATTTACGACTAACCGAGCGAGACAGATGCCTTATTTTTAAACGCAAGAGAAAATAGGATGTGTAAAATTGTGGCTGTAAAGATTTTTGATTTTATGAAAACTTCATCAAGAATTGTTTGTGAAATTTTACAAGTTTAAAAACACTAACAGAATAAAAAACTGAAAAAAGCCACATTAAAAGTGACTTTTTGATTTTTTAGGCAAAGGAAAGAGTAAGACTAATCGCTAAAGTAAACCAGAAACCACATCCGCTAACTGCTTAAAAGTGTGAGTTCGCGATGAACTTGGCCGCCAGACTAAACCAATCTCTCGATACGCTTGCTGGCCAGGAGGCTCGATGACCACTAAATTTTGGTTTTCAACTAAGCCATGATTGATTGCCATTTGTGGAATGAAAGTCGTCCCTAAACCATTGGCGACCATCTGCACTAAGGTATGTAAACTGGTTGCGGTAAATGGATTAATTTTCTCTTTGGCGGTTAACTTGCAAGCCGACACAGCATGATCCGTTAAACAGTGCACATTTTCGAGCAAAAACACCGATTCATCAGGCAGGTCAGCATACTTGATTGGCACACGGATGCTATCCATTTGATGACGGCTGATCACCATTTTGAATGGATCAATCCCCACGACTCTACTCTCCATTTTGCCGATATCGACAGGCAAAGCCAAAATCAACACATCAAGCTCTCCATGACGCAGTGCAGCCAAAAGGTTCGTCGTCGTATCTTCTCGTAATAATAAGTTCAACTTCGGAAAGCGGACATTCACTTCTTGCACTAAATCACACAGTAAAAATGGAGCAATGGTTGGAATACAACCCAGCTTAAGCTGACCTTGCATCTCATCGCCTTGGCAAACCTTGCCGAGTTCCACTAAATCTTGTCCTTTGGCAAGTAACTCTCTTCCTTGACTAACAACCAGCTCTCCCGCTTGAGTAAACACTAACGGAGCTTTCTTATCCTTTTCATAAAGCGGGCAGCCTATTAATTCCTCTAAATTTTGGATCCCTTTACTTAGGGTAGATTGACTAACAAAACAACGTTCAGCGGCATCACTAAAGTGCCGTGTTTCGTAGAGTGTTACTAAATAGTGCAACTGCTTCAAACTGGGCCATTTATTCATCGTTCTACTACTATCTTATTTGAGTGCCGTTTCTGATTCCGTCATTAGAGCTCATCGCTTTTTTCGATGAGACTAATCTATTTATTTCGCTTTTTACTATCCTACAATCTGTACTATAGTTTGTCTCGTTCAAAAACGGACTGGACCAGTGCTTATCACTGGTTTGGAACTAAACCTTATTCTTAGGAGCAAAAAAATGGTACTAGTTGGTCGTAAAGCCCCTGATTTTACTGCAGCAGCTGTTCTTGGTAACGGTGAAATCGTTGATAGCTTCAACTTCGCAGAATTTACTAAAGGTAAGAAAGCGGTTGTTTTCTTCTACCCACTAGACTTCACTTTCGTTTGCCCATCAGAGCTTATCGCTTTTGACAAACGCTTCGAAGATTTCCAAGCGAAAGGCGTTGAAGTAATCGGTGTATCTATCGATTCTCAATTCTCTCACAACGCATGGCGTAATACCGCTATCGAAAACGGTGGCATTGGCCAAGTAAAATACCCGCTAATCGCTGACGTGAAACACGAAATCTGTAAGGCGTACGATGTTGAGCACCCAGAAGCAGGCGTTGCTTTCCGTGGTTCTTTCCTCATCGACGAAGATGGTCTTGTACGTCACCAAGTTGTGAACGACCTACCACTAGGCCGTAACATCGACGAAATGCTACGTATGGTTGATGCGCTTAACTTCCACCAAAAGAACGGTGAAGTGTGCCCAGCACAGTGGGAAGAAGGCAAAGCCGGTATGGATGCATCTCCAAAAGGTGTTGCAGCATTCCTAGCTGAGCACTCAGACGACCTAGGCAAGAAATAATTCTCCTTAGCCCGCGCTCAACTCGGGTCAATGGTTGGACATATAATAAAGCGTAAAACGCATCGCCAATCAGTTAAGAAGTAAAGTCCTTATCCAAGCCCAAAGCTAACGCTTTGGGCTTTTTCGTTGTCGTTCATTTAGCGAAAATGAGGCAGCATTGGTTGGTAAACTTTACCCCTATTTCTTACCTCAATCACACAGACGTCACTACTCTAACTTGCTAACATTAACCAAATTTTTCCAGCAGGATTTTGCTATGAATATTCAAGTTGAAGTGTGTATTGATAATATTGAATCGCTACACAACGCCATTAAAGGCGGGGCTACTCGCATTGAATTGTGTTCGTCGCTCGCATTGGGTGGACTGACGCCCAGCTTTGGTTTAATGAAAAAGGCCGCACAAATATCGAGCGTTCCTGTTTACGCGATGATTCGTCCACGTCAAGGCGACTTTCTTTATGATCAGGATGATCTCGATTCGATGTTGATCGATATCGAGATGGCAAAACAGGCGGGACTAGACGGCATCGTCTTTGGTATTTTGAATCCGAATCGCACCATCAACCTTGAAGCAAGTTTACTGATGATGCAAGCCGCGCAAGGATTGGGTACCACTTTCCACCGTGCGATTGATCAATGCCACAGCTATGAACAAGCGATTGAAGACATTGCAAAATTAGGGTGTGAGCGTGTACTTACTTCAGGGTTAGCGCCAGATGCCTATGCAGGACGAGCCGTAATTGCACACATGGTGAAACTGGCGAATGGTCGATTCTCTATTATGGCTGGGGCTGGCTTAAACGCATCAAACGTGACTGACATTATCCGTGAAACGGGCATCACAGAAGTGCATTTGTCCGGCAAAACCACGCGTGCAAGTAGCATGGATATGATCGCCAATGCGGTGAAAATGGGCCAAGAGTCTGTCGATGACACCCTCATCCCAATTACCGATCCGGCTAAAATCCAAGAGGTATTGCGCCAGCTTTCTTAACTTCGGCGACCGTTATGTCTTGATGTAAGGTGAATAACTTTCCTTCACCTTACTTTACCCAAAAGGCTATTTGAGGATGTCATCAATCGATTGTTTACCTAAGTGGCGCACATCCTTACCTTTGACAAAATAGATGATGTATTCGCAGATATTCTGGCAGCGATCGCCCACGCGTTCGATGGCTCGTGCAGACCACATGACTTGTAATATATGTGGGATATTTTTAGGGTCTTCCATCATATAGGTCATTAGTTGGCGGATCACGGCTTCATATTCGGCATCCAGCTTGTCATCCAAGCGGTACACTTCAGCAGCCGATTCAAGATCCATCCGCGCAAAAGCGTCTAACACTTGGTGCAACATTGCAATGGCTTGTCGGCATAAAGGTTCAAGAGAAACTCGAAATTTGCTCTCTTTAGGTGAAGGGCTTTCGATAGTGACGTAGGCAATTTTGGTGGCAACATCACCAATTCGTTCAAGGTCGGTAATGGTTTTTATGATCGCCATGATCAAGCGCAGATCCTTGGCTGTCGGTTGTCGCTTAGCGATAATACGCGTGCAAGCCTCATCAATAGAGACTTCCATAGCATTCACTTTGTGATCATCCCGAACGACTTTTCTGGCCAGATCGGCATCATCTTTATGCAATGCTTGCATCGCAAAAGAGAGTTGTTGCTCCACCAGCCCGCCCATCGTCAATACATGAGTGCGAATCGATTCAAGTTCAACATTGAACTGTCCTGAAATGTGGCGACCTAGATGCATCATCGTTCCTTTTGAATATCGCTATTGACGAAAGTATTAACCATATCGACCAGTAATATAGTCTTCCGTCTGTTTTTTCAATGGGGAGGTGAAAATAGAGTCAGTATCCGCATACTCAATCAATTTTCCCATATGGATAAAAGCCGTATGGTCGCTCACTCTTGCCGCTTGTTGCATGTTATGCGTCACAATCACCACTGTGTATTTGGTTTTGAGATCGTTAATCAACTCTTCGATGGTCAAAGTAGAAATAGGGTCTAACGCGGACGTTGGCTCATCAAGCAACAGCACCTCTGGCTCAATAGCAATCGCTCTGGCGATCACTAAGCGTTGCTGCTGCCCACCCGAAAGGCCAAATGCATTTTCATGTAAGCGATGCTTCACTTCATCCCATAACGCAGCGGCTCTTAAAGCTCGCTCAACGGAGTCATCTAAAGTACGGCTATTTTTAATTCCTTGTAGACGAAGCCCATACACCACGTTTTCATAAATGGATTTCGGAAATGGGTTGGGTCGTTGGAATACCATCCCCACTCGGCGGCGCAACGTGGCAACATCCACATCTGGGTGATAGACGTTTCTACCATGCAGTTTGACTTCACCTTCAACTCGACACCCTTCGACCAGATCGTTCATCCGGTTAATACAGCGCAGTAAGGTTGACTTACCACAACCGGAAGGGCCGATAAACGCCGTTACTTGTCCTTTGGGAATACGCATTGAGATATGGCTCAGCGCACAAGTCTGTTTATAGAACAGATTCAGATCTTCAATCGCAATCGCCGTTTGTTGATCGCTCAGATTATTGACATCTAACGGGGCGTGATAACCCAAAGTTTGATTGATGGAAAACATAATTAATCTTGCCCTAACGTTCGATATTTCTCACGCAAGTTATTGCGGATACTGATGGCCGTTAAATTCAGTGCCACAATCACTGTCACCAATAAAAATGAAGTGGCGTACACCAGTGGCCTAGCCGCTTCGATGTTGGTCGTTTGGAAACCAACATCGTAAATATGAAAACCTAAGTGCATGAATTTTCGCTCAAGATGTACAAAGGGAAATTCGCCATCCACAGGCAAACTTGACGCTAGTTTGACCACACCCACCAGCATCAAAGGGGCAACCTCACCCGCGGCTCGCGCAATGGCGAGGATAAGCCCAGTAATAATCGCAGGGCTTGCCATCGGTAATACTATGCGCCAAATCGTCTCAAAATGGGTCGCGCCCAATGCTAACGAGCCATGGCGTACTGCGCTGGGAATCCGTGTTAACCCTTCTTCCGTCGTCACAATCACTACGGGTAGAGTTAACACGGCTAATGTGAGCGCCGACCACAGTAAGCCTGGCGTGCCAAAAGTGGGGGCCGGTAACCTTTCGCTATAGAGTAGCGTATCAATCGATGAGCCTATGGTGTAAACAAAAAAACCAAGACCAAACACCCCATAAACAATCGATGGCACACCAGCAAGGTTGATAACCGCAACACGAATGATACGAGTAAACAGATTCTCTTTTGCGTATTCATGCAAATAAATAGCCGCCACAACACCAAGTGGCATGACGATAATCGACATCAACAACACCAACAGCACGGTACCAAAGATGGCTGGAAATACGCCACCTTCAGAGTTCGATTCGCGGGGATCTTCTGATAGGAAGAGCCACACCTGCTTTCCCCACTGGACCAATTTTTGCGCCAAAGTCATATCATTGGGATACCAAATATCGAGAATTTGGCTAAGTGGAATCGCCACTCGTTGTCCACTCATCTCTTCAACAATCAACGACGGCCCATTCATTTGCTGGCGCAGCGCATCTAACTTTTGTTCGGTAATAGCTAATTGGCTATCCAAATCCTGCTTTTTATGAAAATAGTGATCTAAATAGGTTCGTTCTAGCTTTCCATTGAGTTCTTTACGACGCTTCTCTAAACGTAATTTTTCGGCGGCAAAGCCAATGACTCGGATCTCTTGGTCAATCACATCGTCAATTTGCTCTCTCAATAACGCGACATCCTGCATTCCTGCAGCGAGCATGGTCTGAACATCCGAACTCTCGCTTCCATCGGTTTGCACATAAGCAATCGGCTTGCCATAAAACTGTCCGTTACTCTTACGTTCTATTACCGCCCACCCGCTAGGCATTTGTTTATCCGACAGTTTAACATCCAGTATCGAGACAAAGTCCGCATGATTTCGTTCTCGGTTAGCGACTTTAATACTGAGCCGCTTCACTTCCCCTGCATCCAATATGGCTTTGGGCCATGTAATATCTAACGCTCTTAAGTGTGTTAATGGCACATTTTCCTCAGAGTAGAGCTGGCCAACCAGTGCTTGTCCCTCTTGAGTTTGCCATTGATAAAGTGGCGTCGGCCAAAAATAGGTTAATCCTTTCCAACCAATAAACAGGAGCAAGCCCAATACCGAAATCAGGCTGATGCTGACAGCACCGCCTGTTAACCATATCCAAGGTGAACCTGATTGAAACCACTTAAACATTTGTGATGATTTTTCCCAATTGATTACAAAGCGCGATATTTGGCACGCAACCTTTGTCTGACCCATTCAGCAATCGAGTTCACACAAAAGGTGAACATGAGTAGCAATAGTGCCGCTAAAAAAAGCAACCGGTAATGGGAGTTTCCCACTTCCGACTCTGGTAACTCAACCGCAATCGTTGCCGATAAGGTGCGCATCCCTTCTAAAATATTCCAATCTAAAATGGGTGTATTACCCGTCGCCATAAGAACGATCATTGTTTCTCCGACGGCTCGCCCCAACCCCATCATGATCGCCGAGAATATGCCAGGACTTGCCGTTAACAACACGACTTTGGTTAATGTCTGCCAAGGTGTTGCGCCTAATGCTAATGACCCATCAGAAAGATGTTTAGGTACGGAAAAGATCGCATCTTCCGCAATAGTGAAAATGGTTGGAATGACGGCAAAGCCCATCGCAAAACCAACCACCAGCGCATTACGCTGATCAAAATCGATGCCGTTTTGCGCGAGATAAATCTGAATATCGCCATCAAATAGCCAAACTTCAATTTGGCTGCTATACGAAAAGATAACCACTGCACTAACGACTAATACGGGGATTAGTATCAATGCGTGCCACCCATTTGAAAAATTTCGCACCCATGCTCTCGGTAACAGGTGCCAACCTAGCCCAACGAGTAACATCACAATGGGTAAAAATAGCAGCAGCGCTCCGACCGCCGCGAGATGGCTTTCAATTAATGGTGCAAACCACAACCCCGCTAAAAAACCAATAATGACGGTTGGTAACGCTTCCATCAATTCAATCGACGGCTTCACCACTCGGCGCATTCTCGGTGACATAAAATAAGCCGTGTAAATCGCGCCAAACACCGCAATCGGTATTGCAAATAACATTGCGTATGCTGCGGCCTTAAGAGTGCCAAAGGCTATCGGTACTAGGCTAAACTTAGGCTCAAATTCATCGTTCGCTGACGTCGATTGCCACACATATTGAGGCTCTGGATAACTTTCGTACCACACTTTTTGCCACAATGATGAGAGTGATATTTCAGGATAATCATTATCCACTTTTGCCACGCTGATCTTCTGCTCGCTTAACGTAGCGAGATAAAGCTCATTATTGGACATGGCGGCCAATTGAGGGGCTTTGTTGTACATCCTCTCAAACAACACCAGTTTTTCACTGGTCGTATAGTGACTTTGGATTGTGCCATTAGGGTAGAAACTGTAAAAACCTTTGCGATAAGTATCCGGCAGTAACAGCGTCACCTGCGGCGCTAATTTAAACTTACGAATCTGAGTCAGTTGACGTTCTTCATTTTGCAGCACATCAAACCATTGTGACACTAAGCCGTTACGGTGAGTCACCAGTAGCGAATAAGCACCGGACAATAAGTTGATTTGTGTCACGGCTCGATCGGAATTACCTTGGCTTAAATCAACCACTTCTCGCACGAAATAACCTTGACGACTCTTAACGGCAACAACCAATTCGGACCCTGAGCGAAGATAAAGCGTTTTACCATCTGGCGTAAAAAGCAATTGGTCCAAAGAAGGAAATGAGCCTTGAAACACAAAGCGCTGAATTGGCTCAACGTTATCACTCGTTAAGGTTTGTACTATCACCTCATCATTATCGAGATAAGAAGCGAAGAAAAGTGCCTCATCAGTAACGGCGAAGGCAAACTGGCGTAACGTTTGCGTTTTATGAGTCAGCCGAAAGGTAGAGGGTAAACTGACGCGCTCAAGATAAGGAGAAAACTGGCGACCTTCCACGCTATGCAGATAACTGAATTTAGGGCGAGCAATAAAGACCTCTCCCGCCACATTGCTAGCGGCAAACCACCCATCCAGCGGGGGAGCTTGGCTAAAAAGATCAACGCGAATGGGGAGACTATCCGACCACAATGCGTGTTCCGTTTTGCCGTCCAAGGGCCAAAAGTTCATGCTGCCATCAAGGTCAACAACAAAGGCATTCTCGCCGTATTCATCTATGGCCAAAAATTGAGGATTGGAAGTGGTTATACTCACTTGCGCCACGTTCCTTTCAATTTTTGCGCTACCAAACAGAGGGAAAACAACCATCGCAAGATAGACAAAAATCAGCACTAAAGCGCCAAGTACACTCACGCCACCAAAACTCACTGCAAGGCGAACCAAACGGTCTTTTATCAACCGTTTTCTGTCACGTTCCTTCAATGAAAATTCACTTGGTGCCATTGCTCTCTCTACCCTTTTTCCTGTCTGCGTATAATATGTAATTTTCGTGACAAGTATATTACAACTCGCAATAAACGACTGAAAATAAAACAACTATACTCAACTTGCCTACTTGAAATAAAAATGTCACATAAAAGGCATAGTTTGCATAATCATCAATACCCGAATTGATTGCTGTGCAGAATCGCACAATCAGCACACAGAGGGTGAGTCAGTAAAAAACGTCAATTGAGTTAAAAGGTAACATGAATGAGTACGGACAAGTTGTATATCGACAAGGAATTGAGCTGGCTTTCGTTTAATGAACGCGTATTGCAAGAAGCCGCAGATAAAACCGTGCCTTTAATCGAGAGAATACGGTTTTTAGGTATTTTTTCTAACAATCTGGATGAGTTCTATAAAGTTCGCTTTTCCGATGTAAAACGGCAAATTTTGATCAACCGAGAACGTGGTGGTAACGATACTACCAAGCATTTGCTGACACGAATGCAAAGTAAGGCGTTCAAACTCAACCAAGATTTCGACAATCTCTATAATGAGCTTATTTTAGAAATGGCACGTCGCCGTATCTTCTTGGTTAATGAAACGCAGTTGGATGAGACTCAGAAAAAATGGATCACTAAGTATTTCCATAAAGAAGTGCGCCCGCATATTACACCGCTGCTCATGACTGACGACATTGATGTCATGCAATTTTTGAAAGATGAATACGCCTACATTGCCGTTGATCTCAAACACAATGACCGCAGCCAATATGCGCTGATTGAAATCCCGACAGACCACCTACCGCGCTTTGTCATGGTGCCGGAGCAAAAGGGCAAACGCCGCAAAACCATCATCTTATTGGACAACATCATTCGCCACTGCCTTGATGAGATTTTCCGCGGATTTTTTGACTATGAAGAGCTCACGGGTTACGCGATGAAAATGACACGTGATGCGGAATATGACTTGCGACGGGAAGTCGAATACAGTTTGTTAGAACAGATGTCAGAGGGGTTGAATCAACGCTTAAGTGCTATGCCCGTACGCTTTGTTTATGAACGAGAAATGCCGACAAAAATGCTTAAATTTTTGTGCGAAAAACTCAAAATATCGCACTATGATAGCCTTCTTCCTGGTGGTCGTTACCATAACTTTAAAGATTTTATTGGGTTCCCAAACGTGGGGCGTGACTATTTAGAAAACAAGCCGCTACCACCCATGCAATGTGCTGACTTTGAAGGTTTTGCCAATGCATTTGATGCGATTCGCGCTCAGGATATTCTACTTCACTATCCTTACCACTCATTTGAACACATTACCGAGTTGGTAAGACAAGCCTCGTTTGATCCCAAAGTGATCAGCATCAAAATCAATATTTATCGTGTTGCCAAAGATTCTCGCTTAATGAACTCGCTCGTCGATGCGGTACACAATGGCAAACGAGTGGTGGTAGTGGTTGAGTTACAAGCACGGTTTGATGAAGAAGCCAACATTGAATGGTCACGTATTTTAACCGAAGCGGGGGTCCAAGTAATTTTCGGTGCTCCCGGATTAAAAATTCACTCTAAATTGCTGCTCATTAGCCGCAAAGAACAGGATAATATCGTTCGCTACGCACACATAGGCACGGGCAACTTCCATGAAAAAACCGCCCGTATCTATACGGACTTTTCACTACTGACCGCCGACAATGAAATTGCTACCGAAGTACGAAACGTGTTTGGCTATATTGAAAACCCTTACCGACCAGTTAAATTTAGCCATCTCATTGTGTCGCCAAGAAACTCTCGTATTCAGCTTTATCGATTAATCGACAGTGAAATCGCCAATGTGAAACTTGGCAAAAAAGCCGCAATCACTTTAAAGTTAAATAACTTAGTGGATAAAGGGTTAATCAATAAACTGTATGGCGCAAGCAGCGCAGGCGTACAAATTAAGATGATCGTCCGGGGCATGTGTTCGCTGGTTCCGGGAATTGAGGGCGTGAGTGACAATATCAAAATCATCAGCATCGTTGATCGCTTTTTGGAACACCCTCGTGTCATTATTACGCACAATGATGGCAACCCGCTGGTGTATATCTCCTCTGCCGACTGGATGACGCGCAATATCGATCATCGTATCGAAGTAACGACACCAATTCGTGACCCACGTTTGAAACAGCGTATGATTGACATTATGAATTTACAATTTACCGATACAGTGAAAGCGCGCTGGATAGACAAAGAGATGAGCAATAATTATGTAGAACGTGGTAACCGTAAAAAAGTGCGTTCGCAATTTGCCATCTACGACTATCTTAAGAATGTAGAAAGACAGACCAGAAAGAGCAAAGAACCCTTACATGACAATCAACCCAACTAATACTATTCGCGATATTGCGGCCATCGATTTAGGCTCTAACAGCTTTCATATGGTGGTGGCCAAAGTCGTCGATCAAGATCTACAACTGGTGAGCCGCCATAAGCAACGTGTACGCTTGGCGGCTGGGTTAGATGAACAAAAAAATTTGGATGCCGATGCCATAGAGCGAGGACTTGAATGCTTAGCGATGTTTGCCGAGCGGTTGCAAGGTTTCGAACCTGAAAACGTGCGCATCGCGGCCACGCATACGCTGCGTCAAGCCAATAATGCTCATACATTCTTGCAACGAGCCAAACAGGTACTGCCTTTCCCTATTGAAATCATTCCCGGAGCTGAGGAAGCACGCTTAATTTATTTAGGCGTGGCACATACTCAACCTCAAGCAGCGTCTATGTTGGTGGTGGATATCGGTGGCGGCAGTACCGAGATGGTGATTGGCCAAGGGTTTGATCCAGACCTAATCAACAGCAAGCAAATGGGATGCGTCAGCTATACCGACCGTTACTTCGCTGATGGTAGGCTTTCAAGCAGAAACTTCGCTCATGCGATATTAGCCGCCGAGCAAAAAATCGAATCTATTGCGGCGAAATATCGCAAAAAAGGGTGGGAAGTCGCCTTCGGCTCGTCAGGAACCATCAAAGCCATTCACGAAGTACTGATTGGTTTGGGCTTTGATGATGGCATCATCACGCTTGAGCGAGTCAATAAACTCATTGAAAAACTCTGTGAATGGCAAAGTATTGATGAGATCGAACTCAGCGCATTGACTGACGATAGAAAACCCGTTTTTGCTGCGGGAGTTGCCATTTTAAGCGCGGTTTTAAAATCGCTGCGTGTGAAAGAGATGCATTTTTCTGATGGTGCATTACGAGAAGGTTTGCTTTATGAGATGGAAGATCGGTTCAAGTATTCCGATATCCGTTTACGTACCACTGAAAACCTCGCGATGAAGCATCTAGTCGACTTAGAGCATGCCGCTAAAGTCAAAGGCCATGCAAAAGAGTTTCTACAGAATGTGACCCCAGAGCTAGGATTGAAAAAAGGCAGCGAACTGTTTGATCTTTTGGAATGGGGAGCGTTATTGCATGAGGTGGGATTGAGCATCAACTTACAAGGCTTTCACCGACACTCTGCTTATATTCTGCGTCACACCAACATGCCCGGTTTTAACAGCGAACAGCAACAGGTACTGTCGACCTTAGCGCGCTTTCAACGCAAATCCCTCAAGCTGCAAGAAATGAATGATTTCACCTTGTTTAAGAAAAAGCACATTATTGGCCTCATCCGCGTGTTGCGTTTAGCGATTGTTGTCAATAGCCAACGTAATGATGATCCTCTTCCTGAGCTGACACTCAGCGCAAAAGATGATGAGTGGAAACTTGAATGTGAAGACGCCAATTGGTTAGAAAATAATAAATTATTACATGCGGATCTGATGTGCGAACAACAGTATTGGCGAAGTGTCGGTTGGCAGCTCAATGTTTAATTTGAATTGATTTTGATTAAAAATAGCGAGCGAACAGCTCGTTATTTTATGCCCACTTTGGCTAGTTCTTGCTGAGCAAACTCGGCACTGACAGGCACATAACCATCTTTCCCAACAATCGCTTGTCCTTGCTTAGAAAAAATGAAACGGATAAATTCTCGCTGCATGGGTGGCAGATCCTGATTAGGATGTTTATTCACATACACATACAAATAGCGAGATAACGGATAAGCACCTGATAGAATATTTTCATAACTTGCGGCAATAAACTGATCGCCTTGTTTGGCTATCGGAATCAATTTCACACCAGAAACCTGATAACCAACACCAGAATAACCGATAGTATTGATCGATGAAGCAACCGATTGTACAACCGATGCCGATCCCGGCTGCTCGTTTACTCCCTTTTTGAAATCGCCACCACACAGTGCATTTTGTTTGAAATAGCCATAAGTTCCCGACACCGAATTTCGGCCAAACAGTTGAATTCCTCGCTTAGCCCAATCCTCATCAACGCCCAATTGCGCCCAAGTATTGATCGGTTGTGTTGCACCGCAGCGCAACGTGGATGAGAAAATACTGTCTAATTGAGTAAAATTAAGCCCTTTGATTGAATTATCTCGATGTACAAAAATACCAATGGCATCTATCGCAACCCGCAATGCCGTCGGCTTATAACCATGAGCGCGTTCAAATGCTTCAATCTCACGACCACGCATCGGGCGACTCATTGGGCCAAATTGCGCCGTTCCTTCAGTTAAAGCAGGAGGCGCGGTGGAGGAACCTGAGGCTTGAACTTGAGCATTGATATTTGGGTAGATCGTCTTAAACTCTTCAACCCAGAGCGTCGTCATTCCTGCCAGAGTGTCTGACCCCACTGAAAGTAAACTACCTGCAACACCGTTAGTTTTTGAGTAATCCACGAGCGGCTGAGCGATCACGGCGTTCGTGGTAACCAGCAAGTAAAAATAGAGAAAGGCTGTAAATATGCGATGTATCATGACAGCACAACCAAACGTTTAGGCAAAATAAAAGAGAATTTGCTGCCAACACCCACTTCACTGTGAATCTGCAAATGCGTGTCATGATGTGACAATGCATGCTTAACAATCGCGAGCCCAAGCCCACTTCCTCCAGTATCTCGCGAACGTGCTTTATCGACACGATAAAAACGTTCCGTTAAACGATGTAAATGCTGTGGCTCAATCCCTTCCCCTTTATCCACCACGTCTAAACAAGCACCTTGCGCGTTTTGATACCAACGCACATTAATTTCCGCTCCCGGAGGCGTATATTTGACGGCGTTATAAACAAGGTTTGATATAGCACTGCGCAGTTGATCTTCATCGGCCAATACTTTAAGTCGCTTATCGACATCAAAATGCAGTCGGTGATGATGATCGCCACTTAAACTGATCGCTTCTTTTTCAAGTACTTCCAACATAGCCGGAACATCAACCACTTCATCCAGCTCATGCATAGGCGCCGCTTCAATTTTTGACAACGTCAGCAGTTGATTGACTAAACTGTTCATACGGTTTAACTGCTCAGTCATCACTCCATGTGCCTTAGGCCACATCGGCCCTACCAGCATGTCAGGGTCTTCTGTCATCTCAAGATACCCTTGCAACACCGTCATCGGCGTTCTCAGTTCATGAGAAACGTTAGCAAAGAAATTTCGGCGCATGCCTTCTAACTGTTTCAACTGAGTGACATCACGCACAACCATCAAATGCTCACCTTCTGTGTAAGGCACAATACGCAGCTCTAACATGCGCTCAACATTAAGTGGAGAGCGCATTTCAAGTGGTTCTGTGAAATCATCTTTTTGCAGATATTTGATAAAATCAGGGGCGCGCAATAAATTTGAGATAGGTTGACCTGCATCATCTGGCCAGCGAAAACCAAGCAGGTGTTGTGCAAGTCGGTTACACCAAACAATGTTCCCTTCGTCACGAAACACCACCACCGCATCGGGTAGCGACTCAGCCCCGTTACGAAAGCGGCGGATCAAATTGGTCAGTTCTTTGCGTTTTTTACGTTGGCGTTGCTGTAAACGATAAATCCCATTAAACAGGTATTCCCAATTTCCAGTCCCGGAAGGC
The DNA here is from genome assembly GCF_963874485.1 of Vibrio sp. V15_P4S5T153. Lineage (NCBI taxonomy): Bacteria > Pseudomonadati > Pseudomonadota > Gammaproteobacteria > Vibrionales > Vibrionaceae > Vibrio > Vibrio sp. V15_P4S5T153. Next base: position 5,296 of record NZ_CAWNHR010000011.1, on the reverse strand, counting down.
GGCGTTAAACGTTTTTCATCCCACAACCAAGCCGACAAGCGCATTTGGTTATGCAAATGCCAAATCAGTTGCAACGCCGTAGCCGCTAGCAGCAGCCAAGCCATATGGCCAAAGATCCAGCCAACGATAATCCAAGGAGAGTAAAAAAAAGCCAGCTCCCAAGCCAGCCTTTTCCACGTTAAACGTTCAACCATTTCGTACCTTAATTAATCCTTTATGTTCTGGATGAAAAGCGATAACCGGCACCACGTACTGTTTGAATTAATTTATCGTGGCCAGCCTCTTCTAACGCTTTTCTCAGACGGCGTATATGAACATCGACCGTGCGGTCTTCAACATAAACGTTGGTACCCCACACATTGTTCAATAACTGCTCACGGCTATAGACGCGTTCTTGGTGCGTCATAAAGAAGTGTAGCATTTTGAATTCCGTCGGCCCCATCTCTAAGGCATTATCATTAGCCGTTACTCGATGAGAGACAGGATCTAACTTCAATCCTTGCACGTCGATCACATCTTCCAGTGCTGTCGGTGTGACGCGCCGGATAACCGCTTTCAAACGAGCAACCAACTCTTTAGGCGAAAAAGGTTTGGTTATGTAATCATCCGCACCCACTTCAAGGCCGCGAACTTTATCTTCTTCTTCACCACGGGCGGTTAACATCACAACAGGAATGTTGCGCGTTAATTCTTCACGCTTCATATGCTTAATAAAGTTGATACCACTCCCGCCGGGCAACATCCAATCTAATAACACAAGATCGGGAAAGGGTTCAGCCAGTTTACTCACCGCCGTGTCGTAATCTTCCGCTTCAACAGCTTGATAACCTTTTTGCTCAAGCACGAAACACAACATTTCGCGAATGGGTGCTTCGTCTTCAACAACCAGAATCCTTCTAGACATTTGAATAACCTTTCTATGTAATCAACGCTATGCATTATGGGAAACAATTATGACACTTTTGTGACCTTTGCAAACAATTTTTCATATAAGTTTCTTATCAAGTTCATGATTATATTTTGAAATTGATTTAAGACTTTAGCTTTCAAATCCCCTATCATGTTGCGTCTTCTAATTAAGTAAGAGAAAGAATATGTGGTTTAAAAACTGTATGGTTTATCGTGTTAATCGCGATGTAGAATTCAACGCCGATCAGCTCGAAAAACAACTGGCCGAATTTCGTTTTACGCCATGCGGCAGCCAAGATAAGCAAAAATTTGGTTGGGTTAACGCAATGGGTAAACACGGCGACATGATGACCCACGTTTCTGAAGACCGTATTCTGATCTGCGCGAAAAAAGAAGAAAAGATGTTACCGGCTTCGGTCATTAAAGATTCTTTGAATGCCAAAGTTGAAGCGATGGAAGTGGAAGAAGGGCGACCTCTCAAGAAAAAGGAGAAGGAAAGCCTCAAGGAAGATATTGTCATCGATCTCCTACCTAGAGCATTTAGCCGCAGCAATCTCACTTTTGTGCTTATTCTACCCAAACAAGGCTTCATTCTAGTCGATGCCGCAAGCTACAAAAAAGCTGAAGACGTTTTGGCGCTGCTACGCAAAACCATGGGTAGCCTACCCGTAGTACCTGCGATCCCAGAACAAGCGGTAGAAACAACACTTACTCAGTGGGTTAAAAGTGGCGAACTACCACCAGGGTTTAGCTTGTTGGATGAAGCTGAATTAAAGTCGTTATTAGAAGATGGCGCAGTGATCCGCTGTAAGAAACAAGAACTGACAAGCGATGAGATCTTAAGCCATATTGAAGCCAATAAAGTTGTCACTAAACTGGCATTGAACTGGCAAGATCGCCTGAGCTTTATTCTGGCTGAAGATTGTAGCATTAAGCGTTTGGCATTTAGCGATGAGCTCAAAGAACAAAATGAAGATATTCCACGAGAAGAGCAAGCGGCTCGCTTTGATGCCGATTTCTCATTAATGTGTGGTGAAATGTCGGCATTTTTGCCTAACTTATTTGACGTTCTCGGCGGCCTTCCTCACCCGAACGCTTAACAAAAGCATCATGCAAAAGCCCAATACCCTTAAAAGTGTTGGGCTTTTTTGTATCGCTTACGATCCCTACTATGCATAAGGTTATTTTTAACGTAAAATTTGCGCCCCTCCAATACCATCAGGTGGTATTGGCCTGACTTGAGATCAGATTAGAGAAAAACAATGAGCACACATACCCCTTTTGTCCCCGAGCTACTATCACCGGCGGGCAGTCTAAAAAACATGCGTTATGCGTTTGCTTACGGTGCAGATGCCGTTTATGCCGGCCAACCTCGTTATAGCCTTCGTGTACGCAACAACGAATTTAACCATGAAAACCTGCAAATCGGTATCGATGAAGCACATGCTTTGGGTAAAAAATTGTACGTGGTTTGTAATATTCAACCCCACAACTCAAAACTTAAGACATTCATCCGAGATCTAAAGCCTGTGGTTGAAATGGGACCTGATGCGCTTATTATGTCTGACCCTGGGCTTATCATGATGGTTCGTGAAGCATTTCCTGAAATGCCTATTCACCTTTCAGTTCAAGCCAATGCTGTTAACTGGGCAACAGTTAAGTTCTGGGCATCCCAAGGCGTTGAACGAGTGATTCTATCACGCGAACTTTCGTTGGAAGAAATTGAAGAAATTCGTGAGCAATGTCCAACGACCGAACTCGAAATTTTTGTTCATGGCGCATTATGCATGGCTTATTCAGGTCGCTGTCTATTGTCTGGCTACATTAATAAACGTGATCCAAACCAAGGAACATGCACCAATGCATGTCGTTGGGAATACAAAGTTGAATCAGCCAAAGAAGACGAAACAGGTCAAATTGTCGAGAAATTTGATCCAACAGCAGTTCAAACTATCGAGATACAAGAAGAGCGCCCTGATAATACACTTGGTTTAGGCAAACCGATTGATGATGTGGTTTTGCTTTCAGAAAGCCATCGTCCAGAAGAGAAGATGGCCGCTTTTGAAGATGAACATGGCACCTACATTATGAACTCAAAAGATCTACGAGCCGTACAGCATGTAGAACGATTGACGAAAATGGGCGTGCATTCATTAAAAATAGAAGGTCGTACTAAATCTTTCTATTATTGCGCTCGCACAGCTCAAGTGTATCGCAAAGCAATTGATGACGCAGTTTCAGGTAAACCATTTGATGAAAGCCTGATGGGCACTTTAGAAAGCCTTGCACACCGTGGCTATACCGAAGGTTTCTTGCGACGCCATACACACGATACTTATCAAAACTATGACTATGGCTATTCAGTCTCAGATTCACAGCAATTTGTTGGTGAATTTACGGGTAAACGTCGTGGTGAAATGGCTGAAGTTGAAGTTAAAAACAAGTTTATCTTAGGTGATAGTTTAGAGCTGATGACCCCAAAAGGGAATGTTGTCTTCAGACTTGAAGCAATGGAAAACCGCAAAGGTGAAACTGTTGATGACGCAAAAGGAAACGGTCACTTTGTTTATATCCCGGTTCCTGAAGAGTTGGATTTAAACTTTGCTCTGTTAATGCGTAACTTGAATGCTGGCCAAGATACTCGTAATCCCGTAGGCAAGTAGTTATGGCATTATTGATCACCAGTAAATGCATTAACTGTGATATGTGTGATCCGGAATGTCCAAATGGCGCGATCTCTATGGGCAACCGGATCTATGAAATTGATCCTAATCTATGTACTGAATGCAAAGGACATTACGACAAGCCCACCTGTCAATCCGTATGTCCGATAACAAACTGCATCATTACCGATCCAGAACACATAGAAACTGAACATCAACTACTTGAAAAATTCGTCGTTATTCAAGGTTTAGCCTAATCATTGTAAAAGAGCCCAATCGTTAAGATTGGGCTCTTTTTATCGGTATGCTAAGCCTTTACTGTTGAGATAGTTCAACATATGAGGTCGAGATTCTTGTGCTAATTTAGCCGTTACCTCTGTAGACCAAGCCGCTTGCTTAGTATTGGAAGAACGCGTCTGATAATAAGCCCTCATCGTCTCATCATATTGCTCTATTTCAACATAACTCAAAGCATGGTAGGTATTCTCATGAACAATTACCTCAGGAGATAAACGAGGTTTTAGTTGTGGATTCTGAGCCGGATACCCCAAACACATACCAAATAACACTGCGCAATATGGAGGAAGCTCTAATAACTCATCCACTTCTTTAGGTGAATTTCTTAATCCGCCAATATAAACACCACCCAATCCCATCGATTCTGCCGCCAATAAACAGTTTTGTGCCATGATCCCAGCGTCTACAGCGCCAATCAAAGTGAGTTCAATCAGCTCTGGTTTTACCTCAGGATTAATGGCGTAATGACGTTGGTAGTCAATGCAGAACACTAAAAACTCAGCAGCGCTTGCAACATAAGCTTGGTTGGCCGCCAGTATAGCCAACTGCTCGCGTTTATCTTTATCTGTAACACGAATGATTGAATTAACCTGTAATAGGCTCGATGATGATGCCGCAATACCAGCAGAAATAATTGTACTCAGCTGATCTGGAGTTATCTTCTGATCGGTAAAAGATCGGATAGAACGATGTGCAAGAATAGTTTCAATGACTGGATTCATCTTATATTTTTTCCCTACGAGGATATTGCCACTATCTTAGCAAGCATTACCTACTGACGCCGTAAAAATGCAAACTTAAAATTAGCACAGAAAAGATCGTTTTAATGCAGTATGGGGCGATACTTTTATTGAAGTTATTGAAGAACAGGAATGCTCTAAAAAATAATAAGGAGATGAAAAATAGCAAAAAGCCTCAGCATTTCTGCAGAGGCTTGATAGATGGCAGGGGTGGAGAGATTCGAACTCCCAACACGCGGATTTGGAATCCGCTGCTCTGCCAGTTGGAGCTACACCCCTAAAACTTTATCTTACTCATTGAAGAAAGCCTCAACGTGACTGCTGAGGCTCTTAATAAGTGGCGGAGCGGACGGGACTCGAACCCGCGACCCCCGGCGTGACAGGCCGGTATTCTAACCAACTGAACTACCGCTCCGCAGCGTGTCTGGTTAGACAATATTCAAAGCCTGGCGATGTCCTACTCTCACATGGGGAGACCCCACACTACCATCGGCGCTGTTGTGTTTCACTTCTGAGTTCGGCATGGAATCAGGTGGGTCCACAACGCTATGGTCGCCAAGCAAATTTCTTAATTCGGAAAGCTGTTTCGTTCTCATTCACACATTCAATGTTCTTCCATTGAGTCCACAAAACCCCTTCGGTGTTGTATGGTTAAGCCTCACGGGCAATTAGTATTGGTTAGCTCAA
>NZ_CAWNHR010000010.1:2696-13369 GCF_963874485.1 Vibrio sp. V15_P4S5T153 | reverse complement strand
TATTGCAGTGGCCCGTTTTATCCAAAAATATCAAGGTATGCCAGAGTCAAGGTTAGAGGAATATCACGCCTTACAACCTGGAGGTAATAAAGCCTTATCAATAATGGAAAGTCGCTTAGCCCAAACGGATTACCTTGTCGGTAAGCAACTCACGATTGCTGATATTGCACTGTACGCCTATACGCATGTTGCTGATGAAGGTGGATTTAACTTATCCGATTACCCCAATATTCAAGCGTGGTGCAAAAGACTCCAAGAGCAAGCAGGCTACGTTGGTATGACGGAAACAAACACATAACAAACGCTTCAAGAGGGACAGCCAACGCGCGGCATTTTTATTGTGCGTTGGTTTTTGTGATTACGGTGTTATACGGAAGCTCGGTAGTAGCGTTGGCTGCCCCTTAAGCGGGCGTTAGCAATATAGGAGTTTATATGAAAAAGTTGAGTGTTGTTCTGTTCTTATTGGTTTCAGTTTGTGTAAGAGCAAATGACGATATTCCAGAGATGAATGATAAAAATGGGTATGTTGAACCCTTTCAAATGTTTGACGATGTGTATTATGTCGGTGATAAATGGGTTTCCTCTTACGCAGTCGAGACAAATACAGGGCTAGTTATTATTGATACACTAGACTTCCCTTATTCTAAATGGATACCGATTAATCTTAAAAAGTTAGGGTTAGAGAAGAAGCCAGTTACGCATATTTTAGCTACTCACGGGCATTCTGATCATGTTGGGGGGGCACAATACCTTCAGGCGAAGTATGGCTCTATAGTTGTGATGACCTCAAAAGGTCATGAGCTAGCGAAAAAACAAGCAGAGAAGAGTGAGGGAGCCAATAAATTTTTGCCGCCTAATGTAGACTTTATTGTTAAAGATGAAATGACTCTCGAAATCGGAGGGAAGCCGTTTAAATTTTATATTACACCTGGTCATACCGAGGGTGACTTTTCGTTAGATTTTATGGTGCAAGATAGCGGTGCACTATATCGTGCGTTTGTCGTCGGTGGGCATAGTTTGAGTGCCAAAAATCCAGAGTTAGCGAATCAATTTTTCAAAAGTATGGATAGAATCAGAGAGATTGCACTAAAACCTCCTGTTGTGACCGTGAACCTAGCAAATCACCCACATAAAAATGATTTGTTCGCTAATCGTGATAAACGAAAAAACGGTTCAGAAGTCAATCCATTTATAAGCAAGTCCAACTTTTTTACATTTTTAGAGCAGCAGGAAAAATTAGCGAAAGAAAAATTAGTCAAGTAGCGGAATCGGTTAAACCTGAACATTCAATGCAATTGAATGTTAGTGCATTAAATAAAATTACTGAAACGGGAAATATTGCTAACAAACAATTTAAGAGTGATTCAGCACGCTTGGCATTTTTGGTTTGGGTCAACTTAAGTGTTTACGGCGCTCAATTTCAGTAATGTGGTAACGTGCTTCACACCTTAATTGGGCGTTATGCAACTCAGGTGAATTTAGGGTTTCAATCTTTTGGGATTTCTCCGGCCATTCGTTTTGTGTTGTCGGCAAATGAGCATTTTTACTTTCAAATTCATGGTGAACTCAAGCCGTAAAACAGGCAAAGTTCTGTGTTTGCCTCAATCAGTTTTTGCGTTGGTTTGTTGTGAATTTAGCGGGCGTAAAGTGTGGAAAGGGCAAGTTTATCGAGCATTTTGCTTTTGCTGAAGGTTTCGCTCGTTGAGTTTGTCTGATTCAAAAGCTTGGTTTGTTGCTGAAAGGTGGACTTTGTTTTGGCGGCTTATTTATCACAGTTCTTGCTTGGGCTGATTCTTGAACCACTCAACCATTGCAATTGTGGTTTTTGATCGAGTAAAGTCAGTTTATCTTATTGAATTTGCATAACAAATGGCTCAAGAGGGATTGTCAACGCGTGGCGACTTTAGTGCAAAATTGCAGTTCAGTGTTTAAGTGTGTTTTTTAAGTTCGGCGGTGCGTTGTCAACCCCTTAGCCGGGCGTTATATTTTTTTAAGTTCAGCAACCAAAAGGATTCATGATGAACGTGGATAAAGCGAAAAAACGCATATTGAAACGAGTACAAAGAGGTTTCAAAGGTTATCCGCAAATATCATTAGAGTATTTCGGTAAAACGACGGACTTCGCGACCGAAGTCGTTATCACCTTTTTACCTGAAGAGAATGCCGATCCCCAAATACAACGTTTTACAAGTGACAAAGATGCCCGCGAAGACGAAGCGATTCAATCTGTATTGTTAAAAATCATTGAGCGTGCGGAAGCTGCTACAGTTTTGGAAAAGCACGAAATATCAGTTTGTTAATGGTTTTTCGGCAATCCTAAACAGTCGGTCACGTTAGCGTAGAGAATGAAAATATAACAAACGGCTCAAGAGGGATTGCCAACGCGTGGCGACTTTAGTACAAAATTGAAGTTCAGTGTTTACAGTGTTTTTTTTAAGTTCGGTGGTGCGTTGTCAACCCCTTAGCCGGGCGTTATGAAGCAGGAGGCAATCATGACTAAACCACATGAAAATATCGTACTGGAACCAGTAGCTGAATCAGAGTTTTGCAATGTATTTTCGGCGACAAAGCAAGCTCTTAAACTTCATGTTGAACCCGTTTATGGGTGGGATGATGAATACCAGTATCATCGCTTAACTACTGAATATCAGCATAGCTGGTATTATTGGGTAACTTATCGAAATCAAAGAGTCGGTCTTATTTGCTTCAAACCGTACGATCAAGCATTTCATATCCATTTGTTGATCATCTTTCCAGATCATCAGAAGAAAAAATTGGGTTTTAAGGTTATCAATCACATCCATCAACTAGCGGCTGAAGCAAATAGAAATCTCATTACATTATCTAGTTTTAAAAGCAACAAATCAGCCATAGGCTTTTATAGTAGTTTAGGCTACCAAATCACAGATAGTGGTGATGAAAACTTCGTTAGTATGGCGTGTGAAATTGCTTCATAACAAACGGCTCAAGAGGGATTGCCAACGCGTGGCGACTTTAGTGCAAAATTGAAGTTCAGTGTTTACAGTGTGTTTTTTGAGTTCGGCGGTGCGTTGTCAACCCCTTAGCCGGGCGTTAGCTCTATAAATAGGAGGATTGGTGATCGAATTTAAAGAGGATGTTTCGACCCCAGAAAATTGGTTTAGGCAAGCTTGGCAGATGTTTGAAGCTTCAAAATCTCTTTATGAAGTATTTTCAGTTCGGGAGATGAACACGAGTGAAAAGGATAATTATCGTCATGTTGGTGCGATGAAAGGAGCTATGTTGCTGCTTGGTCTCGCCGCTGAAAATGCTCTGAAAGGTGCTCTTGTATATAAACATAAACCTGACACCTCGAATGACCGGTTATATCCAAATCATTTCCACAAAAATGCACACGATCTAACAGATGTTGCAGATAAGCTGCATTTGGAACTATCAGAACCTCAACTTGAATTGCTTGGTAGACTCACAATCTTTGTGCAATGGGCATCCAAGTATCATGTGCCATTAAAGAAATCTGAGCTTGAACGGGCAAGTGGAAAAATAAAATTAGTGTATCCTTCAGACTATGCTGACGTCGAAAACCTTATTCTTAGACTTCAAATTGAGTCTGGCTATGACGAGACGTACGGTTGGCCGCAGAAAAAGAGCTAACAAACGCTTCAAGAGGGACATCCAACGCGCGGCATTTTTACTATGCGTTGGTTTGTGTGATTACGGTGCTATGCGGAAAGTTAGCAGTAGCGTTGGCTGCCCCTTAAGCGGGCGTTAGGCAAAGTGAGTTTTTATCAGCTAAATCGAGTTGGAATTGAACGGTAAATTCTATGTTTTCTGGCTTAAATTAAGCAATAAATCGTCATCACATATTTGTTGTTTCTTGATCGCGTTGGGTTGCTTTTCGTTGTGAGTTTAGCGGCAAAATAACCTTCAGCACCCAAACGTCCGCCGAGCATGCTACGCTCGTCACTTTTCTTCCAAACCGCTCAATTTGAGTTTTTTGTTTCTTTGCTGATTTAGCATTTTGGTTTATAAATGAATCGGTTAGTTGTTTTAAAATTTACAAAAAGCCTTGTTCTTTGGTTGTGAAAGTCTCGGTGTCAATCGGTTGGCCTAACAAACGGCTCAAGAGGGATTGCCAACGCGTGGCGGCTTTAGTACAAAATTAAAGTTCAGTGTTTACGGTGTGTTTTTTGAGTTCGGTTGTGCGTTGTCAACCCCTTAGCCGGGCGTTATAAAACAAGAGAGATTTATGGAAAAGTCAGATTCGTTTATTGTTGATTTTTGGGCATTTGTATTCAAAATGCTTGGAAAAATTTCATTTTTCAACTTGGTCAGAAGGCTATGCCCTAAAGCTAGAACTGGTCGTTTTTCTGAAATATGGGCTTTAAGTCATGTGTTTTTATCTATAGCGTCTGTGCCTGCTGTTTTATACATCAATAATCAATATATCGGCTTTGCTATAGCTTCTTATGCATTATTAAGGGTTTATGAGGTTGTGATTTATCAAACAAATGTACTTTTGTTTGATGAATATCGAGCGATCAAAGCTGGTAAAGAATACAAGCTGCATGGTTACAGACGAATTGTAATTTTATTGATGCAGAACTATTTCGAGATTATTTTTTGGTTTGCAGCGCAATATATTTTCTTTCAAAACATGTTCGCATTCGCAGTTGATGGATCTCACGAAAGTGTTTTAGGAGCGGTTTACACGAGTTTTGTTGTAATGACTAGCTTCGGATTTTACAACGTGACACCGTTAGGGGTTTTAGCTTACTCACTAGTTATTGGGCAAGCAATGATAGGTTTGTTCATGACATTGTTGAGTTTAGCGCGATTTATTGGTGTTATACCGACACCCAAGTCTATGGATGTTACGGAGCAGTAAATTGTTTTATAACAAAGCATTTAAGACGGATTCTCAACGCTTGGCAATTTCGGTTTAGGTCGGCTTCAGTGCTATATGTGGCAAGGTTTAGGCTTAGGTGCTCGCGTTGTTCACCACTTAATGCGGCGTTATGCAACTCAGGTAAATTTAGGGGCTCAATCTTTTGGATTTCTCCGGCCATTCGTTTGGTATTGTCGGCAAATGAGCTTTTTTACCCTAAAATTCGTGGTTTACTCAAGCCGTAAAACAGGCAAGGTTCTTTGTTTGCCTCAATGAGTTTTGGTGCTGGTTTGTTGTCAATTCAGCGTGCGCAAAGTGTGGAAAGGGCAAGTTAATTGAGCATTTTGCACTTGCTGAAGTTTTCGCTCGGTGAGTTTGTCTCATTCAAAAGCTTGGCTTGTTGCTGAAAGGTGGGCTTTGTTTTGGCGGCTTATTTATCACGGCTCTGGCTTCGGTTGGTTCTTGAATCACTCAACCATTGCAATTGTGGCTTTTGGTCGTGTAAATTCAGTTTATCTCATTGAATTTGCATAACAAACGGCTCAAGAGGGATTGCCAACGCGTGGCGGCTTTAGTGCAAAATTGAAGTTCAGTGTTTACAGTGTGTTTTTTGAGTTCGGCGGTGCGTTGTCAACCCCTTAGCCGGGCGTTAGGCAAAGTGAGTTTTTATCAGCTAAATCGAGTTGGAATTGAGCGGTAAATTACATGTTTTCTGGCTTAAGTTAAGTAATAAATAATCATCACATATTTGTTGTTTCTTGATCGTGTTGCGTTGCTTTTCGTTGAGAATTTAGCGGCAAAATAACCTTCAGCATCCAAACGTCCGCCGAGCATGCTACGATCGTCACTTTTCTTCCAAACCGCTCAATTTTAGTTTTTTGGTTTCTTTGCTGATTTAGCGTTTTGGTTTATAAATGAATCGTTTAGTTGGTTTTAAGTTGGTAAAAAAACCTTATTCTTTGGTTTTAAAAGTGTTGTTGTCAATCGGTTGGCCTAACAAACGGCTCAAGAGGGATTGCCAACGCGTGGCGGTTTTAGTGCACAATTGAAGTTCAGTGTTTACAGTGTGTTTTTTAAGTTCGGCGGTGCGTTGTCAACCCCTTAGCCGGGCGTTAGTTGCACAGGGAGGTATCGTGGAAGAATTATCAGGCGGAAGAGAATCTGCAATATATCGAGACGGTGAAGTCGTCTATCGACCTCTTCAGCCATGGAGTTCTACAATTCATCTTATTTTGAAGCATCTTGAGCGAGCAAAGGTAGACGAAATCCCCAGGTTTCTAGGGGTTAATCAAAACCAAGAAATCTTAAGTTTTGTCGCAGGTAATACCTACAATTATCCGCTAGTTGGCGCAATCGCAACAAATGATGCACTCATGTCAGCGGGCAAATTACTACGAAAAATACATGACTCAACAGCGTCACTCTTGGAGCAACTCGATGTCAATGCACACCGATGGATGTTAGACCCGAGAGAACCATTTGAGGTTATCTGTCATGGTGACTTTACCCCATACAATGTTGCCCTATTAGAAAATACAGTTGTTGGTGTGTTTGACTTCGATACAGTGCACCCAGCACCTAGAATATGGGACCTTGCATATTCAGTTTATTGCTGGTCTCCTTTCAAAACCGACAGCAATGATAAGCTGGGCACAATCTCAGAGCAGGTGGTTAGAGCTAAGTTGTTCTGTGACAGTTACGGCACAACTGAATCAGAAAGAGAACAATTAGCAGATGCTATGGTTCAGCGATTACAGGCTTTAGTATCTTTCATGCGTAGTGAAGCCGAAAATGGCAATGAATCCTTTGCTGAAAACATAGAGCAAGGTCATCTTCAAGCTTATCTGAATGACATAGAATATATCACTGAAAATAAACAAAAAATTCATTGTGCATTGTGCAACTAACAAACGCCTCAAGAGGGACTGTCAACGCGCGGCGTTTCCAGTCCCATTGAGCCGTGGTGATTACGGTTGTTGTGTTTGAGTTTGGTGTTATGCGTTGCCAGCCCCTTAGGCGGGCGTTATATTCTCCCTCGTCCCGTAAACTTTCCGTACGAATTGAATGTGCTTTAAGTTTGGACTATAATCTCTCAGGTTACGGAATGCATCCGTACGCAGGAGGGGTTATGGCAACGGCACGTTTAGATATCCGCCTTGATGAAGAGATCAAGGCAAAAGCCGAAAAAGCATCGGCTTTACTTGGTTTAAAAAGTCTCACTGAATATGTAGTGAGACTTATGGACGAAGATGCGACTCATGTTATTGAGGAGCACGAAAGTATTGTGGTTAAAGACAGTATTTTTGACGAGTTTATGGCTGCGTGTAATAAAGTAAAAACACCGAATAAAGCTTTGCTTGAAGCGGTTAAATTTACAGATAAGAGTGGTATCAAGTGAGTTGGGGTAAAGAGTTTGTAGAACTTAGTAAATCAAAGCATGATCGCGACTCATTTGACTGTGGTGAGCAAGAGCTAAACACATTTATCAAAACTCAAGCTGCAAAGCACATGCAAGCAGGTATTAGCCGAACAATGGTTTTACCTAGTGCTCAACCATTGTTAAATCAAAAATTCGCTATTTGTGCATTTTATAGTGTTGCACCGAGTTCAATCAGTCGAGAAACATTGCCGGCACAACTAGCAAAGAAACTTCCTAGGTATCCAATCCCTGTTTTTCTTTTGGCTCAATTAGCTGTGCACAAAGAGTTTCATGGCTCAGGGCTCGGAAAAATTAGTCTAATTCGTGCACTGAAGTACTTGTGGGAAGTGAATCATCACATGAGGGTATACGCAATTGTTGTGGACTGTCTGACAGACTCCGCTCAAGCGTTCTATACGAAGTTCGGTTTTGAAGTGTTGTGCGAACATAATGGGCGTATTCGTATGTTCTTACCAATGAAAACGGTAGAACAGCTTTTTAATCAATAGGCTACGAATATAACAAACAATTCAAGTGGATTCTCAACGCGTGGCAGTTTTACTATGCGTCAGGTAAAGTGTTTTACGGTGCAATGCAGCGGCTTGGCCAGTGCGTTGTTCACCACTTAATTGGGCGTTATGCCTCTTTTGTAAACCTCTAGCAATTACTTAAATTAAGGTCTAAAATTAGGTCTGATTTTAATGCTTATATGGTGAAGTTATGAGACAGGTATTAGCGAATTGCTCTGCCAGTATTTCAGAGTTAAAGAAAAACCCAACTGCTCTTTTGAACGAGGCTGATGGTTCAGCTATTGCGATCCTTAACCACAACAAACCCGCAGCTTACCTTGTACCGGCTGAAACTTACGAGTATCTGATGGATATGCTTGATGATTATGAGCTTTCCCAAATAGTAGATAGTCGTCGTGGTGATTTGTCGCAAGCTGTGGAAATCAATATTGATGACTTATAAGTTAAAGTTTTTGCCGGCAGCCCAAAAGGAGTGGAGTAAGCTAGCGCCAACTATTCAGAGTCAATTTAAAAAGAAACTCAAAGAAAGGCTAGAAAATCCCCACGTTCCATCATCAAAGTTACGGGGTTATGATTCTGTTTACAAAATCAAACTTCGTACAGCTGGTTATCGTTTGGCTTATGAAGTCATCGACAATGAAGTTGTCGTTTATGTACTCGCTGTTGGTAAACGAGATAAAGACGCTGTTTATAAGAAACTCGCTTCACGCTTCAGCTAGCGGCATAACAAACGCTTCAAGAGGGACAGCCAACGCGCGGCATTTTTACTATGCGTTGGTTTTTGTGATTACGGTGTTATGCGGTGAGTTTATAGTAGCGTTGGCTGCCCCTTAAGCGGGCGTTAGGCAAGGTGAGCTTTTATCAGCTAAATCGAGTTGGAATTGAACGGTAAATTCCATGTTTTCATGGCTGAATTTAAGTAATAAATAATCATCACATATTTGCTGTTTCTTGATCGCGTTGGGTTGTTTAGCGTTGTGAATTCAGCGGCAAAATAACCTTCAGCATTCAAACGTCCGCCGAGCATGCTACGCTCGTCACTTTTCTTCCAAATCGCTCAATTTGAGTTTTTTGTTTCTTTGCTGATTTAGCATTTTGGTTTATAAATGAGTCGGTTAGTTTGTTTCAAGTTTACAAAAAAGCTCGTCCTTTGGTTTTGAAAGTCTCGGTGTCAATCAGTTGGCCTAACAAACGGCTCAAGAGGGATTGCCAACGCGTGGCGGCTTTAGTTCAAAATTGAAGTTCAGTGTTTACAGTGGTTTTTTGAGTTCGGCGGTGCGTTGTCAACCCCTTAGCCGGGCGTTAGGTGTTCTTTAGTAACGCAGCCATCAATTGAACTTATTTTTCAAAATGTCCGTAAAATAATGAATTATCCAAAATGAATTCATAATGTTATGGAGTTGAAAATGAATCAGATTAATCCGGTAAAATTGCGCAATAGCAAATGGACAGCTGTAAAACCGATAAATCGAGAGAAACACTTTTTGGTGTCAGAAGTTGAGTATGAAGAGGACGGTTCGGTAACTTTGTGTAAGTTAGAATCTGTTCTTTCCAAAAATGAATATTCCATTGATTGGCTAGAGCTAAAAAATGAACAAAAGTGGTCTCAAGGTTGGACATAATCGGCATTTGGGCAATACACCTAACAAACGCTTCAAGAGGGACAGCCAACGCGTGGCATTTTTACTATGCGTTGGTTTTTGTGGTTACGGTGTTATGCGGAAAGTTGGTAGTAGCGTTGTCTGCCCCTTAAGCGGGCGTTATGCAACTCAGGTAAATTTAGGGGTTCAATCTTTTTAGATTTCTCCGGCCATTCGTTTTGTGTTGTCGGCAAATGAGCTTTTTGACCTTAAAATTCGTGGTTCACTCAAGCCGTAAAACAGACAAGGTTCTTTGTTTGCCTCAATCAGTTTTAACGTTGGCGCGTTGCGAATTTTGTGGGCGCAAAGTGTGGAAAGGGCAAGTTTATCGAGCATTTTGTACTTGCTGAAAATCTTGCTTGTTGAGTTTGTCTGATTCAAAAGCTTGGTTTGTTGCTGAAAGGTGGACTTTGTTTTGGCGGCTTATTTATCACGGCTCTTGCTTGGGTTGATTCTTGAATCACTCAACCATTGCAATTGTGGCATTTGGTCGTGTAAGGTCAGTTTATCTCATTGAATTTGCATAACAAACGGCTCAAGAGGGATTGCCAACGCGTGGCGGCTTTGGTGCAAAATTGAAGTTCAGTGTTTACAGTGTGTTTTTTAAGTTCGGCGGTGCGTTGTCAACCCCTTAGCCGGGCGTTAGTACGGGTTTGACATCAAAGGTCATAAGTTTTGGTATTTATCTGTTTTGGCGCTCGTCTTTACACCTTTCAGTTTGTACCTTTCACGTTCTTTCCGGTGGCACTATATGGTGAGTGTTTGCTTTGATTTCACCGTTTACGGTTTCTAACTCTTAGCCTATTTCTTTGGCGCCTCTTCTTTTTCGTGGCTTTTACTAAGTCAGAATTGTCTTTCTTTGGTGTTGCCGTCGGAGTGCGAGGATCGAATCCTTGTCTAATTTGAAGCCAGTGAAAGTAGGGGGCTTCAGTGCGTTTTTCTTCTAGCCAACTTTCGTCTTTCAATCGAGGTAAAGTTTTGTAGCTGCCCGTCTCACTTCAGTGTTCAAAGCCTTTCATATTATGCCACTTTTCAATATCTTGGAGCGCACAAATAGAAGTAGCGCATGTACTAACAAATTGCTTAAGAGTGATTCGTAACGCTTGGCATTTTCACTTTGCGGTGGCTTATGTGATTAAGGCGCTGTGCGGTAGCTTTTGTATTGCGTTACTCACACCTTAGCAAGGCGTTATATGCCATCTAGTTCTGCGTTCTAT
>NZ_CAWNHR010000010.1:0-2653 GCF_963874485.1 Vibrio sp. V15_P4S5T153 | reverse complement strand
AGAAAAATCATAAAATTCCGTGTTCATTTTTTCTTAGTCTGAGGCTCTAGCTTTACACCTGAAAGTCAGCACTTCTCCACGTATCTCACCAGTGGCACTGTTCGTAGAGTGTTTGAACTAACCGAAGTCTTCTTACGGGAAGTGGTGTGTTTGTTTATTTCTTTGGTGTGGCTTCTTTGGTTTTGAGGCTCTTTCGCGCTTAAATGGATTTCGTGCACTTGGTTGTTGGCTTCTTCGAAAGAATTCTTTGTAAATTTAAGTCCTAGAAGCTCGTCAAGTTTTCCTGTTATTTCTTCTTTGCCAAGTGCTTTTCGTGGATTGGGTTTTAGTTTCTCAGTTGTCCGTTTTACTTTGTCGCTTGAAAACAATAATGTGTTTTAAATTAGGCCGTTGGGTAGAAAATCTCCGGCTAAAGTGCAGCAGCTAACAAACGGCTCAAGAGGGATTGCCAACGCTTGGCGACTTTAGTGCAAAATTGAAGTTCAGTGTTTACGGTGTATTTTTTGAGTTCGGCGGTGCGTTGCCAACCCCTTAGCCGGGCGTTAGCAAGCAAATTTACTTTCGGAGTATTAAATGAAAAATATAATGTTTAGCCTTCTGTTGATAGTCTCAATACAAGGATGTACAAGCGCTGATTCTGTAAACTATCCAATATCACAATCAGACATCCAACCACAAACTTATACATTTTTGGACTTAAAGGGTGATAAGGGCGAATTGTGGAAAAAAGCCAGAAATCATATTGCTACAGTTTATGGTGATAGTAAGGAAGTCATGAGAGTTGAGGATGAATCTGAAGGTTCTTTAATTGGTAAAGGACTTGTTCAGTGGAAGATGATTGACTCAGCGATAAGTCCATATTGTTACTCTAGTTACGATATTAGATTCCTAGCAAAAGATGGTCGAGCTCGATTACAACTCGAACTTTTACCCGGCGTACCTGTTGGTTCTGAATGTGTTGCATGGACACTCCCATCCAAATATGGGTACGATCAAGTTTTGACCAAGTTTGGATTAATGGCTAAAAAATTCGAAACCAGCCTACGAGGTGAAGATTCAATCGGAAGCATGAATGATTTTTAGCTTGCTAACAAACGCTTCAAGAGGGACAGCCAACGCGTGGCATTTTTATAATGCGTTAATTTTTGTGGTTACGGTGTTATGCAGAAAGTTTGTAGTAGCGTTGGCTGCCCCTTAAGCGGGCGTTAGGCAAAGTGAGTTTTTATCAGCTAAATCGAGTTTGAATTGAACGGTAAATTCAATGTTTTCTGGCTTAAGTTAAGCAATAAATAGTCATCACATATTTGCTGTTTCTTGATCGCGTTGGGTTGCTTATCGTTGTGAATTTAGCGGCAAAATAACCTTCAGCATCCAAACGTCCGCCGAGCATGCTACGCTCGTCACTTTTCTTCCAAACCGCTCAATTTGAGTTTTTTTGTTTCTTTGCTGATTTAAAGTTTTGGTTTATAAATGAATCGGTTAGTTTGTTTTAAATTTAAAAAAGCTCGTCCTTTGGTTGTGAAAGTGCCGGTGTCAATTGGTTGGCCTAACAAACGCTTCAAGAGGGACAGCCAACGCGCGGCATTTTTACTATGCGTTGGTTTTTGTGATTACGGTGTTATGCGGAAAGTTAGTAGTAGCGTTGTCTGCCCCTTAAGCGGGCGTTAGGCAAGGTGAGTTTTTATCAGCTAAATCGAGTTGAAATTGAGCAGTAAATTCCATGTTTTGTGGCTTAACTTAAGCAATAAATAATCATCACATATTTGCTGTTTCTTGATCGCGTTGGGTTGTTTATCGCTGTGAATTCATCGGCAAAATAACCTTCAGCATCCAAACGTCCGCCGAGCATGCTACGCTCGTCACTTTTCTTCCAAATCGCTCAATTTGAGTTTTTTGTTTCTTTGCTGATTTAGCATTTTGGTTTATAAATGAATCGCTTAGTTTGTTTCAAGTTTACAAAAAAGCTCGTTCTTTGGTTGTGAAAGTGTCGGTGTCAATTGGTTGGCCTAACAAACGGCTCAAGAGGGATTGTCAACGCGTGGCGGCTTTAGTACAAAATTGAAGTTCAGTGTTTACGGTGTGTTTTTTGAGTTCGGCGGTGCGTTGTCAACCCCTTAGCCGGGCGTTATGTGTTGGATGAGTTTTTAAGGTCAAAACTACGATTTCATTGATAATTCGTTTCGTGTTTTCGGCAAGTTGGCTTGGTCGAAATGGATTCTGAACAACCTGAGATTGATCGTTTTCAAGGTTCTTGGGTTGCCTCAATTAAGTTTTGGATCTGGCTTGTGTTGAGTTTCGTCAGTTTCAAATCGCTTTAATTGAAATGTCTTTTTGACTGATTTGCTTGCTGATATTCAGCTATGAAAATCTGGTGAAGCAAAAGGTTTTGTTGTAGCTGAAAGGGCGCTTTCTTTGCTGTTGATTCTGTAAGTGGCTCTCTTTGGCTAAAATCGTTGTAAAATTTAGGGTTTGGTTAGCATCGTTTTTGCACGTAAGTTATTCAAATTTCTTCCTTTCTACGGTGGTTTACTTTGAATTCACGGTAAAATTCACTTAGTATCAAGTTTGAAGTGCGACACTTTTTAAAGATGCGCATGAATATACTCCAGTGGTGTTCTATACCCAAGTCTTTTGCGTGGGCGCGTATTTAATT
>NZ_CAWNHR010000009.1:0-13976 GCF_963874485.1 Vibrio sp. V15_P4S5T153 | reverse complement strand
ACTAAAGCCGCCACGCGTTGGCAATCCCTCTTGAGCCGTTTGTTAGGCCAACCAATTGACACCGAGACTTTCAAAACCAAAGAACGAGCTTTTTTGCAAACTTAAAACCAACTAACCGATTCATTTATAAACCAAAATGCCAAATCAGCAAAGAAACAAAAAACTCAAATTGAGCGGTTTGGAAGAAAAGTGACGAGCGTAGCATGCTCGGCGGACGTTTGGATGCTGAAGGTTATTTTACCGCTGAATTTACAGCGCTAAACAACCCAACGCGATCAAGAAACAACAAATAGGTGATGACGAATTATTGCTCACATTTAGCCCGAGAGCCTGGAATTTACTGTTCAATTTCAACTCAATTATCGCTGATAAAAACTCACCTTGCCTAACGCCCAATTAAGTAGTGAACAACGCAACCACTTAACTAAAGCATTGTGCCGTAATCACTAAAGCTAATTCAAACCAAAATTGCCAAGCGTTGTGAATCTGCTTAAATTGTTTGTTAGCCGTCGCTCAATTTACTAACGATGAACTGCGCTCTTTCTTTAACTGATGCCTTTGGAACTTCAATTAAGTCATAGCCAAACTCTGTATAAGCACTCACCATTTCATGATATGTCGCAACCGCTTCATAAAAATCTTGCTTTCGCTCAGTATCATTTTCATAGATTTCTTCCCAAGGAGGAAAAATGAAAACTTTACGGCAATAATCTAATTCACCACATTTAGCTAACAAAAGTTCCGAAATAGGTATGCGCTCAAGCTTACTGTACCCATACGAGTCGATAATGCTTCGGTCGTAAAGCGTAATTTCAGTATCACCATAGTTCTCGTAATTGTTGATTTCTTCAAGAACCATTTCATCTCGGAATGCTGTTTTATCCAACCAAGGTAATGCACTACCTTGCGACTTTACTTGGGCTTGAATAACCTTACGCCCAACTTCTGGTGCACTTTGGTAACCCATATGACATAACAGTTCGATAACTGAGGTCTTACCTGAGCCGGGCCCACCTGTAAAAACAACTCGATTGTTCAAATAAAACTCCATAGACGGCTAACGCCCGGCTAAGGGGTTGACAACGCACTGCCGAACTTAAAAAACACACTGTAAACACTAAACTTCAATTTTGAACTAAAGCCGCCAAGCGTTGGCAATCCCTCTTGAGCCGTTTGTTAGGCCAACCAATTGACACCGACACTTTCGCAACCAAAGAACGAGCTTTTTTGTAAACTTGAAACAAACTAACCGATTCATTTATAAGCCAAAATCTCAAATCAGCAAAGAAACAAAAAACTCAAATTGAGCGGTTTGGAAGAAAAGTGACGAGCGTAGCATGCTCGGCGGACGTTTGGATGCTGAAGGTTATTTTGCCGCTAAACTCACAACGATAAACAACCCAACGCGATCAAGAAACAACAAATATGTGATGATTATTTATTGTTTAAATTCAGCCACAAAACATGGAATTTACTGTTCAATTCAAACTCGATTTAGCTGATAAAAACTCACTTTGCCTAACGCCCAATTAAGGTGTGAGGCACGCCATACCGATGCTACTGCATACCACCTTAGTCACTTAAACCGACGCATAGTAAAAATGCCACGCGTGCCGAATCACTCTTAAATTGTTTGTTAGCTTTTTGGGCTTAAAACCTAATATTATCAATCGGAATAATTGCCCATTTAGCCGGACGCAAATCAGCTTCAAAACCAACCAATGCACAACCAGAGAACAACATGGCGAGTACAACTAACCATGTCCATCTCACGTACTTACGTTTATCAACCAGTTCTTGTGAACCTACACAATCCAACTCAGAGCCAAGAACTATTGTGCGAAATAAACCAAGCTGATTCTGATAAAATTCGTTAAAACTAGGTTTACCCTGTACTTGCCAATTTGTACGAGCATACTCTTTCCAACAACTATAAAAATCACGACATAGGAAATAGTTCATCAGCAAAGCCAACGCAATCACTAACAGTATTATAATTCCTAGCAATGTAAACATGTATTTTCCTCGTGAAAGCTAACGCCCGGCTAAGGGGTTGACAACGCACCGCCGAACTTAAAAAACACACTGTAAACACTGAACTTCAATTTTGTACTAAAGCCGCAACGCGTTGGCAATCCCTCTTGAGCCGTTTGTTAGGCCAACCGATTGACAACGACACTTTAAAAACCAAAGAACAAGCTTTTTTGTAAACTTAAAACTAGCTAACCGATTCATTTATAAACCAAAATGCTAACTCAGCAAAGAAACAAAAAACTCAAATTGAGCGATTTGGAAGACAAGTGACGAGCGTAGCATGCTCGGCGGACGTTTGGATGCTGAAGGTTATTTTGCCGATGAATTCACAGCGATAAACAACCCAACGCGATCAAGAAACAACAAATATGTGATGACGATTTATTGCTTAAGTTCAACCATGAGAACATGGAATTTACCGTTCAATTCAAACTCGATTTAGCTGATAAAAACTCACTTTGCCTAACGCCCGGCTAAGGGGTTGACAACGCACCGCCGAACTCAAAAAACACACTGTAAACTCTGAACTGCAATTTTGCACTAAAACCACCAAGCGTTGGCAATCCCTCTTGAGCCGTTTGTTAGCTGAATTTTTCCATAACAAAGTTACGCAGCTTTTGGCCTCGGACTTCTACCATTTGTTCTTGCGCAACTTTGAAGCCAAACTTCTCATAAAACGGGCGAGCTGTAATACTGACTTCAGAGTAAAACCTAGTAATTCCTTGTAACTCGCCAACTTTTAACACGTGCTCCATCAAGTTTCGTCCGATACCTTTACCTTGATGCTCATGGTGACAAAAGAAATGATCAATTAATCCGCTTTCTTGAAGGTCGGCATAACCAACTATTTCACCACCGATTTCTGCAACAAAAGGAGAAATCGAATTCATTTTGCGCTGCCATATATCAGAAGAAAATCCGTTGGGAGCCCATGCTTCGACTTGCGCTTGAGTATAATCACGTATATTCACATTACGAATCGTGTGATAGAAAATAGCCCATAAATCACGAGCATCTGATTCTTTATAGTTTCTAATTTTGATCATACTGATATTTACCACCATTCAGCTAACGCCCGGCTAAGGGGTTGACAACGCATAGCCGAACTCAAAAAACACACCGTAAACACTGAACTTCAATTTTGCACTAAAGTCGCCAAGCGTTGGCAATCCCTCTTGAGCCGTTTGTTAGCTGATGCACTTTAGCCGGAGATTTTCTACCCAACGGACTGATTTAAAACACATTATTGCTTTCAAGCGGCAAAGTAAAACGGATAGCTGAGAAACTAAAACCTAATCCACGAAACGTACTTGGCAAAGAAGAAATAACCGAGAAACTGACGAGCTTCTAGGACTTAAATTTACAAAGAATTCTTTCGAAGAAGCCAACAACCAAGTGCGCAAAATCCATTTAAGCGCGAAAGAGCTTCAAAACCAAAGAAGCCACACCAAAGAAATAAACAAACACACCACTTCCCGTAAGAAGACTTCGGTTAGTTCAAACACTTCACGAACAGTGCCACTGGCGAGATACGAGGAAAAGTGCTGACTTTCAGGTGTAAAGCTAGAGCCTCAGACTAAGAAAAATAAGCGCTTAATTTTATGGTTTTTCTTAACCTCAGCTAACGCCCAATTAAGTGGTGAACAACGCACTTGTCAAGCCGCTGCATTACACCGTAAACACTTTACCTGACGCATAGTAAAACTGCCACGCGTTGAGAATCCACTTGAATTGTTTGTTATGTGAATTTTACCGTGAATTCAAAGTAAATCACCGTAGAAATTTAGATATTTGAATAAGTTACGTGCAAAAACGATGCTTACCAAAACCTAAATTTCACAGCGCTCTGAGCCAAAGAGAACCGCTTACAGAATCAACAATAAAGAAAGCGCCCTTTCAGCTACAACAAAATCTTTTGCTTCACCAGATTTTCAGAGCTGAATTTCAGCAAATAAATCAGTCAAAAATGCATTTCAATTGAAGCGATTTGAAACCACCGACACTCAACAAAAACCAGATCCAAAACGCAATTGAGGCAACCCAAGAACCTTGAAAACGATCAATCTCAAGTTGTTCAAGAATCCATTTCGACCAAGCCAACTTGCCGAAAACACCGAACGAATTTTCAATGAAATCGTAGCTTTGACCTTAAAAACCCATCAAACACATAACGCCCGGCTAAGGGGTTGGCAACGCACCACCGAATTCAAAAAACACACTGTAAACACTGAACTGCAATTTTGCACTAAAGTCGCCACGCGTTGGCAATCCCTCTTGAGCCGTTTGTTATGCAAATTCAATGAGATAAATCGACTTTACACGACCAAAAACCACAATTGCAATGGCTGAGTGATTCAAGAATCAACCCAAGCAAGAACTGCGATAAATAAGCCGCCAAAACAAAGTTCACCTTTCAACAACAAACCAAGCTTTTGAATCAGGAAAACTCAACAAGCAAGACTTTCAGAAAATGCGAAATGCTCGATTAACTTGCCCTTTCCACACTTTGCGCCCGCTAAATTCACAACAAACCAGCACCAAAACTCATTGAGGCAAACAAAGAAACTTGCCTGTTTTACGGTTTGAGTTAACCACGAATCTGAGGGTGAAAAAGTTCATTTGCCGACAACACAAAACGAATAGCCGGAGAAATCCCAAAAGATTGAGCCCCTAAATTAACCTGAGTTGCATAACGCCCGGCTAAGGGGTTGACAACGCACCGCCGAACTCAAAAAACACACTTAAACACTGAACTGCAATTTTGCACTAAAGTCGCCACGCGTTGGCAATCCCTCTTGAGCCGTTTGTTATGTTGAGATCACATTACTATCTAATTCGCCACACGTACTGCACACGACTTTACCCTTGCTAATATTCCCTGAGCAATTAGGGCACGATCGTTCGGGCAAACTAGGACATAGTAAGTATCAAGCCTCTTGCACTCACTACCATCTTGCTGAGCACAACTTGCAGACTTATCTTTTGACATAGAGAACACAGCTAGCAATAAGAAACCTATACCACCCAAAATAATTATTAGGAATATAGCTAGTGGTAAAATGCCTGACATCGCAAGAAACTCTATAATCCCCTGATTTTTACTCATATGACCTCGTAGTAGCTTGAGACAAATAGCGACATAACGCCCAATTAAGTGGTGAACAACGCACTGACCAAGCCACTGCATTGCACCGTAAAGCACTTTACCTGACGCATAGTAAAACTGCCACGCGTTGAGAATCCACTTGAATTGCTTGTTATGTGAATTTTACCGTGAATTCAAAGTAAACCACCGTAGAAACGAAGGAATTTTAATAAGTTACGTACAAAAACGATGCTTAACAAACCCTAAATTTCATAGCGATCTTAGCCGAAGAGAGCCACTTGCAGAATCAACAACAAAGAAAGCGCCCTTTCAGCGACCGCCAAACCTTTTACGTCACCAGATTTTCAGAGCTGAATATCAACAAGCAAATCAGTCAAAAAGACATTTCAATTAAAGCGACTGGAAACCGCCGAAACTCAACACAAACCAGATCCAAAACTCAATTGAGGCAACCCAAGAAACTTAAAAACGATCAATCTCAAGTTGTTCAAGAATCCATTTCGACCAAGCCAACTTGCCGAAAACACGAAACGAATTCTCAATGAAATCTTAGGCTTGACCTCAAAAACCCATCAAACACATAACGCCCGGCTAAGGGGTTGACAACGCACCACCGAACTCAAAAAACACACCGTAAACACTGAACTTCAATTTTGTACTAAAGCCGCCACGCGTTGGCAATCCCTCTTGAGCCGTTTGTTATGCAAATTCAATGAGATAAACTGAATTTACACGACCAAAAGCCACAATTGCAATGGTTGAGTGATTCAAGAACCAACCCAAGCCAGAGCCATGATAAATAAGCCGCCAAAACAAAACCCACCTTTCAACAACAAACCAAGCTTTTGAATCAGACAAACTCAACAAGCAAGGCTTTCAGCAAGTGCGAAATGCTCGATAAACTTGCCCTTTCCACACTTTGCGAACGCTGAATTGCCAACAAACCAGCACCAAAACTCATTGAGGCAAACAAAGAAACTTGCCTGTTTTACGGCTTGAGTTCACCATGAATTTGAAGGTAAAAATGTTTATTTGCCGACAACACAAAACGAATGGCCGGAGAAATCCAAAAGATTGAACCCCTGAATTTACCTGAGTTGCATAACGCCCGGCTAAGGGGTTGACGACGCACCGCCGAACTCAAAAAACACACCGTAACCCCTGAACTTCAATTTTGCACTAAAGTCGCCAAGCGTTGGCAATCCCTCTTGAGCCGCTTGTTAAACGTAATTACATCAGTATATTAGAACCAATCCTTACGTCCCGTCACATATGTTTTTTCAAAATCTTCATCTGATTTAGTGAGATAAATAATAAACTCAACAAAAGCAATAACACCTATGACTATTGAAGGCAATCCAAGCAATACAAAACCAAATAAGAATGCCAGCAGCATTATTAAACCTTGTTTGGTATACCCTAAATAAAATTTATGAGCGCCTAGCGCTCCAAAGAAAAAAGCAAGCAGAGCAGCAGCAATTTTCTTTGAGGAACCTACGCTTGTAGATATCAGATAAATAGCTTTCGCTTCATCATTTTCAACAGAAAAGTCTACAGCCATTCCTGATTTAGGAAGCTGCCCTGCCTTCCATTCATTAATATTGAGTGGATAGCGAATGCCGTCTTCGCCCGAGATTAATCCAGTTCGATCCAACTCATTAAAATCGATGATGGTACCTTTCATTTACTTATGCCTCAGATAGTTAAGAATGAAGTATTCTTACCAAAGAGGATGTATATGTCTATAAATTCATACTGGTAATTAAATAAAAAATTATAACCACCGAACTATAACGACGTTTAACGCCCGCTTAAGTGGTGAGCAACGCAATACCGATGTTTCCGCATACCACCTAAATCACTAAATTTTCCGCAAACCACAAATGCCACGCGTTGCGAATCCGTCTTAAAGCGTTTGTTATGTGTTTGATGTCAACCTTAACTTCCAACCGCAGAGATAAGGGTCATTCGAACAGTATTCAGATAATTCTGATGATTTCAAAGATTTTGGATGCTGTTCAAAACTTAAATGCTCAGGTTCTTCTTTATATCGTTGCAACGACTTAAAAAACGTATCCATACTCCTGATTTCAATATTCGTATTGGCGTTATTATGCGACTTCCAAACCGCTGCTTGATTATTTCCCCAATCGTCCTTTTCACCAATAACCAAAACAAATCGAAACCTTGCTACTGAACCAAAAATTCTGGTCTTTTCATTTGGGTTGGTAGAAAAATACCGATCCCATGAGCGAACTTGCTCAAGCGCATGATTTAATTGTGAAGTTGGCTCACCATCCTGCTTAAACAGCTTCACCTTCGGTTTTTCTATTTCAACCAATACCCATTCTGGTCCATCTGAATTGTCATTCAGCCAGCAAAAATCACATCGATACTTTGAACCAAAAGGAACTTCAGCAAAATTAGGTCTGATGCCCCACTTCCTATCATACAAATCGTAAAACAGAAAAGAGTTAGCTTTCAGTATCGACAATAACTCATGTTCACTATTTTGTTCAAAAGCCTGTTGAAGCTTTTTTTCTACATCTTTTTTATCAAAGACCACTCTAAAACCTCTTAAAACACATAACGCCCGCTTAAGGGGCAGACAACGCTACTACCAACTTTCCGCATAACACCGTAATCACAAAAGCCAACGCATAAAAAAATGCCACGCGTTGGCTGTCCCTCTTGAAGCGTTTGTTAGCCGTTTAGTTTGAAGTGTGGTGATGAGCTACATTTTCAAGCCTTTCAGCTAGCCAAATCTTGATAATCGACTGTCGTGTAACACCTACTCGGTTAGCTTCACGATCTAGTGAATCTAACATCCATGCGGGGAAATCAACATTTACCCGTTTCTGCTTTTGCATTGGACGCTTAACTTTAGATAAATCTAGATCACCTAAAATGTCATCGTCACTTTCAAACTTGGCATCAAACTCATGCGCTTTCATATAAGTTCACCTCCGCTTTACGTGAACGTCTGACTGAAATGATCCTAATATTTAGTCCACGGTATGTAATGACGCCAGACCAATGCTTACCATTTAACATGCCGATGACCAAATACCTAGGTTCATCACTTGTGTTTGCAGGGATCTCGATAAGATCAGAATCATTCCACAAACCTTGAGCTGTATAGAAATCAATTCCATGTTTCTCAAAATTTGACCTGCTTTTATTTTCATCAAATTCGAATTTCATCATGAGTAAAAATTACACCCTTTTTACTCATTTTGCAACTTACACTTTGGCTAATGATCATGAAAACGGCTAACGCCCAATTAAGGGGTGAGCAACGCTACCACCCAACCTAACGCATTGTACCGTAACCACTAAACTTGAAGTAGAAGCAAAAATGCCAAGCGTTGGGAATCCCTCTTAAATTGTTTGTTATGTACGTCGTACCGAGCGCACTGGTACCCAACCAATTTCACCCGTTGACCTCGAAACTCGATACCACTCATTGAGTTCGAATAGCACTGACAGTTTTTCACCAATGACAGTATTGAGCTCAGCATTGTCATAGTCTTTAAGCAAGATTCCTTCAGAGCCCCAGTTCAATCTTCTCTATATATTGAACTGGGGCCCAACCCTGCTCCCCTTCACTACTGGTTATAAAGATCCAGTTGGGAAACTCGTCGTCTATTGTACCTAGAGCTACTTTATCGCCTTGTTTCAAATAAAACGGATTGGGATATTCTGAGACGTGCTTTTCAGTAGTAACTACTTCCATATTTTCTCCAAAGTACATAACGCCCGCTTAAGGGGCTGACAACGCTACTACTAAGTTTCCGCATAACACCGTAACCACAAAAATCAACGCATAGTAAAAATGCCACGCGTTGGAAGTCCCTCTTGAAGCGTTTGTTAGGTGCCTGAACACAATCGTCTTTTTGGCTCTGTTTCATGCAAGTATCGAGTAAAAGTATCTTTCGGACGCTCAAGACCACTTTCGGCTAACACTCTTGAGGCCATACCTCGATGATTACTGCCATGCGTCAGTAAATGAAACAAAATTTCTTCTATTGTTAACTGTCCAAAACCACCATCGATAAAACGGAAAATCACATTACGTTTGAGTTCGTCTACACTCACTGATTTTGTAAAATCAATAAGCCATGAGTCATGCTCATTTATTATTCGTCGTAACTCAGACAATGAAGGAGTCTCGACGGTATTGTCACCACTGTACTTTTCAGGCTCACCTAAAATACGACTGATAAAAAGACTATCCACGACCGTTGTGTGATTCAAAATCCGAACGAAAAAGGTCGCATCGTTTTCTGGTAACTGTGAAAATTGTTTTTCACCTAACTCAAGCAACTCATCGTTTGCCCATTTTTTATATTGAAACGCACTAGCAAACTGCATTTTTTCTCCACGATTTATTTCTTGAAAACTGATGATAACTGATTGGCACCTAACGCCCGGCTAAGGGGTTGACAACGCACCGCCGAACTCAAAAAACACACTGTAAACACTGAACTTCAATTTTGTACTAAAACCGCCAAGCGTTGGCAATCCCTCTTGAGCCGTTTGTTATGCAAATTCAATAAGATAAACTGACTTTACACGACCCAAAGCCACAATTGCAATGGTTGAGTGATTCAAGAATCAACCCAAGCCAGAGCTGTGATAAATGAGCCGCCAAAACAAAGTCCACCTTTCAGCAACAAACCAAGCTTTTGTGTCAGGAAAGCTCAACGAGCGAAACCTTCAGCAAGTACAAAATGCTCGATAAACTTGCCCTTTCCACACTTTGCGCCCGCTAAATTCACAACAAACCAACGCTAAAACTGATTGAGGCAAACAAAGAACTTTGCCTGTTTTACGGCTTGAGTTCACCACGAATTTGAGGGTGAAAGTGCTCATTTGCCGACAATACAAAACAAATGGCCGGAGAAATCCCAAAAGATTGAACCCCTAAATTTCCCTGAGTTGCATAACGCCCGCTTAAGGGGCAGCCAACGCTACTACCAACTTACCGCATAACACCGTAATCACAAAAACCAACGCATAGTAAAAATGCCGCGCGTTGGTTGTCCCTCTTGAAGCGTTTGTTATGCATATTTTCCGTACTTACGCTGTCACGATTCCTTTTTGACCAACTACACAACATATCTTCCGATCATCTGGTAACTCCAGTTTCAAAGTCAGAGCATTTAGTAATAATTTATTAAGCTTTTGTAACTTAAAAAATTTTGAATCAATTTCAGTTTTAGAACAATTCCCAGTAAAAAATCTAACTTCTTTCTGATAACTATATTCAGAATCCTTAACTGTTAATGAACCTTCCATTGGATTATCTGAATACTGTATTGCTCCGTAATAGGCCTTATTACCGCTATGTTTTTCAATAAGTTGCGCATACTGGCTTATGTTATTTGCTGGCAATATAACCCAATATGGACCAAACTCTTCTTGCATTCGTTCTAATGAGTTTTCAAATCCATTATGAGGACCAATTATTGACCAAGATTGCATATAGGCATCGTGCTGCTCAATAGCTGGGTGTATTAGAATACTTTCAAAATCATTATAATTTTCATAACTAATAGAAGAATTTCCTAGCATAGAAATAGTTGGTTTCTGATCACTGATATTTTTATCCCAGTATAATACACACGATTCTCTACTATCACCTCTACCCTTGTCTTCACACTTTCGATAATAGTGTGGCGTACGAAATAAACTTTTTCCATTTAAGAAATTCAAGTAGTGCTCTTCTTGATCAAAAAACTTTATTAATCCGAATGCACTCAGCGTACTCCGATAATACATAATTCACCTTATTTAAAAACATCTACTTAACAAATCGAGTAATATGCATAACGCCCGCTTAAGGGGCAGCCAACGCTACTACTAACTTTCCGCATAACACCGTAATCACAAAAATCAACGCATAGTAAAAATGCCACGCGTTGGCTGTCCCTCTTGAAGCGTTTGTTAGCCCTTTTTCCACAGTAAATCAATTAGTAAACTCGAAAACTTTTCTGGATTTTCTTGAGGTAACATGTGGGATTCATTTTCAATAACCACCAATTTTGAGTGTCTTGAAGCTCGTGCATCACTCTGTGTTGCCAACTTAAATAAGTCTCGTGTTTTATCGCCATGCCCAAATATCAAAGACAGATCGATATTCGATAAACTTTGGGCATCAATCGATGGATGTTCTTGCTGATTTAGTTGCAAAGGCAATGTATAAGCTTGCTTTAACTGTAAACTCTTCACCTCAGTTGGTTGCTTATCGAAGTAACCATGACAATTCCCAGAACCGTCAATCAATGATTCAACAGCTAAACTCAAATTCCCTTGATTTACATGATTAAAAACAGGCTCAAACATCGACTCTGCATCCGCAACCCAAGTTTTCATGTCATCTTCTTGAACACAACCGGGATATCCCAGCTCATACAAAAATACTTTAGACAATGGCAATTGAGACGTTGCTATCATGTTCAATACAACATCTGCACCATAAGACCAACCAACAACATTCACGGGCTTATCTGAAACTAACTTTTTCACAAGATCATATAGCTCTTGAGCGTGTGAGTTCAGACCAAAACTTAAGCTATCATCATTATCAAAATGACTTAAAGTCACTGAAACCACATCAAAATACTGAGCCAAGAAATCTGTATGAGGGAGCCACATAGAACCATCTGTTAATGCTCCATGAACCAAGACTAAATATTCACCACTACCTTTTTGAAAATATTTCACATGATATTCCTATTAAGGGCTAACGCCCGGCTAAGGGGTTGACAACGCATAACCGAACTCAAAAAACATACCGTAAACACTGAACTTCAATTTTGCACTAAAACCGCCAAGCGTTGGCAATCCCTCTTGAGCCGTTTGTTAGGCCAACCGATTGACAACAACACTTTTAAAACCAAAGAACAAGGTTTTTTTACCAACTTAAAACCAACTAAACGATTCATTTATAAACCAAAACGCTAAGTCAGCAAAGAAACCAAAAACTAAAATTGAGCGGTTTGGAAGAAAAGTGACGAGCGTAGCATGCTCGGCGGACGTTTGGATGCTGAAGGTTATTTTGCCGCTGAATTCACAGCGATAAACAACCCAAAGCGATCAAGGGACAACAAATATGTGATGGTTGTTTATTGCTTAAGTTAAGCCACAAAACATGGAATTTATCCCTCAATTTCAACTCGATTTAGCTGATAAAAACTCACCTTGCCTAACGCCCGGCTAAGGGGTTGACGACGCACCGCCGAACTCAAAAAACACACCGTAAGCACTGAACTGCAATTTTGCACTAAAGCCGCCACGCGTTGGCAATCCCTCTTGAGCCGTTTGTTAGTTGCCCTTGCTCGATTCTAGTGCTAACATTTGTACACACGCAAACTTAGGGAGCTACTCATGGACACTAGAATTCAATTTCGTGTTGATGACGAAATTAAACGTTTAGCCCAACAAATGGCTGAGAGCCAAGGTCGCACACTCAGCGATGCTTGCCGTGAACTTACTGAACAAATGGCTGAGCAACAAAGAAAAACATTATCTCATGACGCTTGGTTAACTGAACAAATAAACCTAGCATTTGAGAAGTTTGACTCAGGAAAATCTTCATTTGTTGAACATAATTCAGCTAAAGCACGAATGGCTGAACGAAAGGCCAAAATTCGTAATCGAGGCCAGCAATGATTTTATGGGAAGAGGAATCGCTAAATGATCGTGAGAAGATCTTTGAGTTTCTTTATGACTTTAACCCTGATGCGGCTGAAAAAACTGATGACATTATTGAGGCTAAAGTAGAAAACTTACTCGAACAACCATTGATGGGTGTTCAACGGGATGGAATTCGAGGACGATTACTCATTATTCCCGAAATCTCAATGATCGTTTCGTACTGGGTAGAAGGTTCAATTATTCGCATAATGCGAGTTCTACACCAGAAGCAGAAATTCCCTACCGATTGATTGTAGTCGGTGGGCAACTAACGCCCGGCTAAGGGGTTGACAACGCACCGCCGAACTAAAAAAACACACTGTAAACGCTGAACTTCAATTTTGCACTAAAACCGCCAAGCGTTGGCAATCCCTCTTGAGCCGTTTGTTATGCAAATTCAATGAGATAAACTGACTTTACACGACCAAAAGCCACAATTGCAATGGTTGAGTGATTCAAGAACCAACCCAAGCAAGAACTGTGATAAATAAGCCGCCAAAACAAAGTCCACCTTTCAACAAGAAACCAAGCTTTTGAATCAGACAAACTCAACAAGCAAGACTTTCAGCAAATGCGAAATACTCGATAAACTTGCCCTTTCCACACTTTGCACCCGCTAAATTCACAACGCGCCAGCGCTAAAACTGATTGAGGCAAACAAAGAACCTTGCCTGTTTTACGGTTTAAGTTAACCACGAATTTGAGGGTAAAAAAGCTCATTTGCCGACAACACAAAACGAATAGCCGGAGAAATCCCAAAAGATTGAACCCCTAAATTTACCTGAGTTGCATAACGCCCGGCTAAGGGGTTGACAACGCACCGCCAGACTCAAAAAACACACCGTAAACACTGAACTTCAATTTTGCACTAAAACCGCCACGCGTTGGCAATCCCTCTTGAGCCGTTTGTTATGCAAATTCAATAAGATAAACTGACTTTACTCGATCAAAAGCCACAATTGCAATGGTTGAGTAATTCAAGAACCAACCGAAGCCAGAGCGGTGATAAATGAGCCGCCAAAACAAAGTCCACCTTTCAGCAACAAACCAAGCTTTTGAATGAGACAAACCCTACAAGCAAGACTTTCAGCAAATGCGAAATACTCGATAAACTTGCCCTTTCCACACTTTGCGC
>NZ_CAWNHR010000008.1:0-24216 GCF_963874485.1 Vibrio sp. V15_P4S5T153 | reverse complement strand
GGCGTTAGTTGTTTTAAGAGGAAGTATTGAATGCAGTGGATATCTGCTTATAGTCGTTTGTTTAGTATGTTGGATAAAACAGGCTCACCTGCTTACCATAGCGGCTCAGCCTTCATTAAGGTCGTTCAACAGTTTGACCGTGGCTTGCCAGGTTATTCACTCTACATTGAAGAAAGAAACAGGCTGAAACAGAGTGCAACTCGTCGAGACTTTTACTGGGATATTCTCCAAAATCTCGATGAATCAACACGATTCGAAGTGTTTCGTGCCTTTATAGACATTGTCGAGCCACATTGTCCAACTGAAGCTCAAGATCTTCGAGCATATATGTTTGGTAACGGTAACCCTGTTCCCAAGGCTACTATTCCAAACCATCAATGGAGTTCTGATAAGCTCAATTCGACACTGTCTAAAATTGACAATGCAATAGATACGGCAAACTACAACAATGCAATGACTTTGGCATATACGTGTCTGGAGGGGTTGTATAAATCCTATGTTCAGAAACATGTTCCAGCTAGCAGCAATGTCACTGACTTGATACCGTTGTCCAAGTTGGTTCGAACAGACATTGATTCAAAGCTCTCAGCAGTAGGCAGTTATCCAGTTCAAATGGTAACAAGTATTTCTACACTGACCAGTGCAATTGCAAACTCTAGAAATAGCTTTAGTGATTCACACTTTGATCATGATGCTAATAAATGGCTAGCTATCTATAGTCGAGATTTAGTTAACTCTATTGGACGTTTGTTATTGCATTTTCTGTGAGCCAAACAACTAACAAACTGTTCAAGAGTGATTCGCAACGCGTGGCATTTTTACTATGCGTTGAATTTAGTGATTAAGGTGGTATGCGGCGGCATCGGTATTGCGTTGCTCACACCTTAACAGGGCGTTAGGGCTATTCATCAAATCTTGCGTTTAATCTTTTTCTCGCTCATAATCGAAGCTATCAAATTGATAGGTAGTCCGTATGTCAGATAATAAACTTGAGGGAATAGATGAGTTCCCGCTGACCTCAGCGTCAGCAAAGAAACTCATCAATGAACTGGCAAGTAATCATACAGCGAGAGTTTACATTAGTTCTCATGCGAGAGAACGCATGGAACAACGTGGTGTGACTCGAATGCAAGTATTTCAGGTACTTAGCAATAAGCACAGTAGAATAACGGAAGCTCCTCATCAAACACCTAGAGGTGACTGGAAATGTAACCTTCAAGGTATGGCTGCCGGTGAAATCGTAGAAGTTGTTGTTTCCCTAAAGAGACACGAAAACGATCCATCTGCATTTGTTGTTACGGTTATAGTTAAGTAAAGGGGCTAATATGTATCACTATAAAGAATGTGGTCTACCGTATGTTTATTTAACAAATGGCTTTACTATCGACAAAGTAGATGATGAAGAATTTGTTAGTATCGACAACCTTTATGAGTTGCACGCTCTTATCGGTAGAAACATAGTGTCTCAAGTAAGGCCTATTTCTCATCAAGAGTTCAAGTTTATTCGCATCGAGCTCAATATGTCGCAAAAGGCGCTAGGTAACTTGTTAGGAGTAGACACTCAAACAGTTGCTCGCTGGGAAAAGGGGCAGTCAGTCATTCCAAGGACAACCGATGTGACTCTTCGTGCATTGTATGCAGAGTTCAATGACGACGATAGCCAAATTGGTCTTTTGCTAAATATGCTTTCAGATTCAGAAATTGAATCAACAATGGCAGAGTTACATTTAGAAGAGCAAGACAACAAGTGGCGTGTAGCATAGCCCTAACAAACGCTTCAAGAGGGACAGCCAACGCGCGGCATTTTTACCATGCGTTGGTTTTTGTGGTTACGACGTTATGCCGGAAGTAGGTTGTGGCGTTGGCTGCCCCTTAAGCGGGCGTTATGCAGTTCTACAGGTTCAACGGAAACTAAAAGACGTCAGCCCAATGTATTTGAACTGACGGAGCTTTACTCTTTTTGTCTATAAGGTGTTTATTCTACGGCTTTTACTCTGATTTTGCTTTTGGCAACGTCAGAAAGGTTTAGGCTAGAAATTGCAGTATTAGCTTCGTTTTCGTTTGGCATTTCGACAAAAGCAAAGCCTTTTGATTGACCCGTTACTTGGTCTAAAACAAGCGTACATTCGGCTACGGAGCCATGAGCTGAGAATAAAACACGAAGTTCTTGTTCAGTTGTAGAGCGAGATAGATTGCGAACTAAAAGTTTCATGATGAACCAATTGGTAGTAAATGACAGTGCGAATTGTGGCAGCTAAAGATAAGTTTGGCTAAGCAATTCGTTCTTTATACTGAGTATTGGTTTAAAAACTGCATAACAAACGGCTCAAGAGGGATTGCCAACGCGTGGCGGCTTTAGTACAAAATTGAAATTCAGAGTTTACGGTGTGTTTTTAAGTTCGGCGGTGCGTTGTCAACCCCTTAGCCGGGCGTTATGCAACTCAGGTAAATGTAGGGTTCAATCTTTTGGGATTTCTCCGGCTATTCGTTTTGTGTTGTCGGCAAATGAGCATTTTTACCCTCAAATTCTTGGTTAACTCAAACCGTAAAATAGGCAAATTTCTTTGTTTGCCTCAATTGGTTTTAGCGTTGGCGCGTTGTCAGTTTTGCAGGTGCAAAGTGTGGAAATGGCAAGTTAATCGATCATTTCGCATTTGCTAAAAGTCTTGCTCGGTGAGTTTGTCTCATTCAAAAGCTTGGTTTGTTGCTGAAAGGTGGACTTTGTTTTGGTGGCTTATTTATCACGGTTCAGGCTTGGGTTGATTCTTGAATCACTCAACTATTGCAATTGTGGTTTTTGATCGAGTAAAGTCAGCTTATCTTATTGAATTTGCTTAGTATCAAGTTTGAAGTGCGACACTTTTTAAAGATGCGCATGAATATACTCCAGTGGTGTTCTATACCCAAGTCTTTTGCGTGGGCGCGTATTTAATTTGTGTGCAATTTCGTTGCATAGCTTCTGTGTCACGTGTGACATGGAAGTTCGTTTTGGTAAGTATTGTCGTATCAAGCCATTAGTGTTCTCATTAGTGCCTCGTTCCCATGAATGGTATGGATTTGCAAAGTAAAACAGACAGTTATGATGTTTTTCTAGTTGTGCATAACCATGAAATTCAGTGCCGTTATCCGAAGTTATCGTCTTAAAAGGTAAGTCAGAGCGGGTCATGATTTTGCTCATTCTTACGTTGAGTGACTCGCTTGTTCTATCGTCCATTTGCCCAATAAAAGTGTAGCCAGTCATTCTGTCGACTAAAGTCACGATACAGTGCTTGGTTCCGCGGCCAACGACGGTATCAATTTCCCAGTGTCCCGGCTCTTTTCGATGCTCAGCATTTGCTGGTCTTTCGGTAATATGACGCTTTGCTGCCAGTCGTCCTCGGCTGTCTTTTGAGTTGTACCTCTTACGCCTTTGCTTAGTAGATTGTCGTAGGTGTTTCCATAGCGTTCCACCGAGAGTTTTGTCGTTCCAAATGTGCTGATAAATGAGCTCGTGGCTCATTGTTGGATAGCCTCTCATTCTTAGGTATCCTACGATTTGCTCAGGGCTCCAATCCAGTCGTAGCAAGGCTTCAGGTAGTCTGAAGTCAAGTTTGGTATAGCGTTTATTTCGCCGTGAACGACTAAGCCGGTTGCGCGCCATTTGCTGTGCGCGCTCTGGTTGATAAGAGTACCTATCGAAGAACTTGTTATAACGACAATTGCGTTCAATTTCTCGATAGATAGTGGCTTTGTGACGCCCTAGTTGTTTAGCTATTTTTGCGGTACTGATCCCTTGCTTTCTGAGCGCAGAAATCATATACCTTTCGTTCTCAGTGAGGTGCGTGTATTTCATGTTTTTTACTTCTTGGCGGGAGCAAAGTTCATGATTATCGCACCTTACTGTTTTTATGTTCAGAGGTGTCGCACTTCGTACTTGAATCCAAGTTGCATAACAAACAATTTAAGAGGGATTCCCAACGCTTGGCATTTTTTCTTCTACTTCACTTTTAGTGGTTACGGTGTAACGCTTTAGGTTGGGTGGTAGCGTTGCTCACCCCTTAATTGGGCGTTAGCTGTTTTCTGAAGTCTGACGGTTTATTGTGCTCGTAAACGGAGAAATAGAATAGATGGGGCGTTCATGGAAGATGTTGTAGTCGAAAAAAGTAAGATGGGTGAGATTGTATATCTACACTATTGTAAAAAAGAGTCGGTAAATAATCCTTTAGTCATCATCTGTCATGGGTGGAACAATGATAAATATGAAGGTTCTAATCTAGCTTTAAATTTAGCTCTTCAGGGTTACTCTGTTATCTGCTTTGATGCAGATAAACACGGCGAAAGAGATGATGGTAATGCTCAAAATGTCAGTAGTCATTCGAGTTTTATTAAAAGAATGACGGGGGTCATCAAGCAGAATTCAGATGACATAAATACACTCATTGATCACTATCAGGAAGATATTCGGATTGATAGATCGAGGATTGCGGTTGTTGGTATCTCTATGGGCGCAATGTCCACATTTTATTCTTTGACCCAAAATCAACTGATTAAAGTTGCAGTACCAATTCTAGGCTCTCCCGATTTTGTCGGTTTGGAGAAGTTCGCCTTACAAGCAGATTCGGTGAATAAGATTCTTAGTCATGATGAGAAGTTAGCTATTAGGCATATGGCAGAGATTGATCCATGTTTGTACCTTATAGAAAATGAAACTCGCCCTATGTTGATTATAAATGGCGAGAAAGATGATTGGGTTCCTGCCAATTTTGCGAAGGACTTTTATGAGAAAGTGAAGAGTAGATACGATAAAAATAATACTGAAATTGAGTTCAATTTGGCTGATGAATCGCATTATTTTTCCAACGACATGAGAGATCATACGATAAAATGGTTGAATAAAAATTTGTAGGCTAAGACGTAAATATTTAGCAATAAACAGCTAACAAACGCTTCAAGAGGGACAGCCAACGCGCGGCATTTTTACTATGCGTTGATTTTTGTGGTTACGGTGTTATGCGGAAAGTTAGTAGCAGCGTTGGCTGCCCCTTAAGCGGGCGTTAGTTTACCAATCAAGATTGCACCCTAACTCAATACGCTAGGGTGTGATAATTATCGCAGATGGTTTTGTGGCAATTGAGATTGTCCAAGGACTGCAACGACCAAAATAAAGCTGTCTTCCTTGGTAAAGTAAGCCGTATGCTTGCCTATAGGGAAGTAAAAACCATTTTGATATAAATCGTTGCAGCTTCTGCCTACCGCTGGGTTGTCAGCGAGCATCTGAAACCCAGTAAGAAGAGTATCTTTGTATGCGTTCCACTGCATCTCGGAAAAGTTTGTAATGGTATAATTTTTGATTTTATGTAAATGAGCCTGTGCTAATTTACTTAGTTTATATTTATTCTTGTACATACTTTACTTACAACGCGTTTAGGAAATTTTCACCGTCAACTATATTGCCTTGGGCTAAGTCTGCTTTTGCGGACTCAAAACAATGTTTTATGTAATCGGCTTTCATGACTTCAAGTTCTTCATAGTCTCTAATCGACATCACAACAACGGCATCTTTATTGTTTTTACTAATTTTAACTGGCTCACGTTGAGCGTTTAGAAGCAGTTCACCGAAATTACGTTTGGCATCATTTGCTGTTAATGTGTACATGGTTAAGCTCCAAGTCTGTAAGTGCAGTAATATTATAGGGTATCGAGCCAAATGTGCAATTTAATTAAATCGTGCGATTGGTGTGGAAAGTAAACTAACAAAGCATTTAAGATGGATTCGCAACGCTTGGCGGTTTTAGTGTAAATTCAGTTTTTCCGTTTTAAGTGGTTTGTCGCGGCATAGGTGTTTAGCGTTGCTCACCACTTAACGCGGCGTTATATGCTTTCAAGTTACAATCAATAAAAGGACTTAAAAATGATTCTAAATCACGTCTCAGTTGGCGTTTCTGATGTGCTAAAGGCAGTCGGTTTTTATGACTCTGTTCTTTCTACACTAGCTATTAAGCGTGCTCACTATATAGAAAATATCGCAGCGGCTTATGGTGAAAATTTTGAATTTTGGGTCGGAAGCCCTTGTGAAGGAAAAGCAACATCAAGTAATGGTGCTCATATTGCTTTCAATGCACCTTCAAAAGAAGCTGTTGACCAATTCTATGCTACAGCCATTGAATTGGGTGGCTTATGTGCGGGTAAGCCAGGTCTAAGGCCGGAGTATGGTGAAGCTTACTATGACTTAGACGGAAACAAAATCGAAGCAGTTTCAATGTAGCTTTGAGTACGCATATAACAATCAATTTAAGAGGGATTCCCAACGCTTGGCATTTTTGCTTCTACTTCAAATTAAGTGTTTATGGCACAATGCTTTAAGTTGGGTAGTAGCGTTGCTCACCCCTTAATTGGGCGTTATGTGAATTGGAGAAATTGAGTATATGAAGAAGTTAATCGCTATATTTATAGCCGTCTTTTGTCTAGCTTCTATTGGTGCTCAAGCTAATGATCATCAGTTAAAAAATGCGTATGAAAATCATCAAAGTGATATTCAAGTTCAAGGCTCAGGCATGGTCATTCGCTTGTTACCTGATGACAACGAAGGGAGTAGGCATCAAAAATTCATATTGAAACTGGACAGTAAACAAACTTTACTTGTTGCTCACAATATTGATTTAGCTCCTAGGGTTCCAAATCTAAAAGTTGGCGATCGAGTCCAGTTTTACGGTGAATATGAATGGAACAAAAAAGGTGGTGTCATGCACTGGACGCACAAGGATCCAAACAATAAACACCCGCACGGTTGGTTAAAGCACAACGGTAAGACGTACGAGTAAAATTCACATAACAAACGGCTCAAGAGGGATTGCCAACGCGTGGCGGCTTTAGTACAAAATTGAAGTTCAGTGTTTACGGTGTGTTTTTTGAGTTCGGCTATGCGTTGTCAACCCCTTAGCCGGGCGTTATGTGAATGGGAGATTCCAATGGACAAGGTAGTCAAAGATCGCTTCGATGAATATCCGGAAAATGTTCGTATTAGGCTAGAGGAACTGCGAAATCTAGTCTTTCAAATCGTATCTGAATTGGATCTGGGTGATGTTGATGAATCTCTAAAATGGGGTGAGCCAAGCTACAGCGTAAAAACAGGCAGTCCACTAAGAATGGATTGGAAGCTGAAGTCTCCTAATAATTATTACCTGTTTTTTAATTGCCAAACTAAGCTAGTCGATACATTTCGGGAATTGTATTGTGAAGAACTGGAGTTTCAGGGAAACAGAGCAATAGTGCTGTCCTTATCGAAACCGTTGCCAGAAACAGCAATCAAATCCTGTTTAGAGTTAGCTTTAACCTATCAGCAGCGCAAAAACTTTCCTCTTTTGGGTGCTTGAAAAAATTCACATAACAAACGGCTCAAGAGGGATTGCCAACGCGTGGCGGCTTTAGTACAAAATTAAAGTTCAGTGTTTACGGTGTGTTTTTTAAGTTCGGCGGTGCGTTGTCAACCCCTTAGCCGAGCGTTAGCACAAAGATTGAGATTTGCATACAAGGAAAGTTTTTATGTCTGATTCTGATAATGGTACAGAGCTGTATTGCAGTAAATGTAATAAAAAAACATTGCATCGAAGATTAAGTGCTTCTGAGGTTGAAGCCCAAAAGACTGAGAAGAATAATCCAAAGTACAAAATTCTTCATTTTGTGTTTAGCGTATTACTTAATCAAAATAACTCGAAATCAAATATCAGCTATTTCAAGTGTGCTGTTTGTGGATCCGAGTACAACGAGAATGAAAGCATGCCTCATGGCTGGGGATAGAAATCATTGGTATACTTTGTGCTAACAAACGCTTCAAGAGGGACAGCCAACGCGCGGCATTTTTACTATGCGTTGGTTTTTGTGGTTACGGTGTTATGCGGAAAGTTGGTAGTAGCGTTGTCTGCCCCTTAAGCGGGCGTTAGGCAAAGTGAGTTTTTATCAGCTAAATCGAGTTGGAATTGAACGGTAAACTCCATGTTTTGTGGCTTAACTTAAGCAATAAATAATCATCACATATTTGTTGTTTCTTGATCGTGTTGGGTTGTTTATCGTTGTAAATTCAGCGGCAAAATAACCTTCAGCATCCAAACGTCCGCCGAGCATGCTACGCTCGTCACTTTTCTTCCAAATCGCTCAATTTGAGTTTTTTTGTTTCTTTGCTGATTTAGCATTTTGATTTATAAATAAATCGGTTGGTTTGTTTTAAGTTTGTAAAAATCCCTGTTCTTTGGTTTTGAAAGTGT
Source organism: Vibrio sp. V15_P4S5T153 (assembly GCF_963874485.1). NCBI lineage: Bacteria > Pseudomonadati > Pseudomonadota > Gammaproteobacteria > Vibrionales > Vibrionaceae > Vibrio > Vibrio sp. V15_P4S5T153. The sequence goes on along the minus strand of NZ_CAWNHR010000008.1, from coordinate 15,976 downwards.
CGTTGTCAATCTGTTGGCCTAACAAACGGCTCAAGAGGGATTGTCAACGCGTGGCGGCTTTAGTGCAAAATTGAAGTTCAGCGTTTACGGTATGTTTTTTGAGTTCGGCGGTGCGTTGTCAACCCCTTAGCCGGGCGTTAGGCAATGTGAGTTTTTATCAGCTAAAACGAGTTGAAATTGAACGGTAAATTCCATGTTCTCATGGCTGAACTTAAGCAAATGAATAATCATCACATATTTGCTGTTTCTTGATCGCGTTGGGTTGGTTATCGCTGTGAATTCATCGGCAAAATAACCTTCAGCATTCAAACGTCCGCCGAGCATGCTACGCTCGTCACTTTTCTTCCAAATCGCTCAATTTGAGTTTTTTTGTTTCTTTGCTGATTCAGCATTTTGGTTTATAAATGAATCTGTTAGTTAGTTTTAAGTTTGCAAAAAAGCCTGTTCTTTGTTTTTGAAAGTATCATTGTCAATCGGTTGGCCTAACAAACGGCTCAAGAGGGATTGCCAACGCGTGGCGACTTTAGTACAAAATTGAAGCTCAGTGTTTACAGTGTGTTTTTTTAGTTCGACTATGCGTTGTCAACCCCTTAGCCGGGCGTTAGCTGAGGTTAAGAAAAACCATAAAATTAAGCGCTTATTTTTCTTAGTCTGAGGCTCTAGCTTTACACCTGAAAGTCAGCACTTTTCCGCGTATCTCGCCAGTGGCACTGTTCGTGAAGTGTTTGAACTAACCGAAGTCTTCTTACGGGAAGTGGTGTGTTTGTTTATTTCTTTGGTGTGGCTTCTTTGGTTTTGAAGCTCTTTTGCGCTAAATGGATTTCGCGCACTTGGTTGTTGGCTTCTTCGAAAGGATTCTTTGTAAATTTAAGCTCTAGAAACTCGTCAAGTTTTGCTGTTATTTCTTCTTTGCCAAGTGCGTTTCGTGGATTAGGTTTTAGTTTCTCAGTGGTCCGTTTTACTTTGTCGCTTGAAAGCAATAATGTGTTTTAAATTAGGTCGTTGGGTAGCAAATCTCCGGCTAAAGTGCAGCAGCTAACAAACGGCTCAAGAGGGATTGTCAACGCGTGACGGTTTTAGTGCAAAATTGAAGTTCAGTGTTTACAGTGGTTTTTTGAGTTCGGCGGTGCGTTGTCAACCCCTTAGCCGGGCGTTAGGTTCTACAAGGAGATTTGAATGACTAAAAGGTCAGCAATACCAGCAGAAGTAAAAAGAGAAGTGCTAGTTGAAGCTGGGCATAGGTGCATAATTCCTACCTGTAAAGACTCTGCGAATATAGATTTACATCACATAGTACCTTGGGCAAAGTGCAAGGAACATAAGCCGGATAATTTAGTAGCCTTGTGCCCAAGTTGTCACAGGCTAGCCCATGACGGGACAATTGATAGAAAGTCACTTAAAAAGTATAAGGAAATAAACCAGAAGCTAATCAACCCTCCGATAAAGCATGAGGAAAGTGATGCGCTAGCATATATTAAGTTTGACCCTAATTCTGTCGTAAACATCATCGATGCAAAAAACATATCTTGTCTCATAGATAATGGAGTACTCGATTTCACATTCAACTTTGATAAGCCTTTCGAAGATGAGTCATATGTTATTGGTGCGCTCGGTGATGGGGTTGTTTCATTTAAAGTCATGTCCAAAACTTGTTCGTCGGTTCATCTTAAGTTTGATTCTCCATGCCCTCAATTGGTCAAATTGGAGTTTCAATATTAACGAACCTAACAAGCAATTTAAGAGGGATTCACAACGCTTGGCATTTTTGCTTCTACTTCAATTGTAGTGTTTACGGTGCAATGCTTTAGGTCGGGTGGTAGCGTTGCTCACCCCTTAATTGGGCGTTAGGCAAAGTGAGTTTTTATCAGCGATAATCGAGTTTGAATTGAACGGTAAATTCCATGTTTTGTGGCTTAAGTTAAGCCATAAATCGTCATCACATATTTGCTGTTTCTTGATCGCGTTGGGTTGTTTGTCGTTGTGAATTTAGTGGCAAAATAACCTTCAGCATCCAAACGTCCGCCGAGCATGCTACGCTCGTCACTTTTCTTCCAAATCGCTCAATTTGAGTTTTTTGTTTCTTTGCTGATTCAGAGTTTTGGTTTATAAATGAATCGGTTAGTTTTTTAACTTTACAAAAAAGCTCGTTCTTTGTTTTTGAAGGTATCATTGTCAATAGGTTGGCCTAACAAACGGCTCAAGAGGGATTGCCAACGCGTGGCGACTTTAGTGCAAAATTGAAGTTCAGTGTTTACGGTGTATTTTTTGAGTCTGGCGGTGCGTTGTCAACCCCTTAGCCGGGCGTTATGCAACTCAGGTAAATTTAGGGGCTCAATCTTTTGGGATTTCTCCGGCTATTCGTTTTGTGTTGTCGGCAAATGAACTTTTTCACCCTCAGATTCGTGGTTAATTCAAACCGTAAAACAGACAAGGTTCTTTGTTTGCCTCAATCAGTTTTAGCGCCGGTGTGTTGTGAATTTTGCGCGTGCAAAGTGTGGAAAGGGCAAGTTAATCGATCATTTCACATTTGCTGAATGTTTCGCTCGTTGAGTTTGTCTGATTCAAAAGCTTGGTTTGTTGTTGAAAGGTGGGCTTTGTTTTAGCGGCTCATTTATCACAGTTCTTGCTTGGGTTGATTCTTGAATCACTCAGCTATTGCAATAGTGGCTGGTCGTGTAAATTCAGTTTATCTCATTGAATTTGCATAACAAACGGCTCAAGAGGGATTGCCAACGCGTGGCGACTTTAGTGCAAAATTGAAGTCTAGTGTTTACAGTGTGTTTTTTGAGTTCGGTGGTGCGTTGTCAACCCCTTAGCCGGGCGTTATATTTTCAAGGAGGCTAAGTGAAAGGTCTATTTCTAGGTGCTGGCGCTTCAGTCGAGTGTGGTATGCCGCTCGTCTGGTCGTTTACTAGCATTTTGTCGAAGAATATTTTATCCAGATTGGATATAAAGTTGTTCAATTTCCATGGTGATGAAGCGATAAAAAAGAGGTTTGCTTCAGTTTTTCAAAGTGACACGATGCACTATGAAGAAATGGTTAAGCATTTAGAAAACTGGAAATTAGAAGCGAAAACACCTAAAGAAGCACAAATTGTTGGCGGACTAATCCGTCAGGTCACTGAGTGCATTCAGTTATTGCTACTGGAACTTCAAGAAAAATGCCTACCTCGAATGAAAGTTAGGTTCGAAAATTATTTTGGTTTGCAGGCTTTGCTTGAACAACAGGGCAGAATTGAAATATTTTCTCTTAACCACGACCTTATTATAGAAGAACTGTGTGCATATTATGATTTGGGTCTAAAAGACGGGTTTTACGCTAATAGAGAGCATGGCTACAAGAACTTAGGTGAATTTAGGCTGATTACTTCGGAAGAACTATCTGAACAGAAACTAGACTTCTACGAAGGAAATGAAAAGGGCGTAAACTTACTGAAACTCCATGGTTCTTTTGACATTTTCGCTATTGAAGACAAAAAAACGTACTTAAAGTCAGTGGGTAATGAAGGTTTCGGCTCTTTTGTATCTGCAATAAGAAATATTGAGTCAAAAAGCCTAGATGTTTGTCAAAAAATGCAAACTCGCGGTGTTAATGAGTTGTTCGTTAACGATTCTTCGGGTGAGTTGCAATTTCTAAGGCGCTCATTGTTGTCCGGAGGTCATAAGTTCAAAGGTAAATTTGAACAGATCGCTCCTGTCGCATTATTTGACGCATTTAAAGGTAGAATCAACAATGTGCAGGAGTTGGTGGTTATAGGCTATGGTTTCGGTGATGAGCATGTGAACGAAGTCATGCTGAAGTGGTTATCAAACCCTAATAATCAGTTAACGATTTCCAATCCATATTGTGATGAAATTCCTGACATTTTGAAAGATCACCAAGCTCAGGTACAAATAGTTAAGAAAGGCTTAACAGATTACCTATTGTCTATAGACCCATCCAAGGACACTTCAGAAAGGAAGGCTCAAAGAGAACTAATAAAGTACCTAGAGACACTTTCCCCTGATGAAATCACTGGGTTATTAAAAAGAGCAGCTCCCTTGTAAGTTATTTCATGAAATGAAAATATAACAAAGCATTTAAGAGTGATTCGCAACGCTTGGCAGTTTCGCTTCGCTCAAGTATAGCCAAGCGCTGCTCACACCTTAATTGGGCGTTATGCAACTCAGGTAAATTTAGGGGCTCAATCTTTTGTGATTTCTCCGGCCATTCGTTTGGTGTTGTCGGCAAATGAGCATTTTTACCCTCAAATTCGTGGTTAACTTAAACCGTAAAACAGACAAGGTTCTTTGTTTGCCTCAATCAGTTTTAGCGTTGGCGCGTTGTAAATTAAGTGGGCGCAAAGTGTGGAAAGGCCAAGTTAATCGAGCATTCTGCACTTGCTGAAAGCCTTGCTTGTTGAGTTTGTCCCATTCAAAAGCTTGGTTTGTCGCTGAAAGGTGAACTTTGTTTTGGCGGCTTATTTATCAAGGCTCTGGCTTGGGTTGATTCTTGAATCACTCAACCATTGCAATCGTGGCTTTTGGTTGTGTAAAGTCAGTTTATCTCATTGAATTTGCATAACAAACGGCTCAAGAGGGATTGCCAACGCGTGGCGGCTTTAGTGCAAAATTGAAGTTCAGCGTTTACAGGGTGTTTTTTGAGTTCGGTGGTGCGTTGTCAACCCCTTAGCCGGGCGTTAGCTGAGGTTAAGAAAAATCATAAAATTCCGTGTTCATTTTTTCTTAGTCTGAGGCTCTAGCTTTACACCTGAAAGTCATCACTTTTCCAAGTATCTCGCCAGTGGCACTGTTCGTGAAGTGTTTGAACTAACCGAAGCCTTCTTACGGGAAGTGATGTGTTTGTTTATTTCTTTGGTGTGGCTTCTTTGGTTTTGAAGCTCTTACGCGCTTAAATGGATTTCGCGCACTTGGTCGTTGGCTTCTTCGAAAGGATTCTTTGTAAATTTAAGCTCTAGAAACTCGTCAGTTTTGCTGTTATTTCTTCTTTGCCAAGTGTGTTTCGTGGATTAGGTTTTAGTTTCTCAGTTGTTCGTTTTACTTTGCTGCTTGAAAGCAATAATGTGCTTTAAATTAGGTCGTTGGGTAGTCAATCTCCGGCTAAAGTGCAGCAGCTAACAAACGGCTCAAGAGGGATTGCCAACGCGTGGCGACTTTAGTACAAAATTGAAGTTCAGTGTTTACAGTGTGTTTTTTGAATCCGGCGGTGCGTTGTCAACCCCTTAGCCGGGCGTTATGTGTAATCGAAAGAAAGGAGGCTCTTATGGCGAATAAACATCGAGGTTCATGCCTCTGTGGTAGTGTGAAGTATGAGCTTTTAGGTGAGTTCCAGTCTTTCTTTTTATGTCATTGTACTCGTTGTCAAAAGGGTACAGGCTCGGATCATGGTGCAAATTTGTTTGCTAAAGCTGGCACCTTAACTTGGTTAAATGGTGAAAGTGATGTAAGAACGTATAAGCATCCAAATTCACTTCATGCAAAAAGCTTTTGTTCAAAATGCGGGTCTGCAATCCCAACGGTTGTAGAAAGTATTAATAGCGTCGTGGTTCCGGCTGGTAGCCTCGATAGTCCAGTTCCAATTCCGCCTACTGCTAAAATCTTTGTTGGTAGTAGCGCCAAATGGTCTATGAAATTGTGCGATGTACCTAGTTACGAAAAGCTTCCAGAACAAGCTAAGAACTAAACACATAACAAACGCTTCAAGAGGGACAGCCAACGCGCGGCATTTTTACTATGCGTTGGTTTTGTGATTACGGTGTTGTGCGGAAGCTTAGTAGTGGCGTTGGCTGCCCCTTAAGCGGGCGTTATGCAACTCAGGTAAATTTAGGGGCTCAATCTTTTGGGATTTCTCTGGCCATTCGTTTTGTGTTGTCGGCAAATGAGCTTTTTTACCCTAAAATTCTTGGTTCACTCAAGCCGTAAAATAGGCAAAGTTCTTTGTTTGCCTCAATGAGTTTTGGTGCTGGTTTGTTGGCAATTCAGCGTGCGCAAAGTGTGGAAAGGGCAAGTTAATCGAGCATTTTGCACTTGCTGAAAGTATTGCTTGTAGGGTTTGTCTCATTCAAAAGCTTGGTTTGTTGCTGAAAGGTGGACTTTGTTTTGGCGGCTTATTTATCACAGTTCTTGCTTGGGTTGGTTCTTGAATCACTCAACCATTGCAATTGTGGTTTTTGGTCGTGTAAATTCGGTTTATCTCATTGAATTTGCATAACAAACGGCTCAAGAGGGATTGCCAACGCTTGGCGACTTTAGTGCAAAATTGAAGTTCAGTGTTTACAGTGGTTTTTTGAGTTCGGCGGTGCGTTGTCAACCCCTTAGCCGGGCGTTAGCTATTGTTTTATTCAGCAGCAAGGAAATTAAAGATGTCAAAGTATCAATTTTTCTGTAAACCAAATTCAAATCGTAATGCATTTACTTATCTGGATATGAGTTCAGAAACTTATCGTTTTGAAAAGGAAGAACTCTTGAGCTCGGGGTTAGAAGTGGAAGGTGATACGATTTATGCTTCTTCTCCAGAAGAGGCTATTGATAAATTCAAATCAAATTTTTGTGATCCTTTGAAGGATTATGCAAATTCAAATGTTGCAGGTGGATTGGCGACATTCATTTTTGAATCATTCAAATCAGTCACTGGGAAAAAATAGCTAACAAACGGCTCAAGAGGGATTGCCAACGCATGGTGACTTTAGTACAAAATTGAAGTTCAGTGTTTACAGTGTGTTTTTTGAGTTCGGCGTTGCGTTGTCAACCCCTTAGCCGGGCGTTATGGCTTTCTCTAATTCAGTACAAATAAAAAGGAAATAAAATGAACATAAATGCATTAAGAGAGATTATTGAAAATCACGAACACTTATTGGTGGAGCGTGCCCAAAGTATGGGGCTTGAAGAGCAATCAGTGCGAGCTGCTGCGTTAATCGTCGATGATCGTGGGTACGATGCTTTAGTTGGTCGCCAAATTTGGGTATTTGATAATGCTGTTCGACCTCTTATTGAGGATGTATCTTGTGACGGATACCAAGGCTTATTTGGCGAAGATCAGAACGAATGTCCAAATATCCTAGAAGACGATGATTTGGTTGAATGCTACCAAAACGAATCTTTTCTATGTGAAGCTTGCCAAGGAAATGCTAATAGTGACTCCGCTGCAAGAGGGACAGCCAACGCGCGGCATTTTTACTGTGCGTTGATTTCGGTGGTTACGGTGTTATGCGGAAAGTTGGTAGTAGCGTTGTCTGCCCCTTAAGCGGGCGTTAGGCAAGGTGAGTTTTTATCAGCTAAATCGAGTTGAAATTGAACGATAAATTCCATGTTCTCATGGCTTAAGTTAAGCAATAAATAATCATCACATATTTGTTGTTTCTTGATCGCGTTGGGTTGCTTTTCGCTGTGAATTCATCGTCAAAATAACCTTCAGCATCCAAACGTCCGCCGAGCATGCTACGCTCGTCACTTTTCTTCCAAACCGCTCAATTTGAGTTTTTTGTTTCTTTGCTGATTTAGCATTTTGGTTTATAAATGAATCGGTTAGTTTATTTCAAGTTTACAAAAAAGCTCGTTCTTTGGTTGTGACAGTATCGGTGTCAATCGGTTGGCCTAACAAACGGCTCAAGAGGGATTGCCAACGCGTGGCGGCTTTAGTTCAAAATTGAAGTTCAATGTTTACAGTGTGTTTTTTGAGTTCGGTGGTGCGTTGTCAACCCCTTAGCCGGGCGTTATGTTTTCTGCACCAATTTGACTATCACCATCTATATCATAGATAATACGTTCAGTTTTTATCAAATGGGCGGTGCCCAATGATTTAAACAGAAGTACACAGTAAATGAGAAAACTTGCCGGTGGCATGTTTAACATCCTGTGGTTGCATACTTCGATATTGTCAATGCAACTGACAATGCAATCGGACATTAAAATTGCAAGTTCTAATGTTCGGGTGGTGGCCAACCACCTTAAAATTCAGGAGCTTATACCTGAGTCGGCTCGGGGATTCAAAGGTAACTTTAATGTTTACTCTGAAAACTCGAAATATGATGGTTTCATTTGATTTAGCAGCTGTAATCAGAGCTATTGCTCTTTTATTGCTAGTATTACCAATGTAACCTTGGCAGGGCAGTTTTCTGCCCTCAGCCTAACCCTTCGGATCTTATTTATCCCAAACATAACAAATGCTTCAAGAGGGACAGCCAACGCGCGGCATTTTTACTATGCGTTGGTTTTAGTGATTACGGTGTTATGCGGAAAGTTAGTAGTAGCGTTGTCTGCCCCTTAAGCGGGCGTTATGTTGCCCCGATAAATTTGGAAATCTAGAGTTCGAAAATGATAAGAAAGTACAATTCAAATGACTTAGATTCGGTTCTTGAAGTTTGGCTTGAAGCCTCTGTTAAAGCGCATGATTTCGTCTCGGCGTACTTCTGGGGATCTCAAGTTGAGAGCATGCGTAATATTTATATTCCAGCTTCAGAAGTTTTCGTTTACGAGATCGAGTCGAAAACAGTTGCTTTCTATGCACTGTATGAAAATACTTTGGCAGCTATATTCGTATTTCCTGAATTTCAGGGTAAAGGCATTGGTAAGCAATTATTAAGTCATGCTAAAGCTCAAAGGGCGATCTTGAGCCTTTCCGTATACAAGGAAAATCAGGCTAGTTATCAGTTCTATTTGTCTCAAGGTTTTGCAGTCGTCAGTGAGCAACTGGACGAGCATACGGGACACCTAGAGTACACAACATAACAAACTGTTCAAGAGGGATTCGCAACGCGTGGTATTCTTACCATGCGTTGGTTTAAGTGATTAAGGTGGTATGCGGCGGCTTCAGTATTGCGTTGCTCACCCCTTTACAGGGCGTTCTGTGCCTAATCTAGATAAGGAAAATATCGACAATGAGTAAAAGACCTACAGGGTTAACTATATTCGCAGTACTTAATTTTATTTTTGCAGCTGCGGGCGTACTTAATCTAATTGCACTAGTTGTATCCCCAGCATTGCGAGAGCAAGCAAATATTGCATTTTCAGCCTACATGGTTCTTTCACCTCTGCTTACTTGCATACTTATGATTGTGTCCGGCATTGGATTTTTAAAGCTACATTATAAGGCGGGTTTCATCGGTGGAGTTATGCTATGTCTTCTCTCACTTGGAAACATATTAATCTTCAACGCTCTTGAAGGGTTTCAAAATATAACATTACATTTACCAAGTATGGTTTACCCTACGATCCTACTTACAATGTTACTTTTCAAATACCGAGAGAAATTTAAGTTAAATACAGTGAGCACAGAACAAGGGCATGCAATCTGACTCCGCAACCTGTCACTTTTTGTGCAAAACCCGCACAAAAAGCGCCAGGTCGCTACGCAGTTGATGCCGGCGTTATGCAACTCAGGTAAATTTAGGGGTTCAATCTTTTGGATTTCTCCGGCCATTCGTTTTGTGTTGTCGGCAAATGAGCTTTTTTACCTTCAAATCCATGGTGAACTCAAGCCGTAAAACAAGCAAAGTTCTTTGTTTGCCTCAATGAGTTTTGGTGCTGGTTTGTTGTGAATTTAGCGGGCGTAAAGTGTGGAAAGGGCAAGTTAATCGAGCATTTCGCCTTTTTTGAAAGTCTTGCTTGTTGAGTTTTCCTGATTCAAAAGCTTGGTTTGTTGTTGAAAGGTGAACTTTGTTTTGGCGGCTAATTTATCACGGCTCTTGCTTGGGTTGATTCTTGAATCACTCAACCATTGCAATGGTGGTTTTTGGTCGTGTAAAGTCGATTTATCTTATTGAATTTGCATAACAAACGGCTCAAGAGGGATTGCCAACGCTTGGCGGCTTTAGTGCAAAATTGAAGTTCAGTGTTTACGGTGTGTTTTTTGAGTTCGGTGGTGCGTTGTCAACCCCTTAGCCGGGCGTTAGGCAAAGTGAGTTTTTATCAGCTAAATCGAGTTGAAATTGAACGGTAAATTCCATGTTTTGTGGCTTAATTTAAGCAATAAATAATCATCACATATTTGTCGTTTCTTGATCGTGTTGGGTTGTTTAACGCTGTGAATTCATCGGTAAAATAACCTTCAGTATCCAAACGTCCGCCGAGAATGCTACGCTCGTCACTTTTCTTCTAAACCGCTCAATTTGAGTTTTTTTGTTTCTTTGCTGATTTAGGTTTTTGGTTTATAAATTAATCGGTTAGTTTGTTTCAAATTTACAAAAAAGCTCGTTCTTTGGTTTTGAAAGTCTCGGTGTCAATCGGTTTGCCTAACAATCGGCTCAAGAGGGATTGCCAACGCGTGGCGGCTTTAGTACAAAATTGAAGTTCAGTGTTTACAGTGTGTTTTTTGAGTTCGGCTGTGCGTCGTCAACCCCTTAGCCGGGCGTTATGTGTAAAGGAACCTATGACAAAATTCATCAATCTTTTCTTGTGTCTATTTTCTCTAAACTGTCTTGCTGCTGAGCCGACAAAAGAATGGAATGAACTCAATGAAATGTATGCAAGACAGATGGAAAATGGTTTATATCTAGATGCTGTTGATACATCGCTAAAACTCAATAATTTAGAGCCAACAGATACTACAGTGTTGTTGTATATAGTTTATTCGCATACAAAAGCTGGCTTATCCGTTCCAACTTGGGTCTTGGCTGAACCATGGCCTAATAAATTGGTTAAGGACCGTATGAACAGGCTTATTGCTGAATCAATAGGCTCAAACACATAACAAACGCTTCAAGAGGGACAGCCAACGCGTGGCATTTTTACTGTGCGTTGGTTTTCGTGATTACGATGTTATGCGGAAAGTTAGTTGTAGCGTTGTCTGCCCCTTAAGCGGGCGTTATGCAACTCTGGTAAATTTAGGGATTCAATCTTTTGGGATTTCTCTGGCCATTCGTTTTGTGTTGTCGGCAAATGAGCATTTTTACCTTCAAATTCATGGTGAACTCAAGCCGTAAAACAGGCAAGGTTCTTTGTTTGCCTCAATCAGTTTTAGCGCTGGCGCGTTGTAAATTCAGTGGGCGCAAAGTGTAGAAAGGGCAAGTTTATCGAGCATTTTGCTTTTGCTGAAGTTTTCGCTCGTTGAGTTTGTCTGATTCAAAAGCTTGGTTGGTTGCTGAAAGGTGGGCTTTGTTTTGGCGGCTTATTTATCACGGCTCCTACTTGGGTTGATTCTTGAATTACTCAACCATTGCAATCGTGGCTTTTGATCGAGTAAAGTCAGTTTATCTTATTGAATTTGCATAACAAACGGCTCAAGAGGGATTGCCAACGCGTGGCGACTTTAGTGCAAAATTGAAGTTCAGCGTTTACAGTGGTTTTTTGAGTTCGGTGGTGCGTTGTCAACCCCTTAGCCGGGCGTTATGCTTAATCACGAAAATCAGTGGTTTGTGGTTTTTCTTTGTTCCCGTGGCTTGTGAGTTTCGTGCTTGTCGGCAAGTTGACTTCAGTGGGCGCTATTTTCCGGACACTTGTTCTTTGGCGCTGGAAATTCAGAGAATTGCCTCAATCAATATTCGGGTAAGCGCGAGGTTAGGGCGGTTGGCTCAATCAGAAGTTTGATTTTAGGTTTTATATGCCAAAGTTCAAAGTCTGATTNATTGCAATTGTGGCTTTGGGTCGTGTAAATTCAGTTTATCTCATTGAATTTGCATAACAAACGGCTCAAGAGGGATTGCCAACGCGTGGCGACTTTAGTGCAAAATTTCAGTTCAGTGTTTAAGTGTGTTTTTTGAGTTCGGCGGTGCGTTGTCAACCCCTTAGCCGGGCGTTATGCTTAATCACGAAAATCAGTGGTTTGTGGTTTTTCTTTGTTCCCGTGGCTTGTGAGTTTCGTGCTTGTCGGCAAGTTGACTTCAGTGGGCGCTATTTTCCGGACACTTGTTCTTTGGCGCTGGAAATTCAGAGAATTGCCTCAATCAATATTCGGGTAAGCGCGAGGTTAGGGCGGTTGGCTCAATCAGAAGTTTGATTTTAGGTTTTATATGCCAAAGTTCAAAGTCTGATTTTCAAAATTATGAGTCATTCCAGTTTTTTGATTTTTGGCTTTTGTCTGTGAGTCAACGCTGAGTTATTCTTGGTTTTTGTAAAACGTAAGTCATTGAAGATTAAGCATAACAAAGCGTTTAAGTGGGATTTGGCACGCGTGGCATTTTTAGTTTGCGTTGGGTTCAGTGGTTACGGCACTGTGCGGTAGCTTTTGTAGTGCGTGCCTGCACCCCTTAACGCGGCGTTAGCTGAATGGTGGTAAATATCAGCATGATCGAAATTAGAAAGTATCAAGAATCAGATGCGCTTGATTTATGGGCTATTTTTTATCATACGGTTCGTAATGTGAACTTACGTGATTATTCACAAGCCCAAGTTGAAGCATGGGCTCCAGATGTTTTTTCTTCAGAGATTTGGCAACGAAAAATGAACTTGCTGTCACCTTTTGTGGCTGAAATTGATGGGAAAATTGTTGGTTATAGTGATCTTCAAGAAAATGGATTAATTGATCATTTCTTTTGTCATCATGAACATCAAGGTAAAGGAGTCGGACGCCAGTTAATGGAATATGTACTCAGAGTGGGTGAGTTACAAGGAATTACTAGGCTTTACTCTGAGGTGAGTATTACAGCTCGTCCGTTTTACGAGAGATTTGGCTTCAAGGTTATAGAAGAACAAACCATAGAAGTTCGCGGTCAAAAGCTGTGCAACTTTGTCATGGAGAAATTCAGCTAACAAACGGCTCAAGAGGGATTGCCAACGCTTGGCGACTTTAGTGCAAAATTGCAGTTCAGTGTTTACGGTGTGTTTTTTGAGTTCGGCAGTGCGTTGTCAACCCCTTAGCCGGGCGTTATGCAACTCAGGTAAATTTAGGGGTTCAATCTTTTTAGATTTCTCCGGCCATTCGTTTTGTGTTGTCGGCAAATAAACATTTTGACCTTAAAATTCGTGGTTCACTCAAGCCGTAAAACAGGCAAGGTTCTTTGTTTGCCTCAATCAGTTTTAGCGTTGGTTTGTTGTCAATTCAGCGTGCGCAAAGTGTGGAAAGGGCAAGTTAATCGAGCATTTTGCGCTTGCTGAAAGTCTTGCTTGTAGGGTTTGTTTCCTTCAAAAGCTTGGTTGGTTGTTGAAAGGTGGACTTTGTTTTGGCGGCTTATTTATCACAGTTCTTGCTTGGGTTGGTTCTTGAATCACTCAACCATTGCAATCGTGGCTTTTGATCGAGTAAAGTCAGTTTATCTCATTGAATTTGCATAACAAACGGCTCAAGAGGGATTGCCAACGCGTGGCGACTTTAGTGCAAAATTGAAGTTCAGTGTTTACGGTGTGTTTTTTGAGTTCGGCGGTGCGTTGTCAACCCCTTAGCCGGGCGTTAGGCAAAGTGAGTTTTTATCAGCTAAATCGAGTTGGAATTGAACGGTAAATTCTATGTTTTCTGGCTTAAATTAAGCAATAAATAATCATCACATATTTGTTGTTTCTTGATCGCGTTGAGTTGCTTTTCGTTGTGAGTTTAGCGGCAAAATAACCTTCAGCACCCAAACGTCCGCCGAGCATGCTACGCTCGTCACTTTTCTTCCAAATCGCTCAATTTGAGTTTTTTTGTTTCTTTTCTGATTTGGCATTTTGGTTTATAAATGAATCGGTTAGTTTGTTTCAAATTTACAAAAAAAGCACGTTCTTTGGTTTTGAAAGTCTCGGTGTCAACTGGTTGGCCTAACAAACGGCTCAAGAGGGATTGCCAACGCGTGGCGGCTTTAGTACAAAATTGAAGTTTAGTGTTTACAGTGTATTTTTTAAGTTCGGTGGTGCGTTGTCAACCCCTTAGCCGGGCGTTAGCTTCCCATCCCAAACAAAATACAACGTAACAAAATGTTACGTTGTTCATGTTTTTCCAATTTGAAAGTAGTTCTATTTCATATCAAGTGCTCTAATAAATGCGATTCTTTTTTCTTTATTGTTAATTAAATCAACAAGATGTCGTATTTTTATAAGGAGATGACATGTCAACTATTACTGAACTTAAAGATGTTGTGGACACTAAAACACTGAACTTAGTTTTACTCACTGTTGCAACTGGCGGAATATATCCAATCTTATGGATGTATAAAAATTGCTCTATTTTAGAGTCGGTTACTAAAAAGAAAATTTCAGACAGTGTTTTTATTATTTGGGTTGCTGTTTGTGTTGGTCTTGGTAGCGCATTGGCTGGAACTGGTGATGAAGTCTTAGAGGCAATTGCTGGCCTTTTCACTATTGGTTCTTGGGTTCTGTATATTGTTTGGGCATTTAGAGCGAAAACGGCATTGCAAGAGTATGCGTTAAATGAGCATAAGATTGATCTTCGCATGAATGCATTCTACACGTTTTTATTTACGGTTTATTACATTAACTATTGTATTAATGATTTACCGGAAGCTAAACGCAAGCAAGATGTGTTATCTGGACATGCATCTACAGTAGAAAGCTAACAAAGCATTTAAGAGTGATTCCTTACGCTTGGCATTTCGCTTCGCTCAAGTATAGCCAAGCGTTCGTCACACCTTAATGCGGCGTTAGGCAAAGTGAGTTTTTATCAGCTAAATCGAGTTGAAATTGAACGGTAAATTCCATGTTTTGTGGCTTAACTTAAGCAATAAATAATCATCACATATTTGTTGTTTCTTGATCGCGTTGGGTTGTTTATCGCTGTGAATTCATCGGCAAAATAACCTTCAGCATCCAAACGTCCGCCGAGCATGCTACGCTCGTCACTTTTCTTCCAAATCGCTCAATTTGAGTTTTTTGGTTTCTTTGCTGATTTAGAGTTTTGGTTTATAAATGAATCGGTTAGTTGTTTTAAAATTTACAAAAAAAAGCTCGTTCTTTAGTTTTGAAAGTGTCAGTGTCAATCGGTTGGCCTAACAAACGGTTAAAGAGGGACTGCCAACGCGTGGCGGTTTTTGTTCAAATCGGCATTTGTGATTATGGCTGTTATTTTGAGTTCAGTGTTTTGCGTTGTCAGCCCCTTAACCGGGCGTTATGTTTTTAAGAGGAAATCATGTTTACATTGGATGTTGATACCGATCTGAAACTGGCTTTGGTTACTCCCAAGTTTGCTTCGGCTTATCTTGAAATTGTCAGTCGAGAGAGGGAATACTTGAGTCAATGGTTAGCTTGGCCTCCTCATGCAAGCAATGAAGAGTTTTTTCTTAGCTTTATCAAAAGTTCATTGCATGATTATGCTGATGGAAAATCCTTGGTTTGTGGGATGATTTACCAAGATAAGTTGGTTGGAAATATCAGTTTTAACAGTATTAACCGTCAACTTAAAAAAGTAGAGATTGGCTACTGGTTAAGCTCTGAATACCAAGGTAAAGGTATCGTGAGTAAGTCGGTTTTAAAACTGACCGACTTGGCTTTTACTGAGTTTGATATGGAAAAGGTTCAGATATCAGCAGCAAGCGAAAATATTCCAAGTCGTAATGTATGTGAACGTTTAGGTTTCTCGCTTGAGGGCATAATCAGTCGCGCAGAAAATTTGAATGGCCGAGTTGTAGATCATGCTGTTTATGGTCTAAATCGTACTAATTGGCCCAAAACATAACAAACGCTTCAAGAGGGACAGCCAACGCGCGGCATTTTTACCATGCGTTGATTTTTGTGGTTACGGTGTTATGCGGAAAGTTGGTAGTAGCGTTGTCTGCCCCTTAAGCGGGCGTTATGCAACTCAGGTAAATTTAGGGGTTCAATCTTTTGGATTTCTCCGGCCATTCGTTTTGTGTTGTCGGCAAATGAGCATTTTCACCCTAAAATTCGTGGTTTACTCAAGCCGTAAAACTGGCAAGGTTCTTTGTTTGCCTCAATGAGTTTTGGTGCTGGTTTGTTGTCAATTCAGCGTGCGCAAAGTGTGGAAAGGGCAAGTTTATCGAGTATTTCGCATTTGCTGAAAGTCTTGCTTGTAGGGTTTGTCTCATTCAAAAGCTTGGTTTCTTGTTGAAAGGTGGACTTTGTTTTGGCGGCTTATTTATCACAGTTCTTGCTTGGG
>NZ_CAWNHR010000007.1:7377-27523 GCF_963874485.1 Vibrio sp. V15_P4S5T153 | reverse complement strand
TGGCCGCAGAAAAAGAGCTAACAAACGCTTCAAGAGGGACATCCAACGCGCGGCATTTTTACTATGCGTTGGTTTGTGTGATTACGGTGCTATGCGGAAAGTTAGCAGTAGCGTTGGCTGCCCCTTAAGCGGGCGTTATGCCACAAGACGTTCAACATGGAGGAAAGGAAATGGATTTAAACGCAATATTACTATTTGTAGTCGCTTGTCTGGCTATTAATATGATACCTGGCCCAGACGTAATCTACATCGTCTCAAACACAATGAAAGGCAAGCTTGCAACTGGATTTAAAGCTGCAATTGGTCTTGGTGTTGGCTACTTTGTACATACATTAGCTGCGTGTTTAGGTTTGTCCGCGATAATCCTCAGCTCTGCTGTAGCTTTTAGTGCGGTAAAATGGTTGGGTGCCGCTTACTTAGTATATTTAGGTGTTCAGTCTCTGATATCTATGTGGCGTGGAGGCAGTAAAATAGTGGTTAGTGAAAGTGTTGAAACCAACAAAAATGTATTTATACAAGGCGTTATTGTTAGTGTTTTGAACCCGAAGGTAGCACTATTCTTCCTTTCATTTTTACCTCAGTTTGTCGATACATCTACGGGCTCCGCATCAATGCAATTATTAGTGCTTGGTTTGCTCTTCAGCGCATTAGCTACGCTGTGTAACGTTTTATATGCCTCAGTCGGTAGTTGGGTTTTTAGTCGATCAAATTCTCAGCGTTATTCACGAGCACTTGAGGGTGTCTCGGGAGTTCTGCTTATTGGGCTGGCAGGCAAAGTCGCAATCAGTGAGCGCTAGTGGCATAACAAACAATTTAAGTGTGATTCAGCACGCGTGGCATTTTTGGTATGCGGTGGTTTCGGTGTTGAAGTGCTATGCGGTGGCTTGGTCATTGCGTGCTTCACACCTTAATTGGGCGTTATGCGTAATCGATGGACGACGGAGTATTAGATGGAAGTAGTAGAAGCGGAAAAATCGGATTTAGATTCATTCTTTGCGTATCTTGAAAATCAGCTGTCTGAAAATGGTAATGGAGAAGTTCCTCTTTTCCAGCCAATGTCCAGAGAGCAAAGTGAAATTCCAGAAGCGACAAAAGATAAGTTTATCCAAGGCTTTTCCCATCACTTTGGCGATTTAGGTTGGAGAAAACTCTGGGTTGTAAAAGACACCTCTGGAAGTATCAAAGGTCACATTGATCTTCGCCACCACGGTGATGATAGCCGTTCTCATCGAGTTCTACTTGGTATGGGCGTAGATGTTTCCTGCCGGAAGCAAGGTATTGGTCAACGACTCATTGATGCGGTTATAAATTTCTGCCAAGAAAAAGCCGAAATTGACTGGCTTGATCTTTGTGTACTATCAGATAATTTCCCAGCAAAGAACCTCTATCTAAAAGCAGGGTTCGATGTTGTTGGAGAGTTCAAAGATCAATATAGAATCGACGGTTTGTCAGTCTCGGAAACAGCAATGACAAAGTACGTCAAAAATTACGCATAACAAGCAATTTAAGAGGGATTCACAACGCTTGGCACTTTTGCTTATACTTCAAATTTAGTGTTTATGGCACAATGCTTTAGGTTTGGGTGTAGGCGTTGTTCACCCCTTAATTGGGCGTTATAAAGCAAATGGAGTACATACGTTGGAATTGGATATATTCGTAGTTGATGCATTTACAGATCAACAGTTTAGAGGAAACTCAGCAGCAGTCGTGCCGGTCGAAGACTGGCTATCTGATGAACTAATGCAAAATATAGCAGCTGAAAACAATCTATCAGAGACTGCCTACATTAAAAATGTAGGTGCTAACCAATACGAGATTCGTTGGTTTTCACCGATGACTGAAATTGATTTTTGTGGTCACGCCACCTTAGCATCTGCTCATGTATTGTTTAATGAGTTCGGCGTTGAAAATCAAATTGAGTTCATAACCCAAGAAGTTGGCAACTTAAATGTTATCCTCAATGTGGAAAATGACATTGAAATGACGTTTCCCAACCAGAAGCCAGAAGTTGTTTCTATAATCCCAACACAGCTTTTGAGTGGCCTATCTAAAGAACCTATTGAGGTTCTCAAAAACAGGCAAGCCTACTTTGCCGTCTTTGCTAATGAGCAAGAAGTTTTGGACGTTTCTTATATCTCTGAACAGTTGAAGCAGCTCGCACCTTTAGATGTTGTTGTAACCGCTAAATCCGACAACTATGATTTCGTATCGCGTTATTTTTGGCCAGCAAACGGTGGTGATGAAGATCCAGTGACAGGTTCTATCCATTCAGGCTTAGCCCCTTATTGGGCAGAAAAACTGGATAAGGCAGATTTATTAGCCTACCAAGCCTCCAAGAGAGGTGGTGTATTGAAGTGTCGTGTTTTAGAAAAAGCTATTGTTATTTCAGGTAAAGGCGTTCTTTATCTCAAAGGAAAAATTAACGTTTAGTGGAAATCTGCTTTATAACAAACGGTTCAAGAGGGACAGCCAACGCGTGGCATTTTTACTGTGCGTTGGTTTTGGTGGTTACGGTGTTATGCGGAAGCTTGGTAGTGGCGTTGTCTGCCCCTTAACCGGGCGTTATACCCTATTTGAGTTCAGCATAATAATCTTTAGGAGAAACCAATAATGGCTCGGACGTCAGGAGCAAAAAATATACAGAAATTTGAAGATAGAACAGAGGTTAGTTCAACAAGTAGTAAGGAGATTAAGCACTTAGCTCAATCTAGTAAATCGAGTGCTTTAGATCAGTTTAAGGCTTTGCTAAAGCATCAGAAAAATTATCTAAATTGGTTGGAAAGTAGGCATACGGCTCTTAACGAAACAAGAAAAGAACTTGCTGAACTTAAATCACAGAATTATCGTGGACCAAAAGATGATACATATAGAAAGTACAAGTGGTACGCCGAGCACAATGCTTTACTCGAAGCTATAAATGGTTTTGAAGTATTTTATAAAACTAGTCTTATCAATTTGGCAAAAATTATTAGGCATTATGTTCCCGCAGAAAAGCTTAGTGGGGCAGTAGACGTAAAAGTCTTGTGGGGTATCACCAAAGCTTCAGTTCCTGAATTGGTATTTGAACACCAACTTTATCATGACCTTGATAATGTGGATAAGGCCTGCTTCGCACTTATAGGCTCCAAAAGGTACAATAAGAACAGTCCAAAATCTAATCTTCGAGAACTAAATTTAGCTTTACAGGCAATATTTCAGGTTAGGCATACACTTTCTCATAACCATGGTGTCATTACTATAAGTGATAAATCTAAATTAAAAATTTTGGGCTATGATGCAACGACGAAAGAGGTAATTGACCCAAGCAAAGATACATTAGGGTTATCTATTACAAGACTTTTAGAGCAAGAGTCTAGGGACTTTACATCATGGCTATTAGATAAAACAGCAGAGTACCTTAAAGAGCAAGTTGATACTCGCGGGTTGGAGTTAGATAAAAAAATACATATCCGACTCCAAAAACTATTAGGGAACAATAAAAAACTTGATAATTTGAGTTGGGTATAACAAACGCTTCAAGAGGGACTTCCAACGCGCGGCATTTTTATTATGCGTTGGTTTTTGTGGTTACGGTGTTATGCGGAAACTTGGTAGTCGCGTTGTCAGCCCCTTAAGCGGGCGTTATGCAACTCAGGTGAATTTAGGGTTTCAATCTTTTGGGATTTCTCCGGCCATTCGTTTTGTGTTGTCGGCAAATGAGCATTTTTACTTTCAAATTCATGGTGAACTCAAGCCGTAAAACAGGCAAAGTTCTGTGTTTGCCTCAATCAGTTTTTGCGTTGGTTTGTTGTGAATTTAGCGGGCGTAAAGTGTGGAAAGGGCAAGTTTATCGAGCATTTTGCTTTTGCTGAAGGTTTCGCTCGTTGAGTTTGTCTGATTCAAAAGCTTGGTTTGTTGCTGAAAGGTGGACTTTGTTTTGGCGGCTTATTTATCACAGTTCTTGCTTGGGCTGATTCTTGAACCACTCAACCATTGCAATTGTGGTTTTTGATCGAGTAAAGTCAGTTTATCTTATTGAATTTGCATAACAAACGGCTCAAGAGGGATTGTCAACGCGTGGCGACTTTAGTGCAAAATTGCAGTTCAGTGTTTAAGTGTGTTTTTTAAGTTCGGCGGTGCGTTGTCAACCCCTTAGCCGGGCGTTATAAGCAAATTCAGCTCCAGAGGATGAAAAATGGAAATCGAGTACAAAGTAAACCATCCAATCTCAGTTGAACAATTCGTGAGTTTACTGAAGAAAACATCATTGGGTGAGCGGCGTCCTTTGGATAATGAGTCAACTATTCAGGGTATGCTCGATAACTCTAATTTAATTGTGACCGCATGGCTGAACGATCAACTTGTCGGTGTTGCTCGTTCAGTGACAGATTTCCATTATTGCTGCTATCTGTCTGTCTGATTTAGCTGTTGATGAAAGTGTTCAATCCAATGGTATAGGTAAATATCTGATCTTAGTGACCAAAGAAGAGCTGAGCCCAAGCTGTAAATTGGTTTTACTGTCAGCACCGAAAGCACAAGGTTATTATCCGAAAATTGGTTTTGAAGCTCTTAATAGTGCATGGGTTCTATATAGCGCAGAACAGTTGAAAATCAATTAAATCAAGGTTTTATTTGCTCTTAGTATCAAGTTTGAAGTGCAACGATCAGCGATAATATCCAACAAAACATTCCTCTGGTGTTTGAAAGCCCAGACGAGCTCTGGGTCTGTTGTTAAGCTTGTGGGCAATCGCGTTGCACTTTGCTTGAGTGAGCGTCGCCATTGAGGTGCCTTTGGGGAGATATTGTCGGATAAGTCCGTTGGTATTTTCATTGGTTCCTCGCTCCCAAGAGTGGTGTGGGTTAGCAAAATAAAATCGAGTATCGGTGGCGGCTTCAATAAGCTCATATTGGTTAAACTCGGTACCATTGTCTGCAGTAATCGTGGTAAATAAGCCATCAAATCGTCCCATGATTTGAATGGTTCGACGGTTAAGAGATGCGGTTGTTCGGTCATCCATTTGCCCAATCAGGGTGTAGCCGGTCATGCGCTCAACGAGTGTCACGATGCAGTGCTTAGAGCCTTTGCCCATGACAGTATCAATTTCCCAGTGTCCACGCGTTTTACGTGTTTCGACACTTTTAGGACGCTCAGAGATATGTCGTTTATTGGCGAGCCTTCCGCGACTATCGTAGGCAGCATAACGCTTGCGCCGTTGCTTGGTCGATTGTCGTAGGTGTTTCCAAAGTTCGCCCCCATTGGCTTTATCACGCCAGATGTACTGGTAAATAGACTCATGGCTAATGGTCGGCTGTTTATATCGTTTCATTCTTCCAACGACTTGAGCAGGGCTCCAGTCTTTTTTGATAAAGTGCATGACTTGATTATATTGCTGCTGAGTAATACGCGGATTACATCTTGATTTACTGCGTCTTGTCCGAGTGCGTTGGTCGGCTTTGAAAGGGCGATAGGCCCCATCGTAAGTACATCGATTACGAGCAATTTCTCGAGAAATGGTACTCTTATGGCGTCCGGTAAGCCGAGCGATTTCAGCATAGCTAAGGCCTTGCTTTTTATAGGCAGCGATAGTATATCTGTCCCCTTCGGTGAGCTGTTTATAAGCCATAATTTTTCACTTCTTGGCGGGAGGAAAAATAGGGATTATGACAGCTCACTGTTTTATTTTTTAGTGTTGCACTTAGTATATGAATCCAAGAAACATAACAAACGCTTCAAGAGGGACAGCCAACACGTGGCATCTTCACTATGCGTTGGTTTTTGTGGTTACGGTGTTATGCGGAAGCTTGGTAGTAGCGTTGGCTGCCCCTTAAGCGGGCGTTATGTGCTAAGGCAAAAAATCAGGTCAGGCGATGAAAAGAATCAATGTAATAGGCACTAGTGGTAGTGGAAAAAGTACTTTCAGTCGCCTGCTTGCGAGTGAGCTAAAGTACCCTTATGTTGAAATGGATGCCATATTCTGGAAGCCCAATTGGCAAGAATCTTCAGATGAAGAGTTCTTTGCTAATTTAGCTGACAGGTTAAGCGCCGAGCATTGGGTTCTTGATGGTAACTACAACCGAACTGCTGAAATAAAATGGAACAGGGTAGATACCATTGTTTGGGTTGATTACTCCTTTGTAAGGACGTTGTTTCAAGCTGTGAAAAGGGCTTTAGTTCGTACAGTGACCAAGCAGGAATTATGGGATAAAACAGGTAATGTTGAGTCGTTCAGAAAGTCTTTTCTTAGCAAAGACTCTATCATTCTTTGGACGCTGAAAACGTACAGTAAAAATCGGTCTCGCTACACAGAACTACTTAACGATCCTAAGTATAGTCATATTAAATTTGTAAGAATAACAAGCCCTAAAAAAGCAAAGGTGTTCCTGAGCGAGTTACGCACATAACAAACAATTTAAGAGGGATTCCCAACGCTTGGCATTTTGTTTCTACTTCAATTTTAGTGTTTACGGTACAATGCGTTAGGTTGGGTGGTAGCGTTGCTCACCCCTTAATTGGGCGTTATGTTTTCGGGATAACTTGAGGAAAAAAGAGATGGATTTCATTTGGTTGCTTTTAGTTTTAGGCGCGGCTGCAATATTCTACTATTTCGTATCATATTCGAAGCCACAGGATGATGATTGGCACAAATTGCCGACACTTGAGAACTATTTGATAAAGCATCCCGAATGTAAAACGGCAGATCCAGAAAGTGCTAAATGCTTTAGTTGTGGTTCAGACAAAGTGATTTTTCAACCATTAACAGCTCATGCAGATCCTCGTTATAAACATATTTGCTTATCATGCAAAAAAACACTTTTTAGAAGTAAGGCACTAATGTCTTAAACTAGTTGAGGTTTCTAAGTTTATTCTTAATAAAATCAGCTGGTTGGAAAAAACATAACAAACGGTTCAAGAGGGACAACCAACGCGTGGCATTTTTATTGTGCGTTGGTTTTTGTGATTACGGTGTTATGCGGTAAGTTGGTAGTAGCGTTGGTTGCCCCTTAACCGGGCGTTATGCAACTCAGGTAAATTTAGGGGTTCAATCTTTTGGATTTCTCCGGCCATTCGTTTTGTGTTGTCGGCAAATGAGCATTTTTACCCTAAAATTCGAGGTTTACTCAAGCCGTAAAACAGGCAATGTTCTTTGTTTGCCTCAATCAGTTTTAGCGTTGGCGTGTTGTGAATCTTGTGGGCGCAAAGTGTGGAAAGGGCAAGTTATTCGATCATTT
Organism: Vibrio sp. V15_P4S5T153; assembly: GCF_963874485.1. Lineage (NCBI taxonomy): Bacteria > Pseudomonadati > Pseudomonadota > Gammaproteobacteria > Vibrionales > Vibrionaceae > Vibrio > Vibrio sp. V15_P4S5T153. Next base: position 20,314 of record NZ_CAWNHR010000007.1, on the reverse strand, counting down.
CGCATTTACTGAAAGTCTTGCTTGTTGAGTTTGTCTCATTCAAAAGCTTGGTTTGTTGTTGAACGGTGGGCTTTGTTTTGGCGGCTTATTTATCACGGCTCTTGCTTGGGTTGGTTCTTGAATTACTTAACCATTGCAATTGTGGTTTTTGATCGAGTAAAGTCAGTTTATCTTATTGAATTTGCATAACAAACGGCTCAAGAGGGATTGCCAACGCGTGGCGACTTTAGTGCAAAATTGAAGTTTAGTGTTTACAGTGTGTTTTTTAAGTTCGGCGGTGCGTTGTCAACCCCTTAGCCGGGCGTTATGTGTTTTTGAGTTTACAAAAGGAGATTTGTAGTGAAGGTTTATGGAGATATCCAATCTGGAAACTGTTACAAGGTCAAGCTGTTGCTTGCTTTCTTAGGCATTGAACATGAATGGCATCACGTCAATATTTTAAAAGGTGACACAAAAACAGCTGAGTTTTTATCCATTAACCCAAACGGAAAAATACCCGCAGTTGTTTTGGATGATGGCCGTTGTTTGTCAGAGTCGAACGCAATTCTTGGCTATTTTGCAGATGGTACAGCGTTGATCCCTAGTGACAGATATGAAAAGGCTAAAATGTACGAATGGTTGTTCTTTGAACAATACAGCCATGAGCCATTTATTGCAGTGGCCCGTTTTATCCAAAAATATCAAGGTATGCCAGAGTCAAGGTTAGAGGAATATCACGCCTTACAACCTGGAGGTAATAAAGCCTTATCAATAATGGAAAGTCGCTTAGCCCAAACGGATTACCTTGTCGGTAAGCAACTCACGATTGCTGATATTGCACTGTACGCCTATACGCATGTTGCTGATGAAGGTGGATTTAACTTATCCGATTACCCCAATATTCAAGCGTGGTGCAAAAGACTCCAAGAGCAAGCAGGCTACGTTGGTATGACGGAAACAAACACATAACAAACGCTTCAAGAGGGACAGCCAACGCGCGGCATTTTTATTGGGCGTTGGTTTTTGTGATTACGGTGTTATACGGAAGCTTGGTAGTAGCGTTGGCTGCCCCTTAAGCGGGCGTTATGCTTAGTCACCAAAAATCAGTGGTTTATGGTCTTTCTTTGTTCCCTTGGCTTGTGAGTTTTGTGTTTCTCGGCAAGTTGGCTTCAGTGGGCGCTGTTTTCCGGACAATTATTCTTTGGCGCTGGAAATTCAGAGAATTGCCTCAATCAATTTTCGGGTAAGCGCGAGGTTAGGGCGGTTGGCTCAATCAGAAATCCATTTCTAGGCTGTCAAACTTCAAACCGGATTTGCCAAAATTCCAAGTTTGATTATCAAAACTATGATTCATTTTGGCTTTCTGGTCTTTGTCTTTTGTTTGCGACTCAAAGCTGAGTTAATCTTGGTTCTGGTATAACGTAAGTCATTGAAGCTTAAGCCTAACAAACTGCTTAAGCGGGATTCGCAATGCGTGGCATTTTTGGTATGCAGTGAAATTTGGTGGTGAAAGTGGTTTGCAGAAAGTTGGTTTATGCGGCATTCACCCCTTAACGCGGCGTTATGCGTCAGAGTCCCCCGAGTTTTAGCGTGAAAAATAAAATGGAGAAGTAATGGATAAACGCTACCAAGTCTTTGTAAGTTCGACTTATGTTGACCTCGTCGAAGAGCGACAAAGTGTCCTCCAGACACTCATGGAAATGGATTGCATTCCAGCAGGTATGGAACTCTTTCCAGCAGCGGATGAAGAGCAGTGGGAATTTATAAAGAAAGTAATCGACGATTGCGATTACTATTTACTTATCATTGGTGGTCGTTATGGTTCTACTGCCGAAGATGGGTTGAGTTATACTGAAAAAGAGTTTGATTACGCTGTAAGTAAAGGCATTAAAGTTATCGCTTTACTGCATGAAGCTCCAGATGATTTACCTCGTGGTAAAAGTGAGCAATCAGAAGACTTATATAGAAAATTACAAGAGTTCAGAAAGAAAGTAGGCACCGATAGGTTAGTTCGTTTTTGGAAAGAAGCGAGCCAGTTACCGGGTGAGGTTGCTTTAAGCCTGAATAAGACGATAAAAATGTTTCCTGCCGTTGGTTGGGTTAGGGCTGATTCTGCAGCGTCACCTGAACTGTTAGCCGAAATAAATGAACTGAGAAAAAAGAATGACTCATTGATAGCCCAGTTAGATGAATTGAGTAGTCATCAAGTACTAGTACCAGAAAAAGAGCTAGCTGATTGGGATAGTACTATTGAGTTACATGGTTCATACTATAAAATTGCCCACTCAATTCATCAGTCCTCACAAACCTGTAAATGGACGGCAAACATTACTTGGCGAGAACTATTTTCTTTATTGTCCCCATTTTTGTCTGATACTGCATTTGACTCAGCAGTAAGCGAATTTGTTTCACAACATCTCAGCAATGTAGACATTCAAGATGGAAATAATAGTATCTTTACAACAGATCGGCAGAATTTATACACAATTAGGATTCAGTTTATGGCTATGGGACTAATTGAAATTAATAATGACAAACCGCAAGCTTTATGGAAACTCAGTTCTAGAGGTATGTCAGAAATGCTGAGAGCAAGGGTCGTTGGAAAAAACGCATAACAAACGCTTCAAGAGGGACAGCCAACGCGTGGCATTTTTATTATGCGTTGGTTTTTGTGATTACGGTGTTATGCGGAAATTTGGTAGTAGCGTTGGCTGCCCCTTAAGCGGGCGTTATGCTTAATCACGCAAAATCAGTGGATTAAGGTTTTTCTTTGTCCCCTTGGCTGGTTAGTTTTGAGTTTGTCGGCAAGTTGGCTTCAGTGGGCGCTGTTTTTCGGACACTTATTCTTTGGCGCTGGAAATTCAGAGTGTTGCCTCAATCAATTTTCGGGCAAGCGCGAGGTTAGGGCGGTTGGCTCAATCAGCAATTTGATCTTAGTTTTTTCATTTTGACTGGCAAAGTTCAAAGTCTGGTTTTCAAAATTATGAGTCATTTCGGTTTTCTACACTTTGGCTTTTGTTTGTGAATCAAAGCTGAGTTAATCTTGGTTCAGGCGAAACGTAAGTTATTGAAGCTTAAGCATAACAAACGGTTCAAGAGGGACAGCCAACGCGTGGCATTTTTATCATGCGTTGGTTTTTTGTGGTTACGGTGTTATGCGGAAGCTTTGTAATGGCGTTGGCTGCCCCTTAACCGGGCGTTATGCATTTTTTAGGAAAAGAGGAACTATGGTTGTTGAAGTCAGGCGAGCAGAGCCATCAGATGCTAAAGCGATAAAAGGAATTTATGAGTGCCCAAATGCCTACACAGGCACATTACAACTTCCGCTTCCATCTTCAGATATGTGGGAAAAACGTTTCCAGAATATTCCAGAGCACGTTTATGCGTATGTGGCAGTAGTGGACGGTGAAGTAGTAGGTAATTTGGGCTTTGAGCTATGTACCAATCCGCGACGTCGTCACGTCGGTACATTCGGTATGGGCGTCAAAGACGATGTTCAAGGTTTAGGTGTTGGTAGTGCTTTACTGAAAACGGTCATCGATTTAGCGGATAACTGGCTGAATTTGAAACGAATCGAATTGACGGTCTATGTGGATAACAAACGAGCGATTAACTTGTACAAGAAGTTCGGCTTTGAGATTGAAGGTGAGTCGAAAGCTTATGCGTTCAGAAATGGCAGCTACGTTGACGTTTACCATATGGCTCGCGTTGTGGTACATGCATAACAAACGCTTTAAGAGGGACAGCCAACGCGCGGCATTTTTACTATGCGTTGGTTTTTGTGGTTACGGTGTTATGCGGAAGCTTGGTAGTAGCGTTGTCTGCCCCTTAAGCGGGCGTTAACCCTCTCACACATTCATGCACGAGGTTATTTCTTGGAAGTACACCGTACTTCATTTGATTTTCAATTGTTTGTGCAATAGATTGCAATGTATAATCTCACCATCGTAAGTATCAGCACACAAAGAACTTAACCGAAGGTGTGCTTTACAACTCTCAGGTTATCCCTAATAACCTGTATACGAGTACGATAATAGGGTGTGAATATGAGGTTATAATTTGAACGACAGTAAGGAAACATTACGATTTTATGTACTACTTTTTCTAGTATCGACACTGGTTGTTGTAGGAGGGAACCTTTCAATACCAGTGATAACTGCGATTACTACATTAGGTAGTTGGTATTTTCGTAATTAAGTCTTCAAACTAAAAACTTTAAATATTTAACCAAGGTACAAATCTAACGCAGTTATCTTTAGTGTTAAGAGCCGCGACGAAAAGATAATTACCCAAGTAAACCGCTAACACCAGTTTACGACAATATTTAAATGAAATCTGAATATAAGTTAGTAGCGCACAGTCTAGTTACAGCTAGTATGCGCTCAACCCTAAACAACACCAAACAAAAGGAAATTGAAATTATGACTAAACGTAAAGTTGTTGATGCTAGAAAAGATGAATCAGGTAAAATCGAAGCAGTTCTGTTAGAAGGTAATATAAATTTCACCTCAGTGGAACGTGCTTACGATATGACTAAGGACGGTAAACTAGACTTGGTTGCTGTAAAAACAGAAACCGGAGTTCACGTCCGTACAAGACCTGACAAATCTGAAGAAAACAACTTATCTCAAATGGCTGATGATTAATACCACCCAGCAATAGAGAGAGTCTTCAATGTGTGTTGACTTTCTTTATTAAGATATAATTCCACATCCATTGTATTGCTTTCTTTGTTATAATTTAATTCTTTAAAGATGTAAGTATTAACAGAATCGTCTTCATTTTTAATAAGCAATAAATCGTTCATAATATTTCTCCTTATGAGAATTAATTTAATTTCATCACGTTAGTGACATATGGTTTATATTTCGTGTGCATCTCAGCACACAGGGTTAACAAGGCATTTAAGTGGATTCACAACGCTCGGTGTTCCGAGCAAGAGTTAAGGTTCACAACCTGCGTTGTTCACCACTTAATGCAGCGTTAGGCAAGGTGAGTTTTTATCAGCTAAATCGAGTTGAAATTGAGCAGTAAATTCCATGTTTTGTGGCTTAACTTAAGCAATAAATAATCATCACATATTTGCTGTTTCTTGATCGCGTTGAGTTGCTTTTCGTTGTGAGTTTAGCGGCAAAATAACCTTCAGCATCCAAACGTCCGCCGAGCATGCTACGCTCGTCACTTTTCTTCCAAATCGCTCAATTTTAGTTTTTTGTTTCTTTGTTGATTTAGCATTTTGGTTTATAAATTAATCGGTTAGTTGGTTTTAAGTTTGTAAAAATCCCTGTTCTTTGGTTTTTAAAGTGTCGATGTCAATTGGTTGGCCTAACAAACGGCTCAAGAGGGATTGTCAACGCGTGGCGGCTTTAGTACAAAATTGAAGTTCAGTGTTTACAGTGTGTTTTTTGAGTTCGGCTATGCGTTGCCAACCCCTTAGCCGGGCGTTATGTTTAATCAGCATCACAAATTGCCACTGTTTTTATATACAGCAATATGTGTTCGGCTATCATATTGAGCTTTGAACACATTCGAAGAATTAAATATGAGCAACTATCTAGAGCGCGGCATTAAAGAACTCGTTGAAGAGTTCATTTCTTGTGGGAAACCTTGTCCATCAAAACAAACTATTTCTGATCGTCGGGCAGGTTATCTATCAAGTACAGTTTTAGCTGGCTCTAGCCCTGAAATGGCCGATGAGTTTGTTGATGAGCTGGATGGTATTCAAATCAAAGTTTATAAGCCAAGCGATAAAGCTAATTTGCCAATCACGATTTACTTTCATGGTGGTTGTTTCATTAGTGGTGGTTTTGAAACACATGAAGCACAACTGAGGCAGCTAGCTCATCTATCAGAGACTATAGTGGTTTGCATTAAGTACCGATTAGCACCAGAACATACATATCCATCAGCTCATGATGATGTATTTCAGACCACGTTGGGTATCAAAGAGCATGGTCATAAATATGGCGGTGATACTGAACATGTGTTTTTTGTCGGTGATAGTGCTGGCGCACAATTAGCTCTTGCTACAGCACTTCGCTTGAAAAATAAAAAGCTGTGGCTACCTGAAAAACAAGTCCTAATATATCCAATGGTCGATCCCTTGGGGGCGTCTGATAGTTATCAGAAAAACGGTACAGATTTTATTATTACCGCTCAAATGTTACTGTCGGGTTTTCAGCTTTATGCGGGTGAATCAGAGCGGTTAGTCAGTGAAACAGAACTCAATCTATTGGCAAGAAAGGATTTTCAAGGTTTACCGCCAACGATGATTATCACAGCTGAGTATGACCCATTGCGAGATGAAGGAGAGCAGTTGTACAGGTTGCTTCTTTCCCAAGGAGTTGACGCTTATTGTGAACGTTACCTAGGTGTAATACATGGTTTCTATCAACTTTCGGGTGTAAGTGAGTCTGCAAGGCGTTGTATTAGGAATATTGCAGAAGCGCTCAAAAATTAAACATAACAAACGGTTCAAGAGGGACAGCCAACGCGCGGCATTTTTATTATGCGTTGGTTTTTTGTGGTTACGGTGTTATGCGGAAGCTTGGTAGTGGCGTTGTCTGCCCCTTAACCGGGCGTTATGCAACTCAGGTAAATTTAGGGGTTCAATCTTTTGGATTTCTCCGGCCATTTGTTTTGTATTCTCGGTAAATGAGCATTGTTACCCTAAAATTCGTGGTTAACTCAAATCGTAAAACAGGCAAGGTTCTTTGTTTGCCTCAATCAGTTTTAGCGTTGGCGCGTTGTAAATTAAGTGGGCGCAAAGTGTGGAAAGGGCAAGTTTATCGAGTATTTCGCATTTGCTGAAAGTCTTGCTTGTTGAGTTTGTCTCATTCAAAAGCTTGGTTTGTTGCTGAAAGGTGGACTTTGTTTTGGCGGCTTATTTATCACGGCTCTGGCTTCGGTTGGTTCTTGAATTACTCAACCATTGCAATTGTGGCTTTTGATCGAGTAAAGTCAGTTTATCTTATTGAATTTGCATAACAAACGGCTCAAGAGGGATTGCCAACGCTTGGCGACTTTAGCTCAAAATTGAAGTTCAGTGTTTACAGTGTGTTTTTTGAGTTCGGCAGTGCGTTGTCAACCCCTTAGCCGGGCGTTATGTTTAAGGAGGAAACTATGACTGAAAGAGTTAATCCATGGCTTGAAAGATCCATTGCGAATTTAGTTCCTCTAAGCACAGCTGATATCTTTAGTGATGCCTGTAAAGAATGGGTTTTTAGTGGTGAGGTTGTTGATTACGGTGAAGCTACTGAGCAATGTGAGCTGTGTGAGCATGACGAACTTCGATATCATTTTCTGATTGAAAATGGAGGCAACTCCAATAAGTTGTGGGTGGGTTCTTCGTGTATTCTGCGCTTTGAGGAAATCGTGGTTCTTGATGAGAACAAACGCGAACTACTTGATCAAAAAGAACGTAAAAAAGTTCTAGATAAGGCACTAAAAGCAAAGCAAATTGACGCTAGCCTTGATCCTTTGCGCGCATTGTGGAAAGTTGCATTTGAAAAACGAAGTACCATACATAATATGGCTCTGGAGATTAAAGATGGTAAATCTCTACCTCCTGATAGCTTGAGAATACTCTTTGAGCTTATGGATAAACATCATATTGACTTCAGGGCTAATGATTACTCAGTAAATTTACGAAGTGAGTTCGACCAGTTTCAGTTGTCTTATATGCCAAAAGACATGCAAAAAAAAATCTGGCTATGCATGTCTAAACAACAAAAAAACAAATTCCGCGAGCGTCTTGGCTTTTAAACATAACAAACGCTTTAAGACGGATTCGCAACGCGTGGCATTATTAACATGCGTTGATTTTAGTGATTCAGGTGGTGTGCGGAAGTATCGCATTGCGTTGCTCACCACTTAAGCGGGCGTTAGTTGCACAGGGAGGTATCGTGGAAGAATTATCAGGCGGAAGAGAATCTGTAATATATCGAGATGGTGAAGTCGTCTATCGACCTCTTCAGTCATGGAGCTCTACAATTCATCTAATTTTGAAACACCTTGAGCAAGCAAAGGTAGATGAAAGTCCAAAATTTCTTGGTGTAAATCAAGACCAAGAAATCCTAAGTTTTGTAACAGGTGATACCTACAATTATCCGTTAGTTGGCGCAATCGCAACAAATGAAGCACTCATTTCAGCGGGTAAATTACTACGTAAAATACATGACTCAACTGTTCCACTATTGGAGCAACTTAATGTCAAAGTACACCGATGGATGTTAGAGCCAAGAGAGCCATTTGAGGTTATTTGTCATGGTGACTTTACACCTTACAATGTCGCCCTATTAGAAAATACAGTTGTCGGTGTGTTTGACTTCGACACAGCGCACCCTGCACCAAGAATATGGGATTTAGCATATTCAGTTTATTGTTGGTCTCCATTCAAAACGGACAGCAATGATAAGCTAGGGACAATTTTAGAGCAGGTGGCTAGAGCTAAGTTGTTCTGTGACAGTTACGGTGCAACTGAATCAGAAAGAGAACAATTAGCCGATGCTATGGTTCAGCGATTACAGGCTTTAGTAACCTTCATGCGTAGTGAAGCCCAAAATGGTAATGAATCCTTTGCTGAAAATATAGAGCAAGGTCATCTTCAAGCTTATCTAAATGACATAGAATATATCACTGAAAATAAAGAAAAAATTCAGTGTGCATTGTGCAACTAACAAACGGCTCAAGAGGGATTGCCAACGCTTGGCGGTTTTAGTGCACAATTGAAGTTCAGTGTTTACGCGTGTTTTTTGAGTCCGGCGGTGCGTTGTCAACCCCTTAGCCGGGCGTTATGCAACTCAGGTAAATTTAGGGGTTCAATCTTTTCGATTTCTCCGGCCATTCGTTTTGTGTTGTCGGCAAATGAGCTTTTTTACCCTAAAATTCGTGGTTTACTCAAGCCGTAAAACAGGCAAGGTTCTTTGTTTGCCTCAATGAGTTTTGGTGCTGGTTTGTTGCCAATTCAGCGTGCGCAAAGTGTGGAAAGGGCAAGTTTATCGAGTATTTCGCATTTGCTGAAAGTCTTGCTTGTAGGGTTTGTCTCATTCAAAAGCTTGGTTTGTTGCTGAAAGGTGGACTTTGTTTTGGCGGCTTATTTATCACAGTTCTTGCTTAGGTTGGTTCTTGAATCACTCAACCATTGCAATTGTGGCTTTTGATCGAGTAAAGTCAGTTTATCTTATTGAATTTGCATAACAAACGGCTCAAGAGGGATTGCCAACGCGTGGCGACTTTAGTGCAAAATTGAAGTTCAGTGTTTACGGTGTGTTTTTTGAGTTCGGCGGTGCGTTGTCAACCCCTTAGCCGGGCGTTATGCGATTGAAGAGTCATTAAATAGGAGCTATATGAAAGAAAAATATGTAGACCTAGTCTGGGAGCAAAACCCGGAGTACATACGTAAATATCATAAAAATAAACCGTCTTATCAAAAACTATGTGATGAAGTTCAGTTTATTCTAGAGAAGTGTATCTCAAACTTAGATGTTGAAACCGCTAGTATTTCAGCTAGAACTAAAACAGAAGCTAGTTTCTGTGAAAAAATTTACCGTAAGTCATATGATGACCCATTTACTGAAATAACGGATTTTGCAGGTGCAAGAGTAGTTTATTTGTACTCAAAGGATCGTTCTGTGCTCGAAAGTGTAGTCGAAAATAATTTTGATATTGTTGAAAAAGTAGACAAAATCTTGGGTTCAGATGTTGATCAGTTTGGCTATGGTGCTCTGCATTACTTAGTCAAATTGAAAGCGGATTACTTGAAAGCTAGGTATCCAGATTTAGAAAATCTCGTATGTGAAATACAAGTCAGGACTATTTTGCAAGATGCGTGGGCTGTTGTTGCTCATCATTTAAGCTACAAACAAGAAAGTGATATTCCAAGACATTTGAGACGTAAGCTCAATGCGTTGTCCGGATTATTTGAAACTGCCGATGATCAGTTTGAAAGTATTCGAGGTTTAAGAGAGGATTATCAGAGTTCATTAATTAAAAATATACAGCAAGATGAAAATCATACACTTGATGAAGAGATAACCCCTGATAGCTTAAAGGCGTATTTGGCATGGCGTTTTCCTGCAAGGGAGTCATCGTCAGATAACGCTCTAAACTCGTTAGTTTCAGAGCTCAAAGAATATGGCTATCATACCCTTAAAGAACTCAACGAAATCGTTGATTCTTCGATAGAAGCAGTAGAAGCGTATGAAGCCAAGTTCCCACCTTCTGATGAGCATGACCAAGATACAAAGTTTTTACAAATCGGGGTTATACGGGTGGCACTTGAATTTATGGAGCCACTTTTCATGAATAGAAAAGGCTCATCTAAGGCATTAATTGAACAGAAGCAAGAGTTTATGCATTTAGTCAAGCACAAAAAATAATCGCATAACAAGCAATTTAAGAGGGATTCACAACGCTTGGCATTTTTGCTTCTACTTCAAATTTAGTGTTTATGGCACAATGCGTTAGGTTTGGGTGGAGGCGTTGCTCACCCCTTAATTGGGCGTTATGCTACCAGTCGAAATCTTCAATAAGGAATACTATGAAACAGAACATTGTCCATATTGCTTTAGTTGTAAAAGATTATGATGAAGCCATTGATTTTTATGTAAACAAACTCAAATTTGAACTTATTGAAGATACTCATCAACCTGAACAAGACAAACGTTGGGTGGTTGTGGCTCCACCAAATTCTCATGGTGTTACGCTATTACTTGCCAGAGCCTCGAAGCCAGAGCAGCATGATTTCATTGGGAATCAAGCAGGCGGTCGAGTATTTCTGTTCCTAAATACTGATGATTTCTGGCGTGACTTTAAGCGTATGAAATCGATTGGTATTAATTTCGTCCGCGAGCCAACAGAAGAAGACTATGGAACGGTAGCAGTGTTTGAAGACTTGTATGGAAACTTGTGGGATCTTCTTCAATTGAATCCAAGCCATCCAATGGCAAAAAGGTAGCATAACAAACGGCTCAAGAGGGATTGCCAACGCTTGGCGACTTTAGTACAAAATTGAAGTTCAGTGATTACGGTGTGTTTTTTGAGTTCGGCAATGCGTTGTCAACCCCTTAGCCGGGCGTTATGCAACTCAGGTAAATTTAGGGGTTCAATCTTTTTAGATTTCTCCGGCCATTCGTTTTGTGTTGTCGGCAAATGAGCACTTTTACCCTAAAATTCGTGGTTCACTCAAGCCGTAAAACAGGCAAGGTTCTTTGTTTGCCTCAATCAGTTTTAGCGCTGGCGCGTTGTCAATTCAGTGGGCGCAAAGTGTGGAAAGGGCAAGTTTATCGAGTATTTCGCATTTTCTGAAAGTCTTGCTTGTTGAGTTTGTCTCATTCAAAAGCTTGGTTTGTTGCTGAAAGGTGGACTTTGTTTTGGCGGCTTATTTATCGCAGTTCTTGCTTGGGTTGGTTCTTGAATCACTCAACCATTGCAATCGTGGCTTTTGATCGAGTAAAGTCAGTTTATCTCATTGAATTTGCATAACAAACGGATCAAGAGGGATTGCCAACGCGTGGCGACTTTAGTGCAAAATTGAAGTTCAGTGTTTACAGTGTGTTTTTTGAGTTCGGCGGTGCGTTGTCAACCCCTTAGCCGGGCGTTATGCTCTAGGAGTAAAAATTGACCGAATTGATGAGAAAAGTCTTTTTAATCAATATAGTGGCCTTTTTGATTGTTTTCGCTTTATCTAATTATGTTCCTCTTTTTGCTACAACGCGGCCAGCTGATTTTTTGTTTTTTGTCGTGATTGTTATTTGGCTTTTAGCAAAGTTAATGTGGGAAGGTGGTATACACAGCAAAACGACACGATTAGATGATCCGGTTACCGATAAAGTATACAAAATGGTAAAGGGACATGATTTTGAAGAAGAGCAAGTTGAGCATTATCGAGCTAACTACCAAACAGGCTTGGTTCTCTTTATTGCAGGTTTACCCGCATTAATTGGTTGTCTAGTTCTGCAGTTTACTTGAGCACAAGCATAACAAACGGCTCAAGAGGGATTGCCAACGCGTGGCGGCTTTAGTTCAAAATTTAAGTTCAGTGTTTACGGTGTGTTTTTTTGAGTTCGGCGGTGCGTTGTCAACCCCTTAGCCGGGCGTTAGGCATAGGGAAGTTATGGAACTCGTTCAGCTAAACGAGCATGAGCTAAGAATGTTGTGTGATGGTCAATCTGAGTTCAAGTATATTCTTGACGGGGTTCCACCAAAGCATGTTTTAGATCGTTCTCTTAATCATTATCGTGATTCAGTTTGTGAAATTTGGTCTTTGCCGTATTTTATAAAGTTAAATGACCAGCTAATTGGCAGTTGTGGTTTTAAGAACCCACCGTCCGACTATCGAGTTGAAATAGGTTACAACGTAGCGTTTGAGGTTCGGGGTAAAGGTATTGCAACATTTTCAGTTGATAAACTTTGCCAAATTGCTTTTGAATCTGGTTTAGTCAAAGTTGTCTTTGCCTTAATCGCTTCTGAAAATTTAGCATCACTGAATGTTGTTCGCAAAAATGGATTTATCTATAAAAACATGGTTGTGGATAGTGATGGTGAGTCATTAGAATATTGGGAAATAACCCAATAATATCAATGCGTTGGTAAATGCCTAACAAACGGTTCAAGAGGGACAACCAACGCGTGGCATTTTTATTATGCGTTGGTTTTTGTGGTTACGGTGTTGTGCTGAAGCTTGGTAGTGGCGTTGGTTGCCCCTTAACCGGGCGTTATGCAACTGAGGTCAATTTAGGGCTCAATCTTTTGGGATTTCTCCGGCCATTCGTTTTGTTTTGTCGGCAAATGAGCATTTTTACCCTAAAATTCGTGGTTTACTCAAGCCGTAAAACAGGCAAGGTTCTTTGTTTGCCTCAATCAGTTTTTGCGTTGGTTTGTTGTGAGTTTAGCGTGCGCAAAGTGTGGAAAGGGCAAGTTTATCGAGCATTTTGCACTTGCTGAAAGTTTTGCTTGT
>NZ_CAWNHR010000007.1:0-7248 GCF_963874485.1 Vibrio sp. V15_P4S5T153 | reverse complement strand
ATCGCGTTGGGTTGTTCATCGTTGTGAATTTGTCGGCAAAATAACCTTCAGCATCCAAACGTCCGCCGAGCATGCTACGCTCGTCACTTTTCTTCCAAATCGCTTAATTTGAATTTTTTGTTTCTTTGCTGATTTAGGGTTTTGGTTTATAAATGAATGGGTTAGTTTGTTTTAAGTTTGCAAAAAAGCTCGTTCTTTGGTTTTGAAAGTATCGTTGTCAATCGGTTGGCCTAACAAACGGCTCAAGAGGGATTGTCAACGCGTGGCGGCTTTAGTGCAAAATTGAAGTTCAGTGTTTACAGTGTGTTTTTTGAGTTCGGCGGTGCGTTGTCAACCCCTTAGCCGGGCGTTAACTGAGGAATAGCATGATCGAAGTGTTACCTTTTAAAGGGGTAGGGAAATTGAAACTCGGTATGTCCAAAGAGGAAATCAGAAAGGCAGTAGGAAGCCCTGCCGATAATATTCCAGCACATACTTCTAGCGGCATTGCGTTTCAAGAAAGTGACTATTTCTTAGAAAGTTCAATCCAGGTCACCTATGACCAAGAAACTGGTCAAGCTAATTGGATAGCAATTAATAACAATATTTCATCCAAAGTCATATTTGAAGAAATGGACCTTTTCAATAGCTCTGTTCAAGATGTTGTAACCCATACAGAATCGTTTGGTGCCCTTGATAATAACGATTCCGAGCTTGGCTATTCTTATACTTTTCCCTCTTTAGGGTTAAGCTTCTGGCGTTCGTCAATAACAGAAGATCTACTTCAAGAGTTGGCCATCACCACAGATGAAGAAGACAAAGAATGTTTAATACAAGATATTGAAAAATCAAAATACTTTGAACAAATATCAATAGCAGTGAGAGGCTATGGTGAATCAACCAGTTAACAAGTTGCTCAAGTCGGATTGCGGTAAACTGTCACCTTGTTTGCATAAAAACGCAAACAAGTCGCCAATTCACCGCAACCGCTTAGCAAAGCGTTAGTTTCATGGAGGACATATGAACAATTCGGAATTGTTAGAGCAAGCCTTACATAGTGGGGCAATAATTCATCAACCTCATGCGTTGAAAGCATTTTTATCAGCAAATTTCCTTGCTAAACGTTTTGGTGAAAATGACAAACTTTTTTCTCATACGTCTATTTTGATGGCTAATGATTCAGTTTTGGTACAGCCTACATATGAGGGATCTGTTCAAGCACCAGCATTACAAGACTTTCGTATTCAAAGAATACTGAATCGTGGTATTTATCCTGCAGCTTATCAAGCTACTTTTCAGTGGTATCAAAACAAAGGTTTTGATGAGGTTTTTAGCCACTTTGCCACCAAAGCAGCATCTGCTAATGAATACTTATCCCACAATGTGACGATATTGCTTGCAATGAATAGTGTCTTTAGGCAATTGAATGAGCATCAGATCCCAGCCTTTCTGAATCGTTTTACAGAGTTCGTTACGTCTACGTTTTCAAATATAGATAACGTCAACTCGAAACCAGTGCCAGTAAAGACCAGTCTCTCAGATGTATTATCATCTTGTATTGAGCAGTTTGGTTTCTTTGGACACAACTTGATCACTTTGGCTTGGCTATTACGTTGCAAAGATCAGTTATCAACATCGCTGTATGAAGCAATGCTGTCAAACTTATATGTTCAGGCCAATAGTCCTTTGGAAGACCCCGAAGATGAAATCGATCAAGTCATGTGGGGGCAATGCAAGGCTGAGCCGGGTATAGAATCGTTTGAATCACGTATAAATTGCTTAATCTTTGATTACACGTCAAATTTGCATCAAATCACATTTGCTGATGCTCTATGCTTGTTACAATCTGAGTTTCCGCAATATACGACGGATTTAAATAAAATAGCGCAATATCAATGTCTTGCGCTTGAAAAATGAAACTAACAAAGCATTTAAGAGTGATTCCCAACGCATGGCATTTTTCATTCCATCGTTGGGTTTAGTGTTTACGGTGGTCTGGTTAAGATTCGTGGTAGCGTTGGTCACACCTTAATGCGGCGTTATGCAACTCAGGTAAATTTAGGAGTTCAATCTTTTTAGGTTTCTCCGGCCATTCGTTTTATGTTGTCGGCAAATGAGCATTTTCACCCTCAAATTCGTGGTTAACTTAAATCGTAAAACAGGCAAGGTTCTTTGTTTGCCTCAATCAGTTTTAGCGCTGGCGCGTTGTAAATTCAGTGGGCGCAAAGTGTGGAAAGGGCAAGTTTATCGAGTATTTCGCATTTGCTGAAAGTCTTGCTTGTTGAGTTTGTCTCATTCAAAAGCTTGGTTTGTTGTTGAAAGGTGGGCTTTGTTTTGGCGGCTTATTTATCACGGCTCTTGCTTGGGTTGGTTCTTGAATCACTCAACCATTGCAATTGTGGCTTTTGGTCGTGTAAATTCTGTTTATCTCATTGAATTTGCATAACAAACGGCTCAAGAGGGATTGCCAACGCGTGGCGGCTTTAGTGCAAAATTTAAGTTCAGTGTTTACAGTGTGTTTTTTGAGTTCGGTGGTGCGTCGTCAACCCCTTAGCCGGGCGTTATGTTCTATAGGGAAAATTATATGTATAATTATTATTTAGATGAATGTGGGAATACTGGTGATCTTTTAAAAAAGCGATTTGATTTAAAATTCGCTGGGCAGCCTTTATTTGCTCTTTCTTGTATTGGGATTGATCAAACAGAGGAAATAGATAAATTTGTTAAACAGTTACAGGAAGAGTACGGAATTGACACAGAATTAAAATCTAGTGAGTTATATAAAAATAATCCTGAATTTTTTTTAAAATTGGCGGAGTATATTGTTAATAATCGTATGCCATTGCTTGTTGAGCTAGTAGATAAAAAGTATTGTATAACTACATCAATTGTTAACCACCATATTTTACCGCCATACATCATGCCAGATGAATCAGATGGCGAGATTCAACATTATAGAAATGTGATTGCTGGTTATTTAGCTTTTAATCTTCCTGAAGAAAATTTTAAAAAATTCAATGATGCATGCCTTTTATGCACTGAAGAGAGTGTTTTAGATGCGATGATAAGCCTACGAGACTTCTTTAGTGCTAAAAAATGTGAAATGGAAGGTGCTAGCAAATTAGTAGAAGAATCAGTTGATGACTATATGATAATGAAAGGTCGTCATGGAGAAGAAAAGGCCCTAAAAATGTTTGTACCTATTCCTGATGAATCCTCTAAAGGTAAGCGAAAAAATAAACGGAAGAACATAAAGCTACTACCCCATATTCATTGTATTTATAATATTGTAGGTCGATTAAATAAGTATCATCTTGGTGATATTGGCTCGGTTACACTTTATCACGACGTGCAAGATGATTATGATGATATTTTTTCTAATAATGTAGAATCACTTAAAGATTTTAAGAAATCTGATAATGAACCTCCCATTATTAATGCAGATTTTGATATAAATGAATCAATGCCATTAATTTTTACTGACTCAGAAGGTTCAACGGGAGTACAGGTTGCAGATCTGTTAGCTGGCTTTTTTGTTAGGTATATAAATGACTATTTTTACAAAGGTATAGAGGTTGATGATATATACCATAAAATATTTTATGAGTTTCGTAAAAGTTTCCATTTTAATAGCCCTTTAGGTGTTAATTTTGTATTGCCTCTTTCGATAAGAGAACAAATATTTCATAAATTTAACTTCTAATACTAATTAGAAACGAACATAACAAGTGCATCAACACGATTTACTACACTCGGCGTCTCAGGTTGTCGGGTGTTTCTCGTTTTAAGGCGTCAATATTAAGTATAATTGCATAGTAGTAAACGTGTTATGCAGGCGTTATATGACTAAAGGAGTCCAGTTTTGATCAGATGGGATCATGTTGCAGATCATGTTGATTTCAATCTTGAAATTTCTGTGGAAGACTTTTTAATATCGATTCCCCGAAATGGTAAAATTTTAGATTTTGGTTGTGGTTACGGACGTATTTCAAATCAGCTTCAGAAGTTGGGTTATAAGGATTTAGTTGGTGTAGATTCATCAAAAGAAATGATTAATCGAGGTCTAACCGAATATCCTGAACTTGATTTACGTTATCAACAAGATGGTTTATTTTCTTTTTCAGACAATTATTTTGATGCGATAGTGGTATGTGCAGTATTGACTTGTATACCTGTTCAGGATTCTCGTGAAAAAGTAGTATCTGAACTCTGGCGGGTTTTGAAACCCAACGGTGTGTTGTATTTAGCTGAGTTTTGTTCAATCGAAAGTCTACATTTTTTATCAGGTTTAGGTATCGAAATGTGGCATAGTCGGCCAAAAGAGATTGAGGCTTTGCTATCAAACTTCAATATTGAATTGTCGAAAGTATCTGAAACTTCAACCATTTCAGGTCATGTCAGTAATGCGGTTCATATCATCGCGCGTAAAGTCATATAACAAAGCGTTCAAGAGGGGCAGCCAACGCGTGGCATTTTTATTATGCGTTGGTTTTTGTGATTACGGTGTTATGCAGAAGCTTAGTAGTAGCGTTGGTTGCCCCTTAACGCGGCGTTATGCAACTCAGGTTAATTTAGGGGCTCAATCTTTTGGGATTTCTCCGGCTATTCGTTTTGTGTTGTCGGCAAATGAACTTTTTCACCCTCAGATTCGTGGTTAACTCAAACCGTAAAACAGACAAGATTCTTGGTTTGCCTCAATCATTTTTAGCGTTGGCTTGCTGCCAATTCAGCGGGCGCAAAGTGTGGAAAGGACAAGTTTATCGAGCATTTTGTACTTGCTGAAGTTTTCGCTCGTTGAGTTTTCCTAACATAAAAGCTTGGTTTGTTGCTGAAAGGTGGACTTTGTTTTGGTAGCTCATTTATCACGGCTCTTGCTTGGGTTGATTCTTGAATCACTCAACTATTGCAATTGTGGCTTTTGGTCGTGTAAGTTAAGTTTATCTTATTGAATTTGCATAACAAACGGCTCAAGAGGGATTGCCAACGCGTGGCGGCTTTAGTACAAAATTGAAGTTCAGTGTTTACAGTGTGTTTTTTAAGTTCGGCAATGCGTTGTCAACCCCTTAGCCGGGCGTTAAACCGCACTATAAAAAGGAGATGTTATGAATCCTCGTGATGATTCAGTAAATATAGCGGATGTTAAGTTGAACCAACTTTTGAAATTGATGTATAAGCAATACAACAAAAGACATAAAACTTGTGCTCAAATTGGTTCGTACGGATTTATACCAATGAAATTTGTAAAAGATAATCACTCGGTACTCTCTGAACTTATTAATGATCAACGTGCACTTTCGCGTTTAGATGGTTATACAGATGAGTTAATGGTGCATACCATTTTTAACGGCATGGTCAAAAACAACTTTTTAGTGCGTGACCGATGTAGTTACTACTTTACAGAGTCGGGTTACAAACAGGCATTAAAATCATCAAACAAATTCAAATATCTGAATAGTTATCATACAGCCACCTTTTGGGGAATCATTATAGCTATTGTAGGCTCACCAATTCTTGGCTGGTTTACTTTGGGCGAATGAGTCCAGCGGTTTAACAAACAATTTAAGAGGGATTCCCAACGCATGGCATTTTTGCTTCTACTTCAATTTTAGTGGTTAAGGTGCAATGCTTTAGGTCAGGTGGTAGCGTTGCTCACCCCTTAATTGGGCGTTATGTGAATGGAGTCAACCTTGAAAATATCAGTTGTCAAAAGTGGTCAGATTGGGGCTTACGAAGCTGAACTTAATGCTCATCTAAACTCCGTTTTTGGCCAAGATTCCATGTTCATTTTCAATCGTGAGTTCGTCTGTGCAATTCTCATTAAAGACGATAATCAGATTATCGCTACTGGTTTTGCTTATAGTCGTTTAATGAAGCAGGGCTCAATAAGCTTCAAAG
Organism: Vibrio sp. V15_P4S5T153; assembly: GCF_963874485.1. Taxonomy (NCBI): domain Bacteria; kingdom Pseudomonadati; phylum Pseudomonadota; class Gammaproteobacteria; order Vibrionales; family Vibrionaceae; genus Vibrio; species Vibrio sp. V15_P4S5T153. Next base: position 1,374 of record NZ_CAWNHR010000007.1, on the reverse strand, counting down.
GGGGCATAATTGGTGGTATTGCCATTACACCAAGTAAGCGTGGTTTGGGCTTAGCTAAAGTCATCGTGAAAGAACTCGATCGATGCTTAGTGTCTTTTGGGGTAACTCATTCTTTTCTCTTCGCTTATGAGCCAGATGTTTATCGAAGCTCAGGGTATTCGGAGTTAGTTTTGCCTATCCATTACTTCGACGTGGAGCGGAAAAATTGGAATCAGTTTGTCTACCGTGGAGGTATGGTTAAGTCTTACAATGGCAGTCATGCTTTAAGCGATCAAGTCATTGAATTTAATGGTTGTGTGTATTGAGCGCGCTGGAAAAATTCACATAACAAACGCTTCAAGAGGGACAGCCAACGCGCGGCATTTTTACTATGCGTTGGTTTTTGTGATTACGGTGTTATGCGGTAAGTTGGTAGTAGCGTTGTCTGCCCCTTAAGCGGGCGTTAGGTGAGCAATTGAGTAATGAGGCAATAAGTGGACGACAAAAAAGCTCTTTCTGGAGCAGAAATAAGGCAGAAAGTACTCAAAAAAGTTGAAGAGTACGAAGATAGACCAGTGTTAGAGCAATACGCTTTATTTATGGGTAAGGCACAGCTTCTTGAATTTTATTTGAAAAATCTTTTGTTTCGGCTTTTTGATGTGCCAATTGAGCTCACTGAAAAATGGACTCTGGGAAAAACAAAAAATGAATTAAAGACTCAAGGCTTGAGGCCTGATTTCATTGAGTTTTTATCGAGTGTAGTAGACTACCGTAATCATATGGCACACGAATTTTTAGCTAACGATGCAATTATTCAATCATTTGCTGAATTTAGTGATCACAAAAGGTTTAGAGAACTATACAAAGCTATATACGAACTTGAGCAACTAATCGTTTTGTATGATTGGTGCGAAGAAAATCAAGGATGGTTGCCCGTCACCTAACAAACGCTTCAAGAGGGACAGCCAACGCGCGGCATTTTTACTATGCGTTGGTTTGTGTGTTTATGGTGTTATGCGGAAGCGTAGTCGTGGCGTTGGCTGCCCCTTAAGCGGGCGTTAGGCTTCAATCATAGGGTTCAATAATAAAAATTTTAACTACAAGGAAACTTAGTATCAAGTTTGAAGTGCGACACTTTTTAAAGATGCGCATGAATATACTCCAGTGGTGTTCTATACCCAAGTCTTTTGCGTGGGCGCGTATTTAATTTGTGTGCAATTTCGTTGCATAGCTTCTGTGTCACGTGTGACATGGAAGTTCGTTTTGGTAAGTATTGTCGTATCAAGCCATTAGTGTTCTCATTAGTGCCTCGTTCCCATGAATGGTATGGATTTGCAAAGTAAAACAGACAGTTATGATGTTTTTCTAGTTGTGCATAACCATGAAATTCAGTGC
>NZ_CAWNHR010000006.1:23081-29026 GCF_963874485.1 Vibrio sp. V15_P4S5T153 | reverse complement strand
CACACAAATTAAATACGCGCCCACGCAAAAGACTTGGGTATAGAACACCACTGGAGTATATTCATGCGCATCTTTAAAAAGTGTCGCACTTCAAACTTGATACTAAGCGCCACTTGCGATTACCTCAAGTTAATACCATAATTAGGTACTATTTGGTATTAGGAGATTACAATGGCTAAAAATACTAGCATCACTCTCGGCGACCACTTTGATGGTTTCATTAGTAGCCAAATCCAAAGTGGACGCTATGGCTCAGCAAGTGAAGTAATTCGTTCCGCTCTACGTTTACTCGAAACACAAGAAACGAAAATGAACACTTTACGACAACTGCTCGTTGAAGGTGAAGAAAGTGGTATGGCTGATTATGACCTCGATTCGTTTATCAGTGAACTAGATAGCGAAGAAAGAAAATGAAACCATTCCAACTAACCAACAAGGCAAAATCCGATTTAAAAGATATTGCCTTATTTACCTCTCGCAGGTGGGGCCGCGAGCAACGAAATATTTATCTCAAACAATTCGATGAATCATTTTGGCTACTCGCTGAAAATCCTGATATCGGTAAAACTTGTGATGAAATCAGAGATGGCTACCGAAAATTCCCACAAGGAAGCCATGTTATTTTTTATCAACAAATTGGTAGCCAAAACATCCAGATCATAAGAATCTTGCATAAGAGTATGGATGTAAATCCATTCTTTGGCGCATAACGCCCGGTTAAGGGGTTGGCAACGCACCACCGAACTTAAAAAATACACTGTAAACACTGAACTTCAATTTTGCACTAAAGTCGCCATGCGTTAGCAATCCCTCTTGAGCCGTTTGTTATGCTTATTTTTTGAGCTTCACAACTTCACCACTCAATGCAACTCCAGCCATTACGGCTCCAGCACCACATTGAAAAGTATCGTTGCTTGAAGTGAGGTTATTTTTGTAATTTGATTTGATATTAACTACTGCATTTCCACCCTCTTTTATCGCTCTGTCTTTAAGAGCAATCATGGCAGAAAGAAAAACCCAGTTGCACGCTTCTTCATCTGTTTTATTGAAAGCGTTCGTTTTTTTACTGGTTTTAAATTCACCTAATTCTTTGAGAACTTTGCCGTAACTCTGCTCGCCAAAGTAAAATGAAACTTCAGTGCCTAATTTAGATTTAGCCACTTCAGAGCTCATTGCCTTTGTAATCGAATAATTACCCACATCATCTCTAGCAAAAGTGTTAGATGAGAAGAAAGCCAGTGATGAAAGAGCTAGAATTGTTAATTTTTTCATTGTGATATATTCCAAAATAGTTTGATTGTGACTAGAGCATAACGCCCAATTAAGTTGTGAGCAACGCTGCCACCTTACTCAAACACTTCACCGTAATCACTAAACAGATTGAAACCGAAAGCGCTGAGCGTTGCGAATCAGCTTAAATTGTTTGTTAGTTGCCATTCTAAACCTTTGATTTCCAGTTATTTCCACTTTGCCAACGCCATCTTTGATACGCTTTGAAAGCTCAAATCAGGCGCAGTTTCAAAGCACCTGTCACTGAAACCACTTGGAACTTACAACGCCGTAGAAAGCTGGCTGAAAGCACCAAAAAGATCTTTTGGAAAGGCAATGTCACAAAGCTGACTTTCAACGAGTAAATTTGCGTCTGAAACGGCAAACCAAAACCACAGCATTAACCATTGAACGCAACTTCAGCAAACTACACCTATGCACAAAGCCGAGCAACATTGCACAATTCATTAACCCTAAATTTTCTGCCTTAGCTGCGTTTTTACCGCTGGCAACTAACGCCCAATTAAGGGGTGAGCAACGCTACCACCTAACCTAACGCATTGTACCGTAAACACTAAAATTGAAGTAGAAGCAAAATGCCAAGCGTTGGGAATCCCTCTTAAATTGTTTGTTATACCCCTTGGATTCAAGTACGAAGTGCGACACCTCTGAACATAAAAACAGTAAGGTGCGATAATCATGAAGTTTGCTCCCGCCAAGAAGTAAAAAACATGAAATACACGCACCTCACCGAGAACGAAAGGTATATGATTTCTGCGCTCAGAAAGCAAGGGATCAGTACCGCAAAAATAGCTAAACAACTGGGACGTCACAAAGCCACTATCTATCGAGAAATTGAACGTAATTGTCGTTACAACAAGTTCTTCGATAGGTACTCTTATCAACCAGAGCGAGCACAGCAAATGGCGCGCAACCGGCTTAGTCGTTCACGGCGAAATAAACGCTATACCGAACTTGACTTCAGACTACCTGAAGCCTTGCTACGACTGGACTGGAGCCCTGAGCAAATCGTCGGATACCTAAGGATGAGAGGCTATCCAACAATGAGCCACGAACTCATTTATCAGCATGTTTGGAACGACAAAACTCTCGGTGGAACGCTATGGAAACACCTACGCTAATCCACCAAGAAAAGGCGTAAAAGGTACAACTCAAAAGACAGTCGAGGACGGCTGGCAAATAAGCGTCATATTACCGAAAGACCTGCAGACGCTGAGCATCGAAAAGAGCCTGGCCATTGGGAAATTGATACCGTTGTGGGCCGTGGAACCAAGCACTGTATCGTGACTTTAGTCGACAGAATGACTGGCTACACTTTTATTGGGCAAATGGACGATAGAACATCCGAGTCACTCAACGTAAGAATGAGCAAAATCATGACCCGCTCTGACTTACCTTTTAAGACGATAACGGCGGATAACGGCACTGAATTTCATGGTTATGCGCAACTAGAAAAACATCATAACTGTCTGTTTTACTTTGCAAATCCATACCATTCATGGGAGCGAGGCACTAATGAAAACACCAATAGCTTGATACGACAAATACTTACCAAAACGAACTTCCATGTCACACCTGACACAGAAGCTCTGCAATGAAATTACACACAAATTAAATACGCGCCCACGCAAAAGACTTGGGTATAGAACACCACTGGAGTATATTCATGCGCATCTTTAAAAAGTGTCGCACTTCAAACTTGATACTAAGCCCGTTTTTAAAACCTCTAGTTTTTAGCCGTTCCGCTAAATTCTTCTTCCTGCAAATTCTCAGCTAAACCCATTTCACCGATAGCAAATAGAAAACTACCGATAAAATACAAGGTTTCATTACCAGCCCTTTCAGGAAAGTCATCAGCTTTATCGACACTCTGAGGTTCAATTACATTTTTACAAACAATACTCGCACACCCTTTTTCATCTGGGTATAAGGGAGTAGTGTCCAAAACATCATTCGCTAAACTATCAAAGGAAAAAACGCTTATCAAAACTACTGAAATAGGCCAAAACTTCACAACAGACTCACAATATAAAGAACACCATATAGGATGATAACCCTCTGATGTGGAATATAAAAGGGTATAACGCCCGGTTAAGGGGTTGACAACGCACCACAAAACTAAAAAAACACACTGTAAACACCGAATTTTAATTTTGCATCAAAACCGACAAGCGTTGGCAATCCCTCTTAAACCGTTTGTTATGTTGTTACTATTTGAGTGACTCATAAACCTCACTGGCGATAAACGGCATAGTAATATTGATTTCTATATTATGTAATTGCTCTTCATCGATACCATCTGGCTTTTGAGCAATATAAGGAAACATAGCTACTTGCTCTTTGATAAAGCGTTGAACACTCGGAGACTCTTTAGCTAGCTCTTGTTCAAAATGCTTAACTTGAGGTTCAAGGCATTTATTAAATGCATATTGAGACAAATAGCTTACGACTAATTGCTTTTCTTCATTTTTTAAATTAGCCAACCAATCAGAAGCAGGAAAAAACTGACTACCTTCGGCAGATTGCTCAAAACACGAAGAACGTTGATTGACTAACTCACTGTATGTTTCATTAAGGCCATCATTTTGCACACCCAGAGGTACACAACCAACGATAGTTAGTAAAGCGACGCTACAAAGCAGCTTCACTGATACATTTCCAAAATTTTTGCTCTTTTCCATAGGTAAACAACTCTTCTTGCTGTGCTAGGTTATAAACTTGTCGGCGCAGTATTGGGTTAATTGAAGCCATCGCCTGCCCAAATTCATCCCAGTGATATTCATATATGTCCTGAGCGACTTGAGTGACACCGCCACCATTAGTCTTAAATATTTCAAGAATAGGGCTTGTCACCATAAAAGTTGCCAAATAATTGGCCAAATCAACTTTATAATCAATAATTTGTAAAGTTGATCTTGACCTAGATGACAATTTCAACCCTTCAATGGAACAATAGTCTTTTAAGGACATCTATTTCTCCAGATAATACTAACTATCTAATTTTTATAAAAAAATAGACGGCAATTGTTAAGAAATGGCTTTTTATTTCAAAATTTGAAGTAAAATCACCAAAAGCCACGACAACATAACGCCGCATTAAGGTGTGAGCGACGCTTGGCTATACTTGAGCGAAGCGAAACTGCCAAGCGTTGCGAATCACTCTTAAATGCTTTGTTACATGCGTCTTCGCAGTTTTTCGATGAACCATTCACCATCTTCACTTGCTGGAATTAAGTGTTCAGTCGAATATTCAGGGACTGAATTTTCCAAACCGGAGCGATGTTCAATAACTGCGAGAAGATGCCACATATCTTTTATAAGTTCACTAAGCTCAACTTGATTTAAGTTAACTTTCGTCGACTTGTTAGTAAGTAGTGATTTAGCGTCGTTATGTGATAGGACTTTATTTCTATAGTTTTTTAACCCAGTCGTTTTGTAAACCTGATCTAGTTCCGCTAGCAGGGGCAAAATCTGCTCGTCGTTAGACAAATCGCAACGCTCCACGACATTCTTGAAAGACAGGTTATCTTCACCGCAACTCGCAACTGGGTCCATTAATCTGGATACTTTCATCATGATGGAGTTCACAAGTGCGCTTTGGTAATTCGAGAAGACCCAATTACTAAATTCAACCAATGTCTGGATATTCTCTTTAACACCGAAAATTTGCTCGTAAAACTTCATATCTGTAGATACATCAATCAGTAATGATTTGAGTTTTTCAACTGCTTCCATTTTTTCTCCCAAAGCATGTAACGCCCGGTTAAGGGGCTGACAACGCAAAACACTGAACTCAAAATAACAACCGTAATCACAAATGCCGATTTGAACTAAAACCGCCACGCGTTGGCAGTCCCTCTTGAACCGTTTGTTATGTTTATTTAGCCTAAGATTTAAGGCACTTAATTGCGTCACTTACCGTCTCAAATTGAATTTTTGTCAAACAAACTTCAGCTCGACAAAACTCGTGACATTGAATCAATCTTGATGCATCTTCTGCTGAAATCTGGACTGAGTTTCCAACCAAGTTAATCGCTGTTGAAGCATCTGAAACCAATGAGTATACAAAGCCTTCAGAATCGATTACTCGATCATCTGAGCTAAAAATCAACCCCACACATTCGCAGTTCAAGTCAGTTTCTGAGCCCAAATAAATGAGCTCATCGTCACCATCCAATTTCAGGATACAAGGCCAATTGACCATGAATTTCTCCAATAAACATAACGCCCGGCTAAGGGGTTGACAACGCATCGCCGAACTTAAAAAACACACCGTAAACACTGAACTTCAATTTTGCACTAAAGTCGCCACGCGTTGGCAATCCCTCTTGAGCCGTTTGTTAGCTGCTGCACTTTAGCCGGAGATTTACTACCCAACGGCCTAATTTAAAACACATTATTGTTTTCAAGCGACAAAGTAAAACGGACAACTGAGAAACTAAAACCCAATCCACGAAAAGCACTTGGCAAAGAAGAAATAACAGGAAAACTTGACGAGCTTCTAGGACTTAAATTTACAAAGAATTCTTTCGAAGAAGCCAACAACCAAGTGCACGAAATCCATTTAAGCGCGAAAGAGCCTCAAAACCAAAGAAGCCACACCAAAGAAATAAACAAACACACCACTTCCCGTAAGAAGACTTCGGTTAGTTCAA
>NZ_CAWNHR010000006.1:15507-22915 GCF_963874485.1 Vibrio sp. V15_P4S5T153 | reverse complement strand
TAACGCCCGGCTAAGGGGTTAACAACGCACCGCCGAACTCAAAAAACACACTGTAAACGCTGAACTTCAATTTTGCACTAAAGTCGCCACGCGTTGGCAATCCCTCTTGAGCCGTTTGTTAGGCCAACCGATTGACAACAACACTTTCACAACCAAAGAACGAGCATTTTTGTAAACCTGAAACAAACTAACCGATTCATTTATAAACCAAAATGCTAAATCAGCAAAGAAACAAAAAACTCAAATTGAGCGATTTGGAAGAAAAGTGACGAGCGTAGCATGCTCGGCGGACGTTTGGGTGCTGAAGGTTATTTTGCCGCTAAACTCACAACGAAAAGCAACTCAACGCGATCAAGAAACAGCAAATATGTGATGATTATTTATTGCTTAACTTAAGCTAGAAAACATGGCATTTACCGTTCAATTCAAACTCGACTTAGCTGATAAAAACTCACTTTGCCTAACGCCCAATTAAGGGGTGAGCAACGCTACCACCCAACCTAAAGCATTGTGCCATAAACACTAAATTTGAAGTAGAAGCAAAAATGCCAAGCGTTGGGAATCCCTCTTAAATTGCTTGTTAGGCGATTTTTTCTTCGATGCTAAGGGCTACTTTTAACAACTGCTCGTTGAATTCTTTGCTGTCGATTGAATAATGCGCTCTCCGATGACACGTAGGGCATAGAGCGATAACATTTTCCGGGCAATCAGCACCACCGTCAGCAAGCCTGGTTAAATGATGGACTTCTAGATAAGGTCCTTCCTTCGTTTCAAAGGGCGACTTACTTCTGCAACCTTCACAAACCCCATTTGCACGCTTTTTAGCATATAACTTAATAGCCTCGCTACGGTAACGGATGTGAACAACTTGTTCTTTAACATCCACATTACTAGGTGTCACAGCTGTAGCGATATCGCGTAATTGCTTAAGTGATTTGCTTTTAGTCGGTTTGGTCAAGTACGGAGCCTTTCCATTTTCTACGCCGGGAAGTCTTGACTGCGGAAGTACATCCAAGTGAAAAATGAAAGCATCTCGAAGCTGACTATTTTTGTCAGGTCTCTGCTCGATATGATGTTCAATGTAACTACATACACCGACGAAACGCACAAAACCTTTTGTAGTCGACTCAAACAACAAGATTTCTTTTTTATTGTCATCCCTAAACCACCGCCTTGGGCGGTGGTGATTGAACCTTGGGGCTATTGCCCGAAGGAGTGCCCATGCTAGAAGTAAACCACTTATTCACCACAAGTAAGAGGAAACTAAAAACATGGGCGATTATAGAAGTTCATCACATGTATATTGGCGTTGCAAATACCATATAGTTTGGACTCCGAAATACAGATTTAAGATCTTGAAAGGGAATGTAGGTAAGGAGCTTTATCGCTCAATCTATATTTTGTGCAATATGAAAGATTGTGAAGTTTTGGAATTAAATGTTCAGCCGGATCACGTTCACTTGGTTGTGATAGTTCCACCAAAAGTTTCGATATCAACGTTGATGGGAGTATTGAAAGGGCGTTCAGCAATCCGCTTGTTTAACAAGTTCCCACATATAAGAAAGAAACTGTGGGGTAATCATTTTTGGGCAAGGGGATACTTTGTTGACACAGTTGGTGTGAATGAAGAAATCATCAGGCGTTACGTAAGGCACCAAGACAAGAAAGATCAAGAATATGAGGCGCAGTTAGAGTTGAAGATAAACTAGCAGTGCAGGGATGCCCCCTTATAGGGGGCTATAAACCAAAGCCGCCTTCTAAGAAGGCGGATTTTTANGCCACCATACTGTTGACCTTTGTATACACCGTGAATATCAGAACGACGGTTATAGATTTTACCTACTTCGAACAATGAACCCTCCTCATCGCCTAACGCCCGGCTAAGGGGTTGACAACGCACCGCCGAACTTAAAAAACACACCGTAAACACTGAACTTCAATTTTGCACTAAAGTCGCCACGCGTTGGCAATCCCTCTTGAGCCGTTTGTTATGCAAATTCAATAAGATAAACTGACTTTACTCGATCAAAAGCCACGATTGCAATGGTTGAGTGATTCAAGAACCAACCCAAGCCAGAGCCATGATAAATAAGCCGCCAAAACAAAGCCCACCTTTCAACAACCAACCAAGCTTTTGAATGAGACAAACTCAACAAGCAAGACTTTCAGCAAATGCAAAATGCTCGATAAACTTGCCCTTTCCACACTTTGCGCACGCTAAATTCACAACAAAACAGCACCAAAACTCATTGAGGCAAACAAAGAACCTTGTCTGTTTTACGGTTTGAGTTAACCACGAATTTGAGGGTGAAAGTGCTCATTTGCCGACAACACAAAACGAATGGCCGGAGAAACCTAAAAAGATTGAACTCCTAAATTCACCTGAGTTGCATAACGCCGCATTAAGATGTGAGCAACGCTACCACGAAACTCAACCATACCACCGTAAACACGAAACCCAACCTTGAACTAAAAATGCCAAGCGTTGGGAATCACTCTTAAATGCTTTGTTATAAGCGTGTTTCGTTTACCACGTTCTATCTAAATCTTGTGCGTATAAAGAAATTGCTCGCTGATACTCTTTAATTGCATCACTATTCGTGGTTGATACTAAAAGTTCGAGTAGCAATAATGTTGCTTCTTTATGGCGTCCCAAGTTGTAGAGACACATTGCATAGAAAGGCTGAACTTCAATAGAACTCGGGTACTCACTTAGAGTTTGCTCGAAATAGCTTAACGCCTCTGAATACATGCCAAGGCTTCGATAGGTGCTCGCTAGTCCAAACAAAGCATCAAACCTTTCTACCGGCGATAATGGACCTGAAAGAGATGACAGATAATGAGCAACCGCTTCTTGCTCTTTACCCTCATTGTCGTACGACCAAGCAATTTGCAAATGAGCCTTAGCAGAATAAGTCTCATCGTTTAATAGCGCTTTTAGCAAAGCTCTCGACTCTTGATATTTAGCCTCTTTCCGCCATTCAATTGCTTGTTTGATGATACTTTCCATAATTTTCCTCGAAGCTTATAACGCCCGGTTAAGGGGCAACCAACGCTACTACCAATTTACTGCATAACACCGTAATCACAAAAACCAACGCATAATAAAAATGCCACGCGTTGGTTGTCCCTCTTGAACCGTTTGTTATGTTTCTTGGATTCATATACTAAGTGCAACACTAAAAAATAAAACAGTGAGCTGTCATAATCCCTATTTTTCCTCCCGCCAAGAAGTGAAAAATTATGGCTTATAAACAGCTCACCGAAGGGGACAGATATACTATCGCTGCCTATAAAAAGCAAGGCCTTAGCTATGCTGAAATCGCTCGGCTTACCGGACGCCATAAGAGTACCATTTCTCGAGAAATTGCTCGTAATCGATGTACTTACGATGGGGCCTATCGCCCTTTCAAAGCCGACCAACGCACTCGGACAAGACGCAGTAAATCAAGATGTAATCCGCGTATTACTCAGCAGCAATATAATCAAGTCATGCACTTTATCAAAAAAGACTGGAGCCCTGCTCAAGTCGTTGGAAGAATGAAACGATATAAACAGCCGACCATTAGCCATGAGTCTATTTACCAGTACATCTGGCGTGATAAAGCCAATGGGGGCGAACTTTGGAAACACCTACGACAATCGACCAAGCAACGGCGCAAGCGTTATGCTGCCTACGATAGTCGCGGAAGGCTCGCCAATAAACGACATATCTCTGAGCGTCCTAAAAGTGTCGAAACACGTAAAACGCGTGGACACTGGGAAATTGATACTGTCATGGGCAAAGGCTCTAAGCACTGCATCGTGACACTCGTTGAGCGCATGACCGGCTACACCCTGATTGGGCAAATGGATGACCGAACAACCGCATCTCTTAACCGTCGAACCATTCAAATCATGGGACGATTTGATGGCTTATTTACCACGATTACTGCAGACAATGGTACCGAGTTTAACCAATATGAGCTTATTGAAGCCGCCACCGATACTCGATTTTATTTTGCTAACCCACACCACTCTTGGGAGCGAGGAACCAATGAAAATACCAACGGACTTATCCGACAATATCTCCCCAAAGGCACCTCAATGGCGACGCTCACTCAAGCAAAGTGCAACGCGATTGCCCACAAACTTAACAGCAGACCCAGAGCTCGTCTGGGCTTTCAAACTCCGGAGGAATGTTTTGTTGGATATTATCGCTGATCGTTGCACTGCAAACTTGATACTAAGAGTAAATTATGGCTTAGCGCTGATTTCTTTTAACACTTTCGCTGGGTTACCACCAATTACGACATTGTCTCCAAAACTCTTCGTTACCACTGCACCAGAGGCTACCACCACATTATTCCCAAGGGTCACACCAGGATTGATAACCGCATTACCACCTATCCAACAATTGTCACCAATGGTTATTGGCTTTGCTAACTCTAAACCACTGTTCCTCTCGGTTGGGTCTAAGGGATGTGTTGCAGTATAAATTCCAACTTGAGGTGCAAGTAAACAGTTCTTACCAAATTTTACTTCCGCAACATCCAAAATCACGCAGCCGAAATTAGCATAGAAATTATCACCAACATGAATGTTAGAGCCATAGTCACAATTGAAAGAAGATTCAATGTGAATATTGTCACCTGTTGTGCCGAACAAATGCTTAATTATTTCAACACGCTTTTGTTGAAACTCAACAGAGGTTGTATTCAACTTTTCAGTTAACAATCTAGCGTTCAATCTTAGCTTTAATAAGTCTTCATCACTTGGATCATAAAGCTTACCTGCTAACATTTTTTCTTTTTCTGACATTAAATTTGGACTCCAATACCAATTTACTCATAACGCCCGGCTAAGGGGCAGACAACGCCACTACTAAGCTTCCGCATAACATCATAACCACAAAAGCCAACGCATAATAAAAATGCCACGCGTTGGCTGTCCCTCTTGAACCGTTTGTTATGTTTTATTCCAACCAGCTGATTTTGTTAAGAATAAACTTAGGAATTTCAACTAGCTTAAGACATTATTGCCTTACTTCTAAAAAGTGTTTTTTTGCATGATAAGCAAATATGTTTATAACGAGGATCTGCATGAGCTGTTAATGGTTGGAAAATCACTTTGTCTGAACCACAACTAAAGCATTTAGCACTTTCTGGATCTGCTGTTTTACATTCAGGATGCTTTATCAAATAATTCTCAAGTGTCGGCAATTTGTGCCAATCATCATCCTGTGGCTTCGAATATGATACAAAATAGTAGAATATTGCAGCCGCGCCAAAAGCTAAAACCAACCAAATGAAATCCATCTCTTTTCCTCAAGTTATCACGAAAACATAACGCCGCGTTAAGGGGCGAATGCCGCCTAAGCCCACTTTCCGCAGACCATTTTCACCACTTAAATCACCGCATGCTAAAAATGCCACGCGGCATGAGTCCTTCTTAAACGCTTTGTTATAACTTCAGGTACGTTTGAATTGTTGTAGTACAGTTTTTAAAACCTGTTAGCTCAAACTCCAGCGCCCAAGAGGATTTTAGTGTTATAGGTAACTTTCCGTTTGTCGATTCACCAAATTTGATTTCAGTTATATCAACAGGGCTATGAGCACCAAAGAAGTAAACTGAACCATCAATATACCCGTCATCTGGGTTTAAAGGGAAAGTAAATGTTTTACCAGTAAGTTCACTAAGTTCTGAGGGTACATTAATACCGTTTAGACTAATGACTGTTTCTATTTCCTCAGAGTAACCATCTAGACTAAGTTCAAAGGGCTCTATTCCTATCTCAAGTGAAACGTCGCCATCGACACCAGAAATCGTTGCACTTGTAAATTTAAGCTTTTCTATAGGGAAATTTTCCACTAATCCTCCTGAGTTATAACGCCCGCTTAAGTGGTGAGCAACGCTACCACGACACTCAATCATGACACCGTAAACACAAAAGCTAAATCAAACCAAAACCGCCGAGCGTTGCGAATCCGTCTTAAAGCGTTTGTTATATTCATTTACCAATGTGCCGTTTCTTTAGCGATTTTTTCAACCAAGTCAGAATTATCAACTTTGTACTTTGAAAACACTGGCTGTGCCTTAGTTTGAAATTTGTTTTCGTTGACGAACTTAAACTTTTTTTGCTGTTCTACAAGCAGATTAAAGTGGTACAACTGTAGTGGTCAACTAAAATTGGCCACGGTTTGAGAGTTTTCCCAATATAATCGTTCTGATTCATTGGGAGTTAAACCACCGTTATACTGATGTGGTCTGAGTTGGCAGTAATATCCGATAATGTAACGGGTAACCTCTTGTTGAGCCTCAGCGAAGCTACGGTAACCCACAGTTGGCACCCATTCCGTTTTCAGACTTCTAAAGAAGCGCTCCATCGGCGCATTATCCCAACAATTTCCTCGGCGAGATAAACTCTGTTTTATTTGAAAACGCCACAGCAATTGACGGTATTTACGGCTAGTATAATGACTGCCTTGATCGCTATGGAACATAACACCTTTAGGCTTACCACGAGACTCATAAGCCATCGAAAGAGCTTTGCCTGTTAGCTTAGAATCAGGTGATAGAGACATCGACCAACCAATCACTTTTCGGGCAAAAAGATCGATAACAACTGCTAAATACATCCACCGATTACCTGTCCAAATATACGTAACATCACCAGCCCAGACCTCATTTGGGGCGGTAACCGCAAACTGACGACCTAAGTGATTTGGAACGTCAATATGTTCTTGTGAAGCCTTTCTGTAGCGATGCTTTGGCTCTTGGCAGCTCACTAAACCAAGCGTTCTCATAAGCTTTGTTGCTCGGTATCGGCTCAGCTTTACACCCTGATTTGTGACTATATCTGCAATGGTTCTCGCTCCCGCAGAGCCATTGCTTGCGGCATGAGCCTCACTGACCAAGCTGCGCAGTTTTATTGTTTCCGCATTAATTAACGCTGGGCGTTTAAGCCAATAGTGATAACTACTTCGATGAACATTGAAGACTTCGCATAATATTTTTACGCTGTGGCTCTGCTTGAGTTTCTTGATTGTCAAGAATTGTTCAGTGAGTCCGACATCAAGAGAGCCGTGGCTTTTTTTAGTATTTCATTATGCTCTTCAAGGCGAGCCAGCTTCTTTTTCAATTCCCGAATTTCTATTTGCTCAGGGGTCATAGGTGAAGCTTTCGGTGTTTTCCCTTGGCGTTCTTCTCTAAGCTGGCGAACCCATTTATCCATCGTGGACTTGCCCACATTCATGGCTTGGGCTGCTTCAGTCACTGAGTAATTTTGGTCTAAGACTAGCTGCGCTGCTTCTAACTTAAATTCTGCGCTAAATAGTCGTCTTGTACGTTTTGTCATAATGTCACCTGTTAACTTATGAGGTGATGATATCACCTCTAACTAAGTGACCAAATTCACTATGCCACTACA
>NZ_CAWNHR010000006.1:0-15380 GCF_963874485.1 Vibrio sp. V15_P4S5T153 | reverse complement strand
TCCCTCTTGAGCCGTTTGTTATGCAAATTCAATGAGATAAACTGACTTTACACAACCAAAAGCCACGATTGCAATGGTTAAGTGATTCAAGAATCAACCCAAGCCAGAGCCGTGATAAATAAGCCGCCAAAACAAAGTTCACCTTTCAGCAACAAACCAAGCTTTTGGATCAGGCAAACTCAACGAGCGAAAACTTCAGCAAGTCCAAAATGCTCGATTAACTTGCCCTTTCCACACTTTGCGCACGCTGAATTGCCAACAAACCAGCACCAAAACTGATTGAGGCAAACAAAGAACTTTGCCTGTTTTACGGCTTGAGTGAACCACGAATTTTAGGGTAAAAATGCTCATTTGCCGACAACTCAAAACGAATGGCCGGAGAAACCTAAAAAAATTGAACCCCTAAATTTACCTGAGTTGCATAACGCCCGCTTAAGGGGCAGCCAACGCTACTACCAACTTACCGCATAACACCGTAACCACAAAAATCAACGCATGGTAAAAATGCCGCGCGTTGGCTGTCCCTCTTGAAGCGTTTGTTATGTGCTAATTCCGTTTGTTGATATAGTCTATGGCATATTCTATATGTGCAATTAACTCTTCAACGCATTTAGGGAAATAATACTCTGCATCATCAGGGTGTAAGTTGTCTTTAGGCAATAACGTATATTCAATTTCATCGTTAAACAAAGGGTAAAGGTTATGAGTAAGGTAGTTACGACGAACCAGTATAAATTCCAAAATTTCACGAAGCTCATCAGTAACCAATTCATGTTCTTTACAGCTACCAACAAGCTGACCTAACATAGCTCGACTAAGGTTGTATCTCACTTTAAGACTACTCGTGAGAACGATTGACTTTAATACTGACTCTAACTGTCCAGACATCAATATCAGCCGCCCCAAGCTTTCACAAAAACGCTCACTTTTGAGTAATTCATCGTAAAATTCCAGAGACATTGCTTGATTACTCCTTTACACATAACGCCCGGCTAAGGGGTTGACAACGCAACGCCGAACTCAAAAAACACACTGTAAACACTGAACTTCAATTTTGTACTAAAGCCGCCACGCGTTGGCAATCCCTCTTGAGCCGTTTGTTATGCAGTTTTTTAACCAATACTCAGTATAGAGAACGAATTGCTTAGCCAAACTTATCTTTAGCTGCCACAATTCGCACTGTCATTTACTACCAATTGGTTCATCATGAAACTTTTAGTTCGCAATCTATCTCGCTCTACAACTGAACAAGAACTTCGTGTTTTATTCTCAGCTCATGGCTCAGTAGCCGAATGTACGCTTGTTTTAGACCAAGTAACGGGTCAATCAAAAGGCTTTGCTTTTGTCGAAATGCCAAACGAAAACGAAGCTAATGCTGCAATTTCTAGCCTAAACCTTTCTGACGTTGCCAAAAGCAAAATCAGAGTAAAAGCCGCAGAATAAACACCTTATATACAAAAACAGTAAAGCTCCGTCAGTTCAAATACATTGGGCTGACGTCTTTTAGTTTCCGTTGAGCCTGTAGAACTGCATAACGCCCGCCTAAGGGGCTGGCAACGCATACCACTAAACTCAAACACAACAACCGAAACCACCGCGGCTCAATGGGACTGGAAACGCCGCGCGTTGACAGTCCCTCTTGAGGCGTTTGTTATGCGCCTGCTTCAGACCAAACAGCAAATTCGTTACCACTTGGCTCTTTAAAATGAAAACGACAACCACCAGGAAACTCAAAGATAGGACGGATGATATGACCGCCATTTTTCACGACTTTTTCTAAAGTGGCTTCAATGTCTGAACTGTAGAAAATTAACAGTGCGCCACCATTTTCAGTCCGACTAGAAAGCTCTGCCTTAAAAAAACCACCGTCTAACCCTTCATTTGAAAATGCTGCATATTCAGGTCCATAGTCAACAAAGCTCCAGCCAAAAACCTTTGAAAAGAACGCTTTCGTTGACTCTAAGTCTTTCGCTGCAAATTCTACATAATTGAGTTTTCCATGCTGATTCATTGTTAACTCCTGTCAATTTTTCCAATTAGCGCATAACGCCCGCTTAAGGGGCAGCCAACGCTACTACTCACTTTCCGCATAGCACCGTAACCACAAAAACCAACGCATAGTAAAAATGCCACGCGTTGGCTGTCCCTCTTGAAGCGTTTGTTATGTGTAATTTTCTATGTACTCCCTTAAGGACTTTGTCGGTTCAAACAAAGGACTAATTGGAAGGTTAAGATTTAGCTTTTCAATTTCCACTGCCGAATAACCATGGTATTTCTCAAAGTCACTCCAACTGCTCTTGTGAACCTGCTTTACGATTTGAAAGTCTAGTAGCAACTGAGAAAAGGCTTCAGGACTATACCCCTCAGTCTCAGCAATAAAGTGTTGTATCGCCGGATGTTTACCTTGAACCAATGCTAAATAGAATCTAGCGATGTCATTAACATGGATATATTGGTTATAACCTTTAGATGGTATCGCTACTTGGAGAGTTTGGTTTGATAAAGAATCTACAATTCTCTTTAGCTGACAGTTTTCACCACCATAAACCAAACTAGGGCAGTAAACGACATGCCACTTATTGGTGATAGCGCAATCAATCGTAACTGTGTCCGGTTTTACCATTTCTAGAGGCTTAAGCCGAAATTCTTTGAGATCATTACGAGAAGCATTACCAAATAGCCAAACGCCCGATGTGTGGATTTTTGTCGCTCCTTTAGCTGCGAGTCTGTCCAACTGCATTAGCAGCTTGGACTCTATATCAGCGATTTCCTCCGGCGAAAATTCTGACCAATGTGGGCGAGCACAATTTATAACGATGTCAAAGTAACCAGAGAGATCTAATGGCATTTTAGTAAGTTTCCGAGCAGGAAGTAAGACACCGCTAGTCCTGCTGTAGGTCGAAACTTCAAAACCATTTTCGACAAACATCTTAGTCACGTGGCTACCAATATATCCATTGGCTCCTGCTATAAGTACTTTCATTCTTTCCCTGAACTCTCGATTACACATAACGCCCAATTAAGGGGTGAGCAACGCTACCACCCAACCTAAAGCATTGTACCGTAACCACTAAAACTGAAGTAGAAGCAAAAATGCCAAGCGTTGGGAATCCCTCTTAAATTGTTTGTTATGTGCGTGCTAAACGATAGCGCCTTACTGCACCTTCAACATCATCTGTATAGTTACCCAGATATTCGCCACCGCAGTTTTCTATGACCTTTTGAGATGCTGGGTTATCAATTGAACAGGTAACAATAACCGAGTCAGTTACCACATGATCACGCACCCAAGCGAGAAGAAACGAAGCGACGCCTTTGCCACGAGCTGATGGCCTAGTCTCGTAACCAATGTGCCCTATTACATTCTCTACGTTCGCATTCGCCCCAGTACGAACTCGAATAGCACCTAAGATTTCAGAGTTCGAAATGCAGTAGTACGTTGTACTTGGTAAATACCCGCTTGGTAATTCGGAGGTTGCCTTAGACCGCTCAACCAAACCCGACAAATAAGCTTCAGGGTTTAACTCAACATCTGAGTACTTTGGGATACCCGAATCGAAGCATTCCTTCGCATAACTAGATAACATTGGAGCTAAATCAAGACTAGCTTCTACTACTTCCATGCCTATTTTCCTCTAAAGCACATAACGCCCGCTTAAGGGGCAGCCAACGCCACGATCAACTTTCCGCATAACACCGTAATCACAAAAACCAACGCATAGTAAAAATGCCGCGCGTTGGCTGTCCCTCTTGAAGCGTTTGTTAGAGTTCTTGGATTCATATACTAAGTGCAACGCTTATAAATAAAACAGTGAGCTGTCATAATCCCTATTTTTCCTCCCGCCAAGAAGTGAAAAATTATGGCTTATAAACAGCTCACCGAAGGGGACAGATATACTATCGCTGCCTATAAAAAGCAAGGCCTTAGCTATGCTGAAATCGCTCGGCTTACCGGACGCCATAAGAGTACCATTTCTCGAGAAATTGCTCGTAATCGATGTACTTACGATGGGGCCTATCGCCCTTTCAAAGCCGACCAACGCACTCGGACAAGACGCAGTAAATCAAGATGTAATCCGCGTATTACTCAGCAGCAATATAATCAAGTCATGCACTTTATCAAAAAAGACTGGAGCCCTGCTCAAGTCGTTGGAAGAATGAAACGATATAAACAGCCGACCATTAGCCATGAGTCTATTTACCAGTACATCTGGCGTGATAAAGCCAATGGGGGCGAACTTTGGAAACACCTACGACAATCGACCAAGCAACGGCGCAAGCGTTATGCTGCCTACGATAGTCGCGGAAGGCTCGCCAATAAACGACATATCTCTGAGCGTCCTAAAAGTGTCGAAACACGTAAAACGCGTGGACACTGGGAAATTGATACTGTCATGGGCAAAGGCTCTAAGCACTGCATCGTGACACTCGTTGAGCGCATGACCGGCTACACCCTGATNGACAAATACGCTTTAAAATATAGCTCTAGAGCAAGACCACAATTCACATAAAATGGAATCATCCAGTCAATTTCTTTAGGTTTATTCTGATATAAGTTCTCCGCTGAAAATAGAAATGCATCTCCAGCTCTAACAATATTTGCTTTTGGGACAAGTTCCATTTTTACTCCGTAAACTCTAACGCCCGGCTAAGGGGTTGACAACGCACCGCCGAACTCAAAAAACCACTGTAAACACTGAACTTCAATTTTGCACTAAAGTCGCCAAGCGTTGGCAATCCCTCTTGAGCCGTTTGTTATGCAAATTCAATAAGATAAACTGACTTTACTCGATCAAAAGCCACGATTGCAATGGTTGAGTGATTCAAGAACCAACCCAAGCAAAAACTGTGATAAATGAACCGCCAAAACAAAGTCCACCTTTCAACAACCAACCAAGCTTTTGAATGAGACAAACTCAACAAGCAAGACTTTCAGCAGCTGTAAAACGCTCGATAAACTTGCTCTTTCCACACTTTGCGCACGCTGAATTGGCAACGAACCAGCGCTAAAATTGATTGAGGCAAACAAAGAACCTTAGCTGTTTTACGGCTTGAGTGAACCACGGATTTGAGGGTAAAAGTGCTCATTTGCCGACAACACAAAACGAATGGCCGGAGAAATCCAAAAGATTGAACCCCTAAAATTACCTGAGTTGCATAACGCCCAATTAAGGGGTGAGCAACGCTACCACCTAAGCTAAAGCATTGTACCGTAACCACTAAAATTGAAGTAGAAGCAAAAATGCCAAGCGTTGGGAATCCCTCTTAAATTGTTTGTTAAGTTTCTTTGTAATAAATGAAGTCTAAATATGTTAATGACCACCTAAAAACAAAGTTTATGAGATCTTTCTCAAATGGATAAAAGGACTCATAGATTCTTAAAATCTGTTGTTTTAAGTACTTAATGTCAGTGTCCTCTTTGTCTATTGAAAATAGTGTTTCGAGAGCAAGCTTACAGTCGTTTTCATTGTTCAGCACAAGGTCATCTTGCGCAACTAGGGTATCGAAGATAGCCTTTCTTTACCAACACCCATACTAGTAAGTGAATACTGTGCTTTCTTGCTTTTTATCTTGCCATCATCAGATAACCTAGATAGCACTCTATTTCTATTTTTAAACCTAGTTTCTATATGTTCTACATAACTGTACCTTTCTTCTTTTTTCACTGAATCTAAGTTAAGAAAGTAATATAGTGGGTACATTTCTGAGTTCATAGTGCAAATTGACGAGATATAATCAATGCCTTTTGCAGAGCTACTTTCTGTAAGGAAAGCTTCAAAAATGTCTTCTTCAAAGATATTTTTTGTTTTCTCTACGACCATTGCGGAGTCAACTACGTCACCAATAATCTTTACAGCTGGCGCTCCTTCATGACTTTCGGAGTATTTGTCTAAAACCTGAATCTGGCCGAGGATGGATTCATCAATAAGGAATGTATTGTTAGCAGAGCTAAGTTCACCTGTAACTGAGTTAAGTAATGCTATGTTTTCAATGCCTACCTGAGCAATATTCGAAAGGAACTTAAGCCAAACTACCTTCTCATTCTCCTTAATTTCGTTAAGGAGGTATATCAAATCGCCAGATTTGATTTTTGATGATCTTGCAGAATACCTGTAGTAAATGTCAGAGTCGAAAGTCTTTGCTGAGTCTTTTATGCATATGATAGGTTTGTTTCTAGACTCGAAGATTTGCAGAATTCCTATTGTCGATGTACCACATTGCAATGTACTTCTAGAGAACTCTATTGACGGCGAGAAAAGCTCATTGAACCAAACAGAAATGTCAGCGTCATCAACGGATTCATAATTATCTACCCCTACGACAGTATGAGGTCGGTCTGCCACACCAAAGATAATTACACCGCCATCGCGATTAGAAAAAGCTGCAGCGGTTCTTGCAATATTTGACTTGAACTCCTTACTTTTCCAATCAAATATTTCCTTAAACTCAGTCGTGTTAGATTCACGTCGTTTTAGTATGTTCTCCTCATTTACAGCACTGAAGAACTCTTTAGCCCAATCATCAATGTTCATATATCCTCCAGAAACTTAACGCCCGCTTAAGGGGCAGCCAACGCTACTACTAACTTTCCGCATAACACCGTAACCACAAAAACCAACGCATAGTAAAAATGCCACGCGTTGGCTGCCCCTCTTGAAGCGTTTGTTATGTGAATTCTCGATTGAAACGCCGAACTTTTGTACGCACATTTTTCATAGGTGATGACGTATTAAACTGAATCATGCGCCCCAAAGTCCATTGTTCATACCACGCAACACCATACAAATCATGATTACTTAAGCTTGAAATGAGTAAAAGTATCTCATTAACCGTAGACTCAAGTTCAATGAGTAAATCATTGTATTTCCAATCACGATACTCTTCGTGGAAGCTTTCAGCGAGTGAGCCTAATTGGTTCCATTTATAACCAGTTTCCGGGAAATCTACGTGTTGGTGTCGAGATCTTAGCTGATGCCATTTAAGAACCAGTTTTCCCCAACCAATCAAGTAAGCCACTGTATCACTAACACTAATGACCGTACCTTTGATGTTTCCCTCTACTCCAGATTTGCGAGCTTTACTTTCCGGAATTAAACGATAGTCAGCCATGAGTTTCGGAAATATTGAGTTTATAGCTAACGCCAATTCATCCTTATTTTTTGGCACAGAAGACATTTTGATCTCCATTCACATAACGCCGCGTTAAGGGGCGCAGGCACGCACTACGAAGGTGACCGCATCACGCCCTAACCACTAAACAAACCGCAAACCGAAAATGCCACGCGTGCCAAGTCCCTCTTGAACGCTTTGTTATGCATTACAAACCACCGGCTAAATCCAGAAAGTTACCTGTAGAAAATGATGATTTTTCAGACGCTAACCAATAAATGGCCTCAGCGACTTCAGCAGGCAAACCACCCCGTTGCATTGGAATTTTATTTTTGAGTCGTTCTATACGGTCAGGCTCTCCACCGTCAGCGTGCATATCGGTATAAATCAATCCAGGGCGAACACAGTTAACTCTGATACCTTCCGCAGCAACTTCCAACGACAGACCTTTTGTTAACGTGTCAATTGCACCTTTTGACGCTGCATAATCGATGTATTCATTCGGTGAACCTGTTCGAGCGGCTCCCGAAGAAACATTAACTATGACACCTCCGAGACCATCATGACGAGTTGACATTCGTTTCACTGCTTCACGACAACACAAGAAATAACCTGTCACATTGTTTATGAGAATTGAGTTAATCCTCTCTGCGCTCATTTCGTCTAAGCGCATCTGCTTCTTTAAGATACCAGCATTATTGACAAGAACAGAAACAACACCAAGCTCTTGGTCAACGGTTTCAAACAGTTTAACAACATCACCTTCTTTGGAAACGTCAGCTTGAACCGCAATACAATGACCACCTAACGCTTTGATTTCTTCCACGAGAGTATTAGCAGCCTCAGCATTAGATTTGTAATTTATGCATACGGAAAAACTGTTTTGAGCAAAAAGCTTTGCTGTCGCTGCACCAATCCCTCGACTACCGCCAGTAATAACAACTACTTTTTGAACGCTCATTATTCATCCTTTTAACGCTGAATTTGATGTAATGCATAACGCCCGGCTAAGGGGTTGACAACGCAGCACCGAACTCAAAAAATACACTGTAAACACTGAATTTCAATTTTGCACCAAAGTCGCCACGCGTTGGCAATCCCTCTTGAGCCGTTTGTTATGCAAATTCAATGAGATAAACTGAATTTACACGACCAAAAGCCACAATTGCAATGGTTGAGTGATTCAAGAATCAACCCAAGTAGGAGCCGAGATAAATAAGCCGCCAAAACAAAGTCCACCTTTCAGCAACAAACCAAGCTTTTGAATGAGACAAACCCTACAAGCAATACTTTCAGCAAGTGCAAAATGCTCGATTAACTTGCCCTTTCCACACTTTGCGCACGCTGAATTGGCAACAAACCAGCACCAAAACTGATTGAGGCAAACAAAGAACTTTGCCTGTTTTACGGCTTGAGTTAACCACGAATTTTAGGGTAAAAAAGCTCATTTGCCGACAACACAAAACGAATGGCCGGAGAAATCTAAAAAGATTGAACCCCTAAATTTACCTGAGTTGCATAACGCCCAATTAAGGGGTGAACAACGCCACCACCCAACCTAACGCATTGTACCGTAAACACTAAATTTGAAGTAGAAGCAAAACCGCCAAGCGTTGGGAATCCCTCTTAAATTGTTTGTTATATGCCTGACCACTCTGTAGACAGAACTGACATTAGTACTTTATCGACAAATTCACCATTGCGAAAACCTGATTGTCGCATCACGCCCTCATGTTGATAACCTGCATTTTCATAAGCCTTAATTGCACCGTAATTAAGAGAGCTTGCTGTAAGCTGAACTCTGTGCAAACCAAGAGTTCGTATAGCGTAATCTGTTACGATTTTTGTTACTGATGTACCAAAACCCTTACCCCAGTAACTTTTTTCTCCAATAAGAATGAAGTATTCACCGCTACGATTTAGAGTACTGATCCCAGATATGCCAGCATATCCAAGTAGCTGATCATTCTCGTTACTACATATGCCAAAAGAGACATTTTTAGGGTTTGAATTTATGGATAACAGCCATTTTTCGATATCTGATTTTGATTGAGGGTACGCATATGAAGAAAGGCTATAAAGTGTAACTTCACGGTCACGAGACCACTTGTAAAATGCTTCCTTATCTTCCACATCCAGTGAACGAAGATAGTAACCATCTAGTTCCAATTGCATGATTTCCCTTATAATCTCCGATTGGCATATAACGCCCGGCTAAGGGGTTGACAACGCACCACCGAACTCAAAAAACACACTGTAAACACTGAACTTCAATTTTGCACTAAAACCGCCAAGCGTTGGCAATCCCTCTAGAGCCGTTTGTTATGCAAATTCAATAAGATAAACTGAATTTACACGACCAAAAGCCACAATTGCAATGGTTGAGTAATTCAAGAACCAACCGAAGCCAGAGCCGTGATAAATAATCCGCCAAAACAAAGTCCACCTTTCAGCGACAAACCAAGCTTTTGAATCAGACAAACTCAACAAGCAAGGCTTTCAGCAAGTGCGAAATGCTCGATTAACTTGCCCTTTCCACACTTTGTGCCCGCTAAATTCACAACAAACCAGCACCAAAACTGATTGAGGCAAACAAAGAAATTTGCCTGTTTTACGGTTTGAGTTAACCACGAATTTGAAGGTAAAAAAGCTCATTTGCCGACAACACAAAACGAATGGCCGGAGAAATCCCAAAAGATTGAACCCCTAAATTTACCTGAGTTGCATAACGCCCAATTAAGTGGTGAACAACGCACTGACCAAGCCGCTGCATTGCACGGTAAACACTTTACCTGACGCATAGTAAAACTGCCACGCGTTGAGAATCCACTTGAATTGTTTGTTATACGAATTTTTCCACCAGTTCTCTCGTCATAAAATGGCTGTGTGGATCAACTTCATAGTCAGCAAACGGCTCGCAATATGTAAACCCGAATTTCTCATACAGGTTTCGAGCTGGTTGGAAAAACTGCTGAGTACCTGTTTCAAGGCTAACCTTTTGATACCCGTTGTCGAGAGCTGTATTCAAAGCATGAGTTAACAACTTAGTGGCAACACCTGATTTCCTAGATGAACTAGAAGTTCTCATTGATTTAAGCTCAATGTGCTGAGGAGTTAATTGCTTAATAGCGAGGCAGCCTTGTAATTCACCATTAGACCAGCCACTGAAAAACGTAATGTCTGGTGATTTCAGTGCTTCAACATCAAGAGCATGAACGCTTTCAGCAGGTGATGTTGCATACATATCAGCCAGATGCTCCTCGAGCAATTTAATAACTTCGCCACCTGATAGATCGTCTACTTTGATTTCCATATTCCGAACTTTCCTTATTCGTATAACGCCCGGCTAAGGGGTTGACAACGCACCGCCGAACTCAAAAAACCACCCTAAACCCTGAACTTCAATTTTGCACTAAAGCCACCACGCGTTGGCAATCCCTCTTGAGCCGTTTGTTATATGTTTGCTTACACCTTATCTGCGAAGTAAGCCATGATTTCTTCTGTGGTCATTTCTTTGGTTTCATTAGCAAAACAGTAATAACTTGGGCGCATATCACTAAAATACTGCATGTCCATTTCCAAGTCTTTTAAGTTTGGAAATAAACCCACTGGCATATTGTACTCACCAGTTTCTTTAAATTTGTAAAACAGATGAGTTCCACATTCAGAGCAGAAACCACGAGAAGCCCAAGAAGATGATTTGTATATTTTAACCTTATCATCACCTTCGATCTTTACTTGAGTGCCACATTTCACAGCAAAGAATGGTGCTCCACCCCAAGTTCTGCATGATTGGCAATGGCAGACAGTAAACTTAGGATTAACGTTTTCAGCCGTAATTTTTACCGCGCCACAAAGACAATTAGCCTCAGCATAAGACATTGAGATAACTCCTAAATTGATGAAACATATAACGCCCGGTTAAGGGGCAGCCAACGCCATTACCAAGCTTCCGCATAACACCGTAAACACAAAAACCCAACGCATAATAAAAACTGCCACGCGTTGGCTGTCCCTCTTGAACCGTTTGTTATGTTTAAGCTTCAATGACTTACGTTTTACCAAAACCGAGATTAACTCAGCATTGACTCACAAACAAAACGGCAAAACCGTAAAAAACCTGAATTGACTCATAACTTTTGAAAAGCAGACTTGGGCTTTTAACATTTCAAGCTTTAGACAACTAGCAACTTAAAACCTGATTTCTGATTGAGCCNGAGTTCCACATTCAGAGCAGAAACCACGAGAAGCCCAAGAAGATGATTTGTATATTTTAACCTTATCATCACCTTCGATCTTTACTTGAGTGCCACATTTCACAGCAAAGAATGGTGCTCCACCCCAAGTTCTGCATGATTGGCAATGGCAGACAGTAAACTTAGGATTAACGTTTTCAGCCGTAATTTTTACCGCGCCACAAAGACAATTAGCCTCAGCATAAGACATTGAGATAACTCCTAAATTGATGAAACATATAACGCCCGGTTAAGGGGCAGCCAACGCCATTACCAAGCTTCCGCATAACACCGTAAACACAAAAACCAACGCATAATAAAAATGCCACGCGTTGGCTGTCCCTCTTGAACCGTTTGTTATGTTTAAGCTTCAATGACTTACGTTTTACCAAAACCGAGATTAACTCAGCATTGACTCACAAACAAAAGGCAAAACCTAAAAAACTGAATTGACTCATAACTTTTGAAAAGCAGACTTGGGCTTTTAACATTTCAAGCTTTGACAACTAGCAACTTAAAACTGATTTCTGATTGAGCCAACCGCCCTAACCTCGCGCTTACCTGAGTAATTGATTGAGGCAATTCTCTGAATTTCCAGCGCCAAAGAATGGATGTCCGAAAAACAGCGCTCACAAATGCCAACTTGCCGACAAACGTGAAACCAATCAGCTGAGGGAACAAAGAAAAACCATAATCCACTGATTTTTGGTGATTAAACATAACGCCCGGCTAAGGGGTTGACAACGCACCGCCGAATTCAAAAAACACACTGTAAACACTGAACTTCAATTTTGCACTAAAGTCGCCAAGCGTTGGCAATCCCTCTTGAGCCGTTTGTTAGGCCAATAGATTGACAACGATACTTTAAAAACTCAAGAACAAGGCTTGTTTGAAAACTGAAAACCAACTAACCGATTCATTTATAAACCAAAATTTCAAATCAGCAAAGAAACCAAAAAACTCAAATTTAACGGTTTGGAAGAAAAGTGACGAGCGTAGCATGCTCGGCGGACGTTTGGATGCTGAAGGTTATTTTGCCGCTAAATTCACAACGAAAAGCAACCCAACACGATCAAGAAACAACAAATATGTGATGACGATTTATTGCTTAAGTCCAGCCATGAGAACATGGAATTCGCCGTTCAATTCAAACCCGATTTAGCTGATAAAAACTCACTTTGCCTAACGCCCGCTTAAGGGGCAGACAACGCTACTACTCACTTTCCGCATAGCACCTTAATCACAAAAACCAACGCATAGTGAAAATACCACGCGTTGGCTGTCCCTCTTGAAGCGTTTGTTATAGCGGTGCTTTAGCTGCCCATAGAAATATGATGCGTTGCACACAGCTTATTTCCTGCTGGATCGCGTAAATAAGCTAGATACATTTTTCTTTCTCCGCTTACCCTGAGACCTGGAGGATCTTCGCAAGCTACACCGCCATTAGCTAAACCTGCTGCATGCCATGAATCCACTAACTCTGGGCTAGTGACTTTTAAGCCAATTGTCATTCCATTACCATGAGTCGCCAGCTCTCCATTTATTGGCTTCGTAATTCCAAGCACACCATCTTTGTTTATGTAAAGACAGCGACCTTTAGCATCGATAACACCCGATGGATAACCTAAAACAGACAATATGGCGTCATAAAAAACCTTAGATTTTTCAATATCATTGGAGCCAATCATAATATGACTAAACATACTTGTTCCTTTTGTTGAGCAAAATCGGGATTTACTTTGAGGCATCGATTGAGCAATGTCTAGGTTGAAATGTGAGATAAGCTATAACGCCCGCTTAAGGGGCAGCCAACGTTACTACTAACTTTCCGCATAACACCGTAACCACAAAAACCAACGCATAGTAAAAATGCCGCGCGTTGGCTGTCCCTCTTGAAGCGTTTGTTAAGTGTTTATTTGACGCTGTCCCGTTTTTCCACAGCTTTCAACACTCCCTCAGGAAGGATATTATAAAGCGCTGCCACTTTTTTAGGTTGAGAAATTGTCACCTCAACAATAAAGTTAATCATTTCAAACAGACTATTTGCTACTTCTGGGTTGTCATTTAGATCAATTTCTCCTGGATGCACTGCGTTATTACCTATTACTCGGCAATAATCTAATGCTTGCTGAACTTCGATGGGCAAACCTTTGGTAACTAGTGAACCAATGTCATCGTTAATATTTTTACCCTTTTCACCCAATTCAATAAGCAGTTTTTGAATAGCTAAGCGAAGTAAAGCTGCGGCAGCTCGAGGAGATCGCGCAACAATGTCCCTAGCCTCGTTATAATCTGAAGTACATACTTCAGGTAAATCTTGGTGGTGAGGGGGTACTGGTGCTTCTGAGGGCACAATCATTCTACCTTGAAACCAAAAAGAAATTTCATTGCAATGACAACATTTATTATATGAAAACTCTGTATTCTGAAAATTACCATTTTGATTACGAAGAAAAATCTTATTCCAATATTGACTTGCGAATACTCCACATTGAACACAATAAAATTGTTCTTGTAGAAATATCGGTGGATAATATTTACTCATTTGTACTCCCAAACTCAAGAAACACTTAACGCCCGCTTAAGGGGCAGACAACGCTACTACCAACTTTCCGCACAACACCGTAATCACATAAACCAACGCACAATAAAAATGCCACGCGTTGGCTGTCCCTCTTGAAGCGTTTGTTATGCCGCTAGCTGAAGCGTGAAGCGAGTTTCTTATAAACAGCGTCTTTATCTCGTTTACCAACAGCGAGTACATAAACGACAACTTCATTGTCGATGACTTCATAAGCCAAACGATAACCAGCTGTACGAAGTTTGATTTTGTAAACAGAATCATAACCCCGTAACTTTGATGATGAAACGTGGGGATTTTCTAGCCTTTCTTTGAGTTTCTTTTTAAATTGACTCTGAATAGTTGGCGCTAGCTTACTCCACTCCTTTTGGGCTGCTGGCAAAAACTTTAGCTTATAAGTCATCAATATTGATTTCCACAGCTTGCGACAAATCACCACGACGACTATCTACTATTTGGGAAAGCTCATAATCATCAAGCATATCCATCAGATACTCGTAAGTTTCAGCCGGTACAAGGTAAGCTGCGGGTTTGTTGTGGTTAAGGATCGCAATAGCTGAACCATCAGCCTCGTTCAAAAGAGCAGTTGGATTTTTCTTTAACTCTGAAATACTGGCAGAGCAATTCGCTAATACCTGTCTCATAACTTCACCATATAAGCATTAAAATCAGACCTAATTTTAGACCTTAATTTAAGTAATTGCTAGAGATTTACAAAAGAGGCATAACGCCCTGTTAAGGTGTGAGCAACGCAATACTGAAGCTGCCGCATACCACCTTAAACACTAAACGCAACGCATAGTAAAAATGCCACGCGTTGCGAATCACTCTTAAACAGTTTGTTATGCCTGTCCTAACACGCGCTCAATAAAAGCTGATTTTTTCCGACGATACTCTTCGTGAGACCAACCTGTACAAGACATTTTCAGCTCATTGTATCGTTGAACTAACTCAGGACTTTTACGGAGTTTGTCTCTAAACCCTACAAAAAAGTCAAATCCCGAACCATTGGCTACAACTTGAAAAGCGACATCCTCACCTGAGCTATTTTCCAGCATGCAAAGCTCCGGAGTTCTTAACGTGTCGGATTTTTCGTTGAAACCTAGAGTAGAAAGTAACTTTACTGCATTCTCTAGTTCCTTGCCGTTAACACCAACAAGTATGTCTAGGTCACCTTTAGATACAGCATTGGGGATAGAGGAAGCTCCAATATGCTCAATAGATGCATCTGGAAGTAAAGCAGCTATCTCAAGTTCGTACTTACGATACAGGTTTTCGCAAGATGCCTGATATTCATTTGCTTTGTAAAACTGCATATTTTCTCCCAAAAGGCATAACGCCCGGCTAAGGGGTTGACAACGCACCGCCAGACTAAAAAAAACACCTTAAACACTGAACTTCAATTTTGCACTAAAGTCGCCAAGCGTTGGCAATCCCTCTTGAGCCGTTTGTTA
>NZ_CAWNHR010000005.1:30942-33404 GCF_963874485.1 Vibrio sp. V15_P4S5T153 | reverse complement strand
GTGGCTCAACCCGAGCCAACAAGCCATTGCTATAGTACGAGTAATGGGTTATTGAACCGTCAGGCCCTGTCACGCTG
This sequence comes from Vibrio sp. V15_P4S5T153, assembly GCF_963874485.1. Taxonomy (NCBI): domain Bacteria; kingdom Pseudomonadati; phylum Pseudomonadota; class Gammaproteobacteria; order Vibrionales; family Vibrionaceae; genus Vibrio; species Vibrio sp. V15_P4S5T153. The sequence goes on along the minus strand of NZ_CAWNHR010000005.1, from coordinate 33,327 downwards.
GCACGTTGGCCAAACTCGGTATAGGTCATTTGGGTTTGGCGCGTTTCTGGATCCGTAATAGCAGTTACGTCACCAAACGTGTTGTATTCATAGGACCAAACCGCCCCCATTGGGTTGGTGTAGCACAGTAACCAACCTTGTTCGTTGTACTCGTAGGCGTGTTCTGCACCATTTGGCTCAATGGCACTGGTTACGTTACCCCAATCGTCGTAGGTGTATTGAACGGTTTCACCGAGTGCATTCTCATGGCTAATCAGCAGATCATTTTGCCAAACACTTTTGGTTGGATTGCCAAATTCATCAACAATTTGCAGAGGTCTGTTTTAATCATCAAGGTGAAGCGCTTGGGTACCACCAAAAGCCCGATGATAGTAGTGAATATGGTTTTCATCATCGTAGGTGATCCCATCATCCCAGTAGCCGCCAGAGCATCGCGTCGCAATGGAGCGGCCCTTATCGTCATAATCGTGCTCTACCCAGGTTTGAGAAAGATCATTCCAGCGCGTTAAGTAACCTTCTTTACTGTATTGATAGTCAAAACTGCGCCCTGCATCCGCACGGACAGACAGTAAAAATCCATTTTTGTCATAGCTGTATCGCGCAAGCACAACCGTTGGCGTTTTATCTGCTTCACATAGCGTGAGTGTTTGAATTCGATTTCTTTGCGTTTCAACTTGGATTAGCCGCCCATCGCAAAGTACAACCCACTTTAAACAACCACGATCGTAAACAAACTGTGTAGCATTCCCATACGCATCTTGCTGTTTAGTAAGGCGTAGTGTTGTGCCGACTGCATATTCAAAATGATACTCAAGGCCGTTCTTGTTTTTTAAGAACAAATCACCGTGTTCACCGCGATGTAATCGCCATTGCGGCATTAGATCTGAACGAGTCGGTGAACCTTGATAAGGTGCGTCAAAAAAGGCTATCGAGACAAATTGAAGGGACAGACACTACAAAGGACAGTCATTGTCAAGGCACACACCCATTCAAACGTCACTTGCTACTGCCGAGATTTAACCGCTAGTCTATCGTAACAAGAGCCAACCAAAGCCTCACGCTTAGTTAGCATATAGCCTTTATTGTGGTGTCTGTCCGTATTATATTGAGTTTAAGTATATCGTCAGATTTTCTTCAATATCATTTAAACAATACGACACACCAAAAGTACCGTTAGGGACTATAAAAGATTGGTTCTTCCCCGCCATGCAAAGGAGTTCATGATCAAATTCAGCTAAATAGCCAAGGCCAATGACTGATACCTCACCGGAGGAACAAAAAACTCCAAGTTCTTGACTGCCATTACCATCGTTAACGATCACATCGATGTTGTATAAACCATCATCAACATTAAAAATGGGCAACAGCACTCCCTTTTCAACCAGCTCTCCACCATTATTTTCAATTAAATAATCGAGAATATTATTATCACCAAGCTCATTATTCATAAAACTGATAACATCAAACTTTGAATAAAGAGCAAACGCATTTAGCTCCGGAAACAACATTTTTAACACCCCTTTTTGGTTCTCAACTGCTGATGATGCCATTCTTCAAGTTTATCAAATGCTTCAAGAGGAGTAACATTTTCAGCAAGAATCTCTCCCGTAGCTGGTATTTTGAGATTACCTTTTATCCAATCTAATTCACCCAAACCAGCTTTACTTGCTGAAATTAGCTCCTCCGGGCTACCAGTCCATGGCCCTTGAACTTTCCCAACATAAGGTCTTTGCGCTCTATGGATTGCCTCATGAGAACCTGCGATATAAGGTTCATTGAAAAAGAAAGTAGGAGTCGTTGAACTGGAAGCGAGGTGCTCCCAGCCCATACTTTTAGCTTTGTTTTTGTAGATTAAATGATGGCCTTGCTTAGTTGGGTTAGGCCACGGCATCAACCCCAACGGATCAACCCACTCCAGCGGGTTAAACACGTACGCCTGTGGCCTTAACCCTCCCGCAAACCCGATTGGGTCTGGGCTTAGGTACTGGCCACTGTCTGCATCGTAATAGCGATTAACGTTGTAGTAAAGGCCAGATTCGCGGTCTTCTATTTGCCCTTGGTAACGCAGGTCACAGTAGAGCTCATCATTTTGAGCGTTTTCTCTAAAACCATGATTAGGAAGCGTATTTCGTTGTTGGTAATGCCCCCATAAGGCTTGCTCCCCTTGCCAAACTACGTCGCCATTTTCACTGCACAGCTCCTGTGGCGTGCCTGCATGGTCAGTCACGATATAGTGTAGCTGAGAATCTTGGTTGGCCTTATGCGTCACCTGCGCGAGTGGGCGAAAGCTCTCTGGCTCGTACAGGTATTCGATTGTCTGAACAACACTGCCATCGGCGGTCTTTTGGCTGTGCTGGACAATAGTTGCCCCACCCCCCCAAAACC
>NZ_CAWNHR010000005.1:16343-30876 GCF_963874485.1 Vibrio sp. V15_P4S5T153 | reverse complement strand
ATTCGCTGGGTGCTTAAACACTCTTTTGCGATTCGCCTGCCTAATGGGTCATAACGGTAGCGGTACCGCCCACCATCGGGCAGTTCGATATGTGTGAGCCTGTCATCCCCATTCCAAACAAAACGGGTGGTTTTTGGGCGGAAGCCGTCTTGGTATTCGGTTTTCTCGACCACGCGACCACGCGACCACACCTATCGTAGTGATAACGGAATCGCCCCGTATCTAATACACGGCCAGCCTTATCGTATTGGCGAGATTGGCGTTTTACTCGTGCATCATCGAGCGAGACTACGATGCGGCATCATACTTGATAGTGGTCGACACGAGTAAGAATTGATGGGACAAGTGACCCAACGGATGGAGCGGATATGAGTTGTTAGTACAAAACAGGCGAAGCTCAACTTGAACAAACGTCGTATCCATTTACTTCGATTGGATAGCTAGCTTCCCGTCACCCATCTTTATCAGCACACCCTAACCTCAACAAACTATTTGCTTGCTGGCACTTGGCAAGTCCGGCTGTTCATTGTCAGGGCTCAAATCTATTCAAATGTCACTAACTACTGCCTAGATTAGGCCACTTACCTATCGTGACAAGGGCACGTGCTGTATAAGCAAGTGGCCTTTAGTAGTGCCTGTCCTTTTTATTTACTATTACTAATCATATGCTTCATCTTCATCAACCAATGAATTAATAAAATCTTCAAATGACTGACAAATAAATCTCTTATTTCTATTTATACTTTCGTGATTATCTAAATCTTCACACCATCTATCTACTGAATAAAAAAATATCTCATTAATTTTATTTATACAAATATAATTACCACCCCAATCAACAGCAAATGGTAATAAGTCACTCGGTAAGTAGTTTTTTCTCACTCCTTTCTGATATGTATCTTCAATATTATTTTCTGTGCCACATGGATATTTCACACACAAAAAAGAGGAAATACATATTGGATCAAATTCCTTATGAGCAGGAAAATGATTGGGGTTAGGAACCCCACCATTATTCTTTAAATAAAAATTCTTAAATTGTTCCGGGAGATCAAAACCTATTATTCCCTCCAAGTCAAAAAGGTCATCAAGAGCTATTGTTCTTCCCGTTCTCTCTAATTTTATGTTCATAATTATGCTCACTTGTTACTTACACTTTGGTGGTTTACCTTTCAGCCATCCTTTTTCTTCAGAGACAACGATGGCTTCTCTTGTATCGTATGTCACACCAAACTCTTTCTCATATTGAGAAACAGATCCACCATGAGGGAAAGTTGCTTCATGGGCTTCTCTCTTCACTAACTGCATAGTTGTGCTGCCTGTTTCTGGGTTAAAATCGTCAACATGGTGCCAAGTGTATCCTTCAGCATCTTTTCTAGTGATACCAGACTCTTTAAATGCTTGTGTAAAGTCTCTACCCCTAGCTCCCTGCATCTTTATTTTTACAATATTTTGTTGTCCACCTTTGATCGGGAACAAGTCGGGAGAATTAGTAAAATCAACACCTGGGTATCGTGATAGCCCCAACGGGTCAACCCAATCCAGCGGGTTAAACACATACGCCTGTGGCCTCAACCCGCCTGAAAACCCTATTGGGTCTGGGCTTAGGTACTGGCCACTGTCTGCATCGTAATAGCGATTAACGTTGTAGTAAAGGCCGGACTCGCGGTCTTCTATTTGCCCTTGGTAACGCAGGTCACAGTAGAGCTCATCATTCTGGGCGTTTTCTCTAAAACCATGATTAGGAAGCGCATTTCGTTGTTGGTAATGGCCCCATAAGGCTTGTTCACCTTGCCAAACGACCTCGCCATTTTCGCTGCACAGCTCCTGTGGCGTGCCTGCATGGTCTGTCACGATATAGTGTAACTGAGACGCTTGGTTGGCCTTATGTGTCACCTGCGCGAGGGGGCGGAAGCTCTCTGGCTCGTACAGGTATTCAATTTCCTGAATAACACTGCCATCAGCGGTCTTTTGGCTGTGCTGGACAATATTTGCCCCATCCCACAAATACTCAGTGATTCGCTGGGTGCTTAAACATTCTTTTGCGACTCGCCTACCCAACGGAATTGAAGGGACAGACACCACAAAGGATGAGGTAGGTATGAATTGCTAGTACAAAACAGGCGAAGCTCAAGTTGAACAAGCGTCGTATCCATTTACTTCGACTGGATAGCTAGCTTCCCATCCCCCATCTTTATCATCACGCCCTAATCCAAACAAAGAATCAATTTGTTAGCGCTTGGCAATTCCTGCTGTTCATTGTCAGAGCTTAATTCCGTGCCAATATTACTGGCTACTCCCTAGGTTGGACCACTTACCTATCGCGACAAGGGCAAACCAAAGCCTCGCGCTGTATAAACATGCGACCTTTATAATTAATAGTGCCTGTCCTTGTTATTTTTATTCCTCCGCACCATGAGCTATCAACAAATCAACAATATCTGAATGCTCATTTGCTTTAGCTCGCAATAGTGGAGTGCCTCCCTCCACGTCTTTAGCATTTACATCAGCACCGTTTTTCAAAAGATACTCTGCAACTTCGGTGTTCCCAATCATAGAAGCAATGTGTAACATAGTAACTAACATTGGCTTGTCAACCGCTTTGATCAGATCTGGATTTTGGTCAATCATGGTTATTGCCTTTTGAGACTGGCCAGACCAAACTAGACCTTCCGCTTCTTTAAAATTATTCGCATAACATGAAAATGATAATAATATAGAAAGTACAACTAACGTTTTTTTCATTTTATTTTCCTAGATATCAAAAAATATATTCTAAATTTGCCTGTTAGAGGGCGATACAAACTCGAAGACAACTAACTTACCGTCACCCATCTTTATCTATACGCCCTAATATCAACAAACTATCTGCTTGTTGGCGCTTGGTAATTCCGACTGTTCATTGTCAGAGCTTAGTTCCGTTCCAATATCACTGGCTACTCCCTAGATTTGGCCATTTACCTATCGTGACAAGAGCCAACCAAGGCATCGCGCTGTATTAGTAAGAGTTTTCTTCAGGAGTGCCTGTCCGTTTTATTTTAGTTTTTAATGAATAGCTAAATAATGGTCTAGGCTTTGAGGTTAGACCACTTTTAACGAAGCTTGGTAATAAATATTATAGAATTTTTGAGTACAGCAATGGGCTTACACTACTGGAATCATTATGCCTGATTAATAAATATGTTGGTATTGGAGAAAAGAATCCCAACTTCTCCCTTTCAGGTGTTACTAATTCATTCTTAACTAAAACCTTCGCACTAACATACTTCCCATCACCGAAAATTTTCAGCTTCGGCCAAGTTATAGAGTTGCAATGGTTCCAATTTCTAAGAGCTTGCCCAGGGATAATGGAAAGTTCGATAATGTCTTCTCTTAGATAGTGATTACCTTCGTAGCCGGAGTCATCACCATATATTGTGAAGTCGTTTTCAGAACGAACAAAGTAAGTCCATGGCGTTCCCCCCCAACATAAGATACCTAACCCTTCATCAAAAATACTTCCCGCCAACTCAGTTGTTGTAAATTCTTCGATTAAGTCATTACCAATATTCATGTCTGACTCATTAAAAAATTTATTAAGTTTATCAATGTCAGTTGCAAAAAAACCTAATTCATTGTAACTATCATAAACATACGACAGTTCATCAACTCTATTCAGCTCAAAATCACTACTACAAAATACAAATCTCAAACTTAGTATCTCAGATTCTCGAATAGCAGACTCTGACACAACTTCAGGAGACTTTTTAGCTACTTCTGGTGTTTGTATTTCAGCTAAAAGTTTGTAGTGGTACAGAACACCAGCATCCAAATTATTGATTACAACTCTAAGGTTCATCTCATCGTTACTGAAGATGACGGCCTCGTTCGAAACTGCTTCAAACACACCAATAAATACCTCAACAACAGAATTGCTGACATCTATCGCTGATTCATTTACAACCTCTGTTTCTAGAATACACTTTCTCCGGACACCCAGTTCTTGTATTTCACTAGAAACAACACTCCCACCTGTTGGCAAAAAAGTAGTGTTTTTCAGCAAGTCATTAATATCGTACAGATATGCGGCATCAATTTTTATGGACATTTTTTCTTCTATCCCCATTTTATAGTATGCTCCCAAGCTTCAGCTGGACTTACATTTTTAGCTATCAATTCACCTTTGTTCCCAGCTCCATCTATAAGATGCAAATCTCCTCTAATCCCACTTAGTTCGGGATTCTCATAATGAGCTTTGAGGCTTGCCATCCATTCATCTGGAGTAAGCTTTGCTTTATCAACTGACGCTGGCTTTACTAAAGGTTTAGTTTGGGTCCCAATACCGTTGTAACCATGCATAGCGCTATGCTCTAAACCAGTCCATTGATTATCATCCCAATACATGGCTGGCACCCCTTGCTGTGAGTTAAATGGTGATATTCCCATATGACTAGCAACAGAATGAGGAACCATATGGTGGCCCTGATTTACCGGATTATGCAGAGGCATTAACCCCAACGGGTCAACCCAATCCAGCGGGTTAAACACATACGCCTGTGGCCTTAACCCGCCCGCAAATCCTATCGGGTCTGGGCTTAGGTACTGGCCACTGTCTGCATCGTAATAGCGATTAACGTTGTAGTAAAGGCCGGATTCGCGGTCTTCTATTTGCCCTTGGTAACGCAGGTCACAGTAGAGCTCATCATTCTGGGCGTTTTCTCTAAAACCATGATTAGGAAGTGTATTTTGCTGTTGATAATGGCCCCATAAGGCTTGTTCACCTTGCCAAACCACCTCGCCATTTTCGCTGCACAGCTCCTGTGGCGTGCCTGCATGGTCAGTCACGATATAGTGTAGCTGAGACGCTTGGTCTGCCTTGTGCGTCACCTGCGCGAGTGGGCGGAAGCTCTCTGGCTCGTACAGGTATTCGATTTCCTGAATAACACTGCCATCGGCGGTCTTTTGGCTGTGCTGGACAATGTTTGCCCCATCCCACAAATACTCAGTGATTCGCTGGGTGCTTAAACACTCTTTTGCGATTCGCCTGCCTAACGGGTCATAACGATAGCGGTACCGCCCACCATCGGGCAGTTCGATATGTGTGAGCCTGTCATCCCCATTCCAAACAAAACGGGTGGTTTTGGGTCGGAAGCCGTCTTTGTATTCGGTTTTCTCGACCACGCGACCACACTTATCGTAGTGATAACGGAATCGACCCGTATCCAATACACGACCCGCCTTATCGTAGTGGCGAGATTGGCGTGTGACTCGTGCGTCATCGAGTGAGACAACATTGTTATCACCATATTCAGTGGCAAAGCCTTGTTGGTTAAGGTTGAGTTCACTGTCGTAACCAAACAGGTGGACAAAGCGGTACTGACTGTCCCAACCCTTTTGCAGGCGTTCGGCTTGAACTTGGCCATTGGCGTTTAGACTGAATCTCGAATTACCGCGTTTGGCATCATCAATGCCCACCAGCCTGTCTAGGGCATCGTATTGATACTGGCGTAAGCTATCACCATTTCTACCAAGCTGTTGTTGCAGCAGTAACCCTGTTTCACTCCATTGGTGATGAAGGCTAAAACCCTGCTCTGTGGCGCGAGTTTTCTCATGCCCACTGGGGTGATACGCAAATTGCAGCGGCGTATGCTCGCCTACAGACAGTTGCTGTAATTGGTGCTTAGCCCATTGATATTGTCGTGCGGTTTTGCTGCCTGATGAACCAATACGGCGGCCATGTTCGTCGTATTCATGAACGAGCGAGGTGCCGTTGAGGTTTTCTTCAAGGAGCAATCCTGATGGGCTGTAAGCAAAGAAAACCCATGCATCACCATTTTCGGTGTAGGTTAAGCGAGAGGCGGCGTCGTACTGGTCGTACTGATAGCGGTCGACACGCTTAAGAATTGAAGGGACAGGTACCCCAACGGATGGAGCGGATGTGAGTTGTTAGTACAAAACAGGCGAAGCTCAACTTGAACAAACGTCGTATCCATTTACTTCGACTGGATAGCTAGCTTCCCGTCCCCCCATCTTTATCATCACGCCCTAACCCAAACAAAGAAGCAACTTGTTAGCGCTTGGCAATTCCGACTATTCATTGTCAGAGGGTAAATCCGTTCAAACATCACTTGCTACTGCCTAGATTTGGCCCTTACCTATCGCGATAAGGACAAAGCAAGGCCTCGTGCTGTATAAGCATGTGGCCTTTATAGTGGTGCCTGTCCTTGTTATTTTCTTGTTAGTTTCCCTTAATTTAATTTTTCGTGAAACTACTCATTCAACTCACTGACAATTCTGAGTATCTCATCATATATAAATTCATGGAATGAATCAGATAGTTTAAACTTTTCTTTATCCCGCTTGTAAGATAGAGGAACTTCATAAACAGCCCCTTTACTTTCATCAGATACGTCTATACAAATGTTAGGACCATATCCTGAAGATTTTATTTTTATCATGTCACCAGATATGTCGCCCAGTTCTCGACTTGATAATGTTGCAAAGTATACAGAAGGTATACTTTTTGCGTTAATTCCTGAAGGGGTGACTCCATAAAACTCTTCTCCATCAAAAGATAAGAACCCAAACGTCTTTAAAAACTGCCTATAACTTTCGGGGAATTTTACATTTAGCCCGCGTTCAAACTCACAGATAGTTTTTTCAGTTACAGGGGAGGAACATTCAATCTCCCCCCCACTACTCTCCATTATTTTGACTAAATTTTCATAACTCATTATTTTCCCCTTAAGTAAAATCTCTTGCTCTGGCTTTCCAGTATCTTTTTTTCCACGAATTAAATGGACTACGATTCATTGACGGTGGTGCACTATTATAAGTTCTGCGTACTCCATCAGGCCCTACCCATGATTTATCCCATTGGTTTGAATAAAGGTGAAGGACTCTATCATGTGTAGAATGAAAAACGCCCCCAACCTCTGCCATAGGTCCCGGTTCATCTTGCGTCAGGTGATGTAAATTAATCTCCTGTCCATCGGCGCCTACTGGAGCGCTTCCTTTTTGCATTCTCTCCAAATTAGATTTACCTAAATCATCGATTCTATTTGGATCAATTAAATCATCCCTCTGGTATACTTTCCTACCTTCAACTTCTTTTGGCACCCACTTCGGACACCCTGCCAACCCCAACGGATCAACCCATTCCAGCGGGTTAAACACATACGCCTGTGGCCTTAACCAGCCCGCAAACCCGATTGGGTCTGGGCTTAGGTACTGGCCACTGCCTGCATCGTAATAACGATTAACGTTGTAGTAAAGGCCGGATTCGCGGTCTTCTATTTGCCCTTGGTAACGCAGGTCACAGTAGAGCTCATCATTGTGGGTGTTTTCTCTAAAACCATGATTAGGAAGCACATTTTTCTGTTGGTAATGGCCCCACAAGGCTTGCTCACCTTGCCAAACGACCTCGCCATTTTCGCTGCACAGCTCCTGTGGCGTGCCTGCATGGTCAGTCACGATATAGTGTAGCTGAGAATCTTGGTTGGCCTTATGCGTCACCTGCGCGAGTGGGCGAAAGCTCTCTGGCTCGTACAGGTATTCAATTTCCTGAATAACACTGCCATCGGCGGTCTTTTGGCTGTGCTGGACAATATTTGCCCCATCCCACAAATACTCAGTGATTCGCTGGGTGCTCAAACATTCTTTTGCGACTCGCCTGCCTAACGGGTCATAACGGTAGCGGTACCGCCATCGGGCAGTTCGATATGTGTGAGCCTGTCATCCCCATTCCAAACAAAACGGGTAGTTTTGGGTCGGAAGCCGTCTTGGTATTCGGTTTTCTCGACCACGCGACCACACCTATCGTAGTGATAACGGAATCGACCCGTATCCAACACACGGCCCGCCTTATCGTAGTGGCGAGATTGGCGTGTGACTCGTGCGTCATCGAGTGAGACAACATTGTTATCACCATATTCAGTGGCAAAGCCTTGTTGGTTAAGGTTGAGTTCACTGTCGTAACCAAATAAGTGTACAAAGCGTTGCTGACTTTCCCACGTCTTTTGCTGGCGGACGGCTTGAACTTGGCCATTGGCGTTTAGACTGAACCTGGATTTACCGCGTTTGGCATCGTCAATGCCTACGAGCCTGTCTAGGGCATCGTATTGATACTGGCGTAAGCTATCACCATTTCTACCAAGCTGTTGCTCTAGCAGTAATCCTGTGTCACTCCATTGGTGGTGAAGGCTAAACCCCTGCTCTGTGGCGCGAGTTTGCTCATGCCCACTGGGGTGATACGCAAATTGCAGCGGCGTATGCTCGCCTACAGACAGTTGCTGTAATTGGTGCTTAGTCCATTGATATTGTCGCGCGGTTTTACTGCCTGATGAACCAATACGGCGGCCATGTTCGTCGTATTCATGAACGAGCGAGGTGCCGTTGAGGTTTTCTTCAAGGAGCAATCCTGATGGGCTGTAAGCAAAGGAGACCCACGCATCACCATTTTCGGTGTAGGTTGCATCATACTGATAGCGGTCGACACGCTTAAGAATTGAAGGGACAGGTGCCCCAACGGATGGAGCGGATATGAGTTGTTAGTACAAAACAGGCGAAGCTCAATTTGAACAAACGTCGCATCCATTTACTTCGATTGGATAGCTAGCTTCCCGTCACCCATCTTTATCAACACACCCTAATATCAACAAACTATATGCTTGTTGGGGCTTGGAAATTCAGGATTTTCATTGTCAGAGCGTAAATCCGTTCAAACATCACTGGCTACTGCCTAGATTTGGCCACTTACCTATCGCGATAAGGGCAAACCAAGGCCTCGCGCTGTATAAGCATGTGGCCTTTATAGTAGTGCCTGTCCTTGTAATTACGTTGATTTCGCTTTCAAATTTCTAATATTCACTAAATATATTTGCACAGATCAATTTCTTTTAACTGCTCTTTGCACAGTGATTTTTGTAAAAACCCAAAAAAATCGTCATCCTCGACATCATGTGCATACAAATATATATTCTTACCCTCTCTAAGCATACACTCATTCAGATCTCTCAACAACCTTTGAATATCCTCTAAATAACTATCCCTTGAAGGTAAGTTCTCATCAAAATATGGAAAATCCTCAAAATCAGATATTTCAAAAAGTCCATATTCTGCGGTATTCCATAAATAATACTTAGCATCACAGCCAAATTCAGAGACCCAATTTTCTACTTCTCTGAATGTCGAAACACCAACTAAAACTTCAGGAAAATCATTTTCATCAAAAACTAGGGTAAACCCTATCGAGAATACACTAAGCCCCAAACTATCAATATAATCAGATAACAAAGCCTTCAATTCTTTAGTTTTAATTTCGTTTTTCATCAAAAAATAAAGCTCCCATCGGACAATGATTTAGCTATAGATTTTATTTCCAAAGCTGAGTACTTATTCACAATTCTTTCCCTCACTTCTTTTTTATATTTATTAGTGTGCACTCTAGAATGAGGAACACTGCTTAAGTCATACTGCTCCTTTACTTTTGTACTTGTTGGTAAGAATACACCGTTACTTGAGTCATTAATATCGACACCATATTTAGACAAATGCTCCCTCGTCGCAATCACATCAGGGTGAGTAGAGTTAGACATCACAATATGATGTGCTGAGTTCGGATAATCCGGTTCAACTTGACCATCAGAAAGCATATTTTTTCTCAATTTTGCTGCGTCACTGCCACACCCAGTCAACCCCAACGGGTCAACCCACTCCAGCGGATTAAACACATACGCCTGTGGCCTCAGTCCTCCCGCAAACCCGATTGGGTCCGGGCTTAGGTACTGGCCACTGTCTGCATCGTAATAGCGATTAACGTTGTAGTAAAGGCCGGATTCGCGGTCTTCTATTTGCCCTTGGTAACGCAGGTCACAGTAGAGCTCATCATTTTGGGCGTTTTCTCTAACACCATGATTAGGAAGCGTATTTTTCTGTTGATAATGGCCCCACAAGGCTTGCTCCCCTTGCCAAACGACCTCGCCATTTTCACTGCACAGCTCCTGTGGCGTGCCTGCATGGTCTGTCACGATATAGTGTAGCTGAGAATCTTGGTTGGCCTTATGCGTCACCTGCGCGAGTGGGCGAAAGCTCTCTGGCTCGTACAGGTATTCGATTGTCTGAATAACACTGCCATCGGCGGTCTTTTGGCTGTGCTGGACAATGTTTGCCCCATCCCACAAATACTCAGTGATTCGCTGGGTGCTCAAACATTCTTTTGCGACTCGCCTGCCTAACGGGTCATAACGGTAGCGGTACCGCCATCGGGCAGTTCTATATGTGTGAGCCTGTCATCTCCATTCCAAACAAAACGGGTGGTTTTGGGTCTGAAACCGTCTTTGTATTCGGTTTTCTCGACCACGCGACCACATATGTCGTAGTGATAACGGAATCGTCCCGTATCTAATACACGACCCGCCTTATCGTAGTGGCGAGATTGGCGTGTGACTCGTGCATCATCGAGCGAGACTACATTGCTATCACCATATTCAGTGGCAAAGCCTTGTTGGTTAAGGTTGAGTTCACTGTCGTAACCAAACAAGTGAACAAAGCGTTGCTGACTTTCCCACGTCTTTTGCTGGCGGACGGCTTGAACTTGGCCATTGGCGTTTAGGCTGAATCTGGATTTACCGCGTTTGGCATCGTCAATGCCCACTAACCTGTCTAGGGCATCGTATTGATACTGGCGTAAGCTATCACCATTTCTACCAAGCTGTTGTTGCAACAGTAACCCTGTTTCACTCCATTGATGGTGAAGGCTAAACCCCTGCTCTGTGGCGCGAGTTTGCTCATGCCCACTGGGGTGATACGCAAATTGCAGCGGCGTATGCTCGCCTACAGACAGTTGCTGTAATTGGTGCTTAGCCCATTGATATTGTCGTGCGGTTTTGCTGCCTGATGAACCAATACGGCGGCCATGTTCGTCGTATTCATGAACGATTGGGGTGCCGTTGAGGTTCTCTTCCAATAGCAGCCCTGATGGGCTGTAAGCAAAGGATACCCATGCATCACCATTTTCGGTGTAGGTTAAGCGAGAGGCGGCGTCGTACTGATAGTGGTCGACGCGCGTAAGAATTGAAGGGACAAATGCCCCAACGGATGGAGCGGATATGAGTTGTTAGTACAAAACAGGCGAAGCTCAAGTTGAACAAACGTCGTATCCACTTACTTCGATTGGATGGCTAGCTTCCCGTCCCCCATCTATATCAGCACACCCTAATAGCAACAAACTATCAACTTGTTCGCGCTTGGCAATTCCTGCTGTTCATTGTCAGAGCGTAAATTCGTTCAAATGTCACTGGCTACTGCCTAGGTTTAACCTCTTGTCTATTGTGACAAGAGCCAACTAAGGCCTCGCGCTGTATTAGCATGTGGCCTTTATAAATAGTGCCTGCCCTTGTAATTCTGTTAATTCATCTCAATTAATAAGATACATTTTCTTTTCATTAAAAAAGTAGTAAATATTAACCAACTCCAAACCATTCCTTTCAACAAAAAGAGTAGTTTCAATATATCCATTCTGACTTGAACGTACATTTATAGAATTAATCACCCCACCTTCATACACATATGAATAATATACTTTAACCTCATCATCAATATATATCGAAGCTATTAAATCATCAGAATCATCAACAATCAATTTACTACAATACAAAAAATCATAATATTTATCCACAGACACGGATATATTACTCTCTAAGTCTACATACTCTTTCCACTCTATGCTTCCTTTTTGCCCATAGCTGTTTATCAAAAACAATTTACCTTGTTCATTAAAGTTATACTCAAACGCGTTAGTTTTATTAACAGGTTCTTTAACAAGTGGAGCGGGCCTTAAACCTGACAACATAATTTTAAACGGGAGAAACTCTTTCGATGGTTGCACCGACCAGCTTACTGAATGAGCTTTCATACCATCAATTCTATTAATTACTGCATCAAACTTCCTGCCTTGAATATATTCAGCAAGCTCTGCAATACTTTTTTCAAAATCCATATTACTACCTCGCTAATGGGAATATTTTTCCAGTTGCAAGCTCATTTTTGAGCTCAGATAATCCTGAAAGGAAACTCCCTCTATCTCTAGCGTTGCTAAGTTTATTATATACATGCTGTTTATATGCTTTACCATGAACACCTTGCCCTTTATGCGCTGTTGCCGTCCCACCGGGAACCTGATCTGATACTTTATTCGGTAACCATATTCCATTGCGCTTGTCATTTATGTCTATATCAAGTTCTTTCATTTTCTCCCTCAATTCTTTCATTTTTGGATCTTGGGAGTTAGACATTACTATATGGTGAGCATCATGCTGACCTCCTCCAACTGGTTTAGGCCCCAGATTCGACGCCAGTTTTGCTGCGTCACTGCTACATCCAGCCAACCCCAACGGGTCAACCCACTCCAGCGGGTTAAACACATACGCTTGTGGCCTTAACCAGCCCGCAAACCCGATTGGGTCCGGGCTTAGGTACTGGCCACTGTCTGCATCGTAATAGCGATTAACGTTGTAGTAAAGGCCGGATTCGCGGTCTTCTATTTGCCCTTGGTAACGCAGGTCACAGTAGAGCTCATCATTCTGGGCGTTTTCTCTAAAACCATGATTAGGAAGCGTATTTCGTTGTTGGTAATGGCCCCATAAGACTTGCTCCCCTTGCCAAACGACCTCGCCATTCTCACTGCACAGCTCCTGTGGCGTACCTGCATGGTCTGTTACGATATAGTGTAGCTGAGACGCTTGGTTGGCCTTATGTGTCACCTGTGCGAGTGGGCGGAAGGTTTCTGGCTCGTACAGGTATTCGATTGTCTGAACAACACTGCCATCGGCGGTCTTTTGGCTGTGCTGGACAATGTTTGCCCCATCCCACAAATACTCAGTGATTCGCTGGGTGCTTAAACACTCTTTTGCGATTCGCCTGCCTAATGGGTCATAACGGTAGCGGTACCGCCCACCATCGGGGAGTTCGATATGTGTGAGCCTGTCATCCCCATTCCAAACAAAACGAGTGGTTTTTGGGCGGAAGCCGTCTTTGTATTCGGTTTTCTCGACCACGCGACCACACATGTCGTAGTGATAACGGAATCGGCCCGTATCCAATACACGACCCGCCTTATCGTAGTGGCGAGATTGGCGTGTGACTCGTGCATCATCGAGCGAGACTACATTGCTATCACCATATTCAGTGGCAAAGCCTTGTTGGTTAAGGTTGAGTTCACTGTCGTAACCAAACAGGTGGACAAAGCGTTGCTGACTTTCCCACGTCTTTTGCTGGCGGACGGCTTGAACTTAGCCATTGGCGTTTAGACTGAACCTCGATTTACCGCGTTTGGCATCGTTAATGCCTACGAGCCTGTCTAGGGCATCGTATTGATACTGCCGCAGGCTCGCTTTATTAGTTCCTAACTGCTGCTCAAGTAATAAAACCGTCTGTTCTAAGTTCAACATATTCTTCTAAGAAATTTTCAAAAGAATCATACATTATTCTATCAACTTTCTGCTTGAATAGGTTATAACTAACGATCTTACCAAATTCGTCGGGCAATAAGTTAATACACCAGCAAACTTCATCCTCCCTTAAATATATAACAGCTAAATAATCAGGTAATCCAAACTCGTTTCTACAATAAAATGTATCAAACAGTATGCTACCATGAGATTCTGCTAATGCATTATCAGCGATGATTCCTGATATCTCTTCCTCTACAGTGCCTCCTCCACCCACTAAGCGGAAAAATTCCTTTAATGATTCAGGAAGTATCGTTCCCAACTCTAACTCTAAGATTTCAATTTGCTCATCACTAGCCTGTCCTAGCCAAAAGACCTCATCATCAGTATTGTCATTTAAATAATCTATTAACTCAGCTATTGTTTTCATTATTACCTCACAAAAAATCTAAACTTCTACTTTTCCAGTAATCCTTTCTAAATCTATTATATTGATAATCTAACTTAGCATTGTTTCTGAAACTATTTCCATCCTCTATTAGCCCGTGTAGAGCTTTATGATGTTTTTTATGCGTAGATGAAACTACCTCAACCATCGGTCCTGGTTCTTTACCAATTATATGGTGTAAGTTCATTTGTTTTCCATCTGGACCAATCGGTGCATAGCCTTTTTTCATTAGATCTACGTTAGTCCAGCCATCCGCAACTTTACTTTTGACAGACGGATGAACCGAAGAATCAACAAACTCAGGTTTTCCCGGCAAAATATCTTCTGTATTTTTATAGACTTTTCTACCAAGCACCTCTTCCGGTTGATATTTTGAACTACACCCGCCAAACCCAGCGGGTCGACCCAATCCAGAGGGTTAAATACATACGCCTGTGGCCTTAGCCCTCCCGCAAACCCTATAGGGTCTGGGCTTAGGTACTGGCCACTGTCTGCATCGTAATAGCGATTAACGTTGTAGTAAAGGCCGGATTCGCGGTCTTCTATTTGCCCTTGGTAACGCAGGTCACAGTAGAGCTCATCATTCTGGGCGTTTTCTCTAAAACCATGATTAGGAGGCGTATTTCGTTGTTGGTAATGGCCCCATAAGACTTGCTCC
>NZ_CAWNHR010000005.1:0-16099 GCF_963874485.1 Vibrio sp. V15_P4S5T153 | reverse complement strand
CGTTGATATTCTCTTCCAATAGCAGCCCAGATGGGCTGTAAGCAAAAGATACCCATGCATCACCATTTTCGGTGTAGGTTAAGCGAGAGGCGGCATCATACTGATAGCGGTCGACACGCTTAAGAATTGAAGGGACAAGTGCCCCAACGGATGGAGCGGATATGAGTTGTTAGTACAAAACAGGCGAGGCTCAATTTGAACAAACGTCGTATCCATTTACTTCGATTGGATAGCTAGCTTCCGTCCCCCATCCTTATCATCACATCCTACCCTCAACAAACTATCTGTTTGTTGGGGCTTAGCAATTCCGGCTGTTCATTGTCAGAGAGTAAATCCATGCAAATATCACTAACTACTGCCTAGATTTGGCCACTTACCTATCGCAACAAGGACCAACCAAGACGACGCGCTGTATTAGCATTTGGCCTTTATCGTAGTGCCTGTCCCTATAACGCTGTTATAGTAGCGTCTGTCCTTATTAATTTTATGGTAAGGTTGCCTTCAATATCGTATTCAATAAGAATTGAAGGGACAGATAGCACATAGAATGGTGCCTGTCCTTGTTATTTTAGTCCAGTTTTACTCTTTGTATTTGAACCCAAGTTTACGATTAAGAGACTTCTACCTGATTTGAGAAATCAAACCCAAGCAATCCTGCATCCAAGACACGTTGTTTGAACTTTTCAGTCACATAAACACTACTTATATCCTCTTCAATGCAAAATAAATAATCATCATTTATTTCACTTCTTTTTAACACACATTTACGTATCATTAGACCATTAGGATATTCTTTATATATGGAATTATCTCTATCGAAGCAACCACTCAATGGGTTTGTAGGGTAATAACCATAAAATTTCTTTTTCTCACTCTCAGTAGTAATACAAAGAACTTCACCTCTTGGCCGAAGAATATCACCTAATGTTTCCAGTGCCATTTCACTAAATATAAAGAATGGGCTAAGAAAGCTACAAATATCAAATTGGTAGTTTTTCTTCCCTGTATCGCTTTGTCCTAATGAGACTACAATAGGATTATATTTATCATCAAATCCTTTCCATCTATTCTGTACAGATCGTTGCATTATACTGTTTTGCCCTTCAGGTATTTCTTCAATAAAAACACTGTAGTTGACTGTATCTGACCTTAGTTTATATATTCTCATATTTATAACTTCCTAATTCAATACCGTATACCAACTTGCATTTCGGTCGGCTGAAGAAAGAGTACTTCGCATAGCTGAAAGCTCATCCAATACAGCTTGCTTACCACCTAGAGTATCTGCAATAGTTATTCGGTCATTGACTGATTTTAAGTAGTCGTTAGGATGTCTACCGTTGTGTAGAATACCAGGCATATCACTCGTATTATCTTTATTTGGCAGAAATACACCATTATCTGCACCGTTGATGTCAATATCGTGCTTTTTCAATATATCCCTAGCAGGTTTAGCTCCTTTTGATGTTTCTCCAACAATATGGTGGGCCGCGGAGTTTTTAGGCCTCGGTACCCCCGAATCTTCCATCTTTTTAGCAAGCTCACAACTCGTCAACCCCAACGGGTCAACCCAATCCAGCGGGTTAAACACATACGCTTGTGGCCTTAGTCCTCCCGCGAACCCTATTGGGTCTGGGCTTAGGTACTGGCCACTGTCTGCATCGTAATAGCGATTAACGTTGTAGTAAAGGCCGGATTCACGATCTTCTATTTGCCCTTGGTAACGCAGGTCACAGTAGAGCTCATCATTGTGGGCGTTTTCTCTAAAACCATGATTAGGAAGCGCATTTCGTTGTTGGTAATGGCCCCATAAGGCTTGTTCACCTTGCCAAACGACCTCGCCATTTTCGCTGCACAGCTCCTGTGGCGTGCCTGCATGGTCTGTCACGATATAGTGTAACTGAGACGCTTGGTTGGCCTTATGTGTCACCTGCGCGAGTGGACGGAAGCTCTCTGGCTCGTACAGGTATTCGATTGTCTGAACAACACTGCCATCGGCCGTCTTTTGGCTGTGCTGGACAATGTTTGCCCCATCCCACAAATACTCAGTGATTCGCTGGGAGCTTAAACACTCTTTTGCGATTCGCCTGCCTAACGGGTCATAACGGTAGCGGTACCGCCCACCATCAGGCAGTTCGATATGAGTGAGCCTGTCATCCCCATTCCAAACAAAACGAGTGGTTTTTGGGCGGAAGCCGTCTTGGTATTCGGTTTTCTCGACCACGCGACCACACCTATCGTAGTGATAACGGAATCGCCCCGTATCCAACACACGGCCAGCCTTATCATATTGGCGAGATTGGCGTTTTACTCGTGCATCATCGAGCGAGACAACATTGCTATCGCCATATTCAGTGGCAAAGCCTTGTTGGTTCAGGTTGAGTTCACTGTCGTAACCAAACAGGTGGACAAAGCGGTACTGACTGTCCCAACCCTTTTGCAGGCGTTCGGCTTGAACTTGGCCATTGGCGTTTAGACTGAATCTCGAATTACCGCGTTTGGCATCGTTAATGCCTACGAGCCTGTCTAGGGCATCGTACTGATACTGGCGTAAGCTATCACCATTTCTACCAAGCTGTTGCTCTAGCAGTAACCCTGTTTCACTCCATTGGTGGTGAAGGCTAAACCCCTGCTCTGTAGCGCGAGTTTTCTCATGTCCACTCGGGTGATACGCAAATTGCAGCGGGGTATGCTCGCCTACAGACAGTTGCTGTAATTGGTGCTTCGTCCATTGATATTGTCGCGCGGTTTTGCTGCCTGATGAACCAATATGGCGGCCATGTTCGTCGTATTCATGAACGAACGAGGTGCCGTTGATATTCTCTTCCAATAGCAGCCCAGATGGGCTGTAAGCAAAAGATACCCATGCATCACCATTTTCGGTGTAGGTTAAGCGAGAGGCGGCATCATACTGATAGCGGTCGACACGCTTAAGAATTGAAGGGACAAGTGCCCCAACGGATGGAGCGAATGTAAGTTGTTAGTGCAAAACTCAATTTGAACAAACGTCCCATCTATTGACTTCGACTGGATAGCGAGCTTCAAGTCACCCATTTTTATCAGCACACCCTAAGCTAAACAAACAATCAACTTGTTGGCGCTTGGTAATTTCGGCGGTTCATTGTTAGAGCGTAAATGCGTTCAAATGCCACTGGCTACTACCTAGATTTGGCCACTTGCCTATCGCGATAAGGGCAGCTGTATTAACATGTGGACTTTATAGTAGTGCCTGTCCTTGTTATTTTCTTGCTGTTCATTGTCAGAGCGTAAATCCGTTCAAACATCACTTGCTACTGCCTAGATTTGGTCACTTACCTATCGCGATAAGGACAAACCAAGGCCTCGTGCTGTATAAGCATGTGACCTTTTTAGCAGTGCCTGACCTTGTTATTTTCTTATTTATCTAAGCCATGTATTATAACGCTTTGATAAGATCTCTATCTAACTTAGCTTTTTTGCTTTCCATACCCTTTCCGCAGCCTTGCTCTCTAATCCCATAAACAATTGAGCCAGTTTTCCAACATCTTCTTTTGAAAAAGAATGTTTACTAATCCTCGGAGTTAACTCCCCACTCATTGATTCTATTTTTAAATGATATTTTCTAGATGAGGATAATGCAGGTATCAGACTTACTAATATACCAGCCCCCCTTTCTTTATGTACCATGATAAATTCATGTCCACACCTACAGTTTTGTAGTTCTGGCTCTGTATCTTCTTCCAAGATAAGGAGTGGTTCACAAAACTCACATACATAGCGTCGCCATTCTTTCATAGTGGAGCCTCTAATTAGCTATTCTTGGGATAATATAGATGTACATTATCATTCTCTTTTGTACCTGTAGATTGACTCCAAGCATTAAAGTGGGGCCTGTCATCCCCAAAACCTGAGTGGCCAATACTGTGATCGTGATACCCAGCTATAGGTTTATTATTCTCATCCAACTGCCTCGAGTGTTTGCCAATAACGCGATTAGACATCTCTTGCTGATATGTATTTTTCGAATCTCTATACTCACTACGCGGAATCTTTCTTGCATCTGAACCTAAATCACCCGCTATTTCTGAAGCAGCTTGTTTAGCTGTTTTTTTATTCGAGAACTGATATCTATTTGGGCCGATCTTCTTACCACCATATTTTTGGGCAATATCATCGGGACTTCTAAGAGTAGGACAACCCGCCAACCCCAACGGATCAACCCAATCCAGCGGGTTAAACACGTACGCCTGTGGCCTTAGTCCTCCCGAAAACCCTATCGGGTCTGGGCTCAGGTACTGGCCACTGTCTGCATCGTAATAGCGATTAACGTTGTAGTAAAGGCCGGACTCACGGTCTTCTATTTGCCCTTGGTAACGCAGGTCACAGTAGAGCTCATCATTTTGGGCGTTTTCTCTAAAACCATGATTAGGAAGTGTATTTTGCTGTTGATAATGGCCCCATAAGGCTTGTTCACCTTGCCAAACCACCTCGCCATTTTCACTGCACAGCTCCTGTGGCGTGCCTGCATAGTCTGTCACGATATAGTGTAGCTGAGACGCTTGGTCTGCCTTATGCGTCACTTGCGCGAGTGGGCGGAAGCTCTCTGGCTCGTACAGGTATTCGATTGTCTGAACAACACTGCCATCGGCGGTCTTTTGGCTGTGCTGGACAATGTTTGCCCCATCCCACAAATACTCAGTGATTCGCTGGGTGCTTAAACATTCTTTTGCGACTCGCCTGCCCAACGGAATTGAAGGGACAGACACCACAAAGGATGAGGTAGGTATGAATTGTTAGTACAAAACAGGCGAAGCTCAAGTTGAACAAGCGTCGCATCCATTTACTTCGACTGGATAGCTAACTTCCCGTCACCCATCTATTTCATCACGCCCTAACCTAAGCAAAGAATCAGCTTGTTGGGGCTTGGAAATTCAGGATTTTCATTGTCAGAGCGTAAATCCGTTCAAACATCACTGGCTACTGCCTAGATTTGGCCACTTAGCTATCGCGATAAGGGCCTGTCCTTTTTATTCTGATTTCCTTTCCAAGTCTCACGCTACCGTGATTTTAGTGGGACTTGGATAAGCATAGAGAGTTTTTAACAGCCTTCTTATAGGCTTTCAGGATCATCAACTATTGATTCAACAAACGATTTAAATGATCTCCATACACCGAAGATTTCAGCTTCTTCATGTAATACATAGAAATACACAGTACCAAAATCATTCTTCCGCAAAGATATCGAATAAATACCAGAGCCAGGGTCATAAGCAAAAGGTAACATTTCATATCTACTAAAACCAATAGGTAACGATTCATCTTCAAAGTCATTAAATGACTCAATAATCTCAGATATAGAGTAAAACGAATTAATTGGATAAAGGTTTTTATCATCATGCACAAAAGATGGCTGAGGCTGACCTCCATTATACTTTTTATAAATACTCTTCATTTCTTCTGGCAATTTAGAACCAGAAACTCTCTCTAAATTGAGTATTTCATCATCCGTTGCTGGTGGTAAAAAATATATAAAACTAATTTCATTCATAACATCACCATTTTTTAAAAATATAACTATTTCCTGTATGCGCCTTGTATTGACTCACGCCACCAACATGAGGTATCCCTCTATGAGCACTCTGTTTAACTAATTGCATACTACCTGTATTTGTTACAGAGTCATAATCATCCAAGTGGTGCCAAACATAGCCTCTAGGGGTTGATTTCTGACCTAAAGCCACCATGCTAGCTTGTTCGAAATCTTCGTGATAATTACCTGTGTATTCGATTTTTTGGATTGGATTTACTCCGTTCCTTGTGTATAAGGCGTTACTAGCCGAGTAGTCTAGACCTCCATTATTTGTAACCTCAACCCCAGTGAAGCCCCTTTCTTCTAACTTTTTGAGTGGACACTTCGCCAACCCCAACGGGTCAACCCAATCCAGCGGGTTAAACACATACGCTTGTGGCCTTAACCCGCCCGAAAACCCTATTGGGTCTGGGCTTAGGTACTGGCCACTGTCTGCATCGTAATAGCGATTAACGTTATAGTAAAGGCCGGATTCGCGGTCTTCTATTTGCCCTTGGTAACGCAGGTCAAAGTAGAGCTCATCATTGTGGGAGTTTTCTCTAACACCATGATTAGGAAGTGTATTTTGCTGTTGATAATGGCCCCATAAGGCTTGTTCACCTTGCCAAACCACCTCGCCATTTTCACTGCACAGCTCCTGTGGCGTTCCAGCATGGTCTGTCACGATATAGTGTAGCTGAGACGCTTGGTCTGCCTTGTGCGTCACTTGCGCGAGTGGGCGAAAGCTCTCTGGCTCGTACAGGTACTCGATTTCCTGAATAACACTGCCATCGGCGGTCTTTTGGCTGTGCTGGACAATGTTTGCCCCATCCCACAAATACTCAGTGATTCGTCGGGTGCTTAAACACTCTTTTGCGACTCGCCTGCCCAACGGGTCATAACGGTAGCGTTCTACTGCTTAGATTTGGCCACTTACCTATCGCGACAAGGGCCAACCAAAGCCTCGCGCTGTATTAGCATGTGCTCTTTATAGTAGTGTCTGTCCTTGTTATTTCGTCTCTTATAAACGTCCTAAAGCTTTTAACACTCGCTTTTCTACTTGCATTGATGTCCAAATAATATGTTCTTCAACATCATCAATATCTTGTAAGTTATCAATGTCACTTTCCATATCATTGCACCAGAGCCTGAATTCTCCAGGTATACCAATCAAGAACTGGATGCTACTGTAATTTGAATCAGTTTCTTTGTTATAGTTTTTCGTTTCTCCTACTTTTCTCCATCTCTTTTTAAAAATACCTTCACCAGATATATATATCGGTTTAAATAGCCTTGGGGAGGATACTATTTCATTCATATCGGCCTCTATGCCCCCGACACAATTGAAAATTTCAATTAATATTCCTGATCCTAGATGATCGTCAATAATCCTGAAGAAACAAAACTCTTGTCCCACACCACCAAATTTATAACGACTAAAACTTTTAGCGCTCGACTCCTCATATAAGAACAAAGGAATAAAGTAAACATCTCCAGAATTAACTACTAATTTTTTATTACTCATTTTCATCCACATTTTTGAGGTTTCTTACCATTTATCTCTGCCTGTGCATTTTCATATTCTTTATTAAATGCTTTCCCTCGATCATCAGTTCTTGTTTTATCAAAAGAATTTATTTTATTTCCTCTGTTAGTAGACGAAATATCCTCCCCAATTTTTCCCGTTTTCGTTTCATATTTTTCTATATACGCCTGCTCATAACCACGGGCTTCATCATATCTTAAGTCTCTTTGAAGAACCCTTTGTTGCCCAGTATCTTCATTAAAACGCCCTGATTTAATATGCTGTAGTAATCGTCTATCAGGATCATTTGAAATCCCAATTTAGTAAGGTTCCGAGGCTCCTTGATCAAATAATCCATATACAGAAAAACCGCCTTGATTCAATGGTGTCAACCCCAACGGGTCAACCCAATCCAGAGGGTTAAATACATACGCCTGTGGCCTTAGCCCTCCCGCAAACCCTATAGGGTCTGGGCTTAGGTACTGGCCACTGTCTGCATCGTAATAGCGATTAACGTTGTAGTAAAGGCCGGATTCGCGGTCTTCTATTTGCCCTTGGTAACGCAGGTCACAGTAGAGCTCATCATTCTGGGCGTTTTCTCTAAAACCATGATTAGGAAGCGTATTTCGTTGTTGGTAATGGCCCCATAAGGCTTGTTCACCTTGCCAAACCACCTCGCCATTTTCGCTGCACAGCTCCTGTGGCGTGCCTGCATGGTCTGTCACGATATAGTGCAGTTGAGACGCTTGGTTGGGCTTATGCGTCACTTGCACGAGTGGGCGAAAGCTCTCTGGCTCGTACAGGTATTCGATTGTCTGAACAACACTGCCATCGGCGGTCTTTTGGCTGTGCTGGACAATGTTTGCCCCATCCCACAAATACTCAGTGATTCGCTGGGTGCTCAAACACTCTTTTGCGACTCGCCTGCCTAATGGGTCATAACGGTAGCGGTACCGCCCACCATCAGGCAGTTCGATATGAGTGAGCCTGTCATCCCCATTCCAAACAAAACGAGTGGTTTTTGGGCGGAAGCCGTCTTGGTATTCGGTTTTCTCGACCACGCGACCACATATGTCGTAGTGATAACGGAATCGTCCCGTATCTAATACACGACCCGCCTTATCGTAGTGGCGAGATTGGCGTTTTACTCGTGCATCATCGAGCGAGACTACGATGCGGCATCATACTTGATAGTGGTCGACACGAGTAAGAATTGATGGGACAAGTGACCCAACGGATGGAGCGGATATGAGTTGTTAGTACAAAACAGGCGAAGCTCAACTTGAACAAACGTCGTATCCATTTACTTCGATGGGATAGCTAGCTTCCCTTCCCCCATCTTTATCATCACGCCCTAACCTAAACAAAGAATCAACTTGTTAGCGCTTGGCAATTCCTGCTGTTCATTGTCAGAGCTCAAATCCATTCAAATGTCACTAACTACTGCCTAGATTTGGCCACTTACCTATCGCAACAAGGACCAACCAAGACGACGCGCTGTATAAGCATGTGGCCTTTTTAGCAGCGCCTGTCCTTGTTAATTTCTGTTATTTCCTTAATGATAGAAATTCTTCACATGTCATCCGTTGATAACCCTTAGGTGGCAATGGAAGCTCTGGATAAAGAATTGACTTTTGATTATCCCAATTAACTCCCGTCTCATAGTAAGTGGTTATACGATTACGAATCACTTCTGGTTCCCCCATCATTCCAAGACATTCAAATGAATAGATGATATCTCTATGAGATTCTGGATCTAAACTTGATATAAGAACAGCGATGTTGTTTGAATCGTATACTTCTTCATGTTTAACAAGTCTCAAGCCAAACAAATTTGTCGATGGTCTAACCTCACCAAGGGATAAACTAAGTATAGGTTGAGGGCGCCTATTAACTTTCACTGATGCTGTAAAATCTTTCGAAAATAACTTTAACAACCGACTCACAGCAACCACGATATTAAATAGCACTGTGATATTGTTAAGGTCAACGTCATCCCATGAATCTTCTTTCCTCAAGCAATCAAAAACTTCTAAATGACAATCTTTCCTAATTTGCGCTAGAACATACCCATATTCAGGTACTTGAATGGAGAAAACTGAATCTACGACTAAATCTTTTTTCCTAATAACCATTATCACTAAACTCCTTACTCACATGCTTTAGGTGGTTTATTAATGTGCTCATCTGCTTTGGCTAAATATTCTTCTCGTCTAGGGTTGTTAGGCCCAACGGGATTTTGTTTGTTTGACGTACCTTCTAATCCACCGAGTTTTTCAAACTGACGTTGTTCTAACCCCCTAGGGCTTTGTTGCGTAATTCGATCAGAGGACCAAACTGCCTGAAATTGAGTGATTCTTATACAACACACTGAGTCTCAGGCATACCAAGCCCTGTAAGTTTGTTCAGCGCTTTAATCATGGCGTAAGTTTCACCAACCTGAGCATTGTAGTTTCTCAGACTTAATCGCCCACCTAACAACTGCTTCACTCGATACATTGCTGTCTCTGATAGTGAGCGTTTATGATAGCCGTACCGCTTTTTCCACTTATTGTTGGTGCCGTAGAGCTTCTGGCAACCTACCGCTAAATTTCTAGGGTGACCATTCTCCTAGAAGGCTGCCCCTTCTCTTGGAGGGATGAGTGGAACCGCTCGCTTGAACCGTATGGCATCGTGGCAATCCCTTGTGCCATAAGCGCCATCACCAGATATCTCGATAATTCTTCGGCGTGTTTGCTTGAGCAAGTTAGGAAGGACTTCTGCATCGGTAACATTAGATAAACTCAGTTCTGCTGCGACGATTTCGTGAGTGCTGGTGTCTACCGCTAAATGCAACTTTCTCCAGACTCTACGCTTCCCGTCAGTACCATGCTTCTTGACCTTCCATTCACCTTCACCATAAACCTTGAGACCTGTTGCATCAATGGCTAGGTGCTGTATTACACCTCTAGTCTTTGGTTTAAATGAAACGTCGACTTGCTTAGCTCTTCGACTGATACAACTATAATGTGGACAGACTATAGGGACGTTAGCCAATGAAAAAACAGAATTGATAAACCCTTGCAATGCTCTCAATGGCATTGAGAAAACTCGTTTCACCATAAGCGCAGTGGTAATGGCTAAGTCGCTGAACTGACGAGGTCTACCTCGTTTATCTTGTTTGCTCTGCTTCCACTGGCGAATGGCTTCTTCATCAATCCAGAAAGTGAGTGAACCACGGTTGATTAAGGCTTTGTTGTACTGTTTCCAGTTCGTTGTTTTGTAGCGAGGTTTCAGCATGAGACTAGGATAATTAACTTACTTAGCCGATCAGATCGTAACCTTCTGATTTAGTTCCCTCGAATTACGCAACAAAGCCTCTCTGCGCACATAACGCTCACTTAACGCAATGCGTATAATTTATCTATGAAGCTTCCAAAATTGTACTTTGTGAAATGAATGTTAGAGCCATCCATCGCGTAAATACAGACTTGATCATAGTTAGAGTCCTTGAGGGAAACAAATATGATATTACCACCTTGATCGTGTGCAAATGGCACATACTCCCATTTTTTAAATACCAGCACTTCATCATGGTCTACAATGTCACCGATATCTTCAATTAATCGCTCTATAGGCACTGCGCCATACTTTATTGATTCAAACCCACCTATGGGTAGTCCCCAAAGGCCATTTTCTAGATCTTCCTCTCCCGCCATACCGCCATTAATTCGGAGGTATTGCTTTCGAAATGACAAGGGTAAATCTCTCACAAAAAGACGTTCAAACTCGTTATATTCACTTATATTGATTTCTTTTTCTGGATAAACTAGCTCTACCATATGACCTCTCATAAATAACCAAATGTATATTTTTTACCAGTGGCTTGCCTATATTGACTTGCACCTCCAGTATGCTGTATACCGCGATGCGCATCTTTACGTACTAATTGCATAGTTCCCGTGTTTGTTACAGGATCATAGTCATCAAGGTGATGCCATACATATTCGTTTCCATCCATCCTTGGTGTAGACTTTTGCCCAAAGCCTTTCATGCTAGCCGCTTCAAAGTCTGCATGATAATCGCCTGTGTATTCAATTTTTACAATTGACTCTACGTGAGTATTATCTGGCTTAAGCCTTTCAGGATTGGAATATAATGCATTACTCTCGGAATAATCTAAGCCACCATTATCATTGAGTTTAACCCCAGTAAAGCCCCTTTCTTCTAGCTTTTTGAGTGGACACTTCGCCAACCCCAACGGATCAACCCAATCCAGCGGGTTAAACACATACGCCTGTGGCCTTAACCCCCCCGCCATCCCTATGGGGTCTGGGCTTAGGTACTGGCCACTGTCTGCATCGTAATAGCGATTAACATTGTAGTAAAGGCCGGATTCGCGGTCTTCTATTTGCCCTTGGTAACGCAGGTCACAGTAGAGCTCATCATTTTGGGCGTTTTCTCTAACACCATGATTAGGAAGCGTATTTTTCTGTTGGTAATGGCCCCACAAGGCTTGCTCACCTTGCCAAACGACCTCGCCATTTTCGCTGCACAGCTCCTGTGGCGTGCCTGCATGGTCAGTCACGATATAGTGTAGCTGAGAATCTTGGTTGGCCTTATGCGTCACCTGCGCGAGTGGGCGAAAGCTCTCTGGCTCGTACAGGTATTCAATTTCCTGAATAACACTGCCATCGGCGGTCTTTTGGCTGTGCTGGACAATATTTGCCCCATCCCACAAATACTCAGTGATTCGCTGGGTGCTTAAACACTCTTTTGCGACTCGCCTGCCTAACGGGTCATAACGGTAGCGGTACCGCCCACCATCAGGCAGTTCGATATGAGTGAGCCTGTCATCCCCATTCCAAACAAAACGAGTGGTTTTTGGGCGGAAGCCGTCTTTGTATTCGGTTTTCTCGACCACGCGACCACACATGTCGTAGTGATAACGGAATCGGCCCGTATCTAATACACGACCCGCCTTATCGTAGTGGCGAGATTGGCGTGTGACTCGTGCATCATCGAGCGAGACTACATTGCTATCACCATATTCAGTGGCAAAACCTTGTTGGTTCAGGTTGAGTTCACTGTCGTAACCAAACAGGTGTACAAAGCGTTGCTGACTTTCCCACGTCTTTTGCTGGCGGACGGCTTGAACTTGGCCATTGGCGTTTAGGCTGAATCTGGATTTACCGCGTTTGGCATCGTCAATGCCCACTAACCTGTCTAGGGCATCGTATTGATACTGGCGTAAGCTATCACCATTTCTACCAAGCTGTTGTTGCAACAGTAACCCTGTTTCACTCCATTGATGGTGAAGGCTAAACCCCTGCTCTGTAGCGCGAGTTTGCTCATGCCCACTGGGGTGATACGCAAATTGCAGCGGCGTATGCTCGCCTACAGACAGTTGCTGTAATTGGTGCTTAGCCCATTGATATTGTCGCGCGGTTTTGCTGCCTGATGAACCAATACGGCGGCCATGTTCATCGTATTCATGAATGATAGGTGTGCCATTGAGGTTTTCTTCCAATAGCAGCCTAGAGTGGCTGTAAGCAAAGGATACCCATGCATCATCATTTTCGGTGTAGGTTAAGCGGGATGCCGCGTCGTACTCATACCAAGTTTTACCCAGTGGTTGCTCGTTGTGGTCGAGCGTCACCGCACGCTTAAGAATTGAAGGGACAGACACCACAAAGGATGTCTGAATATCAGCCAGCGAAACTGGCTGGAGGCATGCACTCAGTTGGAGCGTCGCCGCAGTACAGCTGTAGGCTGCCAAGAAAGTGCAAAACAGGCGAAGCTCAATTTGAACAAACGTTGCATCCATTTACTTCGACTGAATAGCTAGCTTCCCATCCCCCATCTTTATCATCACGCCCTAACCTAAACAAAGAAGCAACTTGTTAGCGCTTGGCAATTCCTGCTGTTCATTGTCAGAGCGTAAATCCGTTCAAACGTCACTGGCTACTACACAGTTCTAACCACTTGGCTATCGCAACAAGGACTAACCAAGACCTCGCGCTGTATAAGCATGTGGCCTTTATAGTGGTGCCTGTCCTTGTTATTTTCGTTTTCAATTAAGGGCTAAAGTGTTACATACTAAGCTACTGCGTCAAGCCATTCAGTCAACACCTGATCGAGTGAGTCAAATTCATCAGTTAAAACACCTTGCTCATCATCCCATTCGTAAATTTTTCCACTTTCTTCCCCTAAAGCATAAACTCCGATACCTGCCTGATACATAAAAGGAACAACACTCTCGGGAAAGCTTGGATTCAGTTGATTCACCCAATCTTGAAATTTGGACAAGCTCTCAACTAACTCAACATCTCCAACGCATTTTGGGGTGGATATTGATGCGATCTTAAATGTACTTGAAAACAAGTCGGCACCATCAAAGTCTGTATATACATCTCCAAGAGACTTAAGCGAGTTCATCGTAACTGTATTAGCCTCGGCACTCTTGAACACTGTAGAGTGCTCTCCAGATTGATGCTCTATCTCAAAACGATCGTCACATTCGGTGACATTGCCGGGTCTATTCGCTTTAATCCAATCTAGTAACTTCATCTTCAATTTCCGTTCATATGATTATTTTTGAGTTGGCTGCGATTCAGCAGTGGGCCAGAGGAGCCTGCTTGAGTACCATTAGGGTGATACTTACTGACGTGACCAGCGTTTCCGCCCCTTGAAGGTATGATGTTATCTGCCAAATCTGCCTGGCCAGGGTTTCTTTTAACATCATTTATATGATGCCAACGGGTATCACTTGGGAATTGCCCAGTTTCTGCGATACGCTTCCTTTCAGCAAATGACCATCCACCGTTGTCAGCAGTTCCTGGATGGCCGCTTTTAACAAGATCTCTTTCAGCTGATTTCGCTCTATTAACTCCACGTTGACGGGCATTCTTAATCGCCTTTGCATTGTTTGTAACATCTTCACCCTTCC
The DNA here is from genome assembly GCF_963874485.1 of Vibrio sp. V15_P4S5T153. Taxonomy (NCBI): domain Bacteria; kingdom Pseudomonadati; phylum Pseudomonadota; class Gammaproteobacteria; order Vibrionales; family Vibrionaceae; genus Vibrio; species Vibrio sp. V15_P4S5T153. The sequence goes on along the minus strand of NZ_CAWNHR010000005.1, from coordinate 2,098 downwards.
CTTCATGAGCTTCACCCGCCAAACCCAGCGGGTCGACCCAATCCAGCGGGTTAAATACATACGCCTGCGGCCTTAGTCCTCCCGCAAACCCTATTGGGTCTGGGCTTAGGTACTGGCCACTGTCTGCATCGTAATAGCGATTAACATTGTAGTAAAGGCCGGATTCGCGGTCTTCTATTTGCCCTTGGTAACGCAGGTCACAGTAGAGCTCATCATTGTGGGCGTTTTCTCTAACACCATAATTAGGAAGTGTATTTTGCTGTTGATAATGGCCCCATAAGGCTTGCTCCCCTTGCCAAACCACCTCGCCATTTTCGCTGCACAGCTCCTGTGGCGTGCCTGCATGGTCAGTCACGATATAGTGTAGCTGAGACGCTTGGTTGGCCTTATGCGTCACCTGCGCGAGTGGGCGAAAGCTCTCTGGCTCGTACAGGTATTCAATTTCCTGAATAACACTGCCATCGGCGGTCTTTTGGCTGTGCTGGACAATGTTTGCCCCATCCCACAAATACTCAGTGATTCGCTGGGTGCTCAAACACTCTTTTGCGACTCGCCTGCCTAACGGGTCATAACGGTAGCGGTACCGCCCACCATCGGGCAGCTCTATATGTGTGAGCCTGTCATCTCCATTCCAAACAAAACGGGTGGTTTTGGGTCGGAAACCGTCTTTGTATTCGGTTTTCTCGACCACGCGACCACACCTATCGTAGTGATAACGGAATCGACCCGTATCCAATACACGACCCGCCCCAAAAATTAAAGGGACAGACACCCCGAAGGATGAAGACCTCGCACTGAATTAGCATATGGCCTTTATAGTTGTGCCTGTCCTTGCAATTCTTTTTTACAAGAGATCAAATAATGCTACTTTTAGTCAGCCTACCCATTTCAGATAACATTCCTACAATCCTTGATTCTAACTGACACGCTGCCCACATTTTTCCACGCTCAATTAAACTAATATCCTCATCAGGATCTCTAATTTCATTATTTTGCCAAATCTTAGGACGGTCAAATCCTCCAATGACTAATTTAATCTGACTAAAGTTAGAGTGATATTCACAATCATAGTTTTCCGTCTCATTTATTTTTCTCCACCGTTTCTTGTGTATCCCATCACCTATGATCAATACAGGTTCAAACATCCTACCGCTATCAATAATATATTCAACAGAAGAATTAGCGTCACCAATATAATTAAAAACTTCTACTAAAATTCCGGAACCAATTAAATCCTTTACAATCCGAAGAAAACAAAACACCTGTCCTTCCTCTCCGAACTTATATCTCAAATAGCTTTTATTACTCATATCATGGCTTAAAAATAATGGAACAAAGTAAATGTCCCCAACGTTGACTGTTAATGTTTTCTTACTCATTTTAACTCACATTTTTTAGGTTTCTTACCATTAATTTCCGTCTGAGCATTTTCATATTCTCGCTTAAATGCCTCTCCTCGGTCATCTGTTCTCGTTTTATCAAAAGAATTTATTTTATTTCCTCTATTCTTAGAAGAAATATCCTCTCCTATTGTGCCTGTCTTAGTTCCATACTTTTCAATATATACCTGTTCGTAACCCCGAACTTCAGCGTAACTCAAATTTTCTTGTAGAACTTGCTGCTCTCCAGTCGCTAAATTAAACCGCCCAGTATTGATATGCTCCTCTAACCTCCTTAGTGGATCATTTGAAATCCCAATGTAGTAAGGCTTCGTAGCTCCTTGGTCAAACAAACCATAGACAGAAAATCCGCCTTGATTCAATGGAGTCAACCCCAATGGGTCAACCGAATCCAGCGGGTTAAACACATACGCTTGTGGCCTTAGCCCTCCCGCAAACCCTATTGGGTCTGGGCTTAGGTACTGGCCACTGTCTGCATCGTAATAGCGATTAACATTGTAGTAAAGGCCGGACTCACGGTCTTCTATTTGCCCTTGGTAACGCAGGTCACAGTAGAGCTCATCATTGTGGGCGTTTTCTCTAAAACCATGATTAGGAAGCGTATTTCGTTGTTGATAATGGCCCCATAAGGCTTGTTCACCTTGCCAAACCACCTCGCCATTTTCGCTGCACAGCTCCTGTGGCGTGCCTGCATGGTC
>NZ_CAWNHR010000004.1:7134-43205 GCF_963874485.1 Vibrio sp. V15_P4S5T153 | reverse complement strand
GATAAGGCTGGCCGTGTGTTGGATACGGGGCGATTCCGTTATCACTACGATAGGTGTGGTCGCGTGGTCGAGAAAACCGAATACCAAGACGGCTTCCGCCCAAAAACCACTCGTTTTGTTTGGAATGGGGATGACAGGCTCACTCATATCGAACTGCCTGATGGTGGGCGGTACCGCTACCGTTATGACCCATTAGGCAGGCGAATCGCAAAAGAGTGTTTGAGCACCCAGCGAATCACTGAGTATTTGTGGGATGGGGCAAACATTGTCCAGCACAGCCAAAAGACCGCCGATGGCAGTGTTGTTCAGACAATCGAATACCTGTACGAGCCAGAAACCTTCCGCCCACTCGCACAGGTGACGCATAAGGCCAACCAAGCGTCTCAGCTACACTATATCGTGACAGACCATGCTGGAACGCCACAGGAGCTGTGCAGTGAAAATGGCGAGGTGGTTTGGCAAGGGGAGCAAGCCTTGTGGGGCCATTATCAACAGAAAAATACGCTTCCTAATCATGGTGTTAGAGAAAACGCCCACAATGATGAGCTCTACTGTGACCTGCGTTACCAAGGGCAAATAGAAGACCGCGAATCCGGCCTTTACTACAACGTTAATCGCTATTACGATGCAGACAGTGGCCAGTACCTGAGCCCAGACCCGATAGGGTTTTCGGGCGGGTTAAGGCCACAGGCGTACGTGTTTAACCCGCTGGATTGGGTTGATCCGTTGGGGTTGACACCATTGAATCAAGGCGGATTTTCTGTCTACGGGTTGTTTGAAGAAGGGGCAGAGCTCCCATATTATATAGGGATATCAAACAACCCATCAAAACGAGAGCTGCAGCATTTATCGTCTGGCCGTTTAACCACAGATGATAGGTTAGAGGTCCTAGAAAAAGAGTTAAATTACGCGCAAGCTAGAGGCTATGAACAAGCTTATATAGAAGAGTATGGCACTAAAACTGGGATTAGAGGCCAAAAGATATCAATTGCAAACCGTGGTAACAAGATTAACTCTTTCGATAAAGGTAGAGTTGATGACCGTGGAATAGCTTTTAATGATGAGTATGATAAAGCCAAAGCTGATATTAATAGTAGAAAGCCTAAGAAAGATTGTTTTTAGATGGATAATGGTAAAATGAAAAATATTTTAGAAAAGAATGTTTATGCAATTCCTTTGGGGATGTTGGATATTTCAGACGCTACCTCCTTAGCCAAACAAAAACCTCAGGATATGAGCTCAGATTTTGCATATTGTGCAGTAGTAAGAAATGAAACATCAGTTGGTTTAAAGATCGTTATATCGAGTGAAGTTAATGGGTGGAAGGACAGTGTCGAAGCCAGTATATTTGATAGCCTACTAATGGAACCTTTAGTGACATCAGGTCTAGCTATTCAGAAAAAAAGATGGAGAAAGGTAGATTGTAAAGGAGAGTTATGCCTTAGCGATTACAATGAAGAGATTCTTACTCCTGTTACAGTTTGGAGAGGTTCTCAAATTGAAAAAAAAATTATGAAGATTGTCGGTCTCAAAGTGATTGAAAATCATGCAAAATTAAGCTGATAGCAAGTGATTAGCTAATTTCATTCATAAATGAAGACAACACAAGAATAACAAGGACAGGCACTACTACAAAGGCCGCATGCTAATACAGCGCGAGGTCTTGGTTAGTCCTTGTTGCGATAGCCAAGTGGTTAGATCTGTGTAGTAGCCAGTGACGTTTGAACGGATTGAAGCTCTGACAATGAACAGCAGGAACTGCCAAGCGCTAACAAGTTGATTCTTTGTTTAGCTTAGGGCGTGATGATAAAGATGGGGGAAGGGAAGCTAGTTATCCAATCGAAGCAAATGAATGCGACGTTTGTTCAAATTGAGCTTCGCCTGTTTTGTACTAACAACTCATATCCGCTCCATCCGTTGGGGCACTTGTCCCTTCAATTCTTAAGCGTGTCGACCGCTATCAGTATGATGCCGCCTCTCGCTTAACCTACACCGAAAATGGTGATGCATGGGTATCTTTTGCTTACAGCCCATCTGGGCTGCTATTGGAAGAGAATATCAACGGCACCTCGTTCGTTCATGAATACGACGAACATGGCCGCCGTATTGGTTCATCAGGCAGCAAAACCGCGCGACAATATCAATGGACGAAGCACCAATTACAGCAACTGTCTGTAGGCGAGCATACGCCGCTGCAATTTGCGTATCACCCCAGTGGGCATGAGAAAACTCGCGCCACAGAGCAGGGTTTTAGCCTTCACCATCAATGGAGTGAAACAGGGTTACTGCTAGAGCAACAGCTTGGTAGAAATAGTGATAGATTACGCCAGTTTCAATACGATGCCCTAGACAGGCTGGTGGGCATTAACGATGCCAAACGCGGTAAATCCAGATTCAGCCTAAACGCCAATGGCCAAGTTCAAGCCGAACGCCTGCAAAAGGGTTGGGACAGTCAGTACCGCTTTGTCCACCTGTTTGGTTACGACAGTGAACTCAACCTTAACCAACAAGGTTTTGCCACTGAATATGGTGATAGCAATGTAGTATCGCTCGATGATGCACGAGTCACACGCCAATCTCGCCACTACGATAAGGCGGGTCGTGTATTAGATACGGGACGATTCCGTTATCACTACGATAGGTGTGGTCGCGTGGTCGAGAAAACCGAATACAAAGACGGCTTCCGACCCAAAACCACCCGTTTTGTTTGGAATGGGGATGACAGGCTCACACATATCGAACTGCCCGATGGTGGGCGGTACCGCTACCGTTATGACCCATTAGGCAGGCGAATCGCAAAAGAGTGTTTGAGCACCCAGCGAATTACTGAGTATTTGTGGGATGGGGCAAACATTGTCCAGCACAGCCAAAAGACCGCCGATGGCAGTGTTATTCAGACAATCGAATACCTGTACGAGCCAGAGAGCTTTCCGCCCACTCGTGCAAGGTGACGCATAAGCCCAACCAAGCGTCTCAACTGCACTATATCGTGACAGACCATGCAGGCACGCCACAGGAGCTGTGCAGCGAAAATGGCGAGGTGGTTTGGCAAGGTGAACAAGCCTTATGGGGCCATTATCAACAACGAAATACGCTTCCTAATCATGGTTTTAGAGAAAACGCCCAGAATGATGAGCTCTACTGTGACCTGCGTTACCAAGGGCAAATAGAAGACCGCGAATCCGGCCTTTACTACAACGTTAATCGCTATTACGATGCAGACAGTGGCCAGTACCTAAGCCCAGACCCAATAGGGTTTGCGGGAGGGCTAAGGCCACAAGCGTATGTGTTTAACCCGCTGGAGTGGGTTGATCCGTTGGGGTTGGCAGGTGAAAGTCATCTAAATGCAGGAGGTAGTACTTATAAGGAACGACTTGATCAAACGCCTACTAACGGCGAGTGGAGTGGGCCAAGAGGAGAAAGTACATTTACCTCAGCTCATCCAGCAGTAAAAGGTAAAAAAGTTAAATACAGCAATGGTTATGCCGACTTATCTCCACATACTAAGCATACTGTTGAAATTGACGATTTTGTTGCTAAGGTCAAATCAGCTAAAGACCCTAGAAAGAAATTACATAGAGAAGCGGATAAAATATTAGCTAAGAGATTAGGTGTATCTCCGAAGATCGTTGCTAAATTCAGACAAACTAATAGATTTACATGGCACGAAGTTGAAGATATGAAAACGCTACAACTTGTCCCAACTGATATAAATGGCAAGTTTGGGCACTTGGGCGGGATTTCTGAAGCTTTTAAGATTTAATGGGATTGATGATGAAAATAATTGATAGTGTGTTTGGTGAGTTAACTTTTGATGATTATGATTGGGTTAATAATATAGATATATCAATATTTGGTAAAACTACGAACATAGAATTAGTTGTCCAACCAAATGATGATGAGAATTCAATTTTTGATGAACAAAGAATGGCTTATGATGACTTTGTTAACAATAAGGATAAGTTAATTAAAGATATTGAGCTTGCTGTGGCTAAGTATTATAAAGAGGTTTTGTTGAATACAGGCAGAGCTCAAGTGGATGATAAGGAGATTCCTGATTTAGTTGAACCACTTAGTCTTATATTTCCTATGGTGCTAAACGCAGGAGAAACTAGAGTTGGATTATCATTTAATGCGGATTGTGACCCGGAACACGGAATTGGTGTTCTTTTGAAAAATGGAAATATAGAAGAAGTTTCAACAGAAGATATAGTTCTGTAAAGAAAGTTAACAAGGACAAGCACTACTATAAAGGCCAAATGCTAATACAGCGCGAGGCCTTAGTTGGCTCTTGTCGTTATAGACAAGAGGCTAAGTTTAGGCAGTAGCCAGTGACATTTGAACGAATTTACGCTCTGACAATGAACAGCCGGAGTTGCTAAGCCCCAACAAGTTGATTGGTTGTTGAGGGTAGGGTGTGCTGATAAAGATGGGTGACGGGAAGTTAGTTATCCAGTCGAAGTAAATGGATGCGACGTTTTTTCAAATTGAGCTTCGCCTGTTTTACACTAACAAGTCACATCCGCTCCATCCGTTGGGGCACCTGTCCCTTCAATTCTTACGCGTGTCGACCGCGATCAGTACGACGCCGCCTCTCGCTTAACCTACACCGAAAATGGTGATGCATGGGTATCCTTTGCTTACAGCCAATCAGGACTGCTATTGGAAGAGAACCTCAACGGCACCCCAATCGTTCATGAATACGACGAACATGGCCGCCGTATTGGTTCATCAGGCAGCAAAACCGCGCGACAATATCAATGGGCTAAGCACCAATTACAGCAACTGTCTGTAGGCGAGCATACCCCACTGCAATTTGTGTATCACCCCAGTGGGCATGAGAAAACTCGCACCACAGAGCAGGGGTTTAGCCTTCACCACCAATGGAGTGACACAGGATTACTGCTGCAACAACAGCTTGGTAGAAATGGTGATAGCTTACGCCAGTATCAGTACGATGCCCTAGACAGGCTCGTAGGCATTGACGATGCCAAACGCGGTAAATCGAGATTCAGCCTAAACGCTAATGGACAAGTTCAAGCCGTCCGCCAGCAAAAGACGTGGGAAAGCCAGCAACGCTTTGTACACCTGTTTGGTTACGACAGTGAGCTCAACCTGAACCAACAGGGCTTTGCCACTGAATATGGTGATAGTAATGTAGTCTCGCTCGATGATGCACGAGTCAAACGCCAATCTCGCCAATACGATAAGGCGGGTCGTGTATTAGATACGGGACGATTCCGTTATCACTACGATAAGTGTGGTCGCGTGGTCGAGAAAACCGAATACAAAGACGGTTTCCGACCCAAAAACACCCGTTTTGTTTGGAATGGGGATGACAGGCTCACACATATAGAACTGCCCAATGGTGGGCGGTACCGCTACCGTTATGACCCGTTAGGCAGGCGAGTCGCAAAAGAGTGTTTAAGCACCCAGCGAATCACTGAGTATTTGTGGGATGGGGCAAACATTGTCCAGCACAGCCAAAAGACCGCCGATGGCAGTGTTATTCAGGAAATCGAATACCTCTACGAGCCAGAGAGCTTTCGCCCACTCGCGCAGGTGACGCACAAGGCAGACCAAGCGTCTCAGCTACACTATATCGTAACAGACCATTCTGGCACGCCACAGGAGCTGTGCAGCGAAAATGGCGACGTAGTTTGGCAAGGTGAACAAGCCTTATGGGGCCATTATCAACAACGAAATGCGCTTCCTAATCATGGTTTTAGAGAAAACGCCCACAATGATGAGCTCTACTGTGACCTGCGTTACCAAGGGCAAATAGAAGACCGCGAATCCGGCCTTTACTACAACGTTAATCGCTATTACGATGCAGACAGTGGCCAGTACCTAAGCCCGGACCCCATAGGGATGGCGGGGGGATTGAGACCTCAGGCGTATGTACACAACCCGATGGAGTGGGTTGATCCGCTTGGTTTAGCGGGTGAAGCTCATGAAGGGAAGGGGAAAGATGTTACAAAGGGGCCAGCAAAGTTTGATGTAGGGGCTTATAAAGATATAAAAGGAACAGTTCCCGGAATGGATGCACACCACGCTGGGCAAAAAGCTGTAATGAAAAAGTTTGTTGAAGGTTATGACCAAGCAACAGGGCCGGCAATACTCGTACCTAAAGTGGGCCATACAATTAAAGGCCCTAATGGAATAGTATCAAGAAGCACAAAAGGGATTGATAGTGCAAGAAAATTGCTCGCAAGGGATGTGAAAGAGTTAAGGCGTGTATATCCTGATGTTCCAAATAGCCAGCTGCAAAAACTAGTGAAAATGAACAAAGACATGTATCCATCATCTTTTCAAAAGTGATAGTAATGAAAGCAGAATATTTTGTAGAAAAATTAAGACAGGCAATCATCGAAGAAAACGATGTTATTTATAGAGATTTATTTAACAATACAGATGAAGCTGAAGCTACTGATGAGTATTGGAAAAAAGCGTTGGCATTGTTTAGAAGTCTTGATAGTGACAACCGAGAAACACTATTCAAAATAATGAGGCAGGTATCAGTTGATACTTTGTCTAACGTCTTTGGTATTTTGGATGGAGTGTCTGCGATAGAAGATGTCGATGAAGAGTTCAAATTAACAACTGATGTTGACTCTGAAGTAATTAATGGTGACTTGCAAGATATCTTTTTAGAGATGGAAGAAGAATAAAACCAAAGCCCTTCGGGGCTTTTTCTTTGCCCACAAAAAAATGTTCCAAAGAGTGCAGCCTTTAGCAAGGTTGCACCCGCTACAGCTAAACAGTTGCAGAAGAAGTTCAAACATGCTGCTGATTTTGGAGTGGAAGGTAACTTTAGCAAAGTGAACGCTCAGAAATACAAAAACTAGCAGGGACAGGCACTGCTATAAAGGCCAAATGCTTATACAGCGCGAGGCTTTGGTTTGCCTTTGTTGCGATAGATAAGTGGTTAAATCTAGGCGGTAGCCAGTGACGTTTGAGCGGATTTACGTTCTGACAATGAACAGCAGGAATTGCCAAGTGCTAACAAGTTGCTTCTTTGTTTAGCTTAGGGCGTGATGATAAAGGTGGGGGATGGGAAACTAGCTATCCAATCGAAGTAAGTGGATGCGACGTTTGTTCAAGTTGAGCTTCGCTTGTTCTGCACTTTCTTGGCAGCCGACAGCTGTACTGCGGCGACGCTCTAACTGAGTGCATGCCTCCAGCCAGTTTCGCTGGCTGATATTCAGACTGATCTATACCATCAATACTGGACGCTACGTTAAGCGACTTTCCATACTTTTAGTTGTCTATAAATTGCTAATTTAGTGGAAGCTGTATCTCATTTATGTCCAAAAACAAGTTTGACACTTCGTTCATGAAGCGTGATTCAGGATAAACACAAGATTTTATTTACTACATCTAGCGGGTGAGCGTTGACATTCACCACTAAATGCCGCAGGATTACCACATTGCAGAGCCTCACCTATTCGGTGGGGCTTTTGTGTTTCTGACATTTATCATTCTGTACTGCGCCCTTATGGCGCTTTTTTTGTGCCTGTCATTTCTCATCTAGCTCAACAGTTCTGTGGGGCTTTTCATTTTAAATCAAGTAAGCAAAAGGACACTCCAGCAGGGGGTGGATATGCGTATGAATGAAAAAATCTCCAGCGCAATGTCGAACTGGTGGAACGTTTCTATTGCCTTTTTGGGTGGGGTATCTGCTGATGCGTGGATGGTGATCATTGCGTTTGGCGGTATGTTGCTGACCGCGTGGATAAACAACTACTGGCAAAAGAAACGTTTTCAAGCGGAGTTTGGCAATGAGCAAGGCAAATAATATCACTCGCTCTCTCATTGCGGCTGGTGCCGGTGCAATCGCCATTGCAGTGTCAATGATAAAGCCGCTTGAAGGAATAAAATATGTTCCGTATCGAGATGTTGTTGGTGTTCTTACGGTTTGTTACGGCACTACAGGGCCAGATGTTATCGAAGGGAAGGTTTACACAAAAGAAGAGTGTGAATACTTCTTACAGCGAGACTTAAAGAAGATCGAGCGCCAAATCCTTCCGATGATAAAACCAGCACTGCCAAAGCCCACTAAGGCAGCACTTTACTCTTTCACTTACAACGTTGGTGTGGGCGCGTTCTCTCGCTCAACGCTGCTTAAAAAACTGAACGCTGGTGATATAACAGGCGCTTGCAGTGAACTGAAGCGATGGGTGTATGCGGGCGGTCAGAAGTGGAAAGGATTGATCACTCGTAGACAGATTGAGGACGAGGTATGTCAATTTCAGCTTACTGGAAAATGATTGTCGCTGGCGTCATCACTATCGTAATCATCGCACTTTTTAGTTTGTATTCAGTAGAGAAAGCAAACCGCAAGGTAGTGCAAACGAAGCTTGATAAGGCAACGGAAGAGCGTGATTCACTGGTTGATCTAAACAATAGGCAAATCGCCAAAATCCAATCCTTCAATGAACTCAGCATTAAACATGCGGAGGAAGCCGCTAATGCAAAGAAAGAAATTGACTCTCTTCGTGCTGACGTTCGCAACGGCGCTAAGCGGGTGTTCATCAAAGCCAATTGCCCTGAGCCAGTGCCCAAAGTCGATAGCGCCAGAAGCGTGGGCGATGCAGGAGCCGCCGAAGTTGAACGAGCAGTTGCAGAAGATATTCTCGATCTCCGAGAAATGAACTCAAAAGCCATCAGGCAGATCCATTATTTACAAGGCTACATTCGCACTCAATGCTCGCCAGCCAGTCATTCTGATTAAAGAGGCCCGCTTGCTGCCTTAAAGCAAGTAAACCTACCACCGCCAAGAGCAAAAGCGTGCATTCTTTTTTGGTGTCGTCGAGCACCTAAGGCTTAGGCCATTATCCACAGTGCTTACGGCGGTGACCCTTTTATAAGTGAGTTAATCATGTTGAAACCTATATTACCTAGGGTTTTGCCTTCAATATTGAATCGAATGAATCAGCATACTTTGGTGCAAGTGTTTGCGCTTTCATTTGATGGTTTAGCTCAGTATGTTCAATTTAGTCAGCCAGTTGTCATTCCAGAAAATACCGACTTTGAAATAGAGGTTTGCGTATCAGGCGTTAGGACTGATGCTTTTCAGTCTATTTTTTCAGGCCCAACGATCAACGATTTTTTTAGAGCGTTAACTAATGGTGATGGCATACAAGTTTACGCAGGTGGTTATGTTGTGAGTTGGACAGGGGCTAATTTAAACGTTTCTGAAACTCATGTTTATGGATTGCGAAGAGTTGGTGTCACGATATCAATTATTATTGATGGCGTAGTGGTTTCAACTCGTACCGGATCCAGTTCGCAGGTCGTGATTGATCGGTTAATGCGTTCTTGGGGGACGTCTTCTTATTCACTTGGCGTTCCTCGGTTGTTTAAAACTTGGGTTAATGGTGACAGAAACAGCGGGCAATTAGTTTTAGATTTGCCACTGACTAAGCGCGATATGGGTGCTATTCAGTACGCCAATTCTCCTAGTAATTTTACCGCTGAAATCATTAATTATACCGACGCTATGTGGACGGAAATCTAATGTATCAAGTTTATGCTTTTCTTACTTTGGCGGGCTGGCAGCAGCTTGCTGCGGAACAATGGCCGCATGCCGTTGATGTAGGCAGTAATTATAAGTTGATTGTTTTTACCAATGAACAAGAGCCTAAACTTGAGGCTTTGGCTGTAAGTCATGGTTTTAAGGTGAAACGCCTAACGGCTGTTCGAACTATTAATGCAATGGCTGCGAGTGCTGTTGGTCCGTTTGTTTGCCGCTACGATATTGCACAAAAAGTCGTACAGCATTTTTCTCCAATCGAAGTTGAATAGGTGGGGCTTATGCCGCTGCATACTAATGAAATGCCGTTTGATCATCTTGGTGGTTATTTGCAAGTCGAAGTCGTTGGTTCTGGTACAGCTCAGCTTCAAGTTAATTCTGGCCAGAGCTGGGTAAGTTGCGGAGAACCTTTATCAGAAGGTGTTTACTGTGACTTATTCAAGCCTGCGATATATCGCTTCTCTCTTACGGATGCTACGGCATTTACTCGATAGTTCCCCCGCGTTGGCTTCTCGCTGTCTTAATTCGTTAGCTATGACCACGAAGCGGTTTGCCGCTTACTCCTTACGTGTGAGCGCGAGTTAAGAATCAAAAAGAAGCAAGTCAAAGGTGAGACTCCTTACATTACTGGCAACGTCAACCATAGGCAACAAGGGCGTGACCACTCGGAGAGTCGGGAAAACTTTTATAACTTTGAGGAAGAAATGAACAATGAAAAACGCTTATGGAACTTGTCAGAGTTAGAAGTCTTTGGGTATCACCGTTCAACCATTCGTAAAAAGCTGAAAAACGCAGGGATAGAACCGACTGCGCATAAAGGTTCGACCCCACTTTATGATGTGGTTCAGGTTGTGCCTTACCTCTGCCAAGCCCCTATCAAACAAAGTGATGCGCCGGATTTAATGGGTTTTAAAACGGCTGCAGAGTTGCGTGCTTATATTCAAGCCCAAACTGAAAAATTAAAGCTCATGCAAGAAGCTCAGGAAAGCATTGCTAGAGCAGAATACGAACATGAAATTGGTGCGTTGATCGCTTCAATAAAGGGCTTTAAAGATAAGGTTATTACGCGGATTGAAACCGCTATTCCTAGCGTGAGTTCATATCAGTTGGAAGACCTTGAGCGCTTGCTTAATTATGATTTAAGGGCCGTTTCTGATGAGCTTGAAAACCTTTGATCCTCGCTTAAATCTTGAGTTTGCCGATGCTGCGCAAATTCGTCGGGATTTAGCTTATCTTTGTCGGCCTACCTCTAAAACCCCAGTCGAAGCGGCAGACGACGGTTTGTGGATTTCAGATGGAACCGATGCCGTTAAGTTTTTGTCGAGCCAAGTGCCGTACATGCGCGAGCCAATGAACTGTTTGGCTCGCCGAATTTATGAAGCCTTGCAGTTAATGGGGCCAGCACGAAGCGGAAAAACCAAGGCGTTGGTGGAGGGCTGGGTGAACTATGCGGTTACTCAATCTCCCGGCGATATGTTGCTGATCTACTCGACTAAAAAGAAAGCGGAAAGTATTTCTAAAAAAGATTTATCTCGTTGCTTTTCGGCCACTACGGAAATCAAGAAGCTAAGAACTGGGCGAAAGTCAGATGATACGCTGACGTTTAAACATTTTTTAAATGGCATGAACCGGAACTTAGATTCGGCTACCGAATCAAGCTTATCTGCAGAAACGTTTCGTTATGCGGGTATCTCTGATTATGACCGTGCTGACGATGGTGTCGGGGAAGAGGGTAGCAAATTTCGTTTGTTACTAAAGCGCATCCAAAATGCCAAAAGCTCTGGCATGGCCATGGCAGAAAGCTCACCCGGTCGAGTGGTTCGGCACCCCGTTCCAGAAGAACAGCTCGGAGCGCATGAGGCTCAGCCTTGCGGCGGGATAGCTCAGTTATATAACCAAGGTGATCGGCGTCGGTTTTATTGGGTTTGTCCTGATTGTAAGGCGTGGTTTCAACCTCTCTTTGAAACGCTAAAGTGGAATGAATCGCTGGTCGATCATCAAGAGCAAGCCAAGAGCACGGTATGCCGCTGTCCTCGTTGTTGTTGTGATATTAGCGAGCAACAAAAACATGAATTGAATTTACACGGGCGCTGGTTTCGTGAAGGAGAGATCGATCAGTACGGCGAACAAGTTTTTGATGAGTCAGCAATACGTCAATCTAAATGGGCGTCATTTTGGTTTGAAGGCGTTGTGGCCTCTTATCAAAGTTGGGAAAACTTAGTTTATAACTACTTAACGGCGCAAAAGCTGTATGACGAAAGCGGTGATGAAGATTCATTAAAATCGTTTTATAACGTCGATGTTGGTCGTACTTATATTCTGCAATCTCGCGCTTTAGAAGTGGGAGCGCACGAACTGATGCAGCGAGCATTAGATCATCCGCGCAGCGTTGTTCCTCATGATGGCCGTTTTATTGTGATGTCGATAGACGTTCAAGGCGGTAAATCTAACCCACGCTTTATTGTACAAGCGCACGTTTATGGCCTTGGTCTACAGCGTTGGGTGATTGATCGCTTTGAAATACTCACCACTAAACACCGCAATGGTGATCGCATTAATCCAGCCGTTTACCCAGAAGACTGGGATTTGCTGGTTGATGAAGTGATGAAGAAAACCTACTCGCTTGCCGATGGTTCTGGCCGTGTGATGAAGCCTGTTTTAACGCTGTGTGATTCTGGCGGCTCAGCAGGTGAAAAGGACGGCAAACAAACGTCAGTGACTGACTTTGCTTACCAGTTTTATAACCGGCTTAAATCACAAGGCTTGGCGCATTTGTTCCGCTTGGTTAAGGGTGCAAGCCGAGATATTGATCACCTAGTTAAAGAAAGCCATCCAGACAAGCGCAGTAAAATCGCACATGGTGAAATTAAGCTGCTTTTACTGCATACCAATCGCCTTAAAAACCGTGTTACGGCCAGTTATTCGCGCCTTGAATTTGGTTCACGCTATTTTCATTTGCCCGGTTGGGCTGAACGGAATTGGTTTGAAGAACTGACAGCAGAATACATTGATGAAAAAGGCAATTGGGTTTGCCCGCCAAACACCCGAAACGAAAGCTTAGATTTATGCGCTTACGCGGAAGCGGGTATGCATTATTTAGGTGGCGACGACATTGATTGGAACAGCCCGCCCGCATGGGCCGCACCTTGGCAAATTAACCCGAACGTGGTGGATGCCAACGTGAAACCAGAATTTGAACGCAAGCAGCGCCGATACAACCATTCAAGAGGTATTTACGGATGACCGCATTACCCACTAACCGTGAACGCCTTGCATGGTACGTTGCGGCAGAGCAAAAAATTCTGAGGCAGCAAGAAGTGACAACCGCAGAAGGTGAAAAACTGACGCTTGCCAGTTTGGCAACGGTACGCGCAGAGATAGAGCGTTTGACTCGGTTGATCGCTCAAGAAGCATTAGGCGGCAGGCGCAGTATGATTAGGAGGAATTACCTTGAGTAATCCGTTAAACCTATTCGATAAGATGGTGGCGGTATTTAGCCCAGAAAAAGGCTTAAAGCGGTTATATGACCGTTCGCTACTGAACAAATACACCGCTGCGTTACCTACCGACCCCAAAACAAAGCAAAAGCGTAAATTTTCAAAATCATCAGCGAACGAACTCAATAAAGGCGCGAAAGCGATTTATGAAAGGGCGCGAGATGGTGATGAAAATAACCCATTTGTAACGGCCATTCTTGATGAGCTGTGCGCGAACGTTGTTGGGCCCAACGGTATTATGGTTGAGCCGCAACCGCTTGATCACAAAGGTGAGGTTCACATTGAGTTTGCTCAAGCCATTTCAAAGTGGTGGGAGCTGCATTCGCTTGCGCAAAATATTGATAACGAAACGTCCCGCAGTGAAACCGAGTGGCTAGCGTGTCGAACTTGGCTGCGCGACGGGGAAGTGTTTGGCCGGATGTACATGGGCCATCACCCAGAAATTAGTTACCCGTCTACTACGCCCTTTGCTATTCAGCCATTTGAGCCGCAATTCGTGCCACGCCATATTACTGAGCTGGAAGGTGGTTTGATTGAAGGGATTAAGCGTAACAAGCTCGGACAAGCAATCAGCTATTTGATGCAAAAGGATTCAAACGGTTTCGCGTTTGCCGAAGTCGATGCCATGTTTATTTGTCATTTGAAGTTTACGCGGCGCTTACATCAAAACCGTGGCATATCGATACTGCACTCGGTGCTTGATCTCATCTCTCGTTTAGAAAGTTACGATAACTCTGAAATGGTGAGCGCTGAGATCGCCTCACGCTTTGCTTACTACATTAAGCGTGACCCTACGCTTGGTGCTGATAATGGCGATGCTTTTTCGCGAGGTGGCGACATCTTCCTTGGCATGGGGAACTCGTTTGAGTTAGCGCCCGGTGAAGATGCAGGGATTGTGGAATCTAACCGCAAAGAATCGATGAGCGCGCCGTTTCGAGGCGGTCAGCAAAAATTAGTCAGTAGCGCGGTTGGAGTAAACAACTCTTCGGTCACACGAAACTACGATGGTGCGTATTCATCGAACCGCCAAGAACTGGTTGATTCCTACGCCCGCTACCGAGTGCTGCAACGTAAGTTCGTACTGAATTGGACACGCCCGCAGTACCGTTATGCGCTTTCAATGGCGATCCTCAAGGGTGAGTTGAAAATCCCGACAAGCGTTGATGCTTCCAGCGTTTACAACGCGATTTATCAAGCCCCCGTTATGCCGTGGATTGACCCGAAAAAAGAGATGGACGGAATTGAAAAAGGTTCGCGCCTTGGTTTGTTCTCTCTTAGCCAAGCCCAGCGTGAACGCAACATTAACCCACTGGCAACCCGCAAAGAAATTCAAGCCGAACGCAAGCAGCTTAATGAGATGGGCATAATTAGCACCGCTGATCCTGCTCATAACATTGCGCCTGTCGATCAAATCAAAACCAACGAAAAAGGCGAGGGAGTTCTCGATGCCTAAACCAACTGATAAACGCTGGTACACGTTAACGAACGAAGCCGACGACAAGCCAGCGCAACTTTACATTCACGGCATTATTGGCAGCTATGACATTGCTGCTATTGATCTTGTTGCTGCTTTGCAGGCGATTGGAACCAAAGATATTAAGGTTCACATTCACACTCGCGGCGGCGGTGTTTATGAAGGAGTTGCAATACACAATGCGCTGAAAGCCCACAAAGGCAAAACGACTGGCGTGGTTGATGGGCTTGTTGCTTCCATTGGCACTTATGTACTGAGTGCGTGTGATGTTCGCCAAATGCCGTCAAACACATCGATGATGATTCATAACCCGCAAATTGGCGCGTGGGGTGAAGAAGAAGACTTAGAAGCGGCGTTACAGCAATGGAAGAATTGTCGTGAACTAATTGCTCAAGAATACGTTGATCGTTCTGACGGCAAGAAGACGTTGGAAGACTTCCTTGAAGCGATGAAAAAAGAGACGTGGTTCACCGCTGAAAAAGCCCTTGAGTGGGGCTTGGTTGATGAAGTGATTGACCCGGTTGATTTAACTAACTGCTTTACCGAAGACGATGCTAAAGACATCGCAAAGTTTAAAAATGCGCCTGAATCTTTACTTAATTGTTTAACCGCTTCTAACCCGGCGAATGAACAAGAAGATAAGAGCGAGCCAGATCCAAGCACCCCTACCAACCTTTTAGATAACCATTCAACCCCAGACAACGAACAGGTAAGCGACATGCCGAAACCATTAACACCAGAAGAACTGCAAAATGCAGTGAAGGCCGAGAACAAGCGCCAATTTGATATTCGCGCGTTATGTACTCTGCACAAAGTAAGCGATGAGCTGACCAACCAAATGTTGGGTGACCTTGAGTGTTCGCTTGATAAAGCGTCAGCAAAAATTTTAGAAAACCTTGGCGACCAAAGCGCCACAGGCCAACGTAAACCAGATGCGAATTTAACGGCTTCACACCTTCGCATCGGCAATGGCGATCACGTAAAAGAAGAACTTCAAAACGCACTGAATGCCCGCGCGGGTGTGGCTGAGTTAGACAAGAAAAACTCGTTTGGTCATGAATCATTACTGAACATGGCGCGTGCTAGCTTGGGCATCAATGCGGGTACGGGTTTAACCAAAAACGAACTGGTTAACCGCGCGTTTAACAGTGGCGATTTTGGCGACATCATTACCGAAAGTATTCGCACGGTAATGCGTGATGAAACCAAAGTTCGTGCGCCATTATGGCGTGAGCTGGCAAACGTGGAAAACCTCAGTGATTTTCGTGAAACCGAGTTGGTCATGGTGAATGATGCACCGGACTTGATGGCCATTGGTGAAGATGGTGAGTATAAGTCTGCAATCCTCAGTGGCAGCGGTGAGCGTATTCAATTGGCGACCTTTGGCCGAGCGATTCAATTTACCCGCCAAGCGATCATCAATGATGAAATTGGCTTGATTGCTAAGGTGCCACGCAAGTTCATGCAAGCGGGTTACCGTCTATCAGATAAGTTGATGTTTAACTCCATTTTGAGCGGGAAAATGGGCGACGGTAAATCCGTATTCCAAGCTGCGTCAAGCGCCGAAAAGTGGGGAAACCTTGTCGCTAACATTCCTGCCAATGATTACGCGGCGCTTATCATGGCACTGCATAAAGTATTCGCCACTGCAACCAGTGTACCGTTTGGCGGTGAGAAAGACGGCGGCGGCGATGCGCTAGATTTGCGCGGTGAGTTCTTGATTGCTCACCCTGATCACGCATCCATGCTTGAAGCGGTATTGAATACCGCCAGCAAGCCAGACAGCTTTAACCCTGCTTATAAGAAGTTCAATAAAGTGATTGAAACGGCGCGCTTAACTGACGTGAATGGTGCGATCGCTCTGACATCGAAAGACTTTGATTCGGTGGTGATGGGCTTCCTTGATGGCCAGCAAGACCCTTGGTTAGAAACGGGTGACGGCTGGACAAGCGATGGTGCGAAATTCCGCATTACTTACGATATTTCATCGAAAGTCGTGGATCGTCGTGGTATTGCGAAAGCAACCTTTGAGTAAATAAAAAGCAATCAAACCAAGGGTGAGCGTGTCTCGCCCTTTTGTTTATCTAGATAAAAATGGTGAAAACGATGCGTTATAGCGACGGTAAAAAAATTGCGGTGCTTGCCCCTGCAGGCGGGTTATTAAAAGACATCCCCCACTTGGTAGGTAGTTTAGTAGTCGTGCCAACTCAAACCGCGAAAGAAGGTGCGATGGTGACGTGTCACATTGATGGTCACTTTGATGGCCCGATTAAAGTGGGTGACACACCAAGCTTTGATTGTGATGCGGCTTACTTTGAAGCGGGCGAGTTTACTAAAACGAAACCTACAGCAGAGGGTGCGGTTTCGCAACCTGTTGGTGTCTTTGTGGATGGTGGTGTGCTGCTGACTGGCAGTGTGATCACTGAAATCGTCTCTGCTGCTTAAGTATGAGTAGCTTATTTGAATCTGCTCGGGGGTTACTCCGGGCATCTCCGGGCATCTATCGCGGATTGCTTTGGGCATTCTATTTTAGTGACGACAGCAGAAGGCGATCAGCGAGAGATTATTGGGTACATACAAAGTGCAAAGCGCGGTGAGCACACTGTGTATCGTTTACTTACTGATGAAGTGTTACCAGAGCAATGCAGTACGGTTTATAGAGATAAGCCGTATATGTTGGTTTATGAGATGCCTGTTAAATCAACCGGCACGGATAGCCAGATCACACGCGAGTATGTGATGGTGCAAAAAGGCAGAGGGGCGCGTGGTGATGGCTGGTCTGAATACCAATAGCAATCGACTTTTGTTGGATACGGAATTTATCCGCAAATACGAAGCGTTTGAAAAAGAGATCCCGAAAGCGGTTCAACGCGCGGCCACACTCACCAACCGTTGGCTAAGAGCTGTGACAATGGCCGAGCTAGGCTATGAGCTGAAAATCGACAACAAGGCGCTGCGTTCTCGTTTTCGTAATTACAAAAATGGGCGCATTTCAAAGCTGTGGATCGGTGTGAATGAGATTGGCGTACACCGAACCGGCAAGCCGACTCAAAACAAGCTTGGCGTTCGTGTTGGCAGTGAGTTTTATGAAGGTGCGTTTATTTCACGTATGCAGAGCGATGAGCTGCTTGTGTTTCGACGTACTGGAAAACAAAGAAGCAGCATTGAGCTGGTCACCGTCGATATCTCTGCGGATACGGAAGAGATCATCAATAACTATTTGCCTGACATTAATCGTAAGTTTGAGGAGTTCTTCCACCGTGAGTTCAGAAACGTTCTTTCGCTCGCCGCGTGAGTGGGTTGAAAAAGTGATTGCTCATTTAGAGCAAGCATTAAACATTGAAATTAAATCAACTTACACGCGCAGCCCTGATGAGTTAACGAGCACGAAGATTAGCTATTTAGTGGGTGAGGCAGAGCCAGTACGCAGTTATTCAAACGATGGTCGCCACATTCACGATATTGAGCTGAGGTTCTTGATTGAGGTTCCCACATCAATGGCTGACTTTGACCTTGAAGCGCTTGATGCATCGACACGCATTGATCGTGAGCTGCTTAATGAGTTCTTTGGTGAAAGTGATGATTGCGAAGAAGCGATCCCAGTTTCAAATAACCCAAGCCGCTTCCAACCGGAGCTTGGTGTGTTTGCCAGAACCGTGACCATGAAACAACGGATACGCATGGGCCCAGTTGATGAAGTGTATGCCGTACTTGTGGGAGTAAACACCAATGAATGCAATAAAGCGCATTATTGCACTGGAGAACGAACTGCGTGCAGTGCGTGAAGTGTTAGCCGAAACCAACCGCCGATTAGCCAACATCATCCGTCTTGGAACCGTTGAAAGCGCTCATGAGCGGTCGGTCAATGTTAAAACAGGTGCGAATCTCGCCAAGAACGTGCCTTTTTTTGTGCCTGCCGCGGGGCGAGTGCGTCATTACCGACGCCCAACGGTCGGTGAGCAGTGCATTTTAATTAACATCGGCGACGGTGATAACTTAAACAATGCAGTATCACTAATGGGCTTACGCTCTAACCAATTTTCTTTCCCAACCTTAAAAGAAAATGAAGTGATGACGGATTACGGCGGCGGCATGACCGAGTTGTATAACCTCGATAAAGGTTCGATCACTTGCAATTATCCCGGCGGCATGTTTTTGACTTGTGATATTTGGCAGGATGGTCACTTTGAGGCGACTGGTGAAGTTAAAGATCACACAAGAACAATGCAGGAAGACCGCGACATCTTCAATGGGCACGATCATCTATCACCTGAGACTAAAGCACCGACAAGTAAACCAAGGCAAAAACAATGATTGCGATTAATCAAGAAACTGGTTTAACCGTTACAGGGCTAGAAGCGTTGGGTTGTCGTGTTAAGCGAGTATTGACTACTCAAGTTGGCTCTCGAATTAAGCGACGAACATTTGGTAATCGCGCTATTGAACGACTAGGAAAAAATCAAAGCCCATCAGAAGGGATGATTGTGCAAAATCTTTCCATAGCAGCACTCACGGATGCTAATAATCAGCTCGTTGGTCTAGTAATTGAACAGTGCCAAGCCATTCCGACTGCAAGGGGGTTTTTGGTCACAGTTGTAGGTAAGTGGAATGGTGAATCTATTCGAACGAGTGTAACGATATGACAACACAATATGATCGCCCTAAAGCGTTTCAAGAGCCCGATTTTGAAACGTTGCTCGCTGAGTATGTTGCGTTTGCTGTAGAGCACTGCGCAGCCAGCGATGCAGAGAAAGCCGTTTATTTGCAAGAGGCGTTGACTAATGACAGTGAATTACTCGCGCAGGTGCTGCAAGCTTTGGTGCTGAAATACATTGCTGATACCCGTGAAAAAAACTACTGGGCGCTGCAGATGTTTCGCAAGTTCGTGACCGAAAGCGACATGGTGGATTTAATGGCGCTGCAGTACAACTTAAAGCGCCAAGTCTTACAGCTAGAAGATACCTCCGTGTTTCCACCTAAACCCGCTGTGTTTGAGTCTAATGATGATCTCTTACGTCGCTTTGATTTAGCGCCGTACCAGTTCCATACCACCGGAACTCGGTTAGGTTACCGCTTCCACGCGTTAACTTTGGACGAGCGGCCTGTGATCAAGATTGAGTCGGAAGCGGACGCGGTGGTTGTGCGCTATGAATTTCCGAAAGCGGCTCAACCCGCTCTTGTGAAAGATGCGCAGGCCAGAATGACCGAGCCGAATTCTGGCAAGGTTTCGGTCGCGATTCTTAGCCGTGAAACCGCCAACGGCATTCCGAGTGCCGCGCTACTTGAACGCACGAGCAAGTATTTAAACCGTGACGACATTGCTCAAGAAAGTGATGAGATCACCACAAAAGCCGCGACACCCATTCCCTATACGATCAGCGTTGTGCTCTATACCGGCGCAAATCCAAATAATCATGTCACCAAAGCTCAGGCGCAACAAACAGGAATGGCCTTTGCTGAGCGCAAGCATCGCTTAGAGGAAGTGATTGATGTTGAAGAGATCGGCCACGAGTTCTACGAACTGGGTGTGAAGCGAGTGAAGGTGTTAGAGCCTGCTGCTGATGTGGTGTGCCAATGGGATGAAGCGCCGCATTGTACTGAGGTGATCATTGATGTTAGAGCAGAATAAGTTTGTTAGCGTTCAACCTGACAACCGAACGCTCATCGAAGAGTCATTAGAATACGCATGGGCGCGTATTTTAGCGCGAGCAACTAACCCTTACCCAAATTTAAAGAACCCACAGTTAACCGCTGATGAGTTCGTTGTGCTACTCGCGGGTGAGCGCGGCGTTGCAGACTGGCAACCTACCGACACGATAGTGCAGCAACGCAAAACGACGGATAAAGCCTTCCCGATTCATAGTAAGGCGGGAACTCGCACTGGATTAAAATCAGCGCTTTTTGCACTAGGGTTTGATGCGGAAATTCAAAAGGCAGACCTTCCATATTCTATACAGATCACATCGTGGTCTGGTGATGGCATTGGTAATGATGTACTTAGCCGAGTTTACTCAAGAACTGTGCAGTATAAGAGTGAGCGAGATTCGTTTTCAATCCGCGTGGGGATTAAATCGCAGGGTTCGATTTTCTTTGGGGGCGCTGTTGTTAGCGCACCCAAGGCTATTGTGGGTCCTTGGGTTCCTCCGATGATTAAATCAGCAGGAAAGATATACACAGGCGGAGCCGTAATCGCGGCAATGAGAGTAGTTGCAACATGAATGAATTAATCAATAGCGGTGTTATTTTAACAACTCGTGGTCAAGAGTTAATCGAAAATGCAGCCGCCACAGGTCGAGATATTCAATTAAAACAGTTTGGTGTCGGAGATGGTGGTAGTGATGCGTTTAATCCCTCATATGACGAACTTAAAGCGCTCACTGTAGTTCCCGGTGAGTGGGACAGGCGCAACTTAAATACAATAGAGCCAATACAAACGGGTGGTTATACCGTCGAAGGATTAGTACCCCATGACGTTGGTGAAGGTCGCTGGGTAAGAATATTTGGTATTTACACGACTGATAATCAGTTGATGTATGTATTTTTATACCCATTTTGGCAAAAGCCACATAATAACGGCAATCTTTTAATAGAACTGCCGTTTAAAGCCTCTATAGGTGTTTCAGATTCGGCAAATTTTACGCTTGTTATTGATCCATCATTGGTTGCTGCAACACAGCAATTTGTGAGAACGCAAGATAAAGCGCACGTTGAAGAAGCCCACCCACACAAACAGTATGCGTTAGCTACTACTCATCTCGTTTTGTCTTCTGATCAATCTCAAATAGTAAAACTTGGTGCTGTGAATGTGTTTACAAGTTACGCACAAATTCCACTGCCGCCCGCAGAAGATGGGGCTTGGTTTGTTGCTGTCGTCCACAGCAGTGTGGATTTGAAAGCAGGAGAGTGTGCATATCTGGCTCATGAAAGTGAGCAGATTAATCATGCGGATTCTCCGGTGCCAAAAGTGTGGTTTATTAAGACGAATCAAGAGTTTCGATTCATCAGAATTAATGGGGAGTGGTGTGTATGAGCGCTGGTATGCTGGGTTCTTCATCATCGACTTATTTAAAAGTAGTTGACACAGTAAACTTGAAAGGCGATTTGCAAAACTATCCATTAAATCAATGGAAGAAAGTCTTTGAATTAAAAGGTAAGTATCTTATTACGATGCTTTATTTCATCCCAGGGCAAGCTAGCTCCGCAAGATTTAGAATTACAGTCGATGGTGCGAGTTTTGAAAAAGACTTTGGATATATTAATTCAAATAACCAAGGGTTCCTGTATTTCGTTTATCCAGTGCTGTCGAATCTAAATCAAAATGATAACTCTGCTTATCTGCAAGAAATGTATGTAGATAAAAGCATAAAAATCGAAGTGATGCAGACGACTCGATATGAAATTAACTATGCCCAAGCGCATTTAAAAGCAGCACTGATTGAAATTGGAGAGATTGAGTCGTGAAAATTGAAGTTTTTCGTAAAAACGCTTGGGTACAAGATACGCCGAACGTTGGAGAGCTGTGCAGAATTACGCACCCAACAGGGCATGTAATCGAAACAACGTATCAAGGTGAGCATGTGGCATCAGATGTGCCAGAACTCATCCCGGTCGTGATCACTTCTGTTCAAGGCGCATCGACTGTCAGCAGCGACTTTACCAAAATCACTGTTACCGAAGGCAGTACAATTATGGTCAGCGGTACGCTGGCCATCTCGGATAAAACGTTCGTGACTCCGATTGAACAAGAGAACATCTCAACAGGTGAAGTGAGCACGCTCTACAAAGAAATTGCGGTCATTGACGGCGCTTTCAGCGTTGAGTTGACGCTGCCAGTGGGTAAGTACCGAATCACGCAAGAACTAATGAATGCGGAATTGCCTCAGCCAGCGTTTAGCCTTGAGTCAATTGAGATTTACATTACGATTTAATCGTATCAACTTACGCTAAACCTAAACCTAAACCTAAACCTAAACCCGCTGCGGCGGGTTTTTTATTGGAGCTAGCTAATGGCGACACCCACAAAGCTGCAAAAGTCAAAAACTCAGAACTACCCGATATTACAGCCGTTTCGATTGAACGGCGTATGGGTTAGCCCTGATTACGAGAATAACAAAACCGTCCCGCTCTTACCTGCTCAAGCTTCCATGCTGCTACTGAATGGCAAGGTGGGCAAACCCGGAACCCAAGCGAAAGCGACTGTTGCTGAAAAAGCGGCAGAGACAACCGCAAAACAAGAGGGCAAATAATGCTTTCACCGATCAATGATTTTGAACTCAATGGCGTTGAAGTCAAAACGATTGAGCCGTTACCGAGTATGGGCCCGCTTGCGCTGCAGGTGGTTCATTTAACTGGTACAGCGCCAAATAAGAATACGGCCATTACTTATAATGAAGCAACGCGGCTTTGGAACTACTCGCACGCTATGATGATGCTTGATACCACAGGCGATCGCGAGGGTACGCTTCCTAACTTGGTGCGCTATTTACTCGAGTACGTGAAGTGCATCGTCTACGTTACCGTAGTTGAAGACACTGGCGTTGTTGCAACCACGGAAGCAAATGTGATTGGTGGTATTGATAGTACAACAGGCGCAGTCACTGGCTTGCAAACCATCAAAGCATGCGCTGAAACGCCTACCATTATTGCTGCCCCCGGTTTCAATTCAAAAGCGCTTGGTCAAGCGTTAGCGCTGATCGGTCGCGATGTGCGTTGTCGCCCTGTGCTTGATGGCCCTAACACCAACGACATGGCTGCCGCTGAATTTGCTGCCGAGTTTGGCGCTGAGGGAACCGGCGAAGATAAGTTATCCATAATCGACCCTTGGTTCTTGAAAACTTACGATGGCGCTCAGGTATTAATGCCAGCCTCGATTGCGTTGGTTTCTGCTATGGCATCGGTTGAAGGGTATGAAAGCCCCCAAAACCGCGCTGTGCTGTGTGATGAAACATCACGCAACGTGTCCTATAAGATCAACGATAAAACCACGCAAGCTAACTTCTTAAACAAGCATGGCGTAGTAACCATTGCGCGCACGCGCATGGGGGGCTATTCGATCATCGGTAACCGCACCAATACGGGACGCTTTATCAGCCACGTTGGCTTAGAAGATCTCATGGCTCGTAAGCTTGAAGAGACAAGTCAGCCCCTCATGGGCAAGCAGCTTACTGAAGCGTTCATGAACCAGGTGATTGATCGCTTAACTAACTGGGGACAAAACCTAGTCGCTAAAGAAGTCATTCCGGTGTTTAAAGCATTTCTGCACCCTGACAAGAACAACCTTGAGAACTACACCTCAGGGCGTTGGTTCTTGTGTGTGAACTACGGTCGCTATTCTCCGAACGAACATATGGTGTACGAGATGAGCGTTGATAATGGCTTAATTGAAGCGTGGCTAGAGGAGGTTGTTAATGGCTGATCGTATTCGCATTCGACTCACGGCATTGGTTGAATCCGTGCCGCTCATGAATGAAATCGTGGAATTCACCCCACCTGACATTAAAAGCAAAGTTGCCAACAACGAAGGTGGCTTTGTGATGTCGGAAGATGTCGTTGGTTTTGAAGCACTCAAGTGGACGATGAAGGTTCACGGTGATCACCGTGCTCTACAAAATGCGCTGGGTAAGTTCTTTATGGATAACGCCCAGGTCAACATTACTGAGCAAGGAAAACACACCGATGGCGCGAAGTACAAAGAAGAGTTTTCATTGTATGGGCCGATCACAAACATCAAGAAAGACGCGTTAAAAATGGGCGAAAAGCCCACGGTAACAATCGAAGGTACTTGCAAAGCTTATAAGCTCATCGATACAGGCACTGTGGTTCACGATATCAATGTTGCTACTGGGAAAACCATTGTTGGTGGCGCTGATTTAATGGGCCTCGCGGGTATTTAATTCTCTAAATCATTAATGAGACCTCTCCATTGTGGGAGGTCTTTTTTTGGGGTTTCAACATGGACAAAATCAGTATTCTTAAGTTTTTTAGTTGGGATGCGGCAAAAAGCAAAGCACTAGAAGCTCGCCTGTTAGAGCTGAAAAATAAGCTTAAGCAGATCACGACTGATGCGAGTGAAGATGAGATAGCCGCACTGCAGCGTGAAACGGACAGCGTACAAAAAGAAGCGCAAGCGCTCAGAACCGTTAAGCTAAAAATCATTTCAACCGCCAGCTTTAAAGCGTTGCCGCACATTAAGCTGATTGAAATGACACCAAAGCAGGAGTTTGAACAGCGCAAAGCCGTGATTCTTCATTGTGCTGAGATAACACTTGAGAAATTCAACACACTGCATACGCCCGATTTCCTTCAACTTTATTCAGACATTATTGAGTTTATTTTAACTCCCAGTGATGAGCTTCAAGGCAAAAAGCTAAGTGGTGATCGCTTTGAGTTTGACTTGCTTGATCCGTTTGAAAATGAAGCGGGCGAGAAGTTTGCGCGGATTAAATTCCAAGTGCCTAAAGTATCTCATTCCGAAGCATTGGCGAAAATTGAAGATGATGAAGAAATTGAAGCTGATGAAGAACGTGAAGATTTCATGTTTCGCGTGGTGACTGGGCTGCAAAAAGCGGACTTTCAATACCTCTCTTTACGTGATTACTTGGCGCTAAAACCGCAGGTGGGCGCTTTTTTTCAACAATCGGCGGCATTCTTTCACCCCGCGACGTTGAATCTTTAATCGACCTTATTCCTATGCACCGTAATACATCTGAATCTGAGTTGCTTCAATGGGCTCAAGACGTTGCGGTGCGTCGTTATGAGTTGATTTTGTCAAAACTCGGAGCGCGCAATGGCGGATAAGATCAGCTTAGTCCTTGATACTACGGTGAAAGGGTTAGAGGACATTGTTTCTACTACTTCGGCGGCTGAACGTTTAACGGCGGCAATTTCTAAGCAGCGCAGTGAGGTGATCTCTCTTAATTCTCAATTGAAAAAGGTTGAGGGTTATCAGTCCGCTATTAAGCGTATGGAAAAGCTGAGGGAGCAATCTAAACAAGCTGAGCTGAGTGTTTCGGAGCTTGGTAAGCAGCTTGAAGAAAATAAGGCTCAGGCGACTGGCCTGCGTGTCGCTTATAGCCAAACGCAAGCAGAGATCAAAGGGCTTAATAGCCAACTTAAAAAAGCGTCAGGTGATGGTGCTGAGCGCTTAAAGGTTCAATTACACCAAGCGCAAAACCGCTTGGAGTCGTTAAACCTTGAGATGCACCAAGGTAAGGTTCGCACTTCTGATCTGAACTCGGCCTATAAAAAAGCGACGCAGCGCGTTGCTGAGCTGACGGATAAGCAAACGAAGCAGCGCGATAAATTGCGCGGCCTTGGGGCAGTACTGAAAGAGTCGGGTATTAATACTCGGCGTCTGGGTGATGAGCAGCAGCGCTTAGAGCAGAAAGCAGAAAAAGCAACCGCCGCTATTGCGAAGCAAAATGCACGCATGAAAGAGATGCAGGCTATTCAGTCGCGCATTGATGGACGCAGTGCGAAGTTAGGTGAGATAGGCAGTCAGGCAACATCACTAGCGATCGCCGCTGCGCCAGTTGCCGCGACGGTTTGGAGTGCAGTTAAAAACGAATCTTCTTTTGCTGATGTGAAGAAGGTAGTGAATATGTCGCCTGAAGAGGCGGCGCAAATGCGGCAGTGGTCGTTAAAAACTCAAGCTTCTAAAGAAGGCGGCGGGTTAAACGCGAATGACCTGAATGCGATGCTTGCCGCTGGTGGCCGTTCTGGCATCAAAGACCCTAATGATTTAAAGCAGTTTGTTTTGGATTCAGCGGTAATGGGCGTGGCTTTTGATATGGAAGCGTCGCAAGCGGGTAAGACACTGTCTGATTTTAAGGCCGCTTTAAACTTAGATCAAAAAGGTGCGATGAATTTAGCGGGTATGGTGAATTACATATCCAACGATTCAAATATGGACCCTAAGCAGCTTGCTAACGTGATGGCGCGCGAGGGGGCGACCGCGAAACTGGCAGGTTTCACCAATAATGACACTGCAGCGTTGGCTACCACCATGATTGCAACGGGCATGGGAGACGAACGAGTTTCAACGGCGGTAAAGAATATCTCAGGTCGTTTAACAATGGGGGATGCGGCCTCAAGTACCCAGAAAAGAGCTCTTTCTTCCATTGGGTTCGATTCTGCTTCTTTGGCGGCGTCAATGCAAGATGATGCGGCGGGCAGTTTGCTTGACGTGTTAGAAGCGATTAAGTCTGCACCTCTGGAAGAGCAAAGCGCGTTGATTTCACAGATTTTCGGTGAAGAGGTAAAAGGCGCGGTGGCGGCTTTGGCGGGAAATACGAAAGAGTTTGTTCGCTTGCGTAAGTTGGCCAATGAGTCAGAAGAAGTCCACCTTAAATCACTGCAAGGTGAGTTTAATTCACGTATTGCGACGAGTGAAATAGGCATTCAGCTTTTCATTAATAAGCTGAATCGGTTGAGTGTGATCGTCGGTACTGCGCTGCTTCCTGCGTTGAACTGGGTTTTACAACCGCTCGGTAATGCCGTTGACATGGTGAGCAATTTTGCAGAAGCCAACCAAGGTTTAACAGCTGCTGTGGGTATTGGCGTTGCTGCGTTGATCACATTGAAAGGTGTGATGCTTGCGGGCAAAGCCGCCTCGCTTATTTTTGGCAACACGCTCGATAAGAGTCGCTTGTTTCGTAAAGGTCTAAACCGTGAAACGAATGAGAGCGGTCGCGCTGCGCAGTTTGCGGCTAAGCAGTTTAGCCGGCTAAATCGCACTTTGATGGAGTCGGGTGGTGGTGCTCGTTCTGGCCGTGGCGGTCGCGGTGGATCGGCAGGTCGTCGCTCGCGCCCTAGTTCTCGTGTTCGCTCTCGTAATCCTTTGGCTCGTGCTTACAACTTTGCTTCAACGGCTTTCACTGCAAAACGCGGTGCGCTTCCGCTTGCTTTGGGTGGGGGCGCTTTGGCGATGACTCCGGCCATGGCCATGGCGCAAGATGCGCTTGATATTGGTGGTGATGTTGCTGAGGGCTTAGGGAAAGGCGGGCTGAATAAATTGATTAGGCCGCTTTCAATGGCGATCTCTACGGCGAATATCGCTACCGCTTTGGTGGATGGTGACACTAAAGGAGCGATCACCGAGGGAGGTGGTTTACTTGGTGGTTTGGGTGGCGCGAGTTTGGGTGCGGCGATTGGCACCGCCATTTTGCCCGGTGTTGGCACGGTGATCGGCGGTTTAGCCGGTTCATTTTTGGGTGACTATGGTGGTGAGCTGTTAGGTGGTTGGTTTGGCGATAAACTGACGAATCCGCCAGATAAGCTGATGGCTTCTAGTGACGTTCAATCGAAGATTGAGGAAAAGGAACGACAAGAGTCGGTGGCACGCTCGCTTCCTCCTATCCAAATATCAACGCCCATTTATGCTGCGCCGGGCATGGATGAACAAAAGCTCGCTTCTCTGGCTCGACAAGAAGTAGCGAATGCGCTTCAGCAGCAGTTTGGCAGTCTATCTGGGCTTTCTATTGATGATTCTTTGTCTATTTCTGCGATTGATCGGAGTTAGTTATGCACCACATCGTGATCGGTGAGTTTGTCTTTGCAGTGGGGGATAAAACCCCCATTAGCAAAATGGATCGGGTAAGCAATGGAGCCTACTCGGAAGTGTCGGTGATGGATGGAAGTAAATCGGAATTTACGGGGCAACCCCTCGATTCTATTGATATTACAGCTAAGTGGACTCGATATGGCGCGGCTAAAAGTGTGGACGCGCTGAGGGCTTTGATTCTTGCTCCGCAGCAAGTGAGTGATGGACAAGGTTTTAACCTAGGCAAGTGGACGATTAAGCAGATCAAAGAGGGCCGTTCTGAACTTGTCCATGATGGACGTGCGATGGTGACCGAGGTTTCTTTACAACTGATGGAGTTTCGTTAATGCGGGTACAAGCTAAGGCGGGGTATTTGGTGGCTGATTTGTTGTTCAAGCATGCGGGGCAAGATGGAGATCGGATCGAGGCGGAGTTTTACCGCCTCAATCCCCATGTTCGCGGTGATGTTTTTCCACAGGATTGTTCTGTGATTATCCCTGAAGTGAATGTGAATAAACGTTCTATTGGTGTTACGCGGAGTTGGGACTGATGTTGAGAATCGAAGGAAAAAACGCTGAGCTCATGATGGGCTTATTGAAGAGTTGGCAGCTCACAGATGGCAATGGGGTGGAAGGAGACTACCTTTCCATGGCTATTTTTTCAGATGATATTGATGGCATTCCCCCAAAGGGTGAGAAATATCAAGTCTATTTAGGTGATGTATTTCGTGATGAATTCCAGATTTCTAAGCGATCAGCAAGTTTGCACCCACGTGAGATCCGCATTGTACTGAGCGTGGCCCCCTTTAATATCAAAGATTCAACGGGTTATCGTGCCAAGAAGTCGTCAAGCTGGAATGATTCGACCTTGACGCAAGTCGTTTCTGACTGTGTTACCCCTCATGGGTTTTCGGTTTTTGTTCATCCTCGATTACAAAATATTAAAATCGAGCATGTCGATCGTACTGATGAGAGTGCATCTGCTTTTGTGTATCGCTTAGCCAAACAATACGATGCCGCTGCGAAGATTGTTGATGGTGTGTATGTGATAGCGCCGAAAGGTGAAGCTTCAAGCGCAAGTGGTAAAAAGATTGAGACTATTACGTTGTCACTTCCTGATATTACGGAGGAGAAGGGCTCGGCTGACTTTTTGAATGTTGAGGTCGAACTTGATGGGCGTGATGACTTCAACGGCGTTAAGTCTTTTTATTTAACGACGGATTCTGGTGAGCGATTGGAAGTTTTTGCGGGAAATGAGCCGTTCAAAGTGATCAGCAAGGACTGCAGTAACCGAACTGACGCAGAGCAAGTTTGTTTAACCGAGCTAAGACGAATTCAACGAGAGGGGCGGAAACTGACGATCAGCGGGCCACCTAACCTGCGCGCTTTTGCTGAGGGGGTTGTGGTTCTGGATGATTCTTTTCCTAAAGCATTTCGCGGGGAATGCTCTATTGATTCGGTTAATTTTTCTGGGCGTGGTCGCCAGCCTAGCTCTATGACTATTCAAGCAACGTTATTGGGGGCGTGATGGGGATTCGTTTAAATCAAAAGGCACTGATTTCTCAAACCATCAAGTGCAAAATCTCAGACGCAAAGATCCGACAATATGCCAAAGACCCAAGAGTACAAAGGCTGAAAGATGAGCGTTTCTCTTTGTATTTTATGTACAGAAAAGATCGTAGTAAAGGGAGTTGGCAGCTTATTTCATATAAAAATGGTTGTCAGATGAGCCAAGTGTTTGCGAGTTATCCTCAAACGTCAGCACAAAAAGCAACACAACTGGTTAAGCTAAACGTCGAAACAGGCACTTCGTTGATAGAGCACGACTATTTCCCATCAGTGAATCATCTTTTGGAATGGCATATCAAACGCCAAGAAACACTTAACAAGTTGGCTAATAGCCGAATTATTGCTTTGAAAAGTATGTTTGACTCTCATTTATGCCGATGCTTTGAAGGTCTCAGTGTAGATAAACTTAACCATTCCGAAATCGATGAACGGTTAATTGTTCCGATGCTTGGTGCAAACTATTCGTTGAGCTACGTTCGCAGCATGTTTCAGTTCGTTAAAGTCGCTTTTCGTTCTGCTTATGAGGTGAAAAAACTCAGCACTAATCCAATGAACGATATGAAATGGACCAACTTCATTAAGCAACCCATCAAGCCAAAACCACCCAAATTATTGCCACTTAATACCTTACCAACTTTAGAACAAATTGGATCTTCCCAGCCAATGAATCATGCCTTGTGCGTAATGATGCTTTATCACGGTACTCGTATAGGCGAAACACGATTAGCCAAATGGCGGCATATTAATTTGGAAACCAAGCAGTGGCATATTCCGGCACGTAACACCAAGTCAAAGAAAGACATTGTGTATCCGCTTTCGGATGAAATGGTTGAATACTTGGCATCATACAAACAATGGCAGTTGAGCCAATACTACAAAGGGAACAACGTATTTCCTTTGACCAAGCGTGACAAATCACCGATTCATGCCGCACTAGCCAGTCAGATGGTACGTGAAGTTAGCAAAAGTGAATGGTCTGCACATGATCTTAGAAAGCTAGCTCGCACAATATGGGCTGACTTAGGTGTGGATTACCTAGTTGCTGAGTCTCTGCTCAACCACGCTAAAGACAAATTGGATGTGGTTTATATCCACACTCATGTTGAATTACAGAAGAAAAACGCTCTAAACACCTACCACAACTGGTTAAAAAACTGCTGGCGAACCTGTCAAGCAACTACAAATTTATCTTCGGTCTTTCACTAAAAAGATCTTCTAAATCAGATCGTAATTTCATTCTCATTGACTATTAAAGAGGAGTAGAAAATCGTGGGATTTTTATGCCAAAACGAGCCAATAAACGAGGCTCTTATAACTGCTGCGCGTATAGCACCACATCAAGTGGCATTAGTTAAACTAAGCAAGACTCAGCTTAAAGTGCTGAGTTCAATTCGATGGGGCGAAGAGGTTACTTCGTCACAGATTGCTGACAGGTTGGATCTTTCTGAGAGCTGGGCAAGTACGTTGTTAAAACAATTAGGTTCAAAGTTGTTTCTTAAGAGACGTAGTGCCATAAGACAAAATGGCGGTATTGAGTTTGTTTATGCGCTTCACTCATAACGTTAGTAATGGGTAAAAGGTACTTTCTAGTCCTTTGTGGTTGCAAACGAGGGGAACCCTCGGGAAATAAAAATTTTTCACCCCTCTAAGGCACCACCAACAACGCTTCTTGTTCGATTAAGAAACAGCGATTTACTTACTGCGTGATGAGTAACGCATTATGTATATCTTTATGGATAGATAAGTCTGCTGCAGAGTTTTGGTGGCTTGCCGTTTAGAATTCTTCATTTTAGTCAGTTAAAAATGCATGCTTGATTATGAAGTTTTTTTAATGAATACATTGTGATTTTAAATCTATCCATTAGAATGCTGCTTGTTACATTGTGCGGTGCATCCGTATTTGTACCTGACATTGTACCAATTTACTTAATATTTCCATCATTAAACTCTAACCGTTTGATTTTAATGAAAAACAAACTTAGCAAGTGTTGCTTGGTATGCAACACCACTGTAAGGATTATACATGCCTATTATTACTCTTCCTGACGGCAGTCAACGTCATTTTGAACACCCAGTATCGACAATGGAAGTTGCAGCTTCTATCGGCCCTGGTCTTGCAAAAGCAACGATCGCAGGCCGTGTCGATGGTGTGCGCGTCGATGCGTGCGATCTTATCGAAAATGATGCTAGCCTTGAAATTATAACGACAAAAGATGAAGTTGATGGTTTAGAGATCGTACGCCACTCTTGTGCGCACTTACTTGGCCATGCATTAAAGCAACTTTATCCACAAGCCAAAATGGCGATTGGTCCGACGATCGACAGCGGCTTCTACTATGATATCGATCTTGAGCAATCACTCACGCAAGATGATTTAGAGCAAATCGAAAAGCGCATGAAAGAGCTTGCCAAGACAAAATATCAAGTTGTCAAAAAGAAAGTCAGTTGGCAGGAAGCCCGTGATGCTTTTGAAGCTCGCGGTGAAACATACAAGATGGAAATCTTGGATCAGAACGTGGCTCGTGATGACAGACCAGGTCTATACCATCATGAAGAATACATTGACATGTGTCGTGGTCCTCACGTACCTAACATGAGCTTCTGCCAACACTTTACCCTGCTTAGCATTGCTGGCGCGTACTGGCGTGGTAACAGTGATAACAAGATGCTACAGCGCATCTATGGTACGGCATTCCATGACAAGAAAGCACTTCAAGCCCATTTAACGCGTTTAGAAGAAGCGGCTAAACGTGACCATCGTAAAATTGGTAAGCAACTCGATCTATTCCATATGCAGCAAGAAGCTCCAGGGATGGTATTCTGGCACCATAACGGTTGGTCTATATTCCGTGATCTTGAAGTGTTCATTCGCCAAAAACTCAGTGAGTACGACTACCAAGAAGTAAAAGGTCCATTAATGATGGACCGAGTTCTATGGGAGCGTTCTGGTCACTGGGATAAATATGCGGATGCCATGTTCACGACGTCATCTGAAAACCGTGAATATGCAATTAAACCGATGAACTGCCCAGGCCACGTTCAAATATTTAATCAAGGTTTGAAATCATACCGTGATCTGCCATTGCGTATGGCTGAGTTTGGATCTTGCCACCGCAATGAACCATCAGGTTCATTACATGGTATTATGCGTGTTCGTGGCTTTACTCAAGATGACGCCCATATTTTCTGTACCGAAGATCAAATTCAACAAGAAGTGACATCTTGTATCAAGATGGTCTACGACACCTACACGACGTTCGGTTTTGATAACATCGTTGTTAAGCTGTCTACACGCCCAGAAAAACGTGTTGGTAGTGATGAAATTTGGGATAAATCGGAAGAAGCATTAAAGCTTTCACTGCAGGCAATGGATATCCCATTTGAAATTCAAGAAGGTGAAGGCGCATTCTACGGCCCTAAAATTGAATTTACTTTGCATGATTGCTTAGATCGTGCGTGGCAATGTGGTACAGTGCAGCTGGATTTCAATTTACCTGCTCGTCTAGGCGCGACATATGTTGGCGAAAGTAACGAGCGTCTTGTTCCGGTTATGATTCACCGTGCAATTTTGGGTTCACTTGAGCGCTTTATCGGTATCCTTATCGAAGAGTATGCAGGTTTCTTCCCTACGTGGTTAGCGCCGGAACAAGCGGTAATTATGAACATTACTGATAAACAGTCAGTTTACGCTCAGGAAGTAGCACAAAAACTACAAAAATGTGGAATTAGAGCCAAAGCAGACTTGAGAAATGAGAAGATTGGCTTTAAAATCCGCGAACACACTTTAAAGCGTGTACCGTATATGCTTGTTTGTGGTGACCAAGAGATGGAAGCCGGAGAGATCGCAGTACGTACCCGCAGGGGCAAGGACTTAGGTAAATTTAAATTGGATGACTTTATTGCGTATATCCAAGCCGAAGTTTCTAGCCGTAAGCTCAATCTGGAGGAATAAACTATTAAAGGCGGAAGACGTGGCCAACAGCCGGCCAAACCAAACCAGCACCGTTTAAACGGTGAAATTCGTGGCGTTCGTGAAGTTCGTTTAACTGGCGCAGATGGTGAATCCGTTGGTGTTGTATCAATCAACGAAGCATTAGAAGCTGCTGTAGAAGCTGGTATGGATCTTGTAGAGATCAGCCCTAACGCCGAGCCACCAGTTTGTCGTGTGATGGACTATGGCAAGTTCCTCTTTGAAAAGAGCAAGACTGCTAAAGAGCAGAAGAAGAAGCAAAAACAGATCCAGATTAAGGAAATTAAATTCCGTCCTGGGACTGATATTGGAGACTATCAGGTAAAACTACGCAACCTGACCCGTTTCCTAGAAGAAGGCAACAAAGTGAAAGTTACTATTCGCTTCCGTGGCCGTGAGATGGCGCACCAAGACATCGGTGTCGATGTTCTTCATCGTTTGAAAGAGGATACTGCTGAAATTGCAGTAGTTGAGTCTTTCCCGAGTCGAATTGAAGCACGCCAGATGATCATGATGCTTGCCCCTAAAAAGAAGTAATTAACGGCTTACAAGTAATGAGACCTCGCCGTTGAAAGACGGTGGGGTGTTATTCGCCCTAATTACATGTTATTTAAACTACTACAATGCGGAGTTATTCATCATGCCTAAGATGAAAACCAACAAAGGTGCAGCTAAGCGTTTTAAGAAAACTGCTGGCGGTATTAAATTTAAGCACGCTACAAAACGTCATATCCTGACTAAGCGTACTACTAAGAACAAGCGTCAACTACGCCCTAACTCAATCCTTCCAAAATGTGAAGTGGCTGGTGTTATGCGCATGTTGCCATACGCTTAATTCTTTTTAGTTTATTTATCGTTTAGTTTAGGAGAAGCATAATGCCTCGCGTAAAACGTGGTGTACAAGCTCGTGCACGTCATAAGAAAGTTCTAAAACAAGCTAAAGGTTACTACGGAGCACGTTCACGTGTTTACCGCGTAGCTTTCCAAGCTGTAACCAAAGCTGGTCAATACGCTTACCGTGACCGTCGCACTAAAAAGCGTCAGTTCCGTCAGCTATGGATTGCGCGTATTAACGCAGCATCTCGTCAAAATGGTCTATCTTACAGCCGTTTCATTAACGGTCTTAAGAAAGCATCTATTGAGATCGATCGTAAGATCCTTGCTGATATCGCGGTATTCGACAAAGCTGCATTTGCAGTGCTTGTTGAAAAAGCAAAAACTGCTCTTTAATTTAGCAGTGAAGGTTTAAAGAAAAGGAGGGCAAGTATGCTCTCCTTTTTTATTGCGCTTATTTATAAGCGCGACAGTGGGCTTAATACACCGCTGGCGCCTCTATCCAGTACGTGAGTGTAAATCTGAGTTGTCTTTACATCACTATGCCCTAATTGTTCTTGTACTGTTCTAATGTCCGCTCCCGCTTCTAGCAAGTGTGTCGCAAAGCTATGCCTTAGCGTATGGCATGAAACTGACTTTTGTATCTCAGCATCATGAGCGGTTTTCCGAACTGCTCGCTGCAATGCCGACTCATTAATATGGTGCCTTCGTTTCAACCCACTATTCTCATCTAAGGTAAGTAAATTAGATGGGAACAAGTAGTGCCAATTAAACTCATAAGGAGCTGAAGGATATTTTTCTCGCAACGCATTGGGTAACCAGACTCCTCCATAACCTTTGGTTTGCATATCCTTATCATAGTAACGCTTAGCTAATGCTTGTTGCTCAGCTAGTTGTGGATAAAGCTCCTTAGCAAGTGTGACGGTGCGGTTTTTTCCTCCTTTTCCTTGCCATACCCGAACCGCA
Source organism: Vibrio sp. V15_P4S5T153 (assembly GCF_963874485.1). Taxonomy (NCBI): domain Bacteria; kingdom Pseudomonadati; phylum Pseudomonadota; class Gammaproteobacteria; order Vibrionales; family Vibrionaceae; genus Vibrio; species Vibrio sp. V15_P4S5T153. The sequence goes on along the minus strand of NZ_CAWNHR010000004.1, from coordinate 7,821 downwards.
CCATAATCTAAATCAATATCCTGTATTCGGAGTCTGACACATTCCATCAGCCGCAGCCCTGATCCGTATAAGAGCATAATTTGCAATTGATATCGTGGCTCAATATGTTCTAAAAACCGCTTAATTTCAGTTCTTGTCATCACTACTGGTAATTTCTGAGCAAGTTGAGATTTCTTGAAATTCATGCTAATTGATAGCGGTTCTTTAATGATTTCACGGTACAGAAAATGGAGAGAGTTAAGCGCTAACGCTTGTGTTTTCGCGGCTACTTTCCCATTAACAGCTAAGTCAGTTAAAAACATCTCAACTTCTTTACTACCCATTCTCATTGGATGTGTTTTGTTATTGAAGTAGATGAATCGTGTTATCCAGTGCAAATATGCCTCTATAGTTTTCTTTGCATAGTGTCGCGCTTGCATATACTCTTTAATGCTTAAAATAAATTGTGATTTCATATTTTCCCAACAAAATTGCCTGTTTTTATATACAGTATTGTTGTTTTTGGTTTAGTCAACAAACTAAGTTGCATAAAGTCGTCTAATGTGAAGTCTGACGCAGTTTTTATTCAACTAACAATCTGATTAAAAAGATTTATATGATAGATTTCTAATTATCAAAGTTCATGATAAGTGGCGGTAGCATGGTAAATTAGGTCGCATTTTGTTGTATAGATAGCGTTATGCTTAA
>NZ_CAWNHR010000004.1:3395-6957 GCF_963874485.1 Vibrio sp. V15_P4S5T153 | reverse complement strand
CCACTATTCTATGGTGTATCTATAGGTTTGTTTTTACTGCCATTTCATATTGTTGGTAGAAAATAGACTTTCAAAGCCCGAACAAAGTTGCACATATGCAGTTAACAAACGCTTCAAGAGGGACAGCCAACGCGTAGCATTTTTACTATGCGTTGGTTTTCGTGATTACGGTGTTATGCGGAAAGTTTGTAGTAGCGTTGTCTGCCCCTTAAGCGGGCGTTAGGCAAAGTGAGTTTTTATCAGCTAAATCGAGTTTGAATTGAACGGTAAATTCCATGTTTTGTGGCTTAATTTAAGCAATAAATAATCACCACATATTTGTTGTTTCTTGATCGCGTTGGGTTGTTTAGCGCTGTGAGTTTAGCGGCAAAATAACCTTCAGCATCCAAACGTCCGCCGAGCATGCTACGCTCGTCACTTTTCTTCCAAATCGCTCAATTTGAATTTGTTGGTTTCTTTGCTGAATTAGGGTTTTAGTTTATAAATGAATCGGTTAGTTTGTTCTAAGTTTGTAAAAAAGCCCTGTTCTTTGGTTTTAAAAGTGTTGGTGTCAATTGGTTGGCCTAACAAACGGCTCAAGAGGGATTGTCAACGCGTGGCGGCTTTAGTGCAAAATTGAAGTTCAGAGTTTTCGGTGTGTTTTTTGAGTTCGGCGGTGCGTTGTCAACCCCTTAGCCGGGCGTTATGAGTATCCGCAATTTTAGAGACAAGGAGTCAATTTTGTTCAAGCTTTATTACTATCCAAACAACGCGAGTCTAGCTCCTCATTTTTTGCTTCATCATTTAAAAGCAGATTATGAGCTGTTGTTAGTTGATAAAAAATCGAACTCTCAAAAATCAGCGGATTATCTTAGGCTCAACCCAGCAGGGCGCATACCGACCTTAGTTGTTAATGATCAGCCAATTTTCGAAAGCCCAGCTATTTGCATGCACATCTGCGAATTGCACCCTGAATCAGACTTAATGCCATCGTTAGGTGAGCCGACTCGCCCTTTGTTTTATCAATGGCTCGCTTTTCTCAATAATACGCTGCAAGCTGAACTCATGGTTCGCTATTATCCTCATCGCCACACCAACGATGAAGCTACCATTCCAAATGTTATAGCGGCGCAGGACGAAAGAATTGCTGATGCATTGTCAATTATCAACAACCAGTTAGAGCGTCACGATTACTTGCTGGGTGATACCTTAACAGCATGTGACTACTTCTTGTTTATGCTTGCAGAATGGTCGTTGCCAATCGAAAAGTCGCCACTCGAATTCAAACACCTAGCTGCGTATTTAAAGCGTCTTTGCTTGAACCCAACGATTAAAGCGGTTTGCGATATCGAGGGTATAGACCTCACACCATTTGAGTCATACTCATAACAAGCAATTTAAGAGGGATTCACAACGCTTGGCATTTTTGCGTCTACTTCAAATTTAGTGTTTATGGCACAATGCTTTAGGTATGGGGGGAGGCGTTGTTCACCCCTTAATTGGGCGTTATGGCTCCCAAATTGAGTTGGTTACGAATGTCGATAAATTGGTTCAAATTGGAGTACTATGCTGCGATTGCGCTGATTTGAAGAACACGATGACAATTCCAATTAAAAATGTATCTAGTACGGAAATTTCTTGCTCAAACTGTCAGGCTTGTTGCTGTCGTTTAGAGGTCATGATCATTACAGATACAGGTGTGCCAGAGCAACACATTGCTTTCGACCAATGGGGTGGGGAAACCATGCTACGTTTGGCGGATGGTTGGTGCTCAGCTTTAGATCGAGAAACATTCATGTGCACGATTTATGAGAATCGACCTTGGATTTGTCGAGAGTTTGAAATGGGCTCTTATGAATGTCGAGATGAAAGGTCAGATTTACCTTAAAAATTATGTTCGATAAATCAGAGTGTTGTTAGCCATAACAAACGGTTAAAGAGGGACTGCCAACGCGTGGCGGTTTTTGCTCAAATCGGCATTTGTGATTACGGCTGTTATTTTGAGTTCAGTGTTTTGCGTTGTCAGCCCCTTAACCGGGCGTTAGGCTAATAAGGAGAAAGCCGATTGATTTTTGGAGAAATAGAGTCATTTTTGTCTTTGGTTGAAAGAGTAATTAAGCCTTTTAGAAAGTACAACAATTTACCTAAAGAGCTACTGTCTACTCGTTTAGTTAGTGTTTTTGAAGCTCACGGAGTTCATAGAAACCAAATTTCTCAAGTTATTGGGCACAATTTAAGTCTTCATGACGTTAGTACTGATGAACGACTTCTTGAGAAACTCAATGATGATATTTTAGCGTCAACATGCCAGCTTTTTGGTGTAAACAGAGATTGGCTGGACGGCGCGTCCGAAAAGGTTTATCCGACATATGATTTTTATAAGCATCCGCAACAATTTAATGAATTTCTTTCTGAGCTATTAGCAAAATGTGGGCATGATAACCTTGATGGTGTGTTGTTAGCACTCGATAAAATCGACCGAGGAGCAGAAAGCGTGCTTATATTGCAAGAAACTCTAGGATTGATAAATGACAAGCCGTATTACCGCTATTATCTCTGCAATGGTTGGGTTTTCTCTTATTGGAAATCAAGAGGTTACTTAGCTGCAAGCATTGCGATATGTTGGAAAAATAAGGTTTATGTCAGAGGACAGTATTTAGATAAATCCACGGTTGTTAACTATGCCAGTGGGAAAGCCCTATTAAGCTTTGGTGAAAGTGGAATACACTCTATTAATGGCATTCCATGGTATGCAGAAGATTTAGCCGAAGATCCCGCAACATACTTGAGAAATGTTGATCCTGAAGAAAATAAGTTCGGCTTAAGTTCAGCATTATCCCTTTGGTTCCAGTTACATAATCAAGGTTATCTAGATACGGGCTTTCCTGATAGTGGCGTGCTTAAAAAGTTTAATGAGGCACGTAAAAAATTAGCCTAACAAACGGCTCAAGAGGGATTGCCAACGCGTGGCGACTTTAGTGCAAAATTGAAGTTAAGCGTTTACAGTGGTTTTTTGAGTTCGGCGGTGCGTTGTCAACCCCTTAGCCGGGCGTTATATGCTTTCAAGTTACAATCAATAAAAGGACTTAAAAATGATTCTAAATCACGTCTCAGTTGGCGTTTCTGATGTGCTAAAGGCAGTCGGTTTTTATGACTCTGTTCTTTCTACACTAGCTATTAAGCGTGCTCACTATATAGAAAATATCGCAGCGGCTTATGGTGAAAATTTTGAATTTTGGGTCGGAAGCCCTTGTGAAGGAAAAGCAACATCAAGTAATGGTGCTCATATTGCTTTCAATGCACCTTCAAAAGAAGCTGTTGACCAATTCTATGCTACAGCCATTGAATTGGGTGGCTTATGTGCGGGTAAGCCAGGTCTAAGGCCGGAGTATGGTGAAGCTTACTATGACTTAGACGGAAACAAAATCGAAGCAGTTTCAATGTAGCTTTGAGTACGCATATAACAATCAATTTAAGAGGGATTCCCAACGCTTGGCATTTTTGCTTCTACTTCAAATTAAGTGTTTATGGCACAATGCTTTAAGTTGGGTAGTAGCGTTGCTCACCCCTTAATTGGGCGTTA
>NZ_CAWNHR010000004.1:2092-3132 GCF_963874485.1 Vibrio sp. V15_P4S5T153 | reverse complement strand
CCTTAATGCGGCGTTATACAGCAAATCTAATAATATACACCTTGATGCACTTTCTTGAGTGTTGTAACATTCTGTTTTTATTAAAATAGTTGGTTGCAAAATGACAACATTTACAGAATATAAAGTAGTTCACATCGTAGAAGGTGGCTGTGGAACAATCTTGTTAGGCGCGAGTGGCCTACCTGTGCAAAAAATGGAAGCAGAGCTAAACAAATTTGCACAAGACGGCTGGCAAGTTGTATTTCAAGTAGTTGAGCAAAAGCGTTTTATGCTGTTTTGGAAGCGTGAGGCTGTGATTATCACTCTTGGCCGATAAGCTTGATTAAGTATATCTCTTTAAAATTGATTCGCCGCTATCAAGCTAGCGGTGGATCAAAGCAATTGTTGAACATTGAATGTAATTTTGAGCCTACTTGCTCTGAGTACACTAAACAATGTATTGAAAAGTATGGGGCTTTAAAAGGTTGGAAGCTAGGGCTAGCGAGAATAAAGCGATGTAACCAACCTGACCTCATTGAAAAAATATATGATGAGGTACCGTAATGCGTTTATTTGAACCGATTGAGCAGTTGGAGCATAAAGAAGAACTCCTGAGAAAGCAGGTGAAATCATTACCTGAAGCTCAAAAGAAAGAGTTCTATGAGCAACAGTCAAAAAAGCTCAAGGATCCAGACACCTATGCTACATTGAACTGGTTTTTTATTGGTGGCTTTCACCATTGTTATTTAGGTAAGTACGGTTTATTTATCCTAGAGTTGGCACTGCTAACGATTAGTGTCATTGGCTTAATTCTAGGTCACTCAAGTGCATTGATTATCCTTTCACTACTCGTAATCTATGAGCTTCCTCAGCTGTTTTTTTCACAAAAGATCGCTAGACAACACAACTATAAATTGTCCTGTGAAATCTTCAATAACGTACGAAGAACTTAGGTGTAACCTGCTGTATAACAAAGCATTTAAGAGTGATTCGCAACGCTTGCCGTTTTCGCTTCGCTCAAAGTATAGGCAAGCGCCGCTCACACCTTAATGCGGCGTTAG
>NZ_CAWNHR010000004.1:0-1257 GCF_963874485.1 Vibrio sp. V15_P4S5T153 | reverse complement strand
GGGCGTTAGGCCAATTGATTCGTATTTAGTTCAGTGAGTGATGGGATGAGAAATTTACTAAATGGTTTTATCGAACTGAAACTTGATGGCAAAGTCGGCGTTGTAGGTGGTATTTTGGGGATGCTCACAACTCTTTTTACTGGTCTTTTTTTGTGGGTTGATAATAGTGATTTATTTAAAGAGCATAGAATTTCAGCAAGTGTTGTGAGGTCGCAAGAAATACTAGAGCTTGACGGTGATGCTACATTTGGAACTTATGTGATATTCGACAATAAAGGTAATTACCCTGAAATAATCACAAGAATTACGGTTGAATTATATACACCATTTACCCTTTCTTCCATGAAGCTAGGAGGTAAAACACCATTGACATTGCCACTACAAGTTAGTGAGAAGTTTTCAAGTGATGGTGATTTACGTGTTAAAGATTTTCTGAATCAGGCCGGATATGTTCATAAACGCCCATCAATGCTTCCGTTTTATGTTGATCTACCAGAATATAAAAATGTTATTGCTTTTGGTGACCCATCTGGCAAACAAGATGTAAAGCATAGATATGTTTTCTCAGGGTGTAATAATAGTATTGTAGTTAGTAATAAAATACCGCATAACGTCGTTACAGTAGCCTCTCATTTTAAATTGCCTGAAGAGCTTAGAATTGCATTAAAGGAAACATTTTTATTAGTAGAGAGCGGAGCGCTAGATAACTCAGTTGTTGGGATGTTAAATGGAGGTTTAGCTACTTCAAACTACTATATTGGTGAGCTGTTAATAGTGGCTGAGTTTATAAATAAAGAGCGTATGATTGACAGAGCCGTTATTAATGCTACAAATGTTTTTTTGGAAGCATCAAAAGAGAAAAAATTCATTAAATTCACTGATTGGTGGTCTGGATTTCCAAATTCACAAAAGTTGGTAGTTCAATTAAGAGAAACACAAAATTTATCAGGAAGAACTACAAAATTAGCTTTCGCAAAAGCTACAGGTGCGGATCTTAAAGACTATGTTGTTTCAATTAGTGATTTGCCAATGATGATGGCAATGCCTGCCTTTTTTGAAAATCAAGATCAAGCGTTATGTGAGTATGTTCAAGTGAATATATCTGAATAGCCCTATGGACAAAGTAAGCTAATGGCCTAACAATCTGTTTAAGAGTGATTCGCAACGCGTGGCATTTTTGCTATGCGTTGCGTTTTGTGTTTAAGGTGGTATGCGGGAGCTTCGGTATTGTGTTGCTCACACCTTAACAGGGCGTTA
>NZ_CAWNHR010000003.1:43004-46936 GCF_963874485.1 Vibrio sp. V15_P4S5T153 | reverse complement strand
GTATAACGCCCGGCTAAGGGGTTGACAACGCACCATCGAACTCAAAAAACACACCGTAAACACTGAACTTCAATTTTGCACTAAAGTCACCACGCGTTGGCAATCCCTCTTGAGCCGTTTGTTATATGTTTGGATGAGAAACCTAGCTAGATCTTGAATGCAATGCATTGAATTACATAGTTATCAACACATTGCATGCGGACGGTATAAAATGCAGCTTATTTATAAAAAGCTTCAACTTCACCTTTTAACTTAATCAGCATCGGCTGGCCAAAACGATCTTTAGCTTTCGGTGAAGGAATTTTCACCCACCCTTCACTAATGCAGTATTCTTCAACATCAGTACGTTCTTTGCCATTTAGACGAATGCCAATGTGGTGTTCAAAGCACTCCGCTACATAGTGTGGGCTGCGAGGATTACCAGCAAGGTGATCCGGCAAAGCGGGTTTAGCTGTAGTGTCGTTCATATTCATAACCTAAAATATGTAAAAAAGTGCGCTATTGTAGACAATACAAGCCGACCGCTCAACATAGTAAAGATGCTATTTCATATGCGGTATAGAACGCAGAACTAGATGGCATATAACGCCCGGTTAAGGGGCAGCCAACGCCATTACCAAGCTTCCGCATAACACCGTAACCACAAAAACCAACGCATAATAAAAATGCCGCGCGTTGGCTGTCCCTCTTGAACCGTTTGTTATGGCTAACAACTCACTGATTTATTGGTAAAACCTTAAGAAAGGTCTATCCGTTCATCTCGACATTCGTAAGAGCCCATTTCGAATTCTCGACAAATCCAAGGGCGATTTTCGTAAATTGTGCACATGAACGTTTCACGATCTAGAGCTGAACACCAACCATCTGACAAACGCAGCATCGTTTCTCCACCCCATTCATCGAATGCAATATGCTGCTCTTGTACACCTGTATCGGTAATGATCATAACCTCTAAACGGCAGCAACAAGCATGGCAGTTTGAGCACGATATTTCCGGATTTGATACATTTTTAATTGGGATTGTCATCGAGTTCTTCAGCGAGTTTAATCGCAGAATAGTACTCCAATTTAAACCAATTTACCGACATTAATGATGAACTAAACTTGATAGCCATAACGCCCGGCTAAGGGGTTGACAACGCATTACCGAACTCAAAAAATACACCGTAATCACTGAACTTCAATTTTGCACTAAAGTCGCCACGCGTTGGCAATCCCTCTTGAGCCGTTTGTTATGCAAATTCAATGAGATAAACTGAATTTACACGACCAAAAGCCACAATTGCAATGGTTGAGTGATTCAAGAATCAACCCAAGCAAGAACTGTGATAAATGAGCCGCCAAAACAAAGTCCACCTTTCAACAACCAACCAAGCTTTTGAATCAGGAAAACTCAACGAGCGAAACACTCAGCAAGTGAACAATGCTCGATAAACTTGCCCTTCCCACACTTTGCGCACGCAAAATTCACAACGCGCCAACGCCAAAAACTGATTGAGGCAAACAAAGAACCTTGCCTGTTTTACGGTTTGAGTTAACCACGAATTTGAGGGTAAAAAAGCTCATTTGCCGACAACACAAAACGAATAGCCGGAGAAATCCCAAAAGATTGACCCCCTAAATTTACCTGAGTTGCATAACGCCCTGTTAAGGTGTGAGCAACGCAATACCGAAGCACCCACATACCACCTTAAACACAAAAACCAACGCATAGTAAAAATGCCACGCGTTGCGAATCACTCTTAAACAGTTTGTTAGGGCTATGCTTCCTCATCAACATAGTTACAGTTGAAACTATGATTTCCTATCGAAATATTGGTATTGGATGAGATTGAGCTGATAGAGATGTTGCAAACTGTAGTGAACTCTCGCGATTTCAGATGTAGCCCTTCAAACCAGTTCAAAAGTGTTGGTTCGGCTTTGTCTAGTGATTCGAGCTTACTTCGTTCTACTTTAGTAAGCGGAGTAAACATTGAAAGTGAAGGTAAGTGCGAATTATGCCTAGTTTTTACTATCTTTTCTTCACCTGCTTTTACAATACGACTGTCATCAAAATCAACTTTCATACTTTTACAGGCTTTTTCATTTGTCATTACAAAGTCAACCCCCAAACCGCTGAGAACTCCGGTCTTGTTTCCCTCATTACGAACCAAAAGTTGCGCAACCCCATTTTCAACGGTCAACACCTCAATGACTAAATCAGCCTTTTTATCAAAAAGAACATCGTCTATACGCGGCCAAAGGGAAACAAGTAAAGCTAATACGGCAACACAACTTGACACCATAGGGGATAAAAACACTGCAACTCGCATTCTCTTTGACTGATATGAACCACAATGTTTACATTTACTAGAATCGTTTCGGATTTGCTCCCTACAGATCACACACTTTTTTATTTGTTTTCTTAACATATATCGTTAACTAACCTAGTTGAAAGTTGCTGAGCCCTAACGCCGCATTAAGTGGTGAGCAACGCTAAACACCAATGCTTCGACAAACCACTTAAAACGCAAAAACTGAATTTACACTAAAACCGCCAAGCGTTGCGAATCCGTCTTAAATGCTTTGTTATGTAAATTCAGTCACATAAGCCAAAGTTACCATGAAAAACCAAGTCTGTACGACCGAAGAATTAGCCAAAATAAAAGAACCCAACAGTGTTCACGAATTTGCGAAGTCAGCAATGTTACAAACCAAGCCGCAACAAACGGTGGATACTGATTATCAGCGACTAAAAATGCCGTTAAGCCAAGGAAATTTAACGAAAGAAACCATCAACAAAGACTGACTATCGTTAACCTTGCCCTTTCCACACTTTGAGCCTGCACAACCAACCACGAACCAACCCTGAAACTAAATGAGGCAACTCACAAATCTTGGCATGTTTTACGGCTAAATTGGGCAAAGAATCGGGACAGAAAAAACGAATTTTGCCGACGATAAGGAACGATGGCTTAAGAGATCGCAAAAACAGAATAATACCAATTTTACCCGCTTTACATAACGCCCGCTTAAGGGGCAGACAACGCTACTACCAACTTACCGCATAACACCGTAATCACATAAACCAACGCATAGTAAAAATGCCGCGCGTTGACTGTCCCTCTTGAAGCGTTTGTTATGGCGCAATTCTCAAGTTAGGCCATATAACTAACCAACCCTTTGACTTTACTCGATTTTCGAAGGTTCCATATGCTCGTTTAGGATTATGTGTGATTAAACCTTGAAATAAACTCTCGAAACCAAAGGCTGATATACATTCGTAACGATCGTGCTCGACTTTTCTCACTGCTACCGCCGTTTCTTTTTCAGGCCAATAGCTCATGGCATCCAATGTGCTTTGGTAAGGATCGTCACCATTTTGTAAGTGCATCTTGGCTTGATTTTTCACTTGCCAATTGATCTGGGGCATTTGCTCCGATAACTTGAGTTCAAGTGATTTTTCATAATCTGAATCGACACAATCAGCATCGAAGAAAATGACATCAATATCGTTTAATGACGTCGGCTTTACGTTGCGATGTAAAAAGTCCCAGACAAGGTTTCGCACAAAACCTGCGGCTATGTAGCACTGAGGCAATTCAAGCTGGTAAACACATTCCAGTGCTTCAAATCGAACGGGATCTTTTCTAACTAAATCAACGATAGTATCCATTTTTCACCTTGCGCCATAACGCCCAATTAAGGGGTGAGCAACGCTACTACCCAACTTAAAGCATTGTGCCATAAACACTTAATTTGAAGTAGAAGCAAAAATGCCAAGCGTTGGGAATCCCTCTTAAATGCTTTGTTAGCAATCTTGGATTCAAGTACGAAGTGCGACACCTCTGAACATAAAAACAGTAAGGTGCGATAATCATGAACTTTGCTCCCGCCAAGAAGTAAAAAACATGAAATACACGCACCTCACTGAGAACGAAAGGTATATGATT
>NZ_CAWNHR010000003.1:0-42333 GCF_963874485.1 Vibrio sp. V15_P4S5T153 | reverse complement strand
TATATGAATTAATAATTTCTTTAGGTACCCTCGTATATTTCACAACTTCGTCTAACAACTCTGGATATAAGAAAAATGACGAATTCTCAGCCATAAAGTTTGATTTAATCAAAACTATTTTTCTGTTGGAATTTGAATAGTAAAGGTTATTCCAGACCAATTCTTTTCTCGCTGGATTAGATCTCAGTTTAAGAAGCTTTTCGATACGGCCATCGGGTATATAAGTGTTCTCGTGCGTTAAGTTTACGATGTCTTTTAGGGGTAGTATTTTACTGTCGACACATTGCGTTTCTGGCGAGTTCTTATAACAATACAAGCCTGAATTACAGTATCGTCGAAGTTCCCAAACAGCCCTATCCAGTATTGTTAGTTCGGCTTGTTCTGCATGCCATGAAACTTCTAAATAACGAAATCTGGCCCCATTTCCCAAGCGTTTAATAAAATCTAAAGTCTGCTCTGATAAATTAATATCTACTTTATTTTTAAGCAACTCCAGAGCTTTTAAAACCTCATGACCAACATCATCAAATTGTTTCTTTTTTATATGAACTCTTTCTGTGCGAGTTAAAATTAGTATGCATTTAGCATATTTTTCCAGAGCATGTAACGATGACCAAAGAAATTGAGGATACAATTCAGCTCTATATGCCATACGTGCATGTATATAATCGCGATCCGCATTGTCTCTAAAAGACCTTTGCGCAAATGAATTTATCTTTCTCATCAAATCATTACTTTCCACACCGCCCCCTCTGAAAATTGCTAACGCCCGGCTAAGGGGTTGACAACGCACCGCCGAACTCAAAAAACACACCTTAAACACTGAACTTCAATTTTAAACTAAAGTCGCCACGCGTTGGCAATCCCTCTTGAGCCGTTTGTTATGCAAATTCAATGAGATAAACTGACTTTACACGGCTAAAAGCCACAATTGCAATGGTTGAGTGATTCAAGAACCAACCGAAGCCAGAGCCATGACAAATAAGCCGCCAAAACAAAGCCCACCTTTCAGCAACCAACCAAGCTTTTTAATGAGACAAACTCAACAAGCGAAACATTCAGCAAGTGCGCAATGCTCGATAAACTTGCCCTTTCCACACTTTGCGCACGCTGAATTGACAGCAAACCAGCACAAAAACTCATTGAGGCAAACAAAGAACCTTACCTGTTTTACGGTTTGAGTTAACCAAGAATTTGAGGATAAAAAAGCTCATTTGCCGACAACACAAAACGAATGGCCGGAGAAATCTAAAAAAGATTGAACCCCTAAATTTACCTGAGTTGCATAACGCCCGCTTAAGGGGCAGACAACGCTACTACCAAGCTTCCGCATAACACTGGAATCACAAAAACCAACGCATGATAAAAATGCCGCGCGTTGGCTGTCCCTCTTGAAGCGTTTGTTAGGTGTTTTGTTGCTTACTTTTTTGAAGCTTCCCAATATATCTATGGGCTATGTAAGATAATAATATTGCCAGAGCAAGATACAGGCCTCGGTGCAACGGTTGTTGCAGGCTCGAAAACAACATGTCTATCGAAAATAGAGGCACCAATACACAAGCCACCATCAAGACAACATTGCCTGTCGTTGTGCTAGATTCACCACCGCAATTTAGACAGACATGGTTTTTCCAACGACTAATTTTCCATGCTTTAAAGTAGCTAACTCTCACACCGCAATATGGACACTTCATATTCTCTCCTTGAATTGACACTCCATCAATTGACACCTAACGCCCGGCTAAGGGGTTGACAACGCATTGCCGAACTCAAAAAACACACCGTAATCACTGAACTGCAATTTTGCACTAAAGTCGCCACGCGTTGGCAATCCCTCTTGAGCCGTTTGTTAGCCGACATCTACACGATAGAGTGCATTAGCTGGCTTTTCTACGAAATACGACCAAACATGCTTATACACTTCGTGTTGGTTTGGAAATGGAGCCAATCCAAGAGCTTCGTCTAAACTGCACCACTTATATTCTGTATGTTCTTCATTTAAAACCACCCCTTGCTCTGGTGGGCACATCACTACGAAAACAGGTATGAGCTGAATAACATTAACACTGGCTTCGTAGAATTGTTCTAGAAACTGAGCATTATATAGGGCTGAAGCCTCAATTTGTGTTTCTTCTCTGAACTCTCGAGTGATGGCGTCAATGCCTGTTTCGCCTTGTTCAATTGAACCTGCAACATGACACCAGAAGCCACCTTTTACTCGCTTCATAAGTAGAAGCTTCATTTCACCATCAATTTCCGAGACTGCCACCCCTGAAACAACAGATGAATTTAATGGAATCATATTTACCTCTGAATTTGAAATTTCCGCTTGTCGGCTAACGCCCGGTTAAGGGGCAACCAACGCTACACCAAGCTTCCGCATAACACAGTAACCACAAAAACCAACGCATAGTAAAAATGCCACGCGTTGGTTGTCCCTCTTGAACCGTTTGTTATGTGCGTACTCTTTGAGTTAGCAGAGTCTCCAAGGACCAGACTCTACCACCTGAACAACTACACCTTCTTGCTCAAGCTGTCGTAGCAAGGCTACTAGCCAATATTGCTGGTTCGATGGGCTTGCTTTACGCTGCTCTCCCCAGCCAAGACCACAACGTCTGCCTGCTTCATTCCAAGGCTGTTTGGGGAGCAGTCAGGATGACTTTGCATAAACTCAACAACTAAACCTTTGGCGTGATTTCGTAACAACTCACCTTTTGACTCAAAACTATCCATACTGAACACCTTTCCACTTTGACGTAACTTAATCATTGTGAATTTCCTAATTTCTAGGCAAAAGCACATAACGCCCGGCTAAGGGGTTGACAACGCACCGCCGAACTTAAAAAACACACTGTAAACACTGAACTGCAATTTTGCACTAAAACCGCCAAGCGTTGGCAATCCCTCTTGAGCCGTTTGTTATGCAAATTCAATGAGATAAACTGACTTTACACGACCAAAAGCCACGATTGCAATGGTTGAGTGATTCAAGAATCAACCCAAGTAAGAACTGCGATAAATAAGCTGCCAAAACAAAGTCCACCTTTCAGCAACAAACCAAGCTTTTGAATGAGACAAACTCAACAAGCAAGACTTTCAGCAAGTACAAAATGCTCGATAAACTTGCCCTTTCCACACTTTGCGCACGCTGAATTGACAACAAAACAGCACCAAAACTCATTGAGGCAAACAAAGAACCTTGCCTGTTTTACGGTTTAAGTTAACCACGAATTTTAGGGTAAAAATGCTCATTTGCCGACAACACAAAACAAATAGCTGGAGAAATCTAAAACGATTGAACCCCTAAACTTCCCTGAGTTGCATAACGCCCGGCTAAGGGGTTGACAACGCACCGCCGAACTTAAAAAACCACTGTAAACACTGAGCTTCAATTTTGCACTAAAGTCGCCAAGCGTTGGCAATCCCTCTTGAGCCGTTTGTTATGCAAATTCAATGAGATAAACTGAATTTACACGACCAAAAGCCACAATTGCAATGGTTGAGTGATTCAAGAACCAACCCAAGCCAGAACTGTGATAAATAAGCCGCCAAAACAAAGTCCACCTTTCAGCAACAAACCAAGCTTTTGAATGAGACAAACTCAACAAGCAAGACTTTCAGCAAATGCGAAATACTCGATAAACTTGCCCTTTCCACACTTTGCGCCCGCTAAACTGACAACGCGCCAACACTAAAACCAATTGNACTTAACCATGATAGGCTACATATCTAACCCTGATTGCCATAATGATCCACGGCGAAACTAAACATGACTTTAATCAAAAAGAACGTGCTGGTGATTAAGAACCAAGTGGGTAACGGTAAAAACATAAGTAATAACAAACCACTACACATTAGATTTGCAGAAATGAACAGTTGGATACGATTGTCCTTTAAAGCATTTACCACTAAGGCAGATATTATTGTGTAGGCCCAGATTAGAAACGCATACTCTAAGGGTGCAGAAAGAAGCCACGCTATCGCTAAGATATGAATATGTATAGCAATAAAAAGAAAGCGTCCCTTGCTCCTTTCTGCGTAAAACTTATTTGTGCCTCGGCTAAAATTTGCAATACATCCAGCCAACACATCAGCAATTAGAATGAAACCTAACGCTGTCAACCAACCATTTTCATGGGCTATAGGACGATAAAACTGAAAATAAATTAGAAAACTACCAAATAAGGCAAATATTGCCGTACAAGTAATTTCAATTAAAGATTGCTTTTCACCAAAGACCTCATGAAGATACTTGGGAATTTCAATATATTTCATCCTTTGTCCTTAAAAAGTTCACCGATCAGCTTGTGGAATATAACGCCCAATTAAGGTGTGAGTAACGCAATGCAAAAGCTAAAGTACAGTGCCTTAATCACATAAGCCACCGCAAAGTAAAAATGCCACGCGTTACGAATCACTCTTAAGCAACTTGTTAGCTGTGTTTTCATTGCTTGCATCTGTTGCGTGATGAGACTTATTTGCTTCTGTAGGAACGTTGTATTTAACAAGCAGAAAATCCTCAGCTTTTCTCACACAAATACTTTTATCTTTTGAGGAAGTAGCAAACAACTTATCCCCCATAACACTAATGAACCGAAATTTGTTACCTTCACTTGAAGAGCAATAACCGTCTGCAACGACGTACTGTCCAACAGCATTATGGTCGGAGACTAAAGAGCCGTTTGTATGTCCTTTATTGAACAAATAAGTAGGTAGGAAACAAATAACACTGATAACAAACACTCGAGACTTAACTGGGATAGACAACAAAAACTTATTGCTAAAGACCAAATATAAGAAAAGGCATATTGAAACTAGAGGGTAGACGCCCAAAAGGCGAAAATAACCCTCATTAGCAACAATTAGAAAGATAGCATTTCCTAGTCCGAGCAAAAAACACAAAGCGCAGTAAATTTTCAAAAAATACGCATACCCTTTAGAAACACCACCTTCGGCGACAAACATGTCGTGCTCGCCTTTAGACATTGAGTTAAACCCGTCCATAGCGGAATAAAATGCTAAAATAGCTAAGGCTGGTAAAGCTGGATATACAGAAGCTTTAATTACATCCGTAAGTGCTATATAGGACAAAATATTCACTTCAAAGTTGAGCCAAAACCCCCAGAGATAGGACACTCCGGAGAACAAAGCTAACCCATAAACCACCAAACTTAGATCTAGCTTACTATTCATAATTTTTCTCGTAACAGCTAACGCCCGCTTAAGGGGCAGCCAACGCTACTACCAACCTACCGCATAACAACGTAATCACAAAAACCAACGCACAGTAAAAATGCCACGCGTTGGCTGTCCCTCTTGAAGCGTTTGTTATGCGTGCGATTGTGCTTTATGTGAGTATTTATCGTAAAGTTCTAGTTTTTTGGCTTCTAAAAACTTTAGAACCTGCAACTTAATAATTGACTTATTTTCACTAGCTAGTTTATGTTGAATATTCAAACCATCGACCTCCATCATCAACTCACTATTCGCGTCCATTCCTTGGAAATAAAGGTTCAACACACAAGTACCCTGATGATCTGAGTCATTTAGCTCATGGCTAGAACTTATACTGTACAATTTCAGGTGCTTCTTTAGCTCTGGCTTTATCAGATAAATACTAGAATCTAGCTTTTCACCTTTAAACATCAAGTCTTTGACTTTTTTTTCAAACCACTCAATTTCTTGAGGCTTTGTTCCTTTAACGTGCTCATCGGGAGCAAAATAAATTTTCTTAATATCTTTATAATACAAATACATCTCTTTTGACTTAGCTAGCTCAATGAGAAAATCAACTCGATTTTCATTGGTAAAATCACCAAATAGAATCTTTTTCATTGGCTCTTCAGAAACATACCCATTACTTTTTAAATGATTATGCACTCTAGATGAAACCTTGTTAATTACACTAAGACTTTCTTTAGATGAGTGTTTAATTGTGATATTCAAATCAACGTTATTGTTATCATCAAGTTTTAATTCAATAGAACAATTGTGATAACTAGTGTCATCACCAAAGTTTTTAGTTTTATCTGTTCGCTTTATAACAATGTCTGCAACTAAATGATTGTGATCTTTTCCATCTCCGGCTAGCGAAAAGCATGGATCATTATCCACAGTAGAAATTCCAAATGGATCTTCGATTAAACCTGAGAAGTCGAAATCATGAGGTATTGCGTTAACTAAAGTTTCATCGCTATTCCAGACTAGTTTCCTAGTTTGGACTTTAGGATTTTCTTCTTTTGTCTGAATTGACTCTTTTAAGCTTTCAAATTCATCGGGAGATATACCAGTTTTAACTAACAAAGGACCAAGAATTTTTTTGTCATTAGATGACGAAAAAATACCTCTCTTTTTCAAAATATCTCTGATATCACTTGGCTTTATCATAGAATTACCAATAAACTGCCTTAAGTAATCGCCAGTAGGAATAAAGAAATCAGACATTTGCCAAACTCCTAAAGTTAGGTTTAAAGTTTCCAAGTGATACATTTAACTCTGTTTCATTGGCAGATAATACTTTACGTTTTATTGAATCATGGTCATCAGGAAAATAATCACCAGTAACAATCTCCACATCGCTGACGCTGTCGTTAGTATTCTGGCGACAATATGTTATAAGCTTGGCAAGGTTATTTTCAGAAAAGTCATCGATAGATGCGACTAGAAATTTACAAGTTTCATGACCACCAATATTCTTTTTTAACAAAAATGGAATAAATGGGCTATTCAAGAACTCTACTTGCATTTTCTTATTATGTTGCATAATCGTATTATCTGTTATATTCATGCCAGTGAGTGGTTGAAAAAAGTACCATTCCCAATCTGAATGCTTACTTTCAATGTATGATAGCACATTGAGAACAAAGGATACTCTACGGTTATCCACTACATATAATTCACTTATGTCATATTCACTCATAAACTTACTACTTTGAAGCTTTGAGACAAAGTCAAAATCTTCATGGTCGTAACTAGATATATAAAACAATACGGGAATATCATTAATTCTCTTGCAACCTTTATGAGTCATATTTGACTCTCTTCGCTCAGCAGAGCGTAAAAAACACTCTCTTGTATGTACCAAATCTCGAATGTACCCTTTAAATTTGTCAGTAGCTGACGCGGGATACTTGCTATCTTTGGAATGTTTAACAGAAATAATAAGATTATTCAGCGTTTCTGACTCCAGTGAAGACTTGTAAGAAACTTGAAAATCAATCCCATGCTGTGTTTTTTCACCTTTTTTAGAAGTTGAAAGAGCATGCTTCTGAGGCTTTATACAAGGATAATAAACTCCTTTTTGAGGTAACCCCCAACCAATTTTATTAAAGAAATTTTCAGCAATACTTTCACCGACTTCACCAATAGTCTTAGAACGTTCTCCAGCCACAATCTACCCCTTAAATACAACATTTCCGTACAATTATAAATATAGTTGCATAATATAGCCACGTTAATATGCATTGGACTTGATAAGCACGCATAACGCCCGGCTAAGGGGTTGACAACGCACCGCCGAACTTAAAAAACACACCTTAAACACTGAACTTCAATTTTGCACTAAAGCCGCCACGCGTTGGCAATCCCTCTTGAGCCGCTTGTTAGCTGCTACACTTTAGCCGGAGATTTACTACCCAACGGCCTAATTTAAAACACATTATTGCTTTCATGCGACAAAGTAAAACGGACAACTGAGAAACTAAAACCTAACCCACGAAACGCACTTGGCAAAGAAGAAATAGCAGGAAAACTGACGAGCTTCTAGAGTTTAAATTTACAAAGAATTATGTCGAAGAAGCCAACAACCAAGTGCGCAAAACCCATTTAAGCGCGAAAGAGCCTCAAAACCAAAGAAGCCACACCAAAGAAATAAACAAACACATCACTTCCCGTAAGAAGACTTCGGTTAGTTCAAACACTTCACAAACAGTGCCACTGGCGAGATACGCGGAAAAGTGCTGACTTTCAGGTGTAAAGCTAGAGCCTCAGACTAAGAAAAATAAACACGTAATTTGATGATTTTTCTTAACCTCAGCTAACGCCCGGTTAAGGGGCAGCCAACGCCATTACCAAGCTTCCGCATAACACCGTAACCACAAAAACCAACGCATAATAAAAATGCCGCGCGTTGGCTGTCCCTCTTGAACCGTTTGTTATGTTTAAGCTTCAATAACTTACGTTTTACCAAAACCAAGATTAACTCAGCGTTGACTCACAAACAAAAGCCAAGACCTAAAAAACTGAAATGACTCATAGATTTGAAAAACAGACTTCGAATTTCGGCAATTCAAGCACAAAAACCTGTGTTCAAAATACTGATTGAGCCAGCCGAACCAACCTCGCGCTTACTCGAAAATAGACTGAGGCAATTCTCTGAATTTCCAGCGCCAAAGAATAAATGTCCAGAAAACAGCGCCAAACGAAGCCAACTTGCCGAAAAACTAGAAACTAACAAGCCGATGGTACAAAGAAAAATCATAAACCACTGAATTTACGTGATTAAACATAACGCCAGGCTAAGGGGTTGACAACGCACCGCCGAACTCAAAAAACACACTGTAAACACTCAACTTCAATTTTGCACTAAAGTCGCCACGCGTTGACAATCCCTCTTGAGCCGTTTGTTATATGTTTGGATGAAGAACCTAGCTAGATCTTGAATGCAATGCATTGAATTACATAGTTATCAACACATTGCATGCGGACGGTATAAAATGCAGCTTATTTATAAAAAGCTTCAACTTCACCTTTTAACTTAATCAGCATCGGCTGGCCAAAACGATCTTTAGCTTTCGGTGAAGGAATTTTCACCCACCCTTCACTAATGCAGTATTCTTCAACATCAGTACGTTCTTTGCCATTTAGACGAATGCCAATGTGGTGTTCAAAGCACTCCGCTACATAGTGTGGGCTGCGAGGATTACCCGCAAGGTGATCCGGCAAAGCGGGTTTAGCTGTAGTGTCGTTCATATTCATAACCTAAAATATGTAAAAAAGTGCGCTATTGTAGACAATACAAGCCGACCGCTCAACAAAGTAAAGATGCTATTTCATATGCGGTATAGAGCGCAGAACTAGATGACATATAACGCCCGGCTAAGGGGTTGACAACGCACCGCCAGACTAAAAAAAACACCTTAAACACTGAACTTCAATTTTGCACTAAAGTCGCCAAGCGTTGGCAATCCCTCTTGAGCCGTTTGTTAGGCCAACCAATTGACACCGACACTTTCACAACCAAAGAACGAGCTTTTTTGTAAACTTGAAACAAACTAACCGATTCATTTATAAACCAAAATGCTGAATCAGCAAAGAAACAAAAAACTCAAATTGAGCGATTTGGAAGAAAAGTGACGAGCGTAGCATACTCAGCGGACGTTTGGATGCTGAAGGTTATTTTGCCGCTAAACTCACAACGAAAAACAACTCAACGCGATCAAGAAACAACAAATATGTGATGATTATTTATTGCTTAAGTCCAGCCATGAGAACATGGAATTTACCGTTCAATTCAAACTCGATTATCGCTGATAAAAACTCACTTTGCCTAACGCCCGCCTAAGGGGCTGGCAACGCATTAACACTAAACTCAAACACAACAACCGAAACCACCGCGGCTCAATGGGACTGGAAACGCCACGCGTTGACAGTCCCTCTTGAGGCGTTTGTTATGTACGTGGTTGAGATTATCCCCAGAAACAGCCATAAGCATCGTCTTGTAATATCTCAAAGAAAACCTCTAGAAATTTCACTTCAGGGATCGGTTCGTATGCATGCCATTTTAAATCTGATTTCATCCAGTAAATTTTCCATTCGTTCCGCGATTTGTAGTATTTGACTCTCGCTACTGGATGCTCAAGTTTTTCTGATGGGTCATCCCATCTGGGACGAATTTCGAAAATTTCGATTGCCTGCCCATCTAGACGATAGCCAATATCAAGTTGATCTCGAATTTCTACTGGTGGTCGGCAATTTTCGAGATACTTTTCCACTACCTTTTCGTAACGCTTTTGTTCAATTTCTGAGAATGCCATATCTATTACCCCAAGAATTCAAATCCGAAGTTTACGACCAGCTCCATCTGCTGACTAGGATATTTTCAGAAAAAGTACATAACGCCGCGTTAAGGGGTGAGTGCCGCATAAACAAACTTTCCGCAGACCACTTTCACCACCAAAACCAACCGCATACCAAAAATGCCACGCGGCACGAATCCCTCTTTAACGCTTTGTTAGCTATCTAGTTCAGATTCTGCACGCTTCAGGTTGCTTAATAGCTTTGAATTCAACGAGTGAGCTTTTGCTTTATCACTTAATAGTTGTACTGTTTTGTCTACAATTTCAGCTTTGTTGAGCGACTTTTCAGAATTCATGGATTGTGAGAAATGCTCATAGGCATACCTATGAGCAATATTATTTCTAATATCTGCTATCTGTTTGATGTCTCGCTTGAGTTCATCACCAAAGAGAGAGCAGTAAAGAGTGCCTAATGCATTAAGCCCTTTTCTCTGTATGTCTGTCTCTTTGAAAGTAAAGTCAAGCACGCCCTTAGTTCGTTGTTGAATTATACTGTAGCCCAGCAATATACAGTCAATAAGAATTACTTCTGTCATTTGAAGCTCTTGAAGAACTGAGAATAACGATGACTTTAGCTGATCATTGAGCTCATAAGAAGAAAGATAATAGTTCTCATCTCGCTCCAAATTTAGGTTTTCAACCATATTTGAGTACTGACGCATAGCAGAACGATAATTTGAAACTGTTTTTTTAGTAACAACATTCAACTGAGTCAACTTTCTAACAATATCAATCTCTTGAGACTTATTTGCTAAAGACGCAGGATTAACTTCAATATTTAGATACGACTCAACTGATTTTAAATATGACACATAGCTATCAACTGAAGAAGCAACGGTATCTTTAGCGCCGACACCTAAGCGCTCAATATAAAGCCTATAATCTTGCTCATATTCCATAAATTTACTCCAGATAGCTAACGCCCGGCTAAGGGGTTGACAACGCATAGCCGAACTCAAAAAACACACTGTAAACACTGAACTTCAATTTTGCACTAAAACCGCCAAGCGTTGGCAATCCCTCTTGAGCCGTTTGTTATGCAAATTCAATAAGATAAACTGACTTTACTCGATCAAAAACCACGATTGCAATGGTTGAGTGATTCAAGAACCAACCCAAGCCAGAGCCATGATAAATAAGCCGCCAAAACAAAGCTCACCTTTCAACAACAAACCAAGCTTTTGAATCAGGAAAACTCAACGAGCGAAAACTTCAGCAAGTACAAAATACTCGATAAACTTGCCCTTTCCACACTTTGCGCGCGCTGAATTGCCAACAAACCAGCACAAAAACTCATTGAGGCAAACAAAGAACTTTGCCTGTTTTACGGCTTGAGTGAACCACGAATCTGAGGGTAAAAGTGCTCATTTGCCGACAACACAAAACGAATGGCCGGAGAAACCTAAAAAGATTGAACTCCTAAATTTACCTGAGTTGCATAACGCCCGCCTAAGGGGCTGGCAACGCATTACCGCTAAACTCAAAAACAACAACTGCAACCACCGCGGCTCAATGGGACTGGAAACGCCACGCGTTGACAGTCCCTCTTGAGGCGTTTGTTAGCTGAATTTCTCCATGACAAAGTTGCACAGCTTTTGACCGCGGACTTCTATGGTTTGCTCTTGTGCAACCTTGAACCCAAATCTCTCATAAAACGGACGAGCTGTAATACTCACCTCAGAGTAAAACCTAGTAATTCCTTGTGACTTACCCATTCTGAGTACATGTTCCATTAACTGTCGTCCGACGCCTCGGCCTTGATGTTCATGGTGACAAAAGAAATGATCAATTAATCCATTTTCTTGAAGATCACTATAACCAACAATTTTTCCATCAATTTCAGCAACAAAAGGTGACAGCGAGTTCATTTTTCGTTGCCAAATCTCTGAAGAAAAATCATCTGGAGCCCATGCTTCAACTTGGGCTTGCGAATAATCACGTAAGTTCACATTACGAACCGTATGATAAAAAATAGCCCATAAATCATGCGCATCTGATTCTTGATACTTTCTAATTTCGATCATGCTGATATTTACCACCATTCAGCTAACGCCCGGTTAAGGGGCAGCCAACGCCATTACCAAGCTTCCGCATAACACCGTAACCACAAAAACTAACGCATGGTAAAAATGCCGCGCGTTGGCTGTCCCTCTTGAACCGTTTGTTATGCTTAAGCTTCAATGACTTACGTTGTACCAAAACCAAGATTAACTCAGCTTTGATTCACAAACAAAACCCAAAAACCAAAAAACTGAAATGACTCATGATTTTGAAAATCAGACTTTGAACTTTGACCGCTAGTTCTAAACAAACCTAAGATCAGATTGCTTATTGAGCCAACCGCCTCAACCTCGCGCTTGCCCGAAAATTGATTGAGGCAATTCGCTGAATTTCCAGCGCCAAAGAATAAGTGTCCAGAAAACAGCGCCCGCTGAAGCCAACTTGCCGACAAACACAAAACCAATCAGCCGAGGGAGCAAAGAAAAGATACAACCAACTGATTTTGCGTGATTAAACATAACGCCCAATTAAGTGGTGAACAACGCACTGACCAAGCCGCTGCATAACACCGTAAACACTTTACCTGACGCATAGTAAAACTGCCACGCGTTGAGAATCCACTTGAATTGTTTGTTATGTGAATTTCACTATGCATTCAAAGTAAACCACCGTAGAAACGAAGGAATTTGAATAAGTTACGTGCAAAAACGATGCTTACCACAACCTAAATTTCACAGCGATCTGAGCCAAAGAGAGCCACTTGCGAATCAACAACAAAGAAAGCGCCCTTTCAGCCATAATAAAACCTTTTGCTTCATCAGACTTTCAGAGCTGAACTTCAGCAAGAGAGTCAGTCAAAAAGACATTTCAATTAAAACGATTTGAAACCACCGAAACTCAACACAAACCAGAGCCAAAACTAAATTGAGGCAACCCAAGAACCTTCAAAACGATCAATCTCAGGTTGTTCAAGAATCCATTTCGACCAAGCCAACTTGCCGAAAACACGGAACAAATTCTCAATGAAATCGTAGTTTTGACCTTAAAAACTCATCAAACACATAACGCCCGGCTAAGGGGTTGACAACGCATAACTGAACTCAAAAAGCACACCGTAAACACTGAACTTCAATTTTGTACTAAAGCCGCCACGCGTTGACAATCCCTCTTGAGCCGTTTGTTAGGCCAACCAATTGACACCGAGACTTTCAAAACCAAAGAACGAGCTTTTTTGTAAACTTAAAACAAACTAACCCATTCATTTATAAACCAAAATGCTAAATCAGCAAAGAAACAAAAAAACTCAAATTGAGCGATTTGGAAGAAAAGTGACGAGCGTAGCATGCTCGGCGGACGTTTGGATGCTGAAGGTTATTTTGCCGCTAAATTCACAACGACAAACAACCCAACGCGATCAAGAAACAACAAATATGTGATGATTATTTATTGCTTAAATTAAGCCACAAAACATGGAATTTACCGTTCAATTCAAACTCGATTTAGCTGATAAAAACTCACCTTGCCTAACGCCCGGTTAAGGGGCTGACAACGCAAAACACTGAACTCAAAATAACAACCGTAATCACAAAGGCCGATTTGAACAAAAACCGCCACGCGTTGGCAGTCCCTCTTTAACCGTTTGTTATGCAAATTCAATAAGATAAACTGACTTTACACGACCAAAAGCCACAATTGCAATGGTTGAGTGATTCAAGAATCAACCCAAGCCAGAGCCATGACAAATAAGCCGCCAAAACAAAGCCCACCTTTAAACAACAAACCAAGCTTTTGAATGAAACAAACTCACCGAGCAAGACTTTCAACAAGTACAAAATGTTCGATAAACTTGCCCTTTCCACACTTTGCGCCCACAAAATTAGCAACGCGCCAACGTTAAAACTGATTGAGGTAAACAAAGAACCTTGTCTGTTTTACGGCTTGAGTGAACCACGAATTTTAAGATCAAAAAGCTCATTTGCCGACAACACAAAACGAATGGCCGGAGAAATCTAAAAAGATTGAACCCCTAAATTTCCCTGAGTTGCATAACGCCGCATTAAGGTGTGAGCGGCGCTTAGCTATACTTGAGCGAAGCGAAACTGCCAAGCGTTGCGAATCACTCTTAAATGCTTTGTTATAACGATAATTTCATGCTATTTCGGTTTAAACTCATCCACCAAACGATCTAGTTCACATTCAGCTAAATGAAGCATATGACCAAGTGAAACCATACGTGCATCAGCCGAACCGGGCTTTGCGTTTGTATGATTGCCTACACGTGACTTTTCGTAAAGTACATGAGAAAGGTTTCGCCAAGCCGAACTTAATTGCGAATATAGTTGAACTTCTACCACCAAGCCTGACTTGAAACGAACTAAGCTATGATAGGCAAAATAACCACTTGCTGCCTTAGCCTCTTTGTCAACTTCAACACTTACAATTTCGGAAAAATGCTGATTTCTTGCATCTTCGGGTATGAAGCTCATCCATGCCTCAAGTCGTTCAGAGTACATTTTAGCCTGTTGCAGAGTAGGACAAACTACTGAAGTTCTAACTAAATCATTGATTTCTTGCTGAAGGTTGGTCAAGCCAACATAGTTAGAATTTCTCGTTGAATTCTTTCGCCAAAGCTTTTCTATGATTGAATCTTCGGACTTATAGAGAACATCACTATTTTGAGAAATCTGCCCTAAAGGCAAAAAAAACTCACCGGTAAGCAAGCCTCCTGACTGTAGTTTGCACTCTGGTTCCGTGATAGCTTTAATTTGACTTAATAGCTGACCAAGGCTGTTTAAGTCTGTAGAAGAGTTGTCTTTCAATTCTTGTCGAAAGGAAACAACCTCCGCTTCTAGTTCACAGTCATTATCAACTTGCTCTTTATGCCAATCTAAATATGTATTTTTGTTATAAGTCGAAAAAACATTAGTAGGCATAGCTTCCTCCTTGAACCAACCCATAATCTTGAGCAAGTTTTTGAGCCATGCTTTTCACTTCGACACTACAGTAACTTTGCATAAATGCTTGATAGATAAAATATGCGTGATTTACATATTCACCATAGCCTGTTTGCGTACTGTAGAACATAGTTAAACCAGTGGTTACCATAACCTCCTGACCAATAGCTTTTCCACCACAGTAGTGTTCAAACCAAAATTGCTCATTAGTTAATCGGCTTGCTAGTTCTACTGGGTTTGTAAAGCCAACCTCATTGAGCAATTGTTCCCAACGTTCGCGTGCTGTTCTATAAAAATAGAGAACATTCCCGTTCCCATTTATTAACATCTCATTTGTAAAATACATTACTTTCCTTATCGTTATAACGCCCGGCTAAGGGGTTGACAACGCATAGCCGAACTAAAAAAACACACCGTAAACACTGAACTTCAATTTTGTACTAAAGCCGCCACGCGTTGACAATCCCTCTTGAGCCGTTTGTTAGCTGCTGCACTTTAGCCGGAGATTTGCTACCCAACGGCCTAATTTAAAACACATTATTGTTTTCAAGCGACAAAGTAAAACGGACAACTGAGAAACTAAAACCTAATCCACGAAACGCACTTGGCAAAGAAGAAATAACAGGAAAACCTGACGAGCTTCTAGAGCTTAAATTTACAAAGAATTATGTCGAAGAAGCCAACAACCAAGTGCGCGAAATCCATTTAAGCGAGAAAGAGTTTCAAAACCAAAGAAGCCACACCAAAGAAATAAACAAACACACCACTTCCCGTAAGAAGACTTCGGTTAGTTCAAGCACTTCACGAACAGTGCCACTGGCGAGATACATGGAAAAGTGCTGACTTTCAGGTGTAAAGCTAGAGCCTCAGACTAAGAAAAATAAACGCTTAATTTTATGGTTTTTCTTAACCTCAGCTAACGCCCAATTAAGGGGTGAGCAACGCTACCAACCAAACCTAAAGCATTGTGCCATAAACACTAAATTTGAAGTAAAACCAAAAATGCCAAGCGTTGGGAATCCCTCTTAAATTGTTTGTTATAACAACGACTTCCTCGATGTTGAAACTTACACCGAACCCTGCTCGAAAGCTAAAATGTTCTCAAATGCTATTTTGAAATACAGTTCATAGCTATTTTGCTCTACATACCCCAAATGAGGCGTTGCCATAACGTTGGGCAACGAAAGTAAAGGCTCGCTATCGAGTGGTGCTGGTTCAACATCAAAGACATCTAGAGCAGCACGCTTAGTTGGCACAGAAACAAGCTCATTGTAGAGGGCTGATGACTCAACAAGTTCTGAACGGCTAATGTTTACAAATAAAGAGTCAGATTTCATTAAGCTTAAGTCAGTGGCTTTTACACACGCTCGGGTCACATCATTTAAACGTAGGTGGAGTGAAACGATATCAGAGCTAGTAAAAAACGTTTCTTTTGAAGTAGCAGCTTCAAAACCATGTTCGAGTGCTAGCTTTCTTGACGGCTCACTACCCCAAACAACAACCGACATTTCAAATGCTTTAGCATATTGAGCGATTCGTTGCCCTATTTTCCCGTAACCCCAAATACCAAGTTTTAAACCTTTTAAAGTTCGACCTAAACCCAGAACACCTGAGTCTTGCCATTTATCATTTTTAAGGTTCGCAGAATAAGTAGGAATGTAACGACTAGCAGCCATAATTACCGCCCAGCCTAATTCAGAAGGTGCTATCGGAGAGCCGCGCCCCTCTAGTACTTGAACCCCAAATTTTTCACATAAATTAACATCAATGTGGTTGCTGACCTTGCCAGTTTGGCTAATGACTTTGAGATTAGGTAATCGAGATAGCAAGGACTCTGTTATTACTGTCCGCTCTCGAATTAGAACAAGAACATCTATTTCCTGAAGTTGAGCAACCAACTCCGGTTCAGGGAGTGTTTCATTCAAAACTGACACTTCATGGTGAGATAATAGGTCGAAACAATCTAAAGTTCTGACCACATCCTGATAGTCATCTAACACTGTTATTTTCACTGAACTCTCCTTGTTGTTATAACGCCGCGTTAAGGGGTGCAGGCACGCAATACAAAAGCTACCGCACAATGCCTTAACCACCAAACCCAACGCAAACTGAAAATGCCACGCGTGCCAAATCCCACTTGAACGCTTTGTTATGCTTAAGCTTCAATGACTTACGCTTTGATAAAACCAAGATTAACTCGACCTTGATTCACAAACAAAAGCCAAAACCTAAAAAACGGAAATGACTCATGATTTTGAAAATCAGACATTGAACTTTGGCCGCTAATACTCAAAAACCTAAGATCAAATTGCTGATTGAGCCAACCGCCATAACCTCGCGCTTGCCCTAAAATTGACTGAGGCAACTCTCAGAATTTTTGGCGCCCAAGAATGGATGTCCAGAAAACAGCGCCCACTGAAGCCAATTTGCCGACGAGCACGAAACTTACAAGCCAAGGGAACAAAGAACAATCATAAACCACTGATTTTTAGTGATTAAGCATAACGCTCGGCTAAGGGGTTGACAACGCATCGCCGAACTCAAAAAACACACTGTAAACACTGAACTGCAATTTTGCACTAAAGTCGCCAAGCGTTGGCAATCCCTCTTGAGCCGTTTGTTAGGCCAACCAATTGACAACGATACTTTCAAAACCAAAGAACGAGCTTTTTTGTAAACTTGAAACAAACTAACCGATTCATTTATAAACCAAAATGCTGAATCAGCAAAGAAACAAAAAAACTCAAATTGAGCGATTTGGAAGAAAAGTGACGAGCGTAGCATGCTCGGCGGACGCTTGGATGCTGAAGGTTATTTTGCCGCTAAATTCACAACGAAAAGCAACCCAACGCGATCAAGAAACAACAAATATGTGATGACTATTTATTGCTTAACTTAAGCCAGAAAACATGGAATTTACCGTTCAACTCCAACTCGATTTAGCTGATAAAAACTCACTTTGCCTAACGCCCGGCTAAGGGGTTGACAACGCACCGCCGAACTTAAAAAACACACTGTAAACACTGAATTTCAATTTTGCACCAAAGCCGCCACGCGTTGGCAATCCCTCTTGAGCCGTTTGTTATGCAAATTCAATAAGATAAATCGACTTTACACGACCAAAAGCCACAATTGCAATGGTTGAGTGATTCAAGAATCAACCCAAGCCAGAGCCGTGATAAATAAGCCGCCAAAACAAAGTCCACCTTTCAGCGACAAACCAAGCTTTTGAATCAGACAAACTCAACGAGCGAAAACTTCAGCAAAAGCAAAATGCTCGATTAACGTGCCCTTTCCACACTTTGCACCCGCTAAATTGACAACGCACCAACGCTAAAACTGATTGAGGCAAACAAAGAAATTTGCCTGTTTTACGGTTTGAGTTAACCACGAATTTGAGGGTAAAAATGCTCATTTGCCGACAACACAAAACCAATGGCCGGAGAAATCCAAAAGATTGAACCCCTAAATTTACCTGAGTTGCATAACGCCCGCCTAAGGGGCTGGCAACGCATTAACACTAAACTCAAACACAACAACCGTAACCACCGCGGCTCATTGGGACTGGAAACGCTACGCGTTGACAGTCCTCTTGAGGCGTTTGTTATGGCGCAATTCTCAAGTTAGGCCATATAGCCAACCAACCCTTTGACTTTACTCGATTTTCGAAGATTCCATATGCTCGTTTAGGATTATGTGTGATGAAACCTTGAAATAAACTCTCGAAACCAAAGGCTGATATACATTCGTAACGATCATGCTCGACTTTTCTCACCGCTACCGCCGTTTCTTTTTCAGGCCAATAGCTCATGGCATCCAATATGCTTTGGTAAGCATTGTCGCCATTTTGTAAGTGCATCTTAGCTTGATTTTTCACTTGCCAATTGAGCTGGGGCATTTGCTCCGACAACTTGAGCTCAAGTGATTTTTCATAATCTGAATCTAAACGATCGGCATCGAAGAAAATGACATCAATGTCGTTTAATGGCGTCAGCTTTACGTTGTGATGTAAAGAGTCCCAGACAAGGTTTCGCACAAAACCTGCGGCTATGTAGCATTGAGGCAGTTCAAGCTGGTAGACACATTCTAGTGCTTCAAGTCGAATGGGATCTTTTCTAATTAAATCAACGATGCCTTTCATTTTCACCTTGCGCCATAACGCCCGCCTAAGGGGCTGGCAACGCATATCACCAAACTCAAACGCAACAACTGCAACCACCGCGGCTCATTGGGACTGGAAACGCCACGCGTTGACAGTCCCTCTTGAGGCGTTTGTTATGCTTAAGCTTCAACACTTTACATTTGAACCAACTCAAGAATAACCCACTGAAATCATTGGCCAAACTTCGAATTTCATTGAACTAGAACTGGCTCAACTTTTACCTATGAACTGACCAATGCAGGCTTTCATTTAGCAACTAGGCCAATGTGGAAACCCTCTCCGACAAACTCACTCACCACGCATGGGCACAACAACTCAATGAGGCAATGATGCTGAAACTTAAAGCGACAGACACATTGCTGTTTCATTAGGCAGCGAAAAACAATGCTCAATTGCCGACAGACTTTCAGCCAATAAGTAAAGGCACCAAACTGCTCAAAGCGACTTGAGAGAGCAAAATTCACCTCGCGTGGACTCAAAAACCCAATGAGGCAATCACTCAGAATTTACAACGCCAGATACATTGCTGCTTCATTAGGCAGCGAAAAACAATATTGAATTGCCGACAAAACCTGAACGAAATCCCAAAGGAATCGACATTCACAACCTGCTGATTTTTTATGGATTAAGCATAACGCCCTGTTAAGGGGTGAGCAACGCAATACCAATGCCGCCGCATACCACCTTAATCACCAAAACCAACGCATAATAAAAATGGCACGCGTTGCGAATCCCTCTTAAACAGTTTGTTATAAAAAATCACCCCCGAAATGGAATTTCAGAACATGTTATATCAAGAGAATATTCTGGGTTATTTATTCGTACTCTCTTTTGATATCGACGAGCGAAGGCGCTCAGAGATTTACTTGCTAATTCCTGCTCTTGCATTGGTCCTATGTGTATTCGTTTAATACAATGAGCTGGTATTTTGAATGGCACATATGGAATCATCATGTTACCACGAGTACGAAAACGGATTTCATCTGATGTTTCAGGAAGCTGATATATTGAACGTATTTCACATTCCTCCACAAAGCCAACGTGTTTAAATATTGCTCCTTGCGCAGCTATATTATTGTAAATGTCGAGAGCCTTCTGAGTCCAAGAACCATCATTTTCGCCTAGTTCTGAGCTAATGCTAGCACAAGCCCATGTGATTATGCTTTCTGCAAACTTATACTTCTCACTCTGTAGATATATACACCTTTCCAAAGAAGGAAGATGCTCTCTCAACACTGAATCATCAAATTCAATACAGTAAAGTCCGTAACCTCTCCACTGGCTCAAAGAATCAAGGTTTTCACTAAGTGAAAATACGAATACTGGATCAGTATCCATTCCTAAGTACTCTGTTTCAGCTAATAAGTGACTAATCCTATCTTGAGCTTCGTCTATATACTGACCGTTGTAAAACATATTTGGTGGCAAATCTCTATCTGCCACTTCAGACAAAACTTTCAACCCATTCAAATATTCATCAGCATCGTTAAGGAACCGTATATCCGTCATCCATATTTCATTGTTCTCTAATATGGACTTTAAAGCTTGGATATCTGTATAGTGAAATAAACTCAAATAGTTCTCCTTTTTATAACGCCCGGCTAAGGGGTTGACAACGCACCGCCGAACTCAAAAAACACACCGTAAACACTGAACTTCAATTTTGCACTAAAGTCGCCACGCGTTGGCAATCCCTCTTGAGCCGTTTGTTATGCAAATTCAATGAGATAAACTGAATTTACACGACCCAAAGCCACAATTGCAATGGTTGAGTAGCTCAAGAACCAACCCAAGTAGGAGCCGAGATAAATAAGCCGCCAAAACAAAGTCCACCTTTCAACAACNATGCACAACTAGAAAAACATCATAACTGTCTGTTTTACTTTGCAAATCCATACCATTCATGGGAACGAGGCACTAATGAGAACACTAATGGCTTGATACGACAATACTTACCAAAACGAACTTCCATGTCACACGTGACACAGAAGCTATGCAACGAAATTGCACACAAATTAAATACGCGCCCACGCAAAAGACTTGGGTATAGAACACCACTGGAGTATATTCATGCGCATCTTTAAAAAGTGTCGCACTTCAAACTTGATACTAAGCTTAAGCTTCAATGGTTTACGTTTTTACTAAAAACAAGATTAACTCGACTTTGATTTACAAACAAAAGCCAAAACGTAGAAAACCGAAATGAATCATAGTTTTGATATTCAGGTTAGGAATTTTGGCAGATCTAGTTTGAAGTTTGAAACCTAGAAATGGATTTCTGATAGAGCCAACCGCCCTAACCTCGCACTTACCCGAAAATTGATTGAGGTAATTCTCTGAATTTCCAGCGCCAAAGAATAAGTGTCCGAAAAACAGCGCTCAAAAAAGCCGGCTTGCCGACAAACACAAAACAGAAAAGCCGAGGGAACAAAGGAAAACCATAAACCACTGATTTTACTTGATTAAGCATAACGCCGCGTTAAGGGGCGCAGGCACGCACTAAAAAAGTGACCGCATCACACCTTAACCACTAAACCCAACGCAAACCAAAAATGCCACGCGTGCCAAGTCCCTCTTTAACGCTTTGTTATGTGTTTGTCCAACAACCCAGATTGGTAAGTGTTAAGAACTCAAAGCAGGACTATTTGTATACTTCTACTTCACTACCCTATTTGACACCGAGCTCATCTCCAATTTCAGTCTCATAGACCAACGCCTCATATCGATATTGGCCGTTCAGACCTAATGCATAAACCAAACATCCGGGCTTACCGTCATCAAATGTAAAGCCTTGATCTAACGCTATAACATCACCTACTTCGGGAACATTGCCATCAAATGAGCGAAAACGTCCGTCCGGTATGTTTTCTATTAAAAACGCTTTTGATAATTTCACAATGTGCTCCATTTGATACTCTAGATAGACACATAACGCCCGCTTAAGGGGCAGCCAACGCCACTACTGACTCTCCGCATAACACAGTAACCACGAAAACCAACGCATAGTAAAAATGCCATGCGTTGGCTGTCCCTCTTGAAGCGTTTGTTATGTACGTTTCACCGCCACCACGGAATATGTGTGCCAATGCTTCGTTCTACCCAATGAAGTTTTAGCATTTTCATCACGTTCAAAGAACCTGACTATTTCAAAGTCAGAGAACAAACCCTTTACCTCTAACTCCGATAAAGGTGTTGTCGGGCTACGATAGTTTTCAGCCCAACTGTCTTTGAAACCCATGAAGTCACCCGAAAATACCCCACCGACTTCAATTGAAGATTTAATGTTGCGCCAAGTCGTTTCAAACTGGTTTGGGTCAGCAAAGAACAGACTAGAATTTGCGATAACAACACCAGATTTTGGATAGTCAAAAGACTCAAACGAAGACTCTGAAATGTCCACTAACGACCTTGAACCAAACCTGTCTCTACAAATAGCAACCGAATCAGGATTTATATCGAAGCCATGAACTCGAAAACCCTGTTGTTCTAGATACTGGATATCGCTGCCTGTTCCACAACCACAGTCAGTAGCTACTTTGAGATTTGATTCATTGAGACGAACTGCAAACTCAGTACGTTTTGAATGCGGACGAGATAGTGCTTTTTCGTAGAACTGACGCCAAATTTCAGCATTTTTATCCATAAGTTTCTGATTTTCCGTAAAAGTACATAACGCCCGGCTAAGGGGTTGACAACGCACCGCCGAACTCAAAAAACACACTGTAAACATTGAACTTCAATTTTGCACTAAAGTCGCCAAGCGTTGGCAATCCCTCTTGAGCCGTTTGTTAGGCCAACCAATTGACACCGACACTTTCACAACCAAAGAACGAGCTTTTTTGTAAACTTGGAACAAACTAACCGATTCATTTATAAACCAAAATGCTGAATCAGCAAAGAAACAAAAAAACTCAAATTGAGCGATTTGGAAGAAAAGTGACGAGCGTAGCATGCTCGGCGGACGTTTGGATGCTGAAGGTTATTTTGCCGCTAAACTCACAACGAAAAGCAACTCAACGCGATCAAGAAACAACAAATATGTGATGATTATTTATTGCTTAAGTTACGCCACAAAACATGGAATTTACTGCTCAATTTCAACTCGATTTAGCTGATAAAAGCTCACCTTGCCTAACGCCCGCTTAAGGGGCAGCCAACTCTACTTCTAACTTTCCGCATAACACTGTAACCACAAAAACCAACGCACAGTAAAAATGCCACGCGTTGGCTGTCCCTCTTGAAGCGTTTGTTAGGTGTGTGCCAATTAGCGATGCTTGTATTGGGTTGGGCAGTAGCCTCTACTAATTTCTGAACTGCGCAACTTAGCATGTTTTGTGTTGCGACCAGAAAC
This sequence comes from Vibrio sp. V15_P4S5T153, assembly GCF_963874485.1. Lineage (NCBI taxonomy): Bacteria > Pseudomonadati > Pseudomonadota > Gammaproteobacteria > Vibrionales > Vibrionaceae > Vibrio > Vibrio sp. V15_P4S5T153. Next base: position 18,789 of record NZ_CAWNHR010000003.1, on the reverse strand, counting down.
ACGACCACGCCATAATTTAAAACTACTAGGTTTGAGTCGGCTACGCATAAACTTAATCACTTCAGCTTCGTTCAGACCAAATTGATGCTTGATTGCTTCGAATGGGGTGCGGTCTTCCCATGCCATTTCTATAATTCTTGACTCGATTGCCGTGTTCAGTTCCATCTCAAATAACCGAAGTTTCGAAAATCGGTTCTACGTTCACGCTCAATTTTTGGTTCACATAGCTGATGAACACCTAACGCCCGCTTAAGGGGCAGCCAACGCTACTACTAACTTTCCGCATAACACCGTACTCACAAAAACCAACGCATAGTAAAAATGCCACGCGTTGGCTGTCCCTCTTGAAGCGTTTGTTATGTGTTTGTTTACGCCATACCAACATAGCCGGTTTGCTCTTGGAGTCTTTTGCACCACGCTTGAATATTGGGGTAATCGGATAAGTTAAATCCACCTTCATCTGCAACATGCGTATAAGCGTACAGTGCAATATCAGCGATAGTGAGTTGCTTACCGACAAGGTAATCCGTTTGAGCTAAGCGACTTTCCATTATTGATAAGGCTTTATTACCTCCAGGTTGTAAGGCGTGATATTCCTCTAACCTTGACTCTGGCATACCTTGATATTTTTGGATAAAACGAGCCACGGCGATAAATGGCTCATGACTGTATTGTTCAAAGAACAACCATTCGTACATTTTAGCCTTTTCATATTGGTCACTAGGAATTAACGCTGTGCCATCTGCAAAATAGCCAAGAATTGCGTTCGACTCTGACAAACAACGACCATCATCCAAAACAACTGCGGGTATTTTTCCGTTTGGGTTAATGGATAAAAACTCGGCTGTTTTTGTGTCACCTTTTAAAATATTGACGTGATGCCATTCATGCTCAATGCCTAAGAAGGCAAGCAACAGCTTGACCTTGTAACAGTTTCCAGATTGGATATCTCCATAAACCNTGCGCCAGCACTATCACCGACAAAAAACACATGTTCAGTATCACCGCCATATTTATGACCATGCTCTTTGATACCCAACGTGGCCTGAAATACATCATCATGAGCTGATGGATATGTATGTTCTGGTGCTAATCGGTACTTAATGCAAACCACTATAGTCTCTGATAGATGAGCTAGCTGCCTCAGTTGTGCTTCATGTGTTTCAAAACCACCACTAATGAAACAACCACCATGAAAGTAAATCGTGATTGGCAAATTAGCTTTATCGCTTGGCTTATAAACTTTGATTTGAATACCATCCAGCTCATCAACAAACTCATCGGCCATTTCAGGGCTAGAGCCAGCTAAAACTGTACTTGATAGATAACCTGCCCGACGATCAGAAATAGTTTGTTTTGATGGACAGGGTTTCCCACAAGAAATGAACTCTTCAACGAGTTCTTTAATGCCGCGCTCTAGATAGTTGCTCATATTTAATTCTTCGAATGTGTTCAAAGCTCAATATGATAGCCGAACACATATTGCTGTATATAAAAACAGTATAAATTTGTGATGCTGATTAAACATAACGCCCGCCTAAGGGGCTGGCAACGCATTACCACTAAACTTAAACACAACAACCAAAACCACCGCGGCTCAATGGGACTGGAAACGCCGCGCGTTGACAGTCCCTCTTGAGGCGTTTGTTATACCTATTTTTCATCCTTATAGACCAGTAACTCACCTTTACCTATAGGCACTAACGAAACGCTCAGGTTGTGCTGAGAGCTTACCCACGCTCTGAATTCTTCAAGTTCATCTGCATGAGAGGTGGCATTGTCACAGACCAACAAACCACCCGTTTTTAGAAGATTGAATAAGTCGTCAGCTAACGATACATAGGTTTTCCTGTCAGCATCAAGGAAGATAAAGTCCATGCTTTCAGGCACATTAGATAGGACCTCCGTAGCGTCTCCGACAAGTTGAACTATCTTCGAGCTTGTATGCGTCTGATTGAAATTTAACGAGGCCTCTTCGATTTTCTGAGGGTTAGCTTCAATGGTGTAAACCTTACCATCATCGGGAAGTGCAGAAGCTAACCAAATCGTCGAGTATCCGTTAGATGTACCAATTTCCAAGATCCTGTTTGCCCCAGTGGCTTTAACAAGCACAGATAGAAACTCACCAGTGTCTCTTGTGATATTCAGGTACTTCTTTGATTTATCAGATTGAGCAAGATCGTTTTGTATCCCGAACTGCTCTAAATCTTCCATGATTCTTTGAAATTCCAACGTATTTCCCTCAATAGGTATAACGCCCGCTTAAGGGGCAGCCAACGCCACTACTAACTTTCCGCATAATACCGTAATCACAGAAACCAACGCATAGTAAAAATGCTGCGCGTTGGCTGTCCCTCTTGAAGCGTTTGTTATGCTACTGCCTCAACCGGCATACAGTTAACTCTTTCCGCAACACCGTTTTCGACGATGAAAAATGCGTCTTGCGGTAAATCTTGGGCCCAAACGTCTTGATAACAGAGATTTTGCAAAAGCCCTCTCAATACAATTCCCGTAAGACCGTGGCTCACAACAACGATATCTTGTTCATCCGGCAACTCAGAAAGCCAAGAGAGTAGTCTAGCTCGAACAGCCTCATAAGATTCACTGCTTGGTGCTCTCAAATACCAATCTCTTTGGGCAAGTAAATTAGGATTGTTTTCAACCAAATTTGGGATTGTTTGCTGCTCCCAATCACCCAATGAAAACTCCTTTAAACGTTCATCCTGCAACAAATCTAATGGGGAATAATCGATTGCTTCACAGATAATATTTGCAGTCTGCACGGCTCGGCCAAGAGAGCTGCAATACACTTGATAACTACACCCAGACAAATGCTTCTTTAACTCAGTCCCAACAGAAAGTGCTTGTGCTTTTCCTTTGTTCGTAAGTGGTGAATTGCAATGCCCTTGCAATTTTTGCTCTGAATTAAACACCGTCTCACCGTGTCTTATAACGTATATCTTCTTAGTCATTTGTTAATCCAAAATACAACAATGACTAACAAGACTATAAGAACTGTTCGGTTACTTCAAAAAATAGAATTTGAGTCAGTTTTGACTCGTAGCATAACGCCCGCCTAAGGGGCTGGCAACGCATACCACTAAACTCAATCACAACAACTGTAACCACCGCGGCTCAATGGGACTGGAAACGCCGCGCGTTGACAGTCCCTCTTGAGGCGTTTGTTAGGTATTTATTGCTGCTGAGCGTAAATGAGCCGATTTGTATCAAAACCACGCTCTTTCGACATTTCTATGAACTTGTCCAGAATGCCTCGTTCTACAGTCGGCGTTCTTGAAAGTAACCACAGATATTCTGTATTCGGCCCTGACACAAAAGCATAACTGTAGTTTTCACGGTCTAACTCAAACACTACGTAGGAGCCATAAAACGGGCCAAAAAATGAAACCTTCAGATAGCCGTCTGTTGAGCCATTCACAAAGTAAGCTTTGCCTTCCGCTTCCTTCCACTCACCTTTCTCTTCAGAATATCCACGATTAAGAACCGAAATACCACCATCATTTCGAACACGGTATTCCGCAATAACCTGACTTAAACCTCTTTCAAAGGAGTGATCGAGTCGAGCAACCTCGTACCATTTGCCTAAATAGTTGTTCAGTTCAAAATCCGACACTGGTTTTACTGATTCGGGCATGCCCAAGCAGCCATTCAATAAAACAGAGCAAAGAATCAAAAAGATAGCTCTCATGATGCCTCCAAATACCTAACGCCCGGCTAAGGGGTTGACAACGCACCGCCGAACTCAAAAAACACACCGTAAACACTGAGCTTCAACTTTGTACTAAAGCCGCCACGCGTTGACAATCCCTCTTGAGCCGTTTGTTAGGCCAACTGACTGACACCGCCACTTTTACAACCAAAGAACGAGCTTTTTTTGTAAACTTGAAACAAACTAACCGATTAATTTATAAACCAAAATGCTGAATCAGCAAAGAAACAAAAAACTCAAATTGAGCGATTTGGAAGAAAAGTGACGAGCGTAGCATGCTCGGCGGACGTTTGGATGCTGAAGGTTATTATGCCGCTGAATTCACAACGATAAACAGCTCAACGCGATCAAGAAACAACAAATATGTGATGACTATTTATTGCTTAACTTAAGCCAGAAAACATTGAATTTACCGTTCAATTCAAACTCGATTTAGCTGATAAAAACTCACTTTGCCTAACGCCCGGTTAAGGGGCTGACAACGCAAAACACCGAACCTAAAATAGCAACCGTAATCACAAATGTTGATTTAAGCAAAAACCGCCACGCGTTGGCAGTCCCTCTTAAACCGTTTGTTATGGCTCAGTTCACTAAATATCAGATTTTACCATTGCCATGATTTTATGAGCTTTTTCAAAATGATCTAATTTGTGTTCTTGAATCCACCATGTGGCGGCTTCCATTAACAAATCTGGATCGTCATTTTTATTAGCAAAAAATGCATAAAATGAAACGCCTACATTATCACCCTTCTGCTCAATCTTCTTGGAACAAACTTGAATTACCTTTTTTCTCAATGAACTACGCACTTGTTAATTGCCTGCTTTGTTAGAAAATGATGGGTAACTTATACAGATTAAAGCATGAAAACAAGAAAAACTGTTTTTATATACAGCCCCAGCCAATTGAATGAGCCATAACGCCCGCTTAAGGGGCAGACAACGCTACTGCCAACTTACCGCATAACACCGTAATCACTAAAACCAACGCATAATAAAAATGCCACGCGTTGGCTGTCCCTCTTGAAGCGTTTGTTATGAGTAAATTATGGCTTAGCGCTGATTTCTTTTAACACTTTCGCTGGGTTACCACCAATTACGACGTTGTCTCCAAAACTCTTCGTTACCACTGCACCAGAGGCTACCACCACATTATTCCCAAGGGTCACACCAGGATTGATAACCGCATTACCACCTATCCAACAATTGTCACCAATGGTTATTGGCTTTGCTAACTCTAAACCACTGTTCCTCTCGGTTGGGTCTAAGGGATGTGTTGCAGTATAAATTCCAACTTGAGGTGCAAGTAAACAGTTCTTACCAAATTTTACTTCCGCAACATCCAAAATCACGCAGCCGAAATTAGCATAGAAATTATCACCAACATGAATGTTAGAGCCATAGTCACAATTGAAAGAAGATTCAATGTGAATATTGTCACCTGTTGTGCCGAACAAATGCTTAATTATTTCAACACGCTTTTGTTGAAACTCAACAGAGGTTGTATTCAACTTTTCAGTTAACAATCTAGCGTTCAATCTTAGCTTTAATAAGTCTTCATCACTTGGATCATAAAGCTTACCTGCTAACATTTTTTCTTTTTCTGACATTAAATTTGGACTCCAATACCAATTTACTCATAACGCCCGCTTAAGGGGCAGACAACGCAACTACTAAGCATCCGCATAACACCGCAATCACAAAAACCAACGCATGATAAAAATGCTACGCGTTGGCTGTCCCTCTTGAAGCGTTTGTTAAGTGCCTTTTACCCAGGCCCGGTCTTTGGTCACTTCCCATTCATTTTTTAATATGACTTGCAGCTCATCAACAATGGAATCAATTAATGCATTATCTAATGTAGTCGAATCGTTTCCCATTTGATTTCTTGCTTGGATTAGAAGACGCAAAAGTTCTTCTGCATTAGAATCATCAGCTTTAAAAAACAGCTTAATTTTTGCGTGAAGCTGATAAAAATCTGCTCGATGTTTAATGAAGTCACTGTAATGGGTATTAACCTTATTTTGGTGCTCTTGGTAAGATTCGTCGTCATCAGAAGTACGCGCAGCATTTCGGTGTTCGGTTGAACAGTTTCTTTGAAGATTCGACATTTGACACAAATGTAAGCACTTTGCTAATTCAGATGCAGTATCACGTAAGTTGTTTAACCAATCATGACGAAAGTGCGAAATTTTATTTTCATGATCCGCTTGTCTATTAATAGCGCTCTGTTCTTCCTGAGTTTTTATATCTTTCCTAGAAATATAAAAAGTCACGACAGCACTTCCAAGAACAATCGCTATCGTTACTAAGAAAGGGACATTATTTAGCAGAATTGATTTCCAACTCAATGCTGTTTGTTTAATTTCAATTGGAATAAGGCTTTCAGCTTTAATCAATACTTCTGAATCAATTTTTGCCATTGTTTTCTCCCTAGGCACTTAACGCCCGGCTAAGGGGTTGACAACGCACCACCAAACTTAAAAAACACACTGTAAACACTGAACTTCAATTTTGTACTAAAGCCGCCACGCGTTGGTAATCCCTCTTGAGCCGTTTGTTAGGCCAACCGATTGACAATGATACTTTCAAAACCCAAGAACAAAGCTTTTTGTAAAATTGAAAGACACTAATCGATTCATTTATAAACCAAAATTTCAAATCAGCAAAGAAACAAAAAACTCAAATTGAGCGATTTGGAAGAAAAGTGACGGGCGTAGCATGCTCGGCGGACGTTTGAATGCTGAAGGTTATTTTGCCGCTGAATTTACAGCGCTAAGCAACCCAACGCGATCAAGAAACAACAAATATGTGATGACTATTTATCGCTTAACTTAAGCCAGAAAACATTGAATTTACCGTTCAATTCCAACTCGATTTAGCTAATAAAAACTCACTTTGCCTAACGCCCGGCTAAGGGGTTGACAACGCACCGCCGAACTCAAAAAACCACTGTAAACACTGAACTTCAATTTTGCACTAAAGTCGCCAAGCGTTGGCAATCCCTCTTGAGCCGTTTGTTAGGCCAACCAATTGACACCAAGACTTTCAAAACCAGAGAACGAGCTTTTTTGTAAACTTGAAACAAACTAACCGATTCATTTATAAACCAAAATGCTAAATCAGCAAAGAAACAAAAAAACTCAAATTGAGCGGTTTGGAAGAAAAGTGACGAGCGTAGCATTCTCGGCGGACGTTTGGATGCCGAAGGTTATTTCGCCGCTAAATTTACAACGATAAGCAACCGAACGCGATCAAGAAACAACAAATATATGATGATTATTTATTGCTTAAGTCCAGCATGAGAACATGGAATTTACCGTTCAATTCCAACTCGATTTAGCCGATAAAAACTCACCCTGCCTAACGCCCGGTTAAGGGGTTGACAACGCACCACCGAACTCAAAAAACGCGCCGTAAACGCTGAATTTCAATTTTGAACTAAAGTCGACCAGCGTTGGCAATCCCTCTTTAACCGTTTGTTATGCTTATTTTTTGAGCTTCACAACTTCACCACTCAATGCAACTCCAGCCATTACAGCTCCAGCACCACATTGAAAAGTATCGTTGCTTGAAGTGAGGTTATTTTTGTAATTTGATTTGATATTAACTACTGCATTTCCACCCTCTTTTATCGCTCTGTCTTTAAGAGCAATCATGGCGGAAAGAAAAACCCAATTGCACGCTTCTTCATCTGTTTTATTGAAAGCGTTCGTTTTTTTACTGGTTTTAAATTCACCTAATTCTTTGAGAACTTTGCCGTAACTCTGCTCGCCAAAGTAAAATGAAACTTCAGAGCCTAATTTAGATTTAGCCACTTCAGAGCTCATTGCCTTTGTAATCGAATAATTACCCACATCATCTCTAGCAAAAGTGTTAGATGAGAAGAAAGCCAGTGATGAAAGAGCTAGAATTGTTAATTTTTTCATTGTGATAAATTCCAAAATAGTTTGATTGTGACTAGAGCATAACGCCGCGTTAAGGGGTGCCGGCACGCAATACATAAGCTTCTGCAAAGTGTCTTAAACACAAAACTCAACGCAAACTAAAAATGCCACGCGTGCCAAATCCCTCTTAAACGCTTTGTTATGCCTTTAGTCGGTGATTGTAAAGTTAACTTGTGTGCCATCAGGAATATCCTTAATTTGTAAATTAATTTGACCTGACATCGAAAAGTAGACCTCAATATCCGTAAGCTCATAGTTTTCTGGCTCATAAGCTCCACCTAATACTGGTAACTGTTTGAATCCATACAGTTTACCGCCCACCAAATTTACACCTTGTGATTTCAACTGAGCTACAACGGGAATTAAGAACCACTCATTAACCAGCTCATTATCTTGAAGCTTCGACTGAAAATCTTCGTATGAGTCTGCTACCTTTTCAAACTCACCGCTACCTGTAATGAGCCAATATATTTCACCCGATGCTTCTTGTAGAAATGCATCACCTACAGAAGTAATCAAAATTGGCAAAGCAGTACCGACCAGCCACTGCCAGTCTTCAACTAACTTATCCCGCTCAATATGATCAAATCTAATTGTCAGTTCATTCCATGTTAAAGACACATTTTCTCCTTGAGGCATAACGCCCGGCTAAGGGGTTGACAACGCACCGCAGAACTCAAAAAACCACTGTAAACACTGAACTTCAATTTTGCACTAAAGTCGCCACGCGTTGGCAATCCCTCTTGAGCCGTTTGTTATGCAAATTCAATAAGATAAACTAACTTTACTCGATCAAAAGCCACGATTGCAATGGTTGAGTGATTCAAGAATCAACCCAAGTAGGAGCCGTGATAAATAAGCCGCCAAAACAAAGCCCACCTTTCAACAACCAACCAAGCTTTTGAATGAGACAAACTCAACAAGCAAGACTTTCAGCAAATGCAAAATGCTCGATAAACTTGCCCTTTCCACACTTTGCGCACGCTGAATTGGCAACAAACCAGCACCAAAACTGATTGAGGCAAACAAAGAACCTTGCCTGTTTTACGGCTTGAGTGAACCACGAATTTGAGGGTGAAAATGCTCATTTGCCGACAACACAAAACGAATAGCCGGAGAAATCCCAAAAGATTGAAACCCTAAATTTACCTGAGTTGCATAACGCCCGGCTAAGGGGTTGACAACGCACCGCCGAACTTAAAAAACACACTTAAACACTGAACTTCAATTTTGCACTAAAGTCGCCAAGCGTTGGCAATCCCTCTTGAGCCGTTTGTTATATGCGTGGTGGGATTGGCGGAAAGGGTATTTCGCATATTTTCAGATAACGCTCTTCACCAAATGGAGACTTTTCCAATTCGATTTCTCCATGGGACGTATAAGTGTCAAAGAGAGCATTATTTTCCACCAATTCATCTTCTAGCTCGATAACTCTGTCATTTGCGCTACTACACTTTCCGCGCTGTCCATTTTTAAAGGCTAGGTAGACTTCATGCATAGACTTCACCGCGAGAGCACAATGAATCTGCTCATGCCTATAGAGCTTTTCCATATATGAACGGAAACCCTCAGCAGACTCTGGTGAAGTCTTAGACATTTCAAATTTCGGTAGTATATAGGTGACTTCCAAGCTAAATTTGTTAATTTCACAAGAATCATCGTTCGTATAAAAGTCATATTTCCAAGCGGTATGACCATCAAAACCATCTTTTATCATGAAGTCGGGTCTATCGGTATCAAAAGAATGTTCAATTTCATCAATACTGTTACCGCCAACCTCATACAATTCAAACTTTTTCTGAAAGGGAAAATCTAGCTGGACTTCGGCATTAACCTTGAAGAAAGACATTATAAAAACCATTGAAATTAAATATTTTTTCATTGTTTTCCCTAAAGCATATAACGCCCGGTTAAGGGGTTGACAACGCACCACCGAACTCAAAAAACACACTGTAAACACTGAACTTCAATTTTGCATTAAAATCGACGAGCGTTGGCAATCCCTCTTTAACCGTTTGTTAGGCCAACCGATTGACACTGAAACTTTTAAAACCAAAGAACAGGGCTTTTTTACAAACTTAAAACCAACCGATTCATTTATAAACCAAAACCCTAAATCAGCAAAGAAACAAGAAAACTCAAATTGAGCGATTTGGAAGAAAAGTGACGAGCGTAGCATGCTCGGCGGACGTTTGGATGCTGAAGGTTATTTTGCCGCTAAACTCATAACGAAAAGCAACTCAACGCGATCAAGAAACAACAAATATGTGATGATTATTTATTGCTTAACTTAAGCTAGAAAACATGGCATTTACCGTTCAATTCAAACTCGACTTAGCTGATAAAAACTCACTTTGCCTAACGCCGCGTTAAGGTGTGAGTAACGCACTGCCGAAGTTCCTGCATTGCACCTTAAACACCAAAACCAGCGCAAACTATAAATGCCAAGCGTTACGAATCACTCTTAAACGCTTTGTTAGCAATCAAATTCTAACACCATTGGAATATCAACCATCCCTTGCCGATTTCTGACGCCTTCTGTGCGTTTAAAACCAAAACGCACATATACGCTTTCCGCATTGACCGCGGAGTTAACTGTAAATAGACCACTATTACCGTTTTCCAATGCCTTTTCTTTAACAGTTTCCCATAATTGACGGGAAAGCCCATTACCTTGAAAATCATCATCTACGAATAGATGGTACAGATGCGAGTTGTCTCGTACTCCAGCCACACCAACGACTTCATTATTCTCAGTTACTGCAACAACATAGTCATAGTTTGTAGACAGATATTTTTCGATGTTTTTCTCTGACATTGAATCGAGCAAAATACTGTGCACAGTCACATCACAAGTTGGGCAAACATATTTGTTTGTTAAGGGTAAGAGCAACTCACTGATTGCCCTCGCATCACTAATTTCTGCATTTCTGATATTGATGCTCATTATTTCTCCTGATTGCTAACGCCGCGTTAAGTAGTGAGCAACGCCACCACGAAACCCAACCATACCACCGTAAACACAAAACCCAACGATAGAATGAAAATTGCCATGCGTTGGGAATCTGTCTTAAACGCTTTGTTATGTGTGTACTTGATAACTAGGGTGAAGACGTGACATTAGCAACATATCAATATAACGACCATTTTTGAAAGTACTTAGACGCTTAGTACCTTCGGTTTCAAAGCCAACTTTTTCATAGAGCGAAACTGCTGACAGGTTGTCTGAGTGAACCTCAAGTTCGACACGAACCAAATTTAACCAATTATCAGCTTGGTTGATGGCTTCATTCATCAAGGACTTACCAACACCTTTACCATGGCTATTTGGGTGTACAGCTATAGCGATGCCTGCACAGTGCCTATCACGCACTTTGATAGTTAAAAATAGAGTAACGTGCCCTACGACTTTTCCTTCAACCTCGGCTACTAACGTATATTGTTCTGATCCTGAAAACAGCCCGGAAATATGAGTAGAACTCAGGAAAGGTAGCTGAGATGTGTTCTCAGAGACTGAAGTAAAGCTATAAATTTCATGAAGATCTTTAGAATCAGTATCTTCCAAACGTCTTATTTTCAAATGGTATCCTTACTAAAAAATTGTGAAAACACATAACGCCGCATTAAGGTGTGAGCAACGCTACCACGAAACTTAACCAGACCACCATAAACACGAAACCCAACGATGGAACGAAAAATGCCAAGCGTTGGGAATCACTCTTAAATGCTTTGTTATATTTTTCCACTAACGGGTAGCTTGTTGTTAGAACTAAAGTTGCTAATAATTTCTGAGTCAGACTTTTTCTTATCCTCGTCTAACGAGTAATTAAAGCTAACTTGAGGATCACTTGATAGTTTTGAGTACAAAATTGGTCTTAATATTCGCGTCTTATTGTCATTATATGGACTTCTATTCCTATTGTTAGAATTTCTCTTAGCTGAAAAACAGTATATTTTTCTTGGGTCCTCACTATCACTCTTTGACAAAGACTCAACCATAGCAACATCAACTTCTTGAGTTCTATGTAAACCAACAGTTAAGGGGATAAAGTTAGAGAGATATTCATAAAATTGACTTAAGATATCACGCAAATTTTCTGACCACTCAATACCAAAATATGTTCTTAGCTCTTGAGCTGTGATCAAAAGCTTCCTGGTATTAGCTGGAGCAACTAAGTTATCTGAGATGTCATTTTTCTTCAAAAACTCTAGCTCCAAAAGTGCATGCTCTGGTCTTTTAGCATCGTTTTTATCGTACAGCTTAACTAGTACAATATAATCTACCGCTTTAAATGTGAATGGAAACGCATCGATCACCCAACCGTTACTTTCCATGTCTGTTTTGAGTACTCTAAGGTTTTCTAACACATTCATAACGCTACCACTTTATTCTATTATCGTTGTACACATTACAATCTAAATGCCCTTAACTGTACAGCGTATAGTTTGAAAAAGCTCACAATTTAGAATAAAGATAGGATATTTCTGAACTGTGATTTCGAACAAAAATATAACGCCCAGTTAAGGGGTGAAGCACGCAATGACCAAGCCACCGCATGGCACTTCAACACCGAAATCAATGCAAACCAAAAATGTCACGCGTGCTGAATCCCTCTTGAACTGCTTGTTATATTTTTATTTATATACGACTTTAAACTGCTCTAGTATCAATAACATATCGTCTGAAGGTGCTATACCTAACTCGACACATTCTCTTGAGAAGAAGTTCCAATGTGCTTTTCGCCACCAAGCTAGCGTCTTGTCGCCCTCACCTTCCAAAGCTGCAAACTCAGGTGTTACGTCATGGTATTTGCACTTAGTTACTGAGGTGATTTCTATAATACAAATTGGCATGCCATCCCAATTTGTCACTACTTGAAGATGACCGACTTCTGGCAACAATTCTCCTTTTTCACTGTACCAGTAATCTAAGCTACATGACGCACGTTTTTCTCCACGAAGAATTAAGTCTGCACATACATTTGCATTGTATTCATCTGCACAGAAATAGTCTGAACTAAATGAAGTGTAGTTTGATGCTACTTCATCAGGTAAAGATTTGAGGTATTGATCTAGATAACTTTGACTTCTTTCATCCATGATTTTGACTCGGGATTTGATTAAAAATATAACGCCGCGTTAAGGGGTGAACAACGCCTACCACCCAACCTAAACCATTGTGCCGTAATCACTTAAACCAATTCAAACTAAAAATGCCAAGCGTTGAGAATCCCTCTTAAACGCTTTGTTATGGCTAACAACTCACGAATGACCTGCAAGATTAACCGACTGTTTTAGATGAACTTAACACGTTCATCTAAGCACTCATTAGAACCCATTTCAAATTCGCGGCATATCCAAGGACGATTTTCATAAATTGTGCACATTAGAGTGTCTCTATCTAAAGCCGCACACCAACCATCATTTAATCGCATCATTGTTTCACCGCCATACTGGTCACGTGCGATGAACTCTTCAGGCACGCCAGTATCCGAGATAATCATAACTTCAAGACGGCAGCAGCAAGCTTGGCAGTTTGAGCAAGATACATTTGAGGAAGAAGGTGTATTAGTTGGTATAAGCATAAGTAACTACAAGTTTAGTCAATTGTGCATGATACCGTAAATTTGATGCTAACAACCTTCATTTCTGATGATTGCTTACCTTGTGAGCCATAACGCTCTGTTAAGGTGTGAGCAACGCAATACCGATGCAACCGCAAACCGCCTTAATCACTTAAACCAACGCATGATGAAAATGCCACGCGTTGCGAATCACTCTTAAACAGATTGTTAAATGCGTGGCTAATTTTTACCATCAAGCCATTCAGATACAGCAAAAAAATACTCAATAGTCTCTGAGCCATGCGTGTCTTTGCTGCCTTGTTTAAGTATTCGTGTTATGTCTTGAACTAACTGGTTACCTTGAATTAGCGCATCCATTTCACACATGATGTTTGCTCTAAAAGCCAAACGCCCACCCTCACTAGACAAGAGTTTTTCATGTTCTATGCAGATACTATGAGCAATGTTATTTCTTGCCTTCCTAGCGGCGTGAATACTGTCCTCTGAATGCGTTGGTAAACTGTACTCAGATACCAATGACCGAATTTTTTCATACAAAGTACCTGACTTCAAAAGCATGTAGACCTCGAATGAAAACTCATTATTTGTGCTCACAACATCTGTCAAATGAGCCAACGTTCTACAGTTGTGTTCAAAATCTGTAGCGTATGCTAACGCACGACCAAGAAGTGCATATGATTCAGAGATTTCTAGATTTGTACTTGGCATTGGTAATAATGGATGTGATGTCATTGATTCCTACTTTTACCGAAAAGCATTTAACGCCGAATTAAGCTGCTACCAACGCACAAAGTCATTGAAAGCAATGCACCGTAATCACCAAACTTTTTGGAACCAATTCAGCCACGCGTTGGTAGTCAGGCTTGAATTTCTTGTTAGGTTTTACTGTTTAACCTTCACCCACTTGGCAAAGAATCCCGCTAGATTACCGCATTGTGATCAATGAAACCCAAACATTTCACTCAATTTGACAGCCAAATGCGACAAACTTAAAACAACTATTTTGTTGAGCCGATTAATAAACCTAAAGCGCCTTTGCGCCAGTGAAACTTTCAACCGACCGACTCGATTTCCCAATGAAGCAACCCACGGATTTTGGTTTTCGCTGATGTTGGAGATCACAAAGAATTGGGTCAAATGAAACTGATTTGCTGAAAGCCGTAAACAAATGGCTAAAGAAATCCCCAAATCTTTTCCCCAACAATTACGCTTTTTCTCTTCGTAAACCTAACGCCCGCTTAAGGGGCAGACAACGCTACTACTAACTTCCCGCATAACACCATAATCACGAAACCTAACGCATGATAAAAATGCCACGCGTTGGCTGTCCCTCTTGAAGCGTTTGTTATGTAACAATATTTTCCATCAGGTATATGTGATCAGCATACATTTGACCACCAATTCCATATGCATCAGGAATAACACTATGTAATGTGAATCCACTTTTGATTAATACTTTTTCCGAACCCAGATTACCTTCAGTAACTACAGCGGAAAAACTGTTTAGGCAAAACTGTTTTCGGGAATATTCGACTAAAGCTCGTAATGATTCAGTTCCATAACCTCGACCGTGGAAACTAGGTAAAAACATAAAACCAACTTCAGCAGTTCCATTCTGGATGCAATAACCCGTTATACCCACTTTGATACCCGTTTCTAATTCCGAAGCAACCAAACAGTACCAATGACTAGAATCTGGTGTCCATGGTTCAAGCCTAGAACGAAATTTAGACTGAATTTCCAGCAAAGTCGGTTCATCAAAGCAAAGTGAAATGACCTCAGGATCGGTATGAAGTGTGTGAAATAGAGACCAATCATCTTCCGATATCGGAGACATCACTAAACGATCTGAAAATATTTTTTCCACTGAACCTTCCTTGTTACATAACGCTGCGTTAAGGGGTGCAGGCCCGCAATACAAAAGCTACCGCACAGCGCCGTAAACACTGAACTTAACGCAAACTAAAAATGCCACGCGGGCCAAGTCCCACTTTAATGCCTTGTTATGATTACGGTTTAAGAAAACCCACATGACAAAGAACCGCCGATTTTACGGCATTGCTCAAAACCATTACCAAGTTTTTAAGCTAACCTGACCGACAAATGTGATCAACTTAAAACGACCCCATTCAACCCATTAAACTGCACCAATTACAACGACTTTGAGCCAGAGAAACTCTCAACCGATATTTCCACAACTCCACAATGAAGCAACCTACGAACTTGGTTTGCACGAGGCTGGCTATTGCAAAGAATTTTGGATAGCTGGACTCAAATTGCTGAAAACCCATGAAGCTAAAAAACCGGAGAAACCCCCAATCTTTTCATCAAGATAGCTTTTTTGCTTTTGTAAACATAACGCTGCGTTAAGGGGTGCAGGCCCGCAATACAATGTTTCTGCATTTCACCTTAAACACAAAACTTAACGCAAACTAAAAATGCCACGCGGGCCAAGTCCCACTTTAATGCCTTGTTATGATTACGGTTTAAGAAAACCTACATGACAAAGAACCGCCGATTTTACTGCATTGCTCAAAACCATTACCAAGTTTTTAAGCTAACTTGGTCGACAAATGCGATCAGCTTAATGCGATCCCATTCAGCCCATTAAACTGCACCAGTTACAACGACTTTGAGCCAGAGAAACTCTCAACCGATATTTCCACAACTCCACAATGAAGCAACCCACGAACTTGGTTTGCACGAGGCTGGCAATGACAAAGAATTTTGGATAACTGGACTCAAATTGCTGAATATCGATGAAGCTAAAAAGCCGGAGAAATTCCCAATCTTTTCCTCAAGATAGCTTTTTTGCTTTTGTAAACATAACGCCGCGTTAAGGGGTGCAGGCACGCAATACACAAGTTACCGCACAATGCCGTAACCACCAAACCTAACGCAAACTGAAAATGCCACGCGTGCCAAATCCCACTTGAACGCTTTGTTATGCTTAAGCTTCAATGACTTACGTTTTGATAAAACCAAGATTAACTCGACCTTGATTCACAAGCAAAAGCCAAAACCTAAAAACGGAAATGACTCATGATTTTGAAAATCAGACTTTGAATTTTTGGCTGCTAAAACTTAAAAACCTAAGTTCAATTTGCTGATTGCGCCAACCGCCCTAACCTCGCGCTTGCCCGAAAATTGATTGAGGCAACTCTCGGAATTTTTAGCGCCCAAGAATGGATGTCCAGAAAATAGCGCCCACCGAAGCCAATTTGCCGACAAACTCGAAACTAACCAACCAAGGGAACAAAGAAAAACAATAAACCACTGATTTTACATAATTAAGCATAACGCCCGGCTAAGGGGTTGACAACGCACCACCGAACTAAAAAAACACACCGTAAACCCTGAATTTCAATTTTGCACTAAAGCCGCCACGCGTTGGCAATCCCTCTTGAGCCGTTTGTTAGCTGCTGCACTTTAGCAGGAGATTGACTACCCAGCAGCCTAATTTAAAACACATTATTGCTTTCAAGCGGCAAAGTAAAACGGACAACTGAGAAACTAAAACCTAATCCACGAAACGCACTTGGCAAAGAAGAAATGACAACAAAATTTGACGAGTTTCTAGAGCTTAAATTTACAAAGAATTATGTCGAAGAAGCCAACAACCAAGTGCGTGAAACCCATTTGAGCGCGAAAGAGCTTCAAAACCAAAGAAGCCACACCAAAGAAATAAACAAACACATCACTTCCCGTAAGAAGACTTCGGTTAGTTCAACCACTTCACGAACAGTGCCACTGGCGAGATACGCGGAAAAGTGCTGACTTTCAGGTGTAAAGCTAGAGCCTCAGACTAAGAAAAATAAGCGCTTAATTTTATGGTTTTTCTTAACCTCAGCTAACGCCCGCTTAAGGGGCAGACAACGCTACTACCAACTTTCCGCATAACACCGTAATCACAGAAACCAACGCATAGTAAAAATGCCGCGCGTTGGCTGTCCCTCTTGAAGCGTTTGTTATGGCGCAATTCTCAAGTTAGGCCATATAACTAACCAACCCTTTGACTTTACTCGATTTTCGAAGGTTCCATATGCTCGTTTAGGATTATGTGTGATTAAACCTTGAAATAAACTCTCGAAACCAAAGGCTGATATACATTCATAATGATCGTGCTCGACTTTTCTCACTGCTACCGCCGTTTCTTTTTCAGGCCAATAGCTCATGGCATCCAATGTGCTTTGGTAAGGATCGTCGCCATTTTGTAAGTGCATCTTGGCTTGATTTTTCACTTGCCAATTGATCTGGGGCATTTGCTCCGATAACTTGAGTTCAAGTGATTTTTCATAATCTGAATCGACACAATCAGCATCGAAGAAAATGACATCAATATCGTTTAATGGCGTCGGCTTTACGTTGCGATGTAAAAAGTCCCAGACAAGGTTTCGCACAAAACCTGCGGCTATGTAGCACTGAGGCAATTCAAGCTGGTAAACACATTCCAGTGCTTCAAATCGAACGGGATCTTTTCTAACTAAATCAACGATAGTATCCATTTTTCACCTTGCGCCATAACGCCCGGCTAAGGGGTTGACAACGCACCGCCAGACTCAAAAAACACACTGTAAACACTGAACTTCAATTTTGCACTAAAACCGCCACGCGTTGGCAATCCCTCTTGAGCCGTTTGTTATGCAAATTCAATGAGATAAACAGACCTTACACGACCAAAAGCCACAATTGCAATGGTTGAGTGATTCAAGAATCAACCCAAGCAAGAACTGTGATAAATGAGCCGCCAAAACAAAGTCCACCTTTCAACAACAAACCAAGCTTTTGAATGAGACAAACTCAACAAGCAAGACTTTCAGCAAATGCGAAATGCTCGATAAACTTGCCCTTTCCACACTTTGCACACGCTGAATTGACAACAAACCAGCACCAAAACTCATTGAGGCAAACAAAGAATCTTACCTGTTTTACGGCTTGAGTGAACCACGAATTTGAGGGTAAAAATGCTCATTTGCCGACAACACAGAACGAATGGCCGGAGAAATCCCAAAAGATTGAACCCCTAAATTTACCTGAGTTGCATAACGCCCAATTAAGGGGTGAGCAACGCTACCACCCAACCTAAAGCATTACACCGTAACCACTAAAAGTGAAGTAGAAGAAAAAATGCCAAGCGTTGGGAATCCCTCTTAAATTGTTTGTTATGCAACTTGGATTCAAGTACGAAGTGCGACACCTCTGAACATAAAAACAGTAAGGTGCGATAATCATGAACTTTGCTCCCGCCAAGAAGTAAAAAACATGAAATACACGCACCTCACTGAGAACGAAAGGTATATGATTTCTGCGCTCAGAAAGCAAGGGATCAGTACCGCAAAAATAGCTAAACAACTAGGGCGTCACAAAGCCACTATCTATCGAGAAATTGAACGCAATTGTCGTTATAACAAGTTCTTCGATAGGTACTCTTATCAACCAGAGCGCGCACAGCAAATGGCGCGCAACCGGCTTAGTCGTTCACGGCGAAATAAACGCTATACCAAACTTGACTTCAGACTACCTGAAGC
>NZ_CAWNHR010000002.1:0-49525 GCF_963874485.1 Vibrio sp. V15_P4S5T153 | reverse complement strand
CCTCTGTGCTGCCGCTCGACTTGCATGTGTTAGGCCTGCCGCCAGCGTTCAATCTGAGCCATGATCAAACTCTTCAATTAAAGTTTTGTTGGTCCTAAGACCGGCTCAATGAATACTGACTTCAAAACTGTTTTTACTCGAAAGTAAAAAGTAATTTTAAAGCTATTGTTGTTCCAACAGAACAACAATGAATTGACTGTGCCAAAATCAAGTAAACTTGATTCTGATTGGTCACTCAGTTCATTGATAAATCTTTTTTGATTATCATCAACGAGTGCCCACACAGATTGATAGGTTTATATTGTTAAAGAGCGTTCTTCTCTGGCTTGCCGAGGCTTCCTTTGAAGAGGCGGCCATTCTAGCGAGATAATGGAAAGTGTCAAACACTTTATTAAATTATTTCGTCTTACCGATTTGACCTACTGATTGGCTGCTCGTTGGGCTTAAACCCTTACTGGCTGTGCCGTGTCAGTGAGGCGGCATTATAGAGATCGCCGTCACGTTGGCAACCCCTTTTTGCTGTTTTTTTTGATTTTCTGTTCGTTGGGATAATTTTTATTCAAAAAGAGTTGTTTTGACGCTATTTCTGTTTAATTTATCTTATGGCGTCAGTTATTAAAGGAGACGAGCATGTCATCAATTCGTAGTTATAAAGGAATATCCCCACAAATCGGACAGCGCGTCTATATAGATAGTAGCTCGGTGTTGGTTGGCGATATTGTTTTAGGCGATGATTCCAGCATATGGCCATTGGTTGCAGCCAGAGGCGATGTAAACCATATTCACATTGGCCAACGTAGCAACATTCAAGATGGCAGCGTACTGCACGTGACTCATAAAAACACCGAAAACCCGGATGGTTTTCCACTTATTATTGGCGATGACGTCACAATTGGCCATAAAGTGATGCTGCATGGTTGCGTAATCCATGATCGAGTCTTAATTGGCATGGGAGCAATTGTGCTCGATGGCGTAGTCGTTGAGTCGGAGGTGATGGTTGGAGCTGGCAGTTTAGTGCCACCAAACAAGGTATTGGTTAGCGGCTATCTTTATGTAGGATCCCCAGTGAAACAGATCCGCCCGCTAACAGATAAAGAGCGAGCTTTTTTGCTTAAATCTTCCGACAACTATGTGCAGAACAAAAATGACTATCTTACGAGTGTCAAAGAAAGCCATTAACTAAGCTTTAATCTCTATTTGTCCATCTAAATTGAACGCTTCATCTTCAATCAAGCTTTCAGCAAGCTCTTCAAGGTCAAATCGCCATTGTTCAAAAACTTGAATAGCTTGCTCACCGTTAGTAATCATTTCACCAGACAGATGGCTCAGTACTGACTTGTGTACCGTACACTCGAGCAAAGCTCCCGCGTGTTGAGCAGGAAAAAGTACGCTTTGGCTTGCCGAGTGCCACGTTTGTCGGTCAGGAAATAAAATCGCTTGATTCATGATTAGCCTTCTAGATTTTTTCTCAGTTCTCTCAATATTTGTCGAGAACCCGGCCTGAGTCCGCGCCATAGCATAAAGCTCTCCGCAGCTTGCCCAACCAACATCCCCAAACCATCATAAGCATGAGCGCAATGATGACTTAATGCCCACTGATTGAATGTTGTTAATCCTTTGCCATACATCATGTCATAGGCAACACTGCTCTTACTGAAGATCGTCGGAGCGATATTTGGCAATTCACCATCTAAACTAGCCGAGGTCGAGTTAATGATGAGGTCAAAATGCTGATTAATCTCTTCCAGCGCGATTGCTTTTACCGCGCCAAAGGGACTAAAAAGCGTGGCGAGCTGCTCGGCTTTTGCAAAGGTGCGGTTGGTAATCACGATACTTGTAGGGTGCTGATCGAGTAAGGGCTTAATCACGCCGCGCGCCGCGCCGCCAGCACCAATCACTAAAATGGAAGCGTCTCGTAGTGGCACTTGGTACTGAAGCAGATCTTGAACCAGCCCTTCACCATCAGTGTTATCACCGATGATTTCGCCATCATCTAATTTTTTCAGTGTATTGACCGCGCCTGCAAGTTGAGCTCGCTCGGTTAATCGATCCGCAAACTGATACGCTTCTTCTTTAAAAGGCACGGTAATATTGCACCCTCGACCACCGGAGGCAAAAAAGGTTTCAGCCGCTTGTTTAAAGCCATCTAGAGCCGCGAGTTGAGCGGTATAGTGCATTTCCTGACTGGTTTGCCGTGCAAAAAGTGTGTGGATCATCGGCGATTTACTGTGTCCGATTGGATTACCAAATACTGCATATTGATCAATGTGATGAGCCATATCCTTGCCTCTCGATAATTAACAGGGCCACCTCGGCACCCCTATCATTGAAAATGTACCGCGGTCACCACTCCCTCGGCAGCAAGAAGGTGTTTAATTTCGCTTCTGCGCTGCCCTCTTCCGCTTGATAACGATATTGCCAACGAGCTAATGGCGGCATCGACATTAAAATCGATTCCGTTCGACCGCCACTTTGCAAACCAAACAATGTGCCGCGATCATACACTAAGTTGAACTCTACATAGCGACCACGGCGATAAAGTTGAAACTGGCGCTCTCTGTCACCGTACTCCATCGCTTGACGACGTTCAACAATCGGCAAATACGCAGCGGTGTATCCTTTACCGACAGCTTGCATATAAGCAAAACAGCGCTCAAATCCCCAAGCGTTTAAATCATCGAAAAATAGGCCACCAATACCGCGCGTTTCATTGCGATGAGGGAGGAAGAAATACTCATCGCACCACGATTTATGTTCGGCATACACTTTTTCACCAAAAGGAACACACAGGGCTTTCGCTGTGGCATGCCATGATTGAGCATCTTCTTCAAACGGATAGAAAGGCGTTAAGTCAAATCCTCCGCCAAACCACCAGATAGGATCTTCGCCTTCTTTTTCAGCGATGAAGAAACGAACATTGGCATGAGAAGTCGGAACATAGGGATTGTTTGGATGCATCACCAAAGAAACCCCCATCGCCTCAAAATGACGCCCAGCTAATTCAGGGCGATGCGCGGTCGCTGAAGCGGGCATTTGCTGCCCTTGCACATGTGAGAAATTCACGCCGCCTTGTTCAAAAACACGGCCTTCTTTCATCACTCGAGTTCGCCCACCGCCTCCCAAACGCTCACTCGGTTCGCGATGCCATGCATCTTCTTCAAACAGTGCTTGGCCATCCGCTTGTTCAAGTTGCTGGCAAATGGAGTCTTGCAGCTCAAGCAAAAATTGTTTGACGGCTTGCTTATCAATGGTTGGCATCGCTTACTTCCTTAGCAGGGTTAACCCTGTCTTAATACTTGTGAGGTTTTCGCGTCACGAATTTCACTGGGCTTATTTCGACCACCGGTTTGACCATCTAAAATCGCAACCAGTTGCTCACCCAGTTGCGATTCAACTTCTTCCGTTGTCAGGCAAGGTGCAAGACCACTTAAATTCGCACTGGTCGAGGTTAATGGTTTTCCAAACGCATTGCATAGCTTTTGCACTAAAGGATGATCTGTCACACGTACGGCTATTGAATCAAATTGCCCACTCACCCAAGTAGAGACTTTATCACTGGTCGGCATTATCCATGTCACAGGGCCAGGCCAGGTGGCATGTACTCGTGCGATCTGCTCTGATGTCAACTGGCTCTCATCAATATAAGGAAGCAATTGTTCGTAAGAGGCCGCAATTAAAATCAACCCCTTTTCCACAGGACGCTGCTTGAGCGCTAAGAGCTTCTGAATGGCTTGCGGGTTATCTGGGTCACACCCAACCCCAAACACGCCTTCCGTTGGGTAGGCAATTACTTCACCGTCACGTAGAGCCTGCAAAGTGTGTTCAAAGTTATTCACAAAAACTGTCCATCGGTTTCTTTAATACAGTGCGGCTAAGTGTACAAACTTCGTTGAAAACTGGCTAAAGCTATTTGTTTATAAAATGTATCAATTGCACAATTAAGCTGACGCAAACGTTTTCCTAAGGAAAAAATACTCGTATAATGCGCGCAAATTATCCCGATCACCCCATTTGTAGAAGTATTAAGGAGTTTGAGATGAAAGTCGGAATTATCATGGGTTCAAAATCCGATTGGCCCACAATGAAGCTAGCTGCTGACATGTTGGATCAATTTGGTGTGGCATACGAAACCAAAGTTGTCTCTGCTCACCGCACACCTCAACTTCTTGCCGATTACGCCACCAGCGCAAGAGAACGCGGCCTTAAAGTCATCATAGCTGGCGCAGGCGGAGCCGCACACCTGCCGGGCATGACGGCAGCGTTTACTAGCTTGCCGGTACTTGGCGTTCCCGTTCAGTCAAAGGCACTCAAAGGGATGGACTCTTTACTCTCGATTGTGCAAATGCCAAAAGGGATTGCGGTGGGCACCTTAGCTATTGGAGAGGCAGGCGCGGCCAATGCTGGGCTGCTTGCCGCGCAAATCATCGGCACCAGTGATGAGGCCGTCATGGCAAAAGTGGAAGCATTTCGTTTAGCACAAACTGAAGCGGTGTTGAGCCACCCTAACCCTGCAGAGGATTGATACTATGCACGTTTTAGTCTTGGGCGCTGGGCAACTGGCACGCATGATGGCGCTGGCTGGCGCTCCTCTGAACATTCAAATCTCCGCTTTTGATGTGGGCAGCGGTAACATCGTCCATCCTTTGACATTACACATCACTGGTCATGGTTTAGACAATGCGATCAAACAAGCGGATGTCATTACCGCTGAATTTGAGCATATTCCCCATGAAATTCTCACTGCTTGTGAGCAAAGTGGTAAGTTTCTTCCTAGCGTCGAAGCCATTAAAGCCGGAGGCGATCGCCGTCTTGAAAAAGCGCTACTCGATGAAGCCAACGCAAAAAATGCCCAATACTTTGTGATTAATACTCGTGAAGATTTAGATACCGCGATAACCAGCGTCGGCCTGCCCATGGTTCTAAAAAGTGCACTGGGTGGCTATGACGGAAAGGGTCAATGGCGTTTAAAAGAAGCTTCACAAGCAGAGCTCATTTGGCCAGAAATGGAAGCCTGTATCCAAGTCACTCCGACTCAAGCGATAGTGGCAGAGCAGTTTGTCCCCTTTGATCGTGAAGTCTCGTTAGTCGGCGCGCGTGCCAAAGATGGCAGCATCGCGGTTTACCCGCTGGCAGAAAATGTGCACATTAACGGTGTACTGAGTTTATCAACAGCGATAGATGACCCAGCCTTGCAAGAGCAAGCACTGTCGATGTTTACCTCGGTTGCCGCTCGTCTCAATTATGTCGGTGTGCTAGCGCTCGAGTTTTTTGATGTGCAGGGAACATTGTTGGTGAATGAAATTGCACCACGAGTCCATAACTCTGGTCACTGGACACAGCAAGGCGCAGAAACCTGTCAATTTGAGAATCACCTTCGCGCAGTATGTGGCTTACCTTTAGGCAGCACGAAGTTACTTCGCCCAACCGCGATGATTAATATTTTGGGTGAGGACAATTTACCAGAAGCCGTGATGGCGATTGAAGGCTGCCACATTCATTGGTATGGCAAAGAGAAACGTGCTGGGCGCAAAATGGGCCATATTAATGTCAGTGCAGATTACAACGCGCAGTTGCAACGAACGCTCTGTCGCTTGGCTGAAGTGCTTGATGCGACAACGTATCCAGCCTTGCACCATTTTGTTCAAGCGATCAAGCCGACGCTCTAAAACAAACCTAATTGACGATAAATACGGATAAAAAATGGCACGTTCAATGTGCCATTTTCATATGCCGTCACTTTACTCTGTGGCGGATTGAATATGACCACATTTTCGATCAGCACATTGCAGCTTGATACCACTGGCGAGTTTTTTCTCTATCAATAATCCAAACCCACATTTTTCGCATTTACCGGCAACAGGTTGTTGATTAACGGCAAACTTGCATTTAGGGTAATTATCGCAAGCATGAAAAGTTTTACCATGGCGCGTTTTTCGCTCCACTAAATGGCCTTTCAAACATTCAGGACAAAGCTGTTTTGACTGAGGAACATTGTCTGCAGGGGAATCTGTATCTTGGATATGGTGGCAATGCGGATAATGGCTACACCCGATAAACATGCCATAACGACCTTGGCGTAACACTAATTCATGGCCACACTCTGGGCATGGCACACCCAACTCCTTAACGATATGACCATCATTTTGCTGCAGCGGTTTAATATAGTCACAATTGGGATAATGGTTACAGCCTAAAAACAGCCCATGCTTACCCTGACGAAGCTGTAATTGGCCACCACATTGCGGACAAGGCTCATGCTGCAGCGCTTGTCCATGCGCAGAAAAAAGGGGGGACTCGGTTTTACGACTCATAATGCTCAACTAAACGAACGGCTGCAATCAATGCAAAATACCTTGATCTTTGGTGTATAGCAGCTCTTCCATAAGCGTGTAAGCATTTTCATTTCCCGGTACATTAAATAGCACCATCAAAATGATCCACTTTAAGTCATCCAATTCAAATTCATTGGTTTCTAAACCCATCACTCGATCAATCACCATTTCACGAATTTCAGGAGTTAATACTTTCACTTGTTCGAGGAACAATAAAAAACCTCGGCTTTCAAGATCCAGCCTGTCCATCTCTGGTGCTGTGTACATCCGCATCGAAGTCGCAGCACTGGTTGCCATCGCTGAATGAGCATCGGTTTGTTGCAATGCCGCAAGCTCTTCTAACCAATTCAGGGCCTTATAGATATCTTTCTGGTGAAAACCGGCTCGAAGCAATTCATCTTCAAGCTCATCTTGATCGACTTGCAAATCTACATCGCTATGGACGTAGGTTTCAAATAGATACATCAATATATCCATCATCATAGCTAACCCTTCCCCTTACGAATATAGCCGCCAGAAACGGCAACAACATGACCTGAAAGCTCAAGTTCTAAAAGCTGCATCATGACTTCATGGACAGGTATATGGGTCCTGCTCGCAAGAATATCAACAGGCGTAGCCTCTACTCCTACGTTAGCTAACAGTTCAGCAAATGGCAATTGCTGATCGCTCTGAGCTGAAAATAAATCCGGTTGAGGCTGCTTTTGGCGCAATGACCAGTCTACTAAGGTGCCGATTTCAGATAATACTTGTTCACTGTTTTGCACCAAGCACGCCCCACAACGAATAAGTTGATTACTACCGTGGCAATTTGGGTTAGCAATGGAGCCCGGAATAACAAACACATCTCGCCCTTGCTCAGCCGCATAGCGAGCCGTGATCAACGAGCCACTTTTCTCCGCCGCTTCCACCACTAAAACACCAACCGCTAACCCGCTGATAATACGATTTCGCCGCGGAAAGTTATCTGGCCTTGGTTTGGCTTTGGGACGAAATTCCGAGACTAATGCTCCGCTTTCCATCACCCGTTGCGCTAATTTTTTATGTCGCGCTGGGTAAATAGATTCAAGGCCCGAACCGAGCACGGCTATCGTCTCACCACCCGCTTGCAACGCACCGTCATGAGCATGTCCATCAATACCTAATGCCAAACCACTGGTGACAAGCAAGCCCTGTTGCACAAATTCTCGCGCAAACTGATGAGCAACTCGTTGGCCATCAGGGCTCGCATTACGACTGCCGACGATCGCCATTTGCGGATCAGAGAGTGCTGTTATTCGTCCTTTGACAAATAAAACCGGAGGTGCGGTAGCAATTTCTTTTAGTAAAGAAGGATAACCATCGCAAAATGGAGTAAGGATATGATGAGACTCATTAGCTTGCTGCCAACTTAGGCATTCTTCAACTTCTTGAGGGGCCGTCTCGCGCAGATAACGGATTTGCTCTTGAACTAGACCCAACGCGGCTAACTCCCGCTCGGAATAGTCAATTAAATGAGCAAGAGAAGCGACGCTAGCAAGACGAGAAAGTCTCTTGCCACCCAATTTTGGCACAAAGCTGAATGCTAGCCACGCCGCTAATTCGTTCTGCTCCATCAGCTTGCAGTATCATCCTTAACCATCGAATCCGTATCGGCTTGTTCATTTAGCTCGATTGTTAGCTCTGGTTTGAGCGGCGAAACCGCGATGACACTTTTACCAATCGGCACGCGGCTATCGGTAATCAAAGCCAAACTAAAATGTTCATAAGGTCGAATGACCATCAAACTGCCCACCAAGCTGCTTGGTAATTGCAGGGTTTCATCAAGGTTCTGTTGGTGCTGTCCTTTCTTTCCAGATACTTTAGAACCGGCTTGAATCAAATCAAACATCGTCCCTTGACGCAGTTGATCTGCAAGGCCTTTATCGATCACAACTACCTGATTCTGCGCCGAATACTCACTACCCTCCAACGATCCGAGGATATGCGTTTCAGCTTGTAGTCGCGATGGCGATGGGAAAAAAGTGGTTGAAAGCGTTAAGGTTTCGACGCCCACTTCAGGCAGGGCAATATCATTGACTCTTATCTCTTGTTGCTGTGCGGTGATGGTTAGCCCGCTAAAAGCCTCATCGGCGGAGACCAATTCACCAGAAGCAATCAAACGCAAAGCAACCATGGTTTTATTTTTCGCGGCAGCATCATGACGAGAAAACTCAGCGATTTCACGATAAATACCCCATTTGGGGTGAGTCTGTTGCCCGCTTATGTAGAGCGTATCTTGCGCCGTCAGGTATTGTTTACCGTCGCTGGCACCGAGCACACGCTGGCTTTCTTGTAATGTTTGCTTATCCAGTAAGCGATCCGTATGCAGATACGGCAACACTAATCCCTCTTGCACCGTCGGAACCGCTTTTTTCTCAAGCACACGCACTTTCGGACTCAACTTGACCATAGGTTTTAAACTCAACACCGGCTGTCCGTTACGCCAGACTAAGGTCAGCTTATCGCCGGGATAAATCAAATGCGGGTTATCGATCTCTGGGTTAATTTGCCATAAACGTGGCCACAACCACGGGTTATCAAGATAGAGCGCAGAAATATCCCACAAGGTATCTCCTTTGACGACCGTGTATGTCTGCGGGGCATTTGCTTTGACGGTGAGCGCCATATCCTCCGCCGCCAACGCATTAACGACCAATGACAACGGTAAAAAAACACACACTAAATAACGAATAAATCGTGACATGACCTCTGTTCCTTGGCCGAAATAAGTAAGGATGAATCAGATTATTAACATTTGGATGCTGTCATTTGGGTCATAAAATGTCTAGAATTGAGCCAACAAGCTTTAAGCTGTTTCGGCACAGTTCAATATTTCGAGTGTATATGTCTGTATTACAAGTATTAACATTCCCAGATGATCGTCTTCGTACCGTTGCAAAACCGGTAGAGAAAGTGACACCTGAGATCCAAAAAATCGTCGATGACATGATTGAGACTATGTACGACGAGGACGGTATCGGCCTTGCCGCAACGCAAGTCGATATTCACCAACGCATCGTTGTGATCGATATTTCAGAGAGTCGCGACCAGCCAATGGTTCTGATTAACCCTGAAATCTTAGAGAAACGCGGTGAAGATGGCATTGAAGAAGGCTGTCTGTCGGTCCCGGGCTCACGCGCCCTTGTTCCTCGCGCAGCAGAAGTCACAGTCAAAGCATTAGATCGTGATGGCAACGAATTCTCATTTGAAGCGGATGACCTTTTAGCCATTTGTGTTCAACACGAGCTTGATCACTTACAAGGCAAACTGTTTGTGGATTACCTTTCGCCATTAAAGCGTAAGCGTATTAGAGATAAGCTAGAGAAAATCAAACGCTATAACGAAAAAAACTAACTTAAGTGAGGTTACCTTGAGCCAATCATTACGCATTGTGTTTGCAGGTACTCCGGACTTCGCCGCCCGTCATTTGGCGGCGTTGTTGTCTTCGGAGCATGAGGTTATCGCGGTGTACACTAAGCCCGACAGCCCGGCAGGGCGCGGTAAAAAACTGACCGCCAGCCCAGTGAAACAGATGGCCGTTGAGCACAATATTGCTGTGTATCAACCAGAGAACTTTAAGAGCGACGAAGCCAAGCAAGCGCTCGCCAATCTCAACGCAGATTTAATGGTAGTGGTCGCCTACGGATTACTGCTACCGAAGGCCGTACTTGATATGCCAAGGCTTGGCTGTATTAACGTACACGGTTCCATTCTGCCACGATGGCGTGGTGCCGCACCGATCCAACGCTCGATCTGGGCGGGAGACAGCGAAACAGGTGTAACCATCATGCAAATGGATGTCGGCCTAGATACGGGCGATATGCTCAAAATTGCTAAGCTGCCGATTGAGGCAACAGACACCAGCGCTTCTATGTATAACAAACTGGCCGAGTTAGGCCCACAAGCGTTGGTAGAATGCATCGCCGATATCGCCAGTGGCAAAGCGATTGCCACTCAACAAGATGATACATTGGCTAACTACGCACAAAAACTTAGCAAAGAAGAAGCCAAAATCGATTGGTCAGCGGATGCCGCTTTTATTGAACGCTGCGTGCGCGCTTTCAATCCATGGCCAATGAGCCATTTTGATGTGGCTGAGAACAGCATTAAAGTATGGCAAAGTCGCGTTGAAGCACAAACCAGCGACCACCCTGCAGGCACGATTGTTCAAGCCGATAAATCGGGTATTTATGTGGCAACCGGCAACGGCTTACTGGTGCTTGAGCAGTTGCAGGTTCCGGGCAAAAAAGCGATGTCAGTGCAAGACATTCTCAATTCGCGCGCAAGCTGGTTTGAAGTCGGCACACAACTTAGCTAAACCTTAACGAGGGCAGAGATGCCCTCATTGATTTTCATTTATTTAAAGTCGGTACTTCTATGAATGTTCGCGCAGCTGCGGCTAACGTGTTGTTTCAAGTGGTTGATAAAGGCCACTCACTTTCTCACGCACTTCCTGCGGCGCAAAAAACCATCCGCCCAAGAGACCACGCTCTGTTGCAAGAGATCTGCTATGGGGCTTTGCGTTATTTGCCTCGTTTGGAATCAATTGCCAATGAGCTAATGGACAACCCACTGAAAGGGAAAAAGCGGGTTTTTCACCATCTTATTTTAGTTGGTATCTACCAATTGAGCTTTATGCGCATTCCCGCTCACGCCGCAGTAGCCGAGACGGTTGAAGGCACCAAAACATTGCGCGGTGAAAATTTAGGTGGGCTAATCAACGCCGTATTGCGCAGCTACTTGCGCGATCAAGAAGCACTGGACGCTATCGCCGTTAGCCACAACGCAGGCAAATATGGCCACCCAAGTTGGCTACTTAAACTGTTACAACAAGCGTACCCAGAACAGTGGGAAACGGTTGTGCAAGCGAACAATCAAAAAGCGCCAATGTGGTTGCGCGTCAACCGTCAGCACCACACTCGTGATGAATATCTTGCACTACTAGCTAGCGAAAATATCGAGTGCAGCGTGCACTCTCACGCCGCCGACGCAATAAAACTCGCTGCACCTTGCGATGTAACGCTTTTACCCGGTTTTGATCGTGGTTGGGTATCGGTGCAAGATGCCGCTGCGCAGCTAGCGATTGACTACCTTCAACCTAAAGCAGACGAGCTTATTTTAGATTGCTGCGCCGCCCCAGGGGGTAAAACCGCGCACATCCTGGAGCACACACACGATACTGAAGTGGTTGCGATTGACAGCGATGCAACCCGCCTTGAACGCGTCTATGACAACTTAGAACGCCTGCAACTTCGCGCTGATGTGATCTGCGGTGATGCTCGTTACCCTGAAGAGTGGTGGCATGGCGAACAGTTTGACCGAATTTTATTAGATGCACCTTGCTCTGCCACTGGGGTTATTCGCCGTCATCCAGACATCAAATGGCTACGTCGTGGTAGCGATATTGAGGCATTGGCTCAATTACAAAGCGAAATACTGGACGCAATGTGGAAGCAATTAAAAGTCGGTGGCACTATGGTTTACGCAACCTGTTCGATCACTCCACAAGAAAACAGCTTGCAGGTCAAAGCCTTCTTAGAACGAACTCATAACGCTCAATTAGTGGGTTCCGATCGTGAGCAGCCGGGGCGTCAGATACTCCCCGGAGAAGAAGATATGGACGGTTTTTACTACGCAGTATTAACCAAACAAGCGTAAATTCGACGCACATTGGCAGCATTACTGCTGCCTTTTCAGTGGCCGATATTCGGCAGGTAGAAAGAGAACAGAGTATGAAAATCATTATTCTTGGTGCAGGTCAGGTCGGTGGCACACTGGCCGAAAACTTGGTCGGCGAGAACAATGACATCACCATTGTCGACAAAAATAGTGACCGCTTGCGCGAGCTGCAAGACAAGTACGATTTGCGGGTGATTCATGGCCACGCCAGCCACCCTGATGTACTGCGTGAAGCGGGCGCACAGGACGCGGACATGCTGGTTGCGGTCACCAATACCGACGAAACCAACATGGCGGCATGCCAGGTGGCGTTCTCTTTGTTTAATACGCCCAACAGAATTGCGCGTATTCGTTCTCCTGAATATCTGCTTGAAAAAGAGACTTTGTTTCAGTCAGGCGCGATCCCGGTGGATCACCTTATCGCCCCTGAAGAGCTAGTGACGAGCTATATTGAACGGTTGATCCAATACCCCGGCGCACTGCAAGTGGTGAGTTTTGCCGAAGAGAAAGTGAGCCTAGTGGCTGTGAAAGCTTACTACGGCGGGCCATTGGTGGGTAATGCTCTTTCAGCGCTACGTGAACACATGCCGCACATTGATACCCGCGTCGCGGCCATTTTCCGCCAAGGTCGGCCGATTCGCCCGCAAGGCACCACCATTATTGAAGCTGACGATGAAGTGTTCTTCGTGGCAGCCAGTAATCATATTCGCTCGGTCATGAGTGAGCTACAGCGGCTGGAAAAAACCTATCGCCGTATCATGATTGTTGGCGGGGGTAACATTGGGGCAAGCTTAGCCAAACGTTTAGAGCACAGCTACAGCGTTAAACTGATTGAGCGTAATTACCCACGTGCAGAGCAGTTATCGGAAGAGTTAGAAAACACCATAGTATTTTGTGGTGATGCGGCGGACCAAGAGCTGCTAACCGAAGAGAACATCGACCAAGTCGATGTATTTATTGCGCTCACCAACGAAGATGAAACCAACATCATGTCCGCCATGCTCGCCAAGCGTATGGGCGCGAAAAAAGTGATGGTACTTATCCAGCGTGGCGCGTATGTCGACCTCGTACAAGGCGGCGTGATTGATGTCGCGATTTCACCCCAACAAGCCACCATTTCCGCACTGCTGACTCACGTACGTCGTGCCGATATCGTTAACGTCTCTTCGCTACGCCGTGGCGCGGCAGAAGCGATTGAGGCAATTGCACATGGCGACCAAAACACCTCTAAAGTGGTGGGACGCGCAGTGGGTGATATTAAACTGCCACCGGGCACAACCATTGGCGCGATTGTGCGTGGTGAAGAAGTGTTAATCGCCCATGACCGCACTATTATCGAGCAAGATGATCACGTGGTGATGTTCTTAGTGGATAAAAAGTACGTGCCCGATGTGGAAGCCTTGTTCCAACCTAGCCCATTTTTCCTATAGGTCATTGGCGTCATGCTGAATTTACGCCCCATTTCATTCGTTATAGGACTCGTGCTGTCTAAGCTCGCCCTATTTATGTATGTGCCAACACTGGTCGCTTTTTTTACCGGTACGGGTGGCTTCCTTGATTTTGCTCAAGCGGTCATCATCACTCATATTGTCGCCTTTATCTGCTTAAGCTTGGGGCGTACCGCGCACTTTAAGCTCAGCGTGCGCGATATGTTTCTCATCACCAGCTTAGTTTGGACGGTTGCTAGCGCTTTCGCGGCGCTCCCTTTCGTCTTTATCAACCACATCAGCTTTACCGACGCCTACTTTGAAACCATGTCAGGGCTAACCACCACAGGTTCAACTGTACTCAGTGGCCTTGATAATATGCCGCCCAGCATCTTGTTGTGGCGTTCTATTCTGCAATGGCTTGGTGGGGTTGGGTTTATCGTAATGGCGGTAGCGGTATTACCAATGCTCAATGTGGGTGGGATGAAACTGTTCCAAACCGAATCGTCTGATTGGTCCGATAAAAGTAGCCCACGCGCCAAAACTGTCGCGAAAAATATTGTGCTGGTCTATTTGGTACTGACCTTACTGTGCTTGATTGGCTACATCCTCACTGGCATGACGCTTTTTGAAGCGATCAACCACTCATTCACCACCTTGTCGACTGGTGGATATTCCACCTCCGACGGTTCGATGAACCACTTCTCAAACGGTGCACACTGGGTAGCAACGCTGTTTATGTTTTTGGGGGGCTTGCCCTTTCTACTGTTTGTTGCTGCGGCACGAAAACAAAATATCAAAGTGATCATAAAAGACGCACAAGTTCGCGGATTTGCTTATCTTTTCCTAATTGCCAGTCTCATCATTGCGTTGTGGCTGAATCTCAAACTAGGCTACTACTGGTTGGACGCCCTGCGAGTGGCGATGTTTAATATCGTTTCAGTGGTCACGACTACTGGTTTTGGTTTGGAAGATTTCACCGCCTGGGGCGCACTGCCAAGCACGCTGTTCATCTTCTTAATGGCAGCAGGAGCTTGTTCCGGCTCAACCTCTGGTGGGATTAAAGTGTTCCGCTTCCAAATTGCGATGACGCTGCTCAATAAACAAATTATGAAGTTGGTCCATCCATCAGGCATCTTCGTACAGCGCTATAATCATCGTCCAGTTAATGATGATATTGTCCGCTCAGTCGTCGCTTTTGGTTTAACCTTTTTCATCACTGTCATTGCTATCGCAGGCGCGCTCAGTGCAATGGGCCTTGACCCTGTCACCAGCATTTCAGGTTCCATCACAGCAGTGGCCAACGTTGGTCCCGGAATGGGCTCGGTGATTGGCCCGACGGGCAACTTCGCACCACTGCCTGACGCAGCAAAGTGGGTTCTGAGCTTAGGGATGTTGATGGGCCGTTTAGAAATTTTGACGATTATCGTTCTGTTTTTCCCTGCATTTTGGCGACGTTAAGATGAAGACAATACCTGTGATAATGATGCTGTTAAGCATGACAGCAAGCGCCGTATCTTGCGCGCAATTTCTGACCTTAGAAGATGGCCGCCAAGTGAAACTCAATGATGATTTCACATGGCAATATGTTGAACCGCTATCAATGTCGCCGGAAACCGTCATTCACGCGGCCCCTATTGCTCAAAAAGCCCGAGCAACCACCTTTGAGATGGGGAGTGAAAAACCGATTTTACAACTGTCAGATTCTGGAGTGGAAGTGGTACTCGGCGCGGCTTACTACCAAGGAGATACACTCGTTATCCCAACAGCCATTACCAATCAAAGCTCGCAATCTGTCATTGCGGTAGTGCTCAGCATCACTCTTTATGACGAGCAAGGTCAACCACTGCTCACTCAGCAGTTACCCATTTGGCAATCCATTAAACGGATGGCTGATAGCTATTTACGCCCACAAACTCAAGCGCAAGGAAAGCCGATTACCCTTCAGGTTGATCGCCAGCAAGGCTATCAAATTTCGGCCAACATTGAGCGGGTCGAAATGCGTTAAGCACTTACTGGGTGAACAAAAAGGTAAACCGCAAAGAAGTGACAAGCACTGCCACCTAGCACGAATAAATGCCAAATCGCATGGTTATAGGGAATGCGTTTCGCTACATAAAAAATCACCCCGAGCGAATAGACCAAACCACCAACAGCAAGTAGCACCAAACCACCGACCTCGATATTGAGCGCCAGTTGGTAGATCACAACCAAGGATAACCACCCCATCGCCAAATAAGTCACTAGTGAGAACTTTTTAAAACGGTAGACAAAGGCAATTTTCATGATGATACCGAGCAGCGCCAGCAGCCAGATCACCACCATAAGACCTATCGCCAAAGGAGTGCGAAGGCTAACCAACAAAAAGGGGGTGTAACTTCCGGCAATCAGTAGATAAATGGCACAGTGGTCGAACGTTTTTAGCCAGCGTTTGGCTTTCGGTGTCGCAACGGAGTGATACAGCGTTGAAGCAAGGAATAACGCTATCATGCTGCCTCCATAGAGACTCATACTGATATAAGTCAATGCATCGGCCTGCGCACTTGTTGCCTTGATCAGCAGCAAGACTAAACCAACAAAACTAAGCAATAGCCCCAAACCATGACTCAGTGCATTCGCCCGTTCTTCACCAGCACCATAGCCGTCATTGTCAACAGCAGACATAAACACCATACCAAAAGCAACAAAATGTGGGCTTAGTATTGCACACCTCAGCTTACAGTTGTAAGCCTAAATACAAATTTCGTAACGAACGGGTATCAAGGAGAGCGATAAATCGCGAGTTTTTTGTAAACGACATAGGTACCTCCTATTTAACAAAACGCGATGTAATGCCGATCAGATGACAAACTCAACCAAGCATCTCACACAATTTTAAGCTTTATTTGCAAGAATATTCATCTCAACAATCGTTCAACTATCGATCAATTCAAAACTTGGTGCTAATCTAACTACGATATGAAAGCATATCGTTATTCCTGAATCATTATTTGGATTGGCGAGAGCCAGAAGAGCCACCCTTCAATTATGAAGCTCAACTCATGGTGATTCAGGCCATTAGATTGGCAATGGATGTGCCTGACCGTTAGGTTAATGAATGCGCCCAACAGCTGTCAGGTTTTCGCACACAAACCGTAGTGCAATGCGTCGTCGTAGTGGTTTTGCTGCTGCTCCGACTACAAAAAAAGTCGCTCCAGCAATGACTTTAGTTGAAAAAAATGCCCTTACTGCATCGAGCACAACTAATGTTGTTCAGGCAGCATAATTAAAAAGCGCAGCTAAACCCTGCGCTTTTTCTTTGCGCTCAATTGGACTTCAATCCGCAATTTGATACCTTTACTCAAAATACTTATAAAAATTGGGGAAAAGAAAATGCAATGTCATCGAATTGAAGAGCTAATTGAACTACTTGCGCCTGAATGGCAAAAAGATCAGCAGCTCAACTTAATGCAATTCATCACCAAACTGGCTCAAGAAGCGGGTTATAAAGGACCTTTAGAAGCACTCACGGATGATGTATTGATCTACCATCTAAAAATGCGCAACAGCGCCAAAGACGAAATGATTCCTGGCCTGAAGAAAGATCAGGAAGATGATTTTAAATCAGCCATTTTACGCGCGCGTGGCATCATAAAATGATGTAACCCCTGTGATAGTGATCAAGATAGCGGCCTTATTAGGTCGCTTTTTTATTATTAGCGATAAGCCTCACGAGTTGAGGCTTTATTGTTAAAGGTTGATAGTGTTAAAGAAATAAAATTGTTATTGGCGTTATACTTGCCGCTTAATAAATAAAGATTGAACAATGATAATTTCTCATCTTGGTATTGTACCCAAAGAGAAAACAGCAATGTCGCAGAGTGTGAACTAAAAGAAATCACACCTTACAGCCCAACAAGGATCATTTCATGAGTCAGGACAAAATCGATATAAAGGATGTGACTCCTAAAATATTCAACCCCAAAACTCACAAAGGCAACGGTGACCGTTTTAACCCTAGCAACCGTATTTATGTGCGCGAAAGTAAAGGTACTTATCAACAACTCCGCCGCTATGGTGGCTGGTTTTTACTGCTGCTTTTTACTTTAGTACCGTGGATCTCTTATGGTGATCGCCAAGCGATTTTGCTCGACATCGGCCACCAGCAATTTAACTTTTTCGGCACCACACTTTACCCACAAGACCTAACTCTACTGGCCCTGTTGTTTATGATTGCGGCATTCGGCCTGTTTTTTATTACCACTTTTCTTGGCCGTGTCTGGTGTGGCTATCTGTGCCCGCAAACTGTGTGGACATTTATCTACATTTGGTTTGAAGAAAAACTCGAAGGCGCCGCCAATAAACGCCGCAAGCAAGACTCAGGAAAACTCACAGCTAATCTTGCTATAAGAAAAGCCATCAAACACATTGCTTGGCTGGCGATTGCACTCGGTACTGGTTTTACTTTTGTCGGCTATTTCGTCCCGGTACGCGAACTCGTGGTGAACTTTTTCACACTCGATGAAAGTTTCTGGCCCGTCTTCTGGGTACTCTTTTTCACCCTTTGTACTTACGGAAATGCAGGCTGGATGCGTTCGATCGTCTGCATCCATATGTGTCCTTATGCTCGCTTTCAGTCTGCGATGTTTGACAAAGATACCTTTATTGTTGGCTATGACAGCAAACGCGGTGAAACTCGCGGGCCACGCGCTCGTAAAGCCGATCACAAAGCACTCGGTTTAGGTGACTGCATTGATTGTGATTTGTGCGTACAAGTGTGTCCGACTGGCATCGATATTCGTGATGGCTTGCAGTACGAATGCATTAACTGCGGCGCTTGTATTGATGCGTGCGATACCACGATGGAACGTATGGGCTATGAAAAAGGGCTCATTAGCTATACCACAGAACATCGCCTCTCCGGCCACCACACCAAAATACTCAGGCCTAAATTGCTCGGTTATGGCACGGTACTGCTGGTGATGTTTGGCTTATTCATCGCTCAAGTAGCCAGTGTTGATCCGGCCGGCTTAAGTGTATTGCGTGATAGAAACCAGCTATTTAAAACCAACAGCAATGGTGAAATTGAGAACACTTACACCTTAAAAGTCATCAACAAAACTCAGCAAACGCAAGAGTATAAGCTTGACGTGAAAGGGCTATCGGACGTCTCTTGGTATGGTAAACAAACTATCCAAGTCAAACCAGGAGAGGTATTGAACCTACCAACCAGCCTTGGCGTCGCTCCTGACAAACTCAGCTCTCCTATAGCGACGATTCAGTTTATACTCACGGACAGTAACCAATTCACGATAGAAGTTGAGAGCCGGTTTATTAATAAACTCTAACTTCGTAACGAATGGAAAAGGGCTCAGTAATGGGCCCTTTTTAATCATGACCAAAGCTTCTTTCCATTTTGATGCACTCACCCCTGATACCATGTGGTATGCCTTAGAAAGCATCGGCATTCGTGCTGAATCAGGATTTCTAGCACTCAACAGTTACGAAAACCGCGTTTATCAATTCATCGATGAAGAACGCCAACGCTATGTGGTGAAATTCTATCGACCTCAGCGCTGGAGTGTTGAGCAAATTCAAGAGGAGCACGATTTCACACGCGAGCTGTACGCGGCGGAAATTCCGATTGCTGAGCCATTGCTCATCAACGGTGCAACCTTACATCACTATCAGGGCTATCATTTCGCGCTGTTTAACAGTGTGGGTGGGCGGCAGTTTGAAGTGGACAATATGGACCAATTAGAAGGCGTGGGCCGGTTTCTTGGACGCATTCATCACATCAGTGCCACTCGTACTTTTGTTCATCGCCCGACCATCAGCTTAGATGAGTATCTTTATCAACCCAAACAGCTATTGGAAAATGCGTCCTTCATACCTCAGCACTTGCAAAATACCTTTTTCAGTGACTTATCGTTATTGATCAACAAAATTGAACAGCAATGGCCAGCAAAATCCGCGGCCATCCGCTTGCATGGTGATTGCCATCCAGGCAATATTTTGTGGCGAGATGGGCCCATGTTTGTCGATTTAGACGATGCTCGCAATGGACCAGCAGTACAGGATTTGTGGATGCTACTCAATGGCGAATTGCAAGATAAGCGAATGCAGTTGGACATTATCTTGGAGTCGTATCAAGAGTTTCACGATTTTAATCCAGCCGAATTGAAACTAATTGAACCGTTACGCGGTCTACGAATGGTGCATTACATGGCATGGTTGGCCAAACGATGGCAGGACCCTGCTTTTCCACTCGCCTTCCCTTGGTTTAATGACCCTAAATATTGGGAAAGCCAAGTGCTTGCGTTTAAAGAACAAATAGCAGCATTAGACGAGCCTACGCTCTCACTAATGCCACAATGGTAAGTCACCTTGAAGCAATAAATGGAGTACACAATGAAGAAGCTTTTTGCACTGGTTGCAACCTTACTGCTGAGCTTATCGGCTCATGCGGCCCAATTTAAAGAAGGTGAGCATTATAAAGTGCTTGATCTTGAACCCTCTAAAAATCCAACCGTGACGGAGTTTTTCTCCTTTTACTGCCCACACTGCAATACCTTTGAGCCGATCATCGCCCAACTGAAAAAGCAGCTCCCACAAGGGGTGACTCTGCAGAAAAACCATGTTTCTTTTATGGGTGGCTCTATGGGTAAATCAATGAGTAAAGCTTACGCCACCATGCTTGCCCTCAAAGTTGAAGACAAAATGGTGCCCGTGATGTTTAACCGCATCCACACGATGCGTAAACCACCAAGAGATGATGCGGATCTACGTCAAATCTTCCTAGACGAAGGTATTGATGCAGCAAAATTTGATGCCGCCTTTAATGGTTTTGCCGTCGATTCAATGGTGCGCCGCTTTGACAAACAGTTCCAAGAAAGCGGCCTTTCAGGTGTGCCTGCTGTCGTGGTTAACAATCATTATTTGGTGCAGGGACAAGGTGTTAAATCGACCAATGAATACTTCGAACTGGTCAATTACCTACTGACCAAGTAATCATTCAAAAATGAGGAGCAACGGCTCCTCATTTTTACTTAATCAAGTTCAACCTTGCAGCGCTTTCTCATACAACCAATATTGAAACACAAGCCATCGCAGCACAAAACTGTGTATGCCTAAGACAAGGCTCACCCTTCATTCATAAAACGGTCAGATTAGTTTTATCGTGTCGTCATCCAAGTTTATTCATATACTTAACCACTATTGAATCAAAGTATGGAAACTCCTAATGAATAAATACCTGTCCATGACGCTTGTTAGCGCTCTGGCTTTTCATGTATCTGCCGAACTGGCTCCAGAAACAGGTTTAAGTGGTGAGATTGCCATTAATACTATTTTTGCATCTTCCCAATCATCATTTGATACGGGTGGAGATGAGCGTATTACATCACTCGAAACAAAGATTAGCCGGCAGTCAAACTTTGCCGTTGGGCCTTTGGGTAACCTTGCTTACACCTTCGGGGACAAACGTCAACAACAGGTTTATCTAGGCACCTCACGTGATGATATTGCCGTCGGCACTTTAGCGCTTCAGCTGGGGTATCAATATGAGATGGAGACAGGTACCGTGGTTGATGTGGCTTTTTTGCCGACCGTGATGTCTGGAAAAACCTGGGCTAACCCTTACCAACTAAACAGTCAGCGCCAAGAAACCGATGAGTCAGGAAATGCCTACCGATTAACATTCAATAGTATTCAAGGCAGCCCATGGACTATCGATGTCGCTTACGCGACCAAAGAGATCGACAACGATCAGTTTCCAAGCCCTGAACTGGCTCGTGATGGTAAAAGTTACTACCTAAAAGGGCAGTACCGTTACTCTCTGAGCCCAACCAGTTTGTTACAGCCCTCCATCACTTATATCAACCACCAAGCGGATGGCGACGCCAATACTTATCACTCTTACGCCGCCGATCTCTCCTACTTCACCTTCATCAATCGCCACAAACTGGCACTGACCGCTGGTTATACCAAGCGCGACTATCAAGGTGGAAACTCACTGTTTAATCACACTGTGCGTAATGACGATGAGCTGAGCCTATTCTTCGCGTACGAATACAGCCAATTTATGGATTGGGATGATTGGTCATTAATCGCTTTAGCCGGTTATAACCAATCGAGCTCAAACCTCTCGTTTTACGACGAATCGTCTCTCTTTACAGCGCTAGGGTTAAATTACCAATTTTAAGTTCATTACACCGCTTGTGCGGTCAGTTGTTTCAACAAGCGGTCCATCGCTCGATAGCCGAGCGCTTCCGCTAGATGGGGCTTAGCAATCTGCTCGGCCCCTTCTAAATCAGCAATCGTACGCGCCACTTTGATAATGCGATGATACGCGCGGATGGAGAGCCCTAGGCGGTGCAGTGCATTTTCCAAAAATTCGGCGTCAGCCTTAGTTAAAGGGCAATACTGTTCAATTTCTCGGCTCCCCAACAAAGCATTGACCTTGCCATTACGAATCACCATCCGTTCACGAGCAATCAACACTCTTTCTTTAACCACAGCCGTTGCTTCACCTCTTTCGCCGCCATTCGCCAACATCCCTTTGGGAAGCGAGGGGATTTCTATCGACATGTCAAAACGATCAAGCAGTGGCCCCGATAAGCGTCCCAAATAGCGCAAAATACTCTGCGGGTTGGCTCTGGCTTGCGTGCCTTCGTAATAACCGGTTGGGCTGGGGTTCAACGCCCCCACTAATTGAAAGCGAGCTGGGAAACGCGTTTTGCCTTGCGCTCTTGAAATAATAATTTCACCCGACTCTAAAGGTTCACGCAGTGAGTCGAGCACTTTTCGTTCAAATTCCGGCATTTTCCTAATATCGAGTTTGAGTAATAAATANCCTTTGGGAAGCGAGGGGATTTCTATCGACATGTCAAAACGATCAAGCAGTGGCCCCGATAAGCGTCCCAAATAGCGCAAAATACTCTGCGGGTTGGCTCTGGCTTGCGTGCCTTCGTAATAACCGGTTGGGCTGGGGTTCAACGCCCCCACTAATTGAAAGCGAGCTGGGAAACGCGTTTTGCCTTGCGCTCTTGAAATAATAATTTCACCCGACTCTAAAGGTTCACGCAGTGAGTCGAGCACTTTTCGTTCAAATTCCGGCATTTTCCTAATATCGAGTTTGAGTAATAAATATTGTCAATTTGAGGTTTGAAATGTTGTGAGTGTTGTCAGAGTTAGTGGAGCGCATCGCTTCAGATGCTAACGGAACGTTAGTGTCATTAATTTTTGTATTTAGTCGAGCAAGTAGCTATGTTATCCATTCAATCTAACGTCTTCATCTAGCCCCTCCTCATGAATAAATATTCACTTAATCGTTAGGTGCAACAACTAATTCAGTCACAGAATTCAGATAAAGAGCGAAACTGCCAGCTAAAACAGTTATGCCCCTTTCTGTGTCTCGATTTATTGGTAATTCATTTCACTTAACCATCATTCACCATACACTTTCTAATTATGCGTGTAATTAAGTAGGGGAAGCTTACATTAAGGAACCTAGCTTTTCGCACAGTTCAAGGCAGTGCTGCTAGCGACTAATAAAACAAGTTATGTATAATGTCACCTATGATATGTATTGTAGTTACAATAAAATAACCAGTAGAGACCATGGCAACGCAAGCATTAATTAATCCCCAGATTGTAACTTGGGCACGGCAACGAGCCGGCTTAAGTGAGGAGGCTTTTGCTCAAAAATTAGGGATTAAAAAGGTTGATCGGGTAGTTGAATGGGAGGCTGGAACGTCTAAGCCAACATTCGTTCAAGCCCAGAAAATTGCAAGCGCTACTAATATTCCTTTTGGCTACCTATTCTTAGTTAATCCACCTAAAGAAGAACTACCTATTCCCGATCTTAGAACTATAGGTAATAAGCATCGTGATGAAGTATCTGTTGAGATGAGAGATATCATTAAACAGGTAATGTATAAGCAAGAGTGGTATAAAGAGTATTTGCGACAAATTGGCGAAGATGAATTGCCGTTTGTTGGTCGCTTTTCTACAAAAAATACTGTTTATGAAGTTGCACAAAACATAAGGGGGGAATTAGAAGTTCCTCTACCTCAAAAAGGCTCTTGGGAAGACTATCAGCGTCAACTTATCAGCGCAGCTGAAAACTCTCGCATTCTTGTTATGAGAAGCGGCATCGTAGGAAATAACACCAGAAGAAAACTCGAAGTCAACGAGTTTCGAGGCTTTGCCATCTCCGACAAACTAGCGCCTGTAATATTCATTAATAGCTCTGATGCGCCAGCAGCAAGGCTTTTTACACTTGTTCATGAGTTAGCTCATCTTTGGATAGGCAGTAGTGGTGTTTCTGATCTTGGCAACGAACATGCCGAAGAAGAAAAGTTCTGCAATGCTGTAGCCGGCGAATTCCTTGTCCCTGAAAAAGAATTCCAGGAAATGTGGAATCCCCTAGTTAGCCTACTAAACAATGCAGTAGAAATTAGTTCTAGATTTCACGTTAGTAAACTCGTCGTGGCTAAACGAGCTCTCGACTGTGGTGCTATAGACTCTGATACTTATTGGGAGTTTTACCAACGTGAAATGAAAGCATTCAAACGCAAAAAAAGCAGCGGAGGAGACTTTAACATTACCGCAGGTGCCCGTAACAGTGCTTTATTCTCTAGTGCAGTTGTTGCAGAAGCAATGAGTGGTCGGATGCTGCTTCGCGATGCTGGGAGCTTATTGGGAATCCAACCAAGTAAAATTAAAACGTACGCGAGCAAACTTGCCTTATGAATTACCTGTTAGATGCAAATACATTTATTGAAGCGAAAAACCGATACTATTCGATGACAATTTGCCCGGGTTACTGGCAGTGGTTATTGCAATCAAACAAGCAATACGGCGTTGCAAGTATCGAATTCATAAAGAAAGAACTGACCAACGGTAATGATGAACTCGCAACATGGGCTAAAGAACATTCACATTTGTTTGAAGCTAATGATGACGAAGCAACCCAACTTGCCTTTGTAGATGTCGTGAATTATGTAATGTCTCTAACTGAAATGAAAGACGGAACACATGAAGAATTTCTGAGAGGGGCAGACCCTTGGCTAATTGCTAAAGCTATAACAACTGGAGCAGTTATCGTTACCCACGAAAAACTCGACAAAAAAATCAAGAAAAAAATCTTAATCCCAAATATTTGTGACCACTTCAAAGTGTCTTATATCAACACTTTTGAGCTACTAAACAATTTAGAAGCTCAATTTGTAATGCATGCACCGACCGCCTAGGCTTTAGAATCCCTCTTACTTTCAAGAAGTGATGAAACGAACCCACGTTTCAATCCCGTTTAAAAGTAGCAATTTCGCTAAAATAGTTTTGTCCATCTCTGATTCAGCCCAACCGTTCGGCCAAACCATGATAGTTTGCGTAAGCTGCCAGATAACACATGAATTAACACGCTCCCTAAGATAACGTTATATCCCCTCGGCGAACGAGCATGCAGAAACGCGAGTAGTCATGGCTATAAACGAATACCCTATGAGGGACGCTAGATCCGCTCATAAATGAGTCGAATGCTGAAAGAGTGGCTTTCGGTAACGATGATGGATCAACAACTTTCCAGGGAACGTCTGCCAGTTCGAATTCTTCTAATGTCGGCAATAAGTTTAAGTGTAAGTGTGGGGCAGTCATGCATTTTATCCCTGCTTATAGTGTAAGATTAATCAGTAGTGCTTAAATTTATTTGGTTTAGGTTCTAGATGATTTCAATTCAATGGATTCTCGCCACTGCCGTGATTCCTTAACACTACGCTCAAGGTGATCGTCACTTTTAAGATGCAAACCGTTTCGTCGGTTACGAGCGGCACGGTACAAGATAGCTCTGCGTTGTTTCTCGGTCATAAAACCTCCCATCCACCAATTTGCCAGTATGATTCTATTTTTGCTATTCCTATGTTTATGAAAGTCAGTTTTGAACTTCCTAACATAACAAAGTTCACAAAGGTAATTTGTTCAACTCTCCGTATTTATCATTGATAAGATAAGCCACTTCTCTATTGCGCGCATCCTTAGATAGTAGCAACTCAGCAATAGTTAGTAATGCCAACGCAGGTTGACCAATTTTTAAAGACTTGCCCCAAAATGGCTTTATTACTTTAAGAGGTGGTAACTCTTTATGTCCGATAGAGTACTTGACCGGTTGATGTCGGCTAAACAATAGTAGCTCGTGAGGGTGGTT
Source organism: Vibrio sp. V15_P4S5T153 (assembly GCF_963874485.1). Lineage (NCBI taxonomy): Bacteria > Pseudomonadati > Pseudomonadota > Gammaproteobacteria > Vibrionales > Vibrionaceae > Vibrio > Vibrio sp. V15_P4S5T153. Next base: position 23,882 of record NZ_CAWNHR010000002.1, on the reverse strand, counting down.
ATATTTTGTAAGCTGAGTCGCGGCCACTTCTCCACCCCAAACATCTCCTGGCTGCAATAAGATATCTTTCCAATTGTCAACAGGAGGATAAGTCGTCACCTGATGATAGCGAGCTAAAATGTGACCATAGCTTTTCAACCATTCATAACGCAGCTCTGGCTCATTTAAAAATCTTCTTTGGCGTTTATTCTTTACTATATGGTTGTTTTCAATAAGGTACTTCATTGCCTTTGTAACCATACCAACCGAAATGTCAGCTTTAGATGCAATATTCGCATAGGTCTCATTGATAAGGTCTTTTTCAGCGAAAAGAGCAAATAAGCACTTCATGATACCGATAGTCATAAACTGGTGAGATTTATTTTGTTTTATCGGAGGTCTATTGCCAATGAGTATGCATATGTCACCAGTCATTACTCTTACGTTTCCGGAGTCATCGGCATAGTTGATGTTTGAGTCATGGCATAACTGCCTAAGATAATCGCTGAGGTGATTACAGAAAAGTATGTCGTTTGCTTTTGGTCGTCGTTTCAAATAGCTTTCAATACTTTCTTTACGATGTATATGAGCATGGAAAATATTAAACGTTATCGGCTGACCATTAACTGTCATTTTTAGCTGCGGCCTACCACCCATTTTTCCATCCGTATAGACAGCGTTGAATTCTGACGGTAAGCCAATAAGATTGGGTTCGTTATGAAGTTGTATCATCGTAAATACACGCCTTATGCATTTTTCATGATTCATGAAAAAAATAAAACCATAGAGTTTTTTAGCTTAAAAACTTAAGATTTTCGAGAAAAATGAAAAAAACAGTAAATTTAACCAGGAAAATCTCATTAAAATCAATAAGTAGTATTAAAAACATACATTCACTACGCATTTCTTGAAAGTATGAATACAACAATAGGAGGAATGATATTTTTATTATAATAATCAATACATTAGTTCTATTTTGGGGTCATTTTTTGTCACGCTAAATCCACTTTATTTGAGAACCATCAATATTTACATTTATGATTTAAAATCAATTCCTTATGAAAATTATGAGTACTTGGGAAAAGGGTTAATTCATACTTTCAGTACGTACTTTCAAACTTTCAGTACGCCTATTTTTACGATGTTGAGCAATAAACTACCGCAGAAAAAGAAGGCTAAAATGCTTAATGCCAGTCAGTTAAGCTGACTGGCTTTCTTTTTGTTGGGGTATTTCTTTGCCTTTGGTTTTATTGCTCTCGGATATATCCGCTCTTCTCGTTTAATGGGCAAGACATGGTGTATCGCCTCCTCTTGCAAGTGTGTAATGCGCTTAGGGATTGTTCCCGCTGACTCCAACCAGAACCCCAAAATTACGTGAATGATAGAGTGAGCACACGTTGTGAAGCTCAGTTGGTTGGGGTAGATGCCAGGCACTGCTTTAGCCATGTTAACCATCTGATATCTAATAATGTTATAGCTAAGCAATAAACCCCATAGTTCTTGTTTTACCATCTCTGGCTTCTTACTTCTCAGTGTGAACTCGTTGTTCAGAAGTGAAGACTTCATTTCCCGATATCCCACTTCGATTTCCCATCTATGACTGTAAAGCTCTGCTATTTCCACTGGCGGATAACGACGATGATCAGTCATCGAGGTCAAGATACTCACTTCTTTCCCTTTGATAGTTTTCTTTATCAGGCGGACTTCGATGGCTTCAGGTAGTGACGGAGACTTCTTTCTCGCTTGAGGCGTTGTCTTGAGTTCGACAATCCGATCATTGCGACCCAGCTTTCTGACTTCAGTAAATTGAGTATTCTTGCGCATTGGCATTAGCCAATGCCTTTCAGTCCCTGTATTTGCCCAGCGATGAAGAAGACTAAGAGAGTAAAAACCTCTGTCGAACATGGTGAGGCTGTAGTCTGGTGTTGTTTCAATCAACTGTTCCGCCAATATCATCTCATTGGTTTTGTAACTCGCGAAAGCACTGGCGACCAGCATGTGACTGGTCAACTCCATCTGGCAAACCATACGCACCTGAGGAAAGCTACCTTCACCATTCTGATTTGACGCAGATTGAAATGCATCGCGGTTTTCCTTGGTGTCTGGCGTTCGCCATACCACGCCATCGACAGCGAGGAGTTTTAATCCACACCAAGTCGGATGGTCAGCGGTTTCATTCCATAAGCTCTGGCTTTGATGGAATACTTCTTTCATGGCATCAGCCCCGAGCCGTTGTCTTGCTTGAACGATAGCACTCGGGGCAACCAGACTTCGTTTCCCGGGCAACATTAATTGTGCTTTGGAGACAATTGACCACAAAGGCTCTTGTCGGTAAAGCGACATAGCAACGACCGCCCAAACGGCCATGTCGAGAGGGATACGACGTTTACGAATAGTCGCCACACCGGAAGCTTCTAAGCATTGGTTGATGAAATCATGGCAAAGAATGTCACTGAGTTTTCCAAGCTGTTCAGTATTGGGGGCATAACGATTGGCGAGTGTTAGGGCTGTAGTTAATTGCAAAATAAAAGGCTCAAAGTTTTAGAAACTTAGAGCCTTTATAAGCCATCTGCAGGATCGTTCAACTGATCATTTATCTCTTAACTGATCGGCATTAGGCTAAAATGCTTCATAATCCAAAGAGCTCAGACAGAGACTTTAATGGTTGCCCATGTACTCAATACTATCTATCATTACACCAGACCAAGCATACGCCCCTTGGTCTTTAAATATGAGGCATACTTTGTATGTGGGTCCGCGCAGCACTTGGTCACAGTCAGTTCGTAAGGAACAAAGGTGACATTGAGATGGCAGCGGCATCTCTAACTTACCATCGAAAAATTCTCAATAGAGCCGTTCAGGGCCCCATCTTCTAATTTATCCATTTCTCTGTATCTAAACGATCTTACCGGTTGTTGATAATCTCTCTAATTCATTTCGTCCCCAAAATTTAATGCTCTTTTTCGCAAACGCACTTTTGCCCCATTCCTTCTTTACGGCAAAGAGCACTATTGTCAACTGTACTATGCGTAGCCCTAATAAAACTTATCTCTGATGAACGGTGGAACCGTGTCAGGGCGCTGGCGGATCCCCTCATAATTCACCTAAGCCACAAGTGTGTGTGAGACGTTGATAATCCACCATAGCCCAATGATATTGGGCCCCTTTTATTTGGTATCTTCGATGACAACGTACCTCTTTACCCAATCTAGGGATGGATAGTACTCGGCGATGTTTGATAGTGTTGGCTTGGAAGTCATAATGCCATTGAGCTTGCATGGCGATTAAGCCATTCCACCACATGATGATTTCTGCCATTAGCGCCATGAGCAGTAGGATATCGATACGATTCGTACAGCGAGTTAGATTGTGGCGCAGTGCCAATCCGTAAGCGGGGCTTTTTAGATCTCGAAACGACTCTTCAATCTGCATTCTTTTGGCGTATAAGCGAGTGATTTTAACGCCATTTAATACCTGATTGGGGATGTTTGTTACTAGAAGCCAAGGCTCTTTTGCACCTCTGTGGAATACTTTTCCTGCTGAATGCTTTTGGCAGGTTCTGCTGTGTCGATGGGGGTTTCTGCCTTTAGGTTGGCTCTTGTATAAATAGGCAAAGCATGTGAGCGGCGAACGCCGTGATAATTGGCTTTCCCCTAAAAACTGCGGTTTGTCAGTTGCCTGAGGATAGAAGGTCTTGTTCCATAGCCAAGGGGCATCACCACATTTGATCGAGACTTCGCCACGTACGCGTCCCAACCAGAACCAACCTTTGTTGGCGACTTGCCGAAACCATGTATTTCTAAATCCAGCATCCGAGACAATGATGGGAGTGCAGCCTTCGGGCAGGAGCGTTTGAAGCTTATCGAGAAAGTATTGATGACTCTTTGGAGAGTTGTTGTTTTTGTATTCAAACGCCTGCTCATAAAGCGTGATGGCTCGACCTTTAACGGCAACTGAAGCGCGCAATGTCATATAACGTAGCTGCTCGCGAACATCTGACCAATCAACGAGCACCACAGGAAAAGGGTTGGCACGGGTAATAAAGGACGCATGCCACTTATAAATGGTGTCTTTTTCACGGTGTAGGTTGCGATTACCGAGCAATCGGTCGATGCGTTTAATCGCATGCTTACGGTGGTATCGGTGTCGAGTGCGCGCCCAATTTTGGTCAATGTGAGATCAGAGCCGTCGAGTACAGTTTTGGTTGCAAGTATCAGAGATCTCAGTCGTTTTTTGTGAATGTCAGGGCATTGATTCTCGAGAGTTTGCTGTAGAATTTGAATGTCGCGCATCGTTAGGGCTCCCTATTAAATCCATTTAATCAGGTGTGTTTTTGGCGAAATTCATTAGATCAGAATGAGCGATGCGCGTCTACTCATTGTTTTATATAGAAATTATGAGGGGATTCGTAAGGTCAGGGCGAAATGTTGCTTTTAAGAAATTTATCAGTTGTTCTTTGTTGTGTCTGGGTTCATAAATTGAAGCAATAGCCAAAAGACTGCATCATTGAGAGCTGAACGTTACAATTGTGATATTCAGTGCTAAATCGGTTATAAATAATATGAGGAAATTGAGTTGGTAGAAGCAAAAACTATCGGGTTGTTCTTTATTACAGCAGTAGCAGAGATATTGGGGTGTTATCTACCTTATCTCTGGTTGAAAGACGGGAAATCTGTCTGGCTTTTACTACCAGCAGCTCTATCCCTAGCACTATTTGCTTGGTTGCTTTCTCTTCACCCAACAGCGGCTGGTAGGGTTTATGCTGCCTACGGTGGGGTTTATATTTTCGTAGCAATACTATGGCTGTGGATAGTTGATGGTATTCGACCAACTTTATGGGACATAGTCGGTGTGACGGTAGCGCTGATCGGCATGGTTATCATCATGTTCGCGCCAAGGTACACCTAATAATGAACTATTGAAACATTTCAAATTGAGGGGTATGAGCAAGCTCCACCTTAGGTCTGTCCCTATTTTGGTCTCAACATTAAGACAGCCATTTGACATCGACTTACTTTTCCCAAACTAACTTATCTCTCAGAAGAACATGTTTAATTGAAAAATTGATACATACGGAAGATAAAACATATGATATTTCATATGTTTTATTGCGTTGAATAGTTCCTATGTTTGATCCAATCCTTCTTTACAAAGCATTTGCTGAAGAAACTCGGCTTAAGTCTCTGCTGTTAATGCAGAAACAAGAAGAATTGTGTGTGTGATCTCATGGAGGCGCTTAATCTCAGTCAACCCAAAGTCTCTCGGCATCTTGCCGAACTGCGAAAGCACGAGCTTGTTATGGATGAGCGACGTGGTAAGTGGGTTTACTACCGAATCAATCCCAGGCTAGCTCCTTGGGTTAAGCAAGTGCTGGAGATAACCCTCAAGCATAATTTGGCACTTATCGAGCCAGAGTTGCAGTTCATCAAAGGCAAAACATGCTCGAATGGTATAAGTGAATAATGCTCTATTCAGTTGGTTTATCAATTTCATATTAAAGAGGTCTGTATGAGTAATATCTCAAGCTGTGGCGAAACCAGCGCATCTGAAAAAATGAGTTTCCTAGATCGATATCTAACCGTATGGATTTTTCTTGCAATGGCCGTTGGTGTCGGGGTTGGAGTGTGCTTCCCTCTGTCGGCTCAGTGGAACGAAAGCCTATCTGTAGGTTCAACCAATATCCCGCTTGCTATTGGCCTAATCCTAATGATGTACCCTCCATTAGCGAAAGTAAATTATAGCCTTCTAGGCGAAGTAACTCGTGACAAACGCGCGATAATGCTTTCTTTAGTGATGAACTGGCTCGTGGGACCGATTTTGATGTTCACATTAGCCATCATTTTCTTACGCGATCAACCTAGTTATATGGTAGGACTCATTCTGATCGGCCTTGCTCGATGCATCGCTATGGTGTTGGTTTGGAATGATATCAGCGGCGGAAACAAAGAGTACGGTGCAACTTTGGTTGCATTAAATAGCGCGTTTCAAATTGTCACGTATAGTTTTATGGCGTGGCTGTTTATTACTGTTTTACCCCCTTACTTTGGCCTTGAAAGTTTCGTTGTTGACATCACTATCTGGGATATTGCACAAAGCGTCTTAATTTATTTAGGCATCCCTTTCTTAGCGGGTTTCTTAAGCCGTAAACTATTAGTTTCAGCAAAAGGTGAACAGTGGTACAACGAAGTCTTCATCCCGCGTATTTCGCCAATCACCCTGATTGCGCTTTTGGCAACCATCGTTTTGATGTTTAGTCTGAAAGGTGAAATGATCATCGAGTTACCGATGGATGTGTTCCGTATTGCAGTGCCACTGATCATCTATTTTATGGTGATGTTTTTTGTGAGCTTCTACATCGGGAAACGTATGGGGATCCCTTACGACCAAAATGCTTCTATCGCCTTTACTTCAACGGGCAATAACTTCGAACTGGCTATCGCCGTATCAATCGCTGTATTTGGATTAAACTCTGATCAAGCATTTGCAGGCGTTATTGGACCTTTGGTTGAAGTGCCCGTTTTAATTGCTTTGGTCAACGTCGCATTACGAATGAAGAAGAAGTACTATCCTCCCCATCATGGTATTAAAGCGCACAATCAATAACCATTCACAAACGTCATGATCTTGCCATTAAGCAGTCAATGAGTTCATCCCGATAAGAATGCAACAATGTAATTAGAATTAACCTAGGTAACTAACACCACTGCAATCCAGTAGGGAGGCTTGGTTGATGAGTAAGTAACATTCGACAGTGCTCCAAAAACAAAAAGGCTGCGATGGAGAGCAGCCTTTTTTACTACCCGTCATATCATGACGACTGGTTTTTGGGGCTTGACAAAAGCTCCGCAATCGCTTGATCGTTTTGGTGACGAACATCCAAGCCAGTCACAAAATAAATCGTGTACTCACAAACGTTGCGCGCGTGATCGCCAATCCGTTCGACCGCGCGACCTATCCACGTGATCTCCAAAATGGTTTGATAGTGAGTGCCTTGCACCAGCATATCTTTATCATTTTGACGCAAAATATTGCCGTAGCTGTTGTCGATTTGTTTATCTAACATTGCTGCTTCTAGCGCATCGTGTGCATTGAGATCGTGAAAAGCGTTCATCGATTTTTGCAGCATATTGATCACGTTCGCGTTAATTGTTTCAAACGCATCTTCTTGTAATTCAATACCATCAAAATAGTCTTTGTCACCCGGATGGTGCTCCTTTAAACGCAACACCGCATGGGCGATCCGTTTAGATTGATCGCCAATTCGTTCAAGATCCATGATCGCTTTCATGATCGAAAACACCGCACGTAAATCGCGGGCTGCGGGTTGGCGTTTGACTAAAATATCAATGCAGCGTTGATCAATGGCCAGTTCTAACAAATTGATATTATGATCGTGTTCAATTACTTGCTTGGCCAGTTCGGTATTGCCTGTCATAAACGCATCGAGTGCGTCCCGCACCTGTACGATTACTAAATCACCCATATTCACCACGCTATCCACAATAGAACGCATTTCGCTATTGTAGCTATGAGAGGTGTGCCCATCGACACCATGAGTTGTCATAAAATTCTCCTAAAACAGTCGTTAACCGAAACGGCCAGTAATGTAATCTTCAGTGCGGCTATCACGTGGGTTGGTGAACAACTCACGTGTTTCGCTCAGTTCAACCAAGTTACCTAAGTGGAAGAAGGCGGTTTTATCTGAAACGCGCGCCGCTTGCTGCATGTTGTGTGTCACCATCGCAATGGTGTAGCTGCCTTTGAGCTCATCAATCAGATCTTCAATGATCGAGGTCGCGATAGGGTCAAGCGCCGAACAAGGCTCATCCATCAAAATCACTTCAGGGTTAACCGCAATCGCACGAGCAATACACAAACGCTGTTGCTGGCCACCAGATAGTCCGGTGCCCGGTGCTGATAAGCGATCTTTGACTTCTTTCCACAAGCCAGCGCGGCGTAAGCTGGTTTCGACGACTTCATCCAAATCGGATTTGTTATCTACTAGGCCATGTAATTTAGGGCCATAGGCGATATTTTCATAAATCGATTTTGGAAAAGGATTAGGCTTTTGGAACACCATGCCAACTTGAGCGCGCAGCTGCACCACATCTAAGCTAGGGTGATAAATATCTTGCCCGTCCAAGGTAACTGAACCTTCAACACGAGCCGTGTCGATGGTGTCGTTCATACGATTTAAACAGCGTAAAAAGGTCGATTTACCACAACCAGAAGGGCCGATAAAGGCGACCACTTCATGCTCAATGATATCCATATCGATGCCGTGTAGCGCCTTGGTTTCACCATAGAAAACTTTCACATCACGCGCGGCCATTTTAATTTGTGTGGCTTGGGCTGCTTCTTTAGCGGTGCTCTTTACCTGTGGTATCACAAGGGAGTGTTTGTTCATAATAGCTTCACTTATCATCTTTATTACCACCGAGTTTCAAAGCGTCGACGCAACCAAATCGCCAGCGCGTTTAAGCTAATCATTAATGCTAACAATACGGTGATTGCAGCAGACGTTCTTGCTTCAAAAAAGTTACGCAGTTCGTTACCTTGCCAGAGGAAAATCTGCACTGGTAGCGCGGTTGATTGATCGAGCGGTGTCGCAGGTACGCTGGCGACAAATGAGCTCATACCAATCAAGAGCAGTGGCGCAGTTTCACCTAATGCTTGGGCGATACCCAAAATGGCCCCAGTCAAAATGCCCGGTAGTGCCAAAGGCAATACGTGATGGAAAACGGCTTGAGTTTTGGACGCGCCGATACCCAGAGCTGCTTGGCGAATCGATGGTGGTATCGCTTTCAATGTTGAGCGAGTAGCAATGATCACTGTGGGCAGTGTCATTAGTGTTAATACCAAACCACCGACAAACGGTGCCGAAAGCGGCAGCTTAAACCACAAAATAAACACTGAAGCGCCCAGTAAACCAAATACAATCGAAGGAATCGCCGCCAAGTTGTTGATGTTCACTTCAATCAAATCGGTGAACTTGTTTTTTGGGGCAAATTCTTCTAGGTAAATCGCGGAAGCGACGCCAATCGGTACCGCCAATACCATAACAATGAGCATCATAAATACCGAGCCCATAAACGCCCCAGCAAGGCCAGCCGAAGCTAATGAGCTGCGAGAATCGACGTTCATAAACAGCGCTGTACTGAATTTGTTTTGGATAACGCCACGTTCAGCGAGCTCATCCGCCCACGCGCGGGTACGAGCACTCAACTGCTGACGAGAGTCGGGTAGATCACGGTCGATGTTGCCTTTCAACCACACATCGACGTTGGCTTCCGCCAGTAAATCAAGACGTAAGGTTTGGCCGACCAGTGAAGGATCATTGACTATCATATCGCGCAAAGCAAAACGCTCGCCGCTGGTGATCAATTTGATCGCATCACGCTGGTAGCGAGTCGCTTCAGGGATTTCGTTGGCCAAACTGTTGACAATAATACGGTTGAAATTAACCATGCCGACGCTGCTTTGCCATGTGAGCATGCGTTGATTGAACTGCGCCGGGCTCTCATCACTTTGTTGGATGGGTTTGGGCTCTATTTTCACGACATCGGGGTCAAAGTAGACATCCAAGGTCACTGTCGCTTGCCAAAAGGCTGGAATACCTTTGGAAAGAATCGAAGTGAATAGTATCGCCACAAAACTTAACGCTAAGGCAACCGCGCCAATACCGAAAGCTCTAAAGCGGCGTTCACTGTTGTGACGTTTTTTCAGCGAGCGAGCAATGCGCAGTTTTGTTTCATTACGTTGCGCATAGGCATCGTCATCTTGAAGGTTAGTCATTTGAATGCTGTTGTCCATGGCGTTACTCATACTGTTCACGGTACTTACGTACGATAACGAGCGCGATCACATTAAGGCATAGCGTGATCACAAACAGGGTTAAACCAAGTGCAAAGGCTACTAAGGATTGTGGGCTAGCAAAATCGGTATCGCCGGTCAGTTGGTTGACGATGGTAACCGTCATAGTAGAGACAGCCTCGAATGGGTTGGCGGTTAATACTGGGCTATTTCCGGCAGCGAGAACCACAATCATGGTTTCACCAATCGCCCGGCTGGCGGCGAGCAAAACTGCGCCAGTCACGCCAGGTAGCGCGGCAGGTAGAACCACTTTGCGAATGGTCTCTGATTTGGTTGCGCCAAGGCCAAGCGAGCCATCTCTTAGTGTTTTGGGCACTTGAGTAAGAATGTCGTCGGATAGCGAGGAAATAAAGGGAATCACCATTAAGCCCATCACAATCCCCGCGGTTAGAGCGGAGGTGGCACGAATATCGATATGGAGCCACTGTCCCAATTCGCTCAGAAAGGGACCGACGGTGATTAAAGCAAAAAAGCCGTAGACGATGGTGGGAATACCCGCGAGCACTTCAATAATCGGTTTAGCTATCGAGCGAATGCGACTTGGTGCATATTCAGCTAGATAAATGGCGCACATCAGGCCAATAGGAATAGCGACGATTAAGGCAATCAAGGCGATTAAAAAGGTTCCTGCCAGTAATGGCAACATACCAAAGCCGGTTTGGTTCTCTGTACCTACTGTTGAGAAACGAGGGTTCCATGTGGTGCCGAAGAAAAATTCGCTCGGGCTAACAAAACTAAAGAAACGTAACGCTTCTCCAACCATCGAAAGAACAATGCCTACTGTGGTTAAAATCGCCACACCAGAACACAGAATCAGTAGTATATGCAGTGCACGTTCGACTGTGTTGCGTGCCCGAAGATCAGGGCGAATTTGTCGAGTGCTGAAGACTAATCCGGCCGCGGCAACCGTTGCCATCAAACCAGTGAGTAATAAATAGCTGCGTTGTTCTAACTGCTTTAAGTAGTCTGCGGCGGTAATTTCTTGAGGAGAAAAGCTATCGAGTACAGCGAAACCGCTGGCGATATTATGCAGTTTATTCATCAGTACGTGAGCACCCTCCACGGCCGTTGGCTGCAGATCCGTAGGAAGGCTATCAACTACCATTTGCTGAATCAGTATGGGAGAACATAGGCTCCATACTATCCAAATTAACAAAGCAGGAACCACACACCAAAGCAGGGTTAGCATGCCGTGATAAACAGGGCGAGAGTGTAAACGCTGAGTTCCAGCATTGGTTGATGCTACTTTTTTACTGCACGTCAGCCCTAAGTGGTAAGCCAGTGCCATTACCGCCAGTAGTACCACCATCAGCATCAGATTATTCATTGTTATTCTTACCTTATTAAAGCGTTAGCTTGAGCCGAAAACACTGGCCCAAGCTAATCAGAGAGCCTTAAAGGAGTTTGCGATTTTTAATGTTTTGCGACACCTGGGCGCGCTCTTTATCATCCATTGGGATAAGGCCTGCCGCTTCAAGTTGGCTACCCGTTGCGCCCATTTGTTCGCTCACAAAAAACTGTGCGTATTCGAGAATTCCCGGTACTACACCGACATGAGCATTCTTGATGTAGAAGAACAGTGGGCGAGAAACTGGGTATTGCCCGCTGCCAATGGTATCTAAGCTTGGGGTTACGCCGTTAACGGTCGCCACTTTCAAGCGGTCACGGTTTTGGTCGTAGAAGCTTAGGCCAAATACACCAAGCGCATTTTTCTGAGCATCAAGACGAGCGAGGGTTTCGGTATAATCGCCAGCGACTTCAACTACGCGACCATCGGTGCGAATCGCATTACAGAAGTTACCTTTGGCTTTTTTGTCCATCGCTTTGACTTCGGCAAAAGTCTCACAACCTGGATGAACGACTTTCTCTTCGTACACTTCACGCGTGCCGTGATTAGAACCTGGTATCACAAGCAGAATTTCTTGGTCAGGAAGAGAGGCGTCAATTTGCTTCCAGTTGGTGTAAGGGTTTGACACCATTTTGCCATTCTGCAGAATTTGTGCTGCACCCGCTTTAAACACATGCTCTGGCTTAAGGGCAAAAGTGCCACTGTCGGTACGAGATGCGAACACAATGCCGTCATAGCCGACTTTGACTTCAATGATTTCTGTCACGCCATTCGCGCGGCAGCTTTCCACTTCAGAAGATTTAATGGCGCGTGAGGCGTTAGCAATATCGATGGTATTGACACCGACACCTTGACAGAACTGACGTAAACCGCCACTTGAACCACCGGAACCGACCACTGGCGTGTTAAATTGTGGGAAGGTTTGGCCGAACTCTTCTGCAACGATAGAAGAAAATGGCAAAACGGTTGAAGAGCCAGCGATTTGGATCGTATCACGTGCCATTGCTGGGGCAGAGATCGCGGTTGCGATGGTTGAAGCAAGCAAAAGCGCATTGCGTCCGAACTTCATAATATTTCCCTCATTAAATTTCATAACCGTAGACTGTTTTGAAAAGTCTTCCGTAAGCAGCTTTGTATTGTTTAGCTAGGTAAATTCTGAGAGGACAATGTGACAATAAAATAGACTTTATGTGACAAATTTATGACTACTCTGGCTTTTTTGTTTTATAAGTAGATTGTTTTTATTAAAAATCAGAAGGATATATTTATTTATTCAGTAATTATGGGGTGATTGAATGTTTAACAGTGTGAAATATTTGTGAATGAAATTCGAAATTTCATCTATATTCAGCTAAACACACCCACTTAATTAAGTATGTCAGTAAAGGAGGCTGGCAACATGATAGATAAAAGAACCGTTCATTTGATTAGCTTCCCTAACTCCGACCTTGCTTGTATCGCTGCTCAACTGTTGTATATCAATGCTGGAAGTTTCTATGAGATTACTTTTGAAGCGATTGACGGCATCGACTTACCCGAGCAAAGCCATTTGGAAAAGTTGGGTTACTTTGGCTACACCTTCATCGAACCGACACAGAGGTTAGAGCCCGCTTACGATTATGTGATCGATATTAACTATGCGATGTACCAACACGATAGACGCCGAGAGGCATATCAAAAACAGGTTTATTGGGAAATCGATTGTAATCAAAATGCAACAAAAGCCCTGCAACATTCTGTCAGCTATTTTACTTCTCGCTTTAACATCATCCTTTAAAAGTCAGCGGTAACTTTTATATTGACAGCGATTTCTTTTTATATGATATATATGCACATCCGCATATACAGAGATAAGTAAAATGCTACCTCATCAGTTTTTTAAGTTGCTGTCCGATGAAACGCGAGTGCGCTGTTTGCTCATGATTGCACGCGAGCAGCGAGTGTGTGTCGGCGAGTTGACGCAAGCGTTAAATGAAAGCCAACCGAAAATTTCTCGCCATCTGGCTCTACTTCGTTCCAGTGGCGTGGTGGTTGATACAAGGCAAGGGCAATGGGTGTTTTATCGGCTCTCGGACCAACTGCCCGGATGGATGAGAAAACAAATTCAAGGGCTGGTGGAGTCCAACTGCCTGAAACAAGAATACCAACAGGATATGCAAAGGCTGGCAGAGATGAAATCTCGCCCAGAATGCTGTGTTTAGAATGGATAAAAGGAAATAAAAATGTCTATTAAAGTCGGAATTAACGGGTTTGGTCGTATTGGTCGTTTAGCATTAAGAGCCTCATTTGATTGGCCTGAGATCGAATTTATCCAGATTAACGATGTTGCGGGTGACGCGGCGACCTTGGCTCATTTGCTCGAATTTGATTCAATACAAGGCCGTTGGCATCATGAAGTGACAAGCGACGGTAATGCGATCATTGCCAACGGTCAGGTTATTCGTACCTCACAACAAAAAGCGATCAGTGATGTCGATTGGTCTGGTTGTGATGTGGTCATCGAAGCAACAGGCAAACACCGCAAATCTGAGTTTTTGAATCAGTATTTAGCGCAAGGTGTTAAACGCGTGGTTGTTTCCGCGCCAGTCAAAGAAGATGGGATTGCTAACATTGTGGTTGGTGTGAACGATCACATTTTTGATCCAGAGAAACACCAGATTGTGACCGCTGCGTCTTGTACTACCAACTGCATTGCGCCTATCGTCAAAGTGATTCACGAGCAACTTGGTATTGAACACTCATCGTTTACGACCATTCACGACTTGACCAACACGCAAACCATTTTGGATGCACCGCATAAAGACCTTCGCCGTGCGCGTGCTTGTGGTATGAGTTTGATCCCAACGACCACAGGTTCTGCGAAAGCGATTATCGAAATTTTTCCTGAACTTAAAGGAAAAATTGATGGTCATGCAGTGCGTGTGCCGTTAGCTAACGCCTCATTAACCGATATTATTTTTGATGTTAAGCGTGACACCACGGCTGAAGAGGTGAACGATTTACTTAAAGAAGCGTCGCAGAATGAGCTGAAAGGCATACTTGGTTTCGAAGAGCGCCCTCTTGTTTCTATTGATTACAAAAGCGACCAACGTTCAACGATTGTCGATGCGCTTTCGACTATGGTTGTTGGCAAGCGTATGGTGAAAATCTATGCGTGGTATGACAACGAAATGGGTTACGCAACACGTACCGCAGAACTTGTTCGTAAAGTCGGCCTAGCATAAGGAATCAAACCAATGACACATCCTACGTGGGAACTGCCTGTTGAAGACAATAACGCAGCGTTAATACTGACTCCTTGTCCTGGCACTAAAGAAGCGTCGCTGAGTGACAGTATTGATCAACTAAAGTCTCAAGGTGTAACCATCGTTGTTACGGCACTGAGCACTCATGAGATGCAAGAAAAAGGCGTTGGCGATCTGCCTAATATTGTCGAAAAAGCAGGTTTGCAATGGTTTCACACACCGATAGAAGATGACTGTGCTCCAGGTGAAGATTTTCAGGCTCGCTGGAAACATATATCCCCTTCGCTACACAAAGCTATAGAACATGGCGAAAAGATAGCGATGCATTGCATGGGGGGATCGGGACGGACAGGTTTGCTTGCTGCCCATCTTTTGCTAGAGAAAGGTTGGGAGCTGCAAGAAATCATCACCCATGTCCAGTCGTTAAGACCTGGCGCATTTACCAAAGATGTACAAGTTGAGTACATCCACCAATTTGCTAATCAATAGAAGCCTTGAAGAGCTGCCTTAGGCGGCTCTTTTTTTAAAGAGAGTGAATATGTTGTCTAAACTCAACCAAAATGTCCGCCAGTACATGTTGGTCACATTTAACTATTGGAACTTCACTGTTACCGATGGCGCATTACGCATGTTGGTGGTGCTCTATTTTTATGATTTGGGGTATTCAACCTTAGAGATCGCCTCCCTGTTTCTTTTTTATGAATTCTTTGGCGTCGTCACTAACCTCATCGGTGGCTGGCTAGGTGCTCGTCTTGGGTTGAACCGAACGATGAATATCGGTTTGGGAGTGCAAATCATCGCTCTGTCAATGCTGGCTGTCCCTGCAAGTTGGCTCTCGATTCCATGGGTCATGGCGGCACAAGCCTTGTCAGGTATTGCCAAAGACCTAAACAAAATGAGTGCGAAAAGCTCCATCAAAACCTTAGTGCCAGAGAATGCGCAAGGAGCATTGTATAAGTGGATCGCCATACTTACAGGCTCTAAAAACGCGCTAAAAGGTGCAGGATTTTTCTTAGGTGGTGCGTTGTTATCGATGATTGGCTTCCAATATGCGGTAGCTGCGATGGCTGGTGTTCTTTTACTGGTCTTTATCGGCAGTGTGATTAGCCTTAAATCCGACCTGGGCAAAGCGAAAAATAAACCTAAGTTCTCTGAAATTTTTTCCAAATCTAGCAGCGTAAACATTCTATCCGCTGCTCGTATGTTCCTGTTTGGTGCGCGTGATGTTTGGTTTGTGATTGCACTGCCTATCTATCTGGGATCTGTGTTTGGATGGGATCATAGCGCCGTAGGTGGATTCCTGGCTATTTGGGTGATCGGTTACGGAATCATTCAAGGAATTGCACCAAAGATAACAGGCAGTAAATCGGGGTATACTCCAGATGGTAAAGCCGCGATAGTGTGGGCGTTGGTATTGTCTATAGTGACTGGCGTAATTGCTTACAGTGTTCAGCAGCAATGGCACCCAGAAGTGGTTATTGTCGTTGGATTGATGATTTTTGGTGCTGTGTTTGCTGTGAACTCATCACTGCACTCATACTTAATTGTCAGCTATGCCAAGGGCGATGGTGTGTCTCTGGACGTCGGTTTCTACTACATGGCAAACGCAATGGGGCGCTTGATAGGGACGATTCTATCTGGATGGGTGTTCCAAATGTGGGGGTTCTCAGCCTGTCTATGGGTATCCTTTGCCTTCTTAGCATTAACGACCATTATTTCGTTTTGGCTGCCTATAGGTACAAATCAAAAACTGGCTCAGCAATAAATAAAACTAAGCAGATTTGTTCACCAATGCCAGCTACGATTGCTGGCATTATTTTTTAACCTCAAGTCATCGAATAAGCGAGAGCTGTAAAAAACGTTAATGAAGTAGTATCAGTTCGTTACGTATACACTTATCTACATTGATTTCAGATCGAGCACATGCTGTTTTATTTCTTCAGAATCGAGATTTTGAAAATCGATGTTTGCAAGAGCTCCAATTCTTCGTTTTAGAGAGGAGTATACTTTATCGCACTGCTTGTTAAATTCGGAGACTGAAGCTTCATCATTAGGCAATGGCTCAAGATCCCAAGCAACACGAATACCAGCAGATAACCAGTTTGGGCAAGTTTCATTGTGCATTGTGTCACACACAGTAATTATTAGATCTGGATGGAAGCTAAGCCTTTCTTCCCATGACGTACTGTGAAACTCAGAGGCATCAAAGCCATGCATTTCAAGGTATTGTGCAATACGAGGATTGATCTGACCCTTAGGATGGCTACCACCACTTGCGATTTGGAAATTTTCAGGCAGGTATTTTTTTGCAATTGCTTCAGCCAAAATGCTTCTGCTTGCATTATGTTTGCACACAAATAATATTTTCATCAATTGCCCTGTAGATGTTTAGGATTACTAAATTCGACATTTATCATGCTTTCATTACAGTTTGTTGACTATTGAAAATAGGCATGAGCTAACTCATGGAAATACGCTGAGAAAGCGAGTCGTCTGCACTATCAATCAATATTGATTGCGCAATAAATTTTGCCATACTTTAGATAATTGATGGTTCAGTAAATTAGCAGGAAGTATAAAACAGTTCTGTCCAAAAGTAAGTTAGCAACTTTATTATCACGATGAGACGATGCTTTTATCGATATCAGACTGAAAAGCTTCTAACAATATCTTGATCTCCACGAGCGCTGCGGTAGATGTTAACTCCTTCCTTGCTATCTGTTCTTCTAACAACTCGATCTGACGTTTAGCAAGCTCAACACTTGTCTTCAGAGAAACAGCGTTGTAAACCTCTGTGTAGCCGTGAATATCTGCAAAAGCCAGGTCAATGTAGATATCTAAAGAACTAAGATTTGTGTGACCTGTCCATTGCTGAAGCTGCATTTTAAATGTTTGCGTATGAAGCAGATGTTTTCGGAAGTCGTCTTTATTATTCACCTCTTTAGTGGTCAGAATAAGCTCTTTAAGCTTGTCAGTAATGAATGCGTGTCTCCACAGGTGAGGATGCAACTCACCCTCGATACCAAGCTCTTTTTTCCATAGGTTCATGTATGTTGTCCATGAATCGGCGGATAAGCGATGACCTGTCTTTAAGCTAATAAAGAGATAGTCATGCTGAACTTTCTTCTTCCTCATTACCTTCTTTCGAACTTTGATGTAATCCGCAATCACTGATAATAAAAGATGTGGGACAGGAACCTTTCGAGTGGTGTTATCGTCCTTACGCTTTAGAGTGGTAAGAGTGAGCATACCTGTGCGTCTAGCTTCCTCATAATCGGTCATTTTAATCAAATGAAGCTCCGATACACGACCACCTAGTTGCTCCATTGCTGTATATAGCGCCATGTCCCTTCTGCGCTTATCTTTGTTTTTCTGAGTCTTTATGAACTCCCACACATGCAAGGCATCATCTTCCGAAACAGGGTGGCGTTTCTTGATTTCATCTTTTGTTGGTACAGCAGGGTGCGTAATTTTGGTGCCTTCAATGAACCCTTTATAGCCTTCCTGTTTGCGCTTGTAAGGTTTTTCAAGTATTTGAATTGAGTTAGCTTTATCCTTACCAATAAAAGAACTCAAATCATGAAAGTCTTGGATAAACTGCAAAAAATCAAGACAGGTATGAGCAATCTTTATAACCGAATTATTACTGCGTTTTAGCTCACCGAGTGGTGTTCTCTCTGCTTGTAACGATTGAATAAAAAGGGTGAATGTTGCGTCTGTAAGCTGGCTAAATCGGCTCAATAGTGGCTGTTTTTCAATAAAGTGAACCAAGTGAATAATATCGTGTGCATATCCACGAATCGTGTCACTTTTTAAGTTTCTCACCATCAAACTATGGATGTAGGCATTGGCTTCATAGCAAGGCACATGGTTACTGTAGGTTACGAAAGGAATATCCAGTGGCTTACGAAAGACAAGCTTGCCATCAAACCCAAGATGACTCCATTGCTCAAAGTCTTTAAGCTTACGAACCGCCATCATACCTCTCCATTCAGAGTGTAATTCATCTGTGCTTCAATCTTCCGATTGTGTTCTCGATAAACCTCCTGTCGCTCTTCTACTGTTCCTTCATGGTTCGCTAGCTGCTTTAGCTTAGAGCGCAGCTCTGAGACCATAACGGTCAGCAAAGAATTGCTGCGCTGCGCTGCATCTAATTCAGACTCTAGCTCTGCGACTCTATGCTTTAAACCCACGACGGTTTGCTTGTTACCTTTAGAAGCTTTCTCATCGTGATGTGCAGCCTCTATCGCCAGTTTTGCATTAATACGAAGCTCATCTATGGATAAGAAGCCTCTCTCTAGAAGTGCTTCTGAGATACTTTTGACCGTGTTTAATGAGCATGATGTGATATTACGCTCTTGGTTCTGATACTTAGCGATGCCAGATTGGGATTTGAGAGCCTTCATCAGCTCTACATCATCTTTAAACTCAGCGGGAGATGTGATTATCTCTCTCAACAGCTTTTCTGTTTCAAGTACCTTGGTTTGGTTTTTCTCTAAAACTTTCATTAGCCGAATCCTTAATCAAGGTCTTTGATTTTTAAAATAAGATTAAAGGTTTGAGTGGCATTGCCATCACTATCATCTATGATAAAAAACTCTGGTTCCAGTGTGATTTGCCCCTCTTCCAGAAGGTGAATAACCTCTGTTTCAATGTCCTGCTCTTTTTGAATTTGGCTAATATGAGGAACGGTTAGGTAAGACTCATCATCGTAATCTCCTGCTGCCTCGCTCACTGACTCTATAGTAATAGGTGTTGAGCTATCACCAGTCAGCCGCTCAGCAATCATTTTGCGAACCTCTTCTATCCCTTCGAGCTTCGCAAGTTCAGAGGTGGAATCAACCACACCACGAACAATCACACTGGCTTTAGCCCCATTTAGTACCGCCCCAGTTTCCGATTCAGAGATATAGTGATACAGATGTTCCATGTCTGAATGTCCGAGCATCCAGCGCAGAGCATCCATGCCATCAAATCCTTTAGACCAGAAGAATGCCATTGCAAAGAAGCGGCGCAATTGATGCTGACGAACATAATTACGGCGATACTCACCGTTGTCGTACTCCACCAAGTCCGTTTCGACGTAATCACACAAAGCATCGAGGTGTGTATTGTAGGTAATGTGTACTACCTGACTTAACTGGCAATCTTTTGAGTTTAAATTATTAAATAGAGACAGCTTTCCTTTGGCTAAATTTAACTCATTAGCTTTGATGTTAAATTGCTCAAGTTGCCAAATGAACCTTGCGATAGATAAGGGAATTGGCCTTTCTATTGTTGCGTTGACCCCTTTTGAGCCAGTTTTTTTTACCTTAAATATCAGGTTGTACTCTGCTTTTGCGCCATCTTCTGAAAAGGGATTTACATTAGGTGATAGATTACCATGTGACTTCAACTTGATTAATTCATCTTGTCTTCGAGCCATGATGGCACCCACCAAGACCTGTATTGCACCTTGCAGTACAGAGAACAAATCAAACAAGCTCTCATTAGCTCGAATCCGCTCAAAGCGATTTTTAACGCTATCAGCAAAGCCTTGAGCCTGTTTTATTCCTTTTTTCAGGTATTCACTACTCAGGCAATTGATCGCCTCCGTTTGAAACCAGTAACCTCGCTCCGAAAGAGACATATCTCGATGCAATTCTTCATTCCAAGCAAGGGAGTCTTGGTGTGGACGGAGTGTGTTAGAATTTTTTACAGTAGATTTGCTTCTTGCTGTAGACAGCAGCGTTAACGTTTCGTCTAGCAAAGTAACAGCGCCTTCCTCTGTCGGTAGATGCTCTTTGGCAAACTCATAGCACTGACGAATTAAATTAAACACAAACTTAGGCGGCAAGGTGCGAGTACGCCCTACTTTTTTTAAGCTAACTAACTGACTAATGTGACCTGCACTGACACGCTCGGACAAGATTGAAGGACTTGCCGCATCTTTACGCTCAAGGTTGGTATGAATCAATCGAATGGCTTCAATGTATTTCGAGATAGTCCGTTGACTCGTGCCTGTTGAGGTATCTCTATTCTCAACTGCACGATACTCTGAGTATTGGTTTGGCGCTTTGAGGTGTAGTTCTGCGTAGTTGGGGAGATTAGTGTCGTGATAAAGCATCTTACCTTTAAACAACAACTCACCCAGCACAGTACTGTTGCCAGTGTATTTTATGGCTTCTCCAGTGTGATAATAACCTTGCTCAAAAAGCCAAGCACACGCCTTCTCTCTCTCTGCTAGAAATAAGAAACTTTCATCTTGCGCAATGTCTTGGGTAACGTAGGGAAACTTCTCTTTAAACGTTTGTGCATCTGAAACACTCTGGGAAGCGTTATCAAGTAATACCTTGGTGCGCTTATCAACCTCATACACACCTTGAAAATTTCCGTGCTCAGCGTATTTCGTCAAGATGTTCAACCAGAAGTCATCATTCACATTCAGAAGGTGATATTTTGCTATCTTCAATTCTTTCGAGTGCAGCAAGACGGCATTGATGAGAGCGATAACTTTGAGAACTTTTTGATAAGCCGTTGTTGGACTGATAATCTTCCCACCGTTTTCCAGCGGATTATCTGCCGCTGTGATCCAGTATTTAAAGCTGTTTAACAACTTTTGGTGTTTTTTATCCGTGAGTTTCTTACCATCATCTAAGCACACTGTATCCCAATGTATCGTTTTTGGGTGTTTGCCAAATGTTAGTACCCACTTGTTTTCAGTAAAGCGGGATTCTAACCATTCGGGCTGTCTATCATCGTAACCGTAGATGCCAGTATGGATATTCGTGATGATATCTAATGCTCGATAGTCATCATTTGCTACTGAGAAATTGATAATATCTTCAAGAGTTTCGGCACTTAGACCATTCAAAAGCGAATGGTCTAGCACGATGCTTTCAATGAGGTTAGCAATTGAGGTATTGTCGATAGCAACACTTAACATAGCAGCGCTCCTTTAATAGTGTCAGCATTCAGTTTGTTATTGGTTGCAATATCAAGCATTCCCATCAAATCATCATCAGCACTATGCTTGCCTGAACTCAGGGTATCTAAAACAAACACTGCTGATTGATACCAGTGAGCCACAATATCTAAAAAAGATTCCTCATCATCACTACTCTCAACGACAAGGCGTATCGCCATCAAAAGCTGCAAAAGAGAGGTGGAAATAGTGTAGGTCAACTGGTCGAACGCTAAGGATTCAGAGGTTTCATTATCAGTTGTGGTCTTTTGAACAAAACCGTGGTCGAAACGCTCTGGAATATTACTGATACCGTGATTGTTTAAGAATTCCTCAATGTCCTCTGTACTCATATTCACAGCATCAAGTCGATGCACTGAATCTTTCATGGCTTCAAGTAAAATAGCGTTCTGATACTGACGTACCCAACGTGCATTAAAGAAGTCCATGAGTGGTTTAGGAAGGTAAGAGGTCAGTAGGTTTGCATCCTTCTTTTCATGACCAAGCGCCTCGGCAACGGCATCCATTGAACGTGTTTCCAAGTAAATTTGAAAGCCTCTGTGTCGTCTGATTGAGCGTAATGAATGGATGTCAGAAATAGCTTGGGCATCTTTCAGGGTGATATCGCTGCTCTTATCAAAGAGCGTTTTATCCTGAAGCCAATCATAAAAATCATTTGCCGATAAAAGAGTGGTATTGAGGGTGCTTGGGCGCGTCGCACTGGTAGTGGTTGCAGTCAAAATCATCTTTCGCCAACTCACATTCCCTTTTTGCCTCAGGTGTTCACGGCTCATGCGTGTATGCTGTATCAAGAACTCAACTATAGATTTAGAAAACTCATTGAGCACTACTTCTTGTTGCGCATTGGTAGACCCTTTGCGTGATTTGTAACTGACCGCAATGTGTTGATTACCAACTTTCTTATAGCCTACCATATTGCCATTTACATCAAATAAGTCCCACTTTGCTAACCAAGACGGTGTTATCAGAGGATGCTCCATCACAAGAAGCGTCAAAAGAACGTTCAGTATTGAAGGGTTTGGTAAGTTTAACTCTGCGGAGAGTTGGCTAGCATTACCGAGAAACCCCAAAAATGATAGATAGTTGTCTTTCGCAGCGATGCCATGTGCATAAAAGGTTGCGACTGTATTGTCTAACTTATCTGCACCAACACAGTTTTTATATTGAACATTGCCTAACGTGCCGTTCAGTGGTTTAACTAAGCCCGTGCTCTGAAAAACTTTATTTCTATCCTCTCGCTCTAAAAGCTCATCGAATTTCAAGAGACACACATGCTTGATATGCGCCATATCTCTATCTATACGTTGCTTAATAATTAAAACAGCCTCTTCATCTTTAATTTTAAGTGGGATGTTAGCAAACCATCTAAGGTTTTCTGGCTGCGTAGCATTGCCGCCAATTGAAAAGGTAGGCGCTGCATCTTTTGGGTCTTTCCAGTCTGGCACGATGAATGGCTTGTGAGGCTCAGCAAAAACACCCGTGTTGATGAAGCACTCGGTATAATAGTTACTGATATTTCGCCACTTAACATGAAAATCTTTTGGGCAGTTCTGGGCAGCTTGGGAGCGCACAAATAGCACTTTAAACAGCTTGTGGAAAAATAGCTGCACATGATTACGACTGAGAAGGATTTCTATTGATAGTCCGTCTCGGTCGTTATAAACAGTGGAGAAACCCACAAAAAGTTTTCTGAAGCCTGTTAATGCATAACTCAGAGATGATGATTTTTGAGTAAAAGCATAGTTTTTTAGAGCAAGATGAACCTTGTTTGTAAACGCTTCGCCAAAATTCACATAAAGCGTATCAAGGTGAGCCTCATGTTCTTTGCCTTCTTTTGATGTTACTTGCCAACCATCAAGGTAGTCAGCTTTTGATTTATCTATATTGTGCTTTCGAAACTGAGCTAGACAGCTCGAAACGTCTGTTGAGAATTTAGTGGACGAAAGCTTTACGTCATTGAGGTCAAGTTGCTTATCTTGCGCAATGTAGCAGAAAAGGACTTTGAGTAGATTACCGTAGTTATATCGGTACCTGATAGTGATATCATCATTGCTATAAACAAATCCAATGAGCGACTGGAAGTGCGCATTAAGTGAACTTGAGTCATTCAGTATATCCAATGCACTGTAGTTACCTTGCCCAACCAAGTAGCAGTAAGCTGCATAAACATTCAATACAGGCTGTATTCTATTTTTGTGAACTGAGGATTCAGCAGCAAGTGTTAGGTAGTTAGAGTATTCGACTGACAGTGCAGTTTTTAATAAAGAAAGCTCATTTAGTGTTTTTACATTCACAACCACATTCCATAGATTGACAACTCATAACTACACTAGTTGTCATAGTGATTAGTGTCAATGTAAATTTAAGATATTAATTAGCGTTTTAATTATTAATATTCAACAATTTATTTAGTTTTTGATAACTTTTAATTATTGGGATTACGGACGTTTCGTCAAGAAACAATAACCCATTG
>NZ_CAWNHR010000001.1:0-61405 GCF_963874485.1 Vibrio sp. V15_P4S5T153 | reverse complement strand
GGACGTTTCGTCAAGAAACAATAACCCATTGTGTGCCAAAGAAATTTCCCCCGGCCTCGGAATAGAACCGCCACCGACCAGCGCCGCCATTGAACTGGAATGATGAGGCGAGCGAAATGGCCTTTGCTTCCAGTTGTGCTGGTTAATGTCTTGTGGAGTCAGAGAAGCAACCGAAGCGGTTTCCATCGCTTCATCCTCATTCATTTCTGGTAATAAATCACACAACCGAGAGGCAAGCATGGTTTTACCCGTTCCTGGTGGACCGAGAAAAAGCAGGTTATGGTTGCCCGCAGCGGCAATTTCTAACGCTCGCTTTCCTTGCTGTTGACCAATGATATCTTGCAGATCGCGAGTATTTTTATCTCGGCACGGCTTAGGTTCGGTTTGAAAAAGAGAGAGGGTTTGCTGACCACACAAATCAGCACACACCTCAAGCAGCGTTTGCGCCGATTTATGCTGATCCTTTGCCACTAATGCGGCTTGATCACCATTACCATGAGGCACCACTAAACAGCGCTTGGCTCGATTCGCAGCTAAAGCAGCAGGTAATACGCCTTTAACAGGACGTAACTCACCAGATAAGGCTAATTCACCAATAAACTCATACCCATCTAACTTCGTTAGCGCTATCTGCTGTGAGGCCGCCAAAATACCCAACGCGATCGGTAAATCAAATCGACCACCCTCTTTGGGGAGATCCGCAGGGGCTAGATTGACCGTACTTTTTGATATGATTTACAGGAAAGAATTTATGTTAAGATTTGCATAATCTTAGGAGACTAGCTATGCAAAAAATTATATACCCATACGTGCGGTTTAGCAGTGAACAGCAATCTGGCGGTAGTTCATACAAGCGACAGCTTGGCGATATTTTGAAGTATGCGAAAGAGAACGGCTATACCGTAAATGATAGTCTTGAATTAAGAGATTTAGGCTTATCAGCGTATAAAGCCGATCATATCAAAAAAGGCTCACTAGGCGATTTCTTTGACGCTATAGATACGGGAATTATTGAGACAGACGGAACTGCTTATCTGTGTGTTGAGCAATTTGACAGGCTCTCACGACAAAGTTTAGACGATGCCTCTGATGTATTGAGAAAGATACTTAGATCGAATATCAACGTCATAACGCTGATGGATAAAAGAGTTTACACAAAAGAAAGTCTCAATGACTTAATGAGCGTTATGTATTCGTCTATGCTCATGGCTCAGGCTAATGAAGAAAGTGCAAAAAAATCAGAACGGATTCTAAAGAGTTTTGACGCTAGACTAGACGCATTACATGGCGGTAAACAAATACAATATGTCGGGATTTTTCCCGGTTGGATCGACAATAAAGGCAGTAAGATAGAAGCAAATTTTGTCGTAAACAAGAACGCTAAAATAGTTCAACGAGTATTTAAAATGTATATAAATGGCATATCTATGGGTGATATAGCCAGAACATTAAACGATGAAAGAGTTTCGCAGGTTGCTAAACGTAGACATAAGAATTTTACAAATTCTTGGAGTTCAGCAAAGATCAACCATTTATTGAAAAATCGCTGTGTATTAGGTGAGCTCTACATTCGAAAAACTGGCGATACATTCAAGAACTACTATCCTAAAATCATTTCAAATGATGATTGGGATATAGTTCAATCTATGTCTAAAACCAAAAAAACAATAAAAACATCAGGACGAAATTCAATAAATATCTTTACAGGTAAAATATTTTGTTCTGGCTGTGGTCAAAAATATTATTTTGAAACTGATGATAAAAATTTAAAGTCAGGTAAAAAATATTATTATATGCTTAAATGCTCTGGTAGACGCAGATTACAATGTAAAAGTGCATCGATTAAATATGATGATTTCCTAGCATCAACCCCTAATATGTTTGGTCTAATAGATAAAAAACCAAAAGACAATAGTGAAAAAATAAACAAAATAAAAGAAAAAATATCTGAAATATTAGATCATTCAAAAGATATTAATGATAAATTATTATTACTTGAAGAACTAAATAATAATAACGAACTGGACTTTACAATATATCTTAAAGAAAGTTCAAAACTACAAAAAAAAATAAGAGAGAATGATGCACGTATCGCTAGCTTCAAAGTTAGCATTTCAAGACTATCAAGTGATAATAAATTAGATTATTTTGACAAAAACGATCCAATATCAATAAAAAAAGCAAAAAGATTCATAAATGAAAATTTTGCAGGGTTTATAATTTCAAGTGATTCAAGAAACTGCACCGCATTATATAGTAATGGTCAAATTATTCACTTTAGAATAAAAAATAGCAAGATAGAAAAAATTGAGAATGTCATTGAAAATGTTGATGGTTTCAAAGAGTTTTTCGACCTTAAAGAAGAAGTTGTTCAGGCTTATAAAAATGGTACGATGGATGGACGTTTTGCTGAGGTACTAAAAGCAACAAATTTCTGGGGAGTTGAAACTCCAGAGAAAGATTACACATTAGAATAATAAATTACTTATTAATTTTTACTAATAAAAATCAGATCAACCCTATGGGTTTTTGGGGGGTGTGGGGGAGACTAGCCCCCCACGGTCCTACCAAAATTTTTAAAATGAGCCGATCCCTCATTTTTTCGACAAGTCGAAACAAGAAAAATTTTAAATTACCTATATCAAGATTATATAAAAGAGCAAAATAAAAAATGGCTTAAAATAAGGAATAATTTTATAGCTATGTAAAGCCTAGACTTACCATTAATGTAAAGTGTTCATAGTTAAAAAGTCTATTTTTTCTCTTAACCACGCCAAAAATCAATGTAAACCCTCATAAACATCATTCATAGAAACTTTATTTTTAGCTATTTTAAATATCAACTTTACATTAAGGTTAATTTAAGTTTACGTGTTGACAAATAATTTATATATGCTTTATTAATTATATATACAACCAAACAACATTAATAAGGAATATAAAATGAACAGTGAAGAAATAAATATAAAATCAAAAACAAGATTTACAACAACAAGAGAAGATGGACAAGAGTGTTTAGTAGAATTAGATATTAATGAAGAAACAAATGAATATACAGCATCACAAAAGTCAGCGTTATTTTATGCATTTAACAGAGAGAACTACAAGAACAAAGTTTTACTAACAAGAGAACAACCATTAGCAAATTCTATACTGGAATTTCTAATATCAGAAATGGACAATACAAATGCAATTTGTATTTCTATGAACACTCTTCAAAAATTATTTAATTTATCAAGACAAACACTTTCCAAACATATAAAAACACTTGAAAAAAGAAACTTCATTGAAATTTTCAAGAATGGAAATATGAATGTATATGCAATAAATGCACTTTTCGTTTGGACACAAGGAGATAAAAACCTTTGGAAAGCTAAATTTAAGGCCACTATGTATTTAGATTATTCAGAACAATCTGAAGTAATTAAAAGAAAATATTCAAAACAAATAACAACAAAATAAAATAGGAAGGTAAAATGAATGAAATAAAAATAACATATTATAGTTATATAAATGATACTGAAAATGCTTTTAAAAATGTCCTTAAATATGCATTAAAAGAAGAGTTTAAAGAAGAAAATTACCAGATTTATAAAGATGATTTATTTGAAGATTTTGAAGATTTTTATACTTATCAAATCGCACTAGTAGAATTTGATTCATCCGTAATTGAATACCAATGCTTTACTTATAAAAGCGATTTACTCGGTGAGAGTAGAATTTTTTATAATGTTTCTGGTCACGATCTTTGTTTTACGAACGCTAGTGATGTTAATTTTGAGACGATGGATAGCTACATAGAAAACGCTATTTATTCGTTAAGAAAAAGAGAGAGTCTAAATGTGAACGATCTTTGTTATTTATCTGCGACTATTGAAGAATATGAAGAAGATTCTCAAGATATAATTTATTATGAAGTTGATGATATTGAGGAATACTAAAATAATAGACAATAAAGAAAATAAGAATAAAATACATTCTTATTTTTTCACCACAAATTAAAAGGCTAAATTCTCAAATATGTTTTATTTTTCCTTTTAATTTTATATTCATCTTGTTCAATGCCTTTATTGTAAAATTCGAGTAATTCATCCGTTCTATTTTCTTTCCCTTTAAAAACCTTACTAAACAGATCAGATAAGTATTCTTTCATTTCTAACAACCAAGGTTTTTTTACTTTCTCATTGGTGATTTTTTCTTCAATATTCGCCTGTAATTCTGTATCAAAGAACTTTTCACCAACTGAATACTGATGATCCTCTTTTCGATTTTCAGCCAATACCCCTACATACTCGATAAATCCCTCTTGAAACTCGATATAAAGCTCTTTTTGAGCGTCTAGGGACGCTGAACGCTCGTTAACTTCGCTTTGCGCTGTAAGTATCGTTTCCTTTGCTTTTACAACTTTTTCCTTTGCTCCGACAACAGCTTTTTTTTCTTTTTCGATTTTATCTTTTTCCGCTTGTAGCTTTATGCCTTGTTCTTTACGGTGAACCCACAAAGGAACATTTTTTGGTTCATCTTCTTTTTTAATAATCTTGTTTTTATGAGGTGTATTTTCATCTAAAACCAAAATATCGACTTTTGACTCTCCCAAATAAAAATCCTTCAATTTATTATCATCCGGTCTACTATCATAAGGGATATATTTTTCACAATCTAAACCCAATCTATTTTTTACGGCTTCACTATAAGCATTTTTCATTGCTAATACTCCGCCTTTTTGTGAAATATATTTAATTACTTCACCATTAAAAATATTACTCATTATTACATTTAAATGTGATCCAGAAGTAGCCCCAACAATTAAAGGTTTTTCTCTATCATCGTGAATAACTGCGGTTGATAATTTTTTAACATAATCCACATTTAAACGTTGTTTATATCGTCCTTGATTTAATTCATATTCTTTAAGTTGTCGTTTATTTAAATCATTAGGGTTTATATTTTCTTGTTGAAGTTGCTTTTTTTCAAGATCTTTGTTTATTGCAGAAACGAATTTATCAATCATTTCATTATAAATATCTTGCCATTCGTTTTTCGTTGGATGATACAAATCAGAAGGTAAAGATAAAACAAAAGAAGTTGCAATATTAGAAACACCTTTACCGTGTTTTTTCTTCATATTATCATATTCAATATAAATATTGTCCCTTGTAAATCGTGCATTATCCAAATCAATTATTTTAGTATTTGAATGATTTTGATGCTTATCACTCAATAAGTATTTAATTGCATTTTCTAACGTGTTTTTGTTTGCTTTCTTTGTCTCTTTATTTTCAGTTTTATTTCGTCTTTTAGTTCTTTCCGAAACGTTCCCCATTCTTTTTTTCTGCTCTATTTCTACAATCCAATTTTTCATATTTAAAACTCCAACCTGATTATATTGATACACATTTTTTAATAAATGCAAGAGTTCAAATTGGAGTAATTATGTTCAGTATTAAGCAAGATAGGGTTTGTCCGGGGGACAAAACATATCGCTGCGCTCATTCCCTACTTGCCAAAGGGATAAATCCCCTTGGAACCCGTCAGGCTTTCAGCCTTCCACGTTCGATAAATCTCACTCTCGTATTTTACAAATACTCACAAATTTCGGCCGATCAAACCTACGGCCGAAATCATTTAAACAAAAAAAATATATGTTTAAAAACAGTGTATTATGATCAAAAATTCGACAGG
Organism: Vibrio sp. V15_P4S5T153; assembly: GCF_963874485.1. Classification (NCBI taxonomy): domain Bacteria; kingdom Pseudomonadati; phylum Pseudomonadota; class Gammaproteobacteria; order Vibrionales; family Vibrionaceae; genus Vibrio; species Vibrio sp. V15_P4S5T153. The sequence continues at coordinate 55,723 of NZ_CAWNHR010000001.1, read as the reverse complement.
GTATAGATTGGAACACATTTATGTTGTACCATTTGTTCAACATAAGTAAGAGAGTTTGCTATGAATGTGCTTGAAGCAACTAACATACTGAAAGCAAAAGGATTAGTTAAAGATATAAATGGTACTAGGCGTTTTATTCGTAAAGGTGAACTAGTAGCAAATAAAGAATGTAATCACGATGGCTATAACATATCACAAGAGGCACTCAATGCTTTTCTGTGGGTAAAGCAATCGTCTGATGCGGATATGGTGCAACATATTTTGAATAATGTTATTAAACTACCTAAAGCTGAAAATCCTTTCAAAGTTGCGTCTTTCTTCGCTGGAATTGGAGGGTTTGATCTAGGCTGTGAACGTGCTGGAATGGAAGTGGTATTTCAATGCGAAGTTAACAATTTCTGTCAGAAAGTATTGAAAAAACACTGGCCTACAATACCTCTACATTCAGATATAACAACTCTTCAAGCAAATGATATTCCTGATGCAAATATTTGGTGTGGAGGATTTCCTTGCCAAGATGTTTCATTGGCTAACCAAGGTAAAAGAAAAGGGTTAAAAGGAGAACGAAGTGGACTCTTCTATACTTACGCAGAACTTGTCAGAGCAAGAAAGCCTGACTGGATTGTCATTGAAAATGTTCCCGGGCTTCTCAATAGTCACGAAGGAGCTGATTTCGGAGTCCTTCTTAAAACGCTGGATGAACTCGGGTATGGTATATCGTGGAGAGTTTTTGACACTAAATACTTTGGAACACCACAACGAAGACGTAGAGTGTATATTGTCGCAAGTTATGGAGACCTCCGCTCCACTAGAGTCCTTTTTAACGATAGAACAAATCCAGTCGTTGATAAATCGGGCAGAGGCCAGAGGACAAGCTTTGCACCCGAGCCTAGAAATGGCCTATCGAAAACAGATATCTTTGCTATCCAACACGCCAGTATTGGCAGAAAACACACAGCAGGCCCACAAGCAAAAGGATATAGAAACGATGGGGAAAGCTACACCCTCGACTCAAGAGGAAGCGCCGATGCTATTTGTGCGCCGAATGCTCCCTTCCGAATACGAGAAACTTCAAGGCTTTCCCGAGAACTGGACTCAAATAGATTAAGGGCTATTGGTAATGCCGTATCTGTTCCTATAATCGAATGGATAGCGAGTCAAATTATAAAAATTGAAAACGAATACGTATAATCTCTTTGATTAGATTACAACATCTAGACCGCCCAATGATAAAAACTTGCCTTTAAAAATTGAAGGCTCCGGACCACCTTGATCTGTTAAGGTCCTGACAAAAGTAGAATAATTTGTAAATAGTGTCCTATCTTCATCTATCGTTAATGGGATAGGACCAAATATCTTAGGCTTTGAAGTATCTTCTTTAATTCCTAATAAGCACAACGTCCAGTTATGCTCTTTTAAATCTCTAAGATTTGCTCTAGATACTCGAGGATACAAGTAATCATAAATTAAACTTCCTATTGCAAAAACAATCTTTCCGCCAGTTTGATTTACTATATTACCTTTGACTAAAAACTGCTCTTGCTGCCGTCTCCAAGCGTTCGTTTCTATTGAATTTGGTTTAGCAATTTCTAACCTTAAAATCTCATTGGTTGGCTCATCCATTTTAGCCCATTTCAATACGTGGTCAGATATATGTTTAGTTTGACTAGTTTCCCCTCCCCCTTGCATTTCTAGAAGTATCTCATCAATTTTTGCGCCTTGAGCCAAATTACGCATAATATAATCCGCTTTATAACTCCCACCAGTCTCTTCAATAGGAATTGGAGCTTCTCTATTTACAACTATATCGTTTTTATCAAATTGTCCTCTATAAACGGTCTGAGCTATTTTCCAAAGAATTTCATTCTGATAAGGGGTTAGTTTTGCATCTACAGTCTTCTCTTTTCCATCAATATGAACTTTTTTAGTCTTTGGTGTAGCACACAGGCGATGCTCACACACAATCCACATCGTTCCGTTTTTTTTACGAACAGAGCACACTGGCTGTAAGTTTTTTGTCAATTTAGAACAATATCCATCCATAAAAGGGCATATATGCTTTACACCTAATGACACAGGCTTAATATTTCTACCTTCGATATCTGTTCTCTGCCCCAGATATTCCGCTACATGTACCGCCATTTGATTACGCTCCTAAGTATTCTATGAAGCAAGATACATAATCGCCTTCTCCTGGCCAAGTCTTATACCGAAAACAAATATAAAGCATTGTTTTATTTGTGTTAAATTCATAGCTATTATTTTTTAAAACCTGTTAAGGTTGATTTTTATATGCAAAAGCGAATATAAAAACTTTCCTGAAAACTTTACATAACATTGTAATACGCTTGGCGGGAAACTCAAAGCGGGAATTAATGATAGCGCTGCGCACGCGATCACGAGACTCTTTGACCGTCGTTTCTGGCAAGCCGACCAACGTAAAACCGGGCATACCATTGCTAATATGTACTTCAACTGTCACTGTCGGTGCTTGCACGCCAACACTGGCTCGGCTGTGAATAATTGCGAGTCCCATTTCATTCCTTTGTGGTTATTTAAAAAGTGTTCGTTCTGTTTCTGCGCCCTTATTTGCACACGAGAGATTGTTATATAGCTTGTTGTGATGCTGAAAGAATGTGAAAAAAGAATGAGTTTTTGCTTGTCATTTAACGGAATTGTGTGTTACCACTAGAGACGCACACAATTTCGTAAGATATTACGCCAACTATTTTAAGAATTAAGTGATGAATTTGAACGCTCACATTAACCTACTGCTAAGCCTGATTATCGTGGTCATTATTGATTCCGCGCGGGGGCTAGTGGGCGCAAAATAACCACCAGATTCAAAAGACCCCCGCACTGAAAAGTCCGGGGGTTTTTTTACAACTATTAAACTAAAAAGTTCATACTGGTTGGCGATTATCCAACCCGATATGACAGGAAGAATGGGAGCGCACATGAAGTGCAAACACAACATGGTTTACTGTGCCATACACAGTTTGGGAGGGTTACGATGACAGGAGCACAACTGGTTGTAGCCGCATTAAAGCAGCAGGGAATCAAAACCGTTTTTGGTTATCCCGGCGGCGCTATCATGCCAATCTATGATGCATTATACGATGGCGGTGTAGAACACATCCTCTGTCGCCACGAACAAGGTGCAGCCATGGCGGCGATTGGCATGGCGCGCTCGACACAAGATGTCGCGGTGTGCATGGCCACCTCAGGACCCGGAGCGACCAATTTGGTCACCGGTCTTGCCGATGCATTTCTTGACTCAATCCCCCTCGTCGCCATCACCGGCCAAGTGGCAAGCTCGCACATTGGTACCGATGCTTTTCAAGAGATGGACGTGATTGGTATGTCACTCTCTTGCACCAAACACAGCTACCTCGTTACCGATATCCACGATCTCGCCCCCACCCTTGCCGAAGCCTTTGAGGTAGCGAAAGCGGGTCGCCCCGGCCCGGTGATTGTGGATATCGCTAAAGATGTACAACTGGCAAAAACCCCCGTGACTGAGCTACCTGCGTTCACTGCGCCAGCCATGCCAGTTGCCAGCCAAGAGCAGCTTCACGCAGCGCAACAACTGCTTTCACAAAGCTCTCGTCCTGTATTGTATGTTGGCGGTGGTGTTCAACTGGCCAAAGCGACCGATTCCGTACGCGAGTTTTTACGCCTCAATCCAATGCCATCAGTAAGCACCTTAAAAGGCTTAGGCACGATTGAGCGCCATGACCCGCACTACCTTGGCATGCTTGGTATGCACGGGACTAAAGCGGCAAACTTGGTCGTTCAAGAGTGTGATTTGCTGATTGTGGTTGGAGCGCGCTTTGATGACCGAGTAACGGGAAAGCTGGATACCTTTGCACCACACGCCAAAGTGATTCATATCGATATCGATGCGGCCGAGTTTAATAAACTCCGTATCGCCAATGCGTCACTACGTGGTGACATCAATCTCATTCTTCCACAACTGGAACTGACGCGTGATATCGCACCCTGGGTTCACCACAGTGAAAGTTTGCGCAGTGGCTTTAAGTGGCGCTATGACCACCCGGGCGATCTCATTTTTGCGCCATTGTTACTCAAACAACTGTCCGACATGATGCCCGATTCAGCCATCGTCTCAACCGACGTTGGCCAACATCAAATGTGGGCCGCGCAACACATTCAACCGCGTGCTCCACAGAACTTCATCACCTCAGCTGGCCTTGGCACTATGGGCTTTGGGTTGCCAGCCTCAATGGGCGCTGCCGTTGCTCGCCCAGATGATCAATCCATTCTCATTTCTGGGGATGGCTCGTTCATGATGAATGTTCAAGAACTTGGTACGCTCAAGCGCCGCCAAATCCCGGTCAAGATGGTACTACTGAACAACCACCGTTTAGGTATGGTGCGCCAATGGCAATCGCTGTTCTTTGATGGCCGCCATAGTGAAACGATTTTGGATGACAACCCAGATTTCGTGATGCTAGCTAAGGCGTTCGATATTCCTGGCAAAACCATCACCAAAAAAGAAGAAGTTGAACCAGCACTTAAAGAAATGCTGGCCAGCAAAACAGCTTATCTGCTTCACGTTTTGATTGATGAAGAAGAAAACGTATGGCCGCTTGTACCACCGGGCGCCTCAAATAGTGATATGTTGGAGAACACCTAATGGATAGATACCTATTAGACATCAAAGCCGATGATAAACCGGTGCTATTAGAGCGTGTTCTGCGCGTGATTCGCCATCGTGGGTTTGTGATAAAACAAGTGGCCGCAACGCAAAACCACGCCAGTAAAGTCGCCAGTGTTGAAATCATTGTTGATAGTGATCGCCCCATCAGCACACTGATCAATCAAATTGAAAAATTATGGGATATTCGCAGTGTCGATGTCACCCCAATAAAAAATAACGAACTACCGAATAACAATTTACAACAAAAGATTTGTGCATAAGGAAGGCAATAAATGGCAACAAAAACTGCAGATTACATTTGGTTCAACGGTGAAATGGTTCCGTGGGCAAATGCAAACGTTCATGTACTGACACACGCAATGCACTACGGCACCTCGGTGTTTGAAGGTGTGCGTTGTTATAACACTCCTAAAGGTCCAATCGTCTTCCGTCATAAAGAGCACGCTCAACGCCTGAAAGATTCAGCAAAAATTTACCGTTTCCCTATCCCCTATACGATAGAAGAGATCATGGAAGCGACACGTGAAACATTGCGCGTCAATAAACTGGATTCAGCCTACATTCGCCCACTTGGCTTTGTTGGCAACGTCGGCCTTGGCGTTTGCCCCCCAGTGAACACTGAAATGGAGTTAATCATTGCCGCCTTCCCTTGGGGTGCTTACTTAGGTGATGAAGCGCTAGAAAATGGTGTGGATGCGATGGTTTCTAGCTGGCATCGCGCTGCGCCAAACACCATTCCAACCGCAGCCAAAGCGGGTGGTAACTATTTATCGTCTCTGCTTGTCGGTGGTGAAGCTCGTCGTCATGGCTATGCCGAAGGTATCGCCTTAAGCGTGGATGGTTATTTATCTGAAGGTGCAGGCGAAAACATTTTCGTCATCAAAAACGGTGTGCTGCTCACGCCACCAACCACCAGCTCCATCTTGCCGGGTATCACGCGTGATTCGATCATGACGCTGGCTAAAGAGATGGGTTACGAAGTGCGTGAAGTGAACATTGCGCGTGAAGCTCTCTATCTTGCTGACGAAATTTTTATGACTGGCACCGCCGCCGAAATCGTCCCTGTACGGAGCGTAGACCAAATTACGGTTGGAGAGGGCAAACGTGGGCCAATCACGAAAGTGATGCAAGAAGCTTACTTTGGCCTATTTAACGGCACCACTGAAGACAAGTGGGGCTGGTTGGATTACGTGTACCCACAACCGAAGTAATAGAGGACGATAGACAATGCCAAAGTATAGATCCGCAACAACGACACACGGACGTAATATGGCTGGAGCGCGCGCATTATGGCGCGCCACTGGCGTCAAAGATGAAGATTTCGGTAAGCCGATTATTGCGGTGGTTAACTCGTTCACTCAATTCGTACCGGGCCACGTGCACCTCAAAGATATGGGGCAATTGGTTGCGGGTGAAATCGAAAAAGCCGGCGGCATCGCCAAAGAATTTAATACCATCGCGGTAGATGATGGTATCGCCATGGGGCATGGCGGCATGCTGTACTCACTGCCCTCACGCGAGTTGATCGCAGACTCTGTCGAGTACATGGTTAATGCACACTGCGCTGATGCGATGGTCTGCATTTCCAACTGCGACAAAATCACCCCTGGGATGATGATGGCGGCACTGCGCATTAATATTCCCGTTATCTTTGTTTCTGGCGGGCCAATGGAAGCGGGTAAAACCAAGCTTTCTGATCAAATCATCAAACTCGATTTAGTCGATGCGATGATCCAAGGCGCTGACCCTAAAGTCTCCGACGCACAAAGTGAACAAATTGAACGCTCGGCCTGCCCAACCTGTGGTTCTTGTTCTGGCATGTTTACCGCCAACTCAATGAACTGTCTCACCGAAGCATTGGGGCTTTCTCAACCGGGTAATGGTTCAATGTTGGCCACGCATGCCGATCGTGAGGCGCTCTTCATCAACGCAGGTAAACGCATTGTTGAATTAACCAAGCGTTATTACGAGCAAGATGATGCATCCGCCTTACCGCGTAATATTGCCAACAAAGCCGCGTTCGAAAATGCGATGGCGCTCGATATTGCTATGGGCGGCTCAACCAACACCGTATTGCACCTATTAGCAGGCGCTCAAGAAGGTGAAATCAATTTTGACATGGGTGATATCGACCGCATGTCACGCCGCGTACCTCATCTGTGTAAAGTCGCGCCATCGACTCAAAAATATCACATGGAAGATGTACACCGCGCGGGTGGCGTGATGGCGATTCTTGGTGAATTGGATCGCGCCGGTCTCATCAACAATCAAACTCGCACCGTGTTGGGTTTATCGATGAAAGAGCAGTTGGCTCAATACGACATCATGCAAACGGACGACGAAGACGTCTTAACCTTTTTCCGTGCCGGTCCTGCGGGCATTCGTACCACTAAAGCCTTCTCACAACAATGCCGATGGGATCGCCTCGATGACGATCGCAAAGAAGGCTGTATTCGTACCAAAGAGCATGCTTTTAGCCAAGATGGTGGCCTAGCCGTCCTATCAGGCAACATTGCCGTTGATGGCTGTATTGTAAAAACAGCAGGAGTTGATGAAGGTAGTCTGAAATTTGCAGGCCCAGCCGTGGTCTTTGAAAGCCAAGAAAGTGCCGTTGAAGGTATTTTAGGCGGTAAAGTGAAGGCTGGTGATGTTGTCGTCATCCGCTATGAAGGCCCAAAAGGTGGCCCAGGTATGCAAGAAATGCTTTACCCAACCACCTACCTAAAGTCAATGGGGCTAGGCAAAGAGTGCGCGCTACTGACTGACGGTCGTTTCTCTGGCGGGACTTCCGGTTTATCAATTGGTCACGTTTCTCCAGAAGCTGCCAACGGCGGAACGATAGGTTTGGTGAACTCTGGGGATATTATCGCCATCGATATTCCAAACCGCTCGATTACGCTCAACGTTTCAGAAGCTGAACTGGCTGAGCGCCGCGTAAAACAAGACCAGCTCGGTTGGAAACCTGTCAATCGCCAGCGTGAAGTCTCTTTGGCATTGAAAGCCTACGCAAGTATGGCCACCAGCGCTGATAAAGGGGCTGTTCGAGACAAATCTAAGCTCGAGGGCTAGCGGATGAGCGACTCAGGTAACGCAACTCAAACTGGCGCAGATTATCTGCGCCAAATCCTGCGCGCTCCCGTTTATGACGTCGCAACGGTAACGCCACTACAGGATATGCCCCGTTTGTCAGCGCGCATTAAAAATCGCGTTCAGCTCAAGCGTGAAGATCGCCAGCCTGTGCACTCTTTTAAATTACGCGGCGCTTATAATATGGTGTCGAGTTTATCTGAGGTGCAAAAACAAGCTGGGGTGATTGCCGCGTCAGCAGGCAACCACGCGCAGGGAATGGCTCTGTCGGGAACAAAATTAGGCATTAAAACCACCATTGTGATGCCCAAAACTACCCCTGATATCAAAGTCGAAGCGGTACGCGGTTTTGGCGGTTTGGTGATTTTGCATGGCAACAACTTTGATGAAGCCAAAGCCGAAGCGGAACGCTTGGCTCACGAGCAAGGTTATACGTTTGTCCCACCGTTCGATCACCCACTGGTCATTGCAGGGCAAGGCACGATTGGCATGGAAATGCTGCAACAAAATGGCCACCTTGATTACATTTTTGTACCAGTCGGCGGTGGCGGTTTAGCCGCTGGAGTCGCGGTGCTGATCAAACAGCTGATGCCAGAAATCAAAGTCATTGCGGTTGAACCTGAAGATTCTGCTTGTTTAAAAGCAGCACTCGAGGCAGGTAAACCCGTGGTGCTTGACCAAGTCAGCATGTTTGCCGACGGTGTCGCGGTAAAACGTATTGGTGATGAAACCTTCCGTTTGTGTCAGCAATACATTGATGGCCACATCACGGTATCAAGCGATGAAATCTGCTCGGCGGTTAAAGATATCTTCGAAGACACGCGTGCGATTGCCGAACCTTCTGGAGCGCTTGCTCTGGCTGGTCTGAAGAAATTCGCGGAAAAACATAAGCTGGTGGATAAACAGTTAGGCACCGTACTTTCAGGGGCTAACACCAATTTCCACGGCTTGCGTTACGTGTCGGAGCGATGTGAGCTAGGCGAAAAACGTGAAGGGCTTTTGGCGGTGACCATACCTGAACGTCAAGGCGCGTTTTTTGAGTTTTGTAATATCATTGGCGGTCGCGCGGTCACCGAGTTCAACTATCGCTATAACGATGACAAGCTGGCCAATATTTTCGTCGGTGTTCGCCTGTTAAGTGGGCAAGAAGAGCTCGACAACATCATTCACGATTTACGCCAAGGTGGCTACCCTGTGGTGGATCTATCGGATGATGAAATGGCCAAACTGCATGTCCGTTATATGATTGGAGGCAAACCCTCTAAGCCGCTAAAAGAACGATTATACAGCTTCGAATTTCCGGAATATCCGGGCGCTCTGCTGAAATTTCTCAGCACGCTTGGCACACACTGGAACATTAGCTTGTTTAATTACCGCAATCATGGCGCCGATTATGGCCGCGTATTGTGTGGTTTTGAACTCGAAGAGAGCGATTTAAACCGCTTCTCCGCTCACCTTAGAGAATTGGGTTACCAATGCAAAGATGAGACGGACAATCCTTCATACCAGTTCTTCTTATCCTAAAGCTCAATGCCAGTCCCACGACTGGCATTTTTTATGAGTGATGCATAATACGCATAGAACCAATGCTAATGTTTCATTTTAGTCATAGTTAATTCAGTACTACACTTAGCGACATCTTATGCTTGCTGTGCCAATCTGGAGATCCGAATGTTTAAAGCGTTAATCCTTAATCAACAAGAAAAAAACACAGTTGCCACCATTGAACAAATCGACGAATCACAATTACCGCAAGGTGAAGTTTTAGTCGCGGTCGATTACTCATCATTGAATTACAAAGATGGTTTAGCCATTACAGGTAAAGGCAAAATCATTCGCAATTTCCCTATGGTACCGGGCATTGATCTTGCAGGAACCGTACTTGAATCCCAAGATACTCGCTACCAAACCGGTGATAAAGTTGTACTAACCGGTTGGGGAGTGGGTGAAAACCATTGGGGTGGTATGGCGCAAAAAGCACGCTTGAAAGCCGATTGGTTAGTACCACTCGCGCACGGCCTTGATAGCAAAAAAGCGATGATGATTGGCACTGCTGGCTTTACCGCCATGCTTTGCGTGCAAGCCATTTTAGACGCGGGTATTCAACCGGAAAAGGGTGAAATATTGGTGACGGGTGCCAGTGGCGGCGTGGGTTCAGTTGCTGTAACACTATTAGCTAAGCTAGGTTATACAGTTGCTGCGGTAACTGGTCGTGTTGAACAAAATGGTCCACTGCTAGAAAAACTAGGAGCAAGCCGCGTTATTGATCGCAGCGAATTTGAAGAGCCAGCTCGTCCGCTGGAAAAACAGATTTGGGCTGGCGCGGTCGATACAGTAGGCAGCAAAATGTTAGCCAAAGTGTTAGCCCAAATGGACTACAACAGCACAGTTGCCGCGTGTGGTTTAGCGGGTGGTTTTGATTTACCCACCACCGTCATGCCGTTCATTTTGCGCAATGTACGCCTGCAAGGTGTCGACTCCGTCTCTTGCCCGCTAGAAAAACGCATGGCAGCATGGGAAAGCTTAGCGAAACTGCTACCTGCAAGCTACTTTGAGCAAGCGTGTGAGGAAATCACCCTCGAACAAACAGCGCAGTACGCTGAAACGATCACCAATGGTCAAGTGACTGGTCGCGTGGTGATTAAGCTTTAAACCATTCATTCATCAAGCTTTGGTCTTACTCAAAGCTTGATGATTTTTACCCCTCTAACTGCATCTCTTCAATACGCTTAGCAATCAACCGACTGCACTCTTGTTTGACGATCTGCCTTAACCATTCTTGGGCAGGAGAATGCTCACATCGCGAGTGCCAAATCATAGAGTAGTCAAACGGCGTAAACTGAAACGGTAACGGCTTCACTACCAATGCGTAACGCTCTGCCACTAAATAGGCCAGATCCGCAGGCACCGTAATAATCAATGGCATGGTATCAACAATCGCTAGCGCGGCTTCTAAATGATAGGCTCTGAGCACCATTTTCCGTTTAGGCTGCCCACTTAATGCTTGTTCAATTAAGGCATTAACACCATCACTGATCGCAATCATCGCATGAGGGTATGTCAGGTAATCCGCTAAAGAGATCTGCCGATTCGCCAGCGGATGATGTTGGGAGAGCAAACAAAGTACACCGACTCGCCCAAGCACCTCACTCATCAATGGTGCTACTGGCGACGTTGGGCGACAAATCGCTAAATCAGCTCCTTCATAAGTCAGTTGATCGGCCAACCTATCATGCTGCAAAGGTAAAAACTCAAACGACACGTTTGGTGCCTCTTGATATATCCTTGGTAAAGCAAACGGTAAGATGGTCTGCATTGCGTAATCTGTCGTGGCAATGGTGAAGGTTTGTTCACATTGCTGGGGGTCAAATTCAACAGGTGAAAGGATTTGACGTAGAGACTCCAATGGCTCGCCTAAGGCACGATTAAGCTCCAGCGCTTTTTCAGTCGGAATGAGATGCTGACCTTGACGCGTAAAAAGAGGATCATTGAGCAGATCACGTAACCGGCCTAATACACGGCTCATGGCTGACTGGCTAAGATTTAAACGCTGGGCCGCTTTACTGACACTGCTCTCTTCTATCAACACTCTCAGTGCAATCAATAAATTCAGATCGCGACGATAGATATCTTCCAACTCCATGCAACAACCCCACTTTTATCATGGCAAATAGGCTCAGTGTACGCGTTAGGCAAAAAAAATCCCGCCTTTCAGCGGGGAAGCCCAAGAAAATGGGGATAGTGTCGGAATGTGTTACGTGTCGTATTAGTGCAATGCGTTGATCAATATGTGATGGATTAGTGATTCTGCTCTTCTGAGATGCCTTTCCAAAGATGCATCTCAAGCCAGATCCCAACCAGTGACGCACTGACACCAAAAAGTGGCATCCATGACGTTTCTGCAGGCGTTCGCATCACTAAGGCACAAAATGAGATAAAGCAGAGAACCGAATAAATGGTTAACCTATCAAGCGCTGTTAACATAAGTGCCTCACCAAATTGTTATCAACTTGTTAAGTAAGTTAAAACAAAAAGATCACTTTGCCAAGTGGTTATTGAATATTTTTTCCTCGCCAGTATTATCTACGCCTTGCGATAACATCGATTAGGTTTGAATATGACATTTGATCCGGCACTTGCCACACAAATACTCGAAGCCGAAGGATTGCGCTGTCCCGAGCCTGTAATGATGGTCAGAAAAACCATTCGAACCATGCAAGATGGCGAAATTTTACTAGTGAAAGCCGATGACCCGTCAACCACTCGAGACATTCCCAGTTTTTGCCGCTTTATGGATCATCAGTTAATTGCGGAGAAAGTGGACACATTGCCCTATCTCTATTTGATTAAGAAAGGATTGAGTTAAGCCTCGATCTAAGTGATGCGTACGCAAAAGAAAAGGCGACCTCAAAAAGGCCGCCTTTTGCTATTGATTCATTGCGCTGCACACTACTCATTAAACTCGATGGTGCGGATCTCTGATTGCAGTTTTGTGATCTGCTTTTGCAGGGTTCGAATTTCATCGTGCATCGGGATAATGTGCGCGACTCGGATCCAAGATTCCACCATTAAGCCACACAATATGATTGCGCCGGCCACCATGGGTAGCCACATTTCCGTCAACGCCATACCCAACAACGTCAGCACAAAACCGAACGTAAACAAGTAACTTTGGCTCTTGGCGGTCATTCCCATATAACGTGTCAGCATATGCATTCCCTCTTAGACTTGCATCATCTAGCACTACAGTAACATGACCAGTATGGCATAAATTTGTCACTCATCACGCAACCGTAGACGTTGGGCGACAAGTTGAGTAATAAATTGTGTCACGCTCACTCGCCCAATCATCTAATCGATTGGAATTACCAAATCGCCGCGCCGATCGCTAATATCAAAAAGAGTACCGCCGTGATTTTACGAATAAGTCCTAGCGGCATTTTATCGGCGGATAATTTACCAATCAGCACCACAGGTACGTTAGCCAGCAACATACCAATCGTCGTTCCGAGCACCACCCACAGTAGAGCATCCGCATATTGCGCACCAAGAATAGACGTTGCTATTTGGGTTTTATCGCCAATTTCAGCGACAAAAAAAGCGATGAAGCTAGCGACAAAAGGACCTCGATTGGTAATCTTTTCATCACCGTCGAGTTTGTCTGGAATTAACACCCAACCCGCCATGGCAAGGAAGCTGGCGACCAACACCCATTTAAGGATTTCTGGTGACAGGTAATCGGCAACGACCACGCCCAGCCAAGCAGCGAGTGCATGGTTAACCATCGTTGCGACAAAAATGGCGGCAATAATAGGCAAAGGTTTACGATAACGACTGGCTAGCAGCAGAGAAAGCAGTTGGGTTTTATCGCCAATTTCAGCTAAGGCGACGGTAGTAATTGAAATAGCTAATACGCTCACGACAGGCTCAATGGGGCGGGATAATTATAATAACCATAGACAAACGCCACTCCCCACCCCGGTTTGTGATGTTTGTCTAAGGTCTTGCTAAGCTAAAATGACTTTAGCCTCGAACGCCACGGTGATTTGGCACCAATTATGTTGACGAACGAACCGTTAAGATAAGAAATCTCACTGGTAAGCTACTCCCCAAAGACGGCGCAATTCTAATCAGGCCGAGTGAAAATCTCAAGTTAGAAATAAGTCAAAATCGTTCATGTGCAGGAATTTGGCACAATCGATGCGATAAATTCGACCAAAACGGATTTTCGACCATTAATTAAGCAAGATTACCCCTACTCGCTGAGCGAATATCTGGGTATACTTGTTCGTTATTTTCATCCATTCAGACAGAAGAATCGCGCGAACCTGACTATGCAAAAATACGATATCAAAACCTTTCAGGGTATGATCCTCGCGCTGCAGGATTATTGGGCCCAACAAGGCTGTACCATTGTTCAACCATTAGACATGGAAGTTGGTGCAGGAACCTCTCACCCAATGACATGCCTGCGAGCTTTAGGCCCAGAGCCCATTGCAACGGCGTATGTTCAACCCTCTCGTCGTCCAACGGACGGTCGTTATGGTGAAAACCCAAACCGCCTGCAACACTATTACCAATTCCAAGTCATCATCAAACCTTCACCAGACAACATTCAAGAGTTGTATTTAGGGTCTTTAGAGGTGCTCGGTGTTGACCCACTAGTACACGATATTCGTTTCGTGGAAGATAACTGGGAAAACCCAACCTTAGGTGCTTGGGGTCTTGGCTGGGAAGTGTGGCTAAACGGCATGGAAGTAACTCAATTTACTTACTTCCAACAAGTCGGCGGCCTTGAGTGCAAACCTGTAACTGGTGAAATCACTTACGGTATTGAACGTCTTGCCATGTACATTCAAGGCGTGGATTCAGTGTATGACTTAGTCTGGACAGATGGCCCATTAGGTAAAGTCACCTATGGTGACATTTACCATCAAAATGAAGTCGAACAATCCACTTACAACTTCGAACACGCGGATGTCGATTTTCTTTTCACTTTCTTCGACCAGTGCGAAAAAGAGTGTAAGCATCTACTTGAGCTAGAAAAACCGCTGCCACTTCCTGCCTATGAGCGTATTTTGAAAGCGGGCCATGCCTTTAACCTATTGGACGCGCGTAAAGCGATTTCGGTGACAGAACGTCAACGTTACATCCTACGCATCCGTAACCTGACCAAAGCGGTTGCAGAAGCGTACTACGCATCTCGTGAAGCACTCGGCTTCCCTATGTGTAAAAAGGGTGAGGACAAATAAGATGGCAAAAGAATTTCTAATTGAATTAGGCACAGAAGAGCTACCACCAAAACAACTTCGCACTTTGGCTGAAGCGTTTGCGGCTAACTTTGCCGCAGAATTGAAAACCGCTGAACTGGCACACGAAGGCATCAAATGGTTTGCAACCCCTCGCCGTTTAGCACTGAAAGTGACCAACTTGGCCCAAGGTCAAGCGGATAAAGTGGTCGAAAAACGTGGCCCTGCTATTTCAGTTGCTTTTGATGCCGATGGCAATCCAACCAAAGCAGCACAAGGCTGGGCGCGTGGCAACGGCATTACTGTTGAGCAAGCGGATCGCCTAACAACAGACCAAGGTGAATGGCTACTGTTTAAACAGGATGTCAAAGGCCAAGAAGCTAAAGCCATTGTGGTTGAACTCGCCGCCAAAGCGTTAGCAAACTTGCCTATCGCCAAACCCATGCGCTGGGGTGATAAAGAAACACAATTTATCCGCCCAGTAAAAACTCTGACTATTTTGATGGGTGATGAACTGATCGAAGGTGAGATCTTAGGCGTAGCTTCTGCGCGCACCATTCGTGGTCACCGCTTTATGGGCGAAAAAGAGTTCACCATCGATTCAGCAGAGCAATACCCAGCGATTTTAGAACAGCGCGGTAAAGTGATCGCCGATTACGATGCTCGTAAAGCGATAATTATTGCTGATGCACAAAAAGCAGCGCTACAGGTTGGCGGTGTTGCCGATCTTGACGATGACTTGGTTGAAGAAGTGACCTCACTGGTTGAATGGCCAGTGGTGCTGACGGCTAAATTTGAAGAAAAATTCCTTAAAGTACCGTCAGAAGCTTTGGTTTACACCATGAAAGGTGACCAAAAATACTTCCCGGTTTATTCTCATCAGATGAGCGATGCGAATAAGCAATTGCTGCCTAACTTTATTTTCGTCTCTAACATCGAGTCGAAAGAGCCTCGCCATGTTATCGAAGGCAACGAGAAAGTCGTTCGTCCACGCTTAGCGGACGCGGAATTCTTCTTTAATACCGATCTCAAAAGCAAATTAGTCGATCGTCTACCACGACTAGAAACCGCGATTTTCCAGCAGCAGTTGGGTACGATTAAAGATAAAACTGACCGTATTACTGAACTGGCTGGTTACATTGCAGAACAGATTGGCGCGGATGTAGAAAAATCAAAACGTGCGGGCTTACTGGCTAAATGCGATTTGATGACCTCAATGGTGTTTGAATTTACCGACACGCAAGGCGTGATGGGTATGCATTATGCTCGCCATGACGGAGAAGCAGAAGAAGTCGCCGTTGCACTAAACGAACAGTACATGCCACGCTTTGCTGGCGATGCTCTGCCAACCAATGGCGTTTCCGCCGCTGTGGCAATCGCAGACAAGCTAGACACCATAGTCGGCATCTTCGGTATTGGCCAAGCGCCAAAAGGCTCGGATCCCTTTGCTCTGCGTCGCGCATCACTGGGTGTACTGCGCATCATCGTTGAATACGGCTATAACTTGGACTTAGTTGACCTCGTAGCAAAAGCGAAATCTCTGTTTGGTGATCGCCTTACCAACGACAACGTTGAGCACGATGTAATTGAGTTTATGCTTGGCCGTTTCCGTGCTTGGTATCAAGATGAAGGTTTTAGCGTCGACATCATCCAAGCGGTACTTGCTCGTCGTCCAACCAAACCCGCTGATTTTGACAAACGTGTTAAAGCGGTTTCCCACTTCCGTGAACTGGAAGCGGCTGAAGCCCTAGCGGCGGCAAACAAGCGTGTCGGTAACATTTTAGCGAAATTTGACGGTGAACTGGCTGCAGAAATCAACCTAACACTTCTTCAAGAAGCGGCCGAAAAAGCCTTAGCGGAAGAAGTGGAAGTGATGACCGAAGCACTAGAACCTGCTTTCGCTACCGGTGATTACCAACAAGCACTGAGCAAGCTGGCAGCACTACGTGAACCTGTTGATGCTTTCTTTGATAATGTCATGGTGATGGCAGACGATGAAGCATTAAAACAAAACCGTTTAACGCTGCTCAACAACTTGCGTAATCTGTTCCTACAAATTGCTGATATTTCACTGCTGCAAAAGTAGTCGCTGATATTTCGGCACACAAATTAATCTATCAAAGCCCAGCGGCCATCCGCTGGGCTTTTTGTTTTATCTGACCGCAGTGTGTTATTTGGCGAAAAATAGTGCTTTGACTCGCAAAAACATTGGGGTATGTTCAAGGATTACTCGATGGGCATGGCATCGTTTCATGCCCCTTTATGCAAGCAAATACAAGAATGAATTAGGCAGTCAGCAATGCAGTTTTCGAAATTTGGTGAAAAATTTAATCAGTATTCCGGTATTACCCAGTTAATGGACGATCTCAATGATGGCCTGCGCACCCCCGGAGCCATTATGCTCGGCGGTGGTAACCCAGCCGCCATTCCCGCCATGATTGACTACTTTCATCAAACCAGTGCTGACATGCTTAGCAGTGGTGAACTGATCGCTGCCCTCGCCAACTATGATGGCCCACAAGGTAAAGATCTGTTCGTTAAATCTCTCGCAAAACTGCTCAAAGAAACCTATGGCTGGGAAATCAGTGAAAAGAACATTAGCTTAACCAATGGCAGCCAGAGTGGATTTTTCTATCTATTTAATCTGTTTGCTGGCCAGCAAGCTGACGGTTCACATAAGAAAATTTTACTGCCATTAGCGCCTGAATATATTGGTTATGGTGATGCCGGGATAGATGAAGATATTTTTGTCTCCTATCGCCCAGAAATAGAACTACTCGACAATGGCTTATTCAAATACCACGTGGATTTCGAAACCTTGAGCGTGGATTCGTCGGTAGCCGCCATTTGTGCTTCCCGTCCAACCAATCCGACGGGAAATGTGCTCACAGAACAAGAGATCCACAAGCTCGATAAGCTGGCTAGAGAGAACAATATCCCACTGATTATCGACAATGCATACGGCGTTCCATTTCCCAACATCATTTTTGAAGAGATTGAACCCTTTTGGAATGACAACACCATTTTATGCATGAGCCTTTCGAAACTGGGTTTACCCGGTGTGCGCTGCGGTATCGTCATTGCCAACGAAACCATTACCCAAGCATTAACCAACATGAATGGTATCATTAGTTTAGCGCCAGGCAGCATCGGCCCAGCCATTGCTCATCACATGATTGAAAAAGGCGATCTATTAAGGCTCAGTCGCGATGTGATCAAGCCCTTCTACCAGCAGAAATCACAAAGAGCAGTCGAGTTACTCAAGCAAGCCATTAGCGACCCGCGCTTTCGTATCCATAAACCAGAAGGGGCGATCTTTTTATGGCTCTGGTTTGATGAGCTCCCCATCACCACGATGGAACTTTACCAACGTCTAAAAGCCAGAGGAGTATTGATTGTACCGGGTGAATATTTCTTTATTGGTCAACAAGACGATTGGCAACACGCGCATCAGTGTCTGCGCATGAACTACGTGCAAGATGATGAAGCCATGCAAAAGGGCATTCAAATTATTGCTCAAGAAGTGGCATTAGCGTATCAACAGTAATTCATCCTTTCTGCCATGAAAAAGAGCGCCAAAAGGCGCTCTTTCACTACTTTAATGTGGCCAGTAACTTAATTGTTCTCAATTAAGTTTTTACCATTAATCGCAATTTTACGTGGTTGCATCGCTTCAGGTGTTTCACGTTCAAGATCCACGTGTAGCAAGCCATTTTCCATTGTGGCTCCGAGTACTTTGACATAGTCGGCCAATTGGAATTTACGTTCAAAATCGCGCTCAGCAATACCTTGGTAGACGTAGTTTTTATTCTCTTCGGGTTTACGTTCGCCACGCACAATCAGCGTATTTTCTTGTTGAGTAATCTCAATCTGCTCTTCAGAAAAACCAGCTACCGCCATCGTGATGCGATATTTATTGTCGTCTTGCTGTTCAATATTGTACGGAGGGTAACCCGCAGAGCTATTCTTCGCTGAACTGGATTCCATCATGTTTAATAGACGGTCAAAACCAATTGCGTTGCGGTATAAAGGAGTGAAATCTACTGTTCTCATCATACTATCCTCATCATAAGCAATAGCCTTAGCGCATAGGCGCTAAGCCGTTAGCAGCCATTCTTTCAACATGGAGCTAACAACACATTTAATGATCACAACACAAGGCTCCTCTTAAGAGAGCAAACCTGTGTCGCCATTCCAGAGGTCCTTACGGCATCCTCTTCATTGATAGATATAGGGGCACTAAAATTCTTTTCAAGGATTTTTTGAAAAATTTTTTAGTCCTCGCTAAAGCGAACAGAAACTAGAAAGAGGACATCAAATCAAACTGATACTTCGTAGGGTTACAAAGCCTTCATTAGCAGGATATAGAGTCAATACAGAGACATAAAAAAGCCTAACGATATCATTAGGCTTTATTTTGCACTTTAACCGATGAAAACTTATTTTATTTTCCGCGTTTTTTCCTTTCTTTAACTACACTGCTTTCTTCCATTTTTTCTTGCTTTAATTTCCGCTTTTCTTTTAGGCTAAGTTGCGCTTTTTTCATATCTTTCTTACTCATAGTAATCTCCTTATTTTAACGAAGAAATTTAATTTACACACGTTAGTGACTTTTCAGGAAGAATATTAACCACTTTATATTCTCGCTCTTTTCCTAAAACATATAATTTAAAACACTCTTGTTCACGTAATCCAAAAATAGAAGCGCCTAAATAAGAGTAAAGTGATACGAGACCATCATTAGGGTTGTTCCGCTCACCAAGCACTATAATGATTTGATAAGGTTGACACTTTTCTGCATCAACAAAGCTGACCCTATCTCCAACGTTGACTCGGCGCTCTGCCGTAGAATATCTGGCCAATGATTCTGCTTCTATTCTCTCGAAAAGAGTCAGTAAAATCAGTGGAGACTGATAGGTAACAAATAAGCTTGTTATTATTTTACTTTTGAAAAAAACAAGCCAACGCTTGAATAAGTTGATATTTATTACTCCTTACAATAATTCCAAAAATAGATTAGATAATATCCGAAAGTTAGACCTTCGGATTTATTACTGTAAGATAAATAACAAACCCACATCTCCTAAAAAGTAATTAATGAATACTATATCGGCCAAAAAATATAATTCAAGCTCATAAAAACCTCTAAAAACATGGAATAAAATAAAATAGTAGATACTTTTTTTTATTGAGAGAAAATCCCAATAAAAAAACGTTTATGACCTTTTATCCTTGAAGACAACCTAAGATAAGTAGAAAGTGTTGATGCTAAAAATGGTTGCTCCCACGTTGGGTGACTTTGTATTGACCATAAAAAAACACCGCTCTTGCGAAACGGTGTTTTTGGGATTTGCTTTATAGCAACGACTTAGACATCGAGGTTGGCAACTTTTAAGGCGTTCTCTTCGATGAATGCGCGACGCGGCTCAACTTGATCACCCATCAAGGTGGTAAACAGTTCATCAGCACCAACAGCATCTTCAATCGTGACTTGCAGCATACGGCGAGATTCAGGATCCATCGTCGTTTCCCACAACTGATCTGGGTTCATTTCACCTAGACCTTTGTAGCGTTGTAGGCTTAGGCCACGACGAGACTCTTTAATTAACCAGTTCAACGCATCAACAAAGTTATCGACAGGTTGAATACGCTCACCACGTTGAATGTAAGCCCCTTCTTCAACTAAGCCATAAAGTGCTTCAGAAAGGTCCGCCAGCTTGCTGTACTCTTTCGAATTGAGCAAATCAGCACTTAATAGATGTTGGTGCGTTACACCATGAGTGCGCACTACAATCTTAGGCTGATAAATACCAAGCTCCGCATTGTGCTCAGTTTCAATGCTGTATTGGCTTGCGCCAACTTCTTTCGCATTTAACTGCTCCACCAACTGTTTGCCCCACGCTTCTACTACTGCAGAATCAGCGCATTGATCAACAATGATACGCGGCATATAGATGAATTCATGGATCAAGGCGTAAGGGTAGCGGCGGCTCATGCGCTCCACCAGCTTAATGGCGACATTGTATTGCTTAACCAAGGTTTCTAACGCTTCGCCTGCTAATGCTGGCGCTTGAGGGTTAACATGCAGTGAGGCACCATCCAATGCCAAAGCAACTTGGTATTGGTTCATCGCATCTTCATCTTTGATGTACTGCTCTTGCTTGCCTTTTTTC
This sequence comes from Vibrio sp. V15_P4S5T153, assembly GCF_963874485.1. Lineage (NCBI taxonomy): Bacteria > Pseudomonadati > Pseudomonadota > Gammaproteobacteria > Vibrionales > Vibrionaceae > Vibrio > Vibrio sp. V15_P4S5T153. Next base: position 35,030 of record NZ_CAWNHR010000001.1, on the reverse strand, counting down.
ACTTTATACAAAGGCGGTTGAGCAATGTAGATGTAGCCACGCTCAATCAGCTCAGGCATTTGACGATAAAAGAAGGTCAGCAGTAGCGTACGAATGTGCGAACCGTCGACGTCCGCATCGGTCATGATGATGATGTTGTGATAACGCAGTTTGTCTGGGTTATATTCATCACGGCCAATGCCACAGCCTAATGCGGTGATAAGCGTTGCGACTTCTTGCGAAGAAAGCATTTTGTCGAAACGAGCTTTTTCAACGTTAAGAATTTTACCTTTCAGCGGCAAAATCGCTTGGTTTTTACGGTTACGTCCCTGCTTGGCAGAACCGCCAGCAGAGTCCCCTTCCACTATGTACAGTTCAGATAGTGCAGGATCTTTTTCTTGGCAATCGGCGAGTTTACCCGGCAAACCGGCAAGATCTAACGCACCTTTACGACGTGTCATTTCACGCGCTTTACGCGCCGCTTCACGAGCACGAGCCGCATCAATGATTTTTGAACAGACCATTTTGGCTTCACTTGGGTTTTCAGCCAAAAACTCCGCCAATTTCTCACCCATTGCTGACTCAACCGCAGATTTCACCTCGGATGAAACCAATTTATCTTTAGTTTGGCTAGAGAACTTAGGATCCGGCACTTTCACTGAAACCACCGCGGTTAAGCCTTCACGAGCATCATCACCCGAGGTCGCCGCTTGCGCTTTTTTCGAGAAGCCTTCTTTATCCATGAAGGTGTTTAGGGTACGAGTTAACGCCCCACGGAAACCCGCTAAGTGGGCACCACCATCACGTTGAGGAATGTTGTTGGTAAAGCAGTAAATGTTTTCTTGGAAACCATCGTTCCACTGCATCGCCACTTCCACGGTAATCCCATCGTCACGCTCAGAGCTGAAATGGAATACTTTTTCATGGATCGGCGTTTTATTGCGGTTTAAATGGCCAACAAACGCTTTAATACCACCTTCATATCTGAAGTGGTCTTTTTTGTCTTCTTCGCGTTCATCAAACAGTTTGATGGATACACCAGAGTTTAGGAAAGAGAGCTCACGCAGACGCTTAGCTAAAATATCGTAATGGAATTCAATGTTGGTAAAGGTTTCAGCACTTGGCCAAAAACGCAGGGTTGTCCCGGTTTTATCGGTTTCACCCACCACAGCCAACGGCGCTTGTGGCACACCGTGACAATAAGTTTGTGTGTGAATAGCGCCGTTACGGTAGATAGTCAGTAGCACTTTTTCAGACAGCGCGTTGACGACGGACACACCGACACCGTGCAGACCACCCGAAACCTTGTATGAGTTGTCATCAAATTTACCGCCTGCATGCAGAACCGTCATAATCACTTCCGCGGCAGAAACTTGTTCTTCTTCGTGAAGGTCGGTAGGAATACCACGGCCATCATCGCTAACTGAAACTGAATTGTCTTCGTGAATAGTCACTACGATGTCTTTACAGTGACCTGCCAACGCTTCATCAATTGAGTTATCCACCACCTCAAAAACCATGTGGTGCAGACCGGTGCCATCATCCGTGTCGCCGATGTACATTCCTGGACGTTTGCGAACCGCGTCCAGACCCTTCAGTACCTTAATACTCGATGAATCGTAATTATTCGACATGAGTTACTCTCTCACTATTTTATCCGTGCTCTATTGTGCCATGTTCCACATGAAACATCTTGCTGTTTGACTCAATCATGTCTGCAACTTGGCCTTGCGTAATAGAACTTACAAAAACTTGTGCCCCCGTCGATTTTAAGCAATCCGCTAAACGCTTACGACGATGGCTATCTAATTCGGAAGCAAAGTCATCAATTAAATAGATGCATTGCTTACCTGTCAGCTCGGTTAAGTGTTGTCCTTGTGCGACGCGCAGTGCACACACCATTAATTTAAGCTGACCGCGTGATAGAACATCTTCAACCGGTGTTCCATTGACCTTTATTTTTAAATCCGCTTTATTCGGGCCACTGAATGTGTAGCCTAGCGATTGATCGCGTTCGAAGTTTTTCTCGAGGATTTGTTGATAGGGCGTCTCTTTTTCCCAACCACGATAATACTTCATTTGCACATCAAATTCTGGCAAAAAACTGCGACACAACGCCTCGGCAACACACTTCATTTGCGTCACATAATGTGTGCGCCATGCATCGATTTGTTCAGCCAAGCGCGCCATCTCCTGATCCCAATAACTGAGTTCACGATAATGGGTTGCCGTTTTTAACAACGCATTGCGCTGCTTATTGAGGCGCTTAAAACGCCCCCACGCATCATAAAAGGCAGGTTCACTATGAAATACCCCCCAATCAATAAATGCACGTCGTTGTTTTGGTCCATCGGTGAGCAGATCAAACCCTTCCGGATGAATCAATTGCAAAGGTAAAACTTGTGCCAGTTGCGCTAGTTTTTGCCCAGATTGACCGCCTATTTTAACCTCTGTTGAACCGTCACGCTGCTTATTAATGCCAATCGGTAGCTCAAATTGATCCGAGGTCAAAAAACGCCCATGCACAAACAGCTCCTGACACTCATTTTGTATGACGCGTCCGGTTAAGGCGCTTTTGAACGAGCGACCATGACCCAGCAGGTAAATCGCTTCCAGTACACTGGTTTTGCCGCTGCCATTAGGGCCAATAAGAAAGTTAAAGCCTGATGATAATGGGATATCACAGGCTTTAATATTACGAAATTGTTGGACGATTAAACGAGTCAGCGGCATTGCGCAAACTTAAAGTCGGATCGGCATGACGACATACATCGCGCTGTCGTCATCGCGATTTTCAATCAGCGCGCTGGCGTTGGCGTCAGACATCGATACACGAACCTGTTCACAACGTAATGTATTCAGTACATCGAGCACATAGCTGACGTTAAAACCGATTTCGATGGCGTCGCCTTCAAAGGTGACATCCAACAACTCTTCCGCTTCTTCTTGCTCTGGGTTGTTGGCGGTAATGCGCATTGCGTTATCCGCAAGATTAACCCGTACCCCGCGAAACTTTTCATTTGAGAGAATCGCGGCACGAGAAAATGCCTGACGTAACTCATCACAGCCCGTTTCTAAGGTTTTGGTCGTTTGCTGCGGCATAACGCGGCGATAATCAGGGAAGCGGCCATCAACCAGCTTAGAAGTGAAGATGAAATTATTCACTTGGGCGCGCAAATTTGAGCTACCAATTTGCAGCACAACCGACTGTTCTGGCGCATCAAGTAACTTGACCAGTTCCTGTACCCCTTTACGCGGCACGATGATCTGTTTATTGGCAAAATCCGCGCTGAGTGCCGTTTGCGAAACCGCCATACGGTGTCCATCGGTTGCCACAGAGCGCAAGGTTGAACCATCGATTTCAAATAGCATACCGTTCAGGTAATAACGCACATCTTGGTTAGCCATCGAAAACTGGGTTTTCTCAATTAAACTGCGCAGTTCTGCCTGAGTGAGCGACACTTCCACTTCACTTTGCCAATCTTCAATATTAGGGAAGTCACTAGCAGGTAAGGTTGCCAGAGAGAAACGGCTACGGCCAGAACGCATCTGAATGCGATCGCCTTCCAATACCACGGTGATCACGGCGCTATCGGGCAAGCCACGACAAATATCTAAAAATTTACGCGCAGGGACAGTGATGCTTCCTGCTTCGCACTCACCTTCAAGTGTCACGCGGCTAATCAGTTCGACTTCAAGATCGGTCGCCGTCATCGACAGCTCGTTCTCTTCCACTTTGAGCAACAAATTACCAAGAATTGGCAAAGTCGCACGTCCGCCTAATGTTCCAGATACTTGCTGAAGTGGCTTAATGAAGTGGCTACGTTCAATAGTAAATTTCATAGTTAGCTCTTACGATGTTATCGGGCGACCCCAAATGCGAGGGTTAAAATAGCTGATATAAGAAGGTTGTGCATCAAGAAGACAGGGTACGAATTAAATTCGAATAGTCTTCTTTGATGTCGTGGCTCTCTTCACGTAACTGCTGGATTTTACGGCAAGCGTGCAGCACTGTCGTATGATCTCGGCCACCAAACGCATCACCAATTTCAGGCAAGCTGTGGTTAGTCAGCTCTTTAGCCAGTGCCATCGCCAACTGGCGTGGACGAGCAACCGAGCGAGAGCGACGTTTAGAAAGCAAATCCGCCACTTTAATTTTGTAGTATTCCGCCACGGTCTTTTGAATGTTATCAATGGTGACCAATTTTTCTTGCAAAGCCAATAAGTCACGCAGCGCTTCACGCACAAAATCGATGGTGATCGGACGGCCGGTAAAGTTAGCGTTGGCGATAACACGGTTTAGTGCACCTTCCAATTCACGCACGTTGGAACGTAAGCGTTTGGCAATAAAAAAGGCAACTTCATCGGCAAGATGAATTTGGTGATCTTCTGCCTTCTTCATTAAAATCGCGACACGCGTTTCAAGCTCTGGTGGCTCAATCGCAACCGTCAAACCCCAACCAAAACGAGATTTCAGGCGATCTTCCACCCCATTGATCTCTTTAGGATAGCGGTCGGAAGTCAAAATGATTTGTTGGTTACCTTCAAGCAATGCGTTAAAGGTATGAAAGAACTCTTCTTGCGAACGCTCTTTATTGGCAAAGAATTGAATATCATCGATCAAGAGTGCATCGACACTGCGGTAATAACGTTTGAACTCTTCAATCGCATTATTTTGCAGCGCTTTCACCATATCTTGCACGAAACGCTCTGAGTGCATGTAAATCACTTTCGCATTCGGGTTGTTATCAACAATCGCATTACCAACGGCGTGCAATAAGTGTGTTTTACCTAGCCCTGTACCACCGTATAAGAAGAGTGGGTTATAGGCCGCGCCGGGGTTATCGGAAACTTGACGCGCTGCAGCCAAACCAAGTTGGTTCGATTTACCTTCAACGAAGTTATTGAACTTATGTTTAGGGTTAACGTTTGATCTGTGATTAATGTCTGCCACAACCGTGTCGTTTTCCCACGTACGATGTACTGGTTTACGCGCTTGTAACTGTGCAGGAGCTGAAGATTCAGCCGCGACATCCGCTTGAGTACGAACGGGAGCAGCTTTAGGCGCGCTGACCCGGCGACTACCCACTTCAAAACGCAGGTTCGGGGTATCGTGGCCACAATGCTCTTGCAGTAGTCGGTTAATGCTGTTGATGTATTTATCGCGCACCCAATCAAGCACAAATCGGTTTGGGGCGAATAAAGTGAGAGTATTGTCATTGAGCTCCGCTTGTAACGGACGTACCCACATGCTGAATTCCGCTGCTGGTAACTCTTCTTGAAGCTGTTGCAAACATTGCAACCAAAGCGAAGATGACACGGTTGCCCTCACCCTAAGTAAATGATCGAAAAGACTGGCGATTTTACCTGTTGATAACCAAGATCGCCAGCGATTGATCCGTGATCCAGTGAATAAGATCGAAGTTATTCACACAATTTGCGCTTGATTTTTGTCGATCTTCACAATTAGCACCACTTTACCCACACGATGATCCACATATACAAGGATCCTCTATACTTATCCCCAATTGTGTCACTATGTTCGGTTATGGTTAATAACTACTGGTTATTTATTCTATTGAGTGCTTTACCAGTAACATCCCTCTCTATAAATATAAGGAGTTTCAAGATGAAAAACTGGGTTAAAGTCGCCATTACTGCAATTGCACTATCCGCTGCAAGCGTACACGCGGCAACGGAAATAAAAGTCGGCATGTCAGGGCGCTATTTTCCATTCACTTTTGTCAAACAAGACAAGCTGCAAGGCTTTGAAGTGGATGTTTGGGATGAGATAGGTAAACGCAATGATTACGATGTAAAATATGTTACGGCTAATTTCTCCGGTCTCTTTGGCCTGCTTGAAACTGGCCGAATTGATACCATTTCAAACCAAATCACCGTCACAGAAGCACGTAAAGCGAAATACTTATTTGCTGACCCGTATGTCATCGACGGTGCACAAATTACCGTTCGCAAAGGTAATGACAGCATTAAAGGGATTGACGATCTTGCCGGCAAAACGGTCGCGGTCAATTTAGGCTCAAACTTCGAGCAGCTACTGCGCAGCTTTGACAAAGACAATAAAATCATCATCAAAACTTACGATACTGGCATTGAACATGACGTTGCTCTTGGCCGTGCTGATGCGTTTGTGATGGATCGCCTTTCGGCTCTGGAATTGATTAAAACAACGGGCTTACCGTTGCAATTGGCTGGTCACCCTTTTGAAACCATTGAAAACGCTTGGCCGTTTGTTAACAACGAGCAAGGCCAAAAACTGCAAGCTGAAGTGAATCAAGCGTTAGCCTCGATGCGCGCTGATGGCACACTGAGTGCGATTTCTGAAAAATGGTTTGCTGCCGATATCACCAATAAGTAAATTCCCCTATTATCAAAAGATAGGATTGAGGTGGAACCACACATTCCACCTTTTTTGTTTTAAAAAGGTAAGCCGATGGGATTTGATTTTCACTATATGCTTGAGCTGATGCCAATACTGCTCAGGTATTTAGGCACCACCATGGAGATGGCGACTTGGGGCTTAGTGTTTGCTTTGATCCTGTCGGTCATTTTAGCCAATATTCGTGTGTTCAAAGTGCCCATTTTGGATCCGCTAAGCCAGCTGTACATCAGCTTTTTCCGCGGTACTCCCCTGCTGGTACAACTATTTCTACTCTACTATGGTCTGCCGCAAGTGTTACCGTGGATGGTCGGTTTAAATGCATTTAGCGCCGCGGTGATCGGGCTAACTCTTCACTTCGCCGCTTATATGGCAGAAAGTATTCGCGCCGCCATTTTGGGTATTGATCGCAGCCAAATGGAAGCGAGTTTGTCTGTGGGTATGACCACAAGCCAAGCAATGCGCCGCATTATTTTGCCGCAAGCTACTCGTATCGCGTTGCCATCATTAATGAATTACTTCATTGATATGATCAAATCGACCTCATTAGCTTTTACATTAGGAGTCGCTGAGATCATGGCTAGAGCGCAGATGGAAGCTTCGTCAAGCTTTCGCTTCTTTGAAGCTTTCCTCGCCGTTGCATTAATTTACTGGGCCGTAGTGGTGGTACTGACTCGGGTACAAATTTGGGCTGAAGAGAGACTCAATAAGGCGTATGTACGATGATTAAACTCGATAATATTCATAAGCGCTTTGGCGATACTGAAGTGCTCAAAGGCATCAGCTTAGCAATAGAAAAAGGTGAAATCATCGTCATTATTGGCTCAAGCGGTACCGGTAAATCGACCTTACTGCGCTGCGTCAACTTCCTAGAACGCGCAGACCAAGGCTCCATTACTATTGATGATGTCACCGTCGACACCCAGCAACAGACCAAAGCAGATGTATTAGCACTGCGCAGAAAAACAGGCTTTGTTTTCCAAAACTACGTGCTGTTTGCTCATATGACAGCGAGGCAAAATGTCGCCGAAGGGCTCATTACGGTGCACGGTTGGAAAAAAGATCTCGCCCTGACCCGCGCACAGCAGATTTTGGATGACATCGGTCTTGGGGATAAAGGAGAGAGTTATCCCGCAGCGCTTTCTGGTGGCCAGCAGCAGCGCGTTGGGATCGGCCGTGCGATGGCGCTACAACCAGAATTGCTGTTATTTGATGAACCTACGTCAGCACTCGATCCTGAATGGGTTGGCGAAGTGCTTGCTTTAATGAAGAAATTAGCTACTCATCACCAAACAATGCTGGTGGTTACCCATGAGATGCAGTTTGCAAAAGAGGTAGCCGATCGCGTGATCTTCATGGCCGATGGGCAAATTGTAGAGCAAGGCTCTCCACAGGATATCTTTGGTAATCCACAGGATCCTAAGCTCAAGAAATTTTTAAATCAGGTGGGGATCGACGAAGGATCCTTGTGATTTAAAGGAGACTGCGTATAATCCCCCGACCGGAATTTTAGTGAACCCAATCGTTGACACTTATTGTGACAGTGATTACAATTCCGCCTCTTTGTTGAGAGGCGTCGGATTCCTTTCTTTCTATTAAAGAAGCGAAAATATGCCCACGCCGGGTTTATTTGAACCTAAAAACTACTGATCAGTAAGGTAATTACACATGTCTAAACGCACTTTTCAACCTACCGTTCTAAAGCGCAAGCGTACTCACGGTTTCCGTGCACGCATGGCAACTAAGAATGGCCGTAAGGTTATTAATGCACGTCGTGCTAAAGGCCGCGCGCGCCTGTCAAAATAATTCGCGATTATTTTGAATACGTACGCGTTCAATCGGGAGTTACGTTTGTTAACTCCCGAACATTATAAAAAAGTCTTCCAGCAAGCGCACAGCGCAGGCTCCCCCCATTTCACTATCATTGCTCGCGAAAACGCTCTTACCCACCCAAGGTTAGGGTTGGCCGTCCCCAAAAAACAGATCAAAACAGCTGTTGGCCGTAATCGCTTCAAACGCCTCGCTCGCGAAAGCTTCCGTAATAAACAGCATCAACTTCCTAACAAAGATTTTGTTGTGATTGCGAAAAAGAGCGCGCAAGATTTAAGCAATGAAGAAATGTTCAAACTATTTGAAAAATTATGGCATCGCCTGTCTCGCCCTTCGCGTGGTTAGCAATCGGATTCGTCCGCCTTTACCAAGGAATCATCAGTCCTCTGCTTGGACCACGCTGTCGTTTTACTCCAACCTGTTCAAACTATGCGATAGAAGCGTTGAAAGCTCACGGTTTTGTAAAAGGGTGTTGGTTATCAGGCAAACGTCTATTAAAATGCCACCCTTTGAACGAAGGGGGTTTTGACCCCGTTCCGCCACCAGTCCAAAAACAAGACAGAGATAATTAACGATGGATTCTCAACGTAATATCCTGTTAATCGCCTTGGCACTCGTTTCTTTTTTACTTTTCCAGCAATGGCAAGTAGCAAAGAACCCAGCACCTCAAGCGGTTGAGCAGGCACAAAATAGCAGCACTTTAACTGCACCATCTATGGCTGATGAGTTAGACCCAGCACCAGCAGTAACCAATGCGTCTGCAAAAACCATCACCGTCAAGACTGATGTACTGACTCTGTCAATTGACACGGTAGGTGGTGATGTAGTGAAGGCCGAGCTGAATAAGTACGATGCTGAACTCAATTCAGAAGACCCATTTGTGCTACTTAAAGACATTCCTGGTCACCAGTTTATCGCGCAAAGTGGTTTAGTCGGACCGCAAGGGATCGATTTAAGCAGCAACAATCGTCCAAACTATACTGTTAGCGCCGACACCTTTGCTCTAGCGGATGGTCAAGACGAACTGCGCATTCCCATGACTTATCAAGCCAATGGCCTTGAATACACCAAAACCTTCATCCTTAAACGTGGCAGCTACGCCTTGGATGTTGAATTTGATGTAGTCAACCAATCTGGTAATAACGCGACACTGGGTATGTACGCACACCTACGCCAAAATTTATTGGACGCTGGAGGCAGCTTGGCTATGCCAACTTACCGTGGCGGTGCTTACTCAACACAAGATACACGTTATAAGAAATACAGTTTCGATGATATGCAAGATCGTAACTTGTCACTGCCTTTAGTTAACGGTGAAGGTTGGGCGGCGATGATCCAACACTACTTTGCCAGCGCGTGGATCCCACGTGATGCAGCAGGGTCAAACTTATACACTCGCGTGATTGGCAACTTAGGTGATATTGGTGTTCGCATGCCAAATAAAACCATCGCCAACGGTGAAAAAGCGACATTCTTAGCCACACTTTGGGTCGGTCCAAAACTGCAAGATGAAATGGCTGCTGTTGCGCCAAATCTTGATTTAGTAGTCGACTACGGCTGGTTATGGTTTATTGCAAAACCACTACACATGTTGCTTTCATTCATTCAAAGCTTCGTTAGCAACTGGGGTGTAGCAATCATCTGCTTAACCTTCATTGTTCGTGGTGCTATGTACCCACTGACCAAAGCACAATACACCTCAATGGCAAAAATGCGCATGCTGCAACCAAAGCTGCAAGCAATGCGTGAGCGCATCGGCGATGACCGCCAACGCATGAGCCAAGAAATGATGGAGCTGTATAAGAAAGAGAAAGTAAACCCACTCGGTGGTTGTTTACCTATCTTCCTGCAAATGCCTATCTTCATTGCGCTTTACTGGTCATTAATGGAATCGGTTGAACTGCGTCATTCACCTTTCTTTGGTTGGATTCATGACCTTTCAGCACAAGACCCATACTACATCTTGCCACTGCTGATGGGTGTGAGTATGTTTATGATCCAGAAAATGAGCCCGACTACAGTCACTGATCCGATGCAACAGAAGATCATGACCTTTATGCCGGTTATGTTTACGTTCTTCTTCTTGTTCTTCCCATCAGGTTTAGTGATTTACTGGTTGGTATCGAACATCGTTACCTTGATCCAGCAAACCTTGATTTACAAAGCGCTGGAGAAAAAAGGCTTACACTCTAAGTAGCCACTTCAGCAAGAAGTCACACTGACAAGTGAAACAAAGGCGACCTTTTGGTCGCCTTTTTGTTTTTGGCTGATTACAATTGCGCTCATACACCCCTATGTTAGGTACCCTTATGTCTACAGACACCATTGTTGCTCAAGCAACCGCTCCAGGCCGAGGTGGCGTGGGGATTATTCGCGTCTCAGGCCCGAAAGCCGCTCAAGTCGCGCTTGAAGTAACCGGGAAAACACTGAAACCTCGTTATGCGGAATACTTGCCTTTTAAGCATCAAGATGGCACCGAACTTGACCAAGGCATCGCGATCTATTTTCCTAACCCTCACTCCTTTACCGGCGAAGATGTGCTCGAACTACAAGGACACGGCGGTCCGGTCGTCATGGATATGCTGATCAAACGCATTTTGGCTATCAGTGGCTTGCGCGCAGCGCGCCCGGGTGAATTTTCTGAGCGTGCGTTTTTAAACGACAAAATGGATTTAACCCAAGCGGAAGCGATTGCCGATTTGATTGATGCCAGCTCTGAAGAAGCGGCCAAATCCGCTCTGCATTCATTGCAAGGTCAATTTTCCAAACGCATTCACACCTTGGTCGATTCCCTAATCCACCTGCGAATTTACGTTGAAGCAGCGATTGATTTTCCTGAAGAGGAGATCGATTTTCTTGCCGATGGTAAAGTTGCCGCAGATCTGCAAAATATCATCGACAACTTAGACGCCGTGCGCAAAGAGGCGAATCAAGGGGCCATTTTACGCGAAGGGATGAAAGTGGTGATAGCAGGGCGTCCTAACGCGGGTAAATCGAGTCTATTGAATGCGCTTTCAGGCAAAGATTCCGCCATCGTTACAGACATAGCAGGAACCACGCGAGACGTACTGAGAGAGCACATCCACATCGATGGCATGCCACTGCATATCATCGATACCGCTGGCCTACGTGATGCCAATGACGAAGTCGAAAGAATAGGCATTGAGCGTGCTTGGGATGAAATAGCAAAAGCAGATCGTGTACTCTTTATGGTTGACGGCACCACCACCGATGCCACCGATCCGAAAGAAATCTGGCCAGATTTTGTCGATCGATTGCCTGAAAACATCGGCATGACGGTGATCCGCAACAAAGTCGATCAAACCAAAGAATCACTCGGTATCTGTCATGTTAATTCTCCAACCTTAATCCGCCTGTCGGCAAAAACTGGAGAGGGAGTTGATGCTCTGCGTACTCATCTCAAAGAGTGCATGGGCTTTGCTGGGGGCAATGAAGGCGGCTTTATGGCCAGACGACGCCATTTGGACGCGCTAGAGCGCGCCGCACAGCACCTCATGATTGGTCAGCAGCAGCTCGAAGGCTACATGGCTGGTGAAATCTTAGCGGAAGAACTGCGTTTATCGCAGCAACATCTAAACGAGATAACGGGCGAATTTAGCTCCGATGACTTGTTAGGGCGCATCTTTTCGTCGTTCTGTATCGGCAAATGATCGCAGTGAGAAGCTTGATCACTCTTAATTATAGGAATATCTCATGATCCATATCATCACTGGCAGCACCTTAGGAGGCGCTGAATATGTCGCCGATCATCTCAATGATCTACTGCAAGAGCAAGGTTATACTACGACTATCCACAACCAACCCAACTTAAGTGAACTCCCCGCACAAGGGACTTGGCTCATTGTTACCTCCACGCATGGAGCGGGTGACTACCCAGACAATATCCAACCTTTTATCGCTTCTTTGCAATCAACACCACCGAATACGAGCGAGTTAAAATATGCCGTGGTGGCACTTGGCGATTCAAGCTATGACACGTTTTGCGCAGCAGGTAAGCATGCATATCAACTGCTTGAGGATATAGGTGCAACGCCAATTAGCGACTGTTTCACCATAGATATATTAGAATATTCCGTTCCTGAAGATGCCGCTGAAGTATGGCTCAAACAGCACATCGAACAATTCTAGCGAATAGCATAAAGTCACCAAGCGGCCTGTGAGCCGCTTTTTTTGTACTCTTAAGCTCTGTGTATAACTGTCTCAATACTCGCCATAGAAAAGTTAAGTCCATTTTAAATATTTTAATGTGTATAACTATGCTGTTATTCGGTTATTAACCTATAGTTATCCAATTAATAACTTATTCATTTTACGCCCCTGTGCATAACTAGCCTTTTTGATCCCAGCTAATACACGATTAGATCATGTCAGGATCACAGCTTGTGATCTTCTTAAAAACCATGATCTTGTTGATCATTTATCGGTTATCCACAGATATGCTCGATCCTAATAATAGATCTAATAAAAGATCTCTATATAGATCTTATATATTATTAACTTACCAAGCTCAGATTAAAAAAGCAGAAAAGCGATTTTCTAGCCAGTGGAAAGCAGGTAGAATACGCCTCTTTTGTAAGTCCATGCTTCATTGAATACCTGAGGTCGGTTCATGCTTTATCACGAAAAATTTGACGTCATTGTGGTCGGTGGTGGCCATGCTGGAACGGAAGCCGCTCTCGCTGCAGCTCGTACTGGTCAAAGTACGCTATTGCTTACCCATAACATTGAGACTCTAGGACAGATGTCGTGCAATCCTGCGATCGGCGGAATTGGTAAAGGACATCTGGTTAAAGAAGTCGATGCCATGGGCGGTCTAATGGCACAAGCGATTGATCATGCAGGTATTCAATTTAGAACACTCAATGCCTCAAAAGGGCCAGCGGTTCGAGCGACTCGAGCCCAAGCAGATCGTGCGCTTTACAAATCGTATGTGCGTGATCTGCTTGAAAACACGCCAAACTTAACTTTGTTCCAACAAGCGGTCGATGATCTTATCGTTGAAAATGATCGTGTAATGGGCGTTGTGACTCAAATGGGCCTCAAATTCCACGCCAAAGCGGTGGTGTTGACGGTAGGCACCTTCCTTGGTGGAAAGATCCACATTGGTCTTGAAAACTTCTCAGGAGGCCGCGCAGGAGATCCTCCATCGATCGCATTAGCGCAACGTTTACGTGAACTGCCGTTTCGAGTTGATCGTTTAAAAACGGGTACGCCACCAAGGATCGATGCCCGTAGCGTGGACTTCTCAGTGTTAGAAACACAACACGGTGATAATCCAACGCCTGTTTTTTCCTTCATGGGACAACGTGAACAGCATCCACGTCAAATACCATGCTACATCACGCATACCAACGATAAAACGCATGATGTGATCCGTGTCAATCTTGATCGTAGTCCGATGTACGCAGGTGTCATCGAAGGTATCGGCCCACGCTACTGCCCATCGATCGAAGACAAAGTCATGCGTTTTGCTGACAAAAATAGCCATCAAATTTTTATCGAGCCTGAAGGTTTGACCACGACAGAACTCTACCCTAACGGTATTTCCACCAGCTTACCGTTTGATGTACAAGTGCAGATCGTTCGCTCAATGAAAGGGTTTGAAAACGCACATATTGTTCGTCCTGGTTACGCCATCGAGTACGATTTTTTCAATCCACAAGATTTAAAACAAACCTACGAAACCAAATTCATCAGTGGTTTGTTCTTTGCTGGTCAAATCAACGGCACCACCGGATACGAAGAAGCGGCAGCGCAAGGGTTAATGGCTGGTTTGAATGCAAGCTTATTTAGCCAAGAAAAAGAAGGCTGGAGTCCACGCCGTGATCAAGCTTACATGGGCGTGTTGATCGATGATCTTTCCACTATGGGTACCAAAGAACCTTATCGTATGTTTACCTCTCGCGCTGAATATCGCTTACTGCTACGCGAAGATAATGCCGATTTGCGTTTAACCGAAAAAGCCAGAGAGTTAGGTTTAGTCGATGATGCGCGCTGGGCGCGTTTTAATCAAAAAATGGAAAACATGGAAATCGAGCGTCAACGTTTGAAACAAACGTGGATGAACCCGAACTCCGTTGGTGTTGATGCACTGAATGCGTTGCTCAAAACACCCATGTCTCGTGAAGCAAGTGGTGAAGATCTACTACGTCGACCTGAAATCACCTATCAACAGCTCACGTCTCTTGAGTCATTTGCACCAGCATTGAACGATAGTGAAGCGGCTGAGCAAGTTGAAATTCAAATCAAATACGATGGTTATATTCAGCGTCAGCAAGATGAGATCGACAAATCATTGCGCCATGAGCACACTAAATTGCCGCTGGATCTTGACTATAAACAGGTCAAAGGCTTGTCCAACGAAGTGATCCTTAAGCTTAACAATGCCAAGCCTGAAACAGTTGGTATTGCCTCTCGTATTTCTGGTATTACACCAGCTGCTATTTCTATCTTATTGGTTTATTTGAAAAAGCAAGGTGTACTGAAGAAAGGGGAAGACGCCGCATGAGCGAGTTAAGGACGCGTCTCGACGATTTAATTGGTCAAACCGATCTCGAGGTCAATGAGCAGCAACGTAGCCAATTAGTCGGTTACGTGGAACTGCTGAATAAATGGAACAAAGCCTACAATCTCACCTCTGTGCGCGATCCTATGGATATGTTGGTGAAACATATTTTAGATAGTATAGTGGTAAGTCCTCACTTACAGGGTGAGCGTTTTATCGACGTTGGTACTGGGCCTGGTTTACCTGGTATACCTCTCGCTATCATGAATCCTGATAAAACCTTTTACTTACTCGATAGTTTAGGTAAGCGCATTCGTTTTATTAAACAAGTTCTGCATGAGCTTGGTATTAAAAATGTGACCACGATTCAAAGTCGAGTCGAAGAGTTTCAGCCTGAAGTAAAATTTGATGGCGTACTGAGCCGTGCGTTTGCTTCAATGCTCGATATGGTGGAATGGTGTCACCATTTACCAAAAGAAACATCGGGCCGATTTTTAGCCCTGAAAGGACAACGGCCAGATGAGGAAATAGCCACACTACCTGAGTGGTGTTCTGTGACTGATGTCAAAGCTTTGAAAGTTCCTGAGTTGGAAGGTGACCGTCATCTTGTAATCTTATCTCGCAAGGGATAACAGCGAGGCATACCGTGGGCAAAATCGTAGCAATCGCCAACCAGAAAGGTGGCGTAGGAAAAACAACAACGTGCATTAACTTAGCGGCCTCTATGGCGGCGACTAAGCGTAAAGTTTTAGTGATCGATCTCGACCCACAAGGCAATGCAACGATGGCCAGTGGTGTTGATAAGTATCAAGTAGATGCAACCGCGTACGAATTGTTGGTCGAAGACACCCCTTTTGATGAAGTCGTGTGTCGCAAAACAACGGGACACTACGATTTGATTGCGGCGAACGGAGACGTGACAGCCGCTGAAATCAAATTAATGGAAGTATTTGCTCGCGAAGTGCGTTTGAAAAATGCCCTCGCGCCAGTTCGTGATAACTATGATTTCATCTTTATTGATTGTCCTCCTTCTTTAAATCTTCTTACAATCAACGCCATGGCCGCAGCGGATTCTGTGTTAGTGCCAATGCAATGTGAGTATTTTGCATTAGAAGGTTTAACGGCGTTAATGGATACCATCAGCAAGTTAGCCGCGGTAGTCAACGAAAACCTGAAAATCGAAGGGTTACTTCGAACGATGTACGATCCGCGTAATCGCCTAGCCAATGAAGTATCCGATCAACTGAAAAAGCACTTTGGAAACAAAGTCTATCGCACCGTTATTCCTCGTAATGTCCGTCTTGCTGAAGCGCCAAGTTATGGCAAGCCAGCAATGTACTACGACAAGTATTCAGCTGGGGCAAAAGCATATCTCGCCTTAGCTGGCGAAATGCTTCGTCGAGAAGAAATACCCGCATAATCTCAACTAAAGGAATTCGTCTACATGACTAAACGTGGTTTAGGAAAAGGATTGGATGCATTGCTCGCAACCAGTTCTCTTGCTCGTGAAAAGGAGCAAGCCGCCTCACATAGCCAAGCACTCTCTTCTGATGGCGAATTAATGGATATCGCGGTATCAAATTTGAAACCTGGCATGTATCAACCACGTAAAGATATGTCGGCAGAAGCGTTGGAAGAGCTATCTGCGTCTATCCAATCGCAAGGTATTATCCAGCCGATCGTGGTAAGACGTTTAGAACTTGGCGGCTATGAAATTATTGCAGGTGAACGCCGTTGGCGCGCTGCAAAACAAGCAGGTTTAAAGCAAGTGCCCTGTTTGATCAAAAATGTCCAAGATCGCGCTGCGATTGCGATGGCACTGATAGAAAATATTCAACGCGAAGATTTGAATGCGATTGAAGAAGCACAAGCTTTAGAGCGGTTGCAAGACGAATTTAAGCTCACTCACCAACAGGTGGCTGATGTGATTGGTAAATCACGCACTACCGTGAGTAACTTATTACGCTTAAATCAATTGGCGGATGGCGTGAAGCGTTTAGTGGAAACTAAGCAGCTTGAAATGGGCCATGCACGAGCATTATTGATGCTCGAAGGCGATCAACAAATTGAAATTGCACAACGTGTGGCCGCAAAACAGCTGACCGTGAGACAAACTGAGCAATTAGTGAAAAAGTGTCTAACACAGCCTTCTGAGGACGGATCGGCATCGGAAGACTTAGATGCACAACAAATGTCACAAAGATTGAGTGAAATGTTAGGGGCTAAAGTGTCGATCATTCGTTCAAAAGGTGGCAAAGCCAAAATGACGATTAGTCTTGATGAGCCTCACAAATTAGAGCAACTAATTGCCAAGCTAGAAAGCTAAATGAGATAATTGATTTAAGTCAATTATGCAAAAAACGTTTTTTTATTTGAAAGTTGTCGGTTTGTAAACAAAATTGTAACTTTTTGCTGTCTTTCAATTGCAATCAGTTCGACTCACCGTATAATTTTCGCCAATTTCCCAGCCCTATGTTGTAGATGAGCTGAGGATATTACTAGAGGTACGAATACATGGTAGCTGCGTTGGCTAGACCAGGACGAGAGCTTGCTAAGCGATTGTTAATGATCCAGTCTGGCGCGGTTATTTTTGTGGCGGCAGGGATGGCGGTAGCTGTAAATGCTGAATGGGGCTTTTCTGCGCTGATTGGGGGTGGCATCTTTGTCATTGCCAATGCGGTTTTTGCGCTGTGTGCTTTTATGTTTAGTGGAGCTCGTGCTGCGAAGCAAGTCGCGGCCTCTTTCTACACTGGCGAAGTACTCAAGATCCTCATCACAGTTGCACTGTTCTGTGTTGCCTACATGTATATGCAGGTGGAACTCGTTCCCCTCAAACTAACCTATTTGCTGGCTCTAGGTATTAATATCTGTGCGCCAGTGCTATTCATTAACAACAAAAAATAGGATGAGTTATGGCTGCGCCAGGTGAAGCGCTAACATCGTCCGGATACATTGAACACCACTTGACGAACCTCTCTCTTGCGAAGATTTCTGAGCATTACGATTTGGGGCTGTCAATTAGTGAGACGAGTTTCTGGAACGTACATATCGATAGCCTGTTTTTTTCCTTGTTTACTGGCTTAATATTCCTATGGATATTTCGCTCTGTAGCAAAGAAAGCAACAGCGGGTGTACCCGGTAAGCTGCAGTGTTTTGTTGAAATATTGGTAGAATTTGTCGATCAAAACGTCAAAGACACCTTTCATGGACGCAATCCACTTATAGCACCGCTGGCACTGACTATCTTTTGTTGGGTATTGTTAATGAACATCATGGACTTAGTGCCCATCGATTTCTTACCGTATCCAGCACAACATTGGCTTGGTATCCCTTATCTAAAAGTGGTTCCGTCAGCTGATGTGAATATCACCATGGCTATGGCTCTAGGCGTATTTGCTCTGATGATTTACTACAGCATCAAAGTGAAAGGCCTAGGTGGTTTTGCGAAAGAATTAGCTCTACATCCATTCAATCACTGGACCATGATTCCGTTTAACCTACTTATTGAAGTGGTATCGTTACTTGCGAAACCTCTCTCACTCGGTATGCGTCTATTCGGTAACATGTTCGCAGGTGAGGTGGTATTTATTCTTATCGCAGCGATGCTACCATGGTGGCTACAATGGATGGGTTCACTACCGTGGGCGATTTTCCATATTCTGGTAATTCTGATTCAATCTTTCGTGTTCATGATGCTGACTATTGTTTATCTATCAATGGCACACGAAGATAGTGATCATTAATTTTTTAAAGCTTTTTATTTGGGCACATAAGCCAACAACTATAAATTGGAGATAGTAATGGAAACTTTACTGAGCTTTTCTGCAATCGCCGTAGGTATTATCGTCGGTCTTGCTTCTCTTGGTACAGCGATTGGTTTCGCACTTCTAGGCGGTAAATTCCTTGAAGGTGCTGCTCGTCAACCAGAAATGGCTCCTATGCTACAAGTTAAGATGTTCATCATCGCGGGTCTACTTGATGCGGTTCCTATGATCGGTATCGTAATTGCGCTTCTATTCACTTTCGCGAACCCATTTGTTGGTCAACTAGGTTAATCAACCGATCACACAAATTGATGATTTGTCGTTGATTAATACTTTTCGTTGGTGAACAAATAGAGGGGTAGCTGTTGTGAATATGAACGCAACTCTGCTAGGTCAAGCAATCGCGTTTGCACTGTTTGTGTGGTTCTGCATGAAATATGTATGGCCGCCAATCATGAATGCGATCGAAGAGCGTCAGAAGAAAATTGCTGACGGTCTTTCAGCCGCTGAGCGTGCTGCTAAAAACTTGGATCTAGCACAAGCCAACGCTTCTGAACAAATGAAAGAAGCGAAGCGCACTGCAACTGAGGTCATCGAACAGGCAAATAAACGTAAAGCTCAAATTTTAGACGAAGCACGTGAGGAAGCTCAGGCAGAACGCCAGAAAATCCTTGCTCAAGCGGAAGCTGAACTTGAATCTGAACGTAACCGTGCCCGCGATGAGCTGCGTAAACAAGTTGCAACTCTGGCTGTAGCTGGTGCTGAGAAAATCCTTGAGCGTTCTATCGATAAAGATGCGCACAAAGATATTCTCGACAACATTACTGCAAGACTTTAAGGATGGGGGCGCTTTATGTCTGATTTGACTACAATTGCACGCCCCTATGCTAAAGCAGCATTCGATTTTGCGGTAGAGAAAAAGCAACTTGACCAATGGGGTCAGATGTTAGCTTTTGCTGCCGAGGTCGCAAAGAACGAGCAAATGAAAGAGCTACTAACGGGCTCTGTTTCGGCTGAGAAATTAGCGGAAATTTTCATCGCAATTTGTGGCGAACAGTTTGATGTTTATGGCCAGAACCTGTTAAAGGTGATGGCTGAGAATGGCCGATTAAAGGCTCTTCCTGATGTTAGTGAACAGTTCTTTGCTCTGAAACAAGAGCATGAGAAGCAGATGGATGTTGAAGTGATTTCAGCAACTGAGCTTTCTGATGAACAGCTTGTCAATATCAGCACCAAACTTGAGCAGCGTCTTGAACGCAAAGTTCAGCTGAATTGCAGTATAGATGAGACCCTACTTGGTGGGGTTATAATTCGAGCCGGAGACCTTGTCATCGATAACTCAGCCCGCGGTCGTTTAAACCGCCTGAGCGATGCATTACAGTCTTGATGGGGATTGGAGCATGCAACTTAATTCCACGGAAATTAGCGATCTAATTAAACAACGTATCGAATCTTTCGACGTTGTTAGTGAAGCTCGCAATGAAGGTACTATCGTATCGGTAAGCGATGGTATCATTCGCATTCACGGCCTAGCGGACGTGATGCAAGGTGAAATGATTGAATTACCGAGTGGCCGTTATGCACTTGCACTTAACCTTGAGCGTGACTCGGTTGGTGCGGTTGTCATGGGCCCATATGCTGACCTTAAGGAAGGCATGAAAGTAACAGGTTCTGGTCGTATTCTTGAAGTGCCAGTTGGTCCTGAATTGTTAGGTCGCGTAGTGAATACACTCGGTCAGCCTATCGATGGTAAAGGTCCTATCGAAGCGAAATTGTCTTCACCTGTTGAAATGATTGCACCTGGTGTAATCGACCGTAAATCAGTCGATCAACCAGTACAAACCGGCTATAAGTCAGTTGACTCTATGATCCCAATCGGTCGTGGCCAACGTGAACTTATCATCGGTGACCGTCAAACTGGTAAAACAGCCATGGCGATCGACGCAATCATTAACCAAAAAGATTCCGGTATTTACTCTATCTATGTTGCGATTGGCCAAAAAGCCTCAACTATCGCTAACGTAGTACGCAAATTAGAAGAGCACGGCGCGCTTGCAAACACAGTTGTGGTTGTTGCATCGGCTTCTGAATCCGCGGCATTGCAATATCTTGCGCCATATGCAGGTTGTGCAATGGGTGAATACTTCCGCGATCGCGGTGAAGATGCACTGATTGTTTATGATGATTTATCTAAACAAGCGGTTGCTTACCGTCAGATCTCACTACTACTCAAACGCCCACCAGGCCGTGAAGCATTCCCAGGTGACGTTTTCTATCTCCACTCTCGTCTACTTGAGCGTGCTGCTCGTGTCAGCGAAGAGTATGTAGAACGTTTCACTAAGGGTGAAGTGAAAGGTAAAACCGGTTCTTTAACCGCGCTACCTATCATTGAAACACAAGCGGGTGACGTTTCAGCATTCGTACCGACTAACGTAATCTCGATTACCGATGGTCAGATCTTCCTACAAACTGAACTATTCAACGCGGGTGTTCGCCCAGCCGTTGACCCTGGTATTTCAGTATCTCGTGTAGGTGGTGCCGCTCAGACGAAAATCATCAAGAAACTGTCAGGTGGTATCCGTACCGCGCTTGCACAGTACCGTGAACTTGCTGCATTTGCTCAGTTCTCGTCAGATCTTGATGAAGCGACGAAGAGACAGCTAAACCATGGTCAGAAAGTAACAGAGCTGATGAAGCAGAAACAATATGCTCCGATGTCTGTGTTTGACCAAGCGTTGGTTATCTTTGCGGCAGAGCGTGGTTATTTAAATGATGTTGCGTTGAATAAACTGGCTGATTTTGAATCTGCTCTACTGTCGTATGCTCGTGGTCAATATGTTGATCTTGTAAAAGATATCGACAAATCGGGTGCTTATAACGATGAAATCGAAGCTCAGTTTAAAAAACTGGTTGACGATTTCAAGGCAACCCAGACCTGGTAATTGGTGGGTGACCTTAGGGTCACCACTGACCAATAACGGATTACCTTAAAAGAGAGTAAAACGATGGCCGGCGCAAAAGAGATACGTAATAAAATCGGTAGTGTTAAAAGCACGCAGAAAATTACGAAAGCGATGGAAATGGTAGCAGCTTCAAAAATGCGTCGTTCGCAAGACGGCATGGAAGCTTCTCGTCCATACGCTGAAACAATGCGTAAAGTGATCGGTCATGTGGCGAGTGCAAATCTAGAATATCGTCATCCTTATCTAGAAGAGCGCGAAGCCAAACGTGTTGGTTACATCATTATTTCAACAGACCGTGGTTTGTGTGGTGGTTTGAACGTCAATTTGTTCAAAAAAGCCCTGCATGACATGAAAGATTGGTCGGAGAAAGGTGCTGAGGTTGAGCTTGCAATTGTGGGCTCAAAGGCAACGGCTTTCTTTAGAAACAGTGGCGCTAAAGTCGCTGCTCAAGTCTCTGGTTTGGGCGATAGCCCAACCTTGGAAGATTTGATCGGTTCCGTTGGTGTTATGCTGAAGAAATATGATGCAGGTGAGTTGGATCGCCTATACGTAGTGTTCAACAAATTTGTGAATACTATGGTTCAAGAACCAACGATCGATCAATTACTACCTTTGCCTAGATCGAATAGCGAAGAGATGAAACGCGAACATTCTTGGGACTACATCTATGAGCCTGAACCAAAGCCTCTACTCGATGCACTATTGCTGCGTTATGTAGAGTCTCAGGTTTATCAGGGTGTGGTTGAGAATCTTGCTTGTGAGCAAGCTGCTCGAATGATTGCGATGAAAGCAGCTACCGATAACGCAAGCAACTTGATTGATGATTTACAGCTTGTGTATAACAAAGCCCGTCAGGCGGCGATTACACAAGAACTATCGGAAATCGTTTCTGGTGCAGCAGCGGTTTAAGCTTAGGTAAAACAAACAGTTTAGAGGATTAACGATGGCTACAGGTAAGATCGTACAGATCATCGGTGCGGTAGTCGACGTAGAGTTCCCACAGGGCGAAGTACCAAGTGTTTACGATGCTCTGAATGTTGTGGATTCAAAAGAACGTCTCGTTCTTGAAGTTCAACAGCAGCTTGGCGGTGGCGTGATTCGCGCAATCGTAATGGGTAGCTCTGATGGTTTACGTCGTGGTTTGGTAGTTGAAAATACTGGCGCTCCAATTTCAGTACCAGTCGGTATTAAGACTTTAGGTCGTATCATGAACGTGCTTGGTGATGCGATTGATGAGCGTGGTGAAATCGGTGCGGAAGAGCTTTACTCTATCCACCGTCCAGCTCCAAGCTATGAAGAGCAATCAAACGAAACTGCTCTTCTTGAAACCGGTGTAAAAGTAATCGATTTGGTTTGTCCATTCTCTAAGGGTGGTAAAATCGGTCTATTTGGTGGTGCAGGTGTAGGTAAGACCGTTAACATGATGGAACTTATCAACAACATCGCACTGCAACACTCAGGTCTTTCAGTATTTGCGGGTGTTGGTGAACGTACTCGTGAAGGTAACGATTTCTACTATGAGATGCAGGAAGCAGGTGTTGTAAACATCGAAGAGCCTGAAAAATCAAAAGTAGCGATGGTTTACGGACAGATGAACGAGCCACCAGGCAACCGTCTACGTGTTGCACTGACGGGTTTGACAATGGCAGAACGTTTCCGTGACGAAGGTCGTGACGTACTTCTGTTCATCGATAACATCTACCGTTACACGCTTGCCGGTACGGAAGTATCAGCACTGCTAGGTCGTATGCCTTCAGCGGTAGGTTACCAACCTACTCTTGCAGAAGAGATGGGTGTGCTTCAGGAGCGTATTACGTCAACTAAGCAAGGTTCTATCACGTCTGTACAGGCGGTATATGTACCAGCAGATGACTTGACGGACCCGTCTCCAGCCACAACGTTCGCGCACTTGGATGCAACGGTTGTACTTAACCGTAACATCGCAGCAATGGGCCTATACCCAGCGATCGACCCACTCGATTCAACGTCTCGTCAGCTAGACCCACTCGTCGTAGGTCAAGAGCACTACGACATCGCTCGTGGCGTTCAGCAGACGCTTCAGCGCTACAAAGAGCTGAAAGACATCATTGCGATCTTGGGTATGGACGAGTTGTCTGAATCGGATAAGCAAGTTGTATCACGTGCACGTAAGATTGAACGTTTTCTAACTCAGCCTTATCACGTAGCTGAAGTATTTACAGGTGACCCTGGTGTTTACGTACCTCTAAAAGAGACGCTACGTGGCTTCAAAGGTCTTCTATCTGGTGAATACGATGACATTCCAGAGCAAGCGTTTATGTACTGCGGTACTATCGACGATGCGATTGAGAATGCTAAGAAGCTATAAGGCTAACTAGGAGGCGATATGGCAGCAATAACCTTTCACCTAGACGTCGTCAGTGCAGAGAAGAAAATCTTCTCTGGCCAAGTCGAAACGTTTCAGGTGACCGGTAGCGAAGGTGAACTGGGAATTTTCCATGGTCACACACCGCTGCTGACCGCTATTAAGCCTGGTATGGTGCGTATCGTTAAGCTACACGGCCACGAAGAAATTATTTATGTTTCGGGTGGTATTGTCGAAGTGCAACCGGGTACTGCTACAGTACTGGCTGATACGGCAATTCGTGGTGAAGAACTAGACGCAGCTAAGGCAGAAGAAGCCAAACGCAAAGCTGAAGAAAATATTTCAAATCAGCATGGCGATATGAACTTCGCACAAGCGGCCAGTGAACTGGCTAAAGCCATGGCTCAGTTACGAGTTATCGAGCTGACCAAAAAACGTCGTTAATGTGTTTTATAATTAAGACGTGATGTAAAAAGGCGACCTATAGGTCGCCTTTTTGCTTATTTTTTAACAGAAAATTATTTAGTTAAATTAACTATCTCTTTAATTACCGCTAAAATGCGGCTTAACTTTTTAAACGTCAATAGGTTGTCAATGAAATTTAGCGCAGTGATTCTCGCAGCAGGTAAAGGTACTCGAATGTATTCTAATATGCCTAAAGTGCTGCACACACTGGCGGGTAAGCCAATGGTGAAACACGTAATTGATACGTGCAATAGCTTAGGTGCGCAGAATATCCACTTGGTTTATGGTCATGGTGGTGAGCAAATGCAGCAAGCGCTTGCCGAAGAGTCGGTTAACTGGGTGCTGCAAGCGGATCAATTAGGAACTGGCCATGCCGTTGATCAAGCCTCGCCTCATTTCCAAGACGATGAGAAGATCCTCGTGTTGTACGGTGATGTTCCATTGATCTCGGAAGAAACCGTGGAAAGCTTGTTAGATGCACAACCTAATGATGGGATAGCCTTGCTGACAGTGGTACTGGATAACCCAACCGGTTATGGCCGTATCGTGCGTAAGCATGGCCCAGTGGTGGCGATTGTTGAACAAAAAGATGCCACCGATGAGCAAAAGTTAATTAAAGAGATCAATACGGGCGTGATGGTGGCAACGGGGCGCGATCTCAAACGCTGGTTGTCAGGCTTAAGTAATGAGAACGCGCAAGGCGAATATTATCTGACAGATGTTATCGCTGCAGCGCACAATGAAGGCCGCGCAGTTGAGGCTGTTCATCCTGCCAGCTCTATTGAAGTGGAAGGAGTAAATGATCGCGCTCAACTGGCTCGTTTAGAGCGTGCTTATCAAGCAACACAAGCGAAAAAGCTATTAGAACAAGGTGTGATGCTACGTGATCCTACGCGTTTTGATCTGCGTGGTGAATTACAGTGTGGGATGGATGTTGAGATTGATGCAAACGTCATCATCGAAGGAAATGTCTCTTTGGGTGATAACGTAATTATCGGCATGGGTTGCGTGCTTAAAGATTGCGAAATTGATGACAACACAGTGATCCGCCCATACAGCGTCATTGAAGGGGCAACCGTTGCAGAAAACTGTACCGTTGGGCCTTTTACCCGTTTACGTCCTGGTGCTGAACTGCGTAATGATGCGCACGTAGGTAACTTCGTGGAAGTAAAAAATACTCGTTTGGGTGAAGGTTCAAAAGCTAATCACTTAACTTATCTTGGTGATGCTGAAATTGGCCAGCGTGTTAATGTCGGAGCTGGCGTTATTACTTGTAATTACGATGGTGTCAATAAATTCAAAACCACAATTGGTGATGATGTGTTTGTCGGTTCAGACAGCCAGTTGATTGCTCCTGTAACGATCGCCAATGGTGCAACGATTGGTGCTGGCACTACGCTAAGCAGTAACGTTGCTGAAGGTGAGTTAGTCATCACTCGCGCGAAAGAGCGCAAAATCAATGGTTGGAAGCGTCCTGTTAAGCGTAGCTAACAAATGAACGATTAAAAAGCCGCTTATAATGAGCGGCTTTTTATCAGTTCTTATTAAAAGACTTACTCTTCATCGCTGACTACGCGTGCATTATCTGGTGCGGTGAAGTGTTGAGAAAGTTCGCGGTTCGAGACGATATAACCAATCCATAGCCCGCCCATACAAATCATAATTGCAATACCCGTCACCATTTGTGCTTGGCTGGCCAACGTTGCGACCAATGCGCTGGCTAAACTACTAACGCAGATTTGTAAGCTATTTTGTAAACCCGCTGCAGTTGCTGGGCTTTGTTTGGCACTCGATAGTGCGCGGTTCACCACGATAGGGTAAAGCGCTCCGTTGGCAACTGCTATTAAGCAAAACGGTGCCAAAATTGGCCAAATTGAGGTCAGTTGCCACTGTGATGCAATGAATACTAATAAAGTGGCAACGCTGAAGAGGCCAATCAACTGCTTGAGCACTTTTTCGTCACCAAATTTATTCACTCCCACCTTACCTAAGTAGCCACCAACCATGAAAGCGATCGTTTGAGGAATGAAACTCAAACCGATATCTTTAGCGGCATAACCAAGGCGTGCCATAATCTCTGGCATCCCAGTCAAGTAAGCAAAGAAGGCCGCAGAAGCACAAGCAAACATCATCACATTACCCAAGTAGGTTTTAGTGCTGAGCAGAGCTTTGATATCTTGCTTAATTGAGGTTTGTTTGGGTTGTGATTGTTCATTTTTTTGAGCAAAAGTACAGGCTACAAGCGCAACGCCCATTAATGTCAATGTCACAAAAATACTGTGCCAACCAAAGTTATCGGCCAGTAAGACGCCTAATTGAGGTGCAAGCGCGGGTGAAAGCGCGACCAAAGGCATGATGGTGGCGAATATTTGCTGGCTTGTTTTAGCTGGGTAGCGTTGAATTACCATTGCTTGCCAGATCACTGCGGGAGCACACACCCCTAAAGCTTGCACAAAGCGCAACGCTAATAATTGCCACACCTGCTCGCTAAAAGCTAAACCAAATGATGCCAACGTGAAGAGAACTAGGCCAGCCGCTAAAGTGTTACGGTGACCATATTTATCGGAAGCTAAGCCCCACACCAGTTGACCTAATGCCATACCGACCAGAAAAACGGTGAGAGACAAGGCTATTTGCTCTGGCCCTGTGGCAAAGTCCATTTCCATCGCTTTAAAGGCCGGGAGGTACATGTCTGTGGCAATGAAGCCAAGCATAGAGAGCGCGGCTAAGTACAGCAACTGTAATTTTGATGCTTTCATTTTTATTACCATTCAAAAAAATTAATCAATATTTGGCCAGCATTAATCTATGCCAACCTTAATTTATCTACTCATCTATTCTATTTTTCGTTTAATATTAAATGAAACGCTAAATTTGTTGGTTATTCATCAAAAAAATTGAAGGCTTATGTTTTCTAAATCCTCATTAGAAATGCTTGATACTGTCGCACGGTTGGGTAGTTTTACCGCCGCTGCGGAAGTTTTGCATAAAGTGCCGTCAGCGATCAGCTACGGCGTTCGCCAAGTCGAACAAGATTTGGATGTGCTGCTGTTTCGCCGTTTACCTAGAAAGGTGGAACTGACGCCCGCTGGTGAGCTGTTTATGGTGGAGGCTCGCCAATTGCTTAGGCAGATGGAAGAGATTCGTTCACAAACTAAACGCGCGGCGCATGGTTGGCAGAAAACGCTAAAATTGACGCTTGATAACGTGGTTAAACTCGACAAAATGAAACCGCTGGTGGAAGATTTTTATCGCACGTTTGAGTTTGCTGAGCTGCAAATCAACATGGAAGTGTTTAATGGCTCATGGGAAGCTATTGCGCAAGGTCGAGCTGACATTGTGATTGGTGCAACCTCTGCGATTCCTGTCGGTGGTGATTTTGAAGTGCGTGACATGGGTGTGTTGGATTGGGCATTTGTAATGTCTCCTCATCACCCTTGTGCTCAAGAGCCCTATTTAAGCGAAGATTTTGTCAGTCAGTTCCCGGCGATTTGTTTGGATGACACGTCAAGTGTATTACCCAAGCGGCATACGGATCACTACCCGCAGCAACGGCGCTTACTTTTACCGAATTGGTATAGTGCGATTGAATGCTTAAAAAATGAAGTCGGTGTGGGCTACATGCCAAGACACATTGCACAACCTTTGATTGTTGATGGTGGGTTGGTTGAACGGGTTCTCACCGTTGATAAACTGCTTAGTCAATGCTGTTTAGTATGGCGCAAAGATGATAATCATAAATTGATCGAGTGGATGGTAAATTATCTGGGCAGTAGCGATCAACTTTATCGTGATTGGCTTCAAGCTAAATAACCTAATAAGAAGAGCCAGCATTGCTGGCTCTTAAAAGACTCTTCAGTGAGAGGGAAAACTGAATGGTTATGGGCGCTCAAAAATGGTCGCAATGCCTTGGCCTAAACCAATGCACATAGTTGCTAAACCATATTTGGCGTCTTTCGCTTCCATCAAGTTAATTAGTGTGGTCGAGATGCGCGTGCCAGAACACCCGAGAGGGTGGCCCAATGCGATTGCTCCTCCATTCAGGTTGACCTTCTCATCGACCACATCAAGTAAACCGAGATCTTTCGCGCAAGGTAGAGATTGAGCCGCAAACGCTTCGTTTAACTCAATCACATCCATATCTTGCATGGTTAGGCCTGCACGTTTTAGCGCCTTGTGAGTCGCAGGTACAGGCCCATAACCCATAATTGAAGGATCGCAACCAGCGACGGCCATTGATTTCACACGCGCACGAATCTTTAAGCCAAGCGCATTGGCTTTCTCTTCGCTCATGATCAACATCGCCGATGCGCCATCGGACAGAGCCGATGAGGTGCCTGCCGTTACAGTACCATTGGCTGGGTCAAAAACAGGACGCAACTGTGCTAGCCCCTCAACAGTGGTTTCCGGGCGGATCACTTCATCAAAATCGAGCGTGAACAGAGTACCATCTTCGGCATGAGCTTCAGTGGGGAGGATTTCATTTTTGAAGCGGCCTTCAACGGTTGCTGCGTAAGCGCGTTGATGCGAACGAGCGGCAAAGGCATCTTGTTGCTCACGGCTAATGCCGTGCATTTTACCTAACATCTCAGCCGTTAACCCCATCATCCCCGCAGCTTTGGCAACGGTTTTTGACATGCCGGGATGGAAATCAACGCCATGGTTCATCGGTACGTGCCCCATATGCTCAACGCCGCCCACAAGGCAGATTTCAGCATCACCAACCATAATGGCGCGGGTGGCATCATGCAGTGCTTGCATTGATGAACCACATAAACGGTTAACGGTGACGGCACCAATTTCAATCGGCAAGCCAGCTAACAGTGCTGCATTACGCGCGACGTTAAAGCCTTGTTCTAAGGTTTGTTGCACACAACCCCAGTAGATATCTTCGATCTCTTTTGGGTTGACTTGTGGATTACGGGCTAAAATGCCTTTCATCAGATGTGCAGATAAATCTTCCGCACGAGTATGACGAAATGCCCCACCTTTTGAACGACCCATCGGGGTGCGTAGGCAATCAACAATTACGACATTTCTCTTATGTGAAGTCATTTGGACATCTCTCCTTAGATAGAACTTGCTTGTTGAGCACCGTAGAAGGTCTCGCCTTTTTCTGCCATATCAAGCAGCAGTTGAGGTACATGATACATCGCGCCCAATGCTTGGTATTGGCTTGCCATTGCAACGTAGTTTTGTAAGCCAAGACTATCGAGATAGCGGAATACGCCGCCTCTAAAAGGAGGGAACCCCAAGCCGTACACCAACGCCATATCAGCTTCTTGGGGGGAGGCGATGATCTTCTCTTCTAAACAGAGTGCCACTTCATTGATCATCGGAATCATCATGCGTTCAATGATGGTTTGATCATCAAAAGTACGTTTATCACCACATTCTACGTTAAGAACAGTGAGAACCTCTTCAGAGAAAGTTTTCTTCGGTTTGCCTTTCTTATCTAAAGTGTATTGATAGAAACCGCTGCCATTTTTCTGGCCATATTTATTGGCGTCAAACAGTGCATCAATAGCATCGCGGCCCTGTTTGCCCATACGTTCAGGGAAACCTTGTGCCATTACTGCTTGTGCATGGTGAGCGGTATCAATACCGACCACATCTAGAAGATAAGCTGGGCCCATTGGCCAACCAAACTTACGTTCCATCACTTTATCGATTTGAGTGAAATCAGCGCCATCGCGCAGTAATAAACTAAAGCCACCAAAGTAAGGGAAAAGTACGCGGTTTACGAAGAACCCAGGGCAGTCATTGACCACGATGGGGGATTTACCCATTTTGGCCGCGTAAGCGACAACTCGATTGATGGTTTCATCGGAAGTGTGTTCACCACGAATAATTTCCACCAATGGCATACGATGTACTGGGTTAAAAAAGTGCATACCACAGAAGTTTTCTGGACGTTTGAGTGATTTGGCCAGTAGGTTGATTGGAATGGTTGAGGTGTTCGAGGTGATAACCGCATCCTCACCAACATTGGCTTCGACTTCACTTAGTACCGCGGCTTTGATTTTCGGGTTTTCAACCACAGCTTCAACAATCACATCCGCTTGCTCAATCCCCGCATAATGCAGGCTAGGCGTAATCGATGCCAGCACACTGGCCATTTTAAAACCATCAATTTTTCCGCGCTCTAGCTGCTTGTTAAGTAACTTAGATGCCTCGGTCATACCTAAATTAAGGGACGATTGAGCAATATCTTTCATCAAAACAGGCACGCCTTTTACTGCCGATTGATAAGCAATGCCGCCGCCCATGATCCCCGCACCAAGTACCGCCGCTCGTCCGGTTTCTTTATTGGCTGATTTAGCCGCTTTTTTTGCCAGTGCTTTAATATATTGGTCGTTGAGGAATAAACCGACCAAGGATTTAGCCGCTTCAGAATGAGCGAGCTTAACGAAGTGTTTACGCTCAATGGCCAATGCTTCATCACGGCTACAGCGCGCGGCTTCTTCTATTGCAATAACAGTGGTTATTGGCGCTGGATAATGAGGTCCGGCATGCTGTGCAACCAAGCCTTTGGCCATGGTGAAGCTCATCATGGCTTCTAATTTGCTGAGTGTCAGCGCGGACATTTTTTGCTGGCGACGCATTTTCCAATCAACGGTTTCATTGATGGCCGATGTGATGGTTTTGAGTGCTGACTCAAGCAGTTTGTCGCTATCAACAATCGCATCGAGCAGCCCAATTTTAAGGGCTTCTTCAGCACGACATGCTTTGCCTTGAGTGATCACTTCCATAGCATTGTCGGCACCAATTACACGAGGCAGACGCACACAGCCACCGAACCCCGGCATAATACCAAGCTTTGTTTCCGGTAATCCTATGCTGGTGGTCGCGTCACCAATACGGAAATCGGTAGCGAGTACACACTCACATCCACCGCCTAGCGCGTGCCCTGTTAAAGCGGCTAGTGTCGGAACGGGTAGATCTTCTAGTTTGTTGAAAATGCTATTGGCAAATTGCAGCCATTGGTCGAGTTCTTGCGCAGGTTTAGCAAAGAGACCTAAAAACTCAGTGATATCAGCCCCGACAATAAAAGATTCTTTATCGGAAGTAAGAATAAGGCCTTTCAGTCCTTGGTGGGCTTTTAGGGCATCAAGTGCATGGTTGAGCGATTCAAGAGTGGCAAGGTCAAGTTTGTTCACTGACTCCTTGGAGCAGAAACGCAACTCCGCAATACCATCTTGTAATTCCTTTACCTGTAGGGTGTTGGCTTGGTAAATCATTGTCTATCTCCGTGACATACAACCTTAAGATCGTGTGTGAGAGTTTTTGTTGTATTAATGGTTCTGGTTTGACCAGTCGGTTTAGTTTGACCTGAGGATTGTTTAATTTCAATACATTTTTTAAACAACTGTTTAACATTGAGTGCGAATGGAGATCAGCGCTGCTTTTTTAAGTGCACGTGTTACACTCTTGCCATCCGCTCGATCTATGATTTCACATGAACGAACAACCTTATTTAATTCCAGCGTTGCCCACCCAATTTGAAGAGGAAATCAAAAAAAGCCTCTTTATTACCTATTTGGCCCATACTCCGAGTGTAGATGCTGCCAAAGCCTTCGTTGCGCAAATAAAGACAAAACATAGCGACGCCAGACATAACTGCTGGGGCTTTGTTGCCGGACGACCGGAAGATTCGATGTTGTGGGGTTTTAGTGATGATGGTGAGCCATCAGGGACGGCGGGCAAACCGATATTGGCGCAGCTAGCCGGATCGAGTGTCGGGGAGTTAACGGCCGTCGTCACTCGTTATTATGGTGGGATTCGTCTTGGCACTGGGGGGTTAGTTAAAGCTTATGGTGGCGGAGTACAACAAGCACTCAAGCAGCTTCAAACTATTGAGAAAAAAATCACCACAAAATTATCCCTAACGTTAGACTACAGTTTTGTGCCGATTGCTCAATCCATCATCGCGCAGTATGAAGCATTCGAAGTCGAAGCCGATTATAAAGAACAGGTTAAATTTCTTGTTGAGATAGAATTGCGCCATCTTGATGCCTTTACTCAAACTATCATTAATAAAAGCGGTGCAAAAGCTGTAGTGACCGCCATAAAAAATAATTAGGAAGTCAGAAGCTTCGCTTCAGAAAAAGCAATGCAAATTCGATCTATTATTCGTATCGTCGGGCTTTTGCTCGCGCTATTTAGTGTCTCTATGCTTGCCCCTGCGCTGGTGGCTTTGCTGTACCGCGATGGTGCAGGTGTACCTTTTGTCACGACCTTTTTTGTATTGTTGATGTGTGGCGGTTTTTTTTGGTTTCCAAACCGCCGCTATCGACATGAATTGAAAGCCAGAGACGGTTTTTTGATCGTTGTACTGTTTTGGACGGTTATCGGTAGTGCGGGTTCATTACCATTTTGGTTAGCGGATAACCCTAATGTATCGGTGACGGATGCG
The DNA here is from genome assembly GCF_963874485.1 of Vibrio sp. V15_P4S5T153. Classification (NCBI taxonomy): domain Bacteria; kingdom Pseudomonadati; phylum Pseudomonadota; class Gammaproteobacteria; order Vibrionales; family Vibrionaceae; genus Vibrio; species Vibrio sp. V15_P4S5T153. Next base: position 2,343 of record NZ_CAWNHR010000001.1, on the reverse strand, counting down.
TTTTTTGAATCGTTTTCAGCATTAACCACCACCGGAGCAACCGTCATTGTTGGGTTAGATGAATTACCTAAAGCGATTTTGTTCTATCGGCAGTTTTTACAATGGTTTGGTGGGATGGGGATCATCGTTCTAGCGGTGGCCATTTTGCCAGTATTGGGAATTGGGGGAATGCAGTTATATCGGGCGGAGATCCCGGGCCCGGTCAAAGATACTAAAGTTACTCCAAGAATCGCCGAAACCGCCAAAGCACTTTGGTACATCTATTTAAGCTTAACGATTGCCTGCGCGACTGCTTTTTGGGCAGCAGGGATGACCCTATTTGATGCGATTTGTCATAGCTTCTCTACGATCGCTATTGGTGGGTTTTCGACTCATGATGCAAGCATGGGGTATTTTGACAGTTATGCGATCAATTTAATTACGGTTGTTTTTTTGCTCATTTCAGCCTGTAATTTTACTCTCCATTACGCGGCGTTTGCGACAGGTGGTGTTCATCCAAAATATTACCTTAAAGATCCAGAGTTTAGAGCTTTCGCTCTTATACAAGTCATTTTGTTTGCGGTTTGCTTTTCGATTTTACTCAAACACCATTCTTACGACTCTTTTTATGACGCTTTTGATCAGGCGCTATTTCAAACGGTATCCATTTCGACGACGGCAGGCTTTACCACAACAGGTTTTGCAGATTGGCCGTTATTCTTACCTGTATTATTGCTGTTTTCTTCATTTATAGGTGGGTGTGCTGGCTCTACGGGCGGTGGCATGAAAGTGATCCGTATCTTATTGCTTACCTTACAAGGTGCTCGTGAGATGAAACGCCTTATCCACCCAAGAGCCGTGTATACGATTAAGGTGGGCGGAAGTGCTCTTTCACAGCGAGTTGTTGACGCGGTTTGGGGATTTTTCTCAGCGTACGCACTGGTCTTCGTGGCGTGTATGTTGGCATTGATCGCAACAGGGATGGATGAACTGAGTGCATTTTCTGCCGTCGCTGCAACATTGAATAACTTAGGGCCTGGATTAGGTCAAGTCTCCGTACATTTTGCGGATGTTAATGACAGTGCAAAATGGGTATTGGTTGTTTCGATGCTCTTTGGTCGCTTAGAAATTTTTACACTATTAATACTGCTTACCCCTACGTTTTGGCGCAGTTAAGGATATCCCGTGCAAAAAGCTCTTTTTCTCTATTCTTCCCGTGAAGGTCAAACCAAGAAAATTCTTAACTATATAAAAGAGGAACTTTCTGAGTTTGATTGCGAACTTGCCGATTTACATCAAATTGAGGATATTGATTTAGCTCTTTACGATCGAGTCTTAATTGGTGCTTCTATTCGCTACGGACATTTAAATAAAAAGCTTTATCAATTTATAGAAAAACATGCCGAGCAATTAGCACTCGCTAAAGCGGCGTTCTTTTGTGTCAACTTAACTGCAAGAAAAGAAGCGCAGGGTAAAGATACTCCAGAAGGAAGTGTCTATATTAAAACCTTTCTCAGTAAATCAGCATGGCAACCCAAGCTAATCGGAGTTTTCGCTGGTGCTCTTTACTATCCACGTTATCACTTTTTCGATAAGGTGATGATTCGTTTCATCATGTCATTGACTGGCGGTGAAACTGATACCTCAAAAGAAGTTGAATACACAAACTGGCAAAAAGTATCTCTTTTTAGTGATAACTTTAAAAAATTGTAAATAAAAAGTCGATTTTTAGCGTCTTTTGGCTTTTTTCTGTTCGAACAAATAGAAAATCAAAAAAAACAGCAAAAAGGGGTTGCCAACGTGACGGCGATCTCTATAATGCCGCCTCACTGACACGGCACAGCCAGTAAGGGTTCAAGCCCAACCAGCAGCCAATCAGTAGGTCAAATCAGTAAGACGAAATAATTTAATAAAGTGTTTGACACTTTTCATTATCTCGCTAGAATGGCCGCCTCTTCAAAGGAAGCCTCGGCAAGCCATAGAAGAACGCTCTTTAACAATGTAAACCTATCAATCTGTGTGGGCACTCGTTGATGATAATCAAAAAAGATTTATCAATGAACTGAGTGACCAATCAGAATCAAGTTTACTTGATTTTGGCACAGTCAATTCATTGTTGTTCTGTTGGAACAACAATAGCTTTAAAATTACTTTTTTACTTTCGAGTAAGAGCAGTTTTGAAGTCAGTATTCATTGAGCCGGTCTTAGGACCAACAAAACTTTAATTGAAGAGTTTGATCATGGCTCAGATTGAACGCTGGCGGCAGGCCTAACACATGCAAGTCGAGCGGCAGCACAGAGGAACTTGTTCCTTGGGTGGCGAGCGGCGGACGGGTGAGTAATGCCTAGGAAATTGCCCTGATG